>CAWBGA010000001.1:0-444948 GCA_963788195.1 Nitrospirota bacterium
GTCGGACGCGCGCGGGAGCGGCGGGCCGGGATCGTCGACGATCGCGACGTCGATCGGCGGCGTGTCCTTGGCGCGGATCGACGCCGAACGAGCGGATCGTGAGGTCGTGCACCTCGCCGGTCTCCGGGTCGACGGCGAGGCCTTCGGTGAGCACCCAGCCGAGCGCCATGTGCGCGGCGCCGATCGCGTACGAGCGCAGCACGACGTCGTCGAGCGGATCGCCGGCGGCGACGCGCACCTCGACGCGCTCGAGCGTGCCGGTCGTCGATCGAGCATCACGCGGGCCCCGGCGAGCGCGCCGCCGTCGGGCCGCGACGACACGTGTCGAGGAGCACCGCCGCGCGACGCGTGCGTCGCGCACGAGCGCCGGCCCGGTCGACGCCCGCCGCGTCGAGCGCACCCTCGAGCGAGCACGCGCGCGCTCCGCGAGTCCCGACCGCGCGCAGGTGCCGACGAGGTCGGCGGTCCCGGCACCGCGCACCGTCGTCCACGTCCGCGCACCTCGTCGACGTCGTACGGCCACGTCGATCGGCGCGACGAACGGCGCGACGTCGCCCGACGACCGCGCCGTCGATGCGCACGACACCGTCGACCGTAGACCGCGCGTCGCGGCGATCGGCGGCCGCTTCGGCCCGAGCCGCACGACGTCCTCGCGTGAGAACACGCACGCGCACCGCTCCGCCCGTGCTGGTCGGCGAGCTCACGCGCCGCCGCGGTCGACCGAGCGACGCCGCCTTGCCGCCGAACGCGCCGCCGTTCGCGAGCGGCGTCGCGGGCTCGCCGCCCGGGCGCGCACCACGACGCGTCGGGCTCGAGGTACGCGGGCTCGACCCAGCTCGTGGCGAGGCGCACGCCACCGTCGGGCAGCGGCGGCAGCGGCGAGCGGCGGCGCGCGCGTCGACGGTCGTGCGCCGGCCCTGCACCTTGCCGGCGAGCGCACGCGGCGTCGAGCAGCGACTCGGCGACGACCCAGCGGATGCCCGCCGCCTCGACGTCCGCGGCGTCCGATCCCGGCGGGCGCGGCACCGCGACCAGCGCGTCGCGGGGCGCGGTGTCGTCGGCGAACCCGCCGTCGCCGAGCGGCACGTCGGCGCCCGACCGCTGCGGCGCGCCGCCCTCGAGCTCGGCGCGCTCGCGCGGCCGCGTCGAGCGTGCGCGACGCGCCGGCGTGCTCGCTCGGCACGACGTCGATCGCCTCGTAGATCGTCTGCCAGCCGGTGCACCGGCAGAGGTGCGCGGCGAGCGCGCGGTCGACGTCGACCGGCGGTCCTGCCCTTCGCCCGGCAGCGCGGCCGCGCGCACGAGGATGCCCGGGCGTGCAGAAGCCGCACTGCGACGCCGCCGGTCGCGACGAACGCGCCGCGAGCGCGTCGCGTTCGTGCGGGGTCGAGCCCGTCGACCGTGGTGACCGACCGGCCGGCGACCCGGCGTGACCGGCGTGACGCACGCCACCCGGGCTCGCCGTCGACGAGCACGGTGCAGCAGCCGCACTGACCCTGCGGCGCGCACCCGTCCTTGACGCGAGATGATGCCGAGCTGCTCGCGCAGCACGGAGAGCAGCGACTCGCCCGGGGCGGCGTCGACCTCGACTGCTCGCCGTTGCACGACGAACTGCACCCGATCCGACAGTCGCGACCTCCGGGCGGCAGGATAGGGGGCATGACTCGCGACCCCTTCCGCTCGCACGCGCGTTGTCTCGCCGCGCGCGTTCCTCGGTCGGGCTCGCCGCGGCCGGCGGCCTGCGTCGCGGCTGCCGCCGTCGGCTCGCCGGCGCGCGGTCGCGGCGCGACGAACCCGAAGACTCTTCGCCGCTCGTGCTCGTCGAGCGACCTGTACGCGTCACGCGCCAGCCGCAGCGCTTCGTCGTTCGCGCTCGCACAGGGCGGCTCGAAGGCACGCAGTACGCCAGCGGTCCCGCGGCCGATGCTGCGGTTCCGCGCCGCCGGGCGGCACGCTGGGCGCCGTTCGCTCGACGCGCCGCCTCGACCGGGACGGGCTGCCCAAGGGCCGCGGCGTCTACGTCGATCGACCGGTGCTCGACACGCGCCGGCGTCTGGCAGGTGGAGGCGCGGCGTCAGCGGCCAGACGATCCGTTCGCGATCCAGGTGAAGCGCAGCCGACCGCGCCGGTCGTCGGCGCAGGCCGCGCCGCGCGCCGCGTCGCCGACCCGGCCGACCCGCTGGGCGTCGACCCGATCTGCACCCGCGACCCGCGTGCCCGCTGCACACCGTGTCGCTCGCGACGGTCATCGGGCCGGGCAAGCCGGTCGCCGCGCTGTTCGCGACGCCCGGCGCGCTGCCAGTCGCAGTACTGCGGGCCGGTGCTCGACGAGCTGCTCGACGTCATGGCACGCGTACGAGGACCGGATCGTGACGTTCGTGCACGTCGAGATCTACCAGACTCGACCGCGCACCGACGCTCGTCACCGACCGTGACGGCGTGGGGCCTGCCGAGCGAGCCGTGGCTGTTCGGCATCGACGGCGCCGGCACGATCGAGGCGCGGCTCGACGGCGCGTTCGGCGGCGACCGAGATGAAGGCCGCTGCTCGACAGCCTCGCCAGCTACGCCGTCGCTGACGCGTCGAACGCCGCGATACGCGGTTCGGACGCAGCGAGGGCTGAGTCAGGAGAAGGACTGGCCGCAGCCGCAGCTGCGCTCGGCGTTCGGGTTGTTGATCGGGAACCCGGCGCCCTGGAGCCCGTCCTTGTAGTCGAGCGTCGCGCCGCCGAGGTGCGGCGCGCTCGCGGGGTCGATCACGACCGTGACGCCCGCCGTGCTCGGTCTTGACGTCGTCGTCGGCGAGGTCGGTGTCGAAGAACATCTCGTAGCTGAAGCCGGAGCACCGCCGGGCCGGACGGCGACCCGCAGGACGAGGTCCGGGTTGCCCTCGGCCTCGATCAGGCTCTTCACCTTGTCGGCGGCCGCGTCGGTGAGCGTGAAGACGGTGCTGGCGTCCTGTGACGGAGAACATCGACATGCTCGCGGTCCTCTCGGTCGGACTCGACGACTTCAGGATACCCGAGCCCCACGGTCACGTGGCACGGCTCCGGGTCGTACAACGTCGCGAACTCCTCGACTGCTTCCCCCGCCGACCGGATCCGACGACGCCCTCGCAGAGCCCGCGGTGCAGGTTGCACACCAGCTCGGGGTAGGCCTCGGCGAGCTCCCGGAACGGGCAGTGCAGGAACTCGATGCGGGCGGCGCCGTCGTCGGTGCCGTCGCGGCTCGACCGCGGGCTCGAACCCGAGCCGGTCGAGCTCGGCCTCGAGGGCGCGTCGAGGCAGCTCCGGCACCGGGTGCGGCGCCCGGCGTCGGCACCCCAGACGTGGCCGGTCTGCGGTCGCGTCGTCGGCGTCGGCCCCACCCGCTCGGCCAGCGCCGCGAGCAGACCGGCGAGCAGCGCGTGGGCGGGCGGGTCGAAGCCGAGGCCGGCGCGCCGGGCGCGAGGAAGTAGAGGTGCTGGGGCCGGCCGACGGTGCCCCGGTGCACGGCCTCGACGTCGACCAGACCCGCCTCGCGGAGGCGCTCGAGGTGCAGGCGGACCGTGTTGGCGTGCATGCCGAGGCGGTCGGCGAGCTCCTGGGCCGACAGCGCGGCCGTGGAGCGGGCGAGCTCCTCGTACATCGCGTAGCGGGTCTCGTCGCCCAGGGCCTTGAGCACCGCGCGAGATCCACCATCGCCTTGACGGTAGCCGGCCCGCGGGCATATTTTCAAGGTCGTAGCCTGTATTTTATTCAGCGTGATGCCGATGAACGACCCCACGCCCGACCCCGACGACCCGGGCGCCGCCCGTCCACGCCTCCCGGCGGCCCCCGCCGCGCCCGAGGACGTGCGCGGGATGCTGGCCGGGGTCATCGACCCCGAGCTCCACGCCAGCATCGTCGACCTGGGCATGGTCGACGACGTCGCAGGTCGAGCCCGACGGGCAGGTCACCGTGAAGGTCGCGCTGACCACCGCCGGGTGCCCGCTGCGGGACCAGATCAGACAGGAGGTGAGTCGAAGGTGCGCGGCCTGCCCGGCGTCGCCGACGTGAAGGTCGACTACGGCGTCTGCTTATTGAGCCCAACCCAGGTTCTGATCAAGGCGCATAAAATGCCTGGAATGTTGATTGTCTTTGTTGCGGGATTGCTGGCATTCGGGTGCTCCTTCCTGCCCAAGGCCTACGAATTCCATGACCCCTTAACGCCTACGGAACATTTGGCGCTGGGAGTGAGCTATGAGTCGAAGGCAAAACCAGCCTGGCCATCGCTGAGTACAAGAAAGTCATTGAGAGCGATGCCCGCAACCACGGTGTGACGGCGAGGGTGTTCCTTGGAAACGTCTATGCGGGACTGGAGCAATATCAGACAGCAGAACAGTACTATCGTGAAGCGCTTTCTCTTGAGCCGCACCGTGGTCAGGCCTTGAATAACCTGGCATCCATTTTTGTAAAACAGGCTACCAAACTGCAGGAGGCTGAAGTTCTTGCACAGACGGCTCTTGCCGAGGCGGAACTCAGGAATACCGCCGGGCAAAAGGGCGTCTATCTCGAGACGCTGGGTGAAGTGCTCTTGCGGCAAGGGCGGTATGCAGAGGCCCTCGAGAATTTTCAAAAGGCTGAGGCCTTCAAGGATCAGGGAAAGCCATATTGGACGTTCCAACTCTACACAAATATGGCAGATGCCTATGAAAAACTAGGCCGGTTGCCCGAAGCTGAGGAAGCGCGAAAACGTGCTGAAGATTTTCGCGAATCCCGAGGCAGCTGACAGCCATTTGTCCCGTACCGGATGCGGCTTGTCCTCCTTAGGGCATTCCTCGCTCCCACGATCCATTGTCCGACTGATCAGCCCATAGCCCCCAGCCCCCAGCCCCCAGCGTACTAAATCCTCACCAGGTCAGCGCTTGCTCTTCTCTCAACGATCCATTCGGTTCTGGTATATATCAGCCGTGTTCTTACAGCGTCCATCAGGCCTACGGTAAGTCATCGCGTGCGAAGAGATTTGGTATAAATACTTAGAATAATAAATTTAATAGAGCTTGACGAACTTGCCCGTCGCGCGTAGCATCCGGAGTGTGACGTCATAAGCTCCGTCGGCTGCTCGCGTTTTTATTGCCTACAGCGCGATTCCGCTCCCAGTCTGCGCCGCTTCTACGCCAGCCCGTTTGCTTGCTGCATGTCTTTTGACCAGGGTGGTGCGTTTCGGCAGAGATTGGATAGGAGGGTGACCTGTGGAACAACTGATGTGGATCGGCATTTGGGTCGTGGCCGGGGTGGGCCTTCTTGCCTTGATCCCGGTGCTGGTTGTCGGAGGGTGGTTTATTGTCGTCACGCTCATCATGGGTCTGGGTGACAAGACAATAGGATTACTGGATCAGGGATGGAAGACAATACGCCGAAGAATTCGAACCCGAGAAAAACCAGTACTCAGGGTGGGACAACAACAAGCCATTCAAACTAAAGAACTGGCTTCAGCCTCGGGATCGCCGCCCGGATCACCATAGTTTCACGACAGCGTGGGGCCTTGCAGCCCCTAACCTCAGACAGCTATTAAAGATCCCCCCTAAGCGAGGTATTGCGAAGCGATAAGCACGTAGCTACATCTACGCCCGGCACAGTCCAAGGATATCCGCAATCCAGGGAGGGTACATGTTTACAAAATCCAAGGGAAGAGGGGTGGTTTCCTTGACGGAACGGGAACAGCAGGTTCTCAATCTGATCTGGAATGGCCTCAAGAACCGCGAAATTGGCGATGAATTAAGAATCAGCCATAAGACCGTGGAGGCGCACCGCGCCAACATGATGAAGAAGCTACGTGCGACAAATGCCGCGCAATTGTTGAAAAGCTGCTTTGAGCAAGGCTTCCTACGACAAAAACAAACAGTGGCCTAAACGTGGTTTGACGTCCGCGACGGCGAACCTTACCGCTTTCCTGGTGCGCCCGGTCCCAGCGTACAAGGAGGGCGTGCTTGGTGCTTTCGCCGGGGTTTTACTTCGTCGCGGCGCGCCGTGCTCCTTTCTTTTTGGGCAAAGCTTTCTTTTTGGATAAGCCTAATTCCTTTCGGGCTTGCACCCCTAATTCCTTTCGGGCTTGCACCAACGACGCCTGCTCTTCTTTCATGGCTTTTTGAATCAGTTCCAAACGACGCTTCATCATTGCCAAACGAAGCTCTATCTTAGTTCTTCGTGGCATCTTTCCCTCCTCGGTGAATACGTCGATTAGACTTTGTTGATGCTCTCGATGTCCTTCTCTGCAAGCTCCACCGCTTGCTCTATCGCAAACTCCACGAAGTGACTTTCACCTCGACGCGTCAAGACGCGCGCCCCTTCCCAGCCAGAATGGCTCCGATGCCCCCGCACACCCGCGCAGGGAAAGAACATACCGGAAAGGAGCAAATTCAAATATGATCTAGGTCATCTACTCAGAAGATGACGTTGTCATATTTGCGGTCCAACATCGCTGCCCCTCTGTTATTGGCATCAATCAAGCTATTAGCCAATCATTCGTTGGTAATCCCATATACCGCTTCCAGGAACCATGGCCACCTTCAGGAAGCCGTCAATATGGGAAGTTTCGTTCAGAATCGTGACTTAGACCGTGACCAACCGCAGGCAGTCGAAACGCGCCATATCGCCCCGGTACGAAAGTTAGCGGAGAACAAGCAGAAATCCTGGTGCGCCCGGAGGGATTTGAACCCCCAACCCTCAGATCCGTAGTCTGATGCTCTATCCATTGAGCTACGGGCGCGTGTTCAGTTTATCGCGGGGTTACAGAAGCGGCAGTTTGTCTCCCATGGGCTGGTGTTAGATACGTGTTAAAACGGTGAGCATCCCTCAAATCGCTCTCTAGGAAGTTATTGTACCGCTTGAAGACTTCCATCGTTTTGTGACCTGTGATCCGCATGATGGTCAGGTGATCATCCCAGCTCGGCGCATGTTCGCAATCGCCGTATGCCTGAAATCGTGAAAGTGAAATCCCTTGATTCCTGCGCGGCGACAGGCAGCGTTGAACGCCGTCTTGACCGATTGAATGGAATTCCCGCTTACTAGCGGCTGATGCAAGTACCGCACTTTATACAGGTCTCTCAGCAAGACCGTCAAGTCAGCCGTCAGGGGGACGAGCCTAGCATCATCGGTCTTGGTATCCTCAGCCTTCAGCCGGATAAGGCCCGCTTTCAGATCAACGCGATCCCAGGTCAACTTCAAGATTTCCGCATGCTAGAACGACTGGACACCTGAGTATGGTTCGCAAATTATGGCGATACCGGCCGAATCGTTGCCGAACGCTTTTCACGCAAGATTAGGAAGAACCATGCGCCGAGAAACGCTCCGGTGATATTGGCGACGACATCGGTCATCGACGTGACGCGGCTGGTATTGAACAACTGCACACACTCAATGGTTCCGGACAACAGAGCGGATGCAAGGAGAATCCTTACAAGCCCTTGCAGGTGAGTCGGGATTTGATGTGATCGCAGGTACAAATAACTGAAGGGAATAAATAGCAAGATATTCTCCACAACATCAACAGCCCAGCGCTTGCTCCATCGTGCGTCTTGAAAAGGTAACCAGGTACTCAGATGCCCTGGTACCCTATAGAGGTGAAAGTCGCTCCAGGGTGAGGTTGTGACCACAATAATTACTACGGTCCATAGAAGCCACCCAACCTTATAATTGCTCACAGCAGACGTGACTCTTGTCGCTGCACATTTGTCCCTGCATGTTTCCGAGAGCGCACCCACGTATCAATGAGCGTTGGGGATGAGCACCACCGGCCGTCTGGCAACCGACTGGCCGGAAAGTCGTGCTTCTTGACCCATCCATACCGGGTGCTCGGAGAAATCCGGCAATACCAACTCATCCCTCGCACCCCAATTAAAAGCCTCGGATCTTCGACACGCGGTGCTCGCCATTGCCGGTGCATTGAAAGGGCCTTTCTCTTGAAGAGTGGAGGGCGCACGGAGTTGTATCCTAGCTGTGCCCCTCGCGTGTCATGAATATGCTTTATTGTAGCAGTTTAACGTAGTATCTCAACCGTGTAGCTAAGCACACGACGCGCTTTTATGGCCATCATAGTCTTCTGCCGCCGCCAGAGCCCAGGAGTGTCGCAAGGCTGTCCCCCCGGCCAGTGTTAGATAGGTGTTAGAAAAGGAGACGAAGAGGGGTGAATATTGGTGAAGAGAACCAAACTGAGATCGATAAGGTAAGCGTAGCGGTAAAATCACGGCGCGAATCTTAATCAAGAAGATGTGCGCAGACTAGGTTCGAACGTCAAAACGCCGTGCGCTTTCCCTTTAAGACGATCTTAAATCGAAGTTGCAGTTTTTGCTGATCCGCTTCGCGAATGTAGCTTTCCGGCAGGATGATCGTGTGGCCTGTCTGGAAATTCCTCAGCTCGACGCGTTTATCCTGAACTCCCTGGATCCGCCATTCGTTGGGAAAGAGCGCCATGGTTTGGCGCTTCGCATTCACCTGCTCGGGTACCGGCAAGATTTTCATCTCCGAGCCGATCATTGAATGGAAGTTGAATACGGGCATTGCGTTCCTATGGCGCTCATGCCGGCGCCGCGGGTCGTATCAGCTCAAAGCCTGACGCAGCGCGAGGGCGTTGTCAATGGATTAAAGTAAACGCCCTAAGTGTAAAGAATCGCACGGCTTGGGTGCTTCACGCGAGGGGAGAATCAGGGACAATTTGAAGCGTGAAGGGAGGAGGACTGTAAACAGCTTTCTTTTGTTTCTCTCCATTCCCGGGCCAATTTCTGCGCTGCCGCGATCTGTTCGGGTGTCATCATCTTGGACACCATGATCCTGGCCCGATACCCTTCTCTATGACCTTGGCTGGCAGCAAGGTTGAACCACATATGAGCCTGGACTAGGTCGCGAGCCGTTCCGTGACCTTCCTTATACATCACGCCGAGATTATATTGGGCTTCAGGAAGCTGCTGTTCCGCGGCTTCCTCGTACCAATGGATCGCCTGCGCATAATCCTTGGCCACGCCATAGCCTTTGGAATACATTCCACCGAGATTAGACATGGCCTTGGGAAAACCCTGCTCGGCCGCGAGTCGATACCAGTGAATCGCTTTCTGAAAATCCTGCGGCACGCCTCTGCCTTTGGCGTACATGACGCCAAGGTAAAACTGGGCCTCCGGGAGTTTTTCTTCCGCCAGGGGGCGGAGTTCGTTTAGGGCGACGCCGTAGCGACCTTCGTAGTAGGCGTCAATGCCTTCTTTAAGCCCGGCCATCGCCGCCGAGTTAAAGGACCCCAAAAGCCCTGTCAGTATGACAGTCCAAATAATCGTGAGCATTCGTAAAAGTGGCCTTAGATTAGATCACCTACTGTAGGGTAGTGCGGATTTGGCTGTCATTCCCCTTTTCGTAGGGACTCCCTCGCAAGAGGCTCTATTTACCTCTGTCGTTCGTGCCGGCGGAGTGCGTTAGCGGGTCAACGAGTCCTCGATGTCAGGTGGTGTCGTCTGGATACGGCCCCCGAGAGTGGGAAAGCGGGCCTGCAATGCCTGTTGAATAAGCCAGGCAATTCTGCGGTACGAGAAATGACCTTTGACTCCTGACCGGACTCGGGCGATGTATTCCGCTTCCGCGTAGTCCATCTTGAACAGACAACGGGTCCGAAATCCGAAAGGCGTCAAGTAGGCGGCGGCCTCCGCGTGCGACAGCGCAAAGCTTTCCAACTGCTCGCCAATGACGCTCATAGTCTCACGATATGGCGACTCCATGCCGGCCGCAGCGAGAATGTGTGGGGTCTCATAGCCATGGATCGTGGTGAACTCCTGGCGAATCTGCTGGCAACGCCGGTGCCGGTGCAGGTCCCTCCAACCGCCGAGGTCCATCAAAATGTCAAAAATGAAGCCGTACCCGCAATGGAACTCCTTTAGCAGCTCGTCATGAGCACTACGGCGATGCAACGCTATGTCGATCAGTTCCAGCTTGTCTTTTTCTGCCCAGTCCTGGACCGCGGCAAGAATCTGTCGGTACGGATAGGCGGTGACCTTGTACAGCAGGGTCGAGGCCAGCTCGTCCACAGGCTCGTGAGAAGGAAGAAGTTCTACCGGTTCGCTCACCTGAATCGCACCGAGACGTACTCGCTCCAGCGCGAATGCCTTGAGCTCCTGATATGTCTTCAGGAGGTAATCATTCGGTCTGGCATACCGCGCGAGTGTCGGGGCCAGTGGCTCAGTGAGGGCAGTCGCTTGTCCGGTCAGCTCGCTCCAGACGTTCAGCGGGGGAGCGGCGCAGGCGGTTTTGAGGTCCTCACCGATTCCACGCAACTCCGCGACTGGGAGAGACAGCAGGCGGCTGATCTGCTTTTCCAAGGTCCGAATGCTGACCACCTGGCCCACATTGGTCCGCGACGCGAGGGTCAAAAGGTATCTGGTCACGTCGAACGTTCGGGCTGACATCGTCCGGTCGTACGCCGCCGTCTTCATTTCTGAGGGCTGCGGGGTTGTGCGGCAGAGGTAGTCCTTCATCGGCTGGTAAAGAGATTCGTACGTCTGATGCAGGCGCGCAGCAATCCCCCGGTAGGTGGCTTCGACCGGTGTGCCCACAATCTCCTCCGGTACAAAGACGCCCCCTGGTCCAAAGTCTTGATAGCGCGAAGACTTTGCCTGCCCATCCCACAGGGCTTCATCTTCGATGTGGATGGCGGCCAGCTCCGAGATGCCTTCAAAGCAAACAATGACGTGCCCCAAATCGGCGATTGAGGCGTGGCCATAGTCGAAATAGAATTGTTCCCAGAATTTTTCCGATGAGTGGCTATGGACCCACCGCAGGCTGTCCTCGATGGAATCGGCAGAGCGGCTGTAGCGCGCCAAGGCGTACGCCGATTTTTCCGGTGGCATAGGAGCGAGCGCAAGCACCCGCCGAGTGGGCGCGGACATGCTGGGCATGATAGGGGCCTCTGCCAGACCCGTCAAGGGTCAGGATCTAGGAATTGAATCCCTATGGATTGAGTGCTAGGGTCCTGGAACGCGGCCACCTTTACTGGAACAGCGTGGAAAGGAAGCGGAACGTGGTGGATCCGATTGTCTTCACACGTGAAGAGTTGAGCCTGATCACCGACGATAAGTTTTTCCGCGCCAAGGCTCGGATTATGAGCAAGGTGCGCGGCATGCTGGACACCTTGTATGCCGGGTTGAGGGAAGAGCTGCGCGGTGTGGATCTCATCACGCCTCAGGGATTCAATTCCCTGGCCCACCAGTTTGTAAAGGGCGAACATCTGGAGGATTTTCCGTATCAGTACCTCGACTATTTTAAACACTTCGATGACGACAATAAGTTTACGTTCCGCTCGCTGTTCTGGTGGGGACACTACTATGTGTTCGCCTTGATCCTGGAAGGGGAAGGGTTGAGTCAGTACAAGAAGAATCTCATAAATCGCTACGAGATACTTGCCGACAGGAACCTTTCGCTGTGCCTGGGAGGAAGCCCGTGGGAGTGGAAGCGCGGCGAAGGCTACACGATGGAGCTTACCTGGGAGCGCAAAGTGGATCTTGTGGCATTGCTGTCGAACCGGTCTTTTCTAAAAGTCGCGCGGTTTGTGCCCTACGATGACCCTGCCGTGGCATCAGGCCGTCTGGACGAGATTGGGCGCTCGACGCTGCGCGAGCTGCTACCTATTATCACGCCATAGAAACAGCCGCTCGTGACTGCGGCGAATTTTCAGATTCCCTCTCCCCTGGAAGGTGAGGGCTTGTTTGCTCTGGGCCTTGATGGATGAAGGCAGAGATTCTTCGCTGCGCTCAGAATGACAACGGGCGGTTAGCGCCCGTAAGTCTTGAGGATCTCGCGCACGCGACTGAGGTTGATCGCCTCGGCCTTATGATCGTCGCGTCCGACCACGGTTGTCGCCATGGTCAGGGCATTGAGAATCGCTTCATTCGTAGACTCGACGGTGGCCGTGAATAGGGAATTCATATGGGTATCAGCGAACGCCGTGATGGGATAGGTAGGTTGTTTAGGATAATGAGGAATGATGGTCGCGGTCGAGAATGCCAATATAAAGTCGCCGCTGCCGTGTCTTGCTGTCGAACCGGTGCGGGCCAAGCCTAGCACGGCGCGTTTGGCTAACCGCTTCAGCTGGCGCGCATCCAACGGCGCGTCGGTCGCGATGACGATGATGACGGAGCCTTCGGCGCCCTTGCTGTCTGGCGGGCCATAGAGTCTCCCGATCGGGACACCGGCCATCACGAGCTCGCTTCTTCGGCCGTGGTTGGCGTTCACGAGGACGCCGACCGTGAAATTCCCTTCAGTTGAAATGATGCGAGACGATGTACCGATTCCGCCTTTAAAGCCATACGCGACTAAACCGGTTCCCGCCCCGACGCTGCCCTCTGATACGGGACCACCGGATGCGCCATCTAGGGCGCGGATAACATCGGTTTCCGAGACGTGACGACCCTGAATATCGTTGAGCCGGCTATCGTCACATTCCGCAACCACGGGTGTGAGGGTGTCATCGGTCACTCCAATGCCGGGGTAACGGCCGATCATCCAACTCATCACACCGTTCGCGACTCGTGGAAGATTTAACGTGTTGGTCAGCGCGATCGGATATTCCAGGAAGCCTGCTTCCTCAACCCACGCCAGGCCAGTCATCTCTCCTGTACCATTCAGCACAAATGCGCCGGCGGGAACTTTTTTGTGCCATACGTCGTCTCGAGGAATGATCACTGTGACTCCGGTGCGTACGGGCCCTTGGCCGGGAATAAGCCTCCCGCTGCCCTGGATCAATGTCGCATGACCAACCCGTACGCCGGGGACATCGGTGATAGAGTTTAGCGGTCCGGGAGAGAGGTCGCCGAGGTACAGTCCGAGTGTTCGGGCCCGCACCCGGGATTCTTCGGGGGAGGAAGCAGGCAGACCTTGGGCTTCGGCGTTGGCGGAGACCCAAATGAAGAACAGGAGAAATAGCGGCAGAATCAACGCCGGCCGCCGGCAACCGGATAGCCGGCTTGCAGCCAGGCGTTCATACTCCCGCGAATGTTATAGACATTCTTATAGCCGAGGTCACTCAGAGTGTCTGCAGCAACATTGCTGCGCTTGCCGGATTGACAATAGACCACGATATGGTCATCGAGACCCACCCCGAGCTCACTATGGCGCCGGGCGATTTCCCGGTAATCAATGTTGAGATCAGTTCCCGGGATCGCTCCGCGGTCATGCTCTTCGACTGTACGAACGTCCACCAACACGAAGCCTTTATCACGAGCGCTCGGGGCCTTGTCCAGAACGGCTTTGACTTCCTGGACAGTCAGCTGTCGCACGCCCGAGGCTGATCCTGTCGGAACGAAAGCGAGAAGAACGACTAAAAGACTGAGGGATGAGGCCCATCGAAGCTTCATGGTTTGCCTCCTTTTTAAGAACGGCGTCTGGTCATTCTGTTTACCCTGAGCGGGGCAGCTAGATGCTTCGTTTCACTCAGCATGACACGCCGAAGTGTTCAGGGTGACAAGATATGCTACGGCGGCGATTTCCGCCGGTCAAGTGGGAGGAGAGGGATCAGCAGGCACAAATAGTGCGATGCTGGCGGTGTAGCTGTGCAGAAAGTTATTTCCGCCGACTGGGCCAATCTCCCCCATCGCAAAAAACCCGGCCACGGGCAAGGCACCCATTTCATCCCGGATCGCGCCGGCGTCATGGTGGGGAGCCTGAAAAAACCGCTCTCCGCGCCCGTTGCAACTGAAGACAAGTGCGCCCGCAGGAGGCATTTCCCCCTGAGCGTCCCGCTCTCCGGTCAGCAAAGCGTGCAGGTCCTCACTGGCAGCTGCGGCGTCTCGAAGTTGAAACTGGACCGTCTGGCCCTCCTTGACGATGTCGCCGACTGCAAAACTGCCGCTTTGCTGATCGGCGCCGATAAGGTTGCGGATGAGAAAATCGCCGCGTTCAAAATGGTCTTTGTGTTCGTCAATGACGATGCCTAAATGAAGGGCGCGCTCGGCTTGCTGTTGATCGGCCGGCGGAAGGAGACTGAAGACTTCGCGCAAGCGTTCGAGGGCGGGCTTTCCGCTCAATTCGTGCACAATGTTCTGTTCGGCCTGTGTGATCATGAACCGCTCGCCGACAGGGCGGCACCCTTGAGAGACGACCGTGCGAAGCCGGACAGCGCCAGTAAGGACCACGCCGACCGCGCCTTCTTCAACCGCCTGGCCGTTGAAGATCAGGCGGTTACCGCCCGGTTGATGGGCGCCGCTTGCCATGCCGCCGATGGCCGGTGCCTTCGGATAACGTCCGCGGAGCTCTCCCAAAAGGGCTTCAACAGGAGTCGTAAACGGCTCGCCGACAACGAGGACGGAAGGTTTGCTCTCAGCATCGGGCATATCCGTAGGCCATCCTGTCGTCGTAAAACCTCCTTCACCCTGTTCGAAGCGGAGGTGAAATGGCACTAGGTCGGCACCGGGAAGATGGGCGGCCCACAAGCATAGCGCGGGTAGCCCTTCAACCTCCTGCTTTCCCTCGATAATGCTTTCCGCGGAACAGCCCAGAACGACTTTAGGATGCAAACGATCCGCAATGATCGAAGCGAGAAAATCGGCAGAGGCACTGTGATGCGGGGAAAAAAAGACAAAGGCGAGATCTGCCGGATCCCCCCCTAGTGCTGCCTCAACCTCACGGCAGACGCCGTCGATGGCATCTGCCGTGATCGTCGCGCGCGAAAGACTGGTACAAATTTTCATGAATTACCGGTACCGGAGCCGGTCAAACGTGACATTTTCCATATAAATGATTTCGTTGCCGTTGATGCCGTCGGATTCCATATCCCGCCAGAGCGCGCGATCGTACCAATAGAAAACTGGAAAACGCTCCATATCGTAGACGCCGTGCCCATAGTCATTGACTTTCCAGGTGATGACCTTGCGTCCCGTGACATAGTCTACGACCCCGTCCCTGTTCAGCGAATAGGTAAAGATTACGAGCCCTGCCTCATTGTCATAAAGCTCCTCGATGACTTGCTCCTGTGGGGGTTCGGGGGGAGGGGGCATGTGGCTTCCGGCCTGAACGATAGACGATAAGGCAAGACCAGCCATTACACCCAAGCCGTGCGCAAGCACTCGCATCATATGTCCTCCAGATGAGGGGATCACGGCAGGTCGCCGTAGTGTCGGACACAGCACTTGTTTGTAACATACTTCGATGAGACCTGTAAATTGTTCGGCCTTCTTTCGTGGGGAGCACTCCCTTCTAGAAGATCGTCGAAAGAGTTAGGGAACGACGTCGGTGTTATGCCATACTCCGCCGGCCATGACGCCCGATCTCGTCCTGTATCATGCCAACTGTATCGATGGATTCGCAGCCGCCTGGGCGGTCTGGAAGAAGTATCCGGCGGCCGCCTTCGTTCCCGTAGATCATGGTCAACCGCTCCCCGTTGATCCATCCGGCCGCCACGTGCTCATCGTCGACTTCAGCTATCCCAGACCGATGTTGGAGGGCATTGCAAAGTCCGCCGCCTCCATCCAGGTGCTCGACCATCATATTACCGCGAAGGAAGCGCTGGATGGTCTGCCGTACGTCACATTCGATTTAAATAAGAGCGGAGCCGTGCTCGCATGGGAATGGACGCATGGCACGAAAGCGCCGTGGTTACTGGAGTATGTGCAGGACAAGGATCTGTTTACCTGGAAGTTGCCGGGCAGCCGTGAAATCACCGCGGCCCTGAGTGCGTACCCGCATGATTTCAGCATCTGGGATTGTATGCAGCGGGATGTTCTGGAGCAGGAGGGGCGGGCGATTCTTCGGTACGAGAACAAGCTGATCGAGCAAATTCTTCAAGAGATGGTCCTGGTCGAATTCGAAGGCGAGACCGTGCCGTGTGTGCAGAGCGCTGTGCTCACCAGTCAGATCGGAGAGCGTCTGACGGCCACAGGTGCCTTCTGCTTGATCTGGCATGACCGCCATGGTCGACGATACTTCAGCATGCGTTCGCGCGAAGGCGGTGTTGATGTCTCACGGATCGCGGTGAAGTATGGCGGCGGAGGGCACCCGCACGCCGCTGGCTTTTCTGTGCCGTTGGACACTCCCTGCGCCCCTCCGGCGAACCAGTCAACTCCCAGCGTCCCGATATTTCCGGCCCGGCCGAGGAACTAGGTAGAGTTTAAGCGCTATACCGCGCGTCAAAGACAGTGGCGCCTTGAGTAACCGCTATTGCGTGGTCGGGATTCGCGGCTAGGTGCTGCAGGATCCTGAAAACCACTTCTCGTTCCCTGGGCTCGCCGAGCGCCTCAGCGATCTGATCGACGGTGAAATTGGCTACCTACTCGGAATCACGCGGTAAATTTCTCCGCTTTGATGCTCGAGGAAATAGATCTCTCCCCGTGCATCCTCTCCAAAAGAGCTGATGCTGTGGCTTCCGCCGCTCGACGGGGGTGTCAGCTGCCGGGTGACATCCTGTAGGTTTGTCGCGCGGCCTTCGACAAGCCTGAAGGTCCGGATAAATCCCTTTATGTAGTCGGCGTAGAAATAGGTGCCGTGCAGGTTCGGCATCCGACAGCCGCGGTACACGAAACCCCCGGTAATGGAGGCGTGAGGAGCGGTAGGGTATTCGAGCACAGGTGTCGTCAGTCCATCGGTCGGGCATTTAACTGGAGGATTGAAGCAGTGAAGACCTTCCATATATCGCCAGCCATAATTCTCCCCGCCATGGCTCGATGTCGGCTGGACATCCACTTCTTCCCACATGTTCTGTCCGACATCGCCGATATAGACGTCTCCGGTGCTGCGATCAAATGAGAATCGCCACGGATTGCGCAGGCCATAGGCCCAAATTTCTGGTGCCGCGCCCTTCCTTTTTATAAAAGGGTTGGAGGGAGGGATGGCATAGGGCCGCTCACCGACCCGCTTGTCCACATCAATGCGCAGAAGTTTGGCGAGGAGCACACCGAGATCCTGGCCGTGATTATCGGGGTCTCCTCTGGATCCTCCGTCACCGGTGCCGATGTAAAGAAAACGATCCGGACCAAAGGCTAGTTGGCCGCCGTTGTGGTTCGCATACTTTCGATGCTCGATGGCCAAGAGCCGTCGTTCAGTAGAGGGATCCGCATGATCCGGATCATCGCCGCCTGTAAATTCGGAAATAATCAGATCGCCGGTTCGGTCCGTGTAATACACGAAGAAGCGGCGGTTTTCCGCATAGCTCGGATGAAATGCGAGGCTCAACAAACCTCGCTCGCCACCGGAACGAACACGGTCCTGAATATCGAGAAACGGTCTTGACAGAGTCTTTTCATTCTGAAGAATCCGGATCACCCCGGCCTGCTCCACGACATAGACCCGGTCTAACACGTTGGGCGGTGCCGTCAGATGGACCGGCTGCTTAAAGCCCTTGCCCACAAGTTCTGCCTCAAGGCTTGTTCCATCCGCCGTGGGTACACCCACGCACGAAGTTGCGGTTGCAACAGCCCCATTTGACGGCGTGGATGCGAGAGGTGACAGGAGCATCACGGTAAGAAGGGCTATGAATTTGATATGGGACATATATGCCCCCTGGACTTCCGATACACCACCGACGCGACTGCTTTCCCCTCCGGCGATGGACTCTCATCAACGCTGTTGTCGGGAAACCTTGACAGGGTCGCATACGGCTCATTAATATACAACCGTCCCACGGCAGATCATTGGCCCAAAGACGGGCGGGAATAGCTCAGTGGTAGAGCATCGCCTTGCCAAGGCGAGGGTCGAGGGTTCAAATCCCTTTTCCCGCTCCAGTCTTCTCACACCTCGTCTTCAGCAATACCAGCGCACAGAGCAATATTAGTGTATCAACCTAACTGAATTCCTGAATCTGTAAGGCTAGAGCTTCCGACGTTTCCACCAAAGCTTTATTCCTTAGTCAAGACACGGTGCAGCCGTAGTAACTGCTTGACTCGTTCGTTTTGCACCGTGCGTTCGTTCCTCTCCTGTTGATCACCGAACACCGTGTCGAAATGTTGAGTCGTGTCTACGAAGGTTGTCATGTCCTGCAGATCGTTTTATTCAATCCAACGTCGATGACCCGATCATCCTCGTAACGAAATCCATAGCTAGGGGCGCGAAGAATCACCCGATGGACGAATCGCGAGTTTGCAGCTTAACGGTCCATGCAGTGTATGGATGCCTGCAGAACTGGAGGACGTGGCTGAGGTCTCACCAAATTTTGTTGGCGATTTGCCAGGAATTGGTCCCCTAAAGCGATCTGCTAACTTACACCTACTTAAAATACCTATAACGTATTGATAGTTAACAACACCGAGTCAGGCTCGACTTGGCGGTGATCTTGCGTACTTGTAATTCCGGCTACTGGTTCGTGCCCCTAGTTAGAGTCCCTCAGAACTCCAGGGCAAGGAACTCACCTCCGGTTGCCAAGCGTAGCGGTTGTCAATTTTTGGTCCCGAAACGATTGTTTATCAGATGGAGGTACCTTTAGATGCGCAGTGAACGCCGCCGTTGGCCTCGCAGTCCGATCACCTCTGACGCGCAATTGCTCCTCAATGACGCGCTCTGGCGTGGGAGCGCATTTGATATAAGCATCGGCGGGTTATCTCTGGTCTTTGATGACAGTTTCAGTGTATCGGAAAATCAGCAGATTGAACTCGGCCTCGCGGCCGGAGGCGGCGTGTTGCATCTTTCGGGACGTGTGCGAAGCCTGAGGCCCCACGCCTGTGATGAGGGCTTGGCGCAACGATCACGGCTTGCCATTGAGTTTTCCGAGATCGGTTCTGTGAAGCAGCAGCTTTTAGCATCGTTTCTGGATGGAATCCGCGAGAGTAGTCTTTCTGTCAATGTCATCGGGCTGCTTGCCCCAAAAGACGCGAAGGACTTGGTGGTGGCGCTAGGTGCGCAGGAACCGACCACCCCGGCATTTGATCAACAGAAAGGATCGCGGGAGCACCGCTTGGTACCGCGGACCAGTATAAAGATGCGCGTAGCTCTCGGAGACGTGGACGCCCATATCCGTCAGAGCGTCATTGAGACAGACGCTTTAGATGTAAGCGCGACGGGAATTTCAGTGCAGTATCCAGTTGGGCTCGTGGCGCCCGGTAACCACATAAGTCTCCGTCTTTTTCCGGAAGAGCACGGCTTCGGGAGTGGGTCACCCGATGGGGTATGTGCCGAGGGTTATGCCCTGAGAGGACAGGTGGCCTGGGTAGCGCCGTCAGGCGAAATAGGCCTTCAATTTCTTTCGGGCAATAGTAAGGCAAAGCAGCATATCGCTCAGCTGGTTCAGCACTCGCTTACTGCCAGTGAACTCAGTGAGTCGCAGCCGCCGGCGCTGGAGATCGCCAGCAGGCACGTGAAATTTCACAATGAGCTCGGGCAACGCATTTCCGCCTATCATGATCGGCTTGAAGAGTCGTTGCCTGACGCGCCTGTAGCCGTGATTGCTCCCGGCTATGGTGAGACGAAGAAGGATTACATTGCACTGGCTTATCATTTGGCGTGCAATGGTTTCCAAGTGCTTCGGTACGATCATACCCATCATGTCGGCGAAAGCGAGGGAGACCATATCCACTCCACGCTTGGTCGAATGCAACGCGATCTTGTCTGCACGTTGAACTATGTGCAAACGGAATGGCCGCAACGTCCGCTCGTCGTGATCGCTGCAAACCTCGCCGGCCGCGTGCTTATGAAAGTAGCGGCGCAGGATCGTCACATCGACCTGGTCGTGCTGCTGGGGGGCGTCATGGATGTCCGGCAGACTCTATTGGCCGTGCATCAAGATGATCTCTTGAAAAAGTATCTTTCAGGGGTGCGTCACGGGGTCATCAATATGCTCGGGTTGAACCTCCAGGTGGATCGCTGGTTGGAAAATGCCGCGACCGAGGGCTACGCCGACTTGGCTACGACACGCCGGGATGTTGCACTCGTTCGGGCCCCGATGGTCCTCTTCGCCGCTGAACAAGATGCGTGGGTGAACTTGGACTCGGTCAGGCAAGTAAGCCGTGAGATCGGGTCTCAGCGAGCGCACCTGGTCGTGATCCCGGAGACTGTGCAGCGTTTGGGAGAACATCCTCGCAAGGTGGGCGCAACCTTTCGCGAGATTGTCGGCGTATGTGTCACTCGACTCAAGGGAACTGTTCCTGACGCTGAGCTCAAGGAGCCGGGTGAAGGACAGATCCGGCACCAGGACCGGTTCGAAATGCAGAGAGGCCGCACGCAGCATCACAGGGAACTCAAGCCCAATGTGGAATTCTGGACGGACTATTTAAGCCGCTTTCAATTCGTTGTGAATATTCATGATTATTGGCAACTGCTTGATCACGTGCATCGATTATTGGGTCTCGATGAGGTGGGGGGGAATCACGTGGGAATCCGCGTGCTCGATGCCGGCTGCGGAAACGGACATTTCGGCATGTTCTTGAAGGTAAACCAAGAGTATCGAGCTCTGAAGGGCGACGATAAAGTATCGCTGATTCGCTATACGGGGCTGGATTTCGTGCCGGCAGGGTTAGCAGAAGCCAAACGCTCCTTGAAGAAGAGGGCAGGTGGCGGCCGGAAGACTCTTGGACGCTTCCTTTGTGTGCAGCGATCTGAACGCACCTCTGCCGTTTGCGAATGAGCAATTCGATCGGGTCGTGTGTAATCTTGTTGTCGGCCATTTAGACAACCCATCCTTCGCGATCAGTGAGTTCTTACGCGTGTTGAGTCTAGGCGGAAAGTTGATCCTCACGAATCTGAAGCCAGATTCTGACATGTCGCAAATCTACCGAAATTTCCAGCGGCAAACGGAAAATCCAGACGATGTCGAGGAGGCGAGAGATTTGCTGAATAACTCAGCAGACATCAGACAAGCTGCGACAGAGGGTGTCTTTCGTTTTTTTGGCCGTCAGGAGTTCGCGATGCTCCTTCTGAGCGCAGGTGCCGAGGATGTCCGCATTTTTAAGACTTTTGCGGAGCAGGCCTATATTGCGGTCGCGCACAAGTCTGGAAATGAGGCGTTTACCCCGAAGGTTACTGTTTCTGAGGATGCTTCTATTCCGGAATCAGCGGGAGTGAGGGCACACATCTGAACAAGGCGAGGCTTAGTTCTTAAAGGGTGTATAGCGCTTGGGTGGGTCTTCAGAGGTGACAGGAGCAGAGGCTGGTATAGGCGATTTTCCTCGGCAGAAATACCACGTCCAATTCGTCAGTGCGCCTAGGGAATATCTCATGACATAGTCGATGCACAGAGGCTTCACGTGCCCTCCCCGGTACAGGTATTCCGTGCCATCCGGGTTTTCCTCATCAAAAACATTTTCAGCGTAGGGAGGCCCCAGTTCGAGGTCCAATTGTGCCTTAGTGTTCAGAGACAGCAGATAAAACGCCGGCTTTGCCATTGATATGCCGGAGTACAAGAGGATTAACCCTAGAGCGCCCAATAACAACTGCTTCATGGCCACTGAACGCGTACTCCCTAGATATAGGGCCTACATAGATACCACAGCCTAGAGCATTCTACCAGTATTCGTATCGCCCTGCAAGCAGAGCGATACACTCGCCACATAACCTTCTTCCGGTTCCTCAGCCGTTATGGTACGTGATTGATTTACCGGGGCACAAAGCGTGGCGAAAGCCCCATCGGGGGGGCACACAGACAGCGGTATTAGCTCAATGCATCATTGGGATTGGGGATGGACATTTTGGGAGACCTGGGATTGGGGATGGATATTTTGGGAGACCAGACGCCATGCTCCCTGCTGCTTGACATATAGGTTGGTGTAGCGATGTTGCCCGCTGATGTCCTGCTCCTTATAACGGCCTTTGACAGTATATCTGCCTGTCACCAAGACCGCGTCGCCATAGACACGGACCTTGGCCTCGTCGATTTCTATCGACTTGAAGGCGAAGTCGCCTGATGCAATTTCCGCCAGGTATTGGGGTTTGTTCAAGACTTCGATGTTCCAAGCCGTGGCGATTCCATTGTCCGCCATCGCACGCTCGAGACTCCGTGTGTCACGGCGCACAAGAGCGCTCGCCCAATCACGGTCTATCTTGAGCACTTCTTGAGCCGGACGAACAGGCTTCTCTGGGGGGGCAGGCGTCTGCACTTCCTGGGGAGGCATGGCTTTTTTAGAAATGAAAGTGATATTTCCCTCTGGCGTAAATTCAGCCTTAATCTTGTCCCCTATTTTGTAAGTCCCCTCGACCTTTGTGTCCTTCGTAAGCCTCAGCTGAACATTTTTGCCGGGCGCGTCCGCCACTGTATAGACATCGCCGTCTGCCTTAATGAGCTCTCCCTCTAGAGCATACCCGGCGGGCGATTTCTTGATGCCCGTGACGTGGAGGTCAGACGAGATTTGAGCCTCGATCCATTCACCCACCAACGATTTGCCATTCTCATCGGTCGCAGCGTCCAGAGGTGCGCTGACGCGAACTTCCTTGCTTGGTGCGGACTCAATGACGTAAAAGCCCTTTTCGATTTTCAATAACTTGCCCTTGAGAATCTCCGTTTCCGTCTTTAATTCATCAGGTACTCGGGCTGTGGAGAGATCCTTTCCCCGCGCGGGCTCAATCTTTGGGCCCCCCACAGGTGCTGAGTTCGCTCGTGATGGGGCATCTTTACCCGTTATCACGCCCGTGCCGCCCCAGTGGCCGGAATGTAGTTGGCAATAATACCTGTACACCGAGACTGACTGTTCAAAGTCTTCCAACGAAACCGATATGGCGACTTCGTCGCCGGGCTTGATGATCTGCTTGATTTTTAATGCATCAATGGCGAATCCATGGTCGCCATCGAGTTTGTTCAACAGTCGAAAGGTAATGACCTTCGAAGTTCGGAATTCCCTCACATCAATATCACCGCCACCCAGCCATAGTTTGATACCTTCAATTTCAACGGCGACAAATCGCAGTTCTGTCCTGACTTGGTTGGCCGGCGCCTCCGGTGTCAGATTGGGTGCGGCAGCGGTGGGTGCGCCCGATGTGGGCGATGTGATCTGCGTTCCCGGGGTCGATTTTGACCGAGGAGGCCCTACTGGGGAGTCGGCAGCGGCGTACGGCAAGTCGCCTATGAGTCCCGGGATGCCCATGAGCCCGATGGTGATGATGGCCCACCCAAGGGTCATCGCGTATATCCGGGGGGAAGCAGGCAGCCTTTTCTGCATGAGAAGAAAGACCTCCATATGGTTTAGGCGCCAAAAGCCCTCATATTGACCACTTCGGTCGGTCCTGACAACTGTTTGTTCGTAGTTCGCGTCCACAAAAGAGGTAGAGATTGTACGCGAAAGCTCCTCCATAGTAATAGATCCACTGCCTGCTTGAAAGGAGGCCGCCAATGGAAAAGGTTCGCGGCATAATAATCATCGCGCTCTTTGTGTGTGTAACCCCGGCAGTCGCTGCTGCCGAGTCGAATTTTAGTGTTCCCGCAGGGGCGTCGAGCTCGTCCCATGGCTTTAGTACCCCTGCCGGCGCTCAGTCCAACGGGCCTGTTGTTTCCTCTAGCGGATTCAGCACTCCAGCGGGCGCTGCTAGTAATATGACGGTGCGCGGGCAGGTCACAGACATTCAAGGCGACACCTATATCGTGCGGGATGAGTACGGCCGAGAGGTGCGGGTACAGCCGGGCAAGGATACCCGGATGGATTACACGCCCCTACTGGGAGATAACATCGAAGCCCAGCTTAATAACGACCGTGCCAGCTCTGTGCTCAGGGCCCCCGGAACGAGTGGGGGATCAGGATCATCATCAGGAGCGTCGGCAGGCGAAGGTTCGACTGCCGGAAAATGATCCAAACTCAGATCCTGACTATTTCTCGGAATCTTTCGGTTTTGCTTCTGGGACCGGCTCCGATTTGCGGGAGGCGTCGGGGGCGAGAGTCACATTAAATTGACCGCATTCAGTTTTCTGTAGAGTCTGCTTTAAGGTCCTTTTGTGCTCTTCAGGGTAACTGAGTGATTCAATCTGAGCGGCCAGAATCTGTTGAGCTCCGCTGCCCCACCCCCAGTGAAGGTTTTCGACATCAGCTTCGATGAACGTCGGTCGCTTCGTCTTTTCGTTTTGAACCAAATGCCACACGCAACCGGTGCCGGTGTCGATCAAAAAAAGGCTGCCCGGACCCCCTGATGCCGGGACGAGTTGATAGCGGCCTACAGCCTGCGTGGTTGGTGCGGTTGATGTCGCACTGTCGATTTTTCGCGGTGCATCCTTGCTCACCGCGGGCGAAGTGGTACAGCCCGCCCATGTGACAGCCAGAAATAAGATTCCTGGGACAAAAATGTGCAGCAGTTGTTTGTTAGGGACCATTGCCTCTCCGGCCACCCTGTTGCGGAAGGATACCTCTTACGCAGTGTGGCCTTCAAGTCACTGTCCTTTTTTAGGATCGGCGGGACATAGCCCGTCGGTCCAAGATGATGCAACCTTTGACTTCCCCAAGCAGCTCATAGGGTAGCCATTTGTCAATGTAACCCAGACCACGGCAACTGGGACAGTTGGTTCTGGTTGGAAGAGGGCAGCGGCAAAAAATGCGAACTAACACTTCCATGGTCACCGTGTTGCGCGATCGCCAAGCGGCCGGCCGTGTAAGAGGCTAACAGTGGGGGAGTATGGCGAGATATACCTTCTTTAGTGGGCAAGGCTACTGGCCTTGAGCCCAATTCACGGTCATAATCAGGCGTTGTGGATCTAACGGTTTGGCAATATACACATCGGCGGCGTGCTCGAAACTCTCGTCAATAGCCTCTTCGGAAAAAGGTCCAAGCACGGCGACAGGAATATCCTTCAGACTCTGGTCTTGCTTGATGGCCGTTAAAAGATCGATTCCACTGTTCATATGCATAGGTAGATCGAGCAGGATCAGATCCGGGCGGGACGCGTCATGAAATTCCCCTTCGCGGCGCAGCAAGGCCAATGTCTCCCCGCCATTGGCCACGCGGAGGTTGACCGGGATGTTTGCTTCCGCAACGGCCGTGCCTGCCCTCTCCAGCTCTTCTGGATTTTCCTCGATCAGGAGGATTTCAAATAATGTCGGGTGGTCGGTATCGAGCATCTGGAGACTCGTGAAAGTGCTCAAAGCAACAAGACACGCACCAGAATGCCGGCCCGTGAGGTGCTTTTTGTTTTTGCCATGATCCTCTGAAGGTGTTCCTTCACTGTCTGTTCCGCTACTTTGAGCTCGTAAGCAATCGCCTTGTTTGAGGATCCTTTTAACAGATGCTGCATGACCTGCACTTCGCGTTGCGTGAGTCCGAAAATATCTTTCGCCTGGAGAGCAGCGGCTTCCTCCCCGCGTCCGATCTGCTCCACCAAGATCAGTAGACGCGATGCCTTGGGGTCTTCGGCCGGAAGTCCGAAGGCACACACCGAAAGCGCACCGGTGGGACTGCTGATGGGCATGCGAAGGAGCGGTGAATCGAAGGACTTCTTCGGTTCGCCTTCTTTGAAGGCCTTGAGGGCCTTCGCGCACAGCTCTTTCAGGGCCTTAGGAATCAGGCCGCTAAATCCCTTCCCCTGCGGCTTTGTGCCCTGGTGTGCATTAAACCATCGACAGAGTTCCCAAGCCCGACGATCTGCCCAGACAACTTTCATTGCAGTATCAAACATGAAGACACCCGGACACGCGCGGTTTTCAGCGACGCGGGAAAAAAAATCTTTCGCTGTATTCACTGTGTCGATCATCGTCTGGACGGTTACGTCCCAACGTACACTTAACAAATGTCCCTGCGTGGCACAATGGACAAAATAGTTGAATCCAAGGGAAAAAAGTCGCAAGTCAGTAGGGTGAAGCTGAACTTACCCTTCAGCTAAGTTTCACGGGACAGAAGCCTGTCCCATGGGCGGAACGGCATGTCCCTCGGGAAAAGAGCCTGTCTTGGCAGGATCGGGGCAGGTGGGTGGAATAATGCCGGGGTCCGAGTGGGTGCAATGCAGGCCTGGGTCGGGCGGGTGTACTGGCGGTGCCCATGTGGAAAGCGGGCTCGTCAGGGGAAAAGGAATCTGTCCCACGGGACAGAAGCCTGTCTAGGCAGGATTGGGGCCGGCGGGTGTAATAAGATTCCAGGGCGGGCGGGTGCCACGGGAAAGGCGCCCGTCTTGGCGAGCTCGGGGCCACGGGAACAGGACGCGCCCCCCTCGGGACAAGCGGCTGTCTTGGCAGCCGCGGGGCGGGCGGGTGCAACGGCCGTCCGGGGAAGGGCGGGTGTAGTGCTGGGTGAGATGGAGGGTGTGAGGGTGTAATGGGACAAGAAGTGCTGTCTTGGCAGGGTGCCTACGTATTAACGCGCACAGACCAGCGGAGTCAGGAGCCACAGTGCGATCCAGATGGTAGGAACCTTAAAGTTTTGTCACCGGGGTGGCGATACAGTATGGAAGAAGCACTAGCGGCAAGGCATTCAGTAGACCCAGGGACGAACATGAACATCTTTCGGGTAGGCATCCTTCTAATTATGTTTGTGGCAGGTGGCTGTGAAACGACCGGGACCACCGCCGCCAACGACGACAGCGCTATCGCGAAAATTAAAATCGGCGCCTCTCAGAAGCCCGATGTCCGCCGGCTTCTGGGGGAGCCATCCGTCGCGTATCGTAATGTGTTAATACAGGGAAAAACCAATGATGTTTGGTCCTACCGCTATTCACACCGGGAGAAGGACCCGTACACACTTGTACCGATTTTGAATTTTTATTCAGCCCAAGGCACACTGGAAGAGTCGTCTGTGAACGTTTTTTTCGATCCCGTTGGCACTGTCACCGACGTGCAGATAGCACGCCATAAACTGTCGAGTCATCCGCGCTGACTTCTTTTTTTAAGCCTCCCGACCTACTATCGCAGCACGTTACTACTCATGGGGAATGTCCCTAGTTCACCAAGGAGTACACCTTACGTCCCTCAGCCTGTCTTTGAAGAAGGGCTGGAGGGAGGCGACGTGGGATTCTTGCTCAGAAAGCTCTTTAGTCGCCCGACGGAACATCTCCGTATAGGACGAATCCTTCAAGGCCGTAATTCGATCCAAATACTATGCCCGCTCTGTTCCCGGCACCAACCCTCGTTGACGGGTTCAGGTTTGGTCATTCCTTATGATCCACGGGTTGTGCGCGGCGCAATCTGGACTTGTGAACAATGCAAGAAGCGGTTTCGTCTCTGGTAACACACCTCCGTAGCCGGCTGCCCAATTTTCTTCAAGCTGCATCATGCCAGTGACAACGCCCGCTATTAGCACCTAGTTACAACGTGCCTGCTGTGTAGCGACGTTGTTGCACGCATGTAACTTCACTCTTTCGCAGATCGTCTCGTTATCCGTATCAAGTAACAAGTTTTCTCTGAATCTGCATACGCGCTAGCGAGATCGTGCACTCACATGAGCAGACCTTGACCGAGAGATGTGATCCTACACAGAGAATCCCTATAATTTGCGTAGAACGGCAGAGGCTCCGGTGAAGGCTAAGAGGGACAGTTTGGACGAAGATAGGTCCATCTGGGTTGCTCGAGGGAGCAATTATGATAAGTTGTTGGAAGTTTGGTGCGCCCGACAGGATTTGAACCTGTGGCCTGCGGGTTCGAAGCCCGACGCTCTATCCAGCTGAGCTACGGGCGCATGGCGCTAGACTAATACCGCCGCCGGCGGAGTGTCAATTGACGTTCGAGTGGACGAAATGGTGAAAATGCCTATGTCTAAGGAAAGACAGTCGGGCTTCGGAGGCCTTCGAGTAGTGGCCTTTGAGAGCCGACGGGCAACGGAAATGGCCGCTCTGATCGAACGCGCCGGCGGACGGCCCCGGGTCGCAGTGTCGATGCGTGAGGTCCCGCTCTTGCGCAATACGGCCGTATTGGATTTCGGCGCGCGGGTGACTGCGGGAGAAATTCAAATGGTCATCTTCCTCACCGGAGTCGGGACGCGGTTTATGTTAGAGATTTTGGATTCCCGATGGCCTCGCAAAGATATTCTTGGCGCATTGACGCAAATGATTTTGGTCGCGCGCGGGCCCAAGCCGCTGGCGGTCCTTCGTGAGGTGGGCCTTAACGCCGCCGTCGCGGTACCGGAGCCAAACACCTGGAAGGATGTGCTGGACGCGATTGATACACTCAAGCCCTCGCTTACCGGACTGACGATTGCCGTCCAGGAATACGGGATTTCCAACCCGGCCTTGCTCGACGGCTTGAGGGAGCGTGGCGGCAAGGTTGTGCCCGTGCCGGTCTACCGGTGGGAACTGCCGGAAGATACGCAACCGCTCAAACAAGCGGTGCTGGCGATCATTGACGGTGAAGCCGACGTCGTCTTGTTTACAAACGCCGCGCAAGCCGATCATCTGCTCCAAATTGCTGAAACTCTAGGGGCAGCCGAAAAACTTCGCATGGCGCTGAACAATACTGTGGTGGCATCTGTCGGCCCCACCGCCGCCGGGCATCTTCGAGACTGCGGTCTCCCGGTAGATTTTGAGCCCTCTCAGTCTAAAATGGGCGTCCTTGTCAAAGAGACCAGCGCACGCGCCACCGAGTTACTCCGTCAAAAACGAGCAGGGGCTGTTTCGTAAAGTCCTTCCTTCCAGGTAATTCTGGACGAGCCGCGACAGGAATGGTAAATTAAGTGACCACTTACTCACCAACGATGGCGATGACACGGACGATAGCCGGAAACGGAACGAGGACCTCCTCAAGACAACGGCACGCCAGCATTATTTCTGCGGCGACCGCCCTGTTCGCGGCCAAGGGTTTTAACGGGACGACCACGAAAGAAATTGCGCAAACGGCGGGTATCAGTGAAGCTCTGGTCTTTAAGCATTTCCCGACAAAACGCGCCTTATATGCCGCGATCCTGGCAGAGAAAGTCCAACTCTCGCAATTAATGGACACCGTCGAGGCTGCCGCTGAGAAACGCGATGACGCCCGGGTTTTCACTTTGATCGCGAGCTTTCGCATACACCGCGCGGCCGATCCGACGCTACTGCGGCTGCTGCTGTTCAGCGCCTTGGAGGGCCACCAGCTTTCCGACATGTTCTTTCGGAACCGCCACCGTGTGTTCTACGAATACCTCTCCGCCTACATCCGCAGGCGGTGTGAAGAGGGAATCTTTCGTTGCCTCGACCCGTTGCTTGCAGCCCAGGCTTTCATAGGCATGATCGTCTATCACCGAATCCTACACGAAATTTTCAAAGTTCCGTTGCATTGCACTCCCGAAGAGGCAGTTGACGCCTATGTCGAAGTGTTTCTTTCCGGGTTACGCGCACGACCGGGCGGCCGGAGGCGGCAGAACCTTCGAAGGATCGGCACAAACCACAGCCGACGACTGAGGCGCCAAGGGTCATGAAACGGATCCGGCAGCATCCATTGCTCACGATTACCGTTCTTCTGCTGCTGACGCTTCTGGCGTTGGTGGCATTTCGTCTCGTTGGCAACGCCGGCAAAAAGGACGTGCGCAAGGATCGGGTCATCACGGTCGGCACGATAGCGCCGGTCCGCGCTGACCTTGAAGTTCACCTGGTCTACACAGCAGATATCCAGCCATACCAACAGGTCAATATCTTTTCGCGACTGGACGGTCATATCTCCAAGATTCACGTCGATCGCGGCGACTTCGTCAAACCCAATCAGTTGCTGGTCGAAATCGATCACACGGACTATGTCCATGCAGTCAATCGGGCGAAAGCGAACCTAGCCGTTGCGCGTGCCGATGTTGCGCGGCAGGAGGCGTCGATCAGGATCTCCCGCCTCAGCCTAAATCGGATGCAAACTCTGCTGAAGGATGACTTTGTCTCGCAACATGATCTGGACAGTGCGCAGGCGACATATGACACGGCCCTGGCGCAAATGGAATCTCAACGCGCTCAGGTCCGCCAGATGGAGGTTGCGCTTCAGCAAGCCGAGACGAATCTCACCTATTCTTATATCCGGGCGCCCTTCGCGGGGTATGTGGCCGTTCGCAATATGGATGTAGGAGCGTATGTCACAGGAGCAAGCGCCAGCACCTCGACGCTGAGCCGCGGCATCCTCGTCCTCCATGATATCGATCAGGTCCGGGTTTTACTCGATGTAGTAGAAAAAGACGTCCCATTCGTCAAAATCGGCCAATCGGCAGAGCTTCGCGGCGATGCCTATCCCGGAAAAATCTTTCGGGGCGAGCTCAGCCGCATCGTGCAAGGCTTGGATCGCAACACGCGCACCATGACGGTTGAAGTCGACATTCCGAATACGGATCGCTTGCTCAAGGCCGGCATGTTCGCCCGGGTGGAATTGAAGGTCGGGGTCCATCCTAATGCGATCCAGGTGCCCATTGACGCCGTCACACGACTGGAGATGGATCAGTATGTGTACACGGTGCAGGAGGGGAAAGCCCGCAAAGTTCCCGTTGTCATCGGCGTGCGAGACAACGACTTCGTGGAAATCACGCAGGGACTGAACGGCAACGAGGTGGTGATTCTGCAGGGTAAGGATCTGGTGACAGACGGCGTTGCGGTCAAGGTGGCCCCGGCAAGTGTCCCGTCCGGCACAAAGCTCCCGACAGGCGCCGAGGGTAAAAGTTAAGGCATGTGGCTGACCCTTCTTGCACTCCGTAACCGCATCGGGATCCTAATGCTCGCCTTAGCGATGGTCGTGTTGGGCGCCACCTCGCTCGCGCGACTGCCGGTGGATCTATTCCCTCAGATCCAGGTCCCGGTTGTCTTTGTCGGCGTGATCTATAAGGGCGCGCCGCCGATCGATATCGAGCAGAGCGTGATTTACCCACTCGAAAAGGCCGTAAGCTCGGCCTCAAATGTCGACCATGTCGAGTCTTGGGCGAAACAAGGCATCGGCGGGATCATGGTCTATCTGAATTGGGGGGCCGATATTAATGTCGGCCAGATGGAGGTGATGCAGCGGGTCACTCAAATCCTGAACCAGTTGCCTCCCGGGATCTCTCAGCCGTTCGTATTCAAGTTCGATGTGTCCAACATCCCCGTGGCCTTTGTCACGGTCGCCGGAGGCAATCTCGATGAGCGGGCCCTGTACGATCTGGCGTATCACACGATCGCGCCGCAAATCGAGCAACTGCCGAACGTGGCGGCGGCGACGGTTGAGGGCGGCCGAATCCGCCAGATCAATATCAATCTGGACCCCACGCTGCTTCAGGCGAGATCCCTGTCCATTTTGGACGTTGTGAACGCGGTCAAGGCTTCCAATCTGATTCTGCCGTCGGGAGACATCAAGGCGGGCAATCTCGATTACAACGTCTTTACCAACACCCAGTTCAAAACCGTGGAGCCCATTAATGATGTGATCGTCAAGGTCACGCCGGAAGGAAATCCGGTCCGGGTGCGGGATTTGGGAACCGTGACGGATTCCTCGGACATCCAAACCAACATCGTCCGGACGGATGGCCAGCGGTCGGTCTATCTGCGGGTCAATAAGCAGCCGGTCGCGAATACCGTCCAGGTCGTGGATGCGCTCCGACAGGCGCTGCCGAACATGATCGGCATCCCATCGGGCGTGAAACTCGGTGTCTCGTTCGATCAGTCGGTCTACATCCGGCAGTCGATCCAAAATCTGATGGAGCAGGCGCTGCATGGTTCGTTGCTGGCAGCTGCGGTCATTCTGCTGTTCCTCAGGAATCTGACCAGCACCTTGATCATCTCGGTCGCAATCCCTCTGTCGATTTTGGTGACATTCATCCTGCTGTATTTCACCGGTCAGACTCTCAACGTCTTTACACTAGGCGGTCTCGCACTCGGCATCGGCCGGCTGGTTGACGACTCCATCGTGGAGCTTGAGAACATTCAGCGGCATCTCAACACCGGACAGTCAAGATGGGAAGCGGTTCTTGAGGCCGCGCGTGAAGTGGCGATGCCGATCCTGGCGTCAACGGTGACCACCGTGGTCGTGTTCCTGCCTATCTTTTTTGTCGTCGGCATCGCCAGGTTGTTGTTCATTCCGCTGGTGCTGACGATCGCCATCTCCTTGTTTACTTCATTTTTCATCTCCCGGACGGTAACGCCCGCGCTTTGCTATAAGTTTCTTAAGCCTGAACACGAGGCTGGTCGCGCGATGCCGGATTGGTGGGTGAAGTTAATGGCCTGGAGTCGGACCCGCTTCGAAGCCTTGGACGCCGGATACCAGCGAACGTTGTCCTGGGTGGTCTCACAGCGCCACGCCGTCATGACCTCCATCCTGCTGATGTTTCCGGCCCTGTTGCTGGGAGTGCTCGTCATGCTGTCGGTGAATTTTGCCGCCGGTCTACTGGTGATGGCGGGAGCGATGGCTCTGGGCGGTTTGTATGTCATGTTGTACCGCACACCCGTGATCGGCGGCGTGGTGCTGATCATTGCGGGCTGCATCGCGCTGATTCCGCTCATCGGCACGGAGTTCATCCCTTTAACCGACGAAAGTCAGTTCCGCATTGTCCTGCGCGCAGCGGTCGGCCAGCGTGTCGAGAAGACCGAACAGCAGACCGCCGAAATTGAACGAGTCATCCGCGAGTATGTTCAGCCGAACGAGCTGGACACGATTGTATCCAGCGTGGGCGTACTGCAACAGGGCCGCTCCTCTCTATTCAATCCGAATACGGGGCCGCATGCCGCACTGATTCAGGTCTATCTCACGCCACCCGAAAGGCGCGGCCGTTCCCAGGAGGAGGTCCTCGACGCGGTCCGACCGCACCTGATTAAGCTGTTTGCCGGCGTCAAGATGATCCCGGACCCTGGGGGTATCGTTAAGCGCATCGTGAGCTTCGGGTCGTCGGCGCCCGTGGATGTCGAGATCTACGGCTACGATCTCGAGAAGGCCCGCGAGGTCGTTCGACAGGTGGAGGAGATCATGCACAAGACTCCTGGGCTTGCCGACATTCTCCCGAGCCGGGAGGAGAATTACCCTGAAGTGAATATTACGGTGGATCGTGAAAAGGCGAGTCTGCTCGGCATCAACGAGCGGGACGTGGCGAGCACGGTTCTGTACTCGTTAAACGGCAACGGTCAGACTGATCCCATCATCTATACTGACCCGGAAAACGGCAATGAGTATTTCATCAGCGCGTGGCTCGCAGAGCAATATCGACAGGACTTGAGCGATCTGGAAAATATCCTGCTGACGACGCCGGGAAAGAGCCCAGTCCTTCTTAAAAATGTGGCCGCCCTCAAGCTGAACTCGGGACCGGTCCGCATCGAGCGCAAGTACTTTCAGCGGGTGGTGCATGTCACAGGCAATCCGGTCGGCCGGGACCTCGGCGCGATCGCCGCGGATCTCGAAAGCCGCTTCGCAGAGCTCCGACTCCCGGAAGGCTTTAGTGTGCGCCTTGCCGGGCAGATCCAGCAGCAACGGGAGACTTTCACGGGACTGCTTTTTGCGTCGGTATTGGCGTTGTTGCTCGTTTATATGGTGATGGCGGCGCAGTTCAAGTCGCTGATGGATCCCTTCATCATCATGTTTTCCATCCCTCTGGGATTCCCGGGTGTTATTGTCATGCTGTTCCTCACCGGCACGACATTATCCACCACATCCTTTATGGGCGTCATCATGATGCTCGGGATCGTCGTCTCAAACGGGGTTCTGCTGGTGGATTATACGAATGTCCTGAGACGGCGGGGGACGGAGTTGCATCAGGCGGTTGTTCAGGCGGGCAGAACCCGTCTCCGTCCCATCCTGATGACATCTCTGGCCACGGTCTTCGGTCTCCTGCCTATGGCGCTGGGGTACGGTACCGGCGGCGAGACCAATGCCCCTCTGGCGCGGGCTGTCATCGGGGGGCTTACTGTTTCGACGGCGCTCACGCTGTTCCTGGTGCCGACGCTGTACACGTTGCTGGAGGAGCGTTTTCCCCGAAGGGCCGAGGCCTCACAAGCAGAACGCTATGTCCCAACCGTGCCAGCCTCTGAAGAGCCGGTCACCTAGCCACTTTATCTATCCGTCGTCCGCATTGATTCCATCCCTGTGCCAGCAATTCTCCGGCCGACCTTTGTCAGGAAGCCTTGATAGGTGTATGTTACTAGGTAAATGAAGGTCTTCGATTCAGCCAAATCCATCGTCGAAACAGTACAGGCCATTGCGGAGGTGCCATGGAAGATTGTGCCCCTGTGGCAACTGTGTGTGACGTCCTTGGGCTTTGGCGGTCTGATATATATCCTAAGAACCGCCGAAGACGGTTGGATCTTCATTGACCACGCCAATCTCGTATTTCACGAGGCCGGACATCCGATCTTCGGGCTTTTGGGCTCCACGATGGGATTATACGGCGGCACGCTCGGGCAGCTTGTGTTTCCGCTTGTCGCGCTGGGGTCCTTCTGGGCTCAACGGGAAACTGTGGGATTCGCGGTCGCCGGCGCTTGGTTTTTCGAAAACTTTTTGAACATTGCCCGGTACATGGCGGACGCGCGCGAGCAGATACTTCCCCTGGTGGGTGGCGGTGAACATGACTGGACGAATATCTTCAGCCAATGGGGTGTGCTTTCGTCGGACACGCTCATTGCCGGGCGGGTGGCCGGCGCGGGCTGGGTCGGACTTCTCGCAATGTGGATTTGGATTGTCTGGCGATGGAAGAATGGGCGACTTAAGGCGGCAGGTTAATTCACCCCGTAGGCTTTTGAGATGTTGGCCTTCCACTGATCCATATAGGCTGGAAACTCAAGAGCCGGCCCTTTTTTTTGGATGTGCACCAGAGGGTAGGCTTCGTCGCTCAAGACTTTTTCCTGATGGAGCCGGTCCACGAGTGATGGTCCTCCCGCCTGGAGACCTTCCGGAGGACGGTCGAATACTCCGTTCTGCAACACGCGCGCAATTTCATTCTGGGTTTCATTCGCTACCAGGAGCATCAGGTAGGCCGCATACCATGCAGCAAGGTGCTCCCGCCGGGTGTCAGCGGTTACATCGCGGTCGGGCCAGTAATGCGATGCGTTAAAATAGCGTTCAGCGATGTCGGTGAAGAAAGGGGGGACCAGACGGACATCCAGGTACTGACCGTCCTGATTTTCAATCAAAATCGACCGTGAGATGATGTCCAGGGCCCAAAGCGAATCGGCTGACATTGGACTCAGCGGCGAATCAAGCTTCTCCATGAGACGTTCATTAGAGAGAATCTGGCGGGTGAGGGATTCATAGAGATAAAGAGCATACGGAGGCGAAAGGTGCTTTGCGACGGAGACCAACGCAGTTTCCACAGCCGCCTGCATGTTGGGCGGGGTTGAGGTGGCTGACCAGGACGGACTGGCGGTCCCAATAAAGATTCCCGTCAGGAGTATGGTCGCCACGAGGTTCATGGCGTGGTTTCGTTGGCATGGTTTGGGGCTCGTGCATCTTCCCTGATGGCCTTATCGGAGGGTTGTTCCGGGCGGTCCCGATGCGCGCTTCCGAAGAAGAAGCAGTCTTCCCGCACACTGTGCGTTTCCGTCAGCAGCACCGCATCCGACAATTCGTGGGTGATATGATCGACAACCAAACTCATATCGGCCTCACCATATACATTATAGCGCCAAATGCTGGCGCCGGTCGCTTCGTCCAGAGTCTCTTCGAGCAGGCCCCAATGCTCACTATGACCGGTCGCGCGTTGAACAATGGCGGGGAAGGAATCTATGACCCAACGTTGGCTCTCTCTCAGAGCCTTGGAAAGAGAAAACATAACGCTTCTAAAGGAAGCCATGAGCTGAGGATAGCTGGTGATCGCCGAACGGGTCAACGGGGGAACGCCCGTGCAGATTGACCGTGAGCGGTCGTGAGAGGTAGCCTTAGCCATACCGGGGGAAAGGGAGTTTGTCCCACGGGACAAAAGCCTGTCTTGGCAGGCTTGGGGCCGGGTGGGTGACATGAAACTCCAGGCGGGTGAGATCAATACAAAGCCGAGGGCACAGAACCTATCCCGGCGGCCTTAAATAATCATCAGGCCTTCGGGTCGAGCAAGCTCGGCTTGGCGGGCGGGTGCAATGGGCAAAGGAATCTGTCCTGGCAGATTCCAGGGCTGGGCGGGTGCAATAGGTTTACGGACAATATAGAAAGGAACCTTCAATGCCGAGTTATATAAAGGTCGCGTCGGTCTCACAGATAGCCCCGGGGACTGGCATGGTCGCGAATGTCAACGACAAGGAGGTGGCGGTCTTCAACGTCGACGGCACTTTTTATGCGATCGAGAACATCTGCAAACATCGAGGCGGGCCGTTGGGCGAGGGAGAATTAGAGGGGGATACGGTGACCTGTCCCTGGCATGCATGGCAATACAACGTGAAGAATGGAAGCTGCCTCACGAAGGAAGGGATCAAAATGGACACCTACGAGGTTCAAGTGGAGGGCGACGACGTTAAGATCGCCATACCGTGAAAACGCATGAATATTCGCCGGCTCGGTCAGCGGACAGGAGTTCAACGATCAATTACGGTCCACCGGACCTCGTCGTCGTGAGTGACGGAAGCGAGATGATTCTGAAAGCGATAGTGCTGCACGCCCCACTGGTGGTCTCGATAGTCGATAATCAGTCGGTCTGAACTGAGAACGCGCTGGATCCGAACTTTCTTTAGATCACGTAGACCCGCACCAGTTGCCTTGAGCACAGCCTCCTTCGCCGTCCAATACCGAAAAAAGGTTTCCCATTCTCGGTTTCCGGCAAGCTCCCATTCGGCGTCTTCCGCCACATACCGAAACAAGCCTTTATGTCTGGGGACTATTTCCTCAAGATCGATACCCACCGGTTTTTCCGAAACAACCGCGGCGACAAACTGAGGCTTATGCGAGACGGACCAGTGCCAGCCAGCGAACGGCAGCGGGACATTGTGCACGTCTTTTTCAAAGGGGCCGCAGCAGGGTAGGCCGCCTATCTTACAGCTCTGAACAAGAGCTTCCCGCGCCGTCTCGCGCTGCGCCTGCATGTGATGAGGGCCAACCAGGGACCTGTGCTCGGAAGACAGTGGCAGTATGACTGGATAGAGCAAGGGACTTTGGTTCCACAGATATTCTAAACGCGGCGCCGGTGAGAGACAACACTCTGGCCTGAGACGTTTACTGTTTCCGGCCTTAAGGAGTAATATGCGGCCATATGCCTGCCTTCCGGCTCCGACGGCTGCGTGACGTGTTCTTTCTGACGGGCCTGATTGTTGTAACCGGATGCCAGCCTGATCACTCGCCGCTCAAGGAAGAAAATGAGCGGTTACGTGATCAAGTGGCGAAACAGGAAGCCATCGTCAACTCACTTCAGGACGGGAGCAAATTTTTGCAGGAGCAAACCACTCTCTTGACCCAAGAGGCGCGTGAGGCCAAGAAAGAAGCCGTTCGTCTTGAAACGGAACGACAGGCCACGGCCGCACAGCTCCAGGCGCAGCTTTTGGAGAACCGCAAGCTCAGCAAAGACAATCAGCTCTTTTCGGCAACGAAGAGTCGAAGCGAGCAGAGTTTTCGTGTCGATGACAAAGGCGGCCAATCCGAGGAAGTCCCGCAGCCTCTGGCGGCTGTGTGCAGGGCCGCCGAGGAAACTTTGGGGAAAAATGGATATACGCTGCGAGTGAGCGTCAAGACAGATCAGAAGGCAGTCTACGTTACAGACCGAAAACTGTCATCCCCATCGACACTGGAACTTTCCGGGTTTCGCAATCAGTACCTGGTGTCGATTCAAACGCTTCCTTCGAACCACGCACGCGTCACCGTAAGAGCAGACTTTGAGAAAATGGGCCAGGGAGGCCGCGTCTTGGTTGCCGGCACGGAAGAGATCGCAGAGATCGAGCGCCGGCTCATCGGTGAAATTCGGCACGCGCTTGCCGTGCCGGGAAAAGTGTAGCGTTCTCCATGAGAGACCTGCAATAGAATGGCTCGGTCCTCATGACCGGGGTCGTCAAGTCGTCGATAGCGCTCTACCAGCACGCCCTGCAAGCCACGCTGCGCTCATTCGTGCGCGGGTGGATCATCGCGGTTGCGGTCGTTATCTTCGCGGGCCTGATGCTGGTGGCCTCGATGATCGCGCGGCCGTTGGGCATGCTGGGCGGCTTTTTGCTGGGCGCCGTGAATGCCCTACTGATCGGGGCCACTCTCAGCCTTGTTGAACAGGCGGTGAATAGTGGGCGTCAGTTGACATTCGAAGATATCAAGGCGAGCTTTGGCCAGTACTTCTGGGATGTCATTAGCGTGGGTTTTGTTCTCTGGCTGCCGATCATGATTATCGAGCAGGGCGCCGCGGCGAATCCCTACGGCCCCTTCCTCGCCGCCGCGATTTTCTTGTTATTGTTCATCCTCTTGAATGCCGCCCCTGAGGTGATCTATCAAGCGCGGCCCGGCTCTCCGCTGGACGTCATTCGTGTGAGCTACGAGTTTATAGTGCAGAACTGGATTGAGTGGTTTTTGCCGTTAGCGTTGGTCGTCGCCCCCTTCGGCCTGTCATTTTTCTTCACCATCTCGGAGCGGATGGGCCGGGGGGCGCTGCTGGACTTTTTCCAAATTCTTACTCTCCCGTTTCAGCTTCTACAGGCCGGCCTTGGTTATCTCGGCCTGCCGACCGTCGTGAGTTTGACGCTCGTGCTTGTGCTCACGCCCCTAGCGACTGTCGCCATGCTGATCTTTCGCGGGCATCTATTTGCGGCGCTTCACGGCTCTTCGAGGCGGAAGCGGGCGTTTGAAGCGCGGTGATACCAGGCCTTCGGGTCCTACCTTCCTAATTCCTTTGATTTAGACCGTTGCCAGTATAGACTTCTACGAGTATCGAACTGCCCCAAGCCGATACGACGGAACGGCCGGTAGAATCCCGCGCGCCCAGGAATCAGGCCATGAGCATTTCGACCAGTGTGCATGACCTCAAAACCCTGGTGCTCTCGTTCCATCCTGTGATCGTCATCGAGACGGTGGAAGAGGATCGAATTACTACCCTTCTGAGGAGCGTTGCCGATCAACTGTGGCTGCCGTTGTCCGAATGGACGGTGACCCTAGGGCTGATACGGGCTTCTGATGGCGAGACGATTGCCGCCGCGACCGAACCCTTTCGGCTTCTCAGACATCTGCAGGGACTAACCGTCGACGGTCTGTTCGTGCTGAAGGATTTTGCGAGGCATCTGGATGATGCCAAAGTGGCGCGGCAATTTCGGGAAACGGCGCAGAGTTTCGCGCGCGGTCGTTCCACGATGGTATTGACCGGCACGCCGATTCATCTGCCTGCGGATATTGAATCCGATGTCGTGCGATATGAACTGAAGTTGCCGGACAGAGACGAACTCCTCAAAGTGGTCTATGCCGTCATCCAGTCATTGAAAAAGACCCATAAAGTCGAGACTCACCTGAAAGAGGAGGATCGCGAGCAACTCTTGCTTGCCCTGCAAGGGATGACCTTGAATCAGGCTCGCCAGGCCGTCGCTGAAGTGATGATGAATGCCGACCGGCGCACGGCTGCGGAAGATATCCGAGTAGTACTGAAGCGAAAAGCGCAGATGATCCAGGAGGGCGGTCTGCTGGAGTATTATCCGGTCGAGGACAATCGGTTTCAGCTGGGCGGCTTCGGGAACCTCAAAGCCTGGCTTGAGCGGCAGCGAATCGGTTTTACCCAAGAAGCGCGCGCGCTGAATCTCAGCCCTCCTCGTGGACTTCTCATCGTCGGGGTGCCCGGCTGCGGCAAGTCTTTAGCCGCAAAGGTTATCGCTCGTGAATGGAAGTTGCCGCTGGTAAAACTGGACGCCGGGCGGCTGTTCGACAAGTACATCGGAGAGTCGGAAAAGAATTTTCGGAAGGCAATCGCCATGGCCGAGTCCATGGCCCCTGTGGTGTTGTGGATGGATGAAATCGAGAAAGGAATGGTCGCGACCGGTGGGGGCGAGGCGGATGCGGGGTTAAGCCGGCGCCTGTTCGGCGCATTCCTGACATGGCTTCAGGAAAAACGCCAGGAAGTGTTTGTGGTCGCCACGGCGAATGATCTTTCGATCCTTCCCCCCGAACTTCTCCGGAAGGGACGGTTCGATGAGATCTTCTTTGTTGATCTTCCGGATCCTCAAGAACGCGAAGCCATTCTCAAGATTCATCTCACGCTGCGTAAGCAGGAGCCGGTAGCGTTCGACTTGCCTAAAATTGTGGCCGCATGTGACGGCTTCAGCGGAGCGGAGATTGAGCAGGCGGTGGTGGCCGGACTCTACCGGGCGCTGTCGTCAAAGCGCGCGTTGGATACCGAGCTGCTGCTGGAAGAGATCGGCCACACGATTCCATTGTCCGTGACCCGGCGCGAAGATATCGAGCGTTTACAAAAGATGGCCAAAGGACGGTTTGTCAACGTAAGGTAAGAAAAGGAGAAAATGATGGGAGAGTTAACTTATCGTGAATCTCTGGCGGCCATGTGGCTGCTACTATGGCGTGGGATGGTTATAGGCGGCGGCCTCGGGTTTTTAGTAGGGTTTGTGCTTGGCCTTGTGGGTAGTGCCATGGGGCATGGACAGGACCCAGCCCTTCAAGTACTCATTTTTGTGTTGGCAACATCTGTCAGTATTTTTTATGTGTATCCCCTCATCATCCGCATGGCTCTTCGCAAGCAATTCAAAGGCTTTCGCCTGCAGGTCACTCGCTAGTTTTCACATCAGGAGGGCAAGAGCCTGACCCCAAAAGGCAGGCTTCCGGCTGCGTCTTGACGTGGTTCTTCGGGCGGGTGTAGCTTCCGTGGATGGTGACCAAACCAAGCCAGGCCCGGGTCGCTCTGGTCAACATGCCGTTCAGCTCGAGCAAGTACCCTTCTATCCAATTGGGGACACTGTCCTCGATCCTGAAATCGAGAGGAATCGGCGTCAAGAGCCATCACCTCTACCTGCACTTTGCGTATCAGCTGGGCGTGCCGCTCTACGAAAACCTCTGCGAAAAACGGGGGTTACTCGGCGAATGGCTGTTCTCGCATCTGCTGTTCCGCGAAAATCCCAAGAATGCCGCGTACCCCGGTACGTTTAAGCCGATCTTTGAAGACGTCTGCCGTGAAACCGGGTGTCCGCCTTCATATCTTCTGGACCTCAAGACTTCGGGCGTTCCGCAATACCTCACGCGCATGTTGACGGAGATTGACTGGGGGCAGTACCAGGTGGTCGGCTTTACGTCCACCTTTGATCAGAATGTCGCGAGCCTGACCATGGCGAAGTTGATTAAGGACCTCTATCCTTCCGTCAGGATCGTCTTCGGCGGCGCCAATTTTGACGGCGAGATGGGGCTTGAGCACTTCCGGGCCTTTCCGTGGATTGACCACGTGGTGGTAGGGGAAGGGGAAGAGGTCTTTCCAGCACTGGTAAAACAGCTTCTGGACGGAAAAGAGGATGGCTTCGGGCCCGGCGTGGTGCACCGCCGGGCCGGGAAGATTATGTTTGAGCCCAATGAGCGGCTCTTCTCAGAGTTTGAAAAAACCGGCCCTCCGGACTATGACGATTACTTTGAGCTTCTGCGTGATCTGAATCCAAAGTTTGGAGAGGGCCTGAACAAGATTCTGCTCTATGAGGCCGCGCGAGGGTGCTGGTGGGGAGAAAAGCATCATTGCACTTTTTGCGGACTGAATGCGCAAAGTATGACCTTTCGCTCAAAGTCCGCCGGGCAGGTGCTCAACGAGATGAGGCAACTGTCGAGCCGTTACAACACGACGCGTTTCCGCTTTGTCGACAACATCATTGATATGAAATACATCGAGGGTGTCTTCGCCAAGCTTGCAGACGAGCGCTATGACCTCGAGGTCTTCATTGAAACCAAGAGCAATCTCAGCAAGCAGCAACTGCAAACACTCGCGCACGGCGGCGTGAGATCCTTTCAGCCCGGGATCGAGAGCCTGAGCATCAATCAGCTGAAGGAAATGAAAAAAGGCGTGACGCCGCTGCAGAATCTCATGGCGCTGAAGTGGGCGAGCTATTACGGCATCGAAACCCTATGGAACATTCTTCTTGGATTCCCAGGGGAGACCGATGAGGATTATCGGCGGCAAATCGCGCTGATCCCCTCGCTTTTTCATTTTCAGCCGCCGCTCAGCGTCGGGGAGCTTTGGCTCGAGCGCTTTAGCCCGTACTTCAAGTGGCCTGCCGACAATGGGATCCGCATTACCGGTCCGGGCTTGGCCTACGAATACGTCTATGATCCCAAGATCGTGGAGCTCGAGAAGATAGCCTATGATTTTGAGTTTGAGCTACTCGAGAAGAAGGTCCATCCGAGCTTGATTGAGGAACTGACGCAGTTCACTGCGGAATGGAAACGCCGGCATGCGACCGACGACAAACCCTTCCTACTCTATGCCAAGGCAATTGATTTCGTGACGGTCTTCGATGGCCGTGCTGATCAGCCTCTCAAAGAACGGTACGACTGGCCGCACGCCTTCATCATTGACTTCTGCAATGAAGCGCCGAAATACCTGGAGCAGCTTAAAGCCGGCGTCAAGGAACATAGTCAGGGCGGCGGCTTTGATGACGGAGATGTTGAGCAGGCTGTGCAGACCCTAGTGAAAAAACGTGTGCTGTATGAAGAAAGCCAACGCTATTTCACCCTCGCACTTCCGGTCAATCAGACGCACTAGCTATTCCCAGTTGATGACGTCAAACCTGCGTTGGAAGCTCACGGTTCCCGCGCCCGAGAAAGAGATCGGCGATGACTGCACATTCAAGGCCAAAGGGGAGATAGCCGGCATAGCCAAGCACCGGCATTTCGAAAAGCGAAAATCGTTGCACATACGGGACACTGTACTGCCAGTGCGCAAGGCTCTTCGAATTCCATAACTCCCAAAGCAAACCACACGCGAGTCCCGCGAGAGCCGGTAACCACACTGCTCGCCAGTCGCCGTGCTGCAGATCTGCCAACGAGGAGGTGTCGCCGAACAACACCTGCAACGACGCCATTATCAGCAGCGGCGCAATCCAGAGTAAGGGGAACAGGGCGTTGGGCCAGACGCCCAGCCCCGTCAGCCCCGCGCTTCCAGCAGCCAAAATTGCAACAGCCAAGATCCTCCAGTGGCGGATTCGAATAGGCCAGAGACCCTGGAGCCTGCCACTTAAACGCGGAAAACTCGCTAACCATTGCGAGGTGCTCAGCACGGCCGGCAACACCGTCGAGAACGGCAATGTCGCGTAGATGAAGTACTCCAGCGGGGTGAAGTCCGCAATACCGATGTATTGCCAGTTCTGCACGAACCGGTTCAGATACTCAAAGTACCACCAGAAAGCTGCGCTGAGGGGAAATAGCCACAGAAAATATTTCGTGCGGTCCAGCAGAAGGCAGTGGCCTGTTCGCCGGAAGGTCCAGGCGTTGATCACAAGGATGTAGCCGAACCACATTGGGCTGAAAGTAAATCCTTGCCAGTCTTGAAACCAAGAGAAGCGGGTCCAGGCTAAGATCCAGGCGATTGCCAACACGCCGGTGCCCAGCCAACCCCACCACGGGAATGAGGTTGATGGGGACAGGCTACTTTTCTCAGTGTTTGAAGCAAGTCGGGAGATCGCGGGTTTAGAAAAGTTGCCTGTCCCCCTGCGCGAGATGCGTTCGCCTCGAGGGCGGGCTGCAATGAACCGAAAGATAAAAGGAGCGCTCACCAGGCTGACGAACATGGCCAATGCGAAAAAGACCGACCAGGAGAACCTCGCGTGACTCACATATTGGGTGACGGGGGGAAACTCCTGATATCGCGAAATGGGATACCCCGCCAGAAGGACGCCAAGTAATGGCAGTCCGACAAGCAGCAGGCTCACAAGAGAAAATTTGAGGATAAGGGTACGGGGGCTGACGACCTGAGGATTTATGATGGGAGGCCGTGTGGCTTGGCGGCATGGAGGTATTGATCCACGCTTGCCGCCATCTTCCTGCCTTCAGCGATCGCCCAGACGATCAATGACGCGCCGCGCCTTACATCGCCGCCTGCAAAGACACCCGGGAGGCTCGTCATGTAATGCTGATCCGCTTTGACATTGCCGCGCGCGTCGTATTCCACGCCCAGACTGTCGAGAAGGCCGTTCTTCACTGGCCCCGTGAAGCCCATGGCCAATAGGACCAGATCCACGTTCAATACAGAGTCGCTGTCAGGAACCGGGCTGAATTGGCCGTTTGCCAGGTTCACGCGCTGAGCATGGAGCTTGGTCACGTGGCCGTTGTGGCCGGTCAGCTTCGTTGTGGATAGGCTCCACTGCCGGTCGCATCCCTCTTCATGCGCGTGGGACGTACGAAGCTGCATCGGCCAGAGGGGCCAGGGGGTGGAAACCCCGCGCTGAGGCGGCGGCTCGGGGAGCAGCTCGAACTGATGAACCTCAACGCAACCCTGCCGGTGTGTGGTGCCCAGACAATCTGACCCCGTATCTCCCCCGCCGATGATGACCACACGCTTGCCTTTGGCAGTAATGGGCTCGTCGGCCAGGATCTGCCCCGCATTGCGCTTATTCTGTTGAATCAGGTAATCCATCGCGAGATGGATGCCCTTCAATTCACGACCTGGAACAGGCAGCTCGCGCGGTTGCTCGGCACCCATGGCCAGGCACACTGCGTCATAGCGGCGGCGGAGTTCCTCACCGCTCATGTCCACGCCGATGTTGGCGTTGGGCTGAAACTCCACCCCCTCAGCCTTCATCTGCTCGAGCCGACGGTCAACGACCCATTTTTCCATTTTAAAGTCAGGGATGCCGTACGCGAGCAGGCCTCCGATCCGGTCAGCCTTCTCAAAGACTGTCACGCGATGTCCCGCTCGCGCCAATTGCTGCGCGCAGGCCAGCCCGGCCGGCCCGGACCCAACCACGGCCACCGTCTTTCCGGTCTGGTAGGGAGGCAGAATTGGCTGCACCCAGCCTTCATCGAACCCTTTATCGATAATGTTCCATTCGATGACCCGAATAGAGACCGGGTCTTCATTGATACCCAGGACGCACGCCGATTCGCACGGGGCCGGGCACAAGCGGCCGGTAAATTCGGGAAAATTGTTGGTGGTATGGAGCGCTTTCAGGGCGTCTTTCCACCGCCCTCGATGAACCAGATCGTTCCATTCGGGAATCAGATTGACGACAGGACAGCCGTTGTGGCTCTGGCAGAACGGCACCCCGCAGTCCATACACCGCGCGCCTTGCGCTTTGAGCGCGTCCTCGGGCATCGGCTCGTAGAACTCTTTCCAGTCTTGGATGCGCAGTTCAACCGGCCGTCGCTTGGGACCCTCCCGCGCATATTTCATGAAGCCCTTGGGATCAGCCATGAGCTGCCATTTCCTTTTGCGCGACGACCTTGGCCGCGGCGGCCTTGCGTTCCGCCAGGACGCGTTTGTAGTCGATCGGCATGATCTTCACGAATTTTCTGACCATGAGCTCCCAGGCATCGAGGACCGTCTTCGCCTTGCGGCTGCCGGTATAGCGATAGTGGGATTCGATGAGCTCCCGCAGGAGGCCCTTGTCCTCTTTTCCCACCTTCTCGAGTTCCACCATCCCCATGTTGCAACGTTGCTCGAACTTGCCGTCTTCATTCAGGATGAAGGCCATGCCCCCTGACATGCCCGCCGCGAAATTGCGGCCCGTCTTCCCGAGGACGACCACGACCCCGCCGGTCATGTACTCGCACCCGTGGTCACCCGTGCCCTCGATCACTGTGCGAGCGCCGCTGTTCCGCACCGCGAACCGCTCCCCCGCCGTGCCGTAAAAATAAGCTTCTCCCTGGGTGGCGCCATAGAGCGACGTGTTGCCGATCAGGATCGTCTCTTCTGCGACAAAGGTAGAGGCTTTCGGAGGGTACACGATGATGCGCCCGCCGCACAGACCCTTGCCGAGGTAATCGTTGGACTCGCCTTCCAATTCAAGCGTCACCCCTCTGGCGAGAAACGCGCCGAAGGACTGCCCGGCCGAGCCTGTGAACTTCACATGGATGGTGTCAGGCGGCAAACCCTCGAGGCGATAGCGCTTGGCGATCGCGCTGGAGAGAATGGTCCCCACCGTACGGTTCACATTTCTAATCGGCAGGTCCAGGCGCACCGGCTTTTGATGGTCAAGAGCGGGCGCGCACAGCTCGAGGATTTTCCAGTCCAAAGCGTTCGTCAAGCCGTGGTCCTGCTTTTCCTGGCAGTAGCGGGCGACTCCCGGCTCGACTTTCGGCTGGTGCAGGATCGCCGAGAGATCCAAGCCCTTGGCCTTCCAATGGTCAATGGCCTGCTGCGCCTTAAGCCTGTCCGTCCGACCGATCATCTCCTCGAATTTCCGGAAGCCGAGCGCCGCCATTAGTTCCCGCACCTCTTCGGCGATAAAGAAAAAGTAATTCACCACATGTTCCGGCTGCCCCGTGAACTTGGCGCGCAATGCGGGATCGTGCGTGGCAATGCCGACCGGGCACGTGTTCAGATGGCACTTGCGCATCATAATGCACCCTTCGACAATCAGCGGGGCCGTGGAGAAGCCGAACTCCTCGGCGCCGAGCAGGGCCGCGATCACCACGTCTCGGCCCGTCTTCATCTGGCCGTCGGTCTCGACCTTGATACGCCCGCGCAGATTGTTCAGGACAAGGGTCTGCTGAGTTTCGGCCAGCCCCAACTCCCACGGGATACCCCCGTACTTGATCGAGGAGAGGGGGGAAGCGCCGGTGCCGCCGGAGTCCCCGCTGATCAGCACCTTGTCGGCCTTGGCCTTGGCGACGCCGGCGGCTACGGTCCCGACGCCGACTTCCGCCACCAGTTTCACGGAGATGTCCGCTTCCGGATTCGCATTTTTGAGGTCATAGATCAATTGAGCCAGGTCTTCAATTGAATAGATGTCGTGATGCGGAGGTGGAGAGATGAGCTGCACGCCTGGGGTGGCATAGCGCAAACGCGCGATGGTCTCATCCACTTTATGACCGGGAAGTTGGCCGCCTTCTCCGGGTTTGGCGCCCTGGGCCATCTTGATTTGCAGTTCTTTCGCGTGGACCATGTAATCGGTTGTGACCCCGAAGCGCGCCGAGGCGACTTGTTTGATCGCGCTGTTCTTGCTGTCGCCGTTCGGCAGCGTCACGAACCGCTCTGGGTCTTCGCCGCCTTCGCCGGTGTTGCTCTTACCGCCGATCCGGTTCATCGCAACGGCCAACGTTTCATGGGCCTCTTTGCTGATCGCCCCGAAAGACATGGCGCCGGTGGTAAAGCGCTTGACAATCGCCGTCGCGGGTTCGACTTCCGCGATGGGAATCGGCGAGGGCGCCATGACTATCTCCAGAAGCCCTCTGATGTTCGATCGGCGTTTGCTTTCGTCGTTGACCAGCGCCGAAAATTCTTTGAATGTCTTCGGATCATTGCCGCGGGTGGCGTGCTGAAGCTTATAGATGGTCTCTGGGTTCCAATTGTGGTGCTCGCCTTGCACGCGGTAATGAATCTCCCCGCCGAAGTCCAACTGATGGATGGCGGCCGGGCTGTACGCAACCTGGTGGCGGCGGAAGGTCTCTTCACCGATTTCCCCGATCCCGATTCCCTCGAGCCGCGAGGCGGTGCCGGTAAAGTAACGATCCACAAGGCTATGATTCAGGCCGATCGCCTCGAAGATTTGAGCGCCGCAGTAGGACTGCACCGTAGAAATCCCCATCTTCGAAAAGATCTTGAGCAGCCCCTTGTTGATCGCCTTGACAAACTTTGACGCGGCGGTCGCGGCGTCAATGCCTTCCGGCAGGTAGCCGTCGCGTTCCATATCCACCAGGGTCTCAAAGACAAGGTAAGGGTTAATCGTGCCCGCGCCGTAACCGATGAGACATGCGAACTGGTGCACATCCCTCGGTTCCCCGGTCTCGAGGATCAGCCCCACTTCGGTCCGCGTGCATTCGCGGATGAGATGGTGGTGAACCGCGGAAATCCCGAGCAGGCTTGGAATCGGCGCCCATTCTTCATTCACGCCCCGATCGGAAAGGATCAGAAACTTGTATCCGTCCCTGATGGCCTTGGAGGCCTCCCAACAAAGCTCATCGACGGCGGTGCCGAGACCTTCCGAGCCTTGGGTTACGCGGAACAGCATCCGTAAGGTCTTGCTCTTGAAATGCGGGTCGGCGATTTCCCGGATTTTCTCGAGCTCGGCGTTCGTCAGGATTGGTTGCTGGACCTTGATCCGGCGGCACGATTCCGGCGCCTCTTCCATGACATTCGGCTTGGGGCCGATGTTGGTGACCAGCGACATGACGAGCTGCTCACGAATAGGATCGATCGGCGGATTGGTGACCTGCGCGAAGAGTTGTTTAAAATACTTGAACAAAAGTTGCGGGCGCTCGGATAGCACGGCGAGGGGGGTATCAGTTCCCATGGAGGAAATCGGCTCTTCGCCGGCGACTACCATTGGAGTGAGCACCATCTTAAGCTCCTCGACAGTGTAGCCGAACGCCTGCTGGCGCTGCCGAATGCTCGGATGATCGGGTTGCGGGACGTTCAACGGCTCCGGCAGCTCATCGAGCGAAATGCGGTATTGAGTGACCCATGAGCGGTACGGCTTGCGTCCTACAATGTCGGCCTTGATCTCTTCGTCATCCAGCAGCCGGCCTTGCGCCGTGTCCACGAGGAACATCCGTCCGGGTTGCAGCCGGCCTTTCTGTCGGACCTCTTTGGGATCGGCCGGCAGGACACCCGCTTCTGACGCAAGCACTACGAGGCCGTCCGTTGTCACTTGGAAGCGACACGGCCGTAGGCCATTTCGATCCAGCGTGGCGCCGATGAGTTTGCCATCCGTAAAGCAGACGGCTGCCGGCCCGTCCCACGGTTCCATCATGGCGGCGTGGTATTCGTAGAATCCGCGCCGGTCGAGATCCATCTGCGGGTTGCCGACCCACGGCTCGGGGATCAGCATCATCATGGCATGCGGGAGAGACCGACCGCCCATCACAAGGAATTCGAGGGCGTTATCGAGGCAGGCCGAGTCACTCTGGTTCTCATACACGATCGGAAAGAGCTTCGGAATGTCCGACCCGAAGAGCTCCGACTGGAGCCGGCCTTGGCGGGCCCGCATCCAGTTCACGTTGCCCTTCAGCGTATTGATCTCCCCGTTATGGCAGATGTAGCGATACGGGTGAGCTAACGGCCAGGTCGGAAAGGTATTTGTGCTGAACCGCGAATGGATGAGAGCCAGCGCGCTCGTCACGCTCGAATCGTTCAAGTCCAGGTAGTACCGGGACATCTGGTCGGGGAGGAGCAGGCCTTTGTACACGATGGTATTGCTCGAAAGGCTGGCAATGTAAAAGTACTGCCGTTCTTCGATGGAGGATTCCCGCACGGCCTTCTCGATACGTTTACGGATGACGTAGAGCTTGCGTTCAAACTGTCCCTCGTCCAAATGATTGCGCACGATGAATACCTGGCGAATCACGGGTTCGGTCTGCCGGGCTTGGGCGCCGATCGCATCGCTGTTGACGGGTACGCTTCGCCAGCCGAGGCAGCGGACCCCTTCTTCGGCAATGACCTGCTCGAAGAGGCGCTCGCATGAGAGACGATGGGTGTCGGTTCGGGGCAGAAACACCATGCCCACACCGTATTCGCCAGCGCCCGGAAGCTTCACACGCACGTCGGCCGCCGCCTGCTTTAGAAACTCATGGGGAATCTGCAGGAGGATGCCGGCGCCATCGCCGGTGCACGGGTCGCAGCCTTGAGCGCCGCGATGAGAAAGGTGGTCAAGAACCTCGAGCCCCTTGCGCACAATATCGTGGGACTTCGCGCCGTTGATGTTCGCCACAAAACCAATCCCGCAACCATCTTTTTCAAAATCGGGATCGTAAAGACCTTGCTTAGGAGGCAGTCCTGGTATCGCCATCGTGTACTCTTTTGTGAATGAAATGCTCTAGATCGGCAAGAGCAACGGGTGGTCATTATCCTACTTGAGAGGAATTCGGACTGTCAAGGAAATGCTCGCCTGAGAATGGTAAAAATGCGAAGGTGATCAGGCTCTTAAGAGGGATGAGACAACGCGCATTCGTGCCTTGGATTGATGCCCGCAAGTCGCAAAGAACGCACGCTCAAAGCATGGCTATTTTCTTGACAATCTCCCGAAGCTCCCCTTAGTATCCGGCCATGCCAAACAGCCAGCAAACGTGTGCGATCGGAGGGGTGAGAGAAGTTTGGGAGTCGTATCGACCGGAACTTGACGCCGTCGAAGATCAGATCCGCCAAAATCTTGATTCCAAAGTGGCCCTGGTCAATATCGTCTCCGCCCATATTCTCAACAGCGGTGGGAAGCGGATCCGTCCCCTGTTGCTGATTTTGTGCGCCCGCCTCGCCGGATACACCGGCTCCCGAGACATTCTGCTGGCAAGCCTGATCGAGTACATCCACACCGCGACGTTGCTGCATGACGATGTGGTGGACCATGCGGATCTTCGGCGGGGAAAAACGACGGCGCGGGGTCTGTGGGGAAACCAGGTATCGATTCTGGTCGGTGATTATCTCTACTCAAAAGCCATTTGCCACATCGTCGGTTTCCAAAATCAAGATGTCAATGAATGCTTGTCCGTTGCCTGCCGTAAAATGGCCGAGGGCGAGTTGATGCAGCTCTGCTACAAAGACCAGGAGGTCCATTCTGAGCAGGACTATGTGAAAATCGCGGAGTACAAGACCGGGGCTCTGATCGCGGCGGCGTGCCGGATGGGGGCGGTCCTGGCAGGGGCCGGGATCGCCCAGCGAGAAGCCATGTTTCAATTCGGCCAGTCCTTAGGGGTGGCATTCCAGGTTGCGGATGACGCCCTCGATTACGTCGCGCAAGGGCAAGTGCTCGGGAAATTGTTGGGCAAGGACCTCGGAGAAGGCAACATCACCCTGCCGCTACTCCATGTGAAGCAGTGGTGCACTGAGCCGGAGCGCCAACGCCTCGCCGAGATCATGAAAACCGATGACGGCATCGACAGCCATTTGGGGTGGATCATCGCGCTGATGGAGCGTTACGGCTCGATCGACTATGCGCACGCGACCGCCCGCCGTTATGTCGAGGATGCGAAGGTCTATCTGGAAGCCTTCGAGGATTCGGTTCACAAGCGAGCTCTGCACGTTCTAGCCGATTATATGGTGGCCCGCGACCATTAAGGTCCTTTCATCACATCCTCATCTCTTTGTTTGCCTAGCACGTGATGCCATCGGGTGCTTTCTGGAGACAGGACAAGTGCTGATCCCGATGGAGAGTGTCTATGAACAGTGTGAGAGCCTGCGTCGAAGGGCAGGAGTTTTCGTCACGGTCAGAAAACATCAAGAGCTTCGTGGATGCGTCGGAACGCTTGAGCCTACATACGGGGATACGGCACTCGAGATTATTGAAAATGCCATTGCGGCTGCGTTTCGCGACCCCAGGTTCACGCCGGTTTGCGCGGATGAATTGGCGGATCTTTCCATCTCCGTTGATATCCTAAAGCCCATGGAGCCTGTCGGAGGCATCGGTGACTTAAATCCCATGCGCTACGGTGTCGTGGTGCGCAGAGGGAAGCGGCGGGGCTTACTGTTGCCGGGGATCGAGCAGATCACATCCGTCGAAGAGCAGATCGCGGTCGCGCGGGCCAAAGGCGGCATCAAAGAGCATGAACCCGTCAAGCTCTATCGGTTTGAGGTCGAGCGGTATCATTGATAGTGTCATGTCTCTAGGTTCCCTTAGGAAATTCCTTGCCCTCATAGTAAAGTAGGCGATGGTCAAATGGACTGTGCATTAGAGTTACCCTCTCTCTTCACGGGAGAGGGCATTAACGAAGGAAAAAATGGCTGAGATCCGTCCATTCCAAGGTGCCCTGTATGATCAATCGAAGATTGGGGACATCGCCAAGGTCGTCGCGCCTCCGTACGACGTCATCGACTCTTCCGAACAAACCGTGCTCTACGGGAGGCATCCATCCAACATCATCCGCTTGGAGTTGGGTCAGGACCAACCTGGAGACGGAGTCAAAGAGAACCGGTACTCGCGTGCCCGACAATTTTTAACCGAATGGCTCGATAACGGTACTCTTCGACGGGATGACTCGGCCGCGATCTATCTGTACACCATTCAATACCGATTGCGCTCGGGAGACGAGCGCACCATGCGCGGATTCCTGTCACTCGTGAAGCTTGAAGACTTCGGAACGGGACGCATCTTTCCGCACGAAAATACACGCGCCGCAGCGAAGACGGATCGATACCAGCTTCTGGAGAGTTGCCGGAGCAATTTCAGCCCGATCTTCTCATTGTATTCAGACCCGCGCGGTCACGTCATTGAGATACTTGAGAAAGCAGCGGACCAGGAAAACCCCCGTTTTGACATGACGGACGGCACCGGCGCCCGGCATCGATTCTGGGGAATTACCGACAAGAAGACTCTCGGAGAGGTGGTTGCGCTCATGGCGCCGCTGCCGCTCTTTATCGCGGACGGCCACCACCGCTATGAATCCGCCCTGCGCTACCGGAACGCCCAGCGAGACCTGCGTCCCGGAGATACCGGCGAGCTACCCTCAGACTATGTGATGATGTATTTCTCCAACCTTGAAGACCCGGGATTGACGATCCTACCCACGCATCGTCTGATTCCCCCTCCCTTAACCTTGGATCTGCAGGAACTTCGAAGGCGGGTGGGACAAAACTTCGCCTTGCAGACGTTCCCCTTTACGAAAGATACGGAACCTGGGGTGCGGGAGCGGTTTTTGACCGCCCTGCACGCCGCCCAGCCGACCAACGCGCATACAATGGGTCTGATTGTGCGAGGCGAGACGCGTTACGATCTGCTGACGCTCAACGCGGTCGCCGAGGCAAAACTCGGCGCCTCGGCGCGGGACCATCTTGATGTGTCGATCCTTCAGCGATTCCTCTTTCAGGAGGCGATGAACATGACACCCGCAGATGAAGAGCGGCTGAATTACTTAAAAGACGAAGAGGAAGTGGTGGCCGCCGTCGTGCAGGGAGATGCAGACATGGCGGTTCTGTTGAATCCGCCGAAGATTTCCGAGGTCAAAGAAGTGGCTCGCAACGGCGACCGCATGCCGCACAAATCCACGTATTTCTATCCGAAACCTCTCACCGGTTTTGTCCTGAACGTCATGGAGTGATGCAGTATCCTTTCGAGTTGCAGAGGTATCTAAGACGATACGAACGCGGCGACAGCTAAAAGAATATAGAGTACCTCCGATCGTCATAACTCTCGGTAAAATTTCCCTTTATCGTACCCGTTTGTTCGGCACTGGCCTTGCACCTTCCATGCCTACAATAGTCTGTCAGGGTTTCCCCGACAGACAATCGTTAGCGGGACTTGATACACACCTGTCCGCTACTTTGCCGCGCGAGTCGTTGCCGGCGTGAAAGGATCTTATGGGGATGCCAGTTCTGGTTGTTGATGATGAACCGGATATCGCCAGGCTCCTCGCTGATCGCCTGGAAACCATGGGGCTCGAGGTCCAAGTCGCTCATGATGGAGAGGAAGCCCTCCAAGCCGTACAACAGAATCCACCAGGGTTGGTATTTCTCGACATTCAGATGCCCAAGCTGGACGGTATGGAAGTACTCAAGCGGGTGCGTAAAGACTCGCTCGATGTGCCGGTAATCATTATGACAGCGCACGGCACGATCGCCGGCGCTGTCGAAGCTATGAAGGAGGGGGCCACCGACTTTATAACTAAGCCGTTTGATCTGGATTACGTCAAGATCGTTCTGAACAGAACCTTAGAGCAGCACGGTTTGAAGCGCGAGGTGGCAGCCCTGCGAGCCGAGGTCGAAAGCCGATACGATCCGCTCATTGCGAGCAGTCCTAAGATGGCCGAGGTCGTGCAGATCGCCCAAAAGGTGGCCCCCAGCGACACGACCGTCCTGCTGTTGGGGGAAAGCGGGACAGGCAAGGACTTACTGGCCCGCTCGATCCATGCCTGCAGCAATCGTGCGGCAAAGCTCTTTGCCCCCGTCAACTGTGTCGCGTTGTCGGAGGAGCTTCTGGAGTCTGAGCTCTTTGGGCACGAGAAAGGCGCCTTCACGGGCGCTTCGGCGCAGAAGCGGGGAAAGATCGAAGTGGCCGATGGCGGGACCGTCTTCCTGGACGAGATTGGCGATATGAAGCCAGGCTTGCAGGCCAAGCTCCTGCGATTTTTGCAGAACAGAGAGTTCGATCGCGTGGGTGGAACCCGGACGGTCAAGGTCAACGTCCGGGTGATCGCGGCCACGAATCGGGATCTTCAGGAAGCCGTCAAAGCCGGAAGCTTTCGGACAGACCTGTTCTACCGGTTAAACGTTGTCAGTATCACGCTGCCGCCGTTGCGCGAGCGGCTCGACGAAATTCCCCAACTGGCCGATCTGTTTCTTAAGAAGTATTGCCGGGACGCCAAGAAGCCGCCCATGAAGTTCTCGCCGGGGGCCGTGAAGAAATTGGCTGCGCATCTGTGGCCGGGGAATGTCCGGGAGCTGCAGAACGCCGTCGAGCGCGCGGTCGTGCTGAAAACCGGGGACACCATCGAGCCGGAGGACCTGGCGTTAGAGCCGATGGATCTCGGGTCTGAGGAATCGAATGGCATGGACCTCCCCTTCCATGAGTCCGTCGACTTCCATAAGAAACAGATCATCAAGCAGGCGCTCACCCGCGCGGGTGGCAGCCAAACCCAGGCTGCCACACTACTGGCGCTGCAACGTTCCTATCTGGCGCGGCTCATCAAGCAGATGGAGATTCGGTAAGTATGGGAATGCGCTCGTGGATAACTGTCCGAGACCTGCTAACGAGAAGACCGGAGGCGCCGATGACTCGATTACTTGCAGCGTTTCTCTTTCTGGTAGTCACCGTAGGATGCGCTAACGTCGAAGTGCGACCAATTAGGACAAAGGATAAAGGCGATATAAAGAAGGATAAAGACGATATAGCGGGTGTACGCTTCTACCGGCCATGGCCTTACTTATGGATCAAGCCTACCGCTGAGAAGGATAAGGCGGGATGTACCATTGAGATCATGTATCTCCCTGACCTGAGCCAGGAGTACATCATTATTCCTCATACCGGGATTGGATCAGTCACCATGGAGCCTACTTTAACGCAAGGGTGGGCCTTGACTGTATTCAATGCCACGGCTGATTCCAAAGCATCAGACATGGTTACCGCAGTCAGCGGCCTGGTGGGAAATATAGCTTCGCTTGGTGTGCCACTTACTGACTCGCCTCCTGACCCATCTGAGAAGCCTAAGCCGAAGCCACTCCCGCCAGGGTTGTATGCGTTACAGTTCGGAAAGAATGGAATGGTAAACGGCCTATTGCCAGCAATTCAACATGAGGGCGCATGTTCGTGATGTTGGTTAATCGACATAAAGATAAATGCGATGAAGTAAAAAATGGCTTTAACGCATCATTGGTGGTGTCAGTTTTCAAAGCGTGTGCTACTACAGAAAATGGTATTGGAGAATTGAGCAGAGCCGAACAGCTAGTCAATAAGCTTCTGTAGTGAAGGGGACGATTATGAACAAAGGCGATGCAATAAAAGCGATATTTGTTGGCTGCGTTTGTTCAATCGTTATGTTAGGGCTTGAAACAAATTTACTTGCTCAGCCCACGGATGCCTCAATCAAAAAGTTTCCACCCGGAGTTGTTCCGTCTATACCGCAGGTGGTGCCCAACGAGGTTGTCGTTCAGTATAACAAACGATCTTTTACTGGGTCGGACTCGTTCGAGGACCGTGAGCGGCAATTGAATGCTTTAGGCAATCAACTCAGCAGAGAATTAAGGATCAAATTCAGCAGAGAATTCGATACCGATCTTAGGTTTTCGGTGATCCGCACGTATCCCCGTTTAGGATCTCTACGAATTAAACTGCCATCTGAAGTATCGATATCGAAAGTCATCGAAGCCTTAAAAAACGACGAGCGTTTTGAATACGTCGCGCCTAACTACAAGATTTTTGGTCATGGACACAACGTTTCTCCCCCCAATGATCAATATTGGTTGTCACACTATCCTCCATCTGGGCCCGACCCCACATTATGGGGACTCCAAAAGATCGGAATGAAAAATGCTTGGGGAGTTCAGGCGGGTGGCGCGACGATTATTGCTGTTCTCGACTCAGGAATCGATTTTACACATCCGGACCTCCAGGACAACATGTGGCCAAGTCGAGGGAAAAACATTTTGTATTATGGCGGCAATACTGATTGCGTCAGAGGCGCAAATGATCCGACCCCCATGGATCACGACGGTCACGGAACGATGGTGGCTGGAACAATCGCGGCGTACGGGCATAATGATAATCCGCCTGACGAGCGGACAGGCTTTGTAGGAGTCAATCAAAGAGCACAGCTTATGGCTGTGAAGATTATGTGCAACGAAGTGGGCTCGGTCGATCCCTTGGAAGTTTCGGGCAATATTGAAGACGCAAAAGACGGAGTCCAATACGCGATAGACCACGGTGCAACAATAATTAACGGCAGCTGGGGCTTTAATGGACTAAGCCCCAGTAATCCTCACGTTGCTCAACTAAAAGAGACAATTAACAGTGCAAAGAATACTGTCCTGTATGTTGCGTCCGCTGGAAATGACTCGATGGATATTAGCAGTAGCTCGATATGGATGTGGCCACAAAAGTTTGCCCTTAGAAATGAAATTGTTGTGGCAGCATCGAATCCAGGGGATGAATTATGGGTTGAACCACCCCTGGGCTCCAATTATGGAACAACGAGCGTAGATATCGCGGCTCCCGGCCAGAACATTTGGAGCACTTGTCCTTCCAGTATTTGTCCACCTGGAGAGTGGGGAGTGGGAAGTGGCACATCAGGAGCCGCGCCGCATGTCTCAGGTTGTGCGGCTTTAATGCAAGCCCGGCGCGCAACGACTCACCCTTCTAACCCTTTGCGGCCCGCGGATTTGAAAGCGATTCTAAGGACAACTGCGGACTCGGTGGGGCTTAACGTGGCTACAGGTGCAAGATTAAACTGCTATGCGGCAGTCACTGCGGTGGAGTCGTATTGTACTAGATGGGGTTTTTGGTGCAGGTTCCATCTTCTCTTTGAAGGAATGTTTACCTGGTTTAAGGGACCTAGTAAACCAGGCCCTGATCCAGGTCCCGAGGAGGTCCGTCAACCATCAGACACCGGTAATCCCCAATGAATGTTCGATTAACAGTATAGGTATAGCGGATGGGATCGCAGCTCACACAAACAAAGGAGGAGAGATGATGCAACTTAGGCACAGCATAACGCAAAAAGTACCGGTGATTCTTTTTTGTTTGATACTTGCTGGGACGTTTACGTTTCCGGTTTCTGCAGAATTGGTTGCTCTGGAGCAAGGAATATCCGGAGCTCAACAGGCCGCAGTCGGAGATCAGAAATCAACGAAAGACCAGGAGTGTGTTGTCGTTGTTGATTTGGAGAAGATTCCAGATGTGAAAACTGTGAAAGGTGGAAAAGGCAAAGGACATTGGCCTTGCATGAAGACACCAAATGGAACAGGTGGGTATAAATGCTTGTCTATGTATGAAGGCAGGCCTGGATGCAACGACCATCCTGAGTGGAGTTGCACGACAATCAATAACGATTGCAAGTGTCAGTAATTCTCGTTCTCGTCAGCAGGGCGGCGGTCAGAGGCCGCCGCCCTATCGTTTTCAAGGAGGGGACGCAGGTCTTTCGGCGGAGAGGGTTCAATGAGTTTAAATAAAGCGCGCGTACTTACAGTAACCTTGGCATATGGGGCTATTACTATAGTCGTGTTCCTTCTGGGTGTTGTTGTCAACAATACCCACCCGGCGTGGGCTCAAGGAGTATCTCCTATCACTGCTTCGGGCCAGAGCACAAATGTCGGACCTCCGACTAACGTTGCTGGTGGCAAGGTTCAGTACGACATAACGGGTGGGACGAGGCCTGCCAACGGCCCGAATTTATTTCATAGCTTCGGAGAATTCGGCGTACCGACTAACAACATCGCCAATTTCCTCAACGATTCGGGTCGCGCCACCTCGAATATTCTTAGCCGCGTGACTGGAGGAAATCCGTCGAACATTTTCGGTACCATTCAGACAACTGGATTTGGGAATGCCAATCTCTTTCTCATGAATCCGGCTGGGATTCTTTTCGGGCCGAACGCAACATTGAATGTTGGCGGGTCTGTGCACTTTACTACCGCCGATTATTTGCGATTAACTGATGGCGCGCGCTTTAATGCCATCCCAAATGCAGCGGCCGATGCACTATTGAGTACCGCACCGGTGGCGGCCTTTGGATTTCTAGCATCAAATCCTGCAACGATCGCTGTTCAAGGCAGCGCTCTTTCCGTGCCTTCCGGCGAATCCATTTCCATTGTCGGTGGTAATATCTCAATCCAGGCTGGCACGCTTGAGGATGGAACAAGTCAGGCGGCGCACCTTTCCGCTCCGGGCGGCCAGATCCGGTTGGCAAGCGTGGCATCGCCAGGTGAGATTCTTCACCCAACGCTGGAAGCGGCATCGAACGTCAACGGCCAAATTTTTTCGAGCATGGGAACACTTACGATTTCGGATAATGCGACCCTCGATGTCTCTGGAGATGCGGCAGGCACAGTCATCATTCGGGGTGGACAGTTGATAATCGTTGATTCCACGATCTCAGCCGACACCGTCGACACAAACGGAGCTCCGACCGCAATCGATATCAACATGACTGGTGACATCTCCATCGCGAATTCGACAGTTTCAGCCATCACTGCAAGAACGTCGGCAACCGGTGATGCAGGTAAGATACAAATATCGTCCGCTAACCTAAACGCACCTCTGACAGCAGATGGCATAATCTTAACCCTTATCGACACCCACACGTCTGGCACTGGGAAGGCGGGCAATATCAGCATCACGACAGGCAATCTATTGGTAACGGGCGACCCCAACGGTTTGGCGTTTTTTATCGACAGCGGGACGGCTGGACCAGGGCGCGGAGGAGATGTGTCCATTATCGCGCGGAACTTTCAGATGGACAATTCGGCTACCATTAGCACTGGCGACTTTCTTACTAGTTTCTTCGGCGCCCCCGCCACCGGACAGGCTGGCAACACAAATATCTCTGCCGATAACGTTCGAATGACTTTTTCGCAGATAGTTGTGGATGCCGCTCACGCTGGTAACATTAATATCTCGGGACATGAGCTCCAATCGCCAGCAAGTGTTGTCGAATTACAAGCGAGTTTTCTCAGCAGTACTGGACGAGTCAAAAGCGGCACAATTAATATTAATGCCGATCAATTGATCGCCTCGGATTCTCAAATAAATACGCTGACTCATGCTGACACCGGTGGGGCGATCACAATTACCGGAAGAGTCATTGAGCTATCGACCGGGAGTGCCGTCACATCTACCACGAACGGCGATGGCAATGCAGGTGCCATTATCATTACAGCAACCGATCATGTTGGATTATTCGGCTCCACTGGAAAGCCGGGCGAGCGGCATCTTCAGTAACTCGCTTGGAGATTTTGGAACTCTCGGAAACTCGGGCGACATTGTCATTACCACCCCGAGACTAGAGATGACGGGCGGTGGCCGCATTAATACCACGACGGCATCAACTGGACGCGGCGGCAATGTGACGATTCACGCGACTGACTCGGTCTCCATGTCCGGTGAAACTGCTGGTCTTAGTCCTGAGCTGCTTTTTGCCCTTGGAACCATCCAGCCGAGTGGGATTTTCACACTAACAATCGGCGGTAAATGCTCCGGCGCCTGCGGAAATGCGGGGAACGTAATAATATCCACAGGATCGCTGTCGATGGGCAGTGGCGCACAAATTAATAGTGGAACGAGTAGCACTGGTCAAGGTGGGGACATTACAGCCACCGCAACCGGCCCCTTCTCCATTTCCGGAACCTTGAGTGATGGCACGTCTAGCGGCATCTTCAGCCGAACAGTCGGAAGCGACCCTGCGTCAGGGAAAGGTGGAGATATCAACGTCCAAGCGCTGCAAGTCGCGCTGAGTAATAAGTCCAGTATATCCGCGAGCAGCACCGGACCAGGAAATGCTGGCAATGTTACCATTCAAGCAGGCGACTCGTTTATGATGCACAGCAGCACGGTCAACACTTCGACGACGCAGAGCGACGGCGGCAATATCGCGATCCAAGCCGGAAATCTGGTGCAGTTGGTCGACAGCCAAATCACGACAGATGTGCAGGGGGGTGCGGGCAACGGAGGGAACATCACCATTGATCCTCCCACGGTTATAATCGACCACAGCAAGATTATTGCGAGCGCAATCGGCGGCAATGGCGGCAACATCAATATTGTGGCCGGAGTCTTCCTTGTCTCGCCGGATAGCATCATCGACGCCTCCTCGACGTTCGGCCTCTCGGGCACCATCAACATCGAATCGCCGATCACGAATCTCAGCGGCACATTGGCGCCGCTCCCGCAAGGTTTCCTGCAACCTGCGGCTTTCGCGGGTAGATGCGCGGCACGGCTGCAAGGAGGCCAGAACAGCACGCTGGTGGTGCGAACGTCCCGCGATCGCATTCCGCCCGAGCCTGGTGAATTGCTGCTGAGCCCTCTGTTCGCAAGCACGCAAGGCGCTCCGGTGGCGCGGAGGTCTCAGCGATCTCGACGCGCTCCGAGCCGGGCTCACAGAGTTTCCCGTTCCGGGTGGATGTCCTTCGTAAGTGCGCTTCTGGCTGCTTGCTCCTCTCTCCCTCCTCATCGGTCTCGCGCTGGTAAGTACGGATCTCATCGTGCAGGCAGCGCCTCCTGTAGACGCCGGGCAACAGGATCCCCTCGAAGCTGGTCATGAAGCCTATCGCCGTGGGGACTTCAGAGAGGCGGCGCTGCGCTGGAGCGATGCCGCCCAGGCCTTCGCGCAGGCGGGGCGCGTGCGAGAGCAGACTGATGCTTTGCTGGCCTTGGCGCAGGCCCAACAGTCCTTGGGTTTGTACCGTGAAGCCCTTCGCGATTTGAACAAGGCCCTCTCGGTGGCTGAACAGGCAGGAGACGCCGTGCGACTCGCCGAAGTCTTAGGCAGCGCAGGAAGCCTCTATGCCGCGCTGGGGGATACAGAGAAAGCCGAGGAGTATTTGCCCAGGGCACTACAATTGGCCCGCGACGAAAAGAACCCGGTGCTTATGGCGAACCTGCTGAACAATCTTGGCCGGCTCCGCTATTCGCAAGGCAAGATGGAAGATGCACTGCAGGCGTACAACGAGAGCCTTTCGGTCGCGCTTGCGGCGAAGAACCAAGAAGGGGCATTACGAGCTCGAATCAATCTGGCAACCCTGCTGTCCGAAGGGGGCCGCTTTGATGATGCCAACCGCGAGGCGAACGAGGCGGCGAAGCAACTGCAACTTCTTCCGGATTCGTACGATGGCGCTTTCGGGTGGATCAGCGTTGGACTGATCGCTCAAAACCTTCGTGGGAATTTGCCTCACCGCAAGGACGCCCTGACGCTGGAAGCCCTGGATGCTTTCAAGAGAGCCGTCTGAGGTGGCACTCAGGCTGAAGAATCCACGTGTGGCTTCGTATGCCTGGGGGCACATGGGCAGCCTGTATGAGTCGGAGCGGCGCTACGACGAAGCGTTGGAATTCACGGACCGCGCAATCCTCAGCGCCCAGGACGCCGTTGCTCCCGAAGCGCTGCATCGTTGGTACTGGCAACGCGCGCGCCTGCTGACGGCACGGGATCAAGCTGACGAGGCCATCCTCGCGTATCGGCACGCGGTCGCGGCGATGGAATCGATCCGGCCGGAGCTCGCGCCGACGTCCACCGGAAAATCCTTCCGGGAGGGCGCCGGGAGGCTTTATTTTGAACTCGCGGACCTGCTCCTGCGTCGGGCTGCGTTACAGCAATCTTCAGAAAAAGAAAAGCCCTTCCTGGCGGAGGCGCGTGACGTGATCGAAAAATTCAAGGGCGCTGAGTTGCGCGACTACTTCCGGGACGAGTGCGTGGATGCTGCCCAATCGAGGGCGGGTGATGTGGAAAAGGCATCGAAGAATACGGCGGTACTGTATCCGATTCTGCTTCCGGACCGGACCGAGCTGCTTGTCAGCCTGCACGGAGAGCTCAAGCGTGTCAGGGTGCCGGTGACTGCTGCCACGCTGACAAAGGAAGTGGGGGCATTTCGTCATCGCCTCGAGAAACGTACGACTCAGCAGTATCGTCCGCACGCGCAGCAGCTGTACGACTGGCTGATCCGCCCGATTTTGCCGCTCCTCGAAGCACAGCCTATCGACACATTGGTCATCGTGCCGGACGGCCCGCTTCGAACCATCCCGTTCGCCGCGTTGCATGACGGAAAACAATTCTTGATCGAACGCTATGCGGTTGCGACGGCGCCTGGGATGACGCTGACCGATGCCCGTCCCTTCAACAGGGCGAGGGCGCGCGCACTGTCTGCGGGGTTGAGCCAGGAGGTGCAGAGTTATCCGTCCTTGCCGAATGTCACAGAAGAATTGCGCGCCGTGCAGCGGCTCTATCCGGGAACGCTGCTGGCGAATCAGGACTTTGTCCTGTCCAGGCTGGAGCGGGAGTTGAAGCAGCAGGACTTCACCATCCTTCATATTGCGTCCCATGGAGAATTCAATCGGGATGCGCGCAAAAGCTTTATCCTGACATTTGATGAGAAGCTGACGATGGACAAGCTTGAAGAATTCATCGGGCTTCTGAAATTCCGCGAGACGCCGTTGGCGTTACTGACGTTGAGTGCTTGCCAGACGGCGGCAGACGACGACCGGGCGGCGCTTGGTCTTGCAGGGGTGGCTATCAAAGCAGGGGCCGCCAGCGCCATGGCGACACTATGGTCTATCAACGATGAGGCCGCGTCCGCTCTCGTCTCCGACTTCTACCGGCAGCTGTACGAGTCGTCGGTGTCAAAGGCGGTCGCGCTTCAACGAGCGCAACTGAAGCTCCTGCAGGATTCTATCTATCAGCACCCCGCGTATTGGTCGCCCTTTCTTTTGCTCAGCAATTGGCTGTGAACAGTACCACGGAGTCTGGCACTGCTATTGCTTTATCTTTTTACAGGAAGAAGGGCGGAGGATGGGGCAATGAAACCATTAAAGATGGCAGTCTCGGGGGTCCTATTGGTGGCGTTAATGCTGCCGTGGTCAGGAAAAGCGGCCGAAGACAGCCTAAAGGAACCCGCTCCCCCGCCCCAGAGCTTGGAGAACCCTAACCCTCCATCCGTGCAGAGCCCAGCAATGCCCCTCTATCGTGCGCCCAAGGGCTCGGTGCCAGGAGGTCGCCTGAAAGGGAGCATTCGGGGCGGTAAGGATTTTCCTGTCCTTCAAGTATTAGCTCCCAATCACGTAGGATTGACCCGGCAAAGGCAACCAATCCTCTACTGGTATATTTCGAAAGTCACTAAGTATCCTATCGAGTTCACATTGGTGGACAGCCGGGCAATTCAGCCCCTCATTGAGACACGGCTGCGTCCACCCACTCAAGCAGGGGTGCAGCGTATCTCGTTGAGAGACTATGGGGTAAACCTGGATGAAGATGTGCCCTACCGCTGGTTTGTCACATTGATCATCGATCCTTCGAATCCCTCGAAAGACGTCACTGCAGGAGCCATCATTGAACGCGTCGACTATGTGGAGTCTTTGCTTATTTTCGAAGAGGACCCGGCACGTCTGGCGAGTGCAGGGCTGTGGTATGACGCGATCCGCAAGCTTTCAGAGCTCATTGAAGCGAATCCGAATGACCACTTCCTTGGCATGCAGCGCGCAGCGTTGCTATCACAAGTAGGTCTGCCGGAGATTGCAGAGGCTGAGTTGAGGCGAAACGGAAAGCACTGAGCAGCCCAGGTAGCTCCTGTATTTTTAGTATCCGACCAGATACGCGCAATCTCGATTTAGATGCACCAGGAAGTTCGCTATATAGATTTTAATACTGATGTCGTCTCCTGGTCACAGCCTACCGAACACTCGCCGAGGCGCCATTACACCCGCCCGCCCCGATGACCGCCGAAGACGTCCTCTTTTCCCGGGGCACCCGCCCGCCCCGAGGCCGCCGAGACGCCTCCTGGCATATTTTTCCGAGTGCACCCGACCAGATACGCTCCCGAGGCCGCCGAGACGTCCTCTTTTCATGGCACCCACCTGCCCTGGAGTTTGCCAAGACTAACTCCTTTGCCCCTGGCACCCGCCCGCCAAGCAAAGCTTGCTCGCCATTGCACCCAGCCCACCCCCGAGCCTGCCAATGCAGGCTCGCCCAACCCATGGATCTGCCGGGGCAGACTCCTTCGCCCCTGCCGAGTCGTTTCTCCCTTGGGCCTGATGGCTATGGAGGCCCCGGACAGATTCTCTGCAGGTTCCTAGCTGCCCTGGCAGTTTGCCATGACAGGTCCTTCGCCCTTGGACGGCCTCTTTGACCCGGCAATCACCCTGGAAAGATGCGTTGTCTGTGGCATGCCGAATGCCTATCTGATTTCTTAAGGCAGGGTTTGCCTTGGCGCTCTCGTAGCGCGCAATTACCCGGACGGTTGCAAATGCGTTCTATCGCCTGCGCACAAAAATGGGTACCAGCGAATCCATCTCGGCCTCGTATGAAGGAATAATTTGCTCATCCGTCGCCGACCTCTTCTTCCGTTGACCTTTCTGGCACTCCTCGGCCTTATCGGTGCTGGACTGCCTGCCGCCACGTCCGCCAGTGAAATCGTTATTCTGAAGTCCGCTGATATCAGCGCCTATACTCAAGGAATCGATGGTTTCAGAACAGCCTTGGGCGGCGCCGCCACAATTACTGAGTACAACATGCAAGGAGATGTGGCACGCGGCCGCAAACTGGCGAGGAAGGTACGCGTTTCCAACGCGGATCTGGTTCTCGCTGTGGGGATGAAAGCCGCATTGGCCGCAAAACTGGAAATCACGGACATTCCGATTATCTATTGCATGGTGCTGAACCCTGAAAAAAACGGCCTGACGGCGCCAAATATGGTCGGCATCTTACTGGACGTTCCCGTTGACCGGCAGTTCAAAGAGATGCGCTCGGTGTTGCCGGGCCTCAAGCGGCTCGGCGTCTTATATGATCCGGAAAAGACCGGCGACCTGGTGGAAGATGCGCGTCGAGTAGCAAAGTCTTTTGGTGTCGACCTCATCACGCGCGCGGTCCATTCAGAAAAAGACGTTCCGGCGATGCTCCGTACGCTGATGCCTCAGATTGATGCGCTGTGGCTGATTCCGGATAGTACGGTTCTGACGGAGGAGTCGATAAGCTTTCTTCTCACTACGACTCTCGACTCCAATGTCCCGGTGATTGGGTTCTCATCGGAACTGGTACGAAGCGGGGCGTTGGTCGGCCTATCTGTCAATTATGAGGACATCGGCCGCCAGGCGGCGATACTGGCTCGCAAGCTCTTGAGCGCACAGCTCAAAACACCCGCGAGCTTTCCCCCGGAGAAGTTCCGGCTTGCCCTCAATTTGAAGACCGGTAAATTCCTGGGGGTCCAGATTGCGGCTGATGTCCTAAACCGAGCCGACCAGTTGTATTGAGTGAATATGAATGACGCTGTGATGGAACGTCCCAAGATCTCCAGATTTATCAGCCTGAGAACGAAATTCGTGCTGTTCATCAGTCTTATTGTTATTGCGGTCTGCTCGTCTCTCAGTTGGTACTTTATTCAGCAGCGCAGAGACCTCATGACGGAATCGTTGACCAACACCGGAAGGATCCTGGCTGAAAATCTGGCCTATAACAGCCGCAATGCCATCTTTCTTGAAGATCAAATCACACTAGGCCGCCTGATTGACGGGGTGTTGGAGGTGGATGACGTCGTCTACGTCGTCATGACGGGACCAGAAGGTAAACTCCTCGCTGCCCGAAGCAAAGGGGCTCTAATAGAGGAGAAAGAACCGGCGAGGTCGCCCGCTATTGCTGTGTATCCGGACCGGTCAGTGGCCGTGTCTCTTTTGAAGTCCGTTTCCCGGGAGAGTGTGATCACGCCGTTTATAACTGGCGGCGGGGCCACAAGAGAAATCCATATGAACCGAGGAAAGGGCGGCACCGTCACAATTCCTGTCACAACCGACGGGACAGAAATGGTCTACGACTTCGCGATCCCGATCATGCGCCGAAGTGTCTCGTTGCCGCTGGTGCCGCCGCTCTCTTTAGACTCTGATCTTGGCGGTAAAGTTCTCGATGAGAAATCGAAGGTCTACGGGGTCGTACAAGTAGGACTGACGTCCGCAACGATGCAACGCGTTCTGGTATCGATCATCAAAAATGTCGTTCTGATCACGACACTGATCATCGTATGCGGCATTGCGGTTAGCTTTCTCCTGGCCGGGCACATCATTACGCCGCTCCGAAGACTGGCCTTTGCCGCTCGGAAGGTTGCCGAGGGGGATCTTACGGCATCTGTCCAGCCCACAAGTGAAGATGAGGTGGGCCAATTGACGCGGATCTTCAAGTCCATGATTGAGTCTTTGAAGGAACGAGACGCTGCGATCTCCGCGCATATCAATACGATCACAAAGCAGGTCCGACAGTTGACCGCGCTGAACAAGACGGGCGCGGCTATCGCTTCCACGCTGGACATCGATAAACTGCTGACGACAGTCTTGCATCTCCTTCTGGAGAACATGGGGTTTGCCAGGATGGCCCTCGTGCTCTATGACAGCGACGTGCGACGAGCGTATGGCATCAGAATCGCGGGTATCCCCGAAGAAACTGCGAACACGTTACAAAATCTGGAGTTCATCGTAGAGGATGACGGTAGCATCCATGCCGAGCTGTTAATCCACGGCCGACCGGTGCTGGTCCCCGACATACGCGCGGTCGCACCCCGGATGCTGCCTGAGTTTCTCGCAGTCTGCCGGCAGGTGGGTGTCACTTCGTATGTCTGCGCTCCATTGAGAAGCAAGGAGCGCATTCTCGGATTTGTCGGGGCCGATCGCGCCCATCAGCCCTGCGCCCCCGAAGATCTCGAAGTCTTGACGACCATTGCCCATGACATCGCGGTGGCAATCGATAATGCGAGAGCCTACCAGCAGCTGGAGCAGCTTACGGCAACGCTGGAACAGCGCGTGCAAGGACGCACGCAGGAACTGCAGAGCGCCAACGAAAAGCTGAGAGAACTCGACCGGCTGAAGTCATCGTTTGTCTCGATGGTGTCGCACGAGCTCCGCACCCCTATGACATCGATCAAGGGATACGTGGATAATCTCCTCGATGGCGTGGCAGGCCCGTTGAACGAGAAGCCCGCCTATTATTTAAAGCGCGTCAAGCACAATGTCGAGCGCCTCACACGCATGATCAATGAGATGTTGGACCTCTCACGGATTGAGGCAGGCGCCGTGAAGTTGGCCGTCGGCGCTGTCTCGATCCCGGAATTATTGAATGACGTCGTAGAGGGGTTCCAAACGATCGCCCACGAGAAGGCACTGACCGTCAAAGCCCATGCTACGGAGGGATTACCGCATGTTCAGGGGGATCGCGACAAGCTGTACCAGGTCTTGAACAACCTGATTCAGAATGCCGTCAAGTTTACTCCGGATGGCGGCAGAATTCTTGTGGAAGCGCAGGCGGAAGATACAGGATTCATTAAAGTTGGCGTTTGCGATACTGGTTGCGGCATCGCCCCAGAGGAGCTGGGAAGGGTCTTCGAAAGATTCTACAGGGGGGAAGCCGTGGCCATTGAGAATCGAGGCGCCGGCTTGGGCCTGGCGATCACGAAGAATCTCGTCGAATTGCATCACGGACAAATCTGGGCCGAAAGTACTCCGGGCGAAGGCAGCCGGTTCTTCTTCACACTGCCCATCACTCACACCGGGGCCTAAATTCCCCGGCTTCCTTTTCCTCTCTGTCGGTGCATGCAAAGAATACCCCTGCGTGAAAATCCTTGACATGCCCACCCCGGACTCTGTATCACTCGGCTGTGGTACGTAAACCTTCCGTATAGACCCGGGGAGCGTATGAGCAAACTCATAGGAATCGCCGGCCTTGTCCTCGTGGTCCTGTTGGACTATAGCGGACTCCGGCGTTTGCCGGCGGTTTCGCGCTTAATGAAAATGGCGCTGCCGCCACAGGAAAGGGCACGGCCTTCGCTGGGGAAGCTAACGATCCCTCGGCGATCTTTTATAACCCAGCAGGCATCACTCAGTTGCCGGGAACCCAGTTGATGATAGGCGCGGCGGTGATCAAGTTGGATTCGACGTTTCGAAGCTCCACATCGGGTGAATCCACGCAGCTTCAAGACCAGTTTCCCGTAATACCCCATATTTACTTTACCCATCGGTTTAAAGGCTGGGGTGAACGGCTCTCCGTAGGTTTCGGCATTTATACCCCCTTCGGTATCGTCATCGATTGGCCGGATAATTGGCAAGGCCGGTTTGTGACCACGAATGACCGGCTGCGGGCGACGGTTTACAATCCAACGATCGCTTTTCAAGCGACGCCGAAGCTTTCCCTTGCTGCCGGGGTTCAGGTGGCTGATGTGGCCGCCGGGTTCGAGCAAAAGTTCAACGCCGGTAATGGAGAGTCAAAGGCCCGCGTACATGGTCTGGAGGCCCACCCCATCGGGTGGAACGTCGGAGCCCTGTACCACATCACTGAGACCACATCCGCCGGGATTCAGTTCAGGAGCGAGCTGCAGGCGAAGCTGGAAGGCGAGGCCGCATTCAGCGGACCGGCGTCTGCCTTGTTTGACAATACGGGATTTCGAACCAGCATCAAGCTTCCACCTCGCATAGTCGCAGGCATCTCTACAAAAATCATACCGCGCTGGACGATCAACGCGGACATTGAATGGCAGGGATGGAAGACCGTCGGCACGATCCCAAAGAGTTTCGTGCCGACGTCCTCGTCGCCGGTGAGTCAAGCGGCGTTAAATTCCCAGGGGGAACGCTTATGGGAGAACTCCATGGTCTACAAGATCGGAGCGGAGTATGCAGCCACCGACCGTCTGGCGTTGCGCGGCGGTTATTTCTACGATGAGTCTGCGATACCCGATAGTACCTTTAGCCCCCTTATCCCGACGGCAAACCTTCATGCCCTGACCACGGGTTTTGGCTACAAATGGCCGCGGTTTACTGTAGATGTCGCGTATGTCTACGGTATCTATGAAAAGCGGTCAATTGATAACGGCACGATCGACCCCGATAACCGATCCGGGCCAACCGCATTCGGATCGTATTCCTCTACGGCCCAAGTCCTGATTCTCAGCGTGACAGCCAAGTTCTAAGCCTACCTTATCGCACCCGCCCGCCCTGAAATCTGCCAAGACAGATTTCTTTACCCCTGGCACCCGCCCGCCCTGAAATCTGCCAAGACAGATTTCTTTACCCCTGGCACCCGCCCGCCCTGAAATCTGCCAAGACAGATTTCTTTACCCCTATCCGCCATTGCTGTCAGGTTTTCCCTGACAGTGGATTTAACTATTACCCTTTTGCCCGCTTGGCAAGGCATGTTTTTCGCGTAATACTAGCAGGCGGAGTATGATCCTTTGCTGACGTGAGGAGGCACTGTGAGCAGTTCTATTCTCGTCGTCGACGATGATGCGGACATCGGCCTGCTCCTCTGCGACAGACTGAAGGCGATGGGCCATGAGGTTCAAGCTGCCGCCGATGGGGAAGCTGCGCTTGCCGCGATCAGCCGGGACTTACCCATGTTGGTGTTTCTCGACGTTGAAATGCCGAAGATTAACGGCCTTGAGGTGCTTCGGAGAATCAGAAAGCAATGGCCGGAACTGCCTGTCATTGTCATGACTGCCTATGGCACAGTCGCCAGGGCGGTGGAGGCGATGAAAGACGGAGCGAGTGACTTCATCACCAAGCCTTTTGACATGGAGCAGTTGAGGGGCACCGTCGCCAAGGCTCTGGAACGCAAGGCGTTGAGCCGTGAAGTAGTGCGCCTGCTGGGTGACATCAGCCACGAGATCAAGAATCTTCTGATGCCGGTGGTCTGTGGAGCCGAGCTTCTGGAATCAGAAATCCATGAGTTGGTGGACCGGTTGCCGGAGATGGAGGCGGTCAAGGCGCAGGCGAGCCACAAGCTTTGCGATGAGGTCATTGCCATGCTGCGGGATACCGCAGGACGTATTCAGGGGCGGACAAAGGAAATCGCCGATTACATGAAGGGTGTCGGGAGCGTTCCCCGGTTTGGGTCCTGTAGCATCGCCGGGGTTGTGGCTGGTGTGTTCAAGACTTTGCGACTCGTAGCGGAAGAAAAAGGCATTCTGCTCTGTGACGAAGGGCTTGATTCGCTGCCTGTGATTCGGGCCGATGAGCAACGTCTCTATACCGCGTTCTATAATCTGGTGAATAATGCGCTCGCCGAAGTGCCTGTGGGGGGCTCAGTCGTTGTTCGTGGGGAGGACCATCAGGATCGGGAGGAGCTGTGGCTGTGGGTGAGCGACACCGGGGGCGGCATGCCGCCGGAAGTTCGCGCCACACTGTTTACGATGCACACCATCAGTCTCAAGGCGGATGGCACGGGGCTGGGCACCAGAATCGTTAAGGATGTCATCGAAGTGCACGGAGGGCAGATTTCAGTGGACAGCCAAGAAGGACGTGGGACGACCTTTTCTATTCGTCTACCCTACAGGCCTCCGGAAATGAAAGCCGGCGAAGGTACACAATGAGCGCTCCCGTTCTGGTCGTGGACGATGATGAGGATATTGCAACGATCCTGTGTGATCGCTTGCGAGTCATGGGGTTCGAGACATTAAGCGCTCAAGACGGTGAGGCCGCGCTTCTGCTTCTTGAGCAGGAGCTGCCCGGTCTTGTCTTTCTTGACCTGGTCATTCCCAAAGTCAATGGCATTGACGTGTTGCGTCGTGCCCGGAAGGAATGGCCCGACCTTCCGGTCGTTGTCATGACGGCATACGGCACCATTTCCCGCGCCGTCGAGGCCATGAAAGAAGGCGCAACTGACTTCATCACGAAGCCCTTTGATGTTGATCACCTGAAGATCGTCGTTGAAAAGGCATTGGAGCGCGGAGGCTTGAAACGTGAGGTCGCCGTGCTGCGCGCGGAGGTGGAAAGCCGTTTTGACCCACTCATCGCTTCCAGCCCGAAGATGCTGGAAGTGACAGAAATGGCGAAGAAAGTCGCGCAAAGTGATGCAACCGTTCTGCTGCTCGGCGAAAGCGGAACAGGGAAAGATCTGATGGCACGCTCGATTCATGCCTGGAGTCCTCGCCGGGATCGGATATTCTCGCCGGTGAACTGTGTGGCGCTTTCAGAAGAGCTTCTCGAGTCCGAGCTCTTCGGTCATGAAAAAGGCGCCTTCACCGGAGCCTCAGCGCAAAAGCGCGGCAAGATCGAGGTGGCTGATGGTGGCACGGTGTTCCTAGATGAAATCGGGGATATGAAACCGGGTCTTCAGGCGAAGCTCCTGCGTTTTCTGCAAAGCCGTGAGTTTGATCGTGTCGGTGGTACTCGGTCTGTAAAAGTAAATGTGCGCATCATTGCCGCCACAAACCGCGATCTTCAAGCGGCGGTCAAGAGCGGAAGTTTTCGCTCTGACCTTTTCTTTCGCCTCAATGTGGTTCCTTTGACGCTTCCTCCCCTGCGTGAACGGACCACCGAGATTCCTCAACTTGCCGAGCTCTTTATGAAGAAGTATTGCCGCGAGGGAAAGAAGCCCATGATGAAGCTGTCCCCGACGGTGCTCGACAGACTCACTGTGTATCATTGGCCGGGCAACGTCCGTGAGCTTCAGAACGTGATCGAGCGCGCGGTCGTGCTAAAGACCGGAGATTTGATTGAGCCCGGAGACTTGGCGCTACAGCAAATGGAGGAGGACAGGGGCACAAGCAATTCGCAGGATTTGCGGTTCCATGAATCGGTAGAGCAACATAAAAAACAGATTATTCGTCGCGCCCTGGCGCGCGCCGGCGGGAGCCAAACACAGGCGGCCGCGATGCTGGGGTTACAGCGCACCTACCTCGCGCGCCTCATCAAGCAGATGGACGTGGAGCCCGACAGCACGCCTTGAATTTCCTCAGGTGAGCCTTATAATCATATTCTTGGGCTGAGAACCGGGGAAAAGGAGTTTGTCTTGGCAAACTCCAGTGGCATAAAAGGGGGACAGGCTACTTTTTTTCGGTCGAAGCAAACATTTCTACCTTAGAAAAAGTAGCCTGTCCCCTTTTTCCACCACGGGCCAAAAGCCTGTCTAGGCAGGCTTGGGGCGGGTGGGTGAAATAGGATTCCAGGGTTGGGCGGGTGTAGTGGAGGTGTAATGGCTATCGATCCGGTCTGTGGCATGACGGTGGATGAACACGACCCGGCTGCGACGACGGTGCACAACGGGACCACCTATTACTTCTGCGCGCCCGGCTGCAAACGCACCTTCGACGCTGATCCCGCCAGAGTTCTCGCGGAAGTCCCCAAGCCTATGGGAGTCATGGTCCCGGCGGCGCCGCAGATGATGATGCCGAAGCCTTCTACAGCTCGACGCACGACCGCGGATCGGGTGACGCTGATCCTTCCAATTGAGGGGATGTCGTGCGCTTCCTGCGTTGCGAAGATCGAGCAGGGGTTACGTCAACTGCCCGGCGTTATCGAAGCCGCAGTAAATCTCGCCACGGAAAAGGCCAAAGTGGAATATGAGCCGCATCGAACCACACCGACTGCGATCCAAGACAAGATCCGGAGCCTGGGGTTTACGCCAATCACTCCCGCTGTTCGGAAAGAGTTCGAGACCCTGACCATTCCGATCGAGGGCATGTCCTGCGCTTCGTGCGTTGCCAAGCTCGAGGAAGGCCTGGCCGCGGTACCGGGTGTCAAAAGAGCGGCAGTCAACCTGGCGACCGAAAAGGCGACAGTGGACTATCGACCTGTCGTGACGAGTCCTGCCGAAATCCAAGAAGCAATTCGCCGCTTGGGCTATACCCCGCTCATATCGATCGCCAATGCCGATAAGATTCCCGCGGCCGAGGACCACCAGCGGGCGGCATACCGTCGGCTTCAGGTGCGCTTCTATGTCGCAGCGGCGCTGACCATCCCGATTATGTTACTCGGCATGGCCGATCATCTCGGGCTTCCCGTTGCACCGTCCCTGTCAGCGTGGGTGCAACTGCTGTTGACGGCGCCAATTCTATTTTGGGCCGGCCGGCAATTCTATAAGGGGGCGATCGCCGCCGCTCGCCGGGGCTCAGCCGATATGAATACCTTGATCGCGCTGGGAACCACAGCAGCCTATGGCTACAGCCTGGCCGTCACGGTCTTTCCCGCTGCCTTCACCGTGGGCGGTGCCACTCCTCCCGTTTATTTTGACTCGGCGGCGGCGATAATCACATTGATCTTACTGGGCCGGATGCTCGAAGCCCGGGCCAAAAGCCGTACGTCCCAAGCTATCACCAGCCTGCTTGGTCTTAGACCCAAGCTGGCGCACGTGATTCGTAGTGAGCAGGAACTGGAACTGCCCATAGAAGACGTCAAGGTCGGGGATGTCGTTGTGGTCCGACCAGGGGAAAGAATTCCGATGGACGGCGTTATTGACGAGGGCACCTCAACAGTGGATGAGTCGATGCTGACCGGCGAATCGATGCCGGTGGATAAACGTCCCGGCGATCCGGTGATCGGGGGCACACTGAATCAATCGGGGAGCTTTCGGTTTGTGGCAAGCAAGGTCGGCGCCGACACGGTTTTGGCGGGGATCGTCCGGTTAGTGGAAGAGGCGCAAGGCTCGAAACCCCCGATCGCCAGGTTTGTCGATCGCGTCGCCGCGGTTTTTGTTCCCATCGTGATTGGAATCGCCTTCATCACGTTTGCGTTGTGGTTCGCCTTTGGACCGGAACCGGCCTTTTCGTGGGCGCTCCTGAACGCTGTTGCCGTCCTTATTGTCGCCTGCCCCTGTGCTCTTGGGTTAGCCACTCCGACCTCTATTATGGTCGGGATTGGACGGGGGGCCGAAGAGGGGATTCTGTTTCGAGGCGGCGAGGCGCTTGAGGGAGCAGGTCGGGTCACGACAGTTCTTCTGGACAAGACGGGAACATTGACGCAGGGCCAACCGTCCCTGAGGGAGATCATCGCACGGGATGCTGATTGGAACAGAGAGACAATCCTTCGGCTCGCAGCCTCGGCGGAGCAACTTTCGGAACATCCCCTCGGCCAGGCGATTGTAAAGGCGGCTCGCGCCGCAGCCATGAGTCTGGAGCCTGCGAAGGAATTTAAGGCCATTCCCGGCCATGGTGTCCAGGCTCGTGTACAGGATCATCTGGTGCGTATCGGGAATCTTCGGATGATGGTCACGGAGCGCCTCCCGCTGGGTGGATGGGAGGAAGCTGAGTCGGAGAAGTTAGCCATGGCGGGCATGATCCCGATGTTCGTGGCCGTCGATCACAAAATAGTCGGCGTCATTGCAGTTGCAGATAGTCTGAAAGAAGGGTCCCGGGACGCGGTGCAAGAGCTGAAACGGATGGGCCTTCACGTTCTCATGGTCACAGGAGACACCCACTCGAACGCGATCGCCATCGCGCGGGAGGTCGGCATTGACAGGGTACTCTCTGAAGTCCTGCCAGACGGGAAAGTCGCCGAGGTGAAACGCTTACAACGCGAAGGAAAGCGGGTCGCAATGGTGGGCGACGGCATCAACGATGCGCCCGCCCTTGCGCAAGCCGATATCGGGATTGCCATCGGCGCCGGAGCTGACATTGCAATTGAGGCGGCGGACATTACCCTGATTGGGCAGGATGTGCGCGGGATCGTCAAGGCGATCGCGCTCAGCCGCGCGACCATGATGAACATTAAGCAGAATCTTTTCTGGGCGTCGATTTATAACATCGTGCTGATTCCCGCCGCGGCCCTCGGCTGGCTGAATCCCATTCTGGCCGCCGGTGCCATGGCCTTGTCCTCGGTGAGCGTCGTCAGCAATGCTCTGCGCCTCCGATACTTCAATAGAACATCGTAAATATTTACACTTCCATTAATTGCAGTATAATGCTATAACGCATTGTAGCACCGGAGAAGTGTCTCAGGCGTTATGACAATCATTATCCCCAGCTATTTCAACCACATCCTGGCCGTGCTTGGTCTTTTGCTTGTCTGGAAGCTTCATGCGCTCCAGGTCCGGATGGGGCGCATCCAGGCGGTGGATTTCTGGGCTCGCGCCGGCATCCGCATGTTTATTCATATCACCCCGACCGATGCGAAGGCCTGCCCTGCATGCGTAGAGGCGAGCGGCATGGTCTTTCATCCCTCTGCTGTTGTTAAAAAAAAGTTCAAACCGTTAAGCAAGCCGTGTACGAGCCCGAGCGCTTGCCGATGTCTCCTAGTTGGCCTCTATGGCGGGTGGCCTGATGCTCAAGGTCTTCTCTCGAGACTTGCCAAGTCAAAAACGCTGCAACTCTCGGGCGAGGATTTGAAACAACTGCTGGGAGGCCCCTGGGAACGGCACCATGGGGCGTCGGGCGACCGGATCCCGGTGCATCTGCTCGAGGCGATGCAGATGGAGGCGAGCGATCCGGAGGGCGCGATCTTTCGGTATCGATTTATTCAAGAGAATGCCCGGAGGGAGCGTGACTTCCCTTTTGTCGTGCACTCCTTTATGCGTCAGAGCGATCTGTTAGAGACGGCGGGTCGTCGTCGGGAAGCCCTTGCCGTAATCGAGCAATTTCTCAAAGTCTACCAGACCAAGAAAAAGACACTGAATCTCGCGAGTGATAACAGCTACAACGCCATGTCCAAGCGCAAAGCGTTGCTCCTCGCTGCGCTCCGGTAGAACGCACTGGTTCGACGCTCATGTCGTATCTGCACATCCCGGATTTCATCCCTTATTTTCTGGCGATTTTGGCCCTCCTGCTGCTGTGGAAATTCCATACTCTGCAAGTCCGGATAGGTCGCATTCACGCCATGGACATCTGGGATCGCTCCGGCATACGCATGTTCATCTACGCGACACCTCGCGACAATGGGGCGTGTCCAGCCTGTCGTGCGGCCGATGGACGCGTCTTTTTGTCTTCGCTGGTCGCCGCAAAGAAGTTCAGTGCGATGTCGTCTCCCTGTACGAACCCTTCCGGGTGCCGCTGCTTTTTGGTCGGCGTCTACGGCGGATGGCCGGAAGCTCAGGCGCTGTTCGGACTCTTAAAAGCGCAGTCGGGAATGGTCCGACTGTCTCAAGACGATCTCATTGCGCTCGTAAACGGCCGCGGCCGGCCCGGGCCGGGTGCCTCGGCCGATGAGGTCTCAGGACGATTACTGGAAGCGCTTCTTGACGAGGGCAGCGATCCTGATGCGGCCATTCTTGGATATCACTACATCATCGAGCACGCCGAGAGGGAGAGCGATGTGTTGTGTGTGATTCCGTCGTTTTTCAGGGTAAGCGATTTGCTGGAGAGGGTGGGCCGTCCTGCGGACGCACTGCCGATCGTGGAGCGGTTTTTGACAGAATATGATCGCCGCTCCGGCACGGCGGCGACCGAGTCACAGCTGGTTATGATGAAAGCCCGGCAAACACGCCTCCGGATGACGATTAAGCTCGCCGCGGCAAATCCCTAGGCATGCCCTGTACAACACACTAAGGGACGTGCTATAAGTATAGACACCAACTGGAGACCGCAGTGGACATCCATATCCCTGATCTTATTCCCTATTTCCTTTCCTTACTGGGCTTGCTACTGATCTGGCAAATGCATGAGATACAGGTGCAAGCGGGCCGGATCGATGCGATGGATTTCTGGGTCGTCTCCGGAATTCGGTTCTTTCTCTACGGGACGCCCTGTGACACCTCAGCGTGCCGCGCCTGCCGAAGCGCCCATGGCATTGGGTTCCTTCCCGCTTTTGTCGCCTCAACAAGCTTTCGAGAACAGATTCCCAAATGCGGCAATCCCATCGGCTGTCGGTGCCTGTTGGTAGGATTCTATGGCGCCTGGTCGGAGGCAGAGCAAGCGCGCAAGCAGCTCAAATGGAAGACTTCCAAGATTCAGTTGAACGACGATCAACTCCAACTCTTTGTTGAAGGGGGAAAGACCCGGCGCGCTGGCTTCAGCGCGGACAGGATTTCGCTGATCTTGCTCGAGGCGATGCAACTGGAAAAGACGGATCCGAAAGCAGCGATCAATCGTTATCGCTTTGTGGTTGAGGAAGCTCAAGAAAGAAGAGATTTGCCGTTCGTCATTTCGGCGTACCTCCGGCTCAGTGAACTGCTGGAATCCGTCGGCGATGATCAGGAGGCCTGCGAAGTCGTCAGTAACTTCCTAGAGCGGTACCACCGTCGCAAAAGAGGCCTGCGGCTTCGCCGTGGTGAGCGCTATCGCCCGACCGAAAGCCAGCTGGCCATGATGACCACCCGCCACACGCGCCTCGAAGCCCGTATCGGGACTTCGGACGCTACAGCGACCGCTTGAGAGCAGCAGCGCCTGCCGGCGCATCCTGGGGGAGCGACAGTAGCCCCCGTGACACATCCCGTTCTGCGGCCGCATAACGCTCCGGTGTTCCTATATCGGACCAATACCCTTCCATCCGGTAGCCGGCCACGCGCTGTCTCTGCCGCAGCAGTTCAATATAGACGTCAATAATAGAGCCGGGACCTGGGGGGATGGCATCCACGACGGCGGGCTCCAGGACATGTGCGCCGGAGAACATGTACCCTCCGGAGCCCACAGTGTCTGTGGCCGGCTGAGGGCCCGCTGTGGTGAGGTGATCTTCAATCGGTGGTTCCCCCCGAATTTGAAGGATTCGCGAATCGTCAGCCAATGTTACAGCGCCCCATTGCGACGCGAGGGGGTCTGCACGAAGTGCGAGAGTCGCAAAGGCTTGAGATGCGACGTGGGTTTTGAGGAGCATTGTAAGGTCGCAGGCCGAAAGGGTGTCACCGTTCAACACGAGACACGGGCTATTTTCAAAATAGGGCTGAGCCTGTCTGATGCCGCCTCCGGTGCCGAGTATTATCGGTTCGTGGGAGTATGCTAATCGCATCCCGTAGCGGGAACCATCACCTAACGCCTCAACAATCTGATCGCCACGGTAATGGAGATTGATGAGCGCGTCGGTAATACCATGTTGCCTGAGGAGCAGAAGATTCCAGACGACGAGAGGATACCCTCCGACCGGCAGCAGCGGTTTGGGGATTGTCTCGGTCAACGGTCGCAGACGGATTCCATAACCGGCTGCGAGGATCATGGCTTTCATAACTGACGCCGCATCAGTTTCTCGTTGCAAGAAGAGGCGCGCGGGATAGCGTTTTTCCTCTTGTAAAGCCTCATTGGAGTTCGGGGACGTGACGTGCCAGCGCTTTGCGTAACGGGTGCAGAGCGGGATACCGAAGCAAGTTGCGTTTGACGTTCGCGAGAGTACGAGGGAGGTACTGAAGATACCGATCGTTGTTCTTTTCCGCGAGGATGTACACGAACCGCCCTGCGGCCTTCAAATTGCGCTGTATGCTTGTCATGTCGAACAGGCGCATAAACTGCACACGATCCAGTGGAGCGCCGAATTTTGCCCTCACCTCGAGATAGCGCACGACCAACTCCTCAATAAGCTCTTCGGGAAGAGACACGTAGGAATCCCGGAGCAGCGATGCGAGATCATAACTCGCAGGCCCCATCAGGGCATCCTGAAAGTCGATGACCCGCAACCGTCCATCCAGTACCATAAGATTGCGACTGTGATAGTCCCGATGTGTAAAGATGCGTGGCTGGGTTGCGAGGAGTTCTGCGATTTTCTGCATCTCAGCCCGAATCGTCCGGGCCTCTGCTTCAGCCAGCGTGATCCCCGTCCGTCGCTCTATTCCATACCCGATGAAATGGTTGAATTCCCACATCAGCAACGGCACGTCAAACGCGCGACCGAAAGCAAGGCAGGCGGCATCAGCAGGAAATGACGCCTTGAGGTGCAGGCGAGCGAGCGCTTCGACTGCGTCGCGATAGAGCTCGGAAGTGTCAGGGGTCGTGCCCTCTTGCGAGGCTAAAGCCAGCGTCACATCGCCAAGATCTTCGAGGTACAACAGTCCGGCCGTTTGATCATAATAGTGCAGCTCTGGAACGGCGACATCGGCTTTCGTGAGATGTCTCAAAATGTTCACGAACGGCAATTCGGTGACTACTGGCGCGTGCTGGCTCACTGCTTCTTCTGACTGCTTAAAGGCGTCTGGAGAGGACAGTTGCATGAGCACGAGAGAATGAGGAGGCCCACCGGACAGTTGAAGCCGGAAGTATCGGCGGTTCGAGGCATCCCCTGCGAGGGGGGCCAAGTGTGTGAGTTCGGTTCTGAATGAGAGTTTGTTACGGAGCGTGTCTGACACGCGCTCCGGGTCAGGGGTCGGGGGAATGGTGGCGGTCATTAACCCTGGATTATACCCGGTTCCTTGGCTCAGGAAAATCCTCAACCCTATTTCCCCGCGGCTCGACGTGCGCCCAGCTCCAAGCCCCCACCACTGATCCCATCCAGTCCGCAACGAGATCCCACACACTGGAGTCGCGCAGTGGAACAAAGGCTTGGTGAAATTCATCCGTCAGGCCGTAGACCGTTGAGGCCGCGATCGCAAGGATCGCAGCGTGTGCCGCAGACCACGTATTCCCTGCGTATCGAAAGGCCCGATACGTCAGAATTGCCAGGACGCCGTACTCAACCGCGTGTAGAGCCTTATCCGCGTAGGGGATCGGCAGAGCAGGAACGTACACGTCGGGCTCTGACAAGGAAGACAGAAAGAAAATCAACGCGGCATAGAGGGCGACTGGAGTCCAGTACAACCAACGAGGAGAACGAAAGCGTTCCACTATACGTGAAGACACTCCATGACGCGCCCTAAGCATACCGTGGTTTCTGTGTTGGGACAATTACTTAATCCGCCTGCAGCCGAAAAAGTTCATCCTCGATTTCTTGACCGGTTCTGTAGACGGGTGCTAGGTTGATGCCACACATGAGAACGGTCGCTGTCGCATTCCTCTGGCATCTACATCAACCTTATTACACGGATCCTCTGACACACACCTCGCCCTTCCCATGGGTACGGCTCCATGCGACGAAAGGCTATTTTGATATGGGCGTGCTGTTGGAAGAGCATCCGGAGATGCGGGCCACTGTCAATCTTACACCGTCGCTTCTTCTCCAGATTCAGGAACAGACTCAGGGAACCGTGCAGGACGCGTTTTTCTTGCACGCTGCCTGCCCCGCTGCGGATTTGAGTGCCGAACAGGGAGCGTTCATTCTGCGACACTTCTTTGCCGCTAATTGGGACACCATGATCAGGCCGCACGATCGATACCACAGCCTGCTCATTCAACGGGGTCCTCAGATTCCGGCCGGAGATGTGAAGCCACTGACGACTCGGTTTTCCACGCAGGATTTTCTGGACCTGCAGGTGTGGCACAATCTGGCATGGTTTGGGCACCGAGCCGTGGCCCGCTATCCTGCCTTAAGAGAACTGATCACCAAGGGACGCCAATTCAGCGAAGCTGACAAGCATGAGGTGCTTGCTACGCAAAGGCAAGTACTGGCACAACTCATCCCATTGTTCAGGCGACTTGCCGATAGCGGCCAAGTGGAGCTGTCGACAACGCCATTCTTTCACCCGATCATCCCCCTGCTGATCAATACCGACCTCGCCCGAAGATCGCGTCCTGAAGACACCCTTCCGGCCCCTCTCCCTCAGCCGGAAGATGCTCGTGAGCAGCTTCGCATGGCCGTCGAATATCACAACTCGCTCTTCGGGCGCAGACCGGTGGGGATATGGCCATCTGAGGGCTCGGTATGTCCCGAGATGGTCCCGATGTTAAATGAGCTTGGCGTGCAATGGACCGCAACCGATGAAGGAGTCCTTGCCGCTTCCTGCGAGAGATGGGATCGGGACGTTCAGCTCTATCGGCCTTACCTCTTCTCCAGGGAGGGACGTGAGATCGCGCTGTTCTTCCGTGATCGGGAGATCTCGGACGCCGTCGGATTTATCTACGCGCGTAATGATCCCCGTGCCGCCGCCGCAGATTTCAGCGGTCGGTTGGCCGCCATCGCTGAGCGCTCCCCAGAAGAGCGTCCATTGGTGTCGGTCATTCTGGATGGCGAAAATCCGTGGGAATATTATCCAGACGGCGGCGAAGCCTTTCTCAGGACCCTTTATACAAGCATGATTCAGGGTCGACAGGGAGCGATCGAGTTTCAAACCGTTACGCCCCAGCGTGAGCTTCTGGAGCACCCGCCCACGAGTCGCTTGGAACGGCTACATACCGGATCGTGGATCAATGCTGAGCTTCGAATTTGGATCGGTCACCCTGAGGACAACAACGCCTGGGAGTGCCTGGGTCGGACTCGCCGCTTTCTGCTTGCTGAACAACATCGAGCAGGCAGACCAGAGGAGATGGTTCAAGCAGCCTGGAATGAGCTCTACGCGGCCGAGGGCAGCGACTGGTTTTGGTGGTATGGGGATGAGTTTGTCACCGAACATAAGAGTACCTTCGATGAGTTGTTCCGGATGCATTTGGCAAACGTCTTTCGGCTCCTGCAGAAGGATGTCCCGGAGTTTCTGAGGCAGCCGATATGGCGCCAGCAGAGCCTGGAATCGACGGTGCAACAACCCGTGTCATTGATTGCGCCGCGCATCGACGGGATCGTTACTGATTTTTATGAATGGCGGGGGGCCGGTTACATTGAAGGACAATCCCCACAGGGTGCCATGTACAAACGGCCCGCGCTTCTGCGCCGGGTGTACTTTGGCTTCGATCTGGAGCATCTTTATCTGCGGTTCGATCCGGTCGATCTTTTCTATAAGCCTCCTCCCGTGGAAAGCGAGAACCCACCGGCTGAAACTATGAACGGCATGGCCGGCCGCATGGTGCAGGTTCAGTTTTTGGAACCGAATCATATACAACTTGTGTTCGCGGTGAGTGAGACGGAGCCGGACCACTTTTCATTGTTCAAAAGCGCCGACGGTGCCAGCTTTTTTCACGCCGGGACGTACGAGACCATTCGAAGCAAGAAAATTATTGAACTGATGGTGCCGGTCAAAGACCTCGGATTCAGTCAAGGGTCCATGATGCACCTGGTGATTAAAGTCTTGGAGGGCGGGCTCGAGTCAGAACGTCTGCCCACATATGGCCCGCTCACCGTGCGCGTGCCGGACGAGACGTTCGAGGCGACGATGTGGAAGGCATGACATGAGCGTGGTTACGCTGCTGCTCGGTATTCATAACCACCAGCCGGTGGGCAACTTCGACCAGGTCTTCCGACAGGGGTTTGATCAGTGTTATCGGCCGTTCCTCGATGTCCTGGAACGGCACCCGCACATTCGCCTTTCATTGCACTATACCGGTCCGCTGCTTGACTGGTTTGCCAAGGAGGAACCTGGCTTTCTTGAACGGCTCCGGAGCTTGATTGCAACCGGCCAGGTAGAAATGCTTGGAGGTGGCTTGTACGAGCCTATCCTGTCGGTCATCCCAGATCGTGATGCCGTCGGCCAGGTCAACGGCCTGTCACAACGATTACAAGACCTCCTGGGTGTCCGCCCTCAGGGGTTATGGCTCGCGGAGCGTGTGTGGGACGGCGGGTTACCGAAGAAACTCGCGCCGACGGGGCTTCGGTATACCATCCTGGATGATTCACATTTTTTCAATGCCGGGTTCGAACCCGACTCCCTTAGTGGATATTATTTGACAGAGCGGGAAGGTCACCCCTTAGCCGTCTTTCCGATCAATAAAGACCTGCGGTATCTGATTCCATTCCGTGTCCCCGAAGAGCTCATCGATGTGTTGGGGAAACTTCGGGTCCGCGGCGAAGATACGGCGGTGACGTATGCCGATGACGGCGAAAAGTTCGGAATGTGGCCGGGGACACATCAATGGGTATTTGTGGAAGGCTATCTGGAGCGGCTCTTTACTGCGCTCGAGCACAACGCCGAATGGATCCGGCTCAGCACGTTTAGTGAGTACCTGCAAGACCATCCGGCCACCGGGCGCATGTACCTCCCGTCCGCTTCCTACGAAGAGATGATGGAGTGGGCCCTCCCGGCAGCGGCTGCTAAAGCTCTGCATGAGCGTCGGGCCGAACTGGAGCAAGAAGGCCGGCTTGGGGCTTTTCAAGGGTTTTTACGCGGGGGATTCTGGGATGGGTTCCTCATGAAGTATTCCGAGTCCAACCACATGCACAAACGCATGCTGGATGTGAGCGAGCGGATCGCGACAATGCCGGCCGGCGGAACAGTTTCGGAAGCGCGGGATTTTTTGTGGCGAGCCCAGGGCAATGACGTCTACTGGCACGGCTTGTTTGGCGGACTCTATCTCAGCAACTTGCGGCATGAAACGTATCGCAACCTGATTGCCGCCGAAATCCGGATTGACACTGCGGCTCATAGCGGCGATTCGCGTGCAGGATGGGTCGATGTTCGGGTGGTGGACATGGATCGTGACGGTCATCCTGAAGTGCTCGTTGCCACCGAGGCGTTGGGACTCTGTGTGGCGCCGGCCTGTGGAGGAAGCCTGCTTGAACTGGACTATCGGCCGGTCCAATTCAATCTCCTGAATGTCATTGCGCGCCGACCGGAGGCGTATCACGGCAAGCTTGCCGAGGCTTCACATGAGGCCGATCCCGGAGGCGGTCCACCCAAGTCGATTCACGAACTTGTCAAGGTCAAAGAGCGCGGCTTGGATCAACGACTGATTTATGACCGGCACCGCCGCAGTAGTTTCGTGGATCGATTTTTGGACCCCGGGACGCCTTCGGAAGCCTTGGACCGCATTGACGACGTAGAACTGGGTGATTTCGTGGGAGCACGGTACTCACTGGGAGAACACCGTGTCACTAAGAGCATACTTGCGTTGCCACTGAAGTTCGCCGGCACGGTCCGACACGATGGGCAGGTGATCCCCATTTCGATTGAAAAGACCTACCGGCTGTCTGGACGTGAGGAGAGCCTGACGGTTGTGTATAAGCTGGAAAGTCAGGGAGCTGAACCCTGCACTTTGCGTTTCGGCATGGAGCTGAACATGACGCTGCTCGCCGGCAACGATCCCCAACGTTATTATGAATGGCCGGGCAGCGGCCATATCCGGCTGCAAGAGCGCGGGGAGGTGCCACAGGCGGACTGGTTCGCGATGGTAGATGAGTGGCAGCGTTTCCGGGTGGTGATCAGGCTTGCCCGCGCGGGGCGATATCTGGTTTACGCCCATTGAGACGGTTTCCCAATCAGAAGAGGGCTTCGAGCGGACCTATCAGGGTTCCTGCATTTTGGCGTCAGCGGCAGTCCACCTCAAGCCTGGCGTTGCCGTCAAACTCGAGGCACATCTTGAGATCAGTGACCTGTAACCATCGTCTGCACAGAGTGGAGGGAGATTTTCCCTTCACCCGGAATGATAGGCTGGCATCGGAGGTTTGTGCCTGAATTCAGACGTGATCCAGTAATCGGTCGGTGGGTGATTCTCTCGGCTGATCGGATTCAGCGACCGAGCGATTTTCAAAATTATTATTCATTGCAGCCCGCCCTGCCGCTCTGCCCGTTTTGTCCGGGCAATGAAGCTCAGACGCCTCCCGAAATTCTGGCCTACCGGACCCCGGGAACCTTACCCGACAGTCCAGGGTGGGAGATTCGAGTTGTCCCGAATAAATTCCCAGCCCTACAGATTGAGGGCGATCTTGACCGTGCAGGTGATGGTCTCTATGACCGCATGAACGGCGTCGGAGCCCACGAAGTCATTATTGAGACGCCGGACCACAAAGCAACCATCGAAAGCTTGCCACACAAGCACCTTGAAGATGTATTGTGGGTGTACCGCGACCGTATTCTCGATTTAAGGAAGGACCTGCGCCTGAGATCCGTGCTGGTCTTTAAAAATCACGGACCTGCTGCGGGGGCGACCCTTGAGCATCCGCATTCGCAACTGATTGCGTTGCCGATCGTTCCAATAAATGTGCAGGCAGAAGTCGAGGGATCCCGCCAGCATTACCGGAATAAGGAACGTTGTGTGTATTGCGACATCATCCGGCAGGAGAGCCGGGAGCGTACCCGCATCGTTGCGGAAAATGAGCACTTTCTCTGTGTCGTGCCTTTCGCGGCGCGCTTTCCTTTTGAGCTGTTGATCCTTCCCAAGCGACATCGCTCTTCCTACGAGGATATCGAAAGGTTCGAGGTCGAAGGGCTCGCCAGGGTTCTTGCCGATACGCTCCGAAGGGTCGATCGGGTTCTCGGGGTGCCGCCGTTCAACTTTCTCCTGCACACATCGCCCTTGCGCGAACCGACGGAGGACTTCTATCATTGGCATATCGAGATCATTCCCAAGCTAACCCAGGTTGCCGGCTTTGAATGGGGGGCAGGTTTCTATATCAATCCCGTCTTTCCGGAAGAAGCGGCCGTTTTCTTGCGCGAGGTAGAAATCTGAAAGTCCTGTTCAACCATCCTGTTCGGGAATTGAACATCCCCGGGCCGAAACGCGTGCAAGATTTGTTGAAGGAACTGGATCTGATACCGGAAAGCGTCCTGGTTATTCGAGGGGATGATCTCGTGACCGAAGACGACACGCTTCGAGACGAGGATTGTGTCGAGATTCGCCCGGTCATCTCGGGCGGCCAGGGGAAAGAGGCTCCGTCTCGGCGGAGCCAGGGTGGGCGGGTGGCAAGGGGTAAAAAGGCTCCGTCTCGGCGGAGCCAGGGCGCGGGAAGCTGAGATGAAGATCAAGAACAGAGAACTACCCCGGCGGCCTTATAACCATCAGGCCCATGGGCGAGACGAACTCGTCCTGGCGAGGTCGGGGGTGGGCTGGGTGTAGTGGTCGAGCAAGCTCGGCTTGGCGGGAGGGTGAATGTGGGCGGGTGGCCAGGGGGAAAAGGCTCCGTCTCGGCGGAGCCAGGGTGGGCGGGTGCCAGGGGTAAGAAGTCTGTCTTGGCAGACTTCAGGGTGGGCGGGTGAAATAAGGATAATTTATGCGCTGCCGTAAATGCCCGCATAAAGCCGTGCTCGGCATTCCGCGGCACAATACGGCGTTTTGTCAGACCTGCCTTACGGAATTTGTCTGCCGGCAGATAGAGCGTGCCATTCACGAAGAGAAGATGTTCACGAAGACAGACCGTGTGTTAGTGGCTGTCTCAGGCGGGAAGGACAGCCTCACCCTCTTGGATGTGTTGCATCGCCTGGGCTATGCGGTGGCTGCCCTGTACGTGGACCTCGGCATTGGTGAATATTCACGAGCCTCGAAGTCCAAGGTGGAACAATTCACAGAGCCGCGTGGGATCAAGCTGCATGTCCATGAGGTCCAGGAAAATGAGGGCGCAGGCATTAACGAGCTCTCGGCCTTGATTCGCCGGCCTACGTGCTCTACCTGCGGGACCATTAAGCGCTATCATTTTAACCGGACCGCGGTGGAGCACGGCTATACGATTCTGGCCACGGGTCATAATCTGGATGACGAGGCCGCCCGGCTATTGGGAAACATTCTGCACTGGCAGACGGACTATTTGGAGAAGCAAGGGCCGTCTTTGCCCGACTCGGTCGAGGGCTTCGCCAAGAAAGTGAAGCCTCTCTATCGCCTGGCAGAACGGGAGATCGCGGCTTACGCGATTGTCAATCGCCTGGATTACATCGTGGAGGAGTGCCCGAACTCCAAAGGGGCTAAAATGCTGCTCTATAAAGAGACTTTGAATCGCTTAGAGAATGAGTCGCCCGGAACAAAGCAGATGTTTTACTGGGGATTCCTTGCGAAGCAAAAAACTGAAAGCGCCGATCGGCCCTCGATGGCGGACAGCGATCGGGCGATTCTTCAGCCCTGTTCAAAATGCAGCCAGCCCACAACGAGTGAGATCTGCGGCTATTGCCGAATGATGGCGCGCGCGCAAACCGTCTAGAGCCGATTTCTTATCCCGACGCTTACCTTGCGGGATCGGCGGAATTCAGGTACAAACATCAGGATTCAAAAAATACCTTAAGAGATGATATGCCGTTGCCCGTGAAACCCTGCCCATACTGCCAAAAGCTCATGTGGGTGAAGGATGCCTCCGTCGAATGGCTTGATGAAACAACCTTCCGCTTTCCTTGCCCTCACTGCCATGCCCTAGTCCGCCGGAAGCTTATTGATTTCGGGGCGAACGCGTGCGGCCCCATCAAGCCGAGCTAACTTTCGCGTCCGAATGTGGGAGGTTCATGACTGCCCTTCAAGATGGCGAGCGCATCCATTTAGTCGATTCCAAAAACCGACATTATGCGCTGACACTCAAGGGCGGCGACGTCTTTCAATTAAGCGGAGAGAGAATCGCTCACGATTCGCTCATCGGCAAACCGGATGGAACTCTAGTCACTCTGTCCGCAGGGCGGCGGCTCTTAGCGCTACGTCCGACGCTCTCGGAATACGTCCTCAAGATGCCTCGCGGGGCGCAGGTCCTGTATCCCAAGGATTTGGGGGTGATCGTTCAATGGGCGGACATCTACCCCGGCGCCCGGGTGTTTGAGGCGGGCACCGGGTCCGGCGCGCTCACCATGGCGTTGTTGCGTGCGGTGGGAGACCGGGGCCATGTCTTCAGTTACGAGGCGCGCGAGGACTTTGCCAAGACCGCCATGAATAACATCGAACGATACTTAGGCCCGAGCAAGAATCTGACTGTTCGGCAGAAGAATGCGTATGAGGGGATTGAAGAGACGGAACTGGATCGAGTGATTCTGGACCTGCCGGAGCCCTGGCAGGTGATTCCTCATGCCGCATTGGCTTTGCGCTCGGGCGGTATTTATCTCAGTTATGTCCCCACCATCCCACAAGTGATGCAGACCGTTGAAGCGCTCCACCGCGTCGCGGTCTTTTCGATGATTCAAAGCTTTGAAACATTGCTGCGCACATGGAACATCGAAGGGCGGAGTGTTCGTCCCGATCATCGCATGGTGGCGCACAGCGGCTTTTTGACCGTAGCCAGAAAAGTCGAACCGGGCCTCGCGAGCAGGAGCGGGGCGCACACTCAAGACAGTGCCGACCCCGATGAGAACGAGCCGTAAGTCGGGGCGCCGGTCCGCGCGCTGTCCGCGATCGTCGTTTTTCGAGACGGGTGATGCCGATTGGGGTAATTCAAAAGGGTGCGATGCGGCGGTGAGTCTCTCTTAATGACTGAAATTGCTTTTCTTCGCGATCTGGTCGTTCTCTTCAGCGTCTCCGTCGTCGTCGTCTATTTTTTCGACAGATTGGGCTTGCCAGCGGTCGTCGGTTTCCTGGTGGCCGGGGCGATGGTCGGGCCGTACGGCTTGGATTTCGTCCAGGACGTCTCTCATGTCGAGGTGTTCGCGGAGATCGGGGTCGTGCTTCTCTTATTCACCATCGGCGTGGAGTTTTCACTGGCGCATATCCCGTCGCTGCGCGGCGTTTTGGCAAGTGGAGGGCTTCAGATCGGATTCACGATAGCGCTTACAACGCTGGCCGGCATGGTCTCCGGCCTCCCCTGGAACCAAGGCGTATTTTGGGGATTTCTGGCGGCCATGAGCAGCACGGCCATTGTGCTGAATATGATTACCACTCGGGACGAAACCAATTCCCCGCACGGCCGGCTCAGTCTTGGAATTCTGATCGTCCAGGATTTTGCGGTCTTACCGATGATGATGCTGACTCCGGGCTTGGCGAATCAGGGCGGCAGCATCATCGCGGTGGTCTGGCCCCTGGCGAAGGCCATTTTGGTCGTCACGCTGATTCTTGTTGCGGCCCGGTACCTGGTGCCTCGGATGTTGGAGAGGGTCGTCAGAAGCCGGAGCCGTGAACTGTTCCTGATCACGATCATCCTGATTTGTCTCGGCATTGCCTGGCTCAGCTCGCTCGCAGGGCTTTCCTTGGCGCTGGGCGCATTCATTGCGGGACTGATCATTTCAGAATCTGAGTACAGCCATCAAGCTATGGCGGAAGTCCTCCCGTTCCGACACGGCTTCAACAGCCTGTTCTTTATGTCCATCGGGATGCTCCTCGACTTTCGTGTGTTACTGGCACACCCTGTGCTCGTAACTACCCTTGTGGCAGCGGTTGTAGTGGGGAAAGCGGTGGTGACGGGGGTTGCGGCCATCGCCGCTGGGTACGCATGGCGGCCGGCAATTCTGACCGGTATGGCCCTCGCGCAGGTCGGGGAGTTTTCCTTCATTCTTTCAAAGGTCGGCAAGGACGTCGGACTGCTGTCTACGAGCGCTTTTCAAATTTTTCTCGCCGTCTCGGTCTTGACACTGCTACTCACGCCTTTTTTGATCGAGCTGTCACCCAAGATTGCCCGCCGGGCGGAAGCGATACAGCGCCTCCATCACTGGGGTCGTCCCGAAGGCCTTGTGGAGGAGCCGCCCATGGTCTTGCGGGAGCATACCATTATCGCGGGCTACGGAATTAACGGGCGAAACCTTGCGCAAGTGCTGCGAGAGACGGAGATTTCCTTCGTCATTGTCGAGATGGATGGCGATGTGGTGCGGCAGGAACAAAAAAAGTCAGTGCCCATCTATTTCGGTGATGTCACCCATCCCCAGACATTGCGACGATTAGGCATCCAAGATGCACGGGCACTGGTTCTGGCAATTTCAGACCCACTTGCGACTCGCCGCGCTATTAAAGTTGCTCGTGAGTTGAACCCGAGGATCCATATCATTTCCCGAACCCGGTACCTTCGTGAAATCGACGACCTACTCGCTTCGGGGGCCGACCAGGTGGTCCCTGAGGAGTTTGAGACTTCTATCGAGATATTCTGCCTGGTCCTACAGGAATACCGAGTTCCCGCTGGAATCATCGCCGAGAAGGCGGAGCGAATCCGGAAACAGGGGTATGCCCTGTTGCGGCGGAGTAAGTCCGAATGGAAGGAGCTGGTTACAGAGCGAATTGATGACCGATATGTTGATGATTAGGGTGTCCCTTCGTCCAAAACGAAGGCGTATCGGGTTGTTTCTGCCCACATAATCAGCCCATTTTTTCCTCATAACACATTGATTATTAACATGTTATTAGGCATTCTGAAAACTTGACAAATAGTCGGGTCACCCATTACAGTAGTATTGCGATGCTAGAGGGGAATCGGGGAGGTCCCGGGTAAAGCCGGCCTCCCCGATTATCTTTGGAGGCCTTGATGAATACGGTCATGACTGCGCAACTTGATCCCCAAGCGGCACTTGATTGAGTTGCAAGAAAAAAAACCCAAGCGGGTGACACTGGTCGTCCTTAGCGGTGATATGGACCGTGTCATGGCGGCGTTCATCATCGCGACAGGCGCGGCCTCCATGGGAATGCAGGTGACCATGTTCTTCACCTTCTGGGGGCTCAATGCCGTTCGCCGTCCGAGGTCCCGCGGGAAGGCAAAGGATTGGTTGCGTACCGTATTTGGGGCTCTTAATAAGCCCGGAGCCGAGAGATTGCCGTTATCGCGCTTTCATTTCTGGGGGCTTGGCACTCGAATGATGAAGCTTGTGATGAAACAACAGAGGATGCCTGGTGTGCCGGAACTCATGGAGGTGGCAAAGGATCTGGGGGTTAAGTTCATTGCCTGCACCACTACCCTGGGGCTGATGGGAATTGATAAGGATACCCTGGTTGAGGGCGTGGATCAACTCGCCGGCGTGTCAACCTATCTGGCGGAAGCCAAAGACGCCCAGGTGAATCTGTTTATTAAGTTAAGAAGGTTACCCATGCAGAAAGATGTTGTCCTCGATACGTTGGGGTTGTTTTGTCCCATGCCGATCATTAAAACTTCAAAAAAAATTAAAGAACTCACAGTCGGTCAGGTCTTAGAGGTGATCTCCGATGATGAGGGTATCAAAGAAGATATGCCGGCATGGTGTGAGACAACCGGGCATGAGTTTTTAGGCCTCGAGGAACAAGCCAACGGCGGCAAGTCCACCCACTACAGAGCCTACGTTAAGAAAAGTAAGTAATCCGTCTCTATTTTCGTTGAATCAGAAGGGATTTCGGGCCGCCGCCGGGCTGGCGGTTGTGAGACTTTTCCACAGTGATTGCACTGGTTGTTGACAACTTGTCCATTTGCTGAATCACAGTTTTTCCACAATATTTAGATACACGTTCATTTTTTCTACTACATCTGGTATTTTAGTATTGACACGCTCCAGACTCAATGGTAAAAGCCGTGTCTAGTTTTTGGGGGGTGTGTCTCAGGCTTACCGGAATCCAGTCATTAGACAATTCGATCAGGAGGAAACCAGGATGAAAACGACCGGGGGCGGCGCGTCTGATGTGGGGTTTGAGAACGGGGGGAGTGCTTCTCGAATTTCACCGAATGCGCAGCGAGTTTTACATAAACGCTACCTGGCCAAGGACGAAGAGGGAAGAGTCGTAGAGACACCGGCAGGTTTATTCCGACGTGTGGCGCATAACCTGGCTCAGGCAGAACTTCAATACGGTGCCAAGGCGGAAGAGGTTCAGGCGACCGAAGAGAAGTTTTATCAGCTCATGTCCAATCTGGATTTTCTGCCCAACTCTCCCACGCTTATGAATGCCGGGCGGCCTTTACAGCAACTTGCCGCCTGCTTTGTTCTCCCGGTCGAGGACTCCATTGCAGGGATCTATGACACCCTGAAACATCAGGCCCTCATCCATCAGACCGGCGGAGGAACTGGGTTCTCCTTCTCCCGGCTTCGCCCCAAAGACGATATGGTTCGAAGCACCGGCGGGGTTGCGTCCGGCCCGGTGTCTTTTATGAAGGTGTACAACCAGTCCACAGAACATATCAAGCAAGGGGGGACCCGGCGGGGAGCGAATATGGGCATCCTCCGCGTGGATCATCCAGACATTTTGGAGTTTATCACCTGTAAGACGGATACGAAGGAGATCACCAACTTCAATATCAGTGTTGCGGTGACCGATGCGTTTATGAAGGCCGCCGCGAACGGTGAAAAATATAACCTGATCAGTCCCCGTTCAGGAAAAATTGTCCGGCAACTCGACGCACGGGACGTGTTGAGGAAGATCGCGCAATCAGCATGGCAAAACGGGGAGCCCGGTCTGTTTTTCATCGACCAGGCGAATCGCACGAATCCTACGCCGCATTACGCAATGATCGAGGCGACAAACCCCTGCGGCGAGCAGCCACTTTTGCCGTACGAGTCATGCAATCTCGGCAGCGTCAACCTTGAGACGCACATCGTGCGAAAACCCGACGGCCGTTACGATGTTGACTGGGCGCGGCTCGAGGAGTCGGTGCGAACCTCCGTGCATTTACTGGATAACGTCATTGATATGAATAAATACCCGATTCCAGAGATTGAAAAATGCACGAAGGACAATCGGAAAATCGGCTTAGGGGTCATGGGTTTTGCGCGAATGCTGTTTAAGCTTGAAATTCAGTACGATTCCGAGAGCGGCGTGGAAATGGGCGCGAAGGTCATGAAGTTTATTTCCGATAAGGGCTACGAGGAATCGATGCGTCTGGCAGAGCAGCGTGGGCTCTATCCCGCGTGGAAAGGCTCCCTTCATGAGGCGCGCGGTCAGCGGGTCAGAAATTCCTATGTGACGACGGTGGCCCCAACAGGCACGATCAGCATGATCGCGGATACCTCCGGGGGTTGCGAGCCGGAATTCAGCCTGATCTGGTTCAAAAATGTGATGGATGGCGAGCACCTGCCCTACGTCCTCGATGACTTCATCGAGACCGCCAAACGCGAGGGATTCTGGCAAGAAGGTCTGATGGAGAAAATCCTTGCCAACCACGGCTCGGCCCGCGGGGTGCCGCAGATCCCGGAGAAGTGGCAGAAAGTGTTTGTCACGGCACATGATGTCGGCTCCCGAATGGCATGTGAGAATGCAAGCGGCGTTTCAGCAATATACCGATAGCGGCGTCTCGAAGACCATCAATATGCCGACCCAGGCGACGACTGACGACGTGATGAAGGCCTATCTGATGGCCTATGACCTAGGCTGCAAGGGGATCACCGTGTATCGGGACGGCAGCCGCGAGGAACAAGTGATGAACGTAGGCGTCTCACATAAAAACACGGCGGCCGAAAAGCCGGCCGACTCAACCCCGGTCGAGCTTTCTCTCCCCGATGCCGGGGAGCTGCCGGAACCGCCGTTTGCCGGCGCCGGCCATCCGATCAAATTAGAACGTCCGGCGCGCGTGAGCGGGGAGACCATTGCGATCAATACCAGCTACGGGAAGATGTACCTCACGATCAATTCCATGAATGGCGAGCCGTTTGAAACCTTCGCCACAGTGGCTAAGGCGGGCGGGATGATTCAGGCAGATCTGGAGTGCGTCTGCCGCCTCATCAGCCTGTCGCTTCGCTATCGAATTCCGATGCATGAAATCACAAGACAATTGATCGGCATCCAGGATGGCAATCCGTATGGAGTCGGGGCCAACCGGGTGCTCTCGCTGTGGGACGCCATCGCCAAGGCGTTGGCCAGTTTTCATCCTGCGGAACAGCGGCAGGAGTCAGGCGGCGAGCGTGTTGGCTATGCGCCCCGAAGGACTGCCCTGCCCTGATTGCGGCGCGCCTTTGATCCATACCGAGAACTGCGAAAAGTGCTTCTGTGGGTATTCTCGCTGCTGGTAGCCCATACGTCGAAGGGAGGGTACTGATGTCAGGACCGTACAACCTGAAATACATCCATCTCTTCGTCACCGAGGTGTCATCCGGAGCCTACATCCTGTCGAGAAATGGAAGAATGGCAGACCGGGTGGGCCACGCTGATGAAAACCTCGCGCAAGACCTGCATCGGGAGGCTGTAGAAGCCAAGTACCGCTATTTTTGGTTTGAGTATGCGAGAAAAGCCGCGGCGGCGCACGACCTCGAATGTGCCTGGTATCATCGTTATCACCCGACGGACAATGTCGAGCATCCCTTGCTCGGCGGCGAAATGCGTTGTGCCGTTAAAGGGTGCTCCGAGGCTGTTGCCCACACTCGCGGGTAGGCAAAGGTCCCCTGTGATTGCGATGCACGTCTCATATTGCCGTTCCGTCGGAGGTGTGCTAAAGTTTCCCCTGGTTGCGGGAGACTGGAGCACTGAATGGAAATCAAGGTTTTCAACAACAATGTGGAAAAGGCTCTCAAGATTGCGAAGAAAAAACTGGCAGGGGAAGGCCTTTTCCGTGAGCTAAAGCGCCGCCGGTTTTACGAGAAGCCGAGTCTAAAGAAGAAAAATAAAGAACGAGAAGCTCAGCGCCGTCGCCAGAAATGGTTGGCGAAGCATCGCACCGGCTCCGGCTGATTGTCCTATAGTTTTTCAAAACGTCCTTAGTTTTAGTGTTCTCACCGCCGGGTTCCGGCTATTCCTGTGCCCTATCTCTTCTCTATTGCCGCGCCCCATCGTTCTTCTTCGTCGATGGGTGACCACTTCCATTTTTAAAAGCTGACCGCCGAGAAATTAGGTAACGATGAAGGATCGGGATATTCACGCCTGCATGCGGCATTCTCGGGCGGGAGGTGCGCCGCTGGAGAGAGCCGGTCGTGGGCATTGTGGCGAAAGCCTCAAGGGATCCGTTTCAAATTTTGGTCGCCACGATTCTGAGTTTACGGACCCGGGATCAGACAACGGCCGAGGCATCTGAACGCTTGTTCCGACTGGCGACAACACCCATCGCAATGGGAAACCTCACGGTTCGACAGATTGAACGCGCCATCTATCCGGTCGGTTTTTACAGGACCAAGGCCAGGCAGATCCGGGAGATCTGTCGAGAACTGCAAAAGCGCTATCGGGGCCGAGTTCCCGACGACATTGGTGAGCTGCTGACGCTTCATGGCGTCGGACGCAAGACCGCCAATCTCGTGGTAACCTTAGGGTTCCAAAAGCCGGGAATCTGTGTGGATATCCATGTGCATCGGATCAGCAATCGCTGGGGCTACATTCAGACCCGTACTCCGGCAGAGAGCGAAGCGGCCTTGCGCGGTAAACTGCCCAAGTCGTATTGGATCGGTTATAACGATCTGCTCGTGCCTTTCGGACAGAATATCTGCACGCCGATTTCGCCGCGCTGCAGTGTCTGCAAGCTGACGCGGTATTGCAGCCGGGTGGGGGTCACGACCTCGCGCTAGCAGCACTTGGCGGACGTGTCGCAGGGAAAAAGAAACTTAGATGAAGAGGGTGGTTTCGGCGTCGGCGGCTAAATTCAGAATCAGCGGAAGGCCTAAAACGTCGTCCACCTTCGAAGCGAAATCCTCGTACTTCACACTCATGTACTCGAGGCCGGCGCTGCATGCGATCAGTTTGAAGCTGCCGACCTCCTTGGCCTCTTCAAACATTTCAGAAATCTTGGGCGCCTTCTTCTCGGTCATGATCCGGGCAACTTCCTCCGCATGGGCTTCATAGGCCGGCGAAAAGTCAATCCGGTCGAGCTCACCCATCGCCAGCTTTTTGATCGCCCAAAACATCAAAAAGACATATACCTCTTTTCCCATGGCGGCAGCCGTCAACCCGATCGTCGCGGCCTGATGCAACTTGTCATAGGTGCCGCCGTGTAGGAAGATCACGAAACGAGGCTTTTTCGTGGACGGGGTGGCGCTCACGGCTTGAGGGTCGACGTGATCCCGCTCACGAAGTCACCCACTAAACGATCGACCTCGGAATTGCTCATCGGTCGATCGATAATCTCGGCCTGGTTGTTGATCTCCTGGCCTTTATCGGACTCCGAGCGCAGGATCATGGTCCGATCCTGATCGACATCGATATGAATGAACCACTCTTTTTCGCCTAGGCGGATGCTCGCTTCTTTTCCTGTCGAATGTTTCTTCACTTCCACTTCAGGGGACGCGGCGGGATCAGCGGACACGGGCGCCCATGTTATCAGCACGGCGCAGCTAAAAACGGCGCCGAGCGTCAAACTCAATCCACGGGAAGGAGCAGTCTTCGAGAGCGGGACGGCGTTACGGTAAGGGTTAGCTGTTGCCATGCTTGCGCTCTCTCGTGAGTTAACGTTCTCTAAATGCATTATACATGCGGAAATGGCGAATAGTAAATTACCTCGCCCGGATGTTACGATTTGACATGCAGAACCGTCAGAGCGTGTACCTGATCGACGGCAGCGGCTATCTGTATCGGGCTTTTTTCGCCCTGCCTTCGCTCGCCACCACAACCGGCCTGCCCACGAACGCGGTCTACGGCTTCATCAATATGTTGCAGAAGGTCGTGCGTGAGCGTCGCCCGGACTACCTGGCGGTGGTGTTCGATGCCAAAGGACGCACGCACCGGCATGAGCAGTTCAAGGACTACAAGGCGCAGCGACGGCCTATGCCCGATTCCCTGTCTCAACAGGTTCCCTATATCCATCGAGCTGTCGATGCGTATGCTATTCCCGTCGTGAAGCTTGAAGGATACGAGGCGGACGATCTCATTGGCACGCTGTCGGTCCAAGCCGCCGGGGCCGGATTCGATGTCGTCATCGTGACGAGCGATAAGGACATGTTCCAACTGTTGTCGCCTGAAATCCGGATATACGATCCGGTGAAGGACAAGGTCTTTACTGAAGAGGATTGTTTCGAGCGTTTTGGTGTGGCGCCGGCCGGAATGATTGAGATTATGGGACTCATGGGAGATTCTGTGGACAACATTCCAGGGGTAAAAGGCATCGGTGAGAAGACGGCGAGAAAGCTGATAGAAGAATTCAAAACTATTGAAAACCTTCTGATGTGCGTGAAGGACGTCAAGGCCGAGAAGCTTCGTGGCCTCCTTCAGACATATGGAGAAGAGGCGCGTCGCAGCCGGGAGCTGGCGACACTCGTCACTGACTGTCCCGTTTCATTCGATCCGGAGTCTTTCCGCCTGGGTGAGGCAAGAACCGACGAATTGGCCGCCATGTTCCGCGAATTGGAATTCTGGGGACTGCTCAAGGCGTTGAAAGGCGAAGAGACCGGCCAGCAAACTCCCAGGGCGGCGGTCTCCATCATTGCCGATGCAGGTGGTGCCGAATCGCTGCGCGCCGCTCTCGTCGAAGCCGGCGCGGTAGCGCTCCACTGTGAATTGAGCGGGCCTGAGGTGCTTCGGTCCACACTGGTGGGTATTGGGCTGTGCCTGCCTGGTGGCGAGCCTCTGTACGTTCCGGCAGGGAACGAATTGAAGACCCTCCAATCAGCGCTCGAGGCGTCCGGGGCGAAGCTATACGTTCATGACTACAAGGCCGCGTGGCTCGCACTGTCTAAGGCGGGGGTGCCGCCGGCGAAGGCCGCGTTCGATACGATGTTGGCCGCCTATCTACTGAACCCCAACCGTCGCGCTCCTACGCTAGAGGTGCTGATGCAGGAGAGCTTTGCGGAATCGCTTCAAGACAGCGATGTGGCGGAGACCGAGCGCAAGGGAGATCTCTTCGATCAGGGTGAGTTCCATCAGTCCGCGGCAAGGGCGGGCGCCGCGGCGTCTGCAATAGCCCGGCTTCAGCCCTTGTTGTCCGAGAGGCTGTCACAAAGCGGCTTAACGGAGCTGTACGAACAGGTGGAGTTGCCGTTGACAGTGGTGTTGGCCGAGATCGAGGCGAATGGATTCCGACTCGATACGGACATGCTTGCCGAATGTCGGCAAGGAACTCGATCAGCAGCTGGGATCTATTCTACAGGGAATCTATCGGCTGGCTGGCGTGGAATTTAATGTAAATTCCCCGAAGCAGCTGTGCGAAGTGCTTTTTGAAAAGCTCAAGCTGACCCCGATTAAAAAGACGAAGACCGGCTACTCGACCGATGAGGATGTTCTGACGCAGCTCGCCGTGCACCACGAACTACCGGCGGAGATTCTGAACTATCGAAGTCTCAGCAAGCTAAAATCCACGTATGTGGACGCTCTCCCGCGTCTGGTGAATCCCGCAACCGGACGGCTGCATACCTCGCTCCATCAGACAGTCACAGCCACAGGTCGGATCTCGTCATCGGAGCCGAATCTGCAGAACATTCCGATCAAAGGCGAATGGGGCGGGCGGATACGGGCAGCGTTCGTGGCCGATGCCGGTTGGATGCTAATCTCCGCTGACTACAATCAAATCGAGCTGCGCATTCTTACCCATCTTTCGCAGGACCCGGTCCTGATCGGGGCGTACGACCGAGGCGACGACGTCCATACGACCACCGCGATGGAGATCTTTGGCCTGCCGTCGGGTCAGATCACCAAAGATATGCGCCGCGTGGCCAAAACCGTAAACTTCGGCATCATCTATGGAATCAGTCCGTTCGGTCTCTCATCACAACTGGGAATCTCCACCCAGGAGGCGAAGAGGTACATCGAGGCTTATTTTGCCCGATTTGAAGGCGTCAAGGCCTACATCGATCGCACTGTGACGGAAGCCAAAGCCACCGGCTATAGCACAACGCTGTTCGGACGCCGTCGCCCAATTCCGGAGTTGCGAAGCGCCGACGCCACGCAACGCAGTTTTGGGGAGCGCGTGGCGATGAATTCTCCGATACAGGGAGCCGCCGCCGACATCATTAAACTCGCGATGCTCGCCTTGCGCCGTCGGATCGTCACAGAGGGCCGGAGAGCCAAGATACTCCTTCAGGTCCATGACGAGTTGATTCTGGAAGTGCCGGATGCGGAGCTGGACGTGGCGCGCGTAATGGTCACCGAAGAGATGGAAGGGGTCATCGAGCTCGCGGCTCCACTGAAAGTCGATATTGGGGTAGGGAAAAACTGGCGCGAAGCCCACCCCTGACGGTGGCATGGGAAAGGGAATCTGTCCTACGGGACAAAAGCCTGTCGCTTGGGAAGACGGCATGTCCTGGCATGCCGAGGGAGGGCGGGTGCAATGCAGGCTTGGGGTAGGGGGTGAGATGTGAACTCCGGAGCGCGGAAAGTTGAGATGAAGATCAAGAACAGAGAACCATCCCGGCGGCCTTCAATAATCAGCAGGCCCATGGGCGAGACGAACTCGTCCTGGCGAGTTCTGGGGTGGACTGGGTGTAGTGGTCGAGCAAGCTCGGCTTGGTGGGCGGGTGCCACGGGAAAAGAAGCTGTCTTGCCAGCTTCGGGGTGGGTGGGTGTAATGCCGTCGGTGTGGCATCGCTTTCATCGGTCCTACGCTTCCGGGCGGCGTTGACCCTCTGCAAAACGGTATGCTAACGTGATCGGTCGTCGTCCCGCATGCCATCCCCGGGTATCGAGGCGTTTCTCATGAGTGATCGAGTGCTTGAGGAAATCGCGGCCCTCCAAGACGAGGACTGGGCCCTGCGGGAAGAAGCTGCAGCCCTGCTGGGGGACTTCGCCGATCCTCGCGCCATCCCGCCGCTGATCAAGGCTCTTCATGATGAGGACCGTGCCGTGCGTGAGGCGGCGGCGATAGCGCTGCGAAAGATCGGACGGGCTGCATTACCGGCGCTGGTCCAGGTGTTGAAGGATCCAAACGGAAACGTTCAAGAAGCTGCGATCTCGATCCTGAAGGATTTTCCCGACGCTTCTACCGTGGAACCGCTGATCGAATGCCTAGCCAGCAAGAATTGGATTTTGCGCATGCATGCTGTGAAGGCGTTGGGGCAATCCGCAGACGAAAGGGTGGTGCAAGCCTTGATTCCCTTGCTCATGGACCCGGTCAAGGCGGTTCGGGTGGACACTACGGAAGCACTGGCGCGTTTGGGCGCTGCCGCATTGACATCCTTGCTTGACGCTCTGAACGGGGAGGAATGGATTCTCAGACTTCACGCCTGTGAGGCATTGGGAAAGATGGGCGCGGAGGAAGCCGTGGCGCCGCTTTGCGAGCTGATGCTGAGCGATCGGGACGCCGCCGTTCGGCAGGATGCTGCGAAGGCGCTTGGCGGCATCGGCAGCGCTCGCGCGTTGGAGCCCTTGAGCACAGCCCTGCAAGACCTCGAGGTGCGCCCCTTTGCGGTCGAGGCCTTGGGAAAGATCAAAGACGCGCGCGCCGTACCAACACTGATCGACATCGTGACCGGCAAGGGGCGTCCTGCGAATGCCAGAAGGGCGGCGAATTGCGGGGATGAGACCGGCGAACAGTTCTTTGAGGAAATGGAAGTGCAGGAGCATGCCATCGGGGCGCTCGCGGACATCGGGGACGACCGCGCGATCGATCCGGTGATCGGCGCGTTACAGGATACACGCCTGCGCTCCGCTGCTGCCCTAGCCTTGGGCAGACTTGGATTGCGCGTGGCCGACCCGTTATTGGCAAGGATGAAAACTGAAACCGATTCCAACATTCTCTACCACGCCCGAGCCGTCCTCACGAGCGTGGGGTGGCGACCACGACCCAACATGAAAGCAGGTATCTAAATGGCACAGTCACTTGATGACCTATTGGAAGCGTTGGCGGATCCCGACGATGCGACCCGTGAGGAGGCGGCACAAACTCTCGCCGCCCAGCCGTATCCGAAAGCCACCCAGGCCCTCATCGAGGCATTGGAAGATGAGTACTGGGTTGTCCGGATGCATGCCGCGCATGCCCTGGGAAAAATCGCCGGTCCGCCGGTGCTCGAAGCGCTGCTGCCGCTCCTTGGAGATCCGATTAAGGAATGTCGGGATGGCGCTGTAGAAGACTTTGTCCGTATTGGGCCACCGGCAGTTCCACGCCTTATCCAGGGTCTTCGCGACGAGCGCTGGCGAGTGCGGGAATGTGCCGCGCGGGCGCTCGGCCGTATCGGGGACAACAGCGCCGTGGAGAGCTTGATTGCCGCATTGCGCGACCGTGACGGCGCGGTCCGGACCGTCGCCGCTGAGGCATTGGGCAGGCTTGGCGATCCAAGGGCCATTAAAGGATTGATAGCGCTCTTCAAGGACAGTTCCAAGCTGGTAAGAGTCAGCGCCACGATCGCGTTGACTCAAATCGGCGATGCGACTGTGGAGCCGTTGATGGCTGGTCTCAAAGACGAAAATTTCCAAGTGCGCTTACATTCGGTCCAAGCCCTTGGAGGAATCACGAGCGATTATCCGACAGGCCGGTCCTGGCTTCGCGATTCGCGGCCGGTGCCCTCTCTGATCAGTTGTCTCCAGGACAGGGACCGCGCCGTACGCGAGGACGTTGCGATCGCGCTGGGCATGATCGGTGATCAGAGCGCTGTGCCTGCCCTCATCGAGTCACTCAAGGACGGACAGGTCAAGGTCAGGGCGATCATGGCCTTGGGTATGATCGGTGACGTACGGGCTGTCGAGCCCTTGATCGAGATCCTTCAAGGGATCGGGATCTATCAAAAAGGTACCCCCACGCCGGGCTGCATTGTCAGCGAGGAATGGTTTATTCGCGAAGAGGCGGCCAAGGCCCTCGGGCATTTCAATGACATCCGCAGTGTGCCCGCTCTCCTGGACGCCCTCAAAGACACTCGCCTGCGGGAAAAAGCCTCCGGGGCGTTGGTCGAGCTCGGGCCGCAGGTCATCGATCAACTGGTGGATTTCTATAACGATCCCGCGGCCTCGTTTGTCGAGGAGCACAACCAGAATATTATGTCCTATGCGACTAACCGCCTTGGAGCTCAAACCGCGCTCCGTGCATGCGTGCTGGACATACTGACGCAATTAGGATGGACACCGCCGGAGGAGGGATCGCTCGAAGAAGCCCCGCAGAATGCCACCGGGGACGGGGCGACCTCACGGTAGTATTACCATGGCCAAAAAAGACCGGACAGAAGATCTCGTCAGGGATCTCACCCATGAAGAGGACTGGAAGCGGATGAACGCCACGGCCGAGCTGCTCAAACGCGGGCCGGAGGCCGTGAGCCATCTGATTTCGGAAGGGCTGTCGGCTGAAAATTCCGCAACGCGCGCAGAAGCGGCCAGGATGCTCGGACGCATTAAAGACCGCGCCGCCGGCGTTTCAATAGTGCCTCTTCTGAAAGACATCGACCCCACTGTGCGGGAAGCGGCGGCCGAAGCCATTGGGCATGTTGCGGACGCACCCGCCTTGAGCGCGATGGTCCAGCTCTTGGAGGATCCGGCGACACGGGACATTGCGGCCGAAGTCCTGGGACGGCTAAAAGATCCGGCTGCGATGCAGCCGCTCGTGGCGATGATGGCAAGCACCGATGCGACGGCGCGGCGGATGTCGGCGGAGGCGCTGGAGCAGCTAGCTGACCCCCGCAGCGTTGATGCCTGGATTGGCGCAATGGCCTATCCGGATCTTCTAGACATTGCCGCGCGCTCACTTAAGCGTATTTCAGATCTTCGTGATCGGATCACCGAGATTCTGGACCGCTTACGAGATATCGAGGATACTGTGGCGTCGGAAGAGGCGCGCATCGGTGTCTCGATGGATTTGATCACCCTCGGTCGCCCGGCGGTGACTGAGTTGCTCGAGGCCCTAAATGATGACCTCTGGGTCGTGCGCGAAGCTTCGGCTCAAGCCTTGGGGATCATCGGGGATCAGCGCGCAGTCGAACCATTGTTGGAAAGGGCCAAGACGGACCGGGATCGCGGCGTGCGTGAGAGCTGCATCAAGGCATTGGGCGAATTCGGGGATGCCCGCTCGATTAATGTCCTTGTCGAGGCCGTGGAAGATCGCACGACGCGACTTGCCGCCACTGAAGCCATGTCGAAGATTAAAGATATTACCGTCCTCCTACCTCACGTCAAGCTGATCCAGACGATGAAATCCGACCGCGATGGGTTGGTCAGTTATCTTGGGGGACTGATGCTGGATAAGTTAGAGAAGATCGGCGGAGAGGCGCAGAAAGAAGAGGATCCTTGGGACGAGGAAGCCCCCTTGCCCAAGCAGCCGACTGGAGCAACGCCAAAAGATGAGTGAGAGCGATCGGCGGATCGAGCAACTTCTAGCAGCCTTGCGCGACGATAATGAGGCGCTACGCGACCATGCCGTGGCGAGCCTGGGGCAGATGGGCTCCCCGGTGATTGACCAGCTGATCGGACTGTTTGCGGATGATGATCGGGTGATCCGGGAGGCGGGGAGGCAGGCGCTGGTGCAGATCGGCAAAACCGCGGTCGAGCCGCTCCTGACGGCCTTGCATGATGATGAATGGGCAGTCCGGGAACAGGCGGCGATCGCGCTGGGCCGTCTCAAGGACGAAAGCGCGATTGGACCTCTCATCGCCGCATTGAAGGATCGCGACGGCGCGGTCCGGCTGGCCGCCGTCGAAGCTCTCGAGAAAATCGGTGATCCCCGTGCCGTTGAAGGTTTGATGGAGGCGTTGATGGATCAGACCGTTCGCGAAGAAGCGGCCCGGGCCCTGAAGAAGATTCCGGATCCGCGTGCCGTGGAAGGCCTCTTGACCGGATTGGCGGAGGGCAACTGGATCGTCAAGCGCCATGCCGCCGAAGCTTTGGGCCTTATCGCGGATCGACGCGCCTTGCAGGGATTGACACAGGCCCTTCTAGACGAGGATTGGCTCGTCCGCCGCAACGCGGCCGAGTCACTCGCGCGACTGGGGGACCGCGGGGTCGTGGATGCGCTCGTGCCCTTGTTGGAAGATGAGAATGATATGGTTCGCGAAACGGTCGAGGGTGCGCTCTCGAGCCTCGGATGGACCCCGCCCAGCGCGTAAATAAAGGAGCGATAATGGCAGACGAAGCACCGAAGTTGATTCAGATTGGTAAGGGCGGCCCGGGTGTCAAGAAGGATGGCTTCAATCTTATCTCGGAAAATGTCGTGAAGGTCGATATCGAACATCGGACGATGGAAATCGAGCTTCTTGCCTACGAAGGCAAGACCGTCGTCTTAGACGTCGGGGAAGAACTCCTGGAAGAGCTGAAGGCGCTCAAGGTCGGTGATGGGGTGACGGTTCGAGTTGTTGAGGAAGAACCCGGAGGCACCCTGCACGGTGCGCCGACCAAGCGGCGGATCGTAAAGGGCTTTACAGTTCGAGCCCGGGATGCCGATAAGAGCCGGGCGGATGAGATGCTGGCCGCTATGAAGGAGCCGCATTGGCTTACCCGCAAGTATGCGGTGGAGGTGCTTGGAGCTCTTGGAGACGCGAGAGCAGTAGGGCCTCTGATCGAGGCGTTGACGGACGAGGTCAATGATATCCGGCAGCGAGCCTATGACGCCCTGATTAAGATTGGCGCCCCGAGTGTCACTCCCGTGGCGAGTTTGCTCACGCATGAGGATGACGACTTGCGGCAGTCAGCGTCGGAGATTATCCGCAAAATCGGCAAGCCGGCAGTGGAGCCGCTCACCGAGGTGATGGCTGGCGCCGACGACATCATGCAGACGAAAATTCGCAAACTTCTGGACCGCATGGGGTACAAGCCGAAGCCTAAGACTGAGGTACTCTAAATCAGGATTGAGACGCCGGGATGCTCCGGCGGCCAACCGAGGTGTATTCAAAACCAAGGGAGGCCATCCGCTCGGGTTCATACACATTGCGCAGATCCACAAACACCGGTGATCTAAGCCCGCTCTTGATCTGGTCTAAGTCTAAATTGCGAAACTGGTTCCACTCGGTCATCAGAACCAAGACATCCGCTCCCTGCGCCACTTCATAGGCGCTTTCGCAAAGGCGGATCCCCGGCAATAATTTGCTGGCCTCTTCCATGGCGGCGGGATCGTACGCCTGAATCGAGGCGCCTTCTTGTATCAAACGGCCGAGAATCTCGAGTGACGGCGCGTCTCGCAAATCATTGGTGTTCGGCTTGAAGGACAGCCCCAGCACGCCGATCAACTTTCCTTTGACCTGCCCGCCGGCCGCCTGAAGAATCTTCTCGACCATCCGTGCACGTTGGTTGGCGTTCGCGCGCACCGTGGCCTCGGCGATCTCGATGCGGCAATCTGATTGCTGACCGGTCCGAACCAAAGCGGCCACATCCTTAGGAAAGCACGATCCGCCGAAGCCCGGTCCGGGATGAAGAAATTTGGGGCCAATACGATGGTCGAGGCCCATGCCCTTTGCGACGACCTGCACGTCGGCCCCGACACGCTCGCAGAGGTTGGCGACCTCGTTAATGAACGACACTTTTGTGGCGAGAAACGAATTGGAGGCGTACTTGATCATTTCGGCCGTCGGAATATCGGTCAACACGAAGGGCGTTTCGGTCAAGTAGAGCGGACGGTACAGATCGCGCATGACCGCGATGGCATGAGGACTCTGCGCGCCTATAATGACCCGGTTGGGTCGCATGAAATCCTCAATCGCGGAACCTTCCCGCAAAAATTCCGGGTTGGAGACAATGTCAAAGGCGGCATTCTTGCCAGCCAGGGATCCAATCAGCTTTCGCAGGTGCTCTCCTGTGCCGACCGGCACTGTCGACTTCGTGACGATGACTTTGTAGCCGTTCAGGTGAGTGGCGATGCCGCGGCCCACATCCTCGACGAAGGAGAGATCCGCCGAGCCGTCATTTTGTGATGGAGTGCCCACCGCAATGAAAATAACAAGGGCGGATTCGACTGCTTGAACCAGATTCGTCGTAAAGGTGAGGCGGCCATCGGAGAGGCCCTTATGAACGAGTTCCGAAAGCCCCGGCTCATAAATTGGAATCTTTCCCTTCTCCAGTCGCCGCAATCCGCTGCTCATCTTTGTCCATGCAGGTCACGTGGAGACCGAACTCCGCGAAACACGCTCCGGTGACGAGGCCGACATAGCCTGTGCCTATTACGCTAATGTTCATGTGACTCCATGGGGTTGAGGGTGGTTGCAGAAGCACGTCACTATATCAAGCGTGTCGAATACGATCAACACCTCACTGGACGCCCAAACGGACAGGGGTACCGCAAAAGATGGGGTCTCGCAATACACCGTACGTACGCCGCGTGTATTGACCTTACCCTACACCTCCACTAAAATCAGCAAGTTGCGAGGGCGCAGGCCATGAGCATAGGCGGGTCGGCCATACAAAGACCGCTCGCGGTCATGATGAGCCGTCGGATTTTCTCGGTACCTCCCTCGACCCGGGTCGTCGAAGCAGCCCGCATCCTACGAGACTCGAAGATCGGGAGCCTCCTCGTATCAGGAGACTACGATCGCTACATCGGAATTGTCAGCGAAACGGACCTTGTTCGTAAAGTCGTCGCGGCCGAGCAGGACCCGAGCCGAGTGTTGGTGTCAGAAGTCATGACGGCGCCGATCATCACGATTGAAATCGATCGCTCTGCGCATGACGCCAGCGATCTAATGGCGGAGCGGGGTATCCGACATCTGGCCGTCACGGACGACGGCCGGATCGTAGGGATGCTCTCCGTGCGGGATTTGCTGCGGTACTTCAAAAACTGGGGAACATTGTAAGGGGAAGAACAAAAAGGCCCTCTCCTTGAAATCAAGGAGAGGGCCTTTTTTAACTACCGGAAAGTGAACCGACTTAGTTGCGGACGCCGCTCCAGACTTTGTTAGCATCGATCTCTTTGTCCGGATTGAGGGTTCGCGCACGTTCAAGCAAGACATCCGTCGACTCTGGATATAGCGGATCTGCGATGCAACAGTTATCGACTGGGCAGACCGCTGCGCATTGCGGTTCGTCAAAATGCCCCACGCACTCTGTGCAGCGAACGTGCGTGATCACATAGATATTATCGCCGACGCCCTGGCCGTCGCCGACATGATAGCCTTTCGTTTCGGAATCACTCCGAGTTTCGAAAATCGCCTCATTAGGACACTCGGGGAGGCATGCCCCGCAGGAAATACATTCATCCGTAATCAATAACGCCATCGTCCTCGCCTCCTTCTTACAAACCCACTATACTGGTCAGATATATTCGTAGAGTTAGAATGATGCAGTGCAGCTGCTATTGTAAGAAGGCCGTCAAGAGGTTGTCAATGTGTTTCTGATCGATTGACATAGGCCGGAAGCCCTGTTGAATCAGAGTAAAAGCCCTACGCACGCGTCGTGAGAGAGCGTCGGTCTCGGCCAACCCGGGCCATGGGAGAAAGAGTTCGTCAGGGGCAAGGGAGTTTGTCTTGGCAAACTCCAGGGTGGGCGGGTGCAAGAGCGAACTCGGGGCGGGTGGGTGAAATAGCGGGTGTAAGGGGCAAAGGAGTTTGTCCGGGGCACCCCTTGCCTTCCCGTGCAAGGGGTCGAGTACTCCAGGGGTGGGCGGGTGCAATAAGATCAGAGAACCTATCCCGGCGGCCTCAAATAATCATCAGCCCCGGGGGCAAAGAAATCTGTCTTGGCAGATTTCAGGGCTGGGCGGGTGTAAATGGGAGAAACGAACTCGTCAGGGGACAAGGAATCTGTCTTGGCAGATTCCAGGGCGGGCGGGTCCTACGAGAAAAAGCGCCCGTCTTGGCGGCCGCGGGCTGGGCGGTGCAATGGTGGGTGCAATGCTATGTTTGCATTCGCCTGACAAGTATGCGATGAATCTTCCGCACACTGAATGTCATCACACTGATTTGTATGGAGAAGTCGCAGGCAGGGCGCTTGGGCATATTGGCCGTCTTGGCATTGGGTCTTCTTTTCGGAGGAAACTACTTCATGGGCATCCGGCAAGGACCGGAGTCCTTGCTGGTGACATTTCCATCCGGAACCCAGATGCATGTCGAAGTTGCGGACAACCCGCTCATGCTTCATGCTGGTCTCGCCTTTCGTGAATCGCTTCCAGCGGATTGGGGAATGCTCTTCATTTATGATCGGCCGGAGTTTCATCGCGTGACAACTAAAGAATATCGCTTTCCGGTCGACCTGATCTGGTTGGATGAAGCCAAGCGAGTGCTTCTGACGATGGAGAAGATTCCCGCCTGTCATGCAGAGACGTGCCCGACATATGGCCCTGCTCCCGAGAAAGACCGATATGTTATTGCCGCTCGCGCCGGCTTTGTCGAACAAGAGCGTTTACGCGCTAGGAGCCGAGCTCCGGTTTACCTTACAGCTGTAGAACCTCGCGGTTTGACTCAACGAAATGGCTTTCGTAAGATGCCAAATAAGGGGTGCGAATGTCGACTAGCGCCGGCGAGGCTTGGAACGCAGAAAAACAGATACAGACCCGGCTGGCGTCAACGGTCATCATGCGCCTGTGGGAAGATCGGACTCGCGGAGAAATTTATATGCCCCTCTATGACGCCCATGCGGTCGCCCTGGTGAACGATGATTACGATCGGTCGATGGGCGACAACTGGAATGTCATCGATTCAGGAAAGCATGTTTTCGAATTCCGTGCGCTCAAACCTGGTGTGCACCGCATTGTTTTTGAGAAGCGCATGGGCTGGCGATTTACGGCAGAAGATCGCCGCGTGTACATCCTCACGGTCACCGATGAGAAATCCGCTTAGAGAGCCATGCCTGATATTGCCTTCGTGAATGGAGCGTTTCTGCCTCTTGTGGACGCCACGGTCTCTATCGATGACCGCGGGTTTCAATTCGGAGACGGTGTCTACGAAGTAGCCCGTGTTTATCGAGGTGTTCCGTTCCGCCCCGCAGAGCATCTGGCTCGCCTGGAACGCAGCGCGCGGGCGCTGGACATCAGCTTCCCCTTTAATTCCGGTCGGTGGACGGACCTGATCATGGAGGCGTTGCAGCGAAGCGGGTATCAGGAGGCGAAGATCTATATTCAGCTGACCAGGGGGGTCGCCCCCCGCGACCATTCGTATAGCGCAAGTCTTGCGCCGACGGTGGTCATCACGGTGCGGTCACAGCTGCCCCTGGCCGACGGACTCTACCGGCATGGTGTGGATGTCATTACTGTTGCGGATCTCCGATGGGGTCGCTGTGACATCAAGTGTATTAGCCTGCTGGCCAATGTGCTTGCGAAACAACAGGCGGTGAATGAGGGGGTTTTTGAAGCTCTATTCGTCAGAGACGGATTTGTCCTCGAAGGGGCGACCAGCAACGTCATGATGATCCAGAAGGGGCGGCTTATTACCCCGCCTGAAGGGCCGTTATTATTGTCGGGCGTGACTCGTCTTGTCGCGCTGCAATTAGCCCGTGAGAGCGGGGTTCCTATTGAGCAGCGGCCTGTAACAGAAACGGAGCTCTACAGCGCAGAGGAAGTCTTCTTGACGGGCACCATCATCGAGATATTACCGGTTGTGCGAGTGAACGCCCGACAGATAGGAACGGGATCGCCGGGACCGATTACGAGCGAATTCATCGCCCGGTTTCGGAAGCTCTACGCCTAGTTTCCGCTTGCGTTGCCAACCGGTGCTATGGTAAATTTTACGGCTAAAGTTGGGTGAAAACCCACTTTTTTTATGTCATGTCGTGTCTAGACCATCTTTCTCAGCCAGGCGAAGGTGCCCCCAGGGAAACGGTCCGTGAATCTAAGCAAGAGGTCATTGTCCGGCGAATCGCTGAACCCATCCTAAGCTCACTCGGGCTGATCCTCGTTGACGTCCAACTCCGGGGTCGCGGTGGTAGCTCTCTTCTTCGGTTGGTGATTGAGCGGCAGACAGCTGAGGGGCAGGCCGACGAAAGCCCCACCGTGCAAGATTGCGAACGGGCGCATATACTGATCGGGCATGCCCTGGACGTAGAGGATCCTATTCCGCACGCTTATGTGATGGAAGTGTCGTCTCCAGGTTTGGATCGCCCGATCCGTTCGGTGACGGATTATGAGCGGTTTCAGGGGCGTCTGGCCCGGTTCAAGCTTGCCAAGCTGGTAAGGGGACATGCGGTCGTGATCGGGCGTATCCAAAGGTTGGAGGGCCGTCAAGTATGGATCGAGACGCCCGCGATGAACCAAAAGCGACGTTCATCCCAGGCCACACAGATCGCGCTTGCCCTGGACGACATTCAGGAAGCCAGATTGGAAGTGGAGTTCTGAGTTAGAGAGAGCGCGTCGGAATAATATCAGGAACAGATTATGGGTCGGGAGCTCCTGACAGTAATAGAACAGATCGGGCGAGAAAAGGGCATCGATACCGTTCGTATTCTCGAGGCCGTGGAGGCCGCGCTTCAGACCGCTGCGAAGAAGCGCTATGGCGCTGCGGAGAATATTCAAATCAAGATCGATCGCAAGAGCGGCGAAATCGAGGCCATCTCGCTGAAGAAGATCGTAAACGCCGTGACCAATCCCAAATCCGAAGTCTCCCTGGAAGCTGCGCAGAAGGTGGATAGCGAGGCCGAACTCGGCGATGAGATCGGGTCCTTGATCGAGATCGAGGAGTTCGGGCGCATCGCAGCGCAGACCGCCAAACAGGTGATCTTTCAGAAGGTGCGCGAAGCGGAGTGGGAAGCGGTCCAGCGGGAGTTCTCTACCCGCCAAGGTGATCTTGTCAACGGCATTATCCTCGGGCAGGAGCGGCGCAATTATATTGTTGACCTCGGCCGGACGGAAGCAATCTTGCCTGCGCATGAGCAGATCCCGCGTGAAGTATACCGCCGGGGTGATCGGATCAAAGCCTACCTACTGGAGGTGAAGCGCACCTTGCGGGACGTGCAGGTCATTCTGTCTCGCACCCATCCGAACTTCATCGTCAAGCTCTTCGAGGCCGAGGTCCCCGAAATTGCCGAAAAAATTCTAGAAATCAAAGCGGTCGTACGTGAACCGGGGGACCGTACGAAGATTGCGGTTGTGTCCCGTGATCGTGCGGTGGACCCAGTGGGCGCTTGTGTCGGAATGAAAGGCTCACGAGTACAGGCGGTGGTCCGGGAGTTGCGGGGGGAAAAGATCGACATTATCGGATGGACGGCAGATCCACGAGTATTCATCGCGGAGGCTTTGAATCCGGCTGTCATTGAAAAGGTCGGCGTTGACGAGGAGAAAAAATCGGCGCTTGTCGTCGTCGCCGACAATCAACTCTCGCTCGCCATAGGCAGAAACGGTCAGAACGTTCGGCTCGCAGCGAAATTGACCGGATGGAAAATAGATATTATCGGCGCAAGCGAATACGAAAAGGAAAAGGCGGTGCGTGACCAAGAGTCGCGGGCCGCGATTGCCCAGCAACTGCAAGATCAGCATGCAAAATTAATGGAGGCTGAGTCGGCGGCCGCTCAGAAGACCGAGGAGCAGAACGCCGAAGGAGCAACAACCGAGAAGGATGAGCAAGCGGGGGAGCCGGGCAACCAAGCGGCCGCGAATGGAGAGGAGCTCACAAGACAGCCACATGCGGGTGTTTGAACTAGCTAAGCAATTGGGCCTGCCGAGTAAGGAATTGATCAATGATCTAAAGACGATGGGTGTGACCGTTGCGAACCATATGGCGGCCCTTGAAGAAAATGTCGTCACGCAGGTTCAACATAAGTTTGAATCAGGAAAGAAAGACCCTGGGAAGAGCTCCCCTGCGGTGCTCGCAAAGAAAAAGCCGGTGGCAGCACGAGCGCACCCTGCTGCGAAAGTTGCCCCTGGCGTCGACGCGCCGAAGATTGAAAAAAAACTCATTCTGGTAAAACGCCGGCATGAGCGAGCCGCTGCTTGGCCCGGATCTGCTCCCGTTGAAGCCTGAAGAAGAGATGCTGCCGAGCGACGATTTGATCGAGCGTAAAGGCATGGTGGCGGCGGCAGACCCTGTTTTGGCGCCGGAGTTGATGTCCCCTGACGAGCCGTTTGCCCCCGGGACCATTGCCCCACCGCCTGCATTCTCTCCTTCTGGAATCCTGCCGCCAGGACAGCCTCCAGCCGCCGCGCCGCCTGACCGGCCGGCGTGGGCAAAAAAGGGAGGTCCGGAACCCGTGCAGCCGGTGCCTGATCAGAGCCTTAAGGACAAGGCCAAGAAAACGCGCCGAGCGGTTCGTGACCGCGAAGATGAGCCTCTGCCGCTGCGTGATGATGCCGCCCGGTGGCGTGACCTGCGGGCGATGCCGATGCATCGGCGGGAGGAGAAATCCCGGCACACCACGCCAGGGACGACGATCGAAGTCACCAAGCCGCGGCATAAGGCCGTCAAGCTGGCAGAAGGCCTGACCGTGAAGGATTTCGCTGAAGCTGTCGGTCAGAAGCCGGCTGACGTGGTCAAAAAGCTCATGGAAATGGGCATACTGCTTACGTTCAATCAACCGATAGGCTCCGAGGCTGCCATTTTGCTGGCCGAATCGTTTGGCGTTAGGGTAGAGATGGTCACCGAGCGGATGGCGGAAGAGCTCCTCGAAGAGGCACCCGCGGCAATCGAGGAGCGTCATGTGGGACGCCCTCCCGTGGTCACGATTATGGGACACGTTGATCACGGTAAGACCTCGCTGCTCGATGCCATCAGAGAGACCAAGGTGACCGAAGGCGAAGCGGGCGGGATCACGCAACACATCGGGGCGTACGTCGTGCAAGCGCGGGGCCATTTCATTACGTTTCTCGACACCCCAGGCCATGAAGCCTTTACCGCAATGCGAGCCAGGGGCGCTAAAGTCACGGATATTGTCGTCCTGGTCGTGGCAGCGGATGATGGGGTTATGCCCCAGACCATCGAGGCGCTCGATCACGCCAGGGCAGCGGAGGTTCCGGTCATCGTCGCCATCAACAAGATCGACAAGCCGGATGCTAATCCGGATCGAATCAAAAATCAGCTCTCTGAGCGAGGCTTGGTGTCCGAGGCCTGGGGCGGCGAAACGATCTTTGTCGAAGTATCGGCGAAAAAGAAAACAGGTCTGGACACGCTTCTCGAAATGATTCTGCTTCAGGCCGAAGTGCTGGAATTAAAAGCCGCTCCCGACCGATGGGCCCGGGGCATCGTGATCGAGGCCAAGATTGACCGGGGCCGAGGTCCCGTTGCCACGGTGTTGGTGCAGAACGGGACATTGCGTTTGGGAGACCCGTTCGTGGTGGGGACCTACAGCGGGCGTGTTCGCGCGCTTTTCAATCATGCCGGGCGTCCGGTCAAAGAGGCCGGTCCCTCGATTCCGGTCGAGGTCGTCGGCCTGTTGGGTTGTCCGATGGCTGGTCAGGAGTTTGTGGTCACGAAAGATGAGCGGATTGCGCGCGAGATCGCGGAGTCACGGCTCGCCAAGCAGCGCACGGCTGACATGGCGCCGGTGCGCAAAGTCACTCTGGACGATCTATTTGCCCAGGTGAAGGAAGGGACGGTTAAAGAGCTGGGGATTATCATCCGGGCGGATGTGCAGGGCTCCGCAGAAGCCCTTGGAGACGCCGTCGAGCGTCTGAGCGCCGAAGCCGTCAAACCGAACATCCTCTTGAAGGGTGTCGGCGGCATTACTGAAAACGATGTCCAGCTGGCCTCGGCCTCAAATGCCATCATCATTGGATTCAATGTGCGCGCCGAAGCAAAGGCCGCCGCCCTGGCCGAGCGCGAAGGCATCGACATCCGAAACTACAGCATTATCTATGAGGCGTTGAACGACATCAAGGCGGCGATGGAAGGCCTGCTGGATCCGACTTTTAAAGAGCGTGTCATCGGTCGCGCCGAGGTGCGGAAGGTCTTTGTGATTCCCAAAGCAGGGGCCGTCGCAGGTTGCTATGTCACCGACGGCGTCATTACTCGGCGCGAGCGCAGGGATCCGGGTCGTACGCGACGGGGTCATGGTGTACGAAGGAAAGATCAGCTCGCTTCGCCGATTCAAGGATGATGTGAAGGAGGTGCAGGCCGGGTACGAGTGCGGCATCAGCGTCGAGAACTTCAATGACCTGAAGCCCGGCGACCGCTTCGAAGTGTATACTATGGATAAGGTCCTCGGGAAACTTTGATCCGCTTCTATGGTCGTCGGCGTCTGTACTGTTGAGCTTCACCTCCCCGGGGTTGATTCGCTCAAGGGCAAACGCCAAATCCTTCTCAGCCTGAAGGACCGGATTCAGGGAAAGTTCAATGTCTCGATCGCAGAAGTCGATGGTCAGGATTTGTGGCAGCGAGCGGTCTTGGGAGTCGCCTGCGTGGCCAATGAGCAGCGTCACACCAATCAGGTACTCGATTCGGTTTTAAATCTCGTGCGGGCAAACCCCTGCGTAGAGCTTGTTCGTCAGCACATGGAGTTTTTGTAGCGATGTTGGGGTATAAGCGCACAGACCGCGTCGGCGATCAGATTCGGCTGGAGGTCGCCGATATCTTGACCCGTCGAATGAAGGATCCCCGCGTAGGATTCGTCACGATCACATCGGTGGATCTATCGGCTGACCTGCGACAGGCGTGGGTGTATGTGACTGTGCTTCAGGAGGGCGAACAGGGGAATGAAGCCATGGCGACGCTTGTGCGAGCGACCGGCTTTATCAGAGGCGAATTGGGACGGCGACTGAAGCTACGCTATGTTCCTGAGTTGACGTTTATGCGCGATAGCTCGGTTGATCAGGTCCGGCGTGTGATGAGTCTCATCGATACCCTCCACCCGGATCCTCCTGATAAGAATACGGCTTCTGAGGCCGGGAGGGAGAATCATTACATCACCCCCGGTGATGCCGCTGACGCCGGCGACTGCGATCACCGGCAGAACGGTCCCACGGGGCAAGGACAGTAGGATGGCGCTCGGAGTCTCAGATCAGGGAGTGGAGACCGTCCTGGATGGAGTGTTGATCATTGATAAGCCGGCCGGCTGGACCTCTCACGACGTCGTCGCGAAGGTGCGACGTCTACTCGGAATCCGAAAGGTGGGTCATACGGGGACGCTTGACCCTTTGGCCACCGGCGTGCTGGTTCTCTGTTTAGGGAAGGCCACCCGGATCGCGGAGTATCTTTTCTTGGCGGACAAAGCGTATCGCGCTGTTCTTCGCCTGGGTTCTTCGACGGATACGCAAGACGCCACAGGATCCGTGGTCACGAGCCATGCCGGACCCTACCCTGACGACGAGACTATCCGTTCAGTGATGGAGGCCTGTGTCGGCATCAATCATCAAGTGCCGCCGATGTATTCCGCAGTGAAGGTGAAGGGGGTCCCGCTCTACAAGGCAGCCCGCGAAGGCCGGACGGTTCCCCGAGGGAGCCGGGAGTGCGTGGTGCACGATCTAAAAATCGTCTCGTTTCTGCGAACGTCCACTGTTGATGTGGTGTTCGATGTCGTGTGCAGCAAAGGGACCTATGTGCGCACGTTATGTGCTGATTTCGGCGAAACCTTAGGAGTCGGCGGTCATCTTGCCTCGCTGGAGCGTCGCCGAGTGGGTCGCTTTGAGCTTGAACAAGCCTTGACCCTTGAGGAACTGGCTCAGAGCGTCGAACGGAAGGACCTGGCGCGTCATGTCCACACATTGACTGAAGCGCTGGCCGAGTTGCCGGCCTTCCTCTTGGATCCTATTTCTTCCGAATCGGCGCGCCACGGCACTGGATTTTCTGCCGCGCGGATTCTCCGTACTGAAGGCCAATGGCGCCGCGATGCGCCGATTCGCTTGCATAGTGCGGACGGCCGCCTGATGGCCATTGGAAAAGCCTCCTCAGGATCAGGAGATTGCCCCAACGGGGATCCTGCTGCCGTGGTCAAGATCGAAAAGGTGCTCGTGTGATTACCGATAGAGGAGAGAGCCCATGGCATTGACGAAAGAGGCGAAGACGAATGTCGTACAGGAGTACCGAACCCACGAAGGGGATACGGGATCACCTGAAGTGCAGATTGCCGTTTTAACGCACCGCATCACGTATCTCACGGAGCATTTTCAAGGTCACAAAAAGGACCATCACTCTCGCAGAGGATTGTTGACCATGGTCAGTCGCCGTCGGCGTCTCCTTGACTATTTGCGGCGGCACGACGAGGAGCGGTACAAGTCCTTGATCGTCCAACTCGGTATCCGCCGGTAGCGGCAGGCAATTCATTGAACATCGCAGATCGACACTGGTGTGGTTTCCTTTTATGTGGGTGGTAACGAAGGAGAAGTAGGCAGTCATGGCGAACACAGTTGAACTTGAATTAGCCGGCCGGACTTTACGACTCGAGACCGGACGCCTGGCGAAACAAGCCGACGGATCGGTGTTGGCGACGTATGGCGATACCTACGTGCTGGCCACCGCGGTGGCGTCCCAGTCGGCTAAGAAGGACATTGATTTCCTTCCCCTGACTGTCGACTATCAGGAAAAAGCCTACGCGGCAGGAAAGATTCCCGGCGGGTACTTTAGGCGTGAAGGGCAACCCTCCGAGAAGGAAAAGCTCTCGTCCCGTCTCATCGACCGGCCGCTTCGCCCGCTGTTTCCAAAGGGCTGGTACTCTGAAACACAAGTAATTGCCACGGTGATCTCCGCCGATCAGTCGGGGAGCGCGGATATCATCGGTATCATCGCCGCATCCGCCGCACTCGCCGTGTCCAACATCCCGTTTAATGGGCCGGTGGCGGCGGTACGTGTCGGCCGCCGCGACGGTCAGTTTGTCATTAATCCAGATCTCTCAGTCTTTGAAAGCTGCGACCTGAATCTGGTCGTGGCGGGTACCTCCGACGCTGTCATGATGGTGGAGGGAGGCGCCGATGGCCTGCCCGAAGATGTCATGCTCGCCGCCATCGAGCATGCCCATGAGGAGATCAAACGTATCGTAGAGGTCATCCGCAAGTTAAGCGCCACGGTTGGAAAAGCCAAGCGTGGGGTTATTACGGAGCAGATCGATCCGACGCTGCGAAATACCGTACGGGATCTGGTCGCCGGGCCAATCCGCGAAGCCATCCTCATACCCAATAAGTCTGCCCGACAGGAGAAACTCGATGAAATCCTTGCCGGGGTGCTTAAGGGGCTCAAGAAGGAAGACGACCCTGACCGCGACCGCCATGTCAAACTTGTGTTCCATGAGTTGGAGTACAGCGAAGTCCGTAAAATGATCTTGGAGAATCGAAAGCGGGCCGACGGCCGCGGTCCATCGGATATTCGACCCGTCACATGTGAGGTGTCCATCCTTCCGCGGACCCACGGCTCAGCCCTGTTTACCCGGGGCGAAACGCAAGCCCTGGCTGTTGTGACGCTTGGCACCTCCGACGACGAGCAGCGAATCGATGCTCTGGAAGGCGAGTATTACCGGACTTTTATGCTCCACTACAATTTCCCGCCTTTCAGTGTCGGGGAGGCGCGTCCGTTGCGCTCCCCTGGGCGACGGGAGATCGGGCATGGCGCCTTAGCGGAGCGCGCGCTGAAGTCCATCCTTCCCCTCAAGAAGGACTTTCCGTACACCATACGCCTCGTTTCCGATATTCTGGAATCGAACGGATCATCGTCCATGGCCACCGTGTGCGGCGGGTAGCCTGGCGTTGATGGATGCCGGGGTGCCGATCAAGGAACCCGTCGCGGGGATTGCCATGGGGCTGATTAAGGAAGGCGATCAGGTGATGGTTCTCTCAGACATCCTCGGTTTAGAGGATCATCTCGGCGATATGGACTTTAAAGTGTGCGGGACAGAACAAGGTGTGACAGCGCTGCAAATGGACATCAAGATCGCCGGGATCACCTCGCCCCTTATGCGCCAGGCTTTGGCCCAAGCGCGCGAAGGACGCCTGCACATTCTCGGCCGTATGCGCACCACCCTGGCCGCGCCACGCCAGCAAATGTCGCCTTTTGCCCCGCGCATTTACACCTTGAAGATCAAGCCCGAGAAGATCCGGGAGATCATCGGTCCAGGGGGCAAAGTCATTCGCGATATCGTCGCCACCTGCGGGGTGAAGATGGATGTCCAGGACGATGGTACCGTGACGATCGCTTCCAATGATGAGGCGTCCGCAAAAAAAGCCATTGAACGGGTGAACCAGATTACTGAAGAGGTGGAGATCGGGAAAATCTATCTCGGCAAAGTAAGAAAGATCATGGATTTCGGGGCCTTTGTGGAAGTTCTCCCAGGTGTGGACGGGCTGGTGCATATTTCACAACTAGCCCACCACCGGGTACAGTCCGTCACCGACGAGGTGAAGGAGGGCGATGAAATTCTCGTGAAAGTGCTCGAAGTGGATCGGCAAGGCAAGATCCGCCTAAGCCGCAAAGAGGCCATGCCTGAACCGAAGCCCTCGCAGGACTCATAGGCGGCCCATGAAACCGAAAAAGATGGTCAGGAAGGATGTGCTGGACAACGGAGTCCGCCTGGTGACCGAGCAGGTGAAGTCTGTACGATCGGTCTCGATCGGTATCTGGGTCGATGTCGGCTCCCGGGATGAGCGTCAGGGCGAAGAAGGCCTGTCGCATTTCATCGAGCACATGGTGTTTAAGGGGACACGCCGGCGAAGTGCGGAAACTATTTCGCGTGAGATCGATGCGCTGGGAGGCGAGCTCAATGCGTTCACCTCGCGTGAAGGCACGACCTTCTACTCCACAGTTCTGGACGAGTACGTCAAAGAGGGCATCGATCTTTTGGCGGACATCTTCCACCATTCCCGATTCGATGCGCGAGAACTGACTAAGGAGAAACGGGTCGTCCTCGAGGAGATTCGTATGGTCGAGGACGATCCCGAAGAACACCTCCACGATCTGCATACCGAGAATGTCTTTGGAGAGCATCCGCTCGGCCGGCCCATTCTCGGGAAAGTCGCGACGATCCAAGGACTTCAACGAAAAAAAGTGCTGTCCTACCGGTCCCGGTTTTATCGTCCGTCTCAGATTGTGATTGCCGTCGCTGGAAACTTCTCTCACGGGCCGGTACTCAAGCAGATCGGCGCGGCCTTCGGAGGTGAGATGGGGGAAAGGCACTCTCCCCCCGCCCGCATTCCCCCCAGCATCGGCGGCGGCGTCCATGTGCGGCCCAAGTCATTGGAGCAGGCCCATCTTTGTATAGGGCTGAAAGGGGTATCGCAATCGGACAAGGACCGGTACGCGGCGTACCTTCTCAACGCGATCTTGGGCGGCGGTGTCAGCTCACGTCTGTTTCAGGAGGTGCGGGAAAAACGTGGGCTGGCCTATGCGATCCATTCCTCTCTCGTGTGCTTCGTGGACAGCGGTCTGTTCACGGTGTATGCCGGCACCCGCCCCGAGGCGGCCCCAAAGGTTCTAGCAGTCGTGCTCTCGGAACTGCGACGACTGAAAAAGACCCCGGTCGGGCGGGCGGAACTTGCCCGTGCCAAATCCCAACTCAAGGGGAATCTCATGCTTGGCCTTGAAACCTCGAGCAGCCGGATGGGCAAGGCAGCCAAGGATGAGCTGTACTTCGGGAGGGATATCAGCTGCGAGGAGATCATGGCGGATATTGACCGGGTCTCCCTTGAACAACTGTGGCGGCTGAGCGGCGATTTGCTGGACGATCGCTACCTGACCGTCACCGCGCTCGGTCCTGTCAAGAAAGGTGCGCTGGAGTCAATCCTTAAGTAACGAGATGCAAACCCTTGACGTTCATCAGCCGGGGATTCCGGATCTGCAATTTGTCCTCATGGTGCTGGCCTTATGCAGCTCGGATCTTGAAACGCTTAATATCCCCCCTCCCGTACGGCGAAGCGTTTTTGACCGATGCTGGGCCATGCTCTACGATACGCCCCCTCCGCTTGCACGAGAAGAACGTGTGCTGGATCTTCGGCAGGGAGACGAACAGGCGCTCCATGCGATGGTCGCGGTGATTCGGACCGCCTTCAGTGAATGCGGCATTACAAAACTAGTGTGGGACCACCCTCCGAGCGAGCCTTCCCAGGAGAGTACGCCCGCGGCACGTCCCTTGGTCGAACGCCTCCAGCAGCTCTACCCTGCTCCTGTGGACCCCACAGATCACGCCTCGTAGGGAAACAGGCCGCAGTCTCCTGAGAATCTAGGTGCAGTCACGATAACGCGCTGGTCTCTTGCCATGCTCTCGAGCCTTGTCTATAGTGGCAACGGTGCCGCCGGTCCCCGGATCGCGGCCACAACGCGGGTCAGGAGTGGCCGATGGGCATGCGTTGGGCACAAGGCGGTCTTCAGAAAAAATTTGTCGCCTCCCTCCTGATCGTCGGATTCGCTCCGGGGATTGTCGCGTTGTTCGCCACATATCTCTACAGTACGCAAGCGCTCAAGAACGCCATCGGCGACAGCTTCCAACAGATCGCAGCAGCGACCGCCCGCCGAATCGAGATCATGTTGGATGATGAGATCGACAACGCCCGGCATTTGGGCGCGGCCCCGCATATCGTCCGCGCTTCGGTGAACGCGGCCAATGCGTCGTACGCCGCAGACTCATCCGCCTTGCAGCGGCAATTACAAGAACGAAATCGGCGCTGGGAAAAATTCCGAGCGGGCGAGGGGCTGGCCCCGGAATTTATAAATCGCGGGACACTGCTGTATCTGCAAGCATGGGCCGACATCCGACGGGGCACGTATCAAAATATCCTGCTCACGGATGAGCGCGGAGCCTTGATCTCCAGCCTGTTTCCCGATGTCGGGTTTCTCCATCGAGAGAATGTATGGTGGGAGCAGGCGTTTGGCGGAGGAGCCGGAGGCACGTATATCAGCGATTTCTATGAGCACAGCCCGGGCGTGTATCTTTTGGACATTGCCGTGCCGGTCCTCAATGAGGAGGGGACGCAAGCGATCGGCGTCGTCAAGTTGGTCCTGAAGCGTGACAACCTGATGAAAGCCATCATGGATATCCGTGTCGGGGAGCGCGGTCACGGGATGTTGCTCAACACCGAGGGCACGCCGTTGATCTGTCCGGTGCTGCCCCCCAAGGCGCATCTGATCAACGATGCGCTGATGCATCAATTGATGCGGTCTAAACCGGGATGGGTGATCGCCGAGGACGATGCCCATGGGGGGCATAACTCGATCGTCGGTTACGCACCGATCCGCTTTGCGCACCTTCTTTCAGCGGCGAGTCTTGGCGGCAATGAGTGGTATGCGTTTGTCCGGCAAGATCCTGCCGAAACCTACGCGCCCGTCTACACCCTGCTTCGTGTGGTCGGCATGATCGGGTTCGGGATGGTGATCGTGCTCGCATCCCTGGGGTTCTATGTGGGCCGCCTGATCGTAAAACCCATCGTTCTTTTGCAGGAGCAGGCGGACGCGATCCGTCGCGATGTCAGCGATCTGGCCTCCGTCGGCCGGTTCGACCGCGGCTTGCGCGAGACCACGAACCGCCGGGTCGTGATTCGGACCGGAGATGAGCTGGAATCCTTGGCATCCGCGTTCAATCAGATGGCGGAGACTCTGGAGGAGAGCCTTAAGAGAATCCACGATCAAGAGGGCGAGTTATTACGCAAGGAGAAGCTCGCCTCCGTCGGGCAGTTGCTGGCGGCGCTGGCGCATGATATTAAAAACCCCCTGGGCGTGGTTCGAAGTTCGGCGCAGCTGGTGATGGACGATCACCAGCCTGACTCGGTCAAGCGCGAGGTGGCGCAGTATGTGATCGACGAGGTGGACCGGCTGACAAATCGGATTAATCATTTCCTGCGGTTCGCACGACAGATGCCCCCGGACCTGCGGCCCGTTTTGGCGAAAGTTCTGATTGACGCCGCGGTGTATGAATGGCGTGCGCTGGACAAGGGCGATAGGATAAAGGTGCTGATTGACGTCACCGGCGGTCTAGCGGAGCTGCTCGTGGATCCGGATCAGGTGAAAGAAGCATTGGTCAATCTCATGGTGAACGCCTCCGAGGCCATGTCCGCCGGAGGCACGCTCAGGCTGTTTGCGCAGGAGGTTCAGGCGAGCGGGGGACCCGCGATGATTGAGCTGCGCGTGGTCGATACCGGCACCGGCATCAGCACGGAGCATCTCCAGCATATCTACGATCCCTTCTTCACGACAAAGGAATATGGAACAGGGTTGGGTTTGACCAATGCCAAGAGGTTGGTTGAGAACAATGGAGGGCAGATGCTCATTGACAGTGCCGAGGGCCGGGGGACTGAAGTGGTTCTCCGCTTCCCGGCGGTTGTTCGGGCCGGCAGGCAGAAGGAGGAGGTGTGCCTGAATCGACCATCCTGATCATCGAGGACGAAGAGCGGATGCGCCGGATTTTAGATCTTGTTCTTCGGGCCGAAGGCTATCGCTTGGTGTTGGCCGATTCGGGCGAGCAAGGTATCAAATGGATAGACGAGGGAGGCATCGATCTGGTGCTCACGGACGTCCAAATGGGCCGAACCGGCGGCTTTGATGTGTTGGACCATGTCGCCAGGGAATGGCCGGAACTGCCCGTGATCATCATTACGGGGTTCGGCACCGTCAAGTCGGCCGTCGAAGCGATCAAGAAGGGGGCATTCGACTATATCAGCAAGCCGGTGGACAACGAGGAATTAAAAATCACCGTTAAGCGGGCGCTCGATATGCGGCGCCTGAAACAGGAGAACCGCGGGCTCAGCCAGGAACTGCAGGGCCAGTTTGGGTTTGACAATATTGTCGGACAGTCTCCGGAGTTGCAAAAGATCAAAGCGCTGGCCCGCGACATCGCAGTGACAGATTCGACGGTGCTGATCAGTGGCGAGAGTGGAACCGGCAAGGAATTGCTGGCGCGAGCGATTCATTATGCCAGCCCACGGAGCGGCGGGCCTATGGTGGCCATCAACTGCGCGGCGATTCCAGAGCATCTGCTCGAATCGGAACTGTTTGGCTATGAAAAGGGCGCCTTCACGGACGCCAAGAAGGCCAAGCCGGGACGTTTTCTCCTCGCCCAGCGGGGAATGCTGTTCCTCGACGAGATCGGCGAGATGAGCATGCCGACCCAAGCAAAGCTGTTGCGCGTGCTCGAGGATCGCCTGGTTGAGCCGCTCGGCGGACTCAAAGGCATCAAGGTGGACCTGCGGCTTGCGGTGGCGACCAACCGCGATTTGAGAGATCTTGTGCAGAAAGGCAAGTTCCGGGAAGACCTTTTTTATCGTATCAGCGTGTGTCCGCTGCATCTGCCACCCCTACGGGAACGTCACGGGGACATTCCGGTGCTGCTCGAACATTTGCTCGCGCGTTATAACAGGGAGCGAGGTTTGCGGATCTCAGGCTTCACCCCGGAGGCATTGAAGCTTGTTGCGAACTATTCATGGCCGGGAAACATTCGAGAGTTTCAAAATATGGTTGAATGGGTGACGATCACGTGCAAGGGCACCCGCGTCGATATCGACAACCTTCCCGCTTATCTGTCGACCACCAGAGAATCTCCTCCGGACAGCGAGCTGCCCTCGCTCCTTTCCTATGGTCTTTCCGTTGAAGAAGTTGAGAAAGTCATGCTCCAGGAGGCTCTGGGGCGATCGAAAGGGAATGTCTCCGAAGCCGCCCGGCTTCTCAAAGTGACCCGCAACACACTTCGTTACCGTATGGGGAAATATAACCTCAAGATCTCGGAGCGGCCTTCCTAGGAGATTCTAAGCCAAACATTGTGTTCTCTGCGTCCTCTCAGTATCATAACTCATACAATCGAAGCCGCGTCGAGGAGGCCGTCAAGTGCTGTGGCGCAACAAGGGAAATCGATCCTCCAAAAAACTGGTCTGTTCGTTTTGTGGGAAGTCCACGACGGACGCGACAAGCCTCATTGAAAGCCCCGCAGCCTATCCGTGCGATTCCTGCCATGCGGTCACCACATTGTGGATCTGTAGCGAGTGCGTGATTCGCTGCCAAAGCGTCGTGCAGCAAGGTGTGGGCCCCGAGGGATTGTCCACGCCGCCTTCTTTTAAGCTGCTGAACCCGCCGGCGATCAAGCGGATCCTTGATGACTATGTCATCGGCCAGGACAAGGCGAAAAAGGTTCTCTCCGTCGCGGTACACAATCACTACCGGCGCCTTCAAAGCAATGCTCGCGGCGGCGATGTGGAATTACAAAAGGGGAACGTCTTCCTGATCGGCCCCACCGGGACAGGCAAGACCCTCCTGTGCCAAACGCTGGCACGAATCCTGGAAGTGCCGTTCGCAATTGCCGATGCCACGACGCTGACGGAGGCTGGCTACGTCGGGGAGGACGTGGAAAACGTCGTCCTCAAGCTTTTGCAGGCTGCTGATTTCGATGTCGCTCGAGCGCAGACCGGGATCATTTACATCGATGAGATCGATAAAATCAGTCGAAAATCGGAATCCGCCTCAATTACCCGTGATGTATCCGGGGAAGGCGTACAGCAGGCGCTCTTGAAGCTCGTCGAGGGAACGACGTGCAGTGTGCCGCCGAAAGGCGGCCGCAAGCATCCCGAACAGGATCTCATCAAGATCGATACGGCCAGTATTCTCTTCATTTGCGGCGGCGCGTTCGTGGGTCTCGATCATATTGTACGACGACGGACGCTGGAGCGTTCGATGGGGTTTGGGGCGGATGTGAGGCCCGCGAACGATGGGAATCTGGGAGAGCTACTCGCCCAAGTGCAGCCCGAGGATCTGGTTCGCTTCGGGCTCATTCCGGAGTTCGTCGGGCGCTTTCCTGTGCTCGCCGCCCTGTCGGAATTGGATGCGCCCGACCTTGTGCGTATTCTCACGGAGCCCAGGAATGCGCTGTTCAAACAATATCAGACCATGTTCGCGTTGGAAGGTGTCGACCTGATATTTACGGACCAGGCTGTACAGGCGGTGGCCAGGCGCGCGGTGAGCCTACGAACCGGGGCTCGCGCCCTTCGCGCGATCATGGAGGACGTCATGCTGGATCTGATGTATGAAGTCCCGGCCAATGCACAGATACGAACCGTAACCATCACAGAGGACGTGATTGATGGGCGTAGCGCCCCTGAGATCCTGACCGGCTAGGGTCTGAATCGAGGAACAGTGTCAACAAGCCGTGCCAATGTATTGATTGTCGAAGATGAACCAAAGCTCGCGCGGGCGATTGCCTGGTACCTGAGCCCTCGAGGATATGCGGTACGTACAGCAGCAAATGGGGCGGAAGCTCTCGAGTCCGTTTCTGCGGACCGCCCCGATGTCATCGTCGCGGACATCATGATGCCTGTCATGGATGGTTACACCTTATGTCGGCGCCTGCGGTCTGATCCCGGTTCCTGCACGATCCCGTTTCTTTTCCTGACAGCCAAGGATGAAGACCTCGACCGTATCCACGGTCTTAAGATCGGCGCAGACGACTATCTGGCGAAGCCCTGCGATTTGGAAGAAATCCATATTCGGATCCAAGCATTGCTAGCTCGGGTAGCAAGCTGCTCGCCAGATGCCACTGGATAACATCCGGATGTCCGGGCAGCTGGCGGAGGCCGAGTTGATGGACTTGATCCAGGGGCTTGAGATGTACCAGCAGACGGGCGCGCTGCTCCTCAAACATGACGGCGAGTCTGGCGTGTTGTATTTTAAAGAGGGACGAATCGTCGGGGCGGAATTGGGCACCGATGATGGTCAGGAGCCTCTGTTTTCGTTGCTTGCCTGGAAGGTTGGAACCTATGTCTTTGTCCCCGGCGTTGACAATGAAGCGGTCCGTTTAACAGCCGGAATTGCCAACGTTTTAATGAGCCATGTGGATGATAAAAGATGAGCATTATCATTATATTAGATACATGTAGGGTGTATCCAAAATTCCCTTGACAAAAAAAAGGGCCTCTAGTAGCATCCGTCCCCACTGAAGGTCTTACGAGTCTGTCATTCGATGATAAAAGCTTAATATCAAGGAGGGAGCCAGCATGAAACGAGGTGTCATCATTGCTGTAGTCTTTGCCCTGTTTATAATCGGTGCCTGGCCGATGGATCAGGCGTCAGCTGAAGTCTTGAAAGGCCGGATATGGTCGGCTTGGGCCGAGAATCCTGATAATGAAGTGCTTTTCGGCATCCAGTACTGGAACACCGGCGCCCCGGGTTCTGGAACGCCCGGCGGGCGTACTTCGTCTACGACGACAGAAACGCCGGATGGGTATGCCGCTGGGGGAGCGTGGGGATTCCAAGGCGGCCCTGAGAAGAATGCTCCTTATTCCGGCTGGTACCACGCGCAGACCACCGTGCGCCTGGCGGTGAAAGACAAGGCATTGATGGACCAGATGATGAAGGCGAATCAGGAAATCGTGAACATGGAGGTGAACGTCGAGGATGTCGGCGGCCGGCCCACAATTACAGCATTTAAGGTACTAAAGTAATTTTATCGCTAAATTTTTCTCTACGAAGGAGGGAGTCTGATGAAGGCTTATTTCAAACTACTGGCGATAAGCGGCGCAGTCCTGCTGACGGGCGCAGCCGGTATTGCCCTGGCGATTGAGGCTTTCTCGGAGCGGTTTGAGGAGGACTTCAGCACGCCAAAGACGATTTTGGCCCGCGTCATCATCGTCGATCCGTACGAAGACGCCGTGTGGGTCAACTGGACATGGAAGGGCGTTCGCAACAGCGGCGAGATCGATCAGTTCTGGGGCAAGATGCTTCCGGGCAAGAATATGCGCGTCTATGCTTCCGGCAAGGATCTCGAGGCTCTGAAGTCGAAGGCGCGGCCAGCGCCGGGACCCGCAGCCGCCGAGAAAGTCGCGCCCGGCACCAACGCGGATGTGGTGGAAATGGTCGTGCAGGAAGTAGAGCAGAACAAGCGTGTCGCGACAAATGTTAAGAACGTCGATGCTAAGCTCTGGGCGGGAATGATGCCGGTCACGCAGGGATCCTCCCCCGGGCTTTCTCCCGTCGCGATGAAGGGTCAGCCAGGGTTCCCGGAGATGAAGTCTGAATGCGGAAAGGGGACTCCGGTGCCAGCCGACGTATTGGGTGCGGATTTGCCCGGCGGCACCACGAAACCCAGTAAGGCGAACGTTCGGTTTAAAGACTATAAGGGCTGCTAAAACCTCATTTATCAGGCTGACAAGCCGTAGAAAGGGCGGCAGGCTGACAAGCCCGCCGCCCTTTTTTTGTCCCCTAGTATCTTCCGAACAAAGCTTCGGTTATTCAGCCTCCTCGTGTTGTAAACGCTCTTTCAACTCCGAAAGTTTGTTCAGCGCTTCCAGCGGCGTCATCTTGAAAAGATCCATCTGACGTACTTCATTCAGGATTGGATGCGCGGGAGGCAGGGTTGGATCAATCTCTGATTGAAGGCTTGGCGGTCCCTCCCCCGTCAGCCTTATCCTCGCTGCTCATGCCGCTTTCTAAGCGGGCCAACACCTCCTGCGCGCGCGCTATAATAGGGCGCGGAATGCCGGCCAGGCGGGCTACGTGGAGGCCATAGCTGCGATCGCTGCCGCCTTCGACGATCTTACGCAAGAAGAGGATTTCGTCGCCTCGCTCGCGAACCGCGACATTATAGTTGCGGACGCCCGGGTGGGTGTTCGCAAGCTCCGTGAGTTCATGGTAGTGAGTCGCGAAGAGCGTTCGCGCGCCGATCCGTGCGGGATCGGCGAGGGCTTCGGCCACTGACCACGCAAGACTGAGGCCGTCGAAGGTGCTGGTCCCGCGGCCGATTTCATCCAAAAGAATGAGGCTTCGGGCGGTCGCATGATGAAGGATGTTGGCTGTCTCGGTCATTTCCACCATGAATGTGCTGTGACCCTCAAGCAAATTATCGGAAGCCCCGACACGCGTGAAGATACGGTCAACGGCCCCGATGACGGCGGCTTTGGCCGGAACAAAGGAGCCGATCTGGGCCAGTAACACGATCAACGCGGTCTGCCGTAGATATGTGCTCTTTCCGGCCATGTTTGGGCCGGTGATGATAAGCAGACGATGGGTGGGACCCCCGAGTTGGACGTCATTCGGAATAAAGCCCCCTGGCAGCCGTTCTTGTTCCAGGACCGGATGGCGGCCATCCTTGATGACCAGTCGATCGTCGGAGGTCAGCTCCGGCCGACAGTAGCCGTGGTCCGAAGCCACGAGGGCCAGCGATATCACGACATCGAGGGCCGCGAGCACCTGCGCGAGCTGTTGAATGCGCGGGGCGGCTGTTGCCGCAGTGCCGCGGAGCGAATCAAACAGTTGGAACTCCAAGGTGCGAATGCGTTCTTCGGCCCCCATGACCGTGTCTTCAAGGGTTTTCAGTTCCTGAGTCGTATAACGCTCGGCATTTGCCAGGGTCTGTTTGCGAGTGTAATGGTTGGGAACCCGCGCCAGGTTTGTGTTTGTAATTTCGATGTAATAGCCGAATACCTGGTTGTAGCGGATTTTCAATGACTCGATACCGGTTGTCTCGCGCTCTCGGAGCTCAATCTGTGCGATCCATGCTTTCCCATCCCGCCTGATGACTCTTAAGTCATCAAGCGCGGAATCGTAGCCATCACGGATGAGGCCGCCTTCTTTCACAGACGCAGGCGCGTCAGCCCGGATGGCGTGTTCAATTTTCGTGGCCAGTTCGGCCAGGTCATCCCATCGCTCATGGCGACGTTTCAGAAAAGGCGCGGTGCAAGCCGCTAGTTGCTCATTGATATGGGGAACAGAGGCGATAGAATCCTTCAGCGCCAGCAGATCGCGCGCGTTTGCTCCCCCGAGGACGACTCGAGTCGTGAGACGCTCAAGGTCCGCAACAGATTTTAGACTCGTGCGGAGCCTGCTCCGCCGCTCGAAGTCGCCATGCAACTCAGCGACCGCTTCTTGGCGTTCCAGGATGGGAGCGACTTCCGTCAGGGGATGTAGGACCCATGAGCGTAACAGGCGAGCGCCCATGGCCGTCATCGTTCGGTCGAGCGCGCTCAACAGCGATCCTTCGGGACGACTATCGATGGACCTTCGCACGAGCTCAAGGTTACGTTGAGTAGCCCGATCGAGCGCCATGATCGGTCCCCCGCCTTGCATCGAGAGTTTCGCGACATGTGATAAGGGCATCCCCGGTTGTGTGTCTTTGACGTACTTGAGAAGCGCTCCGGCCGCGTTGACGACAAGGGACTTCTCATCGCATCCGAATCCCGACAGAGAAGCCACCTGGAATTGCTCCAACAGCAGGGCCCTAGAAAACTCGCGATCAAATATCGTCGAGTCGGCTGAAGTGATGGCAGGAGAGAATCCCTGGAAAAGGTGTCGTAGTCGCTCGAAGTGATCTACAGGCACCAAGAGCTCACGGGGCTCGATCCGGATAAGCTCGTCCCGCAAGCGGTCTTCCCATTCGCCCATCAGTTCCAAGGCCCGAAAGTCGCCCGTTGAGAGATCCAGCCAAGCCAGCCCCGCGCCTTCTACGGCCGGACACAATGCTGCTAAAAAGTTCGGCTCTGCCGCGGTGAGGAGGTCAGATTCAATCAAGGTTCCAGGTGTATAGATCCGGACGACTTCGCGGCGTACCAAACCTTTCGCTAGGCGCGGATCTTCCACCTGCTCACACATGGCGACAGAGCGGCCGGCCTTGAGAAGCTTCACCAGATAACCAGCGGCTGCATGGTACGGTACGCCGCAGAGGGGAACTTGATCGGTCTTATTTTTGTCGCGAGACGTCAGCGCGATCTCTAACAACCGCGAGCCTTCCACGGCGTCCTCGTAAAACATTTCATAAAAGTCGCCCACGCGAAAGAAGAGGAATGCGTCGGGATGGCGCTGTTTCAACTCGCGATACTGCCGCATAAGCGGCGTCAAGTCAGAGGACATCTTCATCCTCAAGGGTCTCGACGTGCCGATGTGGAGTACGGCCTGAAGCGGGCCCCAGCGGATTTCGGTGCCGATCCAACTCTTCTTCGGCCAACTGCAAGGCTTTTCGGGAGCGCCGCAATTCAATGCGAAGCTTTATCCAAGCCGGGAACAGGAGGATCCCCATGACCAGCAGTCCTGCACCGAACGCGCTCAGGATCGGCTTATAGATCGGCGTTGGCTTTGTGGTCGTTCCAAAGTAATGCAAGATGGCCTCTTCACTATGGTTTTGCAGGAAGAACGTGACCGCTAACGCGAGCAACGTGACGATCAGTATCAGCCGGACCATGGATTAGAAGGTTCCCCTGGCGGCGCCGGGTTTCATGGCAATGGCAGGTGAGGGTGTTGCATGCCGACGAGCGCAGCACGGACAAGCGACTGATAACTTCCGCTCAGCGGGTACATGGTGATCAGCCGACGATCACCGCCTGCATGTTCCAGTTCCATCCGAAGATGATCGCGGGGGAGCAGCGTCGGGATCCTGTCGGCCCATTCAATCACTGTCACCGCCGCTGATTCGAGGTATTCCTCAAGGCCAAAGTGCTTTGAGGCTTCTGTGTCAAGACGATATAAGTCCACATGCACAACGGGGACCCGGCCGCGGTACTCGTGGATCAATGCGAATGTCGGGCTCGCCGTGCTTCCCTCCGGGACTCCGAGGCCCCGCGCAAGTCCGCGCGCCAGGCAGGTCTTCCCCGCTCCGAGCGGACCCACCAAGGCGATAATCTCTCCCCCCGTGCAGGCTCGGCCAATCCACTCGCCCAATTCCTCCGTCTCAGTCGTGGAGTGCGTTTGCCATTTAGGAGCGGCGTCCGCATCTTGTTGATCGTCGAGCTTCACACTTCAGGTCTCCGCATGTTCTGCAGGCGAAACATCATTCGCGCGTGGCGTGACATTGTATTTGTTGAATAGCCTGCGGAATGGCATCGATCAAGTCACGTGCGATCATGCCGATCTCACCTCGACGAGCGGCGGCGATATCACCTGCCATGCCATGCAGAAAAGTGGCCAGGCATGCAGCTTCGAGGGGAGCGACACCTTGGGCAAGAAATCCGACGGTCATACCGGTCAAGACATCGCCGGTGCCGCCTGTGGCCATCCCCGGATTGCCGGTTGGATTCACCGCCAAGGAGCCATCCGGCCCGGCCACAATGGTTCCCGCGCCCTTCAGAACTACATAGACATTGAACTCTCGAGCGAAACGGCCCGCCACCCCTAAGCGGTCTTTCTGCACGTCGGCGGCGCTTGTTCCCAGTAACCTCGCCATTTCCCCGGGATGTGGGGTGAGAATAACAGGGGCTTGCGCGCGACGTAAGATGTGTGCGTGGCCAACGAGTGCGTTAATACCGTCGGCGTCGATCACGAGAGGTTGCTTGATGTCGGCAACGAGATCGTGAACCAGACCAACAGTTTCAGGCTCACGGCCAATCCCCGGACCGATCGCCACGGCAGTCTTGGCCGACGCAAATTCAAGAAGACTTTCCCTTGAAGCTTTCGCGAAACCATGCGAGGGCGTTTCAGCAACCGGGAAGGTCATGGCTTCCAAGAGTTTCGCTTCCAATACCGCGTTCACGCCCTCCGGAACGGCCACACTTACGAGCCCCGCTCCGGAGCGAAGGGCTCCAAGGGCCGCCATTGCGGCTGCTCCTGTCTTTCCGGACGACCCGGCAATAATGCCGGCGTGACCAAAGGAGCCCTTATGCGCGGCCGGCTTGCGGTCCGGGAGGGATGCTCCGACCACGGCAGCGTCCAGAAGCTTCAATGGAATCCTGGCGCGGGCGACGAGTTCTTCCGGGATGCCGATGTCACCCACCCGGATGATGCCGGCGACATTGGGCCCTTCCCCCAAGAACAACCCGCGTTTGGGACGACCGAGTGTCACGGTCATGAATGCCTGGACGGCCGTTCCGAGAATTTCGCCTGAATCAGCATCCAGTCCAGAGGGTATGTCAACCGCCACGATCCGTCGTCGAGCCTTGTTCATGACCTGAATCACATCGGCGACGGATCCTTCGATGGGAGCGTTCAATCCAGTCCCGAAAATTGCATCGATCAATACGTCGCTCTCGCCCAGCAATGTGGCCACCGTCGAGGGTACGGAGGCTGCGCCCGAAACCGAGATAGGTTCGGCCGCCCGCCTGTTTATATTTCCGGAACGTAATTGTCGCGTCGCTGGTGAGCATGGACGCCGGCCACAAAAGGCCCACTCGGGCGCGGCAGCCCCGCTGACGAAGGATCCTTGCCACGACAAAGCCATCGCCGCCGTTTTGGCCTTTCCCGGCCAGCACCGTGACGGTCTTGCCCCGTAAGGGCGCGAAGCACCGCTCCATTTCCTGGACGACTGCCTTGCCGGCGTTCTCCATCAAACGAAGGCTGGGGATCTTGCAATCCTCGATGGCGGCGCGATCAAGAGCGCGCATCTCGGCAGCGGAGACGAGTTCCATACACGCTCTGGGGACTGTTAACGCAGAAGGTCTTTCATTTCACGGACCGCCCGCTCGAGCCCGATGAATATTGCTCTGGAGATGATGCTGTGACCGATGTTGTATTCCACGATCTCACTGATCGCCCGCAAGCGGCGCACATTGTAGTAGGTCAGGCCATGCCCGGCGCTTACCGCAAGCTCCATTTTATACGCCGCCCGCGCCCCTTGGGCGAGAGCTTCAAATTCCGTATCTTGTTCCTTCACGCTCAAAGCGTTGGCGTACCGCCCTGTATGGAGTTCAACGCAATCCGCTTCGACCCGGCGCGCCGCCTTGATCTGCTCCAAAACGGGGTCGATAAAGAGGCTGACCGCGATCCCTGATTGATGAAGCAGCAGAACCACCTCTTTTAGGCGTTGACGCTGGCCGTCGACGTCCAGGCCTCCCTCAGTCGTCAACTCTTCGCGCCGCTCGGGAACCAGGGTGACAAGGTGCGGCTTGATCCCCATGGCCAGGCGGGCCATGGCGTCCGTCGCCGCCATCTCGAGATTGAGCTTCGTGTGGACGATTTCGCACAGCAATCTAAGGTCACGCTCCTGGATGTGACGGCGATCCTCTCTGAGGTGCACCACGAGCCCATCCGCACCAGCCATTTCCACTATCGTCGCGGCGGCCACAGGGTCAGGCTCTGTTCCTCCCCGCGCTTGACGTACAGTCGCAACGTGATCGATGTTAACGCCCAGTCTGGCCACGACGTCTCAGCTCCTGAATTGCTTTGGATGAACTTTTACGCTGTGCGATGTAAAATTACAACCCATCTATCCAGGCAGTTCATCCTGCTCAGATCACCAATCGGGACAGTCCCGCCACTCCCACAAATGCTATGACGGAGCAAATCAGCGCGACCCAGAATCCCAACGGCTCGACAGTCAAGATAAACAAACCAACGTAGGCCACCCAGGGGACGACGAAATACAGGAGGTTCTTGGCATAAGGCACGGTATCGGCGATCCCACCGTTGAGGTAGATCAAAATAAACGTAATGACAGTGAGAGCCGGAAAGGTCGAGACAAAGGCCGCGAGCCAACTCCGACCCATGCTGCCGAACCAGGTCGTCAGACTGACGACCGTGCCGCCGATTACGAAATACAGCAGATATCTCAGGCGCGTATTCCCCTGATACTTATCGGAACCAGAGCTTGATCCCCGCGTATAGAATCCACACTTCAACCGTGTGCGCCGCCATGGTGGCATAAAGGCTCTGTGTCCGCAATAACAGTACACCCCAGATAAGACCATCCAGCACGGCGATCCAGTGCAATGATCGGAATACGTCCACCATGAAGGGATCCCAGGCAAAGGCGAATGCTGATACGGTCACGGCGGCGGCCTGGGCGGCGCGTGACGATCCGAACAAGGCCAGCAGCCGGCCCATTTGGAACCCCCGAAAGTTCAGCTCGACGAAGATACCGATGGCGGCTATGCCAAAGGGAAACATAAGCCAGAGCGGCGCTTGCGCGTGAGGTGTTTCACGAAGGAATGTGATGTCTCCTCCGAGACCCGGTATTAACACCAAGAGGGAGGTGAGATTGATGGCTCCCATAACCAGGCCCACGGCCATTCCCCAACGGAGGGCAGGGAGCAAGCGTTGCGGCTCCAACCAAAGGCGCTCGCTCCAAGGCCGGTTCTGAAGGAGCCAAAGCGCGAGCATACCGTACGCGATGATTTGGGGAGCAAAAACGATCCAGTGATTTTCCCGGGTGGCATCCGGTAAGAGATAGTAAGCAGCCGTGGCGGCCAGTGGGACCACGACGAGCCAGGCCCCTCGTTCGGGTGCCGCGATGCGGTTAATGAACAGCTACCTGCGGCAGTTCAGCGACTTGCATACCGGGTTGGGGGTGATAGTGCTCCAGGGCCTCGGGCATCCAGCTTTGGAGTTGTTTGATGCGTGTTCCATGGCCGGGGTGGGTGGATAGGAATTCCGGCGGTTGCCCCTTCGACGCCTCCTGCATTCTTTCCCACACATGCACGGCTTCACGCGGGTCATAGCCGGCATCGGCCGACAGCAGCAAACCGATGTAATCCGCCTCCGATTCGTGTTTGCGGCTATACGGGAGAATGATCCCGTAACTGGCGACGGCACCACCGGCTAGCATCGCCAGCTGCGCGGTCTCGTCGCTTACTCCGCTGACGCCCAGCGCGACAACACCGACGAGTAGTGCACCTTGGGTCGCGATTCCTTGGCTCATGCGTTCGCCGCCGTGGCGGGCCAGAGCATGGGTGACCTCATGCCCCATGATCGCCGCGAGCCCGGCCTCGTTCTTGGCGACAGGGAAGATGCCGGTATAGACTGCGATCTTCCCTCCGGGTAACGCAAAGGCGTTCATGGTCTTGTCGTCTTTGATGACGGTCACTTCCCATTCGAATTTATTGGCAATGTCCGCGTATTTGGATTTCTTGGCGGCATCAATGATTCTGGCGGCCACACGTTTGACCGGCTCGATCTCCCGTGGATCCGTGGAGGGCGGCATCTTTGGATCATGGAGGACTTGCTCGTAAGCCTGAGCGCCCATCGCGATCTCCTGCGAGGCCGGAATCATCAAGAACTGCGATCGGTTGGTGTAAGGATTAGTGGTACAGGCCGGGAGGCTCGTCACAACGAACAGCAGAGTCGAGCAGGTCAGTGCCGTCGATAGGTGAGATCTCATTGTGATACTCCTCCTGCACGGAAGAATGCTCTCCTTGTATTTTATCTGGGTCTAGGGTAACGGTCTAGTCAGGCCGAAGTGTGGGTTTGTATTTCTTAAGCGGGGTCGCCCAGGCCCGTCATGTCGTGGGGTGCGGACGATTGGCAAATCGAAGCGGCCGATCCTCTCGATCCCCCTGGGGAACGGCCAAGAGCGGCTTGGATTCAAAGCCCATTTGGTGTGCTACCCAGAGGTCGGGGACCTGCGCGATCCGGATATTGTAGAGGTTCACTGAGTCGTTATAGAACTCCCGCCGGTCCGCAATCGTCTCTTCGATCGTCGAAATTCTGTTTTGGACGTGTTGAAAATCCTGATTGGCTTTCAGGTCGGGGTAATTTTCCGCGACAGCGAACAGCTTGCCTAACGCCCCCGTGATCATGTTCTCGGCCGAGGCCTTTTCGTCACTCGTGCCGCTGTCTCGATAGGCGGTGCGCGCTCGTGTCACGGCTTCCAAGGTATCGCGCTCGAAGCCCATGTAACTGTTGCACACCTCCACGAGCTTAGGCAGCTCGTCATGCCGTTGTTTGAGGATCACGTCGATGTTGGCCCAGGCCTTTCCGGCATCGTTCGCCATTCCGATCAACGTATTGTAGGCTCCGACGAGGTACACGGTCATTCCGACGAGACCGAAGATCAGCAATACGCCGACAAGTAATAGAGGATTCATATGAGTCTCCTTCGGTTAATTGCCGGTACGCAGGTACCATTGAAAGATCGCAAACAGACAGGCGACGGTCACGGTGGGCCCGCTCCAGAGGCATAGACGAATTTGCCAACCCCAGCGCGTGAGCAGATCTTGTTCCATGCGGTCGGAGATTAATAAATGGCCGTCGCGTGCGCGTCCGATAAAGAGTCTTGATTCGTTGACGCTGGTCTCCGCCGCCGCATTTTCCTGGGCGGTCCCAAGAACGTATACCGGCGCGCCGGGCAGCAGGCAGGACTCATGACAACGCAATGTCTTTTCCCCCAGCCATCCGGCGCTCGCAATCCCGAGTGCCGCAAGACCGGTTGTAACAGTCGGGGGAAGGGCGCCGAGCCAGTCGTTACGGTAGGTCCGGGCATCTTGCAGCATGAGGTCCGCTCCCTGGGGAAAGACCTGCACGATACCGGTTGCGTCCCTCGTATCAAACGGCTGTTCGGAAGTGCCTTGGGCAATGGTCTTCCATCGGCGATGACGGCCCGAGCGTAGCTGTTCCTCGACTCTGTATGAAAAGAAGACGCACGGGAGCTGGCTAAAAGGGGCGCTCAGCGGAGGGCCACCCAGCTCGGCTGTCCCGGTGATCTCAACAAGTCCGACCGCCAGCGAGCGGATGGCGGACGTGGGCTTCGTCTCCACTAACCGTTTCTTTTGGCCGAGGACGAATCCATAGTAAAACAGTCCGACGCCTCCCATCACGCCCGCAAAAAGCAGGGCAAGGAGACGGTCCGGCGCGCGCGCGCGAGCTGTGCCGGACACCATCATGGGAAGTTCATGGAGAAGCACGAGGGCGGTAACGAACAGAGCAATGCCGATGATGGCGAGCCAAATCAGGAGGCTCATCGGCCGCGGGCTTATGGAGCCGCTGATGGAACGGGACGGACAGGGATGAGCGCGAGTCATTGCTTCTATCTAGGTGTATATGCTATACAAGGTTACCAGTACTGTCAATGTAAAGAGAGATTATGTGAGCATTGATCCCTGTGATCTCCGTAGCCTGTTAGAAAAGACCCTCGCCGGGCGACCTCTTCCAATTATCCGTCAGACCGCCGTCAAGGTGATCGCGCTCCTTTCGAATCCCGACACGAAAGTGGACGCTATTGCGGACGCGGTCCTCCACGATCAGGCCTTCACGGCCCGAGTGCTGAAAGTCGCAAACAGTGTCTTCTATCAAAGGCGCAATGAGAAGATTAGCAGCCTGGCACAAGCGATCATGCGGACCGGCTATGACACCATTCGCGATATCGCCATCGCCACGGAGTTTGCCGAGCTCGTTCAAAAGCGGCTTCCCCAGACGGTGAGCCTGCGTCGTCTTTTGGCGAAAACTTTTGTGGCGGGCCATCAAGCGTGTGCGCTTGGAGAAGCGCGGCATTTGCCCGATGCCCAGGCGCTTTTTACGAATGTCCTTCTGGAGAGCTTGGGCGAGTTCGCATTGGCCGCATACCTGCCCGATGTCTATCTTCAGGTCGACCAGGCGATGGCGCGAACCGGATTACCTCGTGAAGAGGCTCATCTTCAGGCCACCGGCATGACGCCCCACGAAGTCACCGTGATCGTATCCAAGACGCTGGAACTCCCAGATGAGCTTCTCATCCCTCCTCCGCTCGACCAGCGCACGGCAGTGGTCGAATTCACAACCCTCTGCGCTACCAACATTTTTGGCCCTGAATCGCCTCAAATTGTCGCTCAGTTCCAAACGGCCATGCTGCAGATCCGCGAGGTTATTGGAATCCCGGCCGACGATCTTGAGATTCTTCTGGCTAAGGCCTTTTCCAAGGCCATGGAGTTCGGCGGGCAGGTGGACCTCGATGCAAAGTGCTTCGCCCTGGACCCCGACACTTCGCCCCTCAGCGGGCGCCATAGTTTTATCGGCCTATGCATCGACCACGCCGAACGAAACTCGGGCGTGAAGTCTGGATACGGCGTCTAGGCTGTATAAAAAATCTTCGGCCTTCCCTGCTCTCGTCAATTCGTTCCTCCGTGTGTTACGCTCAATGTGCCCATGGGACAATTCAGGCTGGTCTCGGAGTTTCAACCCCGCGGAGATCAACCCCAGGCGATCGAGAGTCTGACCGCAGGGATCCGCCACGGCGAGCCTCATCAAGTTCTTCTCGGGGTGACCGGCTCCGGTAAGACCTTTACCCTCGCCAATGTTATCGCCCAGGTACAAAAGCCCACGCTGGTGGTGGTGCACAACAAAACGCTGGCGGCGCAGCTCTATCGCGAATTTCAAAGCTTCTTTCCGGACAACGCCGTGGAGTATTTCGTCAGTTATTACGATTACTACCAGCCCGAAGCCTACATCCCGTCTACAGACACCTATATCGCAAAGGATTCCTCCATTAATGATGCCATCGACCGGATGCGGCACTCCGCGACACGGTCGCTCTTCGAACGGGAAGACATCATCATCGTGGCGTCAGTGTCGTGCATCTACGGATTGGGGTCGCCGGAGGTCTACCACGGGATGCTGTTGTATCTAGAAACCGGTGTAGAGGTGCGCCGGGAAGCAATCCTCAGAAAACTCGTTGAGATTCAATACGCGCGCAATGACACCGATTTCCACCGCGGGACGTTTCGCGTGCGTGGCGATGTGATCGAAATCTTTCCCGCCTCCGCAGAGGACCGTAGCGTCAGGATCGAACTATTCGGAGATCTGGTGGAGGCGATCCATGAAATCGATCCATTGACCGGGCGATCTCTGCGACGGTTCACGAAAATCGCAGTGTACCCGAACACGCATTATCTCATCGCGCCGGACCGATTCGATCGTTCACTGGGAGGGATCGAAGCGGAGCTGGGGGAACGGTTGGCGACGTTCAAGGCCCGCGGGCAATTGCTGGAGGCGCAACGTCTCGAGCAGCGGACACACTTCGATCTCGAGATGATGCGGGCGATGGGCTATTGCCACGGCATTGAGAATTATTCCCGGCATCTGAGCGGACGGAGCGCCGGCGATCCCCCTCCGACCCTGCTCGACTACTTCCCGAAGAACTATCTATTGGTGGTGGACGAGTCCCATGCGACCATCCCACAGATTCAGGGCATGTATGAAGGAGATCACTCTCGAAAACAAAGTCTCGTGGAATACGGTTTCCGCCTGCCGTCGGCGTTCGACAATCGTCCGCTGAAATTTCGAGAGTTCGAGCGGTGCGTCCGGCAGGCCATCTATGTCTCGGCAACCCCTGGTCCGTACGAGTTAGAGAAAACAGCCGGCGTGGTCGTGGAGCAAATCATCCGACCGACCGGACTTATGGATCCTGAAATATCGGTTCGGCCGGCCAAGGGGCAGGTTGATGATCTCTTGGCGGAAATCCGCAAACGCGCGGCAGCGGGGGAGCGAGTTCTGGTCACAACGTTGACGAAGCGGATGGCGGAAGACCTCACTGAGTACTATCATGATCTCGGGGTGAAGGTGCGATACCTGCATTCCGACATTGACACGCTCGAGCGTACGGAAATCATCCGGGACCTCCGGCGAGGCATATTCGATGTCCTGGTCGGCATCAATCTGCTGCGTGAGGGACTCGATATCCCCGAGGTCTCTCTGGTGGCAATACTTGATGCGGACAAGGAAGGATATCTGAGATCGGAGCGATCTCTAATCCAGACCGCGGGGCGGGCGGCCCGCAACGTCTATGGCGCGGTCCTGCTGTATGGCGATCGCATGACGGAGTCAATGCGGCGGACCATCGACGTCACGACGCGGCGGCGGACCGTACAGGAAGGCTACAATCGCACGCACGGCATCACGCCTGAGACGATCAGGAAAGGCATTCCGGACGGTCTCTACAGCGTATCAGAAGCGGATTATGTCACTATCCCAGTCGCCGCGGACACCCGAGCGGTCTACGGCGCGAATGTCAATTTGAAGCCATTGCTGCGGCAACTCGAGGGCCAGATGAAGCAGGCGGCAAAGGAATTAGCATTTGAGCAGGCGGCCGAACTGCGGGATCAGATCAAGGTGTTGAAACGGCAGGCGCTGGAGCTGGGTGTGAAAGAGTAAGTGTTTAAATCTGCTTATAGATGAAGACACCTAGAATGATACCGATGAAGGTCAAGAGATTCATCTTGATGGTAAACCCGATGGTAAATGTCAGGAGCCGCAGGTCCACGGTCACCGGGGGATTCAGGCCAGGGTGAATGGCTTTTGCGAAGACATCCTGAATAACGCCGCCGGGAGCCACGGCCAACAAGATCTCCGCGAGCAATCCGCCGAACATGCCTCCTACCAGGACACAGACGAGTAAGAGCCACGGAGACTTACGCACGCCGCCATCTCATGGAGGAACATGTTCTCAGGTGCACAGCAAAATTCGCCGCACTCTACTAAGGAGTGCCGAGGAAGTCAAACCCTAAGCATTTCTTCGCCCGATTCAAAAAAGAGGAAGGAGATTCGCTGCGTTCCACCGCCCGAAACAGGGCTGAACGCCTTGACATAGTGTGAGTACTTCAGTAGACTAACTATTCGGTTTTCTAAAGGAATTTCTAGCAAACCCTAGAGGCAATAGGCTGATCCGTGCTCGCTTTACTCTCTGAAAAGCTGGAGGGAGTGTTCAAACGATTGCGTGGGCACGGAGTGCTCACCGAGACGAATATTGCCGAGGCATTGAAGGAGATCCGTCTCGCCCTGCTTGAAGCCGACGTCAACTATAAAATCGTGAAAGATTTTGTCGAGAGCGTCCGGGTGAAAGCGGTTGGTCGCGAAGTCCTTCAGAGCCTGACGCCGGGCCACCAGGTGGTCAAAGTCGTCTGGGAAGAGTTGTCTGCGCTGATGGGCTCGCATCAGGCCACGCTGACCCTGTCGTCCATGCCGCCGACCATCATCATGATGGTGGGTCTTCAAGGCGTCGGCAAAACGACCACCAGCGCAAAGTTGGCTCGCTACTTCAAGGAGAGCGGCAAGCGGGTGTTACTCATTGCCGCGGATCCCCGCCGACCGGCTGCTGCTGAACAATTAGAAACGCTGGGAGAATCTTTGGACGTGCCCGTGCATCGAGCCGAGACCGCAGGCATAGACGCCGTGGGTATCTCGGTGGAGGGCGTGGAGCGGGCCCGCATGCAGGGGTTTGACGTGGCGATTCTCGACACCGGGGGACGGCTGCATATCGACGACGAGCTGATGAACGAGTTGGTCGCCATTAGAGCCAAGACCGCGCCGCAAGAGGTCCTCCTGGTCGCGGATGCCATGATGGGTCAGGACGCCGTCACAATGGCCGAGCAGTTCGACCGTAGCGTCGGGCTCACGGGCGTCATTTTAACCAAGGTTGAAGGCGACGCGCGCGGCGGGGCCGTCCTTTCGATCAAGGCCGTCACCGGCAAACCCATTAAATTTTTGGGCACTGGCGAAAAACTCGACGCCCTGGAGGCGTTTCATCCCGAGCGGATGGCATCCCGTATTCTCGGCATGGGTGATGTCCTCTCGCTGATTGAAAAAGCTCAGGGCGCGATGGATAGGGACCAGGCCGAAACGATGGTCCAAAAATTACGGTCGGACACCTTGACTCTGGAGGATTTCCGCGAGCAACTCAAACAGGTCAATAAGCTTGGCTCGTTGGAACAGATTTTGGATATGCTCCCGGGCGGGCAGCGCTTGAAGGAGATGACCGGATCGGGAGTTCCGGAAAAGGAGATGCAGCGGGTCGCCGCAATTATCGATTCGATGACGACTCGCGAGCGGCGGGATCACACGTTGCTAAACGGAAGCCGCAAGAAGCGGATCGCGAAGGGTAGCGGGACCACCGTCCAGGAGGTGAACCGCCTCCTCAAGCAGTATCTCGAGGCCCGCAAGATGATGAAAGCGCTTTCCGGGCGCGCCGTGCGGAAGTGGTCCGGGAGCGGTAACCTTTTAGGGAGGAGATAAACCCCGTGGTGCGATTGAGACTGACCAGAGGCGGCCGACACAAACGCCCCTTCTATCGGATTGTGGCCGCGGATTCCAGAATGCCAAGAGATGGCCGGTACCTCGAGGTTCTCGGCACCTATGATCCGCTCAAGACGCCGGCCGCAGTCACCATGAAGCAGGACCGCGTCATGGCATGGCTGAAGCAGGGCGCGCAACCGTCGGTGACGGTGCAACATCTGCTGAAAAAGACGCGGCATGCTCAAGCCGATCAAAGAGGCTCCGATCGAGGGGTAAAGAAATCTGTCCCACGGGAAAAGGCGCTGTCTTGGCAGCGCCGGGGTGGGCGGGTGAAATGAGATTTCAGGGCACGGGACAAGAGGCTGCTTCAGGCTCGGGGTAGGGTGGGTGTAATGCCGGGTGCCAGGGTTGATACGGTAGCGTTGGTTATCGACGGCAACGGAAGTGAATCGATGCTCACGGAGCATGTAAAGCCAGCAGACACCGATATCGGCGATGTGCCGATGGTGGCTATTGGGAAGATCATGGGAACGCACGGCGTGGAGGGGGAAGTCAAAGTCACCTCGTATTCGGATGTGCCCGGTCGTTTCGAGGGACTGAAACAGGTGCAGGTGCACGTTTCGTCGGGAGTGAGGACACTCTCGGTTCTGTCGGCTCGTCGGAGCGTCCAGGGGTACCTCTTGCGTTTCGCATCGATTGAGACGCCGGAAGCCGCAAGGCCGATCATCGGGGGGATTCTGCAGATACCTGAAGAGCGTTTAGCGCCACCGTCGGACGATCGATACTATGAATACCAACTGCTGGGCATGGACGTTCAGACTGAAGAGGGCGCGAAGCTGGGAGTCATCAAAGAAATCCTGACCACAACCGGTAACGCCGTCTTTGTCGTGGAAAATTCTGAGGGGGCAGAACAGTTGATTCCGGCCACAAAGGAAATCGTGCGGTCGGTCGATGTCGAGACCCGCACGATGCTGGTGCGACAAGTGGCCGGCTTGTTGGACGCGGACTGATGCGCTGCGATGTTCTGACATTATTCCCCGAGATGCTGTCCGGGGTGCTTGACGCAAGTATCTTGAAGCGCGCCCGCGACAAGGGACTCGTCACCATCCGGGTGGTCAACCTCCGTGACTACACCGAAGGCCGGCACAAGGTCGCCGATGATTCACCCTACGGCGGCGGGGCGGGCATGGTGCTGAAGCCAGAGCCTGTTTTTCGCGCCGTAGATGCAATCCGCGCAAACGGAGAGGAACTGAGGATCATGTTGATGTCCCCCCAGGGACGACGGTTCACCCAGGACATGGCGCAGGAGTTGGCCGATGAATCACGCCGGCTGATCTTTCTCTGCGGGCACTATGAAGGAATTGACGAACGGGTTCGGCTGGGGCTTCGTCCTGAGGAAGTGTCTGTCGGGGATTTTGTATTGACAGGCGGTGAGCTCCCGGCGCTCATCATGCTCGACGCGGCGGCGCGGTTGATTCCGGGGGTTCTCGGGGACGCAACCTCCGCCCAAGCCGATTCGTTCACGGGATCATTGCTGGATTACCCACATTATACGAGACCGTCCGAGTTCCGGGGCTTGGAAGTGCCGGAAGTGCTCCTGTCCGGCAATCATCAGGCGATCGAGGGGTGGCGGCGCGCGGAGGCATTGCGGAATACCTTTTCGAAACGTCCCGATTTGCTGGAGCGCGCCACGCTGACGCTTGAGGATCAGCGAATTTTGGATGAGTTCTCACGCCGCGGCGCTGTCTGACGGACGAGCGGAACGAAGAGAGGAGACTGCAGTCATGAATCGGCTCGAGCGACTCCAAACGACGATGGTGAAAAAGAATGCTCCCGTCTTCGAGGTCGGTGATACCGTGCGTGTTCATGTCAAGGTCATGGAGGGCGAGAAGGAACGGATTCAAGTCTATGAAGGAGCGGTCATTGCCAGGAAGGGCGGGCGCAACGCCGAGACCTTCACGGTGCGGAAGTCGTCATTTGGCATCTGGGTTGAACGGATCTTTCCGATCCATTCTCCTGTCGTCGACCGCATTGATGTGGTCCGCCAAGGCCGCGTTCGCCGCGCGAAGCTGTACTATCTGAGAACGAAGAAGGGCAAGATGGCGCGCGTCGCCGAGCGCGAGTATCTCGCCGAGGGCAAGACAAAACAGGACGCCGCTCCTGTGGCCACAACTGCGGAAGAAGTGCCGGCCGGGGCGTAACCTTTACGCCCGTGCCGCTGACGCCGGACGAGATTTTCGAGTGCGAGGCATGGGCCCGGGGGTTCCGGCGTATCGCCGGCCTGGATGAGGTCGGTTGCGGGCCGCTCGCCGGCCCGGTCGTTGCCGCCGCCGTCATCCTTCCCCGCCGGTGTCGCGCGCTGATCGGGCTTCGTGATTCGAAACGATTGAGTGAAAAGCAACGGGAAATTTTTTATGAACTGATCAGGGACGTGGCGTTTGGCTTTGGCGTGGGAATCGTGGACGCCAAGATCATTGATGCGGTGAATATTCGGCAGGCCGCTCGACGTGCGATGGAACAAGCCCTGCGCCAGCTTTCTCCCCCGCCCGATTTCCTCATCCTCGATGCTATCCGGCTCCCCAACGTCACGATCGAGCAGCGGATGGTCATTAAGGGCGATGGATTGTGCATGTCCATTGCTGCCGCCTCGGTTCTTGCGAAAGTCACGCGTGATCGCCTGATGGTCGAAGCGCATCGAAGATTTCCCGAATATGGATTTCAGGCGCATAAAGGTTATGGAACGGCGGAGCACTTGCGTTGCCTCCGGCGATACGGCCCTTGCGTCCTGCATCGTCGTAGTTTTCAGCCCATCCGGAAAGCCTTGGGGCGGTGAGCGCCAAACTTCAGCGCGGTGGTGAAGGCGAGCGTGCCGCCGCAAAATTTTTGGAACGCCGGGGATACCGGATCTTGGCTTCCAATTATCGCACCCGTCTCGGCGAGATCGATCTCATTGCCGAGGACCGGGGGACCCTGGTGTTTATCGAAGTCAAAGTGAGAGGGACTGATCGCTTTGGAGGCCCGGCTATGGCTATCACCCTGGCAAAGCAGGCCCGCATCGCGCGTTTGGCGCAGCAGTTTCTGGCGGCCCGCCGCCTGGAAGAGCGACCGTGTCGCTTTGACGCCGTTCTTATCTCAGGTGATGATCCGAACAGCCAGCGCATTGAACTCGTGACGGGCGCTTTTGAGGTCCCAATGTCCTTGGGTTACCGTGCCCCTTCATGATAGAGCTCTATCATGTCTCCAAGAGCTTTCAAGGTCGTCCGGCCCTCCAGGATGTTACCCTGACGATTGGGAAAGGGGAATTTGTGTATCTCAGCGGTGCGAGTGGTGCGGGGAAGACGACTCTCTTGCGGATGATCTTTCGGGCGGAGAGGCCTGATGAGGGCCACATCTTGGTGAACAATCGAAACCTCACGGAGCTCAAGGAGAGCGCGGTGCCATACCTGCGCCGATCCATGGGCATCATCTTTCAAGACTTCCGCCTGCTGCAGAGAAAGACGGTTTTTGACAATGTCGCTGTTACACTGAAAGTCGTCGGTCTCTCAGAGGGATTGCTCAGGCGCAAAGTTTTTGAAGCGCTGCGGCTCGTCGGCCTCGATGACGTCCCCAAAGCCTTGCCATCGGCATTGTCCGCCGGCGAGCAGCAACGCGTCTGTTTGGCGCGGGCCATTGTGAACGATCCGCTGATCCTCTTGGCGGATGAGCCCACAAGTAATTTGGACGCCGTCTTGTCCGCGGAGATTCTGAACTTGCTGAAGGCGGTGAACCTTCGAGGGACGACCGTAGTCGTCGCGACCCACAATCCAAATCTCGTCGGACGCCTCAACCGGCGCATGATTGTGTTGCAGCACGGGCGAGTGATGGAAAGCAAGGCGGCGGAAGCATGACGAAAGTTCGCTATCTCCTGAGCGAAGCGTTCGACAATATGAGGGCGAACCGCACGACGACCGTGACGGCGGTCGTGACGACTGCTTTTACCATGCTTGGCATGGGGGTGTTCCTGCTGCTTTACCTGAATATACAAAGCGTGCTTGGCTCGCTACGCGAAGAAATTAAGGTAATCGTTTATTTTCGGGATTCAGCCTCACCTTCAGCGATGGCTGAGCTCAGCGCGAAGCTTCGCGAGGATCCCGCGGTGTCGGGGGTGGAGTTTGTGTCACGCGAGCACGCGCTTGCTGCGTTTCGCAGCCGCTTCCCTTCCGAGGATCGATTATTGAACGGCCTGGGGGAAAACCCGTTTCCTGCCTCGCTGGTCCTGAAGATCGGTCCGCGTTTTAGAACTTCTCAAGGGGTCGCCGATCTGGTTTCCAAGCTGCAAGCTCTTCCTGAGGTCGAAGAGGTGCTCTATAATCGGGACTTAATGGAAAATCTCATCGCTGGATTACGGTATCTGCGTCTACTGGGAATCCTCGTCGGCGCCGTGCTGGCGGCATCGATGGTGACAATTTTAGCCAATAGCATCCGGCTCACCCTGTATGCTAGGCGTGATGACATTGAGATTCTCCGGCTCATCGGGGCGACGCCGGGATTCATAAAGACACCGTTTCTGTTAGAAGGAGCGCTCTTGGGTGGAGTAGGTGCGGCATGTTCCCTGCTCCTGCTGCGCGCGGTATTCGGCTTTGCTGAGACGAAGATGGCGCTCCAGGGAAGCTTCTGGGGGCTCGGCGCCCGTCTCTCCTTCTTGCCCGGCCGGTTACTGGGCGCAATGGTGATTCTCGGGATCATGCTCGGTTTTCTCGGAAGCATTGTCTCCCTGGGCCAGATTCGTGATGTGCGGCGCTGATGCCGACCATCGCAGGGTTGCTGCTGGCTTTACTGGTTGCGCTACCGGGCGCGGTATTGGGGGCCGACAATCTCTCTGAGAAGATCAAGAAGGAACAGCAGAGCCTCGAGAAGCTCAAGGGAGAGATAAAGGAAAACAAGCGCCGGACGGGCGAAGCCCAACGCAAAGAGGCCTCCGTTTTGCAGTCTATCGAAGATGTGGATCAGCAACTGAAGCGGCGACGAGAAGAACTGGCCAAGGTCACGACGAAACTTAAGCAGAAAGATCACGAACTCGATTCAACGAGCAGCGCTCTCTCGCGGGTGCGCAGCAGGATCGAAGAGAGGCAGGAGTCGATTCGTAGCCGGTTACGCGTGATGTATAAGACGGGTCCCGGCACAGACATGAGGCTGCTACTCGGATCCCGTGACAGCCAAGATCTTATTTCCCGCCTTGCCATGCTGCGCTGGATCTCCCGGCGGGAATACGTGATGCTGGAAGGATATCGCGGGGATCTCGGCCAACTGGAATCGACGAACGCCAGGCTTCGGCAAATGCGGCAGGACTTGCTCTCCTTTCGGGAGCAAACAGCCGAGAAGGTGGCGGCGGTGCACGAGGAGCGAACGAAGAAGGACCATCTGCTGGCGCGTGTGCGAAGTGAAAAAGTGTTGCATGAAAAGGTGGTCCTTGAGCTTGAGAAGTCGGCGCAACGCCTTGAAACGCTGCTCAAGGAATTTGAGTCCAGGCGAAAGGCCGCGGCAGCCTTCCGGCCGGACTCAGTTGGAGCAGGCCTGTCGCGTTTCAAAGGCCAGCTTGGGTGGCCAAGTGACGGCGATGTTGTGTCGCTGTTCGGGCGGCAAAAACATCCCAAGTTTGAGACGTACGTGCAGCGCAAGGGGATCGAGATTCGAGCCGCGCAGGGTGGGGTGATTCGGTCGGTGTCCGATGGGGTCGTCGCCTTTGCCGATTGGATGCGCGGTTATGGACTGTTGGCGATCATCGATCATGGTGAAGGTTATTTCACGCTGTATGCACACGCATCCAAGCTGCTTGTCGGCGTCGGAGATGCGGTACGTGGCAATCAGCCCATCGGGGAAATCGGCGATACCGGGCTGACCGGCCAGAGCACGTTGTATTTTGAGTTGCGCCAAGGCGGAGAAGCTCTGGATCCGCTGGGCTGGTTAGCGAAACGGCGGTAAGGGAAAAGGAGCATGTGATGGAAGGCAAGGCAACAAAACTGAAAATGGGTCTCGTCATCGTCTTTGCTGTCACATTGGTGACGGGAGTCCTCATCGGTAAAGGATGGGACCGCGCCGTGATGGCCACGGAGGTCTATGAAGAGCTGAAGACCTTCAGCGAGGTGTTGGACCACGTCAAGAAGCATTACGTCGAAGACGTCAAAACCAAGGATCTCGTCTATGGAGCGGTTCGAGGAATGCTGGCCACCCTCGATCCCCATTCCGCCTTTATGCCGCCCGATGTGTATAAAGAGGTGCAGGTTGAGACGAAGGGCGAATTCGGCGGCGTCGGCATACAAATTGGAATGAAAGAGAGCCGGTTGACTGTCATCGCTCCTATCGACGGCACTCCTGCGGAGCGAGCGGGCGTCAAGCCTTCGGATGTGATTCTGAAGGTCAATAACGACACCACGAAAGACATGACGCTCATGGACGCCGTGCAGAAGATGCGAGGCGCGAAGGGGACCAAAGTGACACTGACGATACAACGGGAAGGAGTTCCTGAGCCTCTCGTGTTTGTGCTGACCCGTGAGATCATAAAGATTGAGAGCGTGAAATCCAAAATGCTCGAGGGCAATATCGGATACGTCCGCCTGACACAATTCCAGGATCAGACTGCCAGAGACATGAGCGGCGCGCTTAAGAAGCTGCAGGAACAGAAGATGCAGTCGCTGATTCTAGATCTCCGCAACAACCCCGGCGGGCTGCTCACATCCGCTATTGACGTGTCCGAGCAGTTTGTCGGGATGAACAGGCTCATCGTGTACATCAAAACCCGGGATGGACGAAAGGATGAATACCCGTCCCACATCAAGGACCAACCTGCAGACTACCCCATGATAATCCTCGTGAATGAAGGCAGCGCAAGCGCGTCCGAGATTGTCGCGGGCGCGCTACAAGATTGGGGGCGGGCCGTCGTAGTCGGCGTTCAAACCTTCGGGAAAGGGTCCGTTCAAACAATCCTGCCACTGGGCGACGGTTCAGGGCTGCGTCTCACGACCGCGAAATACTACACTCCGAAGGGCCGCAGCATTCATGGCGTCGGAATCTCGCCGGATATTGTCGTGAAGGGTAAACCGACCACGACGGCTCCGATCCGCGAGCGGGATCTCGACAAGACTCTTCGTGACCCAAACAAAGAGGAACCACTGATGCTGCCGCCTCCTATCGTCGAGCCGCCGCCAGTCAAACCTGAGTCCAAGGATGGTAAAAAGGATCGAGACGCCAAGGCGAAAGATAAGGACGGTAAGGAAGTGGAGGAAGATGATCCACAATTGCAAAAGGCCCTGGACTTGCTGAAATCTTGGATTATTTTCAAGGAGTTGCGGCCCAACCCACGGGACACGCATGTGGAAAAAACCATGTAAAAAAACCCCTTCGGGGGGTTGATTTCGAACGGAACCGATTTATTCATCTAAAGGACTCTTGCACGGAGGACACGTATCCCCCGCTAAAGGGTTACAACTATACAACGTCAAGGGAGGGATGAGCATTATGGCAGTGCAAACAGCCGAGAAAAAAGCAGCCGTCGGATTTAAGCCTCTGAAAGATCGCTGCTTCGTGAGTTATACCGAAGAGATGGAACGGACAGCGGGAGGGATTTATATCCCGGATGCAGCCAAGGAAAAGCCCCAGAGAGGCAAGATCGAAGCAATCGGGGGTGATGTGAAAGCCGTGAATGTCGGCGATATTGTCCTCTTCGATAAATATTCGGGCAGCAAGATTAATGTCGAAGGGACCGATTATCTGATTATCAAAGAGGAAGACATCCTGGGCATCTTCGACAAATAGACTCCCGAATCCCGCCAGTCGGGCGGCACGGTTCATCCAGGCTAATTACAGTTATCTAAAAGGTTTCTAAAGGAGGAAAGAAATGGCTGCAAAGCAAATTGTATATAGCGAAAACGCGAGGGCGTCGATCTTAAGAGGCGTGAATCAGCTCGCGGACGCTGTAAAAGCGACACTAGGGCCGAAAGGGCGCAACGCCATTCTTGATAAGAAATTCGGCGCGCCTCTGATCACGAAGGACGGCGTGACCGTGGCGAAGGAGATCGAACTCAAAGATCCGTACGAAAACATGGGGGCCCAGCTCGTCCGAGAGGTCGCCTCGAAGACCAGTGACGTCGCAGGGGACGGGACAACGACTGCGACCGTCCTGGCGCAGGCGATTTACCGGGAGGGCGTGAAGAACATTACCGCCGGTGCGAATCCGATGGACATCAAGCGAGGGATCGACAAGGCAGTGGAAGCTGTCGTTGAAGAACTGAAGAAGCTAAGCAAGCCCTGCAAGGCCAAAAAAGAGATTTCGCAGATCGGCACGATCTCAGCCAATAACGATGCCACCATCGGCGATCTCATCGCGGAAGCCATGGAGAAGGTGGGCAAGGATGGGGTGATCACCGTCGAAGAGGCGAAATCCATGTCGACCTCTCTTGACGTGGTCGAAGGCATGCAGTTCGACCGGGGGTATATTTCTCCCTATTTCATCACGGACGCCGAGCGGATGGAAGTCTCCCTGGAAGATGCGTTCCTGCTCATTCATGAGAAAAAGATCAGCAGCATGAAGGATCTCCTCCCGCTGCTCGAGCAGGTGGCGAAGATGGGCAAGCCTTTGGTCCTCGTAGCGGAGGACGTTGAGGGTGAGGCGCTGGCGACCCTGGTCGTCAATAAACTTCGCGGCATTCTCAACGTGGCTGCAGTGAAGGCCCCGGGGTTCGGCGATCGTCGCAAGGCGATGCTTGAGGATATTGCCGCCCTGACCGGCGGGCAGGTCATTTCCGAAGATCTGGGCCTTAAGCTCGAGAATGTCAAGTTGACCGATCTGGGGCGCGCGAAGCGCGTCACCATTGATAAGGACAACACCACGATCGTCGAAGGCCACGGCGACGAGAAGAAGATTCAGGCTCGCGTCAAGCAACTGAAGGCACAGATCGACGAGACCACGTCGGATTATGATCGTGAAAAGCTGCAGGAGCGGCTCGCGAAACTCGTCGGCGGGGTGGCGGTGATCAACGTCGGGGCTTCAACGGAGACCGAGATGAAGGAGAAGAAGGCCCGGGTGGAAGACGCCCTGCATGCCACCAAGGCAGCCGTAGAAGAAGGGATCGTACCCGGAGGGGGCGTCGCACTGCTACGCTGCGTGGCGGCCCTGGACAAGATCACGAATCTCGCGCACGATCAGCAGGTGGGCGTGAACCTCGTAAAGCGGGCACTCGAAGAGCCGATCCGTCAGATCGCGCAGAACGCGGGCCTGGAAGGTTCCGTGGTTGTGGAGCGCGTGAAAAAAGAGGCGGCAAATACCGGCTTCGATGCCGCGTCAGAGAAGTATGTGGACATGATCGAGGCGGGAATTATTGATCCTACCAAGGTTACCCGGTATGCGCTGCAGAACGCAGCCAGCGTCGCCAGCTTGATGCTGACGACCGAGGTCATGGTCAGCGAAATCCCCGATGACAAGAAAGCCCAACCCGGGGGAATGCCCGGTGGGCATTCGCACGGCGGCGGCATGGGGGATATGTACTAAGAAGTCCGGCTGTAGGAGAAAAGGCCCTCGGGGAGTCCCCGGGGGCCTTTTTTTTTGGACTACTTGGCGATGACGATGGCCGTCGTCGTCTTGGTGACGCCGTCCACCGATCGGATCTGCGACAACAAGAGGTCGCTCAGCGCCTCCAGGCTCTCGGCTTCGACATGAACCAGAATGTCATAACTTCCACTGACCATATAGCAGGCCTGGACCCCAGCCATACGCTGGATTGTCTTGTAGGCGCTTTTCGTATGGTCGCCGGTCACTTCAATTGAAATAAACGCTGCAACGGGCATGTCTTAACTCCAGTTCAAGGAAACAAGCAGGGCAGTTTCGTCATGTTCCAGAACATGCGCGGAGGCGCGCGATACCATCAAGAATCTCCTCATCGGCAGCGGTAACTCCCGGCAGCGTCCGCAAGAGTCGGGACCGCACGAGTGCCTCCAAGTCATCAAGGGTGCGAATCTGAAGCCGGTCATGGAGATAGCGCAGGATGGGGTGGCTGAGGCCCGGTAGTGAGGCCCAGGTGGCGATGTCGGCTGGTAGGGAGTCCGGCGACTTTTCCAGGTCCATCCTGCCGTACTCGCAGTAGGCAGTGATCCTTTGCGCGAGGTCGGAGCCGATTCCCTTGATCCGAATAAGCTCTCCCCTCCGCGCCACAACCGCGGCTTCCTCCGGCAGCACCGCAATGGCCTCAGCTGCGCGCAGATAGGCCCGAATGCGAAAAGGATTGGCCTGCAGTCGGTCAAGCTCGTTCGCCATACGACGAAGTTCAGAAGCAATCGCCTGATTGCTCGGCTGTCCCACACCTGATTATAGGCCAAGACGAGTTGTTCGCGCCAAGCGCAATAATGCAGTGCCGATATCCACCGCATTGACACGGTTTCGCGACCATATGGTAAGATGCCTTAGTAATGCGAATCGTCCTGAACGGAGAGTTCCGGGAGGTGCCAGACGCCTGCTCCGTGACCTCTCTTTTGACGCAGTTGCAGATCCCAAGTGACCGCGTGGCCGTTGAAGTGAACCTGAATATTGTTGACCGGCGTGCGTTCGACGGAACGGACCTTCGGGATGGAGACCGGGTCGAGGTGATTGGATTTATCGGCGGTGGCAAGGAGATCGGACGATGAATGACGATACGTTGACGATAGCCGGCGTTGACTTCCGTTCCCGCCTGTGGGTCGGCACGGGCAAATATAAGGATTTTGTGGAGACACAAAAAGCGATCGAGGCGGCCGGCGCGGATGTGGTGACCGTCGCCGTGCGGCGCGTCAACATCACCGATCGAAAATCCGACAACCTGCTGGATTATCTCAGTCCGAAGAAATATCACATCCTGCCCAATACCGCCGGCTGCTATACCGTCGAGGATGCGCTTCGCTATGCCCGTTTGGCGCGCGCCGCAGGCGTCTCCGACATGGTAAAGCTCGAAGTCATCGGGGACGAGAAGACGCTGTTTCCGGACACCGCCGGCCTGATCGAGGCGGCGCGGATTCTCGTGAAGGAAGGATTCATCGTGTTTCCCTATACCAACGATGATCCGGTGGTGGCAAAACGCTTGGTGGATATCGGTTGTCCTGCGGTGATGCCGCTGGCGGCGCCCATCGGGTCGGGTTTGGGAATTCGCAATCCGTACAACCTGAAGATCTTGATGGAAGCCGTGAATGTTCCGGTTATCGTTGACGCGGGAGTCGGCACCGCATCCGATGCAGCCCTGGCGATGGAGTATGGCGCGGATGCCGTGCTGATGAATACCGCGATTGCAGGGGCGAAGGAGCCCATCCTGATGGCGGAAGCCATGAAGTATGCGATATTGGCCGGACGTCTCGCCTTCAAGGCTGGCCGCATTCCTCGCAAGCTGTATGCGACGGCGAGCAGCCCAATCGAAGGAATGTTATAACCCAAGACCTGCCGATCCTTCCGCGATGGCCCGCGTAGACTTTTCCTTTTACCTAATCACCGATCGGCATCTGGTCCGTTCACGATCTCTCTTGGATGTTTGCGGTGCGGCCCTTCAAGCGGGGGTACGCGCGATTCAACTTCGCGAAAAAGATCTGCCGACGCGGTCGCTGCTGACCCTAGCGCGTGAACTGTTGGAGCTCACCAGGCCAAGTGGAGCCAATCTCGTCATCAATGACCGGATTGATCTTGCGCTGGTCCTCGGAACTCGGGCAGTGCATCTTCCAGTCCGTGGCGCCTCGCCGTCGGTCGCGCGACGGCTATTGGGCGACAATGCCCTGATCGCAAGTTCCGCGCACTCAGCCGACGAAGCCATCGAGGCAGAAGCAGCGGGGGCGGACTTCGTGGTGCTGGGCCCCATTTTCGAGACCCCCACGAAGCGCGCGTTCGGGCCGCCCATCGGCCTGGAAGAGTTACAGCGCGCGCGAAGGCGCTGCCGGATTCCTCTGTTCGGCATCGGAGGTATTACGCCCGAGCGCGTATCTGAGGTCCAGCGTGCCGGGGCGCACGGCGTTGCCGTGGTGAGCAGTGTGATGAGCGCAGACGATGTCGAACGCACCTGCATTGATTTTTTGACGGCGCTAAAGGGCTGAGCACCTACGGAAGTGGATGGAGCGGATGTTGACCCTCAAGGAATGCGATGCTAGACTGTGCGAGAGCTAAGTAGTTTTGACAGCGCGCAAGGATCAGCGATGAAGAAGCCTCCAGGGCGACTGAGTTCGATTCGAAACACTGTGAAGAAATTAACCGAGCGCCTGTCCGATGAGCACTCTGAGGAGGGCGGCATGCAAGATGAGCAGCGCGAGAAAGAAAAGCTTCTGGTTCAGATCCGTTCCCTGGAGGAAGAGGTTCGGCGGATGAACCAAACACGAGCTCAGCTTGAGCAAGCGCACAAACAAAACGATCGCCTTACGGAGGCTCTCCAGGAGGCGCGTTCGCGGATCGAGGCCATGCGAACGGAGGTTGAAAAACTCACCGCGCCCCCGGCTTCCTATGGAATTTACTCCGGCGCAAACGACGATGAGACTGTGAATGTCTATGTCACGGGTCGCAAGCTGAAGGTCAACCTGCATCCTTCCATCAGAGTGAAAGACCTCCGCAAGGGCCAGGAAGTCATTTTGAACGAAGCGTTGAACGTGATTGAGTCCCGCGGGTTTGAGGTGCAGGGCGAGGTCGTTCGTGTAAAGGATAATCTTGACGGGAAGCGGGCCATCGTGACCCTGCGTTCTGATGAAGAGCGGGTCGCTGAGTTTGCCGATCCGCTTCTGGTACAGCGACTGAGCGTCGGGGATCACCTTTTATATGACGCGCGGTCCGGGTATTTGCTGGAAAGACTCCCCAAATCAGAGTGCGAAGAGCTGGTCCTGGAAGAAGTCCCGGACATCAAATACACCGATATCGGCGGGCTACATGATCAGATTGAGCAGATCCAGGACGCGGTGGAGTTGCCGGTCCTGCATCCGGAACTCTTCAAGGAGCACAAGTTGCGGGCGCCCAAGGGTGTCTTGTTATACGGCCCCCCGGGCTGCGGCAAGACCTTAATCGCCAAGGCCGTTGCGAACTCGATCGCGCAGAAACTCGCACATCTGACGTCCAAAGAAGTCCGAAGCTTTTTCTTGCACGTCAAGGGGCCGGAACTGCTCAATAAGTATGTCGGCGAATCGGAGCGCCAGATCCGGGAAGTCTTCAAGAAAGCCAAAGAAAAGGCGGACGACGGCTATCCTGTCATCGTCTTCTTTGATGAGATGGACGCTCTGTTTCGCACCCGCGGCAGCGGCATATCCTCCGATGTGGAGTCCACCATCGTTCCTCAGTTTCTCTCGGAGATCGACGGAGTCGAGCGCCTGCGAAACGTCATTGTCATCGGCGCCAGTAACCGCCAGGATCTTATCGATCCGGCAGTGCTTCGGCCCGGCCGTCTGGATGTGAAGATCAAGATTGACCGCCCTGACAAAGCAGCGGCCAGGGATATCTTTTCGAAGTATCTCACGCCGGATCTCCCTTGGCATCCCGAAGAATTGGAGCAGGACGCAAACGATGCGATCAAAGCCGTCGAGCGTCTCATCTCGGTGACGGTGGAATCGATGTACGCGCTAAGTGAAGAAAACCAGTACCTCGAGGTCACGTACGGTAATGGCGACAAAGAGACGTTTTACCTGAAGGACTTTTCCAGCGGTGCGTTGATCGAAGGGATCGTGTCGCGGGCCAAAAAATACGCGATCAAACGCTTGCTGGCGACAGGGAAACGCGGCATCAAGGCCGAGGATCTATTGAAGGCCGTGCGGGATGAATTCAAGGAACACGAGGATTTGCCGAACACAACCAATCCGGATGATTGGGCCAAGATCGCCGGCAAGAAGGCGGACAAGATCGTCCATGTCCGAACTATCACGGTTGGCTCCAATGAGTCCCGGCGAATCGAGACCGTGATGACCGGCCAGTATCTCTAAGTTGTATACATCTGAACGGTAGCATTATGATCAAGCGAGTCCTGGGGACGGAAACGGAGTTCGGTATCGCCAGCCGCGATGCGGACGCCGCTGATCCTGTGTCGAATTCTCTGTTCCTGATCAATCACTACCCGCATTTTCCCTCCGCGAAGTGCCTCTGGGATTATGAGAACGAGAATCCCTTGCTCGATATCCGGGGTTTTGAGGTCGAGGGGGAGCGCGAACGGCCAGGTCCTGATTACAATCGCTTGCTTAACAAGGTGTTGGCGAACGGTGGTCGGCTGTATGTCGATGGCGCGCATCCTGAATACTCGACTCCCGAATGCGTCACCGCCCGCGAAGTTGTAGCGTATGAGAAAGCGGGAGAGCGGATTATTGCCTCGGCGCTCCACGCCGTTGAGCAGGTGCGCGGACCGGGTAAATTTCTAGTCTATAAAAATAACACAGATGGCAAAGGCAACAGCTACGGTTACCACGAGAACTATCTCGTGAGCCGTACGGTTCCCTTCGATCGACTCGTGAGGGCCTTACTGCCGTTTTTGGTCACCCGCCAGATCTATGCGGGGGCGGGCAAGATCGGCGCCGAAAACCAAACCGCTTCGTGCGAATATCAATTATCACAGAGGGCCGATTTCTTCGAGACCTTGGTGGATCTTAACACCATGGTGAAGCGACCGATCATCAATACCCGTGATGAGCCGCATGCCGATCCCGTCAAATATCGTCGCCTGCATGTCATTGCGGGCGATGTGAACATGGCTGAATGCTCCACCTACCTGAAAGTCGGGACGATGGCGATTCTCCTCGACATCGTGGAAGCCGATGGCACGGTTCCGCAGATCGATCTGGACTCTCCGATACAAGCCATCAAGCAAGTGTCCCGGGATCTGGAGGTCAAGATGGACATCCGCCTGACAGGCGGAAAAACCATGACCGCGATAGCCATTCAGCGGGCCTATCTCAAAGCTGCCCAGGATTTCTACGCGTGCCATGAGCTGACAGTTCCCGTGAAAGAAGTCATGATCCGGTGGGAAGAGACGCTCGATAAGCTTGAGCGGGATCCGCGGGAGCTTGTACGGGAGCTGGACTGGGCCGCGAAAAGATCTCTGATTGAATCCTACATCGAGCGAAAGGGATGCGGGTGGGATGATCCAAGAGCTGCCATGCTCGACCTCCAATACCACGATGTTCGCCCGGAAAAGGGGTTATACTTCACCCTGGAGCGCGGAAACCACATCGATCGAATTGTTACGGACGCAGAGGTGCTGCGCGCTGAGGGCAATGCGCCGACTGAAACGCGCGCATACTTCCGGGCAGGCTGTGTGAAGAAATGGCCGCAGGAGGTCTATGCCGCCAGTTGGACATCGGTGCTATTCGACGTCGGAAACGCGGCGATCAAGAAAGTCCCGCTGATGGAACCCCTGCGCGGGACCGAAGCCCTGACAAAGGGATTGCTGGACGAATCCGATACCGTCGATTCCCTCTTGACCAAACTAAAGGCCTGACGCGCCGTGCCGCTGCCGAGCGGACGACGATCCGGGCTCCAGCTTCCACGACTTTATCTCAAGCAGTCGCTTTGAGTCGGGTGGCGTGGGCTTTAACAGGTCGTCATCGCCCGCGGCGCCCGCCTCGCATGTGCCGACCGGGTTGCCGCCTGTCCCTCATGGGACCACCATTCTCGCTCTTCGATATCAGGGAGGAGTCCTGATGGCCGGCGACCGCCAGGCCACCGAGGGATTTCAGGTCTCGTCTCGCCGTATAGACAAAGTATTTCGGACCGACCAGCACTCTGCAATAGCGATTGCCGGGGCGGCGGGCCCTGCCCTCGAACTTGCTCGCCTGTTTCAAATCGAACTTGAGCATTACGAGAAACTCGAGGGAGATAATCTCTCCTGCGAAGGTAAGGCGAACAAACTGGCGCAGATGGTGCGTAGCAACCTTCCCATGGCTTTTCAGGGTCTGGTCGTCGTACCGCTCTTCGGCGGCTACGATCTCAAGCGCCGGGAAGGGCGGATTTTCAAGTACGATGTCACCGGCGGGCGATATGAGGAAATCGAGTACTATGCGGTGGGGTCCGGCGGCAAGGATGCGCGTGACACCATGAAGGTCTTGTACCGACGCAACCTGGCGCCGGCGGAGGCCCTGAAAGTCGCCATGGAAGCCCTGTATAATGCAGCAGAAGAAGATGTGGGAACGGGAGGACCGGATCTGGTCAGGGGGATTTATCCGACGGTGAAAATGATTAACGACGAGGGCGTGCGTGATTTAGACGACACGCAGATCGCCGAGGCGTGCAGGGTGTTGATTGAGTCGCGACGGGACCGGGTATAAAGGTGGCTTTACCTTACTACGTGTCTCCCGAGCAGATGATGGCCGACAAGGCCGAGTATGCCAAGAAAGGGATTGCCAAGGGCCGGTCTATTGTCGTCATGGAGTACGCAGGCGGGATCCTGCTGGTGGCCGACAATCCTAGCGCGTCGCTCCATAAGATTTCTGAGATGTACGACCGTATCGCGTTTTCCGGCGCCGGCAAATACAATGAATATGAAATTCTCCGCAAAGCCGGTATCCGTCATGCGGATCTGAAGGGCTACATGTACAGCCGTGAGGACGTCACTGCTAAGTCTCTCGCAAACGCCTATTCACAGACGATCGGCTCCATTTTCAGTACGGATCCGAAGCCGCTGGAAGTGGAAATTCTGGTTGTGGAGGTGGGTGAAGGGGAAAAGCCTAACGAGATTTACCGCATTTCCTACGACGGAAGCATCATCGATGAGCGCGGCGTTGCGGTCATCGGCGGCAAATCCGAAAATCTGCTTGCGTTTCTGAAGGGGCGGCCGACCGCCTCGGGTAGTGTATTGAAGGATGCCCTTACACTGAGCGTCGAGGCTTTGGACACCGTGACGAACCAGAAGTTAGGACCCGACGCCCTTGAAGTGGCCGTGCTGGATCGCACCCGGCAAGGGCGGACCTTCAGGCGCCTGCCTCCGGGGGAGCTTCGAACGCTCCTGCCTTCCGCATGAAGCCGCGCATCTTCGGCCTTGAGAACGAATACGGGCTCATTTTTTCCCCCAACGGCCGGATCTATCTCCCTATTGAGAAAGTGCTCGGCTATATCTTCGAAGGCCTGATACCTAATAGTTGGCCCTCCAACGCCTTCCTCGTCAACGGCGCTCGCTTCTATCAGGATACGGGCTGCCATCCCGAGTATTCGACCCCCGAGTGCGACAACATCGAAGACCTGGTGATCCACGACAAGGCGGGTGAACGGTTGCTTGAAGCCTGCCTGCCTGCAGCCGAGGAACGCTTGCGCGAAGAGGGGCTGTCGGGGGAGATCTACATCTTCAAAAACAATACCGATTCGCTGGGCAATACTTACGGATGTCACGAGAACTTTTTGATGCGCCGCGACGTCGATTTTTGGAAGGTCACCGAGCAGTTAATTCCCTTTTTTGTCACCCGTCAGGTATTTGCGGGGGCCGGCAAGGTCTTGAAGCTTTCCGGCAAGACCCAGCTGTGTCTCTCGCAGCGGGCACAGCACATTCATGAGAAGACCTCGTCCTCTACGACGTCCTCGCGCAGCATTATCAATACCCGTGATGAGCCGCATGCCGATGCCGAAAAATATCGGCGTCTGCATATCATTGTCGGCGATTCGAACATGTCTGAGCTGGCCACATATCTGAAGGTCGGCACCGCGGCGCTGGTGTTGTCGATGATCGAGGACGGCTTTACCGTGAACGGCATCGAGCTTGATGATCCGGTGAAGGCTATCCGAGAGATTGCCCGGGACACCACGCTTAAGAAAAAGATCAAGCTGGAGGATGGGCGCGAAATGACCGCGATCGAGATTCAGCGGATCTACCTGGAGCAGGCCATGGAGTATCTGTGGTCGACGGAGGAAGACCCCGTGGAAGCCGATGTGGTGCGCCGATGGGGGTGGGTGCTCGACCGCTTGGAAGAGGATCCCATGCAGCTGTGCCACGAAGTGGATTGGGTGATCAAGAAGCACTTGATGCAGCAGTACATGGATCGGAAAGGCTGCAGCTGGGATGACCCCCGGATCATGCTCATGGACTTGCAATACCACGATGTGAAACGGTCGCGCGGCTTGTATTACCTCCTGGAAAAACGTGACTTGGTGGAGAAATTAGTCCCGGAAGAGAATGTTCAGCGGGCGATGACCACCCCACCGCAGACGACACGCGCGAAGGTGCGAGGGGATTTTATTCGCTTCGCGCGGGCCAAAAATAGATCTTATACCGTGGACTGGACGTATCTTAAACTCAACGGTTATTGGGAAGAAACGATTCTTTGTATGGATCCGTTCAGTGCTACGAACCGGCGGGTAGAGGAGCTGCTCCTGCAGGTCGGAGGCCAGCGCGCGTTTCGCTGACGTGGTACGCCCAATTCCTCTTCTCGGTGGTCTTCTCCTCGCCCTCACCGCGATCGCCTACGCCGCAACGCCCTCCGACCCCGGCCTCGCTCAGGAGCCGGCTACGCCCCGCGCGGATTCTGCTGCGCTTTCCGGAAAACAAGGTGAGATCCTTTATGTGAGACTGAAGATCGAGGACCATTCAACATCGGTGGTGGGCCTATGGCGTGATCGGCACGTTCCGTTCTTCAGGCTTTCGGATTCTGAGTTTGCGGCGCTTGTTGGGATCGACATGACCGACCAGCCTGGGACAGTCGATTTTACCATAGACATCAACGCCTCCGAAGCCACGCGACCAGCGATCACTCCGGATCACGATTGCCCCGGAGACTTTTCGCGAACAACGCCTGACACTCCCGAAAGGCGCAGGTCGATCCGGACCCGGCTGCCTTGAAGCGGATCGCTATGGAGCGGGAACAGGTCAAGACGGTCTTCGCGAGCTCCAACGCCGAACGGCTCTGGACAAAGGGCTTCGTGGTGCCTGTCGAGGGCGTGGGGACAGGGGCATTCGGCAGCCGCAGGATCTTAAACGGCCAGCCACGCAATCAGCACAGCGGTGAGGATATCGCAGCGCCGCTCGGGACCCCTATCAAGGCGACGAATACCGCAATCGTGAGGTTGGTGGACGACCATTTTTTCAGCGGTACGAGTGTGATTCTGGACCATGGACTCGGGCTCTACACCATGTACTCACACCTGCATACTACCACAGTGAAGGAAGGTGATAGGGTCCAGCGCGGGGACATCATTGGAACCGTCGGAAAGAGCGGTCGTGCTACCGGCCCGCATCTCCACTGGGGGGCATGGCTGAACGGCTCACGGGTCAATCCCTTCGCACTCACTAAGCTGCCGATCGACAGCGCTCCGTAAGCCTGTGAAAACTGGCCTGGCCGCGGCACGTCCGCTGGCCGGCAGTCACCCGTTCACACCTCTTTCACCTATTTGCGGCTCGCGTGTCTCATTGACAAGAATACTACAGGGGTCTACGCGTGGAGAACCTCGAACGGAAGGCCCAGAGCTAGGCTCATCAATCAGCTCAACCGATCAATCACGAGCGTTTCGGCTGTAGCAATCGGTGCTGACGCTGGCTGGTCAACATGTCCACCCGCACCTTCACCGTCGAGTCATTGGTTGAAAACGACTGCAGACCCTTCGACGGTGCTCAGGACTGGCAGGCTCAGGGTGACTAAAAATGATTAGACGTTGGTGGAGATGCTGCCGGAGGGGGCCTTGTTGAGAACCGCACAGGCGGCGCGCGCCAACTCTTTATCGGTATCATGATTCTGTGCGAAGACGCGAAACTGGATCAGTCTGGTAGGGAGTAGGTCCAAAAATTCCGCCAGAGGCTCGGTGGAGATCTCCTGTGTCGCCGGGTCAAAGACGTAGAGCGGCGAGCCCCGCATGTCTTTCGGGTCGGGCCGGGGATCCTGGGGTGCCATATCGACCTTGAAGGGTAGTTGCGCCAGGGATGCGGGCAGTTCCTTTTGGATCTGTTTTTCAAAATGTTCTCGGCTCGGAAAGTCCATCCCACGCGCCCGTTCTTTATCGCTGAGGACCGTGTTATAGGCCATTTTCCACTTGACGTTTCGGTTGAGAATGTGGGCCCACTCCTGGCCAAGCTTTCGTCGGTTGGCCTGCTGGGCCTTGCCCCAGCTCCTGACCTCTTCGAGAAGAGACCAATCGGTAAGCATCAGATATGCGTCCATCTTTTTACTCGGATCTTCAGGAAACACGAGCTTCATGGTTTCACCGAAGATTTCGCGCAGATGTATATCGATTGCCCGCGTTGTGCGGTGATAATAGACATTGGAATAGAGGTACATGCGGGTGTTCAGGAACATCTGGAGCGCCGGTAAGCCCGTCTTATGGATGGTAAAACCGTGTTCGCTGATCAGGGTGTAATAAATCAGGCGCGTGAGATCGACGGGTCCGACGGCGACTCCGCACATATAAGAGTCGCGTAACACGTAGTCTAGATTATCGCCGGTATAGCTTCCGGAAATCACCGGTTGCAGAAAAGTCAGCCAGCGCGGCATGCGCGAACTGTCCTTGCCCTTATCCTTGAGAATTAAGTGCGCGACCTGATCGGGGTCCAACTCCTCGCCGCTCTCAAACGGCCCCGACGGACTCCGGCGAATGCCGCGGATGGCTGGCGCGAGGTGCTCACGCACAATGATCTGCCCTAACTTTTCATGGGTGAGGTGAAACTGCTCGAGAAAGTTTTCGTCAAAGAAGTGGCAAAACGGGCCGTGGCCTATATCATGGACGAGCGCCGTGACGCGGAGCAGTTCTTCGATATAGTTGGCAGATGGAACGTCCTGTGCGGCTTTCTGCAAAAAGGGATACAGGTGGCGGGCAAACCGCCCGGCGACATGCATCGCTCCTAAAGAGTGCACGAAACGACTATGCTCCGCGGAGGGATAGACCCAGCGTGCGCTCTGCAACTGAAAAATGTAACGGAGGCGTTGCATCCACGCAGAGTCAATCAGATCTTTCTCCGTAGTTTCGACAGAACCGGCTATCTCGGCTCCCTCCGGGGACACGGAAAATGGCGCCGTGAACGTGATGTATTCATGAATGGGGTCGGCGATGAGCGCCAGGCCGTCGTAATGCAATTTACTGAAGGCGAGTGGGATTTTCACACTTCTGAAATCCTAACACGCGAACCCGGCACGCGCAAGCACGCTACTTGCTCTCGTCTCGGAGAGAAGCGGCAAGAGCAGCGCTCAGCCGTCGCTGAGTTTCATGATATCGCCGCAGGCCGAACAAGACCAGCGGATACGCTATCAGCGAGCAGACAATTCCGAGCACCGTGGCCCCGACGACAAAGGGAAAGAAGTAGGGCTTGAATTGCTGCCAAAGAATGGGAATGTTGAAATAGTTCCAATCCAATGTGGGCGGGTCGCCGATCGGCACGAGCGTGAGCCCCACCCACATGGTGCTTGCGAGGATCGGCACGACGGTCCACGGGTTGTTGATGAACGATCCGGCTAACATCGCGACGACATTGAGCCGAAACGCCCAGGCGCAGAGCAAGACGCTGAGGGTGTGCAGCCCATACGTCGGGGAGAAGGCGATAAAGACGCCGATTGCAAATGCCAGGGCCGTGCGGTGGGGAGAATCCCCAAGATGAAGAATCTGCCGTGCGGTCTTTTTGATTCGCGACCAGGTCATGGCCGCCGGCCGTTCTTGGCGATCAGATGCTCATAGCCGTGAGCTTGGAGGGGACGGCACTTTCCATCGACGCGAGATGACCCGCAAGCCTTGCCGTGACGCTGTGATGCGCCCGATGGATGTCGCGCACAGTTGTCCACGCCGAATGACCCTTTCGACCTGCGCCACCTTTTCCATCGGCACCGTGAATAATAGCTCATAGTCTTCACCGCCGGTCACTGCGTATTGTAACGGGTCTTTCCGACGGGCGCGCGAATAGGCCAGAAGAGACTGTGACACCGGCAGCCGCCGAAGATCGACAACCGCACCGACTCTGCTCTCCGTGCAAAGTCGCCGTAGATCACCAGCAAGACCATCAGAGAGGTCGATGGCTGCGTTCGCCATGCGAGCCGCTGCGAGTATTCGACTTTCAACTAACCGGGCCGTCGGCCGAATATGCCGTGTCACGAGCGTGTCACGATCACGATTCATGATCTTTGGGGCCGCGGTTGTTCGATCTTGTAAGATCTCCCGGCCTGCGTATGAGTCCCCCAGCGTTCCCGTCACGTATAGGGCGTCTCCCTTGCGTGCGCCGGAGCGTGTCAGCACGGAGGCCGGTTTGGCCTCTCCTAGAACGGTGAGGCAGACAAATAGGCCGGTGCGAGAAGCAGAGGTATCGCCTCCGATCACCATGGTCTTGGCTATGGTGCAGGCCTCCTGGATGCCGTAGTAGAGGTTTTTAGCGTCCCGCGCGGTGGCCTTCGGACCGAGCGCGACGGCGACAAGGGCATACCGCGGTGTGGCCCCCATGGCTGCCATATCGCTCAGGTTTGCAACCGCCGCACGATATCCCACCTGCCGGTAGGTCATGTAGGCTAAATCGAAGTGAATCCCCTCTGCCAGCAGATCGGTCGTGGCGAGAAGAAGATGGCCCGGCTGTACTTTGACAACGGCCGCATCATCACCGATTCCGGCAATGATTGAGGAAGCCATGCCGGGAACCATCGGCGTCGTCTCTCTTAGATGCCGGATGAATTCGAACTCGGTGATGAAGTGAGGGGGCATGCCTACGCGGGTGATCGCCCGGCGCGCCCCGAATCTTTCGGTAGGTTCGACGCCTCCGGGGCGCGAAACATCAACGCACGGTGCCGGCGATAGCCGCCACGGGACGCCGCACTGGCGGTCGCTTCAACAGCTTGGCAGACTTTGAGACGCCGACGGCTTTGTCGGTGTTTTCCTTGGGCTCGCGGTTTCGCAGCGCCGCGCGCAGCACTTCCTCCATGGTATCCGCAAACACAAATGTCATCCCCTGCAAGAGATGTTTAGGAATGTCCGTCAAGTCTTTCCGATTCCGATCCGGCATGATCACGGTATAGATGCCGACGCGCTTGGCTGCCAGGATCTTTTCCTTCAAGCCGCCGATCTGCAGCACTCGGCCACGCAACGTGACCTCCCCAGTCATTGCGATATCGTGGCGCAATGGCGTGTTCGTAAAGGCCGAGGCGAGGGCCGAGGCCATGGTAATGCCCGCCGACGGGCCGTCCTTTGGAATGGCGCCGGCGGGCACGTGAATATGAATGTCTTGCCGAGCGAAGGAGTCCGGGTTGATCTTCAACTGCGCCGCGCGCGATCGGATATAGCTGAGCGCGGCATGGGCCGATTCCTTCATGACATCCCCGAGGTGGCCGGTGAGGGTGAGGACCCCTTTGCCTTTCATGAGGGTCGCTTCGATATGGATGATGTCCCCACCGCATTCGGTCCACGCGAGGCCCTTGGCGACGCCGATCAAATCCTTTTTTTCTTCTCCTTCATTCTCATGCTTTGGGACACCGAGGTATTTGGGGATGAGAGCAGGGGTGATGGCATAGGGTCCCTCCTTCCCCTCGGCAATCTTTTTCACGACCTTGCGCATGACATTCGCGATCTCGCGCTCGAGGTTCCGTACCCCCGCTTCACGGGTATACTCGGCAATCACACGTTCGATCGCCGGATCGGTGAACTTGATATGCTTATCGCTGATTCCATGTTCCTCGAGTTGGCGGGGGATCAGGAATTTCCTGGCAATCCCAAGCTTCTCCTCCTGCGAATAGCCGGGGATTTCGATGACCTCCATACGATCACGCAGCGCTGAGAGGATTGGATCTTTCAGATTCGCCGTCGTCACAAACATCACATCCGACAAATCAAACGGCACGCCGAGGTAGTGATCGCTGAAAGCGCCGTTTTGCTCGGGATCGAGCACCTCCAGTAGCGCCGCTGAAGGATCCCCGCGAAAATCGGCCCCGACCTTGTCGACCTCGTCCATCATAAACACCGGATTGTTGGACCCGGCCTGCTTGATCCCCTGGATGATGCGTCCGGGGAGCGCTCCGACATAGGTGCGGCGATGGCCGCGGATCTCCGCTTCATCACGGACGCCCCCCAAGGAAATGCGCACGAACTCCCGACCCAAAGCCCGGGCGATCGATTTTCCCAGCGAGGTCTTTCCCACGCCAGGGGGGCCGACGAAACATAAGATGGGACCCTTCATTCGCTCCTTCATTTTGCGGACAGCCAAGTACTCCAGAATGCGCTCCTTCACCTTCTCCAAGTCATAATGGTCTTCGTCAAGAACCTTCGCGGCGCTCTTGATATCCAGCTTATCGGTGGTTTTTTTGCTCCAGGGCAATTCCACCATCCATTCTAAATATGTGCGGACAGTGGCGGCTTCAGCGGTATCCGGATGCATCTTCTCCAGGCGCTTGAGCTGCTTTTCTGTTTCTTTCAAGACCTTCTCCGGCATCTTCGCTTCGTTGATGCCTCGCCGAAATTCCGCCACCTCTTCAGCGCGCTCGTCAAGTTCGCCGAGCTCCTTTTGAATGGCCTTCAGCTGTTCGCGCAGGAAATACTCCCGTTGCGTCTTGTCCATCTCGCCCTTGGCCTCGGCCTGAATCTTCTGCTGCATCGAAAGCACTTCGATTTCTGCTGCGATGAGCTCGCTCACCCGGCGGAGACGCACCACCGGATCATGCAATTCCAGAATCTCCTGAGTGGCATCAACCTTCAGCCCCAGATTCGAGACCGCCATGTCGGCCAGCCGCCCCGGGTCCTGAAGATTTTCAATGACGACCATCACGTCGGGCATCAGGATTTTGCCGAGACTGACCAGGCGCTCCAGCTGCTCTTTGACCGTCCGCAGGAGCGCTTCACCCTCGAGAGAGCTCAGCGGTTTCCCTTCGGGCAGGGTTTGAAGGCGTACTTCAAAGTAAGGATTCGTCTGCACGAACTCAAGAATGCGGGCCTTCGCCAGTCCCTGGACCAGAATTTTGATCCGATCATCAGGGAGTTTCAGCATACGCATGACCATTCCTACCGTGCCGACGGTGTGAATGTCTTGCTGGGTGGGGCTTTCGACTTCCAGTGATCGCTGAGCTGCGAGCATAATGATGCGTTTACCCGCCAAGGCAGCTTCAATTGCCTTAATCGACATGTCCCGGCCTACAAATAACGGCAGAACCATGTAGGGGAACATTACGATATCCCGAATGGGGAGCAGCGGGAGCCGTTCGGGAATTTCCACCTGAGACGGCTCAAGTGGCGCCTGTGGTGTCGGATCGGTCATGGGGGCTCTTTCGTTAGAGGCTCAATTGCTTCAGATACTGAGCGAATCGCTCTCCGAATTCCGGGTTCTTCAAGCCGAACTGCACGGTGGCCTTCAAGAAACCGTACTTATCCCCGGCGTCAAAGCGGTCTCCCTTAATCATACACGCATACATGGGCGTCTGTTTAGCAACCATTCGGAGAGCGTCAGTCAACTGGACCTCTTGGTTCTTCCCCGGGGGGGTCTTTTCAAGAGCGGGAAAGATGTCCGGAGTGAGGACGTAGCGGCCGATCACCGCCAACCGGGAAGGGGCCTCGGCGGGTCGTGGCTTCTCAATCAGATCGACGATTTGAAAGACGCCATCCTCAATGGGTTTTGAAGCGATGATTCCGTAACTCGAGACCTCATGTGGTTCGACTTCTTGCACCCCGATAATGGGGGCCTGAAACCGCTCGTACAGCTCAATCAACTGTGAAATCGCCGGCACGTCGGAGGTTATGATTTCATCCCCTAACATCACTGCAAATGGCTCGGGGCCGATCAAATGCCGGGCGCATAGAATTGCGTCGCCGAGGCCGCGCATATGTCGTTGGCGAACATAACAAAAATTAGCCAGTTCCGAGATTTGCCTGATTTCCTGTAACAAGGCTGTCTTGTTCGCCTGCTTCAACATGTCTTCCAGTTCATAGGAAACATCAAAGTGGTCTTCAATGGCGCGTTTCCCGCGTCCGGTGACCACAATGACATTGCGAATCTCAGCGGCCGCGAGCTCTTCCACGATGTACTGGATAAGAGGCTTGTCCACCAGGGGCAGCATTTCTTTCGGACAAGCCTTGGTGGCGGGTAAAAAGCGAGTCCCATGCCCTGCGGCCGGGATTACCGCCTTCGTAACGCTCAACGACGACATGGTCTAGAGAATATGACGGAGCTGCCCCTTCAAAGTCAAGGTAACCGCGACGCGGATCCGTGCCTTTTTCGCTTTACTTCCTAGGGGTCGATCTGTACAATTTCTCCATTTTTACGGCCTCTTTTGTGAAGCTTTCGGATCTGCGCCGGAGGCGGAAATGCAGTGGGTTAGGGGAGCAGGAACGGTTGGTGCATTTTCCGACCCCAGCAACTCCCGCGCGAGGCACACGCAGTGTTTTTCTCCCAAAGTTTTGCGTAATTATACTTGCTTTGTCCGTCAGCCTTTTGGAGGCCGCGGCGCCGGCCCATGTATGGGCTGAAGAGCCCGCGCCGCTGATTACATCCATTCGAATTCAAGGCAATAAGCGCATAGAAACTCCGGCGATCCGGGGCCGCATTTCCTTAAAGGAAGGAAGTAGGTTTTCGGCGGAAACGATTCGCGACCAAATCCGCTCGGTCTACCAGATGGGTTTCTTCGAAGATGTCCGCGTCGAGACAGAAACAGTCCCCGGAGGCGTCGCCGTGGTGTTTGTCGTAGCCGAGAAACCGTTCATTACAAGTATTCTGTTCGACGGGAATGAGAACCTGAAAGATGAAAAGCTCAAAGAGAAACTGACCGTCCGCAACCAGTCATTTTTGGATCAACAACAGGTCAAGGACAGCGTTGAGAAACTGCGAGCGCTGTATGAAGAGGAGGGTTATTACAGCGCGCGTATCATCCCCGTGATCAAGACTCTGGACACCGACAAAAAAACGCTGACCTTTTTCATTCAGGAAGGCCCTCGAGCACGCATCAAGACCGTCGGGTTCGACGGCGCCAAATCGATTCCGGTCAAGAAATTGGCAAAACCGTTGTTCACCCGGAAGTACAGGTTTCTCTTTTCCTGGTTCGACGACTCCGGGATCTATAAGAAAGAAGAGCTTTCCAACGACGTTGAGCGAATCAGGCTGGTCTACCTCGACGAAGGCTACTTGAATGCGCAGGTGGGCGCACCCACCGTTGAACTGAGCCCTGATAAGAAGTGGTTCACGATCCGGTTTCCAATCGTGGAAGGCCCGCAGTTCACACTCGACAAGACTGACTATAAAGGACACACTTTATTCCCCGAGGCCGAACTGAGAGCCGAGAGCAAGCTGCGCGCGGGATCCATCATTCGTATGGCAGAGGTCCGTGATGAGGTGACGCGTATCACCGATCTCTATGGCGTCAAGGGGTACGCCTTTGCCGAAGTGAACCCTGATGTCCGTCCCGATCAAGAGACGAAGACCGCGGCCGTCATCTTTGACATCAAAGAAGGGGCGCTCATTCGCGTGAGAAACATCAACATCTCCGGAAACGACAAGACGCGCGACAAAGTCATCCGCCGAGAGTTGCGTCTCAATGAAGCCGAGCTTATTGATACCAGCGCGCTTAAACGCAGCTTTCAACGCTTGAACAATCTCAACTATTTCGAGACCGTGGAGATCATTCCGAAGCAGCTCGATCCCAATACCGTCGATCTCGATGTCAAGGTGAAGGAGAAGTCCACGGGCACGTTCAGCATTGGTGGCGGGTTCAGCTCGCTGGATCAACTCTCCGTGGTCGCAGACATCACCGAAGGCAATCTCTTCGGCCGCGGACAGTTGTTAAAGATCCGTGGGCAACTCGGACAACGTCGTTCATTGGGCGTGGTCACGTTCCGCGAGCCGTATCTGTTTGATCGGCCGTACTCGGGACAGATCGACCTCTACGCGAGAGAGACGTTTTTTGTCAGTTATTTTGAAAAGCGCGTCGGCGGTGACGTGGTCCTCGGTAAATGGTTTTCAGAATACCTAAGCGGCAGTGTCAGTCTGCTCCGTGAGGAATTGACGATCTCCAACTCCTCAGAGAACAACCTCTTTCTCGGGGGAGGCGGCACAGACACCACCCCGGTCACCGACCTGCCGATTCTTGTCCAACAGCAGCTCGGCACCTCGACGACTGATGCCATAGTCCTGGGCTTGGCGCGGGACACGCGGGACTTTCATTTTGATCCCAAGAGCGGTGCACGGCATGGGATCACCGCAGAATTCGCGGGGAGCTTCTTGGGCGGAGACAACTACTTTTACAAGCTCATTGGCGACAGCGCGTGGTACTTCCCCATGTTTGGAGATACGGTGTTGGCGCCACGCGCGAGAGTTGGCGTGGCCAAAAGCTATCGCGCCAATGATCCCCTGCCGGTAGGCGAACGGTTTTTTGTCGGTGGGATTCAGACGGTTCGCGGCTTCAGCTTTGGTAAAGCCGGTCCGGTCGATGCCAGCACCCAAGACATTCTCGGCGCGCAGAAACAGCTCATCTTTAACCTCGACTTTTATGTTCCCGCTGGTGCCGGAGGTCAAGGTCAAAGGCGTGGTGTTCTTTGACTACGGGAAGGGATTCGACGACGGAGAGCCGCTCAGCCTGAACCTGCGTCCGGCGGCCGGCGCAGGAATTCGCTGGATCTCTCCCTTCGGCCCATTGCGATTGGAATACGGCATCAATCTCGATCGAAAGACCAACGAGCGCTCCGGGCTGTTTGAGTTTTCAGTCGGCTCGCTCTTCTAAAGGGTCGGTGAGGTTTTCTAGGGAAAGGGGCAGAAGCATGAAGAATCTGTGCAGAATGGCGGTTATTGCCGCTATACTAGTATTGGCATGGAGCGGAGCGCTGTCCGCAGCGGAGCTCAAGATCGGGGTGCTCGAACCCCAAAAGGTTTTGGACGGCACAAAGAGCGGAAAAAAAATCAAGGATTCTCTGCAGGAATATCTGAAGAGCCGGCAAAGAATCATCGATCTGGAAGAAGAAGAACTGAAGAAGATGGAAGAAGATTTGGTCAAGCAAAGCGCGGTGCTGAGCCCGGAAGCGAAGAAAGACAAAGAGGAGACTTTTCGCAAGCGCTATATGGAATATCAGCGCAAGGTCAACCAGCTCACCCAGGAGGTTCAGAGCAAGAAAAAAGAAGTGCTCGAGGAGTTCAACAAGAGCCTGGAGCACATCGTCAAAGGGATCGCAGACAAAGACAGGCTCACCCTTGTCGTAGAAAAAGGCGACAATGGCGCGGGGGCTCTTGTCGTCTATAGCCATCCGTCCCTCGATATTACCGACCGCGTCATTAAAGAGCTCGACAAGGGGGCGAGGTGAGCCAGGAAACTACCCAAGGCACGCGCATGGATAACATGGAGATCCAGTCGATTCTGCCGCACCGGTACCCGTTCTTACTGGTCGACAGAGTCGAAGATTTGGAGGTCGGAAAGCGCGTGGTCGGGCTGAAGAGCGTCACGATCAATGAGCCCTTCTTCCAGGGGCACTTCCCTGGGCGGCCGATTATGCCCGGCGTCCTCATTATCGAAGCCATGGCGCAGGTAGGAGGGATTCTCGCGTTTAAGTCCGCGAAGCCTCCCAAGGAAGGCACCACGAATCTCGTCTATTTCATGGGCATCGACAAAGCCAAGTTTCGAAAGCCGGTTGAGCCCGGCGACCAGCTCCGCTTTGTGGTCGAAGTGTTGCGGGCGCGCTATCCGTACTGGAAGATGCGTGGCGAGGCCTATGTCGATAAGGCGCTCGTGTGCGAAGCCGAATTGATGGCCATGATTACCGACGGGACTTCCATGCCAGAGGGCGAACCATGACCACCAAATTGCATCCCACGGCTGTGATACATGGGAAGGCCGAACTTGCCGACGGGGTCACCGTCGGGCCCTACAGCATCATTGGTGAGCATGTTCGGATCGGACGCCGGACCCGCATCGAAGGGCACGTCGTCATTGAAGGTTGGACGGAGATCGGGGAGGACTGTCAGGTCCATTCGTTTGTCTCGATCGGCGCCCCGCCCCAACATCTCCAGTATAAAGGCGAAAAAACGTTTGTGCGCATCGGCAATAATAATATTCTTCGAGAATACGTCACTGTCAACCGGGGAACCACCTTCGGCGGTGGCGTCACGAGTCTGGAGCATCACAATGTATTGATGGCCTACGTGCATATCGCTCACGATTGCCACCTGGGCAGCCACGTGGTGATGGCCAACGCGGCTTCCCTGGCGGGACACATCACGATTGGTGATCACGCCATCGTGGGCGGGCTTTCGGGCGTTCATCAGTACGTGCGGCTCGGAGCATACAGCATGGTGGGCGGATGCTCCGCGTTGGGGCAGGATGTGCCGCCGTTCATGCGGGCAGCCGGCGGCTATCGCGCGCGCCTGTTCGGTGTGAACACCATAGGGCTCAAACGCCTCGGGGTCTCCGATGACCGCATCCGTTTATTGAAGCGGGTGTATCGCGCCTTATTTCGATCGGACCTCCGCTTTGCCGACGCTGTCAAGCAGGTACGTGATGAATTTGATGATTCCCGTGATGTCCGCGAGCTCCTGGCGTTTATTGACGGAACCAAGCGCGGCATCTGCAAGGGAATGGATGAGCGCGAGGGTGAGTGACTGGCGTGCCGCCGGTAGGGCCGTTGCAAGCCGGGCCGCCGGCGACTAGCGGGCCGATAACGGCGGGGGAATGGATCGGCCTGATCGCCGGAAACGGGAGCTTTCCCGCGCTGTTTGCGGACAATGTGCGCCGGTTGGGCTACCGCGTGTCCGCCGTGGCATTGACCGGCGAAACCGAAGCGGCGTTGGAAGGACACGTCGACCGGATTCATTGGATTTCCCTGGGCCAGCTCGGGAAGTTGATCAAAGCCTTCAAGCAGGACGGCGTACACCAGGCCGTCATGCTCGGCGGCGTCAGTAAGACGCATCTGTTCACCAAGGTGCGCTTCGACTTTCGTGCCCTCGCCCTCGCTCGCCGGCTCGACGTCCGAAAGGACGACGTCATCTTGCGTGCTCTCGCTGCCGAATTGGAAGGGGAAGGCATTAGCATCCGGGAGCCGATGTTCGGGTTGAAGGGGTTAACGATGGAAGAAGGGACCGCTGTCTCGGCGCGTACCGACCAAGAGCGAGTGGCGCGACATCCAGTTTGGCTGGGAGATGGCCGAGGCAGTCGGCCACTTGGATATCGGCCAGTGCATCGTGGTGAAGGACGGTGTCGTCGTGGCCGTGGAAGCCGTGGAGGGTACTGATCAGGCCATTCTACGCGGAGGCGCTCTGGCTCGGGGAGGGCGCGGTCGTCGTGAAGCGATTCAAACTCCAACAGGACTCCCGGTTTGATCTGCCTTCCATCGGACCTGGGACAATTGAGGTCATGGCGCAATGCGGCGCCTCGGTGTTGGCGGTTGAAGCCGGAAAAGCCCTGTTTTTGGACAGGGCCGCAAGCCCTTGCCGCGGCGGACAAGGCCGGGATTGCGGTTGTCGGGGTGACAGTCCTCCAGCATAAAAGCTTAGCTGGTACAGTAAACCTTGGGGATACTCATGCACCAAGTGCGGATAGGAGTTGATCGGGGTAGGGTCCCTAGGGCAGCATCATGCCCGGGTGTACGCGGCGTTGCCCGACGCCACGCTCGTTGCCGTTGTGGATACGGAAGCCTCGCGCGCACGCGACATCGCCCTCAAGCACGGCTGCTCCTGGTTCCCACACGTTGAGGATCTGTTCGGCCGCGTGGATGCCGTCAGCATCGCCGTCCCCACGCCGTTGCATCATCGCATCGCGAAGGCATGCCTCGGAGCCGGCCTTCACGTCTTGGTCGAAAAGCCTATGACGGAAAGCCTCGAAGAAGCGGAAGATCTCGTGGCTTCAGCCGCAGCGAAAAAGTTGATCCTCCAGGTCGGACACATCGAGCGGTTCAACTCAGCCCTGCGGGCAAGCCTGGGAACAATCAAGGCCCCTCGGCTGATCGAATGCCGTCGATGGGCGCCGTTCACGCCGCGTGGAGCGGACGTCGATGTCGTCCTCGACTTGATGATCCACGATCTCGACATTGTGCTTTCGCTGCTCGGCGCCCGCGTGCGACACATCGAGGCTCAGGGGATATCACTGGTATCCCGGACTTCCGACGTCGCTCACGCGCGCGTTCTGTTTGATACCGGCTGTGTGGCAACTTTCAGCGCGAGCCGCGTGGCGGAGGGGAAGGTCAGGGATTTGCGCTTTTACGAACCTGAGAGCTTTTTATTCGTTGATCTTCTCGCGCAAACCGCGAGAATCGGCCGGCGAGTGCTTGGTCCTGGGGGGACCTCCGAGATCCTGACGGAACTGATCGCGGGGGACGACCAGGAACCGCTCAAGCTTGAGCTGCAGGGGTTCCTGGACTCGGTGAGACACGGCACCGCTCCCCTTGTGTCGGGAGCACAGGGACTGGCTGCGCTCCGATTAGCCCACGAGGATCATGTCGTGTATCGGCCGGGCGTGACGACAGTGACACAGAAAAAACGGATCCTGATCATTACGGGCGAGGCATCCGGCGATCTCCATGGAGCGCACCTGGGCCAGGCCTTGAAGACGCTCGATCCGAGTCTGTCGATTTTGGGCGTGGGCGGGGCGCGCATGCGGGCCGCGGGCATCCAGTTATTGGATGGCATTCCGCAGTTGGACGTGATCGGGCTTATCGGGCCGGGCGCCGTACGAGTGTTGACGGCGCGAATACTGGCCATCCGACGTTTTCTCCGCACCGAGTCCTTGGATCTCGTTGTGCTGATCGATCAGCCGGGGTTGAATTTTCATTTTGCCCGGGTGGCCAAGCGCGCGGGGTGCCGGGTGGTCTATTACATCACGCCTCAGTTGTGGGCGTGGCGGCCACATCGTATGCAATGGATGCAGCGACGCGTGGACCATGCCATCGTGATCCTGCCTTTCGAGGAGGAGCTCTATCGGCAGGCGGGCGTTCCTTGCACCTTTGTCGGGCACCCGCTCCTGGATGACATGGCGGCATCGTATGATCGCGATCAGATCCGGGCCGCGTATAGCCTGCAGCCCAATGAGCGTGTCCTTGGATTGCTGCCCGGAAGTCGAATGGGTGAGGTTCAGGCTCTCCTCCCGCTCATGCTTGCGGCGGCGCATGATCTTGTCCGGGACATAGGGGCATTCCGCGTTATCCTTGCGGTCGCCGAGACCGTGAACCGCGATGAGATCAAGCGTATGTGCGATGATTGCGGGGATGGACGTGCGACAGATCACCGGAGATCCGAACGGCGTCATGGCGGCCTCAGATCTCTTATTTGTCGCGTCGGGCACTGCGACCTTGCAAGCCGCCATTATCGGGACGCCTCTGATTATCGTGTATAAGATGCCGAGGATGGGGTACAAGATCGCACGGATATTAACGCGCACGTCGGCGTCGCTCGCAGCCCGTCGTATCTGTTGGCCGGATATGCCGGCGATCGATTGCATCGGGCTTCCCAACCTCATCGCGGGCCGTCCCTTTATTCCGGAGCTGATTCAGACTCAGGCGACCCCGAAGGCTCTTGCGGCACACGCTCGCCGTATTCTGGCCGACGAGGCGTATAGGAAAGACATGCTGGCCGGGATGGCCATGGTCCGCGCACGTCTTGGCCCTCCCGGAGCATCGAAACGCGCTGCCGTCGTGATCCTTGATGTCCTTGCATCTCCTAAGGCCGGAGGCTGATGCACTCCTATCTGCGCCTCCTGGTCTACATGCGGCCGTACTGGGGCCGCTTGATGGCGGCTGCCCTGTGCTCAGCCGTCGTCGCTGCATTGACGGGAACCTATGCATGGTTAGTCAGGCCGGCTCTGGATGAAGTCTTCATTAATAAGAACGCCACCTGGCTTATGGTTCTCCCGGTGGCGCTCATCCTGGTCTCGGTGCTCAAGGGACTGGCCGGGTACGGGCAGACGTATCTGATGATCTACGTCGGCAGCCGGGTGGTCACGGATATCCGCCAGCAGCTCTTTAGCCACTTAATGCGGCTGCCGATCAACTTTCATCTTAAGAATCCATCGAGCCGGATGATGTCTCGCGTCATCAATGATGTGAACTGGATTCAAAACGCCGTCTCCGGCGTCCTGAAAGACCTTTTCCAGCAGAGTCTGACATTCGTGGTCCTCATGGGGGTGATCTTCTACCAGCATTGGCAGTTGTCGCTCCTGGCGGTGGTGGTCATACCCTTGTCGGTCTATCCGATGATACGCTTTGGGAACCGGCTTCGCCGAATCGCCACCACCGGCCAGGAGCGGACCGCGGATATGGCAATGGCCCTGCAGGAGACGCTGACCGGTATTCGTATCGTCAAGGGGTTTACGCGAGAAACCGCGGAATCTGAGCGGTTCGCCCGCTTCAATGAAGGGTATTTTCGCACCAACATGAAATCGACGCAGGTGTCCGCCATTACCTCTCCGGTGCTCGAAGCGGTGGGCGTGATGGGGATTGCGGTCATTATATGGTACGGGGGATCTCAAGTGATCCACGGCGTAATGACACCCGGGACGTTTTTTTCGTTTCTGACCGCGGTCTTTTTAATGTATGGCCCCATTAAGCGTCTCGCTGCCGCGAACAACACGATTCAACAGGCACTCTCGGCGGCCGAACGGGTCTTCAGCGTGATCGATGCGCCGACGGAAGCGGCGTTGGATACCGGCGTGCGAGACTTCAACGGGGTGCAAACGGCCATCGAACTTAGAAGCGTGACGTTCCAATACGACGGGACAGAGATGCCTGCGCTCAATGAGGTCACCCTCAACATCCGAGCCGGTGAGCTTCTGGCCCTCGTGGGAAGCAGTGGAGCGGGGAAGACTTCGCTTGTCAATCTCATTCCCCGCTTCTACGAGCCGACCTGCGGCGCGATATTGATTGACGGTGTGGATTTGCGCGAGATCCGTTTACCGGCCTTGCGCCGCCGTATCGGGATTGTTTCACAGGAGACGCTGCTGTTCGATGACACCGTGCAGAACAACATTGCATACGGCACTGACGACGCCGCCATCGACGCCGTCGTGAAGGCCGCCCAAGCGGCTTTTGCTCATGACTTTATCATGCGGCTCCCGAGCGGATATGACACCGTCATCGGGGAAAACGGCGTGAAGCTGTCCGGCGGGGAGCGGCAGCGGCTGGCCATAGCGCGCGCGTTGTTGCGTAACCCTCCAATCCTCATCCTGGATGAGGCCACATCTTCCCTGGACACAGAATCCGAGCGCATGGTGCAGATGGCCTTGGCCAATCTGATGCAGGGCCGCACGACCTTGGTCATTGCCCACCGGCTGTCGACCGTTCAACGGGCTGATCGCATCGTGGTGTTGGAGCGGGGGCGCGTGATCCAAACCGGCCGGCACGAAACCCTTCTCGCCACCGACGGCACCTACAAACGGTTGTATCAGATGCAGTTTCTCAATGACGTGGCGGGAGAATCTGCGCAATGAACCTTCTCGGCAGGCTTCGGATGTGGGTGTTGCCGGCATTGGGGTATGCGGTCATTCGATCGCTCGGTGCGACGTTGCGTCTGCGGACGATGAATTCGGAAAGTGTGGATGTGCGATGGAGGGAGGGCAAGAATATCATCATGTCCTTCTGGCATGGCCGCCAAGTCATGATTCCGTTTGCGTATAAGGGGCCACGCGTGGCAATTTTAATCAGTGCGCACCGTGACGGCGAACTGATCGCGCGGATCCTTGGCTGGTTCGGTTTCGGAGCGGTCCGAGGGTCAACGACTCGAGGTGGGAGCCGGGCCCTCCGGCAGTTGGTCCGTGCCGGCCGGGGCGGGGCGGATCTTGTGGTCACGCCTGATGGGCCGCGAGGGCCTCGCTGTCACGCCCAGGCGGGAGTCATCGAACTTGCGAAGCTGACGGGCCTCCCGATCTTTCCGATCACCTTTGCCGCTTCAAAAAAAAAATCTTTGGAAGTTGGGATCGGTTTGAAGTGCCGCTGCCGTTTAGTGACGGCTGCTTCGTCTGGGGCAGGCCGATATGGGTTTCGAGCGCGGCCGACAGAGATCAGATCGAGGCGAAGCGCATGGAGCTCGAAACCGCGCTGAATGCGTTGTCCGACGACGCGGACCGCCTTGTTTCCGCCGCGCAGGGACCGGGGCGACCCTTTGACCTTCTCGGCCATCTCATGTTCGGCGCCTACAATATCGCCTTGGCCATTGCGTCGCCGGTCGTTCTCGGGATTCTCTTGGCAAAGCAGCGCTGCCGCCGGGGCCTCGTGCGACGTCTGGGATTTTTGCCGAAAAGCATTGCCCAGGAGGGCCGGCATGGACCCACCATGTGGGTGCACGCGGTTTCCATGGGCGAAGTCAATGCGGTGGTGCCGCTTGTCCAGGAACTCAAGCTCCGCGCTCCGCATTGTCACATCGTTGTCTCTACCGTGACGGAGACAGGCAAGGAGACCGTCACGCAGCGTCTCGAAGGGCTTGCGCAACACCTCTACTTCCCGCTGGATTTCCCCTTCAGCGTACGAAAGGTCATGGCGATGATCCGCCCGAGTATCATTCTGATCGTCGAGACCGAGCTGTGGCCGAACTTTTTGAAGACGGCGGCGATCCGCGGGATTCCTTGTGTGCTGGTCAACGGCCGGCTGTCGAGCGACTCATTCGCAGGCTACATGAGGCTGCGGCCCTTTTTCTCACGAATAGTGAAATGTTTCTCACTTTGTCTCATGCAGAGTGATCGCGATGTGGAGCGCGTCGTGGCGCTCGGGGCGGACCCCGAACGTGTCGTGCGCATCGGGAATCTCAAGTTCGATCAAAAACCGCTCACGCTCTCGGCGCGCCTCATCCGGCTCGGTCTTGAGGCTCATGAAGAATTGTTCGTGGCAGGCAGTACCCATCCCCAGGAGGAGGAAGCGGTGCTGGCATGCTATCGTCAGTTGCTTGATATCGCCCCCGGCTTGGTCCTTCTTCTGGCTCCGCGCCATATCGAACGGGCACAAGCGCTGGAGTCGACGATTCGCGCACGAGGGTTCGCGGTCGTGAGAAGAACGTCGCTCGATCGGCAGCCGGGAGCGGTGAAAGGTGCACGCGTCATTCTCCTGGACACGCGAGGTGAATTGGCCGCGTTGTACACTCAGGCTGCGCTTGTGTTTGTGGGAGGCAGTCTTGTCCCGATTGGTGGCCACAGCCCCCTCGAGCCGGCATCTGCGGGAAAGGCGGTCGTTTTCGGCCCGCACATGGACCACTTTGCCGAGGTCGCCGAGTTATTAGTGTCGCAAGGAGGCGCGATTCAGATTCAGGACAGTCAAGAAATGGCGGTGATATTAGGAGGGCTTCTGAAGGATCGAGCACGCCTAAAACAGATGGGGCGGGCGGCCGAGCAGATCGTGCGATCGCAGCAGGGAACGGTGGCGAGGACGACGGAGTTGATCGCGGAGTTGCTGGAGAGGTTACCACGGTCGCGATGAGCGAGTCTCGAATCACCTCGTTCTTGTCACATCAGTATCTTCGTTTAACACTGCCCGATTCCCGAACGTCTTTGGACTGGGCCCTCGCACCACTGGTGCCGCTCTCGCATCTCTATGGGCTGGGCATGTTCGTGAGGGAACGGTTGTATGGAATGGGTTTGCTGCGGCAACGCGCGCTAGCGGCCACCGTGATCAGCATTGGAAACCTTACAGTCGGGGGAACAGGCAAAACTCCCGTCGTGATCGCGTTGGCCAATGCCCTGCGACAGAAAGGCCGACGAGTAGGCGTTGCCAGCCGTGGCTATGGGCGATCGACCACGTCGGGTGTTGTGGAGGTTTCGAATGGGGCCGTACTTCGCCAGAGCCCTGCCGAGACGGGCGATGAGCCGTTACTCATTGCCGAGCGGTGCCCCGGTGTGCCGGTGACGGTGGGTGCCGACCGGTATGCTGCCGGTCGGTATTTACTGGATCGGTGCGGCGTTGATACGCTCATTCTGGATGACGCATTTCAGCATCTGGCATTGAAACGCGATGTCGATATTTTGCTTCTCGATGCCACAGCTCCCTTCGGCAACGGCTATGTGCTTCCGAGGGGAAGGCTCAGAGAGTGGCCGTCTGCGCTTGCGCGCGCCTCGCTGATCATGGTGACCCGCGCACGCCAGGCAGCGGATTTACATGACGTCTTGACGCGCATTGGTCGATTGGCTCCAGAAACGCCACTGTGTGTGACAGACTTCACTCCGAGTTGCTTATTAAAGATCGGGATTGCCGAAAGCCAGTCACCCGCCGTGTTGAAGGGAGAGCGCGTCTTGTTGCTCAGCGCAATCGGCAATCCAGATTCCTTTCGAACCCTCGTTGAGGGCCTTGGGGCCATGGTGGTTGATCACTGCATCTTTGCGGATCACCATTCCTATACCGCGCAAGATGTCCAAGAGGTCGGCACGGTCGCGGCCAAGCTTCGCGCAAATCGCATTGTCACGACTGAGAAGGACGCAGTGAAGTTGCGGTTTCTGCGGGAAGTCACGGACCAGATGGAAGTGTGGGCGGTTCGGGTCGATGTGGATTGGTTAGAGGGAGAGGCGAAGTGGGCCCGTCTCGTTTTGCAGAACTAACGCGTCCCGGCGCGGTCAAGCGACTGTTGGTACGCGGGACGAATTGGCTTGGTGATGGCGTACTCATGACGCCTGCGCTCTTTGCGCTTCGGCAGGGATTTCCTCAAGCCCGCATCGTTCTGCTCGCTAAGCCGCCGGTCGCTGAACTTCTTCAGGGTCATCCCAGCATCGACGAGACTATCCTGTATCGCAATCCCGGTATGCATGCCGGAATCGGGGGGAAGTGGCGGTTGGCCAAGTCCCTCAGAGCGCGTCAATTTGACCTTGCAGTCCTTTTTCAGAATGCTTTTGAGGCCGCCCTCCTCACGGCGGTCGCAGGGGTTCCACGCCGCTACGGCTATCCGACCGATGCACGATGGTTGCTGCTTACAGATCGTGTGGTTCAGACCGCAAACGTTCGCAGAAGACATCAAGTAGAGTACTATCTTGAATTGCTGCGCCCGATGGGTTTTCCAATTCTTCCCCAGGCTCCTGCGCTCTATACAACCGCGCAGGAGGATCGCGATGCCACCGCGCGGCTCGAATCTCTCGGCGCCTCACGAGGACAGCCGATTATTGGACTAAACCCGGGATCGACGTATGGCACTGCAAAGCGGTGGCTCCCGCAACGGTATGCGGAAGTGGTTGAGCGCCTTGCGAGGGAACACAACGCCCATGTGCTCATCTTCGGAGGACGAGGAGAAGAGCCGCTGGGGGATGATATAGCCAGGATGTTGACCGTTCCCCATACTGTCCTCTCCGGCAGGACGACCGTGCGGGAATTAATGGCTCTTCTCAAACAGTGCCGTTTGCTTCTGACGAACGACGCCGGCCCGATGCATATCGCCGGGGCGTTGGGTGTGCCGGTTGTAGCGGTCTTTGGGCCGACCAACCCCCAAACCACCGGCCCCTTCGGAACCGACTATGAACTGGTCCGGCAACCGGTGGAGTGCTCGCCGTGCCTGCTTCGGGAATGTCCGATCGATCATCGCTGCATGCTCAAGATTCAGTCTCAAGAGGTATACGAGGCGGCGGTGCGGCAGCTAAGCGCTCGGGGCGAATGCACTGCAGGCGGATCTCTTCCTGTCAGGGGAAAAGGGGAGTTGCCCGCGCCTGTGGTCTTTCTGGATCGCGACGGCACCCTGAACTGGGACCCGGGCTACCTGAACGATCCGGCGGAAATGCGGCTTCTGCCTGGTGTCGGACCGGCGGTCGCTCGATTGAATCGTGCAGGGTTCAAGGTCGTCTTGGTCACAAACCAATCGGGGGTTGGCAGAGGCATCATCACGGTAGAGGCATTAGATGCCATTCACCAAAGGCTTCTCGAATTGCTCGCCGAATCCGGCGCGTGGCTGGACGGCATCTACGCGTGCTTGCACAGGCCGGACGAGGGCTGCAGCTGTCGTAAGCCTGCTTCCGGGTTGGTGGCGCAAGCCCGCCGAGAACTCAATCTGGGCGCCGGGCAGTCCTTTGTCATCGGAGATCGGGCTATCGATATCGCCCTGGCGCGCAATATTGGCGGCCGAGGCGTCTTTGTCTTGAGCGGCTACCGTCCTGAAGACCAGGAGGCCAGCATGGCGGCGCATGGCATGGTGGCGGATTACACTGCCCACGATTTGGCGGAAGCGGTAGACTGGGTGCTGAAAACGTCTGCCGACCCTACTTCATGGGAAGGGTGCTCCCTGCCAAGGATGGGCCATGCCGACTGATTTTCGCCGCATTCTCCTGATTAAACCGAGTTCGCTCGGCGACATTGTGCATGCGCTGCCTACCGCCGTAGCGTTAAAGCGCCGCTTCCCGTCGGCCTCACTCACTTGGCTTGTGAAGAAACAGTGGGCCGGCGTTTTGGAGGGTAGTCCTGCCCTCCACCGTATCCTTGCCGTAAATCTATCACTCGGGGGCTGGCCTGCGGCGATTCGAGCGGTCCGGGCAGGTCAGTTTGATCTCGTCGTCGATCTTCAAGGACTCTTTCGAAGCGCTGTCTTAGGATGGCTTTCTGGCGCGCCGGTGCGCGTCGGCTTCGCCAACGCACGCGAAGGGAGCCCCTGGTTTTACACTCAAAAAGTCGCCATTGTCGATCCTGAGATGCACGCGGTTGATCGCTATCTCCTGATTCCTCGCTCCCTCGGCGGCGCCCCACCCCTAATTGGAGCGCTGGATTTTCCACTGGCCGTCGATTCCGGAGCGGACAAAAAGGTGAGCGAAATGTTGCTCTCTGCCGGGGCGATCGCAGGGTCCCCGTTGGTGGCGATCAATGCCGGCGCCCGATGGCCGACCAAGCACTGGCCGTCGCGTGCATTCGCCGAGGTAGCCGATCAGTTGCAGGACGAGGGTATGCAGGTGGTAGTGATTGGAAGCGTGGCCGAGAGTCATCCAGCCGGCACAGTGGTGGGTCACATGCGGACATCGGCGATCAATCTCGTGGGGAAAACCACCATCAAAGAGCTCATTGCATTACTACGACGCGTGCGCCTTCTGATCACGAATGATTCGGGTCCCATGCATTTGGCGGCTGCTCTCGGGACGCCTGTTATCGCCCTCTTTGGGCCTACCGATCCTGGCCGCACCGGACCGTACGGTCTGGGGCATCGGGTTCTTCGTAGCGGAATCCCATGTAGCCCTTGTTTTAGTCGACGGTGCGTAAACCCGAAGACACTGGAGTGCTTGACCTCCATTAGCCCCGGCCAGGTATTCCAGCAGGCGCTGCAGGTTCTCCGTGAGTCAGGTGATGCTAGCGTCGAGGCTCTTAAAGCACGATGAAACGCATGAGCTCGGCGATCAGCAGAGTAATCATCGGGCCTTCGGGCATGCAAGGGGGACAGGCAACTTTTTCGGAACTAAGGATTGTTTGGGCTCTGGCATGAAATAACTGAAAAAGTAGCCTGTCCCCTTTTTCCAGGACCAATTGGCCAGGGGAAAAGGACCCCGTCTTGGCGGGGGCCAGGGTTGGGTGGGTGCCAGAGGAAAAGGACCCCGTCTTGGCGGGGCCAGGGTTGGGTGGGTGCAAATGAAGATGCAGAGGAAACAGCAGAGAAACTTCCCCGGCGGCCTTAAATAATCATCAGGCCTTCGGGTCGAGCAAGCTTTGCTTGGCGGGCGGGTGCAATATACGGAGGGGTGCGATGCCAATCGATAAGGAGTTGCTGGCCATTCTGGCGTGTCCGAAGTGTAAGGGTGACATTCATTTGAATGAAAAGGGGGATGGGCTCCTCTGCAGTGCCTGTAAACTGATGTATCCGATTAAGGATGATATTCCTGTCATGTTAGTGGATGAGGCGATTCCCATCACGTGAATATTTTGCTTGTAAGACCGGACGGGATTGGGGATGAAATTCTGTCGCTTCCCGTCGCAACGGCGCTCCGCCGACTGATCCCGGCTGCCCGGTTGAGCTTTCTGTCCAGTTCATACGCCGCGCCCGTCCTGTGGCACCATCCGGACGTGGATGAGGTGCTCACGCTCAAGGGGGGAGAATCCTTTCGTGAACTCGTACGATTGTTCCGGGGAGGATTCGACGCGGTCATCTTCCTCAAGCCGTTCCGAAAACTTATTGCGGCCGCGTGGTTTGCCCGCATTCCACTGCGCGTGGGCACCGGGTATCGGTGGTATTCATGGCTTTTGAATCGCCGCATATACGAGCACCGCAGCGACTTCACAAAGCATGAGAGCGACTATAATGTTGGTCTGCTGCGCGGCCTCGGCCTCGATCCCGGCCAGGCACGGCCTCCGTCCGTACATATCACCAAGGAAGAACTGGCGTGGGCAGAAAAACTCTGGGGGGCCGCGACGACACGGATTATCGTGCACCCGGGAGGTTTTTCCAATCGCCCGTGGAAGGATGGACACTTCCGAGACCTCGTCGTAAGGTTGGGCCAAGAGCGATATGAAATAGTACTCACGGGAACGGCGGGTGAAGGGGAACGATTTCGATCTGCCGCAGGGGTGACCCAATGGCCAACGACTGTGCGGGATCTGATGGGAGCACTCAGCCTGCGTCAGTTAATGGCTGTTATCGCAGCAAGCCATGCGGTCGTCTCGATGAGCACGGGGCCGATGCATCTGGCGGCCGCTCTCGGTGTGCCGACCATCAGTCTGTTTGATCCGAGGCGAAACAGTTCCCCAGTCCGCTGGCAGCCCTTAGGGCGCGGAATCGTTCTCGTGCCCGACGTGCCCACGTGTGAAAAGTGTATCTACGAGGCGTGCCCTTATTGGGACTGCCTCGATCGCATTACCCCCGAGACCGTGGTCCGACGTATTCGACAGGTAGTCCTGCCGGCGACTCCCGACACTCTCGTGGTGGGACGTGTCTAAGGTGTCGGCCTATGTCCTTACTTACAATGAAGAGGACAAGATACGCGCTGCTTTGACAAGCATCACATGGGCCGACGAAATCGTGGTGCTTGATTCGCACAGCACTGACGGTACGCTCTCCATTTGCCGCGAGTTCACGGAAAAAGTGTACCAATGCGACTTTGAGGGTTTCGGAAAGCTTCGAAATCGCGCGTTGGAGTTTGTCACCCACGACTGGGTGCTAAGCCTCGATGCCGACGAGCGAGGGACCGTGGAATTGAGGGATGAAATTAAGACTGAGTTGGCACGGGGTCCGCGAGCCGAGGCCTTCTTTGTTGCTCGTAAGAATCTTTTTCTTGGGCGCTGGATAAAGCATGGAGGCTGGTATCCGGATTATCGTCAGCCGCAGTTTTTTAACAAGCAGCGCTTTCGCTACCAGGAGGATCTCGTCCATGAAGGTTATCAGGTTGATGGCCGCATCGGCTATCTTCAGGCCCATGTCATGCAAGTGCCCTTCCTTGATCTTGGCCAGTTCCTCCGAAAAATGAGCCGGTATTCGACGTTGATGGCCGAGCAAATGGTACAACGGGGAAGACGATTTCATGTCCATCAGCTCGTCAGCCATCCGCTCTTCACCTTCTTGAAAATGTACGTGGCTCGGCAGGGGTTTCGGGACGGGATGCCGGGCCTGATCTTGGCGCTGCTGTACGCCTATTACAGCTTCGTCAAATACGCGAAGCTATGGGAGCGAACCCGCGCGACGATCGGAAAGGCCCAACAATGAAAGGTGTCATTCTTGCAGGAGGTCTGGGCAGCCGCCTGTATCCTCTAACCAAGGTGACCAACAAACATCTGTTGCCGATCTATGATAAACCCATGATCTACTATCCCATCCAGACCCTGGTGGACGCGGGGATCACGGACATTCTGATCGTGACGGGCGGTACCAGCGCCGGGGACTTTTTGCGCCTTCTTGGCAACGGGAAGGACTTTGGCCTGCAGCATCTCAACTACACCTACCAAGAAGGCGAAGGGGGCATCGCGGCGGCTTTGGGGCTTGCCGAGTTCTTCGTGCACCACGAACCGGTCTGCGTGATACTTGGTGACAACATCATCGAGCGGAACATTTGGGGGGCGGTGCAGGCCTACGAAAAGCAGGGAGGGGGCGCCAAGATTCTATTGAAGGAAGTCAAGGACCCGCAACGGTTCGGGGTCCCGGTCTTTGAAGGAAATCGCATCATCCGTGTTGAAGAGAAGCCCACGGCTCCAAAGTCCGCGTATGCGGTGACCGGTATCTATTGTTTCGACCACGAGGTCTTCGACATTATCAGAACCCTGAAGCCTTCCGCGCGCGGCGAATTGGAGATCACGGACGTGAACAACGCGTATATCGAACGAGGCCTCATGACGTGGGATTCTTTGGAAGGCTGGTGGACGGATGCCGGGACGTTTGAATCGCTGAGCGCTGCCGGCAACCTTGTTGCACAAACGGGGGCTAATAAGGCTTGAGACGGCAAGGGTATGCGCTTTCTTGACACGCCCCTAAAGGGGATCATCCTCATCGAGCCCGATGTCCATGAGGATCAGAGGGGATACTTCCTGGAATTGTATCATGCGGACAAGTATGCCAAGGCGGGGCTGCCGTCTCGGTTCGTTCAGGACAATTTCTCAAAATCCGTATACGGGGTCCTGCGGGGCTTGCATTACCAACGGAGGCATCCTCAAGGCAAACTCGTGACGGCAATGGAAGGGAAGATCTTTGACGTCGCGGTGGACATCCGGCAGGATTCATCGTCCTTTGGGCAGTGGTACGGTGTCGAGCTCTCCGCCGAAAACAAGCGGCAGGTCTATATTCCGCCGGGTTTTGCTCATGGCTACTGCGTTCTCAGCGAGACGGCATCGGTCATGTACAAATGCACCGAGTTTTACGTCCCCGACGACGAGGGCGGGATCATCTGGAATGACCCGGGGATCGACATCGCCTGGCCTATTACGGAGCCGTTCCTCTCATCGAAGGACCAACTGAATGCCACGCTGGCGCAAAGTGAATTGCAGCTGCCGGGATCCTGGAAAAGGGGCTGACCAAGCAGTGCGAATTTTGGTCACGGGGGGGGCAGGATTTATCGGCTCGCATTTTTTGCGACTTCTATTGACGCGGAATGATGTAGAGCGTGTGGTGAACCTGGATGCTCTTCGATATTCCGGAAACCTTGAGAACTTGCGTGACGTCACGCCGGATCCACGCTATCGGTTCGCTCATGGCGATATCTGCGACGCGCCGACCGTGGAAGGCCTCCTCAAGGAGCATCAAGTCGACACGATTGCTAACTTTGCCGCCGAGACCCATGTTGACCGCTCGATTCTTGAACCGGGAGGATTTGTGAGGACCGATGTGATAGGCACCGCGGTCCTCTTGGAAGCCGCCCGCGCGGCGGGGGTTCGCCGGTTTCTCCAGGTCAGCACTGATGAGGTCTATGGCGATGTCTCGACAGGCCGATCCAAAGAAACGGACGCCGTAGTCCCTCGCAGCCCCTATGCGGCGAGTAAGGCCGCCGGCGATCTCCTGGTACGGAGTTATTTCACGACGTACGGTATGCCGATTCTTATCACCCGAGGCAGCAACACCTTCGGTCCGAACCAATACCCAGAAAAATTCATTCCCCTTTTTGTGACGAACGCGCTGGAGGACCAGCCGCTTCCACTGTACGGCGATGGCCTCCAGGAGCGGGAGTGGGTCCATGTGGAGGATCACTGTGCGGGGATCGCGCATGTCCTCGATCAGGGGATGCCCGGAGAAATCTATAATATCGGCGGCGGGCGTGAACGACGCAACATTGATCTGGCGCAGGCGATCCTGAAGATTTTGGGAAAGCCCAACGCCCTCATCCGTCATATCACAGACCGCCCGGGCCACGATCGCCGGTACGCACTGGATTCTGAAAAAATTCGCACACTGGGCTGGCAAACCCGCGCGCCATTCGAGGAAGCGCTAGAAAGCACTGTGTTTTGGTACCGGGACAACCCGGAGTGGTGGGGGAAAATAAAATCGGGCGAATTCCGCGACTACTACCAGAAGCTCTATGGCGCTCGGCTGAGCACCTGAGTCATGCGTATTCTTCTGACGGGGGCGAGCGGCCAACTGGGGCATGAGTTGCAAAAGGAGCTTGCGGGGAACGACTTTGTGTGTGCCGATCAGAGGCGCTTTGAACTGACGGATCTGAACCTCGCTCAGAAGATCATCGAACAACGCCCCGAGACCATTATCCATGCTGCGGCATACACCGACGTCGATGGATGCGAACGCGATCCTGACACCGCCTTTCGGGTCAATGCCCAAGGGACACGGGTTGTCGCCGAAGCGGCGGCAAAAATCGGCGCCCGCCTCGTGTACATATCCACGGACTACGTCTTCGATGGGATGAAGAGCGAACCCTATGTTGAGAGTGATTCCGTGAATCCTCTGAATGCCTACGGCCGATCGAAGCTGCAGGGAGAAGAGGCGGTTTTTTCTGCGTGTCCAGAGTCGCTTGTGGTACGTACCTCTTGGATGTATGGGGCGCATAGAAAAAACTTTGTCAAAACGATCCTGCAACTGGCCGCGAAGCAACCCGAGATCCGGGTTGTGAGCGACCAGCATGGCAGTCCCACGTATGCCCGGGAACTTGCCGTGGTCATCGTGGGTCTTCTCCGGCACGAAGCGCGAGGGATCGTCCATGCGGGTGGGGAAGGCGGCTGCTCCTGGCATGAATTTGCCTCGGCCATATTGGACGAAGCAGGGATCCGGTGCCGCAATGTTCCGATTACGACGGCGGACTCTTGCCGGCTTGCGCCTCGACCGAGGTACTCTGTCTTATCGACGGATCGACTTCAATCATACGGCCTCCGGCTCTCTCCGTGGCGCAGCGCATTGAAACGCTTCATGCAAGAGTATGCGACGGTTCAGGAGGTTGCTCGATACGCTCGGGACCCCGCGCGCGAGGTCTGATCCTGCGGCATGGCGAAGATTCGAGTGCTCCAGGCATGCAACCAGCTTGGCATTGGCGGGACGGAGAAAACGATTCAGATTTTCTCCAAGTACCTGAACCGTGACCGCTTTGAGGTTTTTGTCTGCGGGCTAAGGGCCGGTGGCTCGCGCGTGGAAGAATTGGCGGGGCTCGGCATCACCGCGATTATTCAGCCGCCGGATCTGGATCGAGTAATTCGGGATCTCGCGATCGATGTCTATCATATCTATCGGGCGGGGGATCATGAACCTGGGACGTTGCCTTCCAAGCGCCGCGGCTGGCCCAAGATCGTGGAGACCAACGTTTTTGATGCCATCGATCCACTTGGTCATCCTCTGATCGATGCGCATGTCTTTTTTTCCGAATGGTGTCGGACCGATTATCTGGGGGCGTACGGCCGGTTCCACGGCAAGCGCTATGAAGTTCTGTACGGCCCGATCGACTTCGACGAGTTCCCGCGCGCGCGGCGCGAGTTCGGCTGGACCATCGGGCGTTGCAGTCGCCCGGACGATCAGAAATGGCATCCGGTGTGTATCGAGATGTTGCCGAAGGTCTGGCGTAAAGCGCCTCAGATGCGGTGCCGATTCCGGGGGACGACACCGCGGGTGCGGGCGCATCTTCAAAGGCTCGGCATCGAAGACCGCGTCGAATTCTCTGAGCCGGCGCTCGGCGTGGCTGAATTTTACCGCGGTCTGGACATTTACACTCACGGTGCGCGAATCGGAGAAGGCTATGGGGTGGTTCTCGCCGAAGCCATGGCGAGCGGCCTGCCGGTTGTGACGATTGCGACCCCACAGAAGAAAAAATGCAACGCCCAGGCGGAAGTCGTGGATCACAACGAGACCGGCTTCGTAGTCCGGTATGCGTGGCAATACGCCGATGCCGTGATCGAACTCCTGCAGAACCAGGCCTTAAGGGAGCGCTTCGGGCAGCGCGGATACGAGAAGGCACGCGATCAGTTTGAAGCGGCGAAGCTGACCCGCAAGCTCGAACAGTTGTACACTGACCTGATGGATACGGCGCGGACTCCATGACCCTCAGCGGATTCACGTTTTGTCGCAACATGGTGCGTTACGACTATCCTGTCGTGGAGTCGATCCGGTCGATTCTGCCGATCGTCGATGAATTTGTCGTGAATGTGGGACGATGCGAAGACGGCACCCTGGAACTGATCCAGTCAATAGATAATCCGAAGATTCGCATCGTGGAGTCGGTGTGGGACGAAACGCTGCGCAAGGACGGAATCATCTATTCTCAGCAGACGAACATCGCGCTCTCCCATTGCGCCGGTGATTGGGCGTTTTACCTCCAAGCCGATGAAGTCATCCATGAACAGGATTTGCCCCGAATCCTTGAGGCGGTCACGTCGAATGACGGAAACCCGGAGGTGCGGGGGCTACTCTTTCGTTACCTGCACTTTGTGGGTGACTACTGGTCGCTCAATCCCTGGTTCTATCACAAGGCTGTTCGCATTATTCGTAATGATGGCAGGGTGGAGTCGTGCGGGGATGCGGTCGGCTTTCAACTCAAAGCGACCGGGCAGTATCTCCAGAGTGGACCCGCGGAGTGGCTCGCGACCTCTGGAGCCCGCGTCTTTCACTATGGATGGGTGAAGGACCCCAAAACCATGTTAGCGAAGAAGCAGGAGCAGACAAAGGTCTATCATGGAGATGCACCGCCGGTCTCAGAGGCAATACTCTATGATCAGGACACCTTTAATTTTGATGATTACTCAATTCTGAAAGAGTATCGCGGAAGCCATCCGGCTGTGATGCATTCGAGACTTGAGGCGCCTCGCCATCGACGGGCCCGACGCAATCGCTGGCTGAACTGGCGGTTCTATCGCGAGGTGGCGCGTCGGGGCTTCCGGGGCTAAAAACCATGCCGAAGTACTTACGTGAGATCATCGCCCTCTAAAACCACGCTTATGGGTGACGAATCGCGAAATATGCAGACTATCGCAGGCATCGTCATTACAAAAAACGAAGAACGAAACATCCGTGCTTGCCTCGACAGCCTTCGGTGGGTCGACGAATTAATTGTGGTGGATGCTGAGAGCACGGATCGAACGGCGGAGCTGGCGCGGGCCTATACTGCGAAAGTCTTTGTCCGGCCCTGGCCGGGCTATGGACCTCAGAAAAACTTTGGCATGGAACAGGCCACAACCGATTGGATTCTGATCGTGGACGCCGATGAGCATGTACCACAGGAGCTACGTGAAGAAATCCGTGGTGCTCTCCAAGAGGAGATGAATCACTCATTTTCGTCCCCCCCTGGCGCCTATCGTCTTCCACGTCGCAATTATTATTATGGACGCTGGATTCGTCATGCCAATCAATATCCGGACCTGCAGCTGCGGCTCCTGCGGTGCAAAACGGGCCGTTATAACGATCTACCGGTCCACGAGCACTTGGAGGCCGCCGGTCCAGTGGGAGAACTGAGAACCGCGCTTTATCATCATACCTCCCCGACCGTTGTGTCCCATGAGCTCAAGATCGAGCGGTACAGCACGCTCGCAGCCTATGAACGTCGCACTGCCGGACGATCTGACGCGTTCTGGTACCATATGATCTTCAACCCTGGCTGGACATTCGTGAAGCTCTATCTGCTCAGGCAGGGCTTCCGGGATGGCCTTCCCGGATTCCTCATGTGCGCATTTTCCAGCGCGCACGTGCTGCTCAAATATGCAAAGCTTTGGGAGCAGCAACATGGCGGTGGTCGAAAGGTTCCGAGCTGAAATTTCTTTTGTTGCGACGGCCCTGCCCTGTATAATCCCTCAGCCGCAAAGCACATCATCATGGGCATACAACCCGAAATGGACGTGTCACGGGCATGCGCATCCTGTTTATTACCGACGACCATCTTGATTATGCAGCTGACCCACTCTATGTCGGTCTTCGACGGGTCGTGGGCGACGGTATGGTCGTGGATTACCCCTACAAGGCTTGCTTTCATGAGAGCGACCAAGTGCCGTGGTATCTGGTGCCTAGCCCCGGACGGTCCTGGACGCGGGAGGAGATCCTGGACCGCCTGCGTGAGAAATATTTCGATCTGGTCTGCCTCGCATCGTTTCGTCAGGAAAGTCTTGAAGAATGCGCGGAGCTTTACAGGCAAGCGCCGTTTCCCCCAATGGTCTTTATCGACGGCAGCGATGACGCCCACATTCGTCATGAACTTCCAGCCCGTTACCCCATCCGGGTTTACTTCAAGCGGGATTACATCTGGAAGATGGGAAGCTCGTGGAACGATCGCACGGCATTGCTTTGGAAGTTCCGAGGAGATCGAGACCTGTTCGGCCGCACCGTACCCTTACCACTGTCTCTTGTGATGGAGACGCTGCCGGCATTTCCTTATATCGAGAAGAACATCGACGTCTCGTATCGGGGTCGCGCGTCACACCCTCGACGGCCCATGGCGGTTGCGATTCTATCCAGGTTAGACGGAATCCGCTTCTCCGGGGGTGTGTACGCCAGCCCCGGTGACCGCAGGTACAAATTGAAGCCCGGGGGTGTTCAGCGCGCATGGACGAAGCTCTTCGACAACCGCCCCGCCCCTGCGACCGATCAGCAACTGAAGCACGAGCCGCAGGCCTATTACCGCGAGCTTGCGTCCTCGAAGATCGCCCTACACGTGAGAGGAGGAGGACAGACAGCGACACTTCGCTATTTCGAGATTGTCGGCATGGGAGCCATGCTCCTTTCCGATGCGCCGGAGGTTCTCATCCCGCAGGATTTTGTGGATAGGCGTCACGCAGTGTACTGCCGGCCGGATCTTCGGGATCTTGAATCGCTGGTTCGGCACTATCTCCGGGAGGATGCTGAGCGTGAGGCGATCATCAGGGCGGGGCGTGCACACCTCTCCCAGTACCATACCTGTGAGCGCCGCGCCGAGTATTTTCTTGATGTGTGCGCGAGGATGTTGTGATCCAACGGATCTGCCTGATTACCCCGCCATCAATCTTTCTGTTGGACGAGCGGGTGTTTATGACGTTGGGGATCCTGAAGGTGGCGGCGGTGTTGGAGCAGGCGGGTGTTGAAGTGGACATGTTGGATCTTTCCGGCGTCGAAAACTACGAAGAGCTGGTGCGAGACTACGCAAGCGCGCATGCAACTTCTTGCTATGGGCTGACGGCGACGACGCCTCAGATGCCGGCGGCAACCAAAATCTACCGCACGATCCGGGATACCCAGCCGGATGCGCGAATTATCTTGGGGGGCCCGCATGTGACGCTGATTCATGCCGCGTACAAATATGAACTCAAAGGCGGTCGGCTCGGCCGAGCGACCAGTGCATACCGATTGCTGGAAGAGATGTTCGACGTGATGGTGGTGGGTGATGGGGAGTTGGCGGTGTTTGAGGCCTTAGGGACTTCGCCTCCCAAATTGGTCGACGGCGATGATCCCAAGACGGCATACTTCCTCACGAATCAGAAACTCACGGAGTTACCCTTCCCGGCACGACATCTGATCGATGTCGACAGCTATCAGTACAGCATCGACGGGGTACGGGCACTTTCGATGATCGCGCAGCTCGGTTGCCCCTTCGGATGCGGCTTCTGCGGCGGGCGAATGAGTCCCTTTCTACGGCGGATCCGCATGCGGACGTCAGAGAACATCGTCAGCGAGATGATTCAGCTTTACGAGACGTACCGCGTCACCGGCTTTATGCTCTACGACGACGAGCTCAACGTCAATCCAAAGATCATCGAATTGATGGACCTGATTGCCGCTGCGCAAGAGAAGCTGGGCGTTGAGTTTCGACTGCGCGGGTTCATCAAAGCGGAACTGTTTACTGATCAGCAGGCGGCAGCGATGTACCGGGCGGGATTTCGTTGGATCCTGGTGGGCTTTGAGTCCGGTCATGAGCGTATTCTCACGAATATTCAGAAGAAATCATCTCGGGCCGATAACACACGGTGCATGGACATCGCCAGGCGTCATCATTTGAAGGTGAAGGCCTTAATGTCGGTTGGACATCCGGGCGAATCGGAAGAGACGGTTCGCGCAACTGCCGATTGGCTGCTTACGGTGAAGCCCGATGACTTCGACGCAACCGTCATTACGACTTACCCGGGAACGCCGTACTTCGACGAGGCGGTCGAGACCAAGCCCGGAGTCTGGAGCTATACATATCCGAAAAGCGGCGACCGGTTGCACAGCTTGGAAGTGGACTATCGCGAAGTAGCCGAATACTACAAGGGCGTTCCGGGCGAATACACCTCCTACGTGTATACCGATTATCTCAGCGCTGAAGAGTTGGTGCGGCTGAGGGATTGGCTTGAGGCGCATGTGCGGGGCGCCCTCGGCATTCCGTACAATGCGGCGGCGGCTGCGGTGCGATATGAGCATACAATGGGGCAGGGACACATACCGGCCAACATATTGAAGTCCACATCGACGACCGGCTCCGGCAGCGGCACCCCGAGGTGAATATGACGCTATGGGTCCCCACGAGCTGAGGCGATGCGCATTGCACTGGACGTCAGCCCTCTGCTTGGTACGCGGGCCGGCGTTGGAACCTATGTGGAACGCCTGGCCACCGCGCTGATCGCGCTATCCCCGGAACATCAATATTACCTCTATTCACCTCACTCGTTGGCCCCTTCGGATATTGCCGCGTTCGACAAATTTCATAACACCAAAATTGTTCGCTGCCCGGGGTGGTTCATGGGGGCCCAGGCATGGTGGGACCACGTGGACGTCTTTCATGGGATGAATTACAAGTTGCGGGGACGGGGCCGCTACGGAAATGTCGTGACCATTCATGACTTGGCTCTGGATCGGATCGCCCAACCCTCGCGCAAGCTCTTCGGTCAGCAGAGCTCGTTTCGCCGGAGCCGGCGGACGGCGCTTCGCGCCTCACGCGTGGTCGCCGTCTCTCAACACACAGCCACCGATATCGCTGAACTTTATGGCGTCCCCGTAGAGCGCATCAAGGTGGTGAGAAACGGCCCGGGCGGAGACTTTTCTCCCGTCGAGGACAGAGCGATGATCGACTCGGTCAAGGCCCGTTGCGGTATTCATGGGGACGAGTTTATTCTTGTCAGTGGAGGCGCCGAGCCACGCAAGAACGTCGCGCGGGTGATTGAAGCCTTTGGACGCGTGCCGGAGCTGCGCGCGAGGTTTCAGTTGGTTGTACTCGGTGGGCTCGAGCATGGGGGGGAGGCGCTCCATCAGGCGGTTCAACGTGCAGGGCTCGCGTCCGCTGTGGTGTTTGCCGGTCACGTGCCTGTCCAGGATCTTCAATCGCTCTACTCTTCTTGTTCCCTCTTCGCGTTCGTATCGCTCTATGAGGGATTTGGAATGCCCGTCCTGGAGGCGATGGCGTGCGGCGCCCCGGTGATCTGTTCGAACACCTCAGCCCTGCCGGAGGTGGCGGGAGATGCGGCCCTCCTTGTGGATCCGACAAGCGTGGAGGCCATTGCGAATGCCATCATTAAAGTTGTTTCCAGCGAGGACATCCGCGAAGACCTTTGCCGCCGAGGGCGGATTCGTGCCAGGAGCTTCACTTGGGAGCGCGCTGCAGGTGAACTGCTGGATGTATACGCTGACCTTGCTCGCAACACGGGTGTCCCCGATGCCAATTGAGACTCCTCAGAGCATCCTTGTGATGAAGCTCCGGTATATCGGGGATGTTGTCCTGTCGACGCCGGTGCTGAGTCGTCTGCGCGAGGGCTTCCCGAAGGCAAGAATCACCATGTTGGTGAACGCCGGGACAGAGGAGGTTGTTCAGGATCATCCGGCGCTCGATGAGGTGATGGTGGTCGCGCGAGAAGGCATGAGGAATTGGCGGTTGCTCGTGGAGCTTCGCCGGCGACGGTTCGATGTGGTGTTGGACCTCACCGACGGGGATCGCTCAGCCATCCTTGGTAAGCTTTCCGGCGCCCCGACCCGTATCGGCTACAACAGTGAGCACCGGTGGCGGGGCAGGCTCTATACGCATATCGTGAAGGCAGATCGGTTCGCCATGCACACGATCCAGTACCACCTAGCCGCTACGGAAGCTCTTGGACTGTCCGGCCCTATCCCGGAGCCTCACATCCAAATCGCTCGCGATGCCAGGGACGCCGCGAAGTCTCTATTGCAGGAGGCCATGGTCGACCCAGACAAGCCGTTTGTCTGTCTTCATCCTGGAGCCCGGTGGTGGTTCAAATCTTGGCCTGCGGAGCGTTTTGCGGCATTAGCGGATCGCATCCAAGCACAGACCGAAGCCCAGACGCTGTTTCTCGGAAGCGAGGGCGATCGGAAGGTTATAGGCGACATTGTGACGGCCATGCGGACTCCGGGGCGCAGCCTTGTGGGCCGGACCCGCTTGCAAGAAGTGGCAGCGATTCTGGAACGTGCGCTGTTGATGATCAGTAATGACAATGGTCCGATGCACATCGCGGCGGCCGTGGGAACACCGGTGATCGGTCTCTTCGGCCCTTCCGATCCGGCGATCTGGGGACCCTGGGGAGTCGGCCATCGCACTTTTTACAAACAGGTCGACTGCCGCAGTTGTTTTCATCCTGATTGCTTCCGAGGGGAAGCCAATTGTATGCGACTCATCTCTCTCGACGAAGTATGGGAGGTTGTCCGGCATCGCTTGGTGGTAAGCCAGTGCACAAACAGTTAAACATCCTCTTCGTTCACGGTATCACCGAGATCGGGGGCGCCGAGCGTGAGTTGCTCCGCATGCTGGTGCCGCTTTCTCATCTCGGATATTACCCTATCATCGCGTGCCCTGCTCAGGGGCCATTGGTCGAGGAACTCGTGCGACGCAACATCGAACACCACACGGTGGTCCTGCCGGCCTGGCATAAGTTCAGGGGCTATATGCAGCGAGCGTCCTCCGCGAGCCATTTGCAAAAAATCATCCGAAACGCGCATCCGGTCGCAGTGCATGTCAATGACATCTGGTGGGTACCGCAGACGTTGCGGGCCGCTGCCAACCTAAAGATTCCGATCGTGGCGCATGTCCGTCAGGAAATCGAACCACGCAAAGCCAGGCACTACGCGTTAGCCGACGCGGATCTTCTGCTCGCGGTCTCCAGCCACATCCGAGACGCCTTGATCAATGGAGGAATCCCGGCGGCGCGGGTGATGACTGTCCACAGCGGTCTGGATCTCAGCGATATTACGGTGGAGGCTTCTCCAGTTCAGATTCGATCACAGTTTGGCATTCCAAACGGCGCGCCGCTCCTGGGGACCCTTGCGAGCATCTTTACTCGGAAAGGCCATGAGGTCATGCTGAGAGCACTGCCGAACATTCTTCGTTCGTTCCCGGATGCGCATTATTTCATCATCGGCACAGGCGACGCCGATTGCGAGGCTGTCTTGCGTTCTCAAGTGAAAGACCTGGGTCTCGAAGGACGCGTTCACTTCGCTGGGTTTCAGGAATCGGTGTTTGGCTTTCTTGCGGCGTTTACGATATACGTGCATCCCGTCCTGATGGAAGGCTTCGGTCTTGCCGTCCTCGAGGCCATGGCCATGGGACGGCCCGTCGTCGCAACAGCCACCGGCGGCTTGCCGGAGATTGTGCGACATGGCGAGACGGGGCTTTTGGTGCCACCGGGGGACGAAATCGCCCTGGCTGAGGCGATCGTGGCTCTTTTGAGGGATCCCGAACGGGCCGATTCGATGGGACAGGCGGGTCGCGTACGCGTCGGTGCGCTCTTTTCAGAGGAGGCGATGATGCAGCAACTGAGAGCTGCCTATGAATTGGTCCTGAGAAGTCCGCATTCTAACGAAAAAACGGTTTCCGTATGATCACGGCAGAGCGGGTAAGCCTCGTGATTCCCGTCTACAATCAACTCATGCACACGATGCAGTGCCTGGAGTCGATCCAGCGGCTGCCGGACCAGGCCGGTGACCTCATCGTCGTCGACAATGGATCCAGCGATGGAACCTCAGATTATCTCAAGGGTCGGGACCTGAGGGTCATCACAAACACTGTCAATCTGGGCTGCGCCAAAGCGTGGAACCAGGGGGTACGCGCCAGCCGGGGCGATGTCATCGGAATTTTGAACAACGATATCGTCGTCACACAGGGGTGGCTGTCTGCGCTGCTAATCTTTATGGAGCGGACAGGATGTGCTATCGTCAGTCCCGCGATGCGTGAGGGGCCTTTGGATTATGAACTGGACCGCTATGCCGCGGAGTTCACCACGGCGTGTGGCACAGCGACTCGTAAGGGACTTCTCGGACCCTGCATGTTTGTTCGGCGCGCGGTGTTTGACAGCGTCGGACTCTTTGACGAAGCGTTCGCGTACGGGGGTTGTGAAGACATCGACTTCCTGTGGCGCGCCGAGGAAGCAGGCTTTACCGCAATCGTGACGGGCGCCGCTTTCATCCACCACTTTGGCATGGTGACGCAGAGAGCCATCAAGCAACGGGAGCTCAAGACCTATCCGGCGCGGAATCTAGAATATTTTCAGAGCAAGTGGGGGCGCACAGTTCGCGGGAACTGGTTTCAGCGCCGGTGGTCCGACCTGCAGCAAGCCTTGACTGAACGCTACGAACGGCTGCGATATGGGCATGAACTAGTCGAACGGGAATGAAGAGAAAGATGATTTTATCTAGGCCGCTGGCCGATTTTGTGAGGAGAATCGTTTAAATGGCACCATCGAGTATGCGTGTCGTGATCACAGGCGGCGCAGGGTTTCTCGGCAGTCATCTTTGCCGGCGCCTGATCGATCTTGGGCATAAGGTGGTCTGTATCGACAACCTCATCACGGGCTCGATGGATAATGTCGCCGACCTCATGGGTCATGAACAGTTCATGTTCGTCAAATACAATGTCTGTGATTACCTACATGTGGCAGGCCCGCTGGATGCGGTGATGCATTTTGCCTCGCCCGCGAGCCCGCAAGATTATCTCGAGCTGCCCATTGCAACCTTGAAGGTCGGGGCCTTGGGGACGCACAAAGCCCTGGGGCTGGCGAAGGCCAAGAATGCCCGTTTCCTGCTTGCGAGCACTTCCGAAGTCTACGGCGACCCCTTGGTGTCTCCCCAACCAGAGGAGTATTGGGGGAATGTGAATCCGATCAGTCCACGTGGCGTGTACGATGAGGCCAAGCGCTTTGCCGAGGCCATGACAATGGCCTACCATCGTTATCACGGCCTGGATACGCGTATTGTCCGCATCTTCAACACCTATGGCCCCGCCATGCGGCCCAAGGACGGCCGTGTCGTCTCGAACTTCATTGTGCAGGCCCTCACCGGAGAGGCCTTGACTGTGTATGGAAGTGGTAGCCAGACTCGAAGCTTTTGCTATGTGGATGATCTGGTTGAGGGGATCATCAGACTCTTGCTGCTGACTTCGGATCGGACTCATCAAGAGCGCACCGACCGCTCATTCATCTACCAAGGCAGCACGTCCTCGATCCATGACCCGACAAACATCGGCAATCCGGAGGAGCTCTCGGTTTTGGAGATCGCCCAGAAAGTGCAGGCACTCGTCGGAACAGACACTCCCATCGAGTTCAAGCCACTGCCGGTCGATGACCCCAAGGTGCGCCGGCCGGACATTACCCGGGCCAGAAAACTCCTTGAATGGGAACCGAAGGTAGGCTTGGATGAGGGCCTTCGCCGCACCATTGATTACTTCCGCAAGCGAGTGCTATGAAGCTCCACTGCTTTATTTGCGCCACCGTTGTTTTTCCGAACGACCCCGAGGCCGATCTCAAGCACCACAGTTACTTTCTGCATGCCCAGGTGGCCGCCCTCCAGAAAATTCCCGTTGAACTGACGCTCATTCAGAACGGCTGCGAATTTCCATCGCTTGGCATTCCCGTCATCCGCAATCCGATCGCAAAAAGCGTGACCTACAACTATCTTCTTTGTGACGCAAACTGTGCCGGCGATTATTGGATTTTTCTGCCGGAGGACTCACGCATCACGGAGAACGGCTGGGAAGCCATCCGCAAGCGGGATGGTCGTAACTGTTTTTCGATGGCGAAAGATCCGAAATGCTGCGTGTTCCGAAAGGGAATATTTGACAGTCTGCCGCCGCACGTGCGTGCCGCCGCAGATCTGAACTTTCTGGGTAAGGAATTCGGGCATCTGCTGGTCCGGGGAGAACTCGACAAACAGGGCTTTCACTCAATTACACCGAATTGGACCCAAGTCAGCAAGGACCCGCCGTTATGGGGTAACGAATACTTCGAGATGATTCCGGGGCAGCATCCTAACGCGAACCAGCTTCGCCGGATGCCGTGTCTTGATAACTATGGAGTTCGAGAATACAAGGCAGAGGCGTCGAAGATTGAAGAGCTGTTTACGAAAATTGTCCGGGACAACATCGAGGAACTCGCAAAGGATGCAACAAGTTGTAAATCGCTGGTTTCCTCCTATGGACCGGTCTTTACGGATGTTCCGTATGATCCAAGCAAAAGTTAGGTTCCGCGAGCGCAGTGACTGTCCGGGAGGGGGCTGCGGGTCGTGCTGCGGCGATACTTGGTAGACCCTACCGGATCTGTTACAATCCACTAGTGGTCTGCAACTACTTATCACAGTACCGTGACCAACTTGCACTTCGACAAGCTCAGTGCGAACGGAGTGAGTAGCCGTTCGTGGTGACCCTGTCCAACCATGGACGGCCCGCCATTAGATTGTCTGTTTACGATCCACTAGGAGAACACTGATGGCTAAAATTCTGGTCACGGGCGCTGCCGGCTTTATTGGTTTCCATCTGACGAAGCGACTCCTTGCGCGGGGCGATGAAATTCTCGGCCTCGATAATCTTAACGAGTATTACGATGTCACGCTCAAGGAAGCCCGGCTGGCTCAGCTAACGAAAGAGAAGGGATTCAGTTTCTACAAGCTGGACCTTGTGGACCGGGAGGGGATTCGTCAGCTCTTTATGGAGCACGCCCCTGACGTCGTCGTCAATCTCGCAGCGCAGGCGGGCGTGCGCTATGCCGAGAAAAATCCATTTGCGTACATTGACAGTAATCTGGTTGGATTTGCACAGATTCTAGAGTGTTGTCGACACTTTAAGACAAAGCATTTGATCTACGCCTCGTCCAGTTCGGTATACGGGGCGAATACCCGCATGCCCTTTTCCGTCCACGACAATGTGGATCATCCGATCAGCCTCTACGCAGCCAGCAAGAAATCCAACGAATTAATGGCGCATACGTACAGTCATCTGTATCGACTGCCGGTCACTGGCTTGCGGTTTTTTACCGTCTATGGTCCGTGGGGAAGACCGGACATGGCGCTGTTTCTGTTCACCAAGGCGATCCTGAAGGGTGAGCCGATCAAGGTGTTCAATTTTGGGAAGATGCGGCGTGACTTCACCTATATCGATGATATCGTAGAAGGCATGGTGCGGCTCTTGGACAAACCACCATCGCCCAATGCGAGCTGGTCCGGAGACCGCCCCGACCCCGGTACCAGCCTGGCGCCGTATAAGATCTATAACATCGGCAACAACCAGCCAGTGGAGTTAATGCGATTTATCGAAGTCCTCGAAATGAAGCTTGGCAGGAAGGCAGAGAAGAACATGATGCCGCTGCAACCCGGGGATGTGCCCGAAACCTACGCCGATGTGGAGGACTTGGTGCGTGACGTTGGATTCAAGCCCGACACAGCCATTGAGGTCGGCATCGAGCGATTTGTCACCTGGTATCGTGAGTACTATCGGGTGACGTAAGCCTCATCTCAAAAAGGGGACAGGCTACTTTTTCAGGTATTCTCTATTGCACCCGCTATTTCACCCGCCTACCCCGCGGCTGCCAAGACAGCCGCTTTTCCCGTGGCCTGGAATCATTTCGACCCCTTGCGCTCTTCCCCTGTCCCAAACAGTCGTTCGTTCCGAAAAAGTTGCCTGTCCCCATGGCGGGAAACTGTCTAAACTAAAGCCGATGTCCGTACGAAAGAGAAGTGGGCCCCCATTCCCAATATTTCCAGTCCATGAGTAGCTTGCTCCCCCGGTCAAATACCAACTCCATCCGGTGTCCAAACATCGGATTGCCATCCTCAGCAGAAATCGGAGGTGTCAGCGGTACTGAATGGTTCCAGTGCCAGTTCGCCCGAATCGGAGCGCCGTCTAATTTGGTTCCCTGCGGTGAATCTCCGCTCAGCAAGGATGTGGGGGGACCCCAAGACTTAACCACTTCATCATAGGCCAACCGACCAATCGCATAATCCCAGGCGCTTCGGAAACGGACCTCCTGAAGATATTTCTCCTCAGCGGCTGGAAGGTGAGTCTGGCAGCCTGCTTGCCAGACAGACGTCAGTAACGCGCAGAGAAACCATATCCTCACCGTGGCGTTCTTCATGTTCTGCTCATCAGCATCAACACGATAAATCCAGCCGGTTTTATTGCACAAACTGACCTTTCAGATCAACAGAACCTCGTGCACACTTAACGCTTTTGGTTGGGGAGTTTTCTCTTGAAACCCTCTTCGACAATATGTTCAAATTTCTGAATTCCCAACCACAAACCTAGGTATTTCATGTACTTAAGGGTCTTTCGAGATCTTCGACTCCTGGATGAACTGGCGCGGGACATATCCGTCGCGAAGGAGTTCTACAAGCAAAAATTGTGACCTTGTGGCCTGCAGAGGTCACTGGCCGGCAGATGCTCGTTTGATTGTGCCGCATCTCAGCGGCAGGAGCAGTAAGGAGAGGTATTTTTCGTGATCTGTAAGTGAGAGGGCGAAGCTTTGTCTTCCTCCCGAAAGAAACCCGTCATAGAGACAATTGAGGAAATCAACAATGATTCTCTGTGGTACGCGATTCGCACTCGTTCGCGGCACGAAAAACAGGTGAGAGATCGCTTTGTCAAGCTTGGTATTGAATCGCTTCTGGCTACTGTGGTGCGGCTGAATCAGTGGAAGGATCGAAAAAAGGAGGTTGAGTCACCGTTATTTCCGGGCTATTGCTTTGGCCGGTTTTGCTGGCAAGACCGGATGGAAGTGCTAAAAGTCCAGGGTGTCGTGGATATCGTTGGCAACAAGAGTCGTCCCGAGCCGGTCCCGGAACAGGAAATCGAGTCCATCAGAATACTGATCACCAGTACGTTGCGTTATGATTCTCATCCTTATCTCCAGGAAGGCATGCCGGTTGAGGTGATCCGCGGGCCATTGAAAGGTATGCGGGGGATTTTGCTGCGAAAGGACAAGCGCCATCGCCTGGTGATCTCCGTGCATCTCATCCAACAGGCCGCGGCCGTGGAGATTGATGCCGATGACGTTGTGTCGGTCTAGATGCTCCGAGGTTCCGACACCTGTGATTTTTTAGTGGTCGGGGCGGGCGTCGTGGGAATCACAATATCCCGAGAACTGCATCGGCGATACGGAGGGCGGGTCTTGGTTATCGAGAAAGAGCCTTCCGCGGCCCTGCATGCGAGTGGACGGAACAGCGGTGTGCTGCATGCCGGCGTGTACTATCAGGCCGGCTCGCTCAAAGCTCGCTTGTGCGTCTCCGGCAACCAGCGCATGCGCGCATACTGCCGGGACAGAGGCCTGCCGATCAATGAGTGTGGAAAAGTGATCGTTGCTCGGACTGTTGAGGAGCTCCCCGCACTTGAGGAGTTGCACAGACGTGCGCAGGCGAACGGCATTGAGGCCAGTATCATCGATGCCCAAACCTTGCGAGAACTCGAGCCGTATGCGAAGACCACAGAAAGGGCGCTTTACGTGAAGGATACGGCGGTAATCGCCCCACAAACGGTGATGGGCGCGCTCCTGGAGGACGCTCAGAAAGAAGGAGTGCTGTTCGAGTTTAATTGCGCGTGGGAACATTCCGAGACAGTCGGACTGGCACGAACCGCACGAGGCACCATCGCATATGGGCATCTAGTGAACTGCGCCGGGTTATTTGCGGATCGGATCGCGCACGCCTTTCATGTGGGAGAGAATTATCGGATCCTTCCTTTTTTGGGCAAGTTTTCTCAACTCAGCCCCCAATCAAAAATCCAGGTTCGGGGGAATATCTATCCGGTCCCCGATCTCCGTAACCCGTTCCTGGGAATCCATTTTACGAGGCGCCCAAGCGGTGAGGTGATCATCGGCCCTTCTGCCTTGCCACTTCTTGGGCGCGAGCAGTATTCAGGGTTGAAAGGCGCCAATGCGAGCGATGCTTTCAGCATGGGTAAGTACATGCTGCGCCTGTTTACAAAGAATCGCGATCACTTCCGGTCCCTGGCGCTCAAAGAAATCGGCAAAATGACGAAGAACGGTTTTTATCGCGAGGCGGCCGGCCTCGTGCACGGGCTTGAGCCGGACGATCTGGTGGTGGGAAAGTCTGCGGGAATTCGCGCTCAGTTGGTCAATGTTCACACGGCAGAGTTATTGAATGACTTTGTGATAGAGCCGGGGGCGCGCTCAACGCATGTCCTCAATGCCAATTCTCCGGCTTTTACATCGGCATTGCCGTTCGCAGAGCACGTCGTCCAAACAATGGCGTTGGAGAGATAGGGTTAGTTGTGAATTCAAAGTCATCTCACGCCGCGGAATATTTCGCTGAGGCTGGTCAGATCAGCGAACGCATCGATTACGAGATGGTTGAGCGTATTGCGGAAGGCCTTGCGGATCTGCGCGCGAGAGGCGGACGACTGTTTTTGTTGGGTGTCGGGGGGAGTGCCGCGAATTGTAGCCATGCCGTCAACGACTTCCGGAAACTCTGCGGAATCGAAGCGTATACCCCCGTCGATAACGTGGCGGAACTGACGGCACGCACCAATGATGAAGGCTGGGAAACTGTCTTTGCCGCCTGGTTGAGGGTTAGTCGCGCAAGTGACAATGACGCTATCTTTGTGTTCTCGGTCGGCGGTGGGAGTGCTGCGAACAACATCAGTGTGAATCTCGTCCGCGCCGTCGACGAAGCGAAACGCAAGGGATTGAGGATTTATGGCGTCGTCGGTCGCGATGGGGGGTACACGAAGCAGATGGGCGATGCGGTTCTGGTGATTCCGACCGTCAACACCGAGCGCGTGACCCCGCATACGGAGGCCTTTCATGCCGTTGCGTGGCATTGCCTGGTCTCTCATCCCAAGCTGCAGCTCAGCGATACAAAGTGGGAAAGCTCGGCCAGGCTTGCCCAACCAATGACTGAAACGCGGGCCGTTTTTATTGACCGCGACGGTGTCATCAATCGTGCCTTTGTCCGAAACGGCGTCCCTTATCCGCCGGCCTCCCTGGGCGAGTTTGAAATCCTTCCAGGTGTCGCCGAGGCCATTCTTCAACTGAAGCAGGCAGGTTTCGCGGTGATCGTCGCGACAAATCAGCCTGATGTTGCGAAGGGAATCCAGCGCAGGGAGGTCGTCGAGGCGATGCACTCGTGCCTTCTTAAGGAATTGGCGGTCGACGAGGTAAAGGTGTGCTGGGACCTCGACACCCCCGAAGGGACCTATTACAAGCCGAAACCAGGCATGCTTCTGGCGGCGGCGAAAGAACGCGAAATTAATTTGACCCGCAGTTACATGGTGGGAGATCGCTGGCGAGACGTAGGCGCAGGGAAGGCCGCCGGCTGCTTCACGATTTTTATTGATCGCGGTTATGCAGAGCCATTACGTGATACCCCTGACGCGATCTGCGCCGATTTACGGGAGGCGGCCGCTATCATTCTTCGGCATGCCTCGTAGATGCTGATGCAGATCCGTCATCCGAAGGAGGGACAATGAGGCATCTGGATGGAATGAACATCAAGATTTTCGCAGACGGGGCGGATGTCAGCGGCATCAAGACGATGTACGCGAAGCCGTGGATCAAAGGCTTCACGACCAACCCTACGTTAATGCGGAAGGCCGGTATCGTAGATTACAAGGCGTTTGCCCTCGAGGTGCTCAGGGTTGTGCCGGACAGGCCTGTCTCGTTCGAGGTCTTCGCCGATGATTTTGATGCGATGGAGGATCAGGCGATGGAAATCGCCTCGTGGGGCAGCAATGTCAATGTCAAGATCCCGGTGACCAATACGAAACGTACCTTTTGTGGTTCCTTAATCCGTGCGCTCTCGACGGCCGGGGTCAAGCTCAACATTACCGCTGTCATGACCGTTGACCAGGTCCGTGACATTGTCGATCACCTTATCGGTAACACGCCTGCCATTATCTCCGTGTTTGCCGGTCGCATCGCCGATACCGGCGTGGATCCGGTGCCTGTAATGAGGGACGCCTTGAAGCTGTTAAAAAGCAGGCCGAAGGCAGAACTCCTGTGGGCGAGCCCACGAGAGTTGCTGAACATCGTGCAGGCGAACGAGATCGGCTGTCATATCATCACCGCCACCAACGATATCCTGGCCAAGTTATGCCTGCTAGGCAAAGATCACAGCGAGTATTCACTCGAAACTGTCGAGATGTTCCACCGGGATGCGACAGCCGCCGGATACACCATTCCGTATGAGCGCCGTGCCGTCGCCTCTTAGTCTGCGTGCTCTTTCACCGAGAGGTCTGTATTGAAGAACGTTCTGATCACCGGCGGAGCCGGCTATGTGGGCACGCTACTCGTCCCTCAATTGACGGACGCGGGCTACCACGTAACGGTCTACGACACCATGTACTACGGTTGCGAACTCATCCCTGGCGCTCACCTGAATATCATCAAGGCCGATATCCGGGACACTGTGACATTTCGCAAGGCCTGCAGCGGTATCGACGCCGTGATCCATCTGGCTTGCATTTCGAACGATGCCGGCTTTGAACTGGATGAACGGCTGAGCCAGACGATCAACTACGACTGTTTTGAGCCGCTGGTTATTGCGGCCAAAGACCAGGGTGTGAAGCGTTTCATCTATGCCTCGTCAAGCTCCGTGTACGGTGTCTCCGATGCGCCTGAAGTCACCGAGGAGCATCCGCTGGTACCGCTGACGCTCTATAACAAGTTCAAAGGCATGTGCGAGCCGATCCTTTTTAAGCATCAGACCGAGGATTTCATCTGCGTCGCCATTCGTCCCGCCACGGTATGTGGGTATAGTCCGCGGCAGCGGCTGGACCTTTCGGTCAATATTCTCACGAATCATGCCGTCAATAACGGCAGGATCGCGGTCTTCGGCGGCCAGCAGAAGCGCCCGAATCTTCACGTTCAGGACATGTGTGATCTCTACAAGCTGTTGCTCGAAGTCCCGGACGCGTACATTGCCGGGGAGACCTTCAACGCCGGGCTATCAAAATCACACCATCATGGAGATTGCCAAGATCGTGAAAGAGGTGGTGCAGAAGGAGTTTCCCGAAAAGGCCGAAATTCCGATTGAGATCACCCCGACGAACGACAATCGTTCCTATCACATCAACTCCGACAAGATCGCCAGAAAGATCGGCTTCAAGCCCAAGCGGGGAATCGAAGATGCCGTCCGGGACCTGTGCGGCGCTTTTGGGACAGGGACACTGCCAAACAGCCTCACCGACGACCGCTATTACAACGTCAAAGTGCTGAAACGCATTCGGGTTTCCTGATGCCTCCGACACCTCTTGCTGTTGTCACCGGTGGCGCGGGTTTCATCGGCAGCCACATGGTCGATCTTCTGGTCGAGCGGGGCTTCCGCATCCGCGTCCTCGATAGTCTCATCGGCGGCCGCGCAGCGAATCTTGCCCAGCACGCGGCGAATCCTGAGGTCATCCTTGATGAGCGGGATATCCGCGACCTTGCGCCCGACGACAAGCTGTTCGCCGGCGCGCGATATGTGTTCCATTTCGCCGGTATCGGGGACATTGTGCCCTCCATCGAGCAGCCTACTGAGTACATGGCGACCAATGTCCAGGGCACGGTGCACGTGCTCGAGGCAGCGAGACATGCCGGAGTGCGCAAGATGATCTATGCGGCCTCTTCGTCCTGCTACGGGTTGGCGGGGGTACCGACACGCGAAGAAGATCCCATTGCCCCGCAATATCCATACGCACTGAGCAAATATCTTGGCGAATTGTCCGTCTTTCACTGGCACAAGGTCTATCGACTGCCGGTGAATGTCATCCGTATCTTCAACGCCTACGGAACCCGCTCGCGCACATCGGGGGCGTATGGCGCAGTCTTCGGGGTCTTCCTGCGCCAGAAACTGGCCGGCAAGCCGTTTACCGTCGTCGGAGACGGCACGCAGACGCGTGACTTCCTTTACGTGACGGATGTCGCTGCGGCGTTCTTCATGGCCGCAGAGAGTGACTATGTCGGAGAAATTTGGAACCTGGGGGCCGGCCACCCACAATCCGTCAATCGCCTCGTTGAACTCCTAGGCGGCGACGTGGTCCACCTCCCTAAACGCCCCGGTGAGCCGCAGTGCACGTGGGCGGATATCACGAAGATCACGCGCGAACTCGGATGGGCTCCACAGGTGTCGTTTGAAGAAGGGGTCAGGCGCGTATTGGCGGAGATCGACTATTGGCGCGACGCGCCGTTGTGGAGTCCGGACTCGATCATGGATGCGACAAAAGTATGGTTCACCTATCTGGGATCGGAGAAACAGTTATGACGCCGACCCTCTCGCAGCAATATCGCCGGAAAGTCAAGACCGTGGAGGAGCTTGACCAGGATCCTGGGCAAACGGCCTCGTAAGAAAAAGGCCATTATGTGTCATGGGGTGTTCGACGTGGTGCACCCCGGGCATCTGCGCCACCTTATCTATGCCAAAAGCAAGGCCCAGATACTGGTTGCCAGCCTCACGGCAGATGTCCACATCAGCAAGGGACATTATCGGCCTCACGTGCCCCAAGACCTTCGCGCGCTCAACCTTGCGGCGTTCGAAATCGTCGACTATGTGATCATTGATTCCAACCCAACGCCGATAAAAAACATCAGCGTCTTACAGCCTGATTTCTTTGCGAAGGGGTACGAGTACACGGCCAGCGGCATGCCGGCAAGGACCGAAGAGGAGGCGCAGGCACTTCGCGAATACGGGGGCAAGCTTATCTTTACCCCGGGCGATATCGTGTATTCCTCCTCCAAGCTTATCGACCTAGCGCCGCCCAGCATCAGGATCGAGAAATTGCTCACGTTGATGGACTCAGAGAAACTCACGTTCAATGGCTTGCGTGCGAGTCTCGATCGGTTGAAAGGAAAGCGCGTGCATGTCGTCGGCGACACCATCGTAGACAGTTACACCCGAACCACGTCGATCGGCGGGCAGACGAAGACCCCCACAATGAGCGTGCTGTATGAGCAGCGCGATGATTATATCGGCGGCGCAGCGATCGTCGCGGAACATCTGCGGGCGGCCGGCGCAGAAGTCGTCTTTTCAACGGTGCTCGGGGATGATGCCTTGAAAGAGTTTGTGCTGACTGGACTCAAGAACGCCGGCGTCGAATGCCGGCCCATCATTGACCCGACGAGACCGACCACCAACAAAAACGCCATCGTCGCCGGTGGCTATCGCTTACTGAAGATCGACATGCTGGACAACCGGTCCATCTCCGATGAGATCTTGGACAGTATCGCCCAGACCATCGGTGAGACGGTGTGCGATGCCGTCGTGTTCAGTGATTTCCGTCACGGTATCTTTAACCGCCGCACGATTCCCAAATTACTTGCCGCCATCCCGGAAGGAGCCTATAAGGTCGCCGATAGTCAGGTCGCCAGCCGCTGGGGCAATATCACCGATTTCAAGAATTTTGATCTGATTACGCCCAACGAGCGCGAGGCGAGGTTTGCCCTCGCCGATCAGGACTCCGGCATCCGGCCGTTGTCCTCTGTGCTGTATGACAAGGCTAAATGTAAGACATTGATGCTCAAGCTGAGTGAACGCGGCGTGCTCACGTGCCGAGGCAGCGACCACGAGGCGCTGGATTCATTCATCGTCGTGGACTCCTTCGTCGAGCAACTCGTTGATGCCGTCGGGGCAGGCGATGCGCTGCTGGCCTATGCCACGCTCGCGATGCTGGCCACACGTTCTACCGCAGTCGCGACGATACTCGGCTCCATGGCGGCGGCCTGTGAATGCGAGTGTGACGGCAACATTCCGGTGACGCCGGATGACGTGCGCCAGAAACTCAACGCGATTGAACGGCAGGCCAATTTTCACTGATGCCTTCGAGCTTTCGCGTCATCGTTGTCGGCCTCGGTGTCCAAGGGCACAAGCGCCGGCAATTTGCCGGTGGGGACTTCCTCGCCACCGTGGACCCGGTTAATAAAGAGGCGCAGTACCGAGCCATCGAAGACATCCCCGTGTCCGGTTATGAGGCCGCCCTCGTATGCATCCCGGATGAGCCCAAAGTCGAAGTCCTCACCTATCTGCTGTCGAACGGAAAACATGTGCTGGTGGAGAAGCCACTCTGGGCTGCCGAGGATCGGCAAATCGAACGACTTGAGAAGCTTGCGCGAGCCAACGGCGTTGTCTGCTATACAGCCTACAATCACCGCTTCGAGCCGCACTTTGTGCGGATGAAACGCCTCATCGAGTCCGGAGACCTAGGTCGCATTTACCGCTGCCGCATGTTCTACGGTAATGGAACTGCGCGGCTGGTGCGCGACTCGGTCTGGCGGGACCAGGGCGCAGGCGTGTTGCCCGATCTGGGCTCGCATCTACTCGACACCGCGCGATTCTGGTTCGGCGAGCTTGGTGAGGACTTCTCTATTCTCTCCTCCGACTGCTTCGAGAACCGTTCACCCGATCATGTCCTTCTCGGCTCAGGACAAACCGAACCGCGGCTTGAACTAGAAATGACCTTATTGTCCTGGCGGAACCATTTTACCTGCGATATTTACGCCGAGAAGGGATCGGCCCATATCAGCTCGCTGTGCAAATGGGGACCGGCGACCTTCACAAGGCGCACTCGTATTCTCCCGAGCGGCCGCCCACCCGAGGAAAGCGTGATGATGGTGGAGGACGATCCAACCTGGGCGTCGGAATACGCCCATTTTCGCTCTCTTTGTCAAAAGAGAGCGACGACCGATCTTTCCAATGATCGCTGGCTCAACGGATTGTTGCGTCGCTTGGGCCAGGCTGCCATCGAGGCGGCGAAGCGGTGAGCGCCTTAAGCGAAGGCGCGCCTACGATTGGTTTCGCGGGGCTCACACATCTGGGGCTATGCTCGGCCGTGGCCGCGGCCTCCAAGGGCTTTCAGGTGAACGGCTATGACAGCGACAGCGCACGTGTAAAAGAGATTGCGGAGGGGCGCTGGCCTGTTACAGAGCCTGGCCTTGCCGAGCTTGCTGAGGGCCATCGCATCCGGCTGGCTTGGCGAGACGATATCGGCGTGCTCGGGCTATGCGACGTCGTGTACATCGCGAGCGACGTGCCGACCGACGACCGTGGCTGCTCCGACCTGTCAGACATCGTCGCGTTGATCGACCGGGTCATTCCGGTGCTCAAGCAACAGGCGATCCTGGTAGTGCTCTGCCAGGTCCCGCCGGGCTTTACCCGCGGAGTCGCGTTTCCACCCGGCCGCCTCTACTATCAGGTCGAGACGCTGGTGTTTGGCCGCGCCGTCGAGCGGGCCACAAGCCCTGAGCGGCTCATCATCGGCTGCGCAAATCCCGGCGTGGAATTGCCAAAGGCATTCGGAGAGTTCCTCCGCGCCTTCGGCTGCCCGATTCTGACCATGCGTTATGAGAGCGCCGAGCTTGCCAAGATCTCGATCAATTGCAGTCTGGTTGCCTCGATCAGTGTGGCCAACACCATGGCAGAGTTGTGCGAAAAGATCGGTGCCGACTGGTCGGAGATCGTTCCAGCGTTGAAGCTCGACGCACGCATCGGTCAGTACGCCTACCTGGCGCCGGGCTTGGGGCTCGCCGGCGGCAACCTGGAACGCGATCTGGCCACCGTGCTCGGCCTGGCTGAGACGATGGGCGGCGATGCCGGGGTGATTGAAGCGTGCATGCGTAACAGCCACCATTGCCGTGATTGGGTGCTGCGCACATTACATGAACACGTCCTGGGAGTCCGGCCCGACGCCGCGATCGGCATCCTCGGCCTTGCGTACAAGGAAAACACGGACTCGACGAAGAATTCGCCATCCCTGGCATTGTTGACGCATCTGACGCCCTGGCGCGTCCAGGTGTATGACCCTGTGGTCAGCGCCGCCGCCGTGCGGCAGCAGAATGCCGTCGGCGCGAAGTCGGCGTTGGAGGCCGCGCGTGGCATGGATGCTCTCGTGATCATGACGCCATGGCCGGAGTTCCAAAAACTGAGCCCCACACAGCTCGCAAAGATTCTCAGGGGACGCACGGTCATTGATCCTTATCGGGTGCTGAACGGGACGGCAGTCGTCGCAGCGGGGCTCGACTATTTCACGCTGGGAGCTCCTCCGCTGCGTAGCGCGATTAGGAACCCTCCAGTGTCCATTCCCCTCAAGGGATAGGGAAGGATGAGGGGGCATCACGCAATGCTCAAGCATACCAATACGGTCGCGACGAAGCCTGCACGCGTTGTCATTATCGGCGCAGGTGGATTCGTCGGCGGGGCGATCCGCACGCATCTTATCAACGCGGGGGTGACGGTGCTTCCATTGACACGCAGAGAAGTCGATCTCCTTACACAGGATGCGGCTGTGAAGCTCAAAGCCCTCCTTCGACCGGGCGACAGCGTCGTGATGGTGTCCGCGATGGCTCCCGCAAAGACCGTGCCCGTGCTGATGCAGAACCTAAAGATGGGCGAGGCAGTATGCGCTGCGCTTTCGGAGGCAGAGATTGCCCATCTTGTGTATATCAGTTCGGATGCCGTGTATGCCGATGATGCGAACCCCGTGACGGAACGCTCGTACCTGGCGCCCTCAACAATCCATGGGATGATGCACGCGGCCCGCGAGTTGATGTTGAAGAGCACGACCCAAGCCCCCGTCGCGATGCTTCGCCCCACTCTTCTGTACGGCGGCGCCGATCCGCATAACGGATATGGCCCCAATCGCTTTCGCCGGCAGGCCGAGAAGGGTGAGCCCATTCTGATCTTCGGCGAAGGAGAGGAGAGGCGCGATCACGTATTCATCGACGATGTCGCGAAACTGGCCTCGCTTGCCCTGTGGCATCGAAGCGCCGGCGCCCTGAATGTCGCAACCGGCGTCTCGACGTCGTTTTCTCATATCGCGCATATGGTGATGACGCAGTTCCCTGGATCTGTGATCAAGAGCCTTCCACGCGAGGGGCCGCGCCCGCATCTGCTGCATCGACATTTTGATATCGCGGAATGTTTAAAAGCGTTCCCGATGTTTCACTACACACAACTGGAAAAGGGCCTCGCGTTGTCCAAGAACGGGATCTGAGTATGGGTGAAGTCAATCTGCTTGCCAGGCTGCCCAAGGGCAAACGCAATGTCAACGCCCGTGCCGAGGCAAAGACGCCTGAGATCATCGCCATTTCGAGGCAGTATGGGGAGCGGTATTTCGATGGGCCACGGACCTATGGCTATGGCGGGTATCGCTATGATGGGCGCTGGATTCCGGTGGCTGAGGACATCGTCAAGCACTTCAATCTCAAGCCCGGCGACCGGGTCTTGGATGTGGGCTGTGCGAAAGGATTTCTGGTCAAAGATCTCATGAAGGCCTGTCCGGGCCTCGAAGCGTTCGGGCTCGATATTTCCGAATATGCGTTGATGCATTGCGAACAAGAGGTGGTCGGCCGTCTTCACCTCGGCAGCGCAGACAAACTGCCGTTTCCGGATAAGAGCTTCAACGCGGTTCTTGCGATCAACACGATCCATAACCTGGAACGGCAGGATGGCATCCGGGCGGTTCGAGAGATGGAGCGTCTGGCCCCCGGGCGAGGCTTCATCCAGGTGGACTCGTATCGTACCCCGGAGCAGAGAGAAGTATTTCTTGAATGGGTGCTCACCGCCCGATTTCATGATTATCCGGATGGATGGCTGAAAATGTTTTCGGAAGCCGGATACACGGGCGATTATTATTGGACGATCATTGAATAACGTGTAATGCGCTGCATCGATTTGTAATAGGACGGAGGACAATCAGATGAACACCGCGAGGCAATCCGATGGTTTTGATGTTCAGGCAGCACGCCGCCGATGCCTGCAGTTTCGCCGCCGGATTCTGGATATCTCGCAGAATGTGTCGGCCCTGCACATCGCCCCGGCTTTTTCGTGTCTCGAGACCGTGGATCTTATTTATCATGGCTTAATGCGGCGGCAAGATGGTCATTCCCCCGATACGTTCATCATGTCCAAAGGTCACGGTTGCATGGCTCAGTATGTGATCCTCGAATCGCTCGGCGTGCTTAGCGCCGACGATCTTGCGAAATATTGCAAGCCGAATGGCCGGCTCGGTGCCCACCCGGATTATGGCGTGCCCGGCATCGCGGCCTCAACCGGTTCGTTGGGCCATGGCTTGTCGATGGCTGTCGGCATGGCGTACGCGGAGAAGATCAAGCAGACCGGCGGGACGGTCTATGCGGTGCTCAGCGATGGGGAGGTGCAGGAGGGTTCTACGTGGGAGGCGTTCATGATGGGCTCGACCTTAGAGGTAAACAATCTCGTCGCGTTTATCGACAATAACGATTTTCAAAGCCTCGGTCGGACGAGCGAAACGCATCCCAGTTTTTATCCCCTCACGGATAAATTCCGCGCCTTCGGCTGGGAGACCGTCGAACTCAACGGGCATGATGCCGATGTCCTATATAGGGCCGTGATCTCCCGCGAGGGCAAGAAGCCGATGGCGGTGATTTGCAAGACGGTCAAGGGCCGAGGGGTGAGCTACATGGAAAATGTGCCGATCTGGCATTACCGTGCGCCGAACAAGGAGGAGTACCAGAAGGCCATCAGTGAGCTGACAGAGGTGATCGCATGAGGAACACATTCGCCGACACACTCTATAAGTGCGCGCAGGAAAACCCGCAGATCGCCATCGTTGTCGCCGACATCTCGCCTGCGGGGAGCATGGAGAAGTTCCGGAAGGAATTTCCCGAGCGGTTTCTTAACGTCGGCGTTGCCGAGCAAAGCATGATCGGCATCTGTGCCGGCATGGCCCTCAAGGGCTTGCAGCCGTTCGCCTATACGATCGCGACATTTTCGCTGTACCGACCCTTTGAATTCGTGCGCGACGATCTCGGTTATCAAAACTTACCCGTGACCGTCGTGGGTATCGGCGGCGGAGTCGTGTACTCGACGCTTGGCGGAACGCATCATTGCCAGGAGGACATCGCCATTGCGGGAGCTATTCCCAACATGTCCATCATTGCGCCCTGCGATCCGGCCGAAGCCCGCGAGGCGACACTCTATTGTGCCTCGCAGCGTAAGGGGCCGATCTACCTGCGTCTCGGCAAGGCCGGCGAGCCTACATTCACTGATAAAGCGGTCGATGCGTGGCAATTCGGCAAGCTACGGTATCTTCGGCGCGGGCGCGATGTCTGCATTCTGAGCTATGGCATTGTCATGAAGAAGGCCTTCTCTGTAGCAGAGCGCCTGGAGAAGGCCGGCAAATCAGTGTCGATTGCCTCAGTGCACACCATGAAGCCATTGGATCGCCTAGGCATCGAGGCCGCCCTCAAATCCCACCGTCAGGTCGTGGTCATCGAGGAGCACGCGCCCCAGGGCGGGCTTGCGGCGCAGACCAAGCAGATCGCCTGGGATGTCAAAGCGAAGTGCGATCTCAAAACCTTCACGCTCCAGGACGAGTTTATCCATAATTACGGAAGCCATGACGATCTGCTGGCGGCGCACGGGCTCGATGTTGATAAAATCACACAACACCTAGAGGAATAATTCGTGGCGGATTCATTGATCATGAACGATGGGCGTAGGCTTTCGTGAAGGAAGAACTGATCATGCCCAGCGTGAAGGCCAAGCCGGTCCTGGCCATTCACGGCGGCGAACCCGTCCGCAAGGCCCCAATGCCGTCGCGTCAGGCTCTCGGCGAGAGCGAATTGCAAATGCTCAATGAAGCGTTGGCATATTACCGTCAGCACCACCTCGATCCTGGATACCAAGGCCCTTTCGAGAAGCTCTATACGGACCTGTTTGTGGCGATGATGGGGGGCGGCCATGCCGACGCGGTCGCGACGGGAACCTCCGCCCTGTACGTGGCTCTCGCAGCGCTCGATTGTCCCAAGGGCAGCGAGGTCATGGTCTCTCCCATTACCGATCCCGGCACCTTGAACGCGATCATTCTGAACGGATTCAAACCGCGGGTTGCGGATAGCAAACCGGACAACTACAACATGGGAGTGGCCCAGTTCCTCGAACGTGTTACGCGTAATGTGTCGGCCGTGGTCGTAGTGCATGCAACGGGACAAGCGTCTGACATCGCCGAGATCGTGGCGGAGGCCCATCGGCGGGATATCAAAGTCGTGGAGGATTGCAGCCAGGCTCATGGCGCCAAGGTGACCGGCAGGCCGGTCGGCACGTTCGGTGATATCGCGGCATTTTCTACCATGTATCGCAAGGCGCACATCACCGGCGGTTCGGGCGGAGTCGTGTATACCCGCGATCTCGGTCTGTTTCGAAAAGCGCTCGCGCACGCTGATCGCGGCAAGCCGCGCTGGCAGAACGACTTCGATGATCGGGATCCGTCAACCTATCTATTCCCAGCTCTGAATCACAATACGGATGAGCTTTCCTGCGCCATCGGGCTTGCGTCGCTACGACGGCTCACCGACACGATTGTACGCCGCCAGTCATTTGTATTTGATGTCATCGAGAGGTTAGTGGAGCACGCGCAGGTCTGCCGACCGTATCCCTACTCCGCATCGGATTCACCGTTCTTCTGTCCCATCGTCGTGGATGTTGGCGCCATCAACTGCAGCAAGATTGAATTCGCTGAAGCGGTTCAAAGGGAGGGGATTGACCTCAACCCAGATTACAAGTACGTCGTGACCGACTGGCCGTATGTGAAGCCGTACCTCGTGGATGATTTCGACGCGCCTAACGCACGCGATATCCGTGATCGGTCTTTTAATCTGTACCTGAACGAAAATTACGGCGAGCGTGAAGCAATCGACTGTGTCGAGGCGATCCTGAAGGTCGAGTGCTACTACGCGAAAGTACCGACATAACACCTGATCTCATCCGCTACCGCGTCTGCACGTAAGATCTACAGCTTTTAAAGCAGATGAAAGACCTCGAAACCAAAATTGTCGCGCATCACGTCGGCGGACGTGGATTCGGCGTAGCATTCAACCCTCCGGCTCATTTCAAGGCTGACATCGTTCACGTTTTATATGAAGCCGATTCCGAATGCGTGGACGAGATGAATCTCAATTCCAATACGCCTCAGGCCGACCTCTTGGGTGAACGGCACCTGTTTCCTTATTGCCTCGGGCGATTGAAGGGGACAGGCAGACTCAACATAACTGCCAATACCTATGCCAGCTCAATGCTGTCACCAGATTCAGATTTTCTCAAAAACTATTACTGCGAAATCCAGATCGGCCCCGCGCATTACGATGTGACCTACGATGATATGCTCCAGGTGATCAAGCAAGTCGACGTCGAGGTCCACACGTTGGATCAACTGTTTGCGGAGGACAAGCTGCCCGCGAGGTTACGACCCGATGTTCTTTCACTTGATACGCAAGGACTCGAGCATGACATCATGCAAGGCGCGGAACGCGTGATCCGGGACGGCGTCCTCGCCATTGTGTCCGAAGTTGAGATTGCGTCGATGTATCAGGGACAGCCGCTGCTTGGTGACGTATTGCAGCTCATGAACACCTATGGGTTTCACTTTGCCGGCTTTACCAACCTTCATGAAATCTCTCAGTACCGAGCTCCCATAGGGCTACGAGGAAAAGCATTTCCTGGATTTGGCGATGCCCTGTTCTTACGCAAAATTGACACCTTCAACGCTATTGGACTGTCAACTTCCGAACTCTTCTTGAAAGCGACGAAGCTTGCTTTCGTCTCACTCGTTTTTGGCCACATCGAATATGCCTTGAAAGCTTTGAATCTAGCGGCTTCGCTTCGCACTGAAGTTCAAGCGGATCTCCTGAAACAGCTCGGGGCTCGAACGTACTTCAGATTTCTCGAGCAAATCGAAGTGGCGTCTAGGGAAGTTGAACAGTTGTACCCACCGATTTTTGGAATTCCCAGCACCGCGAGGTTGAAGGATTTTCCGTATCCAAGTTTGAGTTGGTACGATACCCACCACGACGAGGCTGTTGCGAATTTCTATCAAATGACACGAACAGTTGCGCGTTCTACGCTCGCTCCGCCTCGTCGTCTAACCTGGGCTGATCGGTTTGTTGCTCATCTTAGATACCTTCTGGATGTGGGGTCACGTTATTCAAGCGTACGGATCAGAGACCTTGTTCTCATCCGACCAGACAAAGCCGCGGCCAAGATTATCTACCATTCTGCTGCCTCTGTTCGACGACGAGTCCCTGCCCTTGCATCATTTCTAGGGACCCTTGCACGGGAGTCTTCACAGGCTGTGTTGGAGGCCTCTAAGACTGAGGAAGGATACTCGGCTTTCGAGTCGGTGTTGATTCATTATGGCCTTGTTGCGGTTGCGGATACTGTGCGACAGAAACGCATCACTGCGGGACGCTTCGTGCGTTCACTGGGGCATTTGTCAAAGGAACCTAGTCAGTCTGGTACTCCATCGAACACGAAGTGATGCGTGTCGCATCCCACTACTTAACGGCCGACTGTTTGAAAATATTTGAGAGGTAAGCATGGGACTTGGTCCGCCCGTCATTGCGCTCTACCACCAGTTGAAGGCCTTAGGATTGTTCGACGAGGTCTCGGAGGTCATGGAACTCGGATCTCAAAACGTTTGGTGCCCACAAACCAAGATGATGAGGGACCTTTTCACGGCATTCGGCCGGCCGGTCCCCCCCGAGTCCATCGTACAGAGCTTCGCTAACTGGACCGGTTCAGCTCGCGACCTCTACGAAGGACTCGGCTTCAAGTATAACTGTGTTGACACCGACGGGAAGTTTGGTGCGCTTGTGCTGGATATCAATTTTGATTTAGTTCCACCAGACCACAAGAACAGGTATGACCTTGTGACCAATCACGGCACGACCGAGCATCTGATCAATCAGTTGAATGCCTTCAGGATGGTCCACGACCTGACCAGACCTGGTGGGCTGATCTTGCACGCCCTGCCGTTTCTGGGACAAGTGGATCATGGGTTCTTCAATTATCAACCGAATTTGTTCGATTCGCTTGCTCGGTATAACTCCTATCAGACTCTAGGGATGTGGGTTGGCATTGACTGGCAGTTGTCCAGCTTCATTCCTTGGGAACCGAAACTCATGGAGTTTCTGGTGTTGTCACCAAAGTCGACGGGCCTCTTGATTGTCTTGCAGCGGAAGATGTACGCAACCGAATTTCAGGTTCCTTTTCAAGGCGTGTTCGAACAGACAAAGACCACCGATGTCAGCTCGCGGTATGCCTTCGTGGTAGATGGGGAGGTCTACGATGGCCGGCGAGACAAATTTGTGACCAAGGATTCGTTGATCGCCGAGGAAGTGGCAAAGCGCGTAGCCGAGCAGGTTGCGGCGCTCGGGAACAGACTCCAGTCTTATCTTAAGGAAGGCTCTCAGCGGGGTGGCACGGAGAATTGCCAAGAGATGGTATGAACGTGGCCGGCGCTTTTTAATGTTATCACGTTGATGACGAACCGGAGAAATCTCAATTCCGACACCGGCGGAGGGGCAGGTATTAATGGAAAACCGCATTCCTTCGAATGCAAGGCCGCCGGCGCGAGTTATCACCACGGCTTGGGGCGAGCACTATATCGATGAACTGCTTTCGCTCACGCTGCCGGCGCTGCTTGCACCGAGGGCAACCTGCCGGAACTGGTCAAGGCGTTCTCGTGCGAGTTCGTTCTCGTGACCGAGTCGAGGTTTTTTGATCGTATCCGCAGCGCTCCAGTTTTCACGCGCCTGCAAACATATTGCGTTGCCCGTCTGATCCCGATCGACGATCTTGTGCTTTCCAAATTATCGTATGGTTTGTCACTTACCTACGCCTACCACCGTGCCTTTGCGGATCTCGGCGAGCGCATGACGAGCTATTACCTCTTCTTTTTTAACGCCGATTTCATTCTGGCAGAAGGCTGTTATCGATCATTGGTTGTACGCCTGATCGCCGGGGAACGGCTTGTTCTCGCACCCAGCTACTGCGTCAACGCCGAGATGGTTGCACCGATAATGCAGGCAAGGGTGGACCCCAACACATCGACTCTCTCGATGCGGCCGCGCGAGATGGCGGCGTTGGCGTTAGAGCATCGTCACAATACGATCAGGGGCAAGACGGTCAATCAGAATCTATGCCATCTCGAATGGATCGAACAGTTCTACTGGGCTGTGGACGGCCACACTTTGCTCGCGCACCAGTTGCCAATCTCAATCGTCTGCCTGCGGCCGGAGCGGGTCTATGTCGAGCCGGTGACCAATTGGGATTACGGCTTACTCTCTGAAATTTGTCCCAATACCAAACCATGCGTACTCGGCGATTCCGATGACTTCCTCATGGTGGAGCTGCGTAAACGATCGACCGCGGAAAATCAGTTCCTCCCCGGCTGGCCAAGTGTCAAAGAGATCGCTGCGAAGCTGGACTTGTTTTCAACACAAGATCAACGGGAGCATGCTCGGTATCAGCTCGTGCTGCATTCGCAGGAACTCCCGCCTGAAACAGAGGCGGCTAGTGCGCAGTTGAGAGGTTACGTTGATTCGGTTCTTGCGGCAATGAAGCCACCTCTCCACCATCGAAATCACCCTCAGTGGACCCATCACTATAAGCTCCAGTCCCATCACCATCGATGCAATCGAGTCGCACGACAATTACTCGGTCTGGACCACGGCGCATTCACCACCTCCGACCCACCAAAGGGATTTGAAGACATCCAGGTTCAGTCAAGGGACGATTCGACGCCGCGATCGTGGCCGCGTCGACTGCTTGAGGGGGTATTCGGGCGCTATCCGAGGCTCAACCGCAACCACGCGTATTGGGCCGATGTTCATTACGTCGTCGGGGCCGTCGACCGAGCGCTAAAAGGTAAAGACATCCGATGCCTTGTTGTCACCAGTGAGAAGGCTATTGCGTCACGTCTTATGGAAACAGCCCCTGGATTTCGAGTGTCAATTCCCGCACATATCGCCCAAAAACAAAGATTGCATCCAGTGAGCGACGCTCACGTCATGCTGAATGCGATCCCTGTCCGTGCTCAGCAAGAGGATAAGGAACTGAAACCGTTCGATATGTGTTTCTGTGCCCTTGACTTCAATGCCTTACTGAGTCTTCGTGACATCGTCAGCAATGTTAAAACGGCGATGAGGCCGGGTGGAAAGATCATTATATTTCATGTGAAGGACACCCATCGGCCGATGACGAAAAGAGAGGTTTCGCTTGTATTCAGCTCCGCGCTGGCGACCGGATCGTCAGCCGTTAACTTTGCGGGGTTTAGTCTCCCGTTCATTCCTCACGTCGCGCGAAAACTGATTCGCATTGCAATTGGTAGCTTTGTAAAGGGCGGGGTGCGCGGCATGATTATCCCCGCCGTCGCCATGTTACTCAGTGTGCCCTTTGCACGTCTTGCCAACATGCAATTGGGACACCGGCAGAAGGCCACCAACGATGCCTCGATATCGGACAAGCGTGACCATCGAGATCGATATTCCCTAGGCGGCCGAATAGGTAAAGTGTTGAAACGTGATGCCTCAATCGAGTCCCATGTATGGGGACAAGATGAGTGGGGTACAAGCCGAGCGACTTGAACTAGACGGCGTCGTTGTGGTCAGAAGCTTCTTCGGCCGCAGCGACCTCCAGAGGCTGAAAAACCTAGCTGAAAGTGCTTATGCCGCTGTTGATAATGGTGCGGGCGACCCACAAACCCAGCAAAATGTCTCGGGTTGGGGAGGTCTTGGTCTCCCCCTTTTGTCGCAGGTCGGCGCGTCAGAATCATCAGTTGCCAAGATCATCGCCGCCATCGAAAAAGTCGCGGCGACAACATTGGGGCCCTGCCGGCTCATCCGCAAGATATCGCTATTCCGTCGCCACCTCCAGCCGCGTACCCATATTCGTTGGCATATCGATGCGGACGGGGCCGGAACGAGTCTCTACGATCCGTGCTTCAATGTATGGCTGCCGCTCGTCGCGGTCGGGCGTGACCTTCCATCACTGCAGTTCGTCCTTAGCTCGCATCAACGCATGCGCACCGTTCCGCTGCTCACAGCTGATTACGCACGTGCGTACCGATGAATGGGTCGACGAGCGGTTCCAGCGTGATCTTCACCTGACTGCCGAACTCGACGCCGGCGACGCCGTGATCTTCGACCATTACGTGTTGCACCGGACGCAGCCAATGCCATGCCAGAAAGGTGTCCGGATCTCCGGCGAGTTCCGCGTCACATTGAAGGGTAGGTAGAAGAGGTTTTGTCCTAACAGATTGCTCCACCCAAAGAAGCTTGGTGGAAAGGGCTCTTGCCGAGACCTTCGGATTCGAATTGGTCTTTGTGACGAAAACGGCGTTCTTCGAAGGCATTCGCAATGCGTCGATCTTCCGACAGATCGAGATGCTTCTGCCATGACATCAGTACCGAATCTCAATCCTAGTATTGCTCCTGGAGCAGAATCTCGAGCGCCGGCTGATTCTCCGATGTCGGCTGTCCGATTGCCTCCATTCTATTTCATCGTCACGTTCTGGGGCGCGCGCTATCGCGAATGGTTTTGTAGGTTCGCGCTTCCCTCGCTGCTGGCGCCGAATAACATCCCCGCACTTGGAAATCTCAAGGAGTGCCGATTTCTGATCTGCACAACAAGAAAGGATTGGGCCAGGCTTCAGCGCAAACCAATCTTCGCGCTGTTAAAAGAATATATGGAACCAGTATTTCTCGAATCCCGACCGCGCCTCGCTGAGCGAGCACAAATATGCCCGGATGTCGCGTGGCCATGAGGCCTTGACCGTTGCCTGTCATGAGGCGCGAGCCTGTGCCATCTATTTGGCCCCGGATACCGTGGTGCCGGACGGCTGCGTGGCTGCAGCTCAACGCCTCTTGGTGGCAGGCAAGCGCGTCGTGCTGTGCACGGCGATCCGTTTTGATATGGATGGCGTGGAGGCCGAACTCAGTTCGCGCGGGCTTCTCAAGCCGGGAGTGCCACTGGTCCTGTCTCGCCGTGATGCCGTCGACATTGGCTTGCGTAACCTGCATCCCGAGTCCCGAGCGGGCAACTGGGATGTGTGGAATTTTGGTTCGATTTCCTGGAAACATACGCGGATTGATTTTCCAGTGTGCTGCTTCTGGGAAGTCCAACGGGAGAATGGTGTCGTCATCCACACCCATAACTGGGCGCCATTCATGATCGATTTCTCCTCTTTGGCGGTCCACAACACTGAGGCATTGCAGAAATGGGCGATTGACGGAGATTATATTCACCACAATTTCGGGCAAGACAAACTTGGCGAGGCGGTTTACGTTGTCGACGATTCCGATGACGTCATTCTGCTCGGATTAACCCCACGCAACGAGATGGTGCCTCCGAGGAGGCCCGCGTTATTTAAAGCCCTTCCAATTGTCGGCGAATGGACAAAGGGGTACCTTGTCAATCAAGTTGTGTTTGATAAGTATACTGATCCGCTGCGCCGCAAAATCTATTCCACCTGCGTGCGATGGCATAGCCGCGATCTATCATCGGCCTGGGCTGCGGTGGAAGCACGCGCCAGGAAGATCATGGCGGCCTACACGCGATGTGATTTACATCCCAAGTCCCAGATTGCCGAGCTCGGGTCTTCGCGGGACGTTATCAGCGTTTCTCTTTTCGCCACGAATTCTGGGTTTCTTTTGGTACGTATTGTTGTCGATATTACTGACAGTGCGGCGCTTCACTTACCGTCGCGTCTCGATTGCGGGGTTCTATGCGCGTCGAATTTGGAAGGCGTGCATGGGAGACAAGGTTGAGCAGGCGCGAATTCGAGGCTCCATTCATCGTTATGGGTATCGCGACGCAATATACCGTGCATCCGAAGGTCCAGATTGCCGCGCTCAGGTCTTCGCGGGACGTTATCGATTTTATCCTTTCGCCGCGGGTTCTTGGTCTTCTTTGGTATGTGTCGGTGTACTGGATATATCTGTCGGTGCGGCGGTTCACTGACCACTGGTTCCCAAGAATACGTTCCTACGATTACGCGATCCGCCAGGCGTGGAAGGGGGACCCGGTTCAGCAAGCGCGGATTCGCAATCGTGTTCGGCTTATCGTGTCAATCTTTTCGAAAAGCTCAATGAAGCTGAAACAGCCTGCACGTGTCATCACGACGGCTTGGGGAAAGAGTTATCTTGACGAGCTCCTTACCGTCACACTCCCAGCCTTGATTGCGCCAGGAAATCTGCCGGCCCTTGCTCAGTTGTTCGAATGCGAATTTGTCCTTGTAACGGAAACGGCGTTCTTCGAAAACGTTCGCAATGCATCGATCTTTCAGCAGATCGAGAAAATTTGTAAGGCGCGATTGGTATCCCTGGATGACCTCGTCATGACGCGGCTGCATTACGGGATGGCGTTGACTTATGCCTACATGAGAGGTTTCGAGGATCTCGGGGATCGCGTCACCGATTGGTACCTGATTTTTTTGAATTCCGACTTCGTTTTGGCCGATGGGTCCTACCGACATCTTGCTCAACGAATGCTTGCCGGTGATCGGCTTATCGTGGCACCGAGTTATTGCGTTATGGAGGAGCGCCTCAAGCCGCTTCTGAGATATGTGCTCACAGATCCACAAACCAATGTGCTCGCCATACCTCCCCGCGAGATGGCCGCGTTGGCCATCCCAAACCGGCATTACACGATCCGAGGCAAGACGGTCAACCAGCAAATCTATTCGATGGATCGCATCGAGCAGTTTTATTGGTATGTGGACGAGCACACGTTGTTAGCGCATCAACTGCCGATTGCTGTTGCCTGCATGAAGCCGGAAAGAGCCGTGGCTACGCTTGAAACATTCTGGGATTACGGCCTGGTTTCAGAGCTTTGTCCGACAACCAAGCCTTGCGTGCTCGACGACTCAGACGACTTCCTCATGATTGAATTGCGGAGCGAGAATACCTACGCGGAGTACCTTTCACTTGGCTGGCCCAGTGTCGATGAAATAGCAGCGGACCTATCCTCATTTATCACCAAAGATCACCGCGATTATGGTCGTTACACGCTCATTCTGCATTCTCGTGAGATCCCGGACTCCATCTACCATGCCAAGGCTTCCCTTCGTGCCTTCGTCGACAGCGTGTACGCGCGAATGACGCCTGAGCCCCAATCCCATTTAAGACATCAATATTGGATGGCATCCCACACTGACTTTCACCGTGCCAAGGCGTTCTATCAACCGCGCCAATCTACCGATGTTACTCGTCCTGATCCATCCCAGTACCTTCGAAAAGGCGGCGAACTACCCACGTCGTTAGGCTCGCGTGGTTTACTTTGGAGAATACTGGCCTGGATCCAAGCGACATTTATCGGCCATCTAGGTAAGGGTCATCCGTACTGGGACGATTTGTCTCACGCCATTCAAATACTCGAGAAGGCGTTGCAGACGGAGGATTGCAAGGTCTTGTTCATATCGCCGTCCGAGCAAGGGAGTTTTTTACTTCCATGGGTCGCGAAAGCTGCCAACGCTTACGCCCGCGTGGATGAGTTCTATGCCGTAAACGATTTTTTAGAGAGGGTGATCGGCCCAGAGTCAAACTTCGATACATGTGTGATCGAGGTAAATTTTGATACGCTGCTGTATTTTCCGAACCTATTCCGTGCTGTTCGACCCCGTCTGAAAAACAGGGGGAAGGTTGTTGCCTTATACCTGAACACATACAACCGACCCGTCTATAAGAAAAACCTAACGATAATGAAGAAGTATTTCCCTTCGACGGACAATTCACGAGTCTATTTTTCAGGTACAGCGATGGGTGCGCGCGCGAAACGCCTCTACAACACCTCATTATTGCTGCGCCAGTGGGGGAATGTTCGAGGCTTGGCGGCGGCTATCGTTTTTATGGTGTTAAGTATAGGGCTTTCCTTTGTGGCGAACCGATGCACCGATTCTCGACCGCCACAGCGATACCCAAAAATCTTAACCAGCCTGACCGTCGAGATCGATATTATATAGGGCTGAAGAGCGAAAAAGGACCACACGCGGTCATGGTGTCGAGTTGCGATCGCGCAAGAGAGCTTATAGAACTGCATGAATGACTCGAAGTCGCTGTGGCTTGGTCTAAGGGCAAAACTTACACAGTATGATGTGCGGCTTGGGACCGCGACCGCTCAGGACTACATACACGATCCAAAGCACCTTGCCTTTGTGGCGGCGCGCTACAAATTTGCCGCTAAGATGCTGGCAGGCCTAGGCCGGGTGATTGAGGTAGGGTGCGGGGATGCCTTTGGTGCACCGATGATTGCCCAAGACGTCGGCAAACTCATCTGCACTGATATTGACGGAGACATGCTCAAGGACAACGCACAGCGCTGCACTCCCTTCAAGAACATCAGCTTCGAATACTTTGATTTTCGCGAGAAACCCTATCCGGATCCTGCTGATGGGATCTGCCTGATCGACGTCATCGAGCATATCTACCCCAGTGAGGAGTCCGGCTTTCTGGCAAATTTGGTACGGAGCGTGACACCGCATGGTGTTGCCCTCATCGGCACTCCGAATCTCACGGCGGATCAATATGCCTCGCCAAATTCAAAAGTCGGCCACGTCAATCTGAAAGACCACAAAACGTTGCGTTCAATGCTGGCTCCCTGGTTCCATAACATCTTTCTTTTCTCCATGAATGACGAAGTGCTGCACACTGGTTTCTACCCGATGGCGCATTACCTGTGGGCATTGTGCGCGTCGCCCAAAAGAACCTAGCGGAATGAAAACGGTTATGACAGTAAGCGATTCGAGCACGAAGGAAGAGGTCACATGTCTGTTAAAAGCGCTTGGCATTCCGCGTGACGGAGTCTTGCTGATCCACAGCTCCTTCAAGGACTTGTCGCGCGCGGGCTACCGGGTGGAGGCCGTGTTGATTGGAATCGTCGAGTATATGTCCCCTGGGACTTTATTAATGCCAACTATGTCGTGGCGTGCCGTCAATCCCGAAAACCCGATCTTTGACGAACTAGAAACGCCCTCCATTACAGGGATTTTAACAGAGAGATTCAGAACACAATATGCAACGCGACGAAGCTTGCATCCTACCCACTCTGTCGCCGGGCGTGGACCATTGGCGGACGATTTACTGGCGTTCCACCATCTTGACGAGAAGCCATGCTGGGAGAGAAGCCCGTGGGGCCTTCTCGACGACTCTGATGCCCATGTCATGTTGCTTGGGGTCGGGATGGAGTCCTGTACTCTCGTCCATCATGTTGAACAGGCCATCGCGCCCGAGCTGTATTTATCACCTCCAGAAGCTCGCGAGCGCTATATTTGCCGTGACAGTCATCGTCATGAGATTCAGATGTACACCAGGCGAACGCTCCGGTTGCCGCGAGACTTTTGGCAGTTCGAAGAGACACTGGCGGCTGAGGGCAGGGTCCGAGAGCAAATGCTTGCTGGAACGCTCTGTCGCAGTTTTGCAGCGAAGGAGATGGTTCGTGTAATCGCTGATACCTTGCAACACTGTCCGGATGCAATCATCGCCAAACCAGGTCAGCGTTACCGGATGATGTGAAGTCGGTAATGAAGAAACTAAATGATGGCCACTCTGCGTTCGTCACCGCTCGCGACCATCTGCAGATCGGCAACGCTGCAGCGGCAATCATCCTGGTAGAAGACGGCCGATATCTCCTGCAATTGCGGGACAACATCGAATCCATATGGTATCCCAATCATTGGGGCTGTTTCGGGGGGGGTGTCGAGCCAGAGGAAGACCCGGTGCGAGCGCTGCGGCGTGAATTGCGAGAGGAACTGTCATTTGACTTCACCGATGCGCGCTTCTTTACCGAACTTGAGTTTGACTTGGCAGGACTAGGGCTCGATCGATATTACCGCAAATATTATCTGGTGAGCATGAGGCTGGTAGAGATGGAAGGGTTGCGCCTGACGGAAGGTGTCAGGCTCGCTGCATTCGACGCGGATACGATGCTTGGGACCCTTGATCTCTCTCCATATGATGCGTTCGCCCTCTTCCTTCATGCGCGAGGATTTCGACTTGGCAAGCATGCCTGATTTGGAAGGTGGGGATATTACTCGCAGACAGTGAAGTTGCTAGAGGCACTTTTGTGGCTTGCCCGCCCCACACGCAATGCCCTTATTACGATTGGCATCTCTGTGGTGCTGTTCATAGCGTTGAATCTTCTTGCATATCTGGCAATGCCTTACTTTGTCCCCCCACGAACAAATGATGTATTCGACGCTGTTTCATGGCCGCATTCAGCCGTAGGTCAACGGGTGCTAAAGGGGATATTCGGGACAGAAGATTGGGGCAAGGCGATCCGCTACAACCAGGCATCACCGAACTTCGCAATACATCCTACGCTGAATTTTATGACCGAACCGGTTCGAAACGAGCATTTCACGATGGGGCCGGAGGGCGTCCGACTGGAACCCGGATGGAGCGACGATTTTGTTCGACAACAGCTTAAAAATGGTAGGCCGCTGATATTTGTAATGGGAGGATCAACTGTCTTGGGCCACGGCGTGGGAGCAGATCATACGATCTCCTATCATATGAACGAGGCTTTGCATGGAAGCGGCGCCACCGCCGTGAATTTCGGTTCGCAGGCCTACGACCAACATCGCGACATTGAGAAACTCCTCTATTTGTTGCGGGAAGGCTTTCGCCCAGCCAAAGTCGTCTTTCTGAATGGGTGGAATGATATTTTGGGCATGGCCCGCAGCAACCTACGAACGCAAGACAAATTGATATATCACGGGTTCGCGACTAACCGAGGAGAAATTGCATTCACGCCAGGCGATCGAGTCGACGATCGCAGGCACTTTAGATTGTTTCTGGAGTCATTACCTGCATATCGGTTGCTGGAAACGTATAAGCGACGGTCAATAAACCTCGATCGCATGCTGGCGGAACGAGACGCTTTTACCCAAGGCTTTGACTTTTACGAAGCTGAGTTTCTCTATCTCCATTGGGCCGATTTCGCAGATCGCCGTCGGGAGTTGTTGAAAAAGCAAATCGCGGACAATTTTGCTGCCAATCTTAAATTCCTGCAGGGAATTTCCACCGGCTTTGGATTTGAGTTCTATTCATTCTATCAACCTATTGGTCTGCTGGATCCTGACAATCCATTTGTCGGAGATCAGGCCCGGACAGCCGCTGGATATGCCTATGTTCATGAAATGGACGATGTGATCAGGCACAATATCGCTTCCGGCAAGTTGCCCATGATCGACATAAGCCGAGCGCTGCGAAACATACCAGGTCCGAAATTTATTGATGTTGCTCATTATTCACCGAGCGCCAATAAAGCTTTGGCGCGAGAAATCCTTCGTTATGTTACGGTAGATGCTGCTTCCTCGGAGCCGAAACAATGAAACTGGTGATATTTAGTTTATGCTTGCTTTCTTAACTCTGAAACCTCAAGAAGGATAATTATGCGAGACTGGTCTAAAGCCGCGTGGGTGGATCCATCATTGAACTGGACACCGCTTCCAGTTCCGGAGCTGCCCGAGCGGCTGCTGATCGATTTTGCAACGAAGTGCAACTTGCGCTGCCCGATGTGTCCCGTCTGGGGCTCAGACGACGAAGGCGAGATCGATCGGGTGTTGGGGACCATGGACCTCGACGCGGCGCGGAAGATTTTCGACGAGGTCGTGGAAACCAAGCCGATGATTGCGCCGAGCATTTACGGGGAACCGTTGCTGATTCCCAATATGCGGGAAGTCTTCTCTGACATGAAGGCGCGCGGGCTACCCATCGCGGTCAATACGAACGGGCTCACTCTCAATGCGGACATCGCTAAATTCTGGGTTGATATCAAGGTGGACTCCATCATGTTCAGTCTCGATGCGACCACGCGACCGACATTGAGGAAGGTTCGCGGCATCGACAAACTGGAAAAGATCGAAAGCGCGGTGTTCCGTCTCATGAAAGCGCGCGGCGGGAGTGATCATCCCCGTATCGGTGTCTCGTTCACGGTACAGGATGAGAACAAACAAGAATTGGACGACTTCGTTTCCCGGTGGGCGGGGGTTGTGGATGTGGTGAGAATTGGTCTGATGTTCGACAGCCAGGACGGCACGTATCATGACATGCACACTGCAACGGCGCGCAAGCCGTGTCCTGCTATCTATAACACCATGCCAATTCACAACGATGGGACGGTTCGGTTGTGTTGCCTTGATGGCTTTCGAGCCACAACCATGGGAAATATCTTCGAGGATGGAGTCAAGGCGGTATGGGAGGGAGAGGAATTTGCCAAGGCCCGCTACTTTCATGAAACCGGCCAGTGGGAAAAGGTGCCGTTCTGCCAAAACTGCAACGGATGGGCTCAGCACGATTATCAGGAAGAGATCCGCGATGGTCTTCTGATCCGACGTTCTCCTCAGTTCACGTACTACAATAAAATTGATCGTCTTAAAAATTGGACGGGCACGCTGTTGGGAGGCCACCGCCCACCGCCGGTCAATCTTACTGCACAGATCGTTTACATCTAGATTTCCTCGCAGGTGGTCATCCGCCCATCCCCAATGACTAAAGGAACACATGACGCCTCCGTTGCGGAGCCGGAAGAGGGCTTGGCTCGTTTCATTCTTCAGTTCCGCCGGGGAGGGCCGGCATGGATCTTCCGCCGATTGCAATCGGAACTTCTGTTGCCGACAACAAAACCGGGAAAGCTTATTCACACCGCGTTGGGCCGAACCATTGCTGCTGGTTGTGCACCAATCCGGTCCGCTCGCCGCCTGATGGGGAAAACGGCGCCTGTTGAAAAGCAAACATTGTATGCGTTCTATGACTTGAAGGTTGAGCCGATCACGTTCGACATTCTGTGGTTTCTGGCGGGCGCTGATTTGCAGCGCCGGAGTCTGGGCCTTCGGCATTTGCATGTCGTCATCGTGCCTGGTCCTGATGATGGATTACGCAAGGAAAATCCACGCTATGAAGCTGCGGTGGATCGAGAAGCACGGCGCTGGCGTATTGATAATATTCTGGTCGGTGCTCTCAGTCTTCTGCCGTCCTGCGCGGGCTTTACCTTGGCGGGGTCGCGTCACGAAGCCGCCATCATACGCTCGGGAGCGGCTTTCCGTTGCTATCCAAAGGATTACGAGCCGCTTTTGCCTGCCGCGCATCATCCTAATGATAGTCTGATTCCAGCCCGAGCAGACATTCGACCGATCGGCACGCTGCGTGCGGGGACTCAGGGGTTACGCTACGTAGATCGGTGGTTTGCCAACTATGCAGCGGATCGCCGGTATGATCACGATCACGCTTCGAGATTACGAATATAATCCGGGTCGCAATAGTAACGTGGCTGCATGGGCGGAGTTTGCTCGAAGACTGGATCCCTGCGTCTGGATGCCGGTCTTCGTGCTCGATACAGAGCGCACGTTGGATGAAGCTCAGCTAGCGATTCGGGGGTTTACTGTTTTTCGCGAAGTGGCATGGAACGTTGGATTACGCATGGCGCTTTATGAGCGCGCCTGGCTCAATCTTGGAGTGAACAATGGACCAATGGCGCTATGCTGGCTTAACGACCGCACACGCTATATCACGTTCAAAATGGTCACACCCGGAGTTGCCGGATCTACTGTGGTCTTTAATCGCTCACGAGGTTTCGAACCAAATCAATCACTTCCCTTCGCAACGCCATATCAGAAGTGGGTGTGGGAAGAGGATGGGCTGGAGGTGATCGAGCGAGAGTTTCAGAGGATGGTCGGGCGTATTGAAAACGCATCCCATTCGCAGCCCTGTGACGATGCAAATTAACTGTTGGCCACGACAAGATATACGCACCGTGAGCTGAGGGAAGTTGAATGGTGCCGCAATACGATATAGCAGTAAGAGATATCATTGGAGGCATTTTGAACTGGCGGATGTGGGCGCGTTTGGGTTGGCAGGAGACCAAGCGCCGCTATCGACGCACGGTGATCGGACCATTCTGGACGACGCTGTCGCTTGGGATCTTTATTTTCGCCCTCGGTATTATCTGGGCGCAGCTGTGGAAACAGGATCCCAAGACGTATTTGCCGTTTCTGGCATCAGGCATGCTTGCTTGGGTATTAGTTTCTTCCATGATCTCCGAAGGATGTATCGTCTTCACGTCGAGTGAAAATCTTATTAAATCATTGAGGGTCAATTACACGGCCCTCACCTGTGCAGTCGTCTGGCGTAATCTGATCGTGCTTGCGCACAACTTCCTCATCTTCATCGCCGTCATGATCTATGCAAGTCTGCCGGTCACCTGGAACTCTCTATTAATTCTCCCGGGTCTTCTCCTGGTCTCGATCAACGGGATTTGGATCATTACCTTACTAGGCCTTCTGTCGTCGCGTTATCGTGATATCCAACAGGTCACAGCGAGCATTCTGCAAGTAGCGATGTTTGTGACTCCGATTTTCTGGTCGCCTCCGCAACTCGGTGCGCGGCTTGCCAGCTTTGTTGACTTTAATGTTCTCTACCATTTTGTTGATGTCATCCGCGCCCCGCTATTGGGCCGGGCGCCGTCGCTCTGGACGTATGCGATGCTCGTTGCCTGTACCATCGTGGGTTGGTCTCTGACGGTCATGGTCTATAGTCGATTTCGCCGCCGGCTGGCCTATTGGCTCTAGTACGATTCCGCAATGGCGTCCCTCATCCTTGACAACGTGACCGTAGATTTCCCGATCTACGGTTCTCAAAAGACCTTTCGCGAAGTCCTGAAGAGTGCGACTGGGGGCCTCATCCGGCGGGAAGGATTGCGCAACGAGCGTGTGACAGTTCGGGCGCTCGATAGTGTGTCTCTAATGCTCAAGCACGGCGATCGTCTCGGTATTATGGGACACAATGGCGCCGGCAAATCTACTTTGCTGCGGGTCTGCGCCGGGGTGTACGAACCCACGCAAGGCCGGGTATTTATAGAAGGCCAGGTTTCCCCGCTATTTAATACTTCTCCCGGCCTTGATGCGGAGGATACGGGCTATGAGAACATCCTCACATGCGGGCTGTTTCTGGGCATGACCCATCAGGAAATTACGCGCAAGATGCCGGACATCGAGCAATTTTCCGAGCTCGGGGAATATCTCTCGCTGCCGGTCAGAACCTATTCCACCGGAATGCTGATGCGTCTGGGCTTCGCGATCGCCACGGCCATTGATCCTGAGATCCTGATCTTGGATGAAGGATTAAGCGCGGGCGACGCTCGGTTTGCGGAGCGAGCCAAGCAGCGCGTTGACGATTTGGTCGGGCGATGTAGTATTCTTGTTCTGGCGTCGCACTCAGAGGATTTGATTCAATCCATGTGCAATAAAGCAGTGATATTGCGATCGGGTCGACTTGTTGAGGCTGGAAGTGTCGAAGAGATGGTGGAGGCCTACCACGCCCTGAATGCCGATCAGGCAGGTGCCAATATTCTTTGAGGCGAGATGACGCAGCCTCGACAAACTCAAATTATGTTTCTTCTGCGATCTCTCAATTATGGGGGTGCAGAACGGCAGGTGATTGCACTTGCCGGTACCCTTCGACAAAAAGGCGAACCGGTGACCATCGCCACGTTTTATCCGGCGGGGCCATGGGGCAAAGATCTCGAGGAGAAGGGCATTCCTTTATATAGCCTCGGGAAACGGGGACGCTGGGACTTCCTTTTTTTCTTGAGGTTGATCAAGCATGTGCGCAAGATATGCCCCGTCATCGTATACAGCCATTTGACCACCGCCAATATTTTCGCAGCGTTACTCAAGCCAATGTGTGCGCCTGTCCGGATTGTGTGGGGTGTGCGCTCCTCGAATATGGATCTGAAACGCTACGGTTGGGTGGACCGCTTTGTGTACCGTTTAGAATGCGCATTGTCCCGCTTTGCTGATCTGATCATCACAAATTCCCATGCCGGCCTGCACTATGCCATAGAGCACGGTTTTCCGAAGGAAAAGTTGGTGGTCATTGCCAATGGCATCGATACAAACCAATTCTCTCCCGACCCTCAGTCTCGCGACAGGGTGCGAAGGACTTTGGGTCTGGCTGAGCATGACATTTTGATCGGCCTGGTCGGCCGGCTGGATCCGATGAAGGACCATCCCACATTTCTAAATGCCGCTGCCCTTTTGTCAGAGAAACAGGAGGTGCGGTTTCTGTGTGTGGGAGACGGGCCGGAATCGTACCGATCATGGCTGCAAGGCATGGCGAAGGAACTTGGAATTGACGAGCGAGTCATTTGGCTGGCTGCTGCTGAGGATATGGCCGCCATGTATAACGCGATGGATGTGATGACATCGTCGTCTTCTTTCGGCGAAGGGTTCTCGAATGCGATTGGTGAAGCGATGGCCTGCGGTGTGCCCTGTGTGGTTACAGATGTGGGGGACGCAAAGCGGATTCTCGGAGAGACCGGCTGTGTAATCCCCCCCGGCGATCCAGCAGCATTGTGCTTCGCCTGGCAGAAGATGCTGGAGTTGGATCCATATGCCAAATCTTTGCTTGCGAGAGACGCACGTAATCGCATTGTTCGCTACTATGGAACGGAAAGGCTTGTCGCCGAACACATGGGACGCGCTGAAAGCGGTACCATAAAAGCAGTGCCCTTTAAAACAATGCCTTCCTGAATGCGCCGCGCTATCATTTATCACCTCTTCTCCATCCCTCCTCTTTCTCTCCCAGGTAAGCTGTAGCTCCTTTTCTCTATACGCTTTTCCCAGCCCGAATAGCGTACGTTGAGCCCTCTCTTGTGGCATAGGTTCCGGCAGGGTGTCGCAAACCTGGCGTTGATGCTAGGCAGCGTCGTCTTCGTGCTGGTCATGTGCGAATTCGTTGCGTTCCGTTTCATTTTTCTGCCGAGTGATGTGCCCCGAAATGTCTTTAGGGATGGATTGATCCGATATGCTCCCGAGCAGTCGGGGGTCTGGCGGGTACATGATGAGATCAGTGCGCCGTACGCTATCAACAGGGAAGGCTGGAACTCTAGCCATCGCGTGTATCGCCCCGAACGAACTCCCGGGCGAATGCGGATCGTCATCATCGGCGACTCCTTTGTGGAAGGCTTCCAAGTTCCCGTTACCGCGAGCCTTGCCGAGCAACTCGAACACTCGCTCCCGTCAACAGAAGTCTATCGTGTTGCTATCAGTGGCGCTCCTTTGAGCCAATACCTTCTCATGCTCGAACGGGAGGGCGTCCGCTATTCGCCCGACCTGGTTGTTATCGTGTTGGTGCAGAATGATTTTGATGAATCGTTTCGGTTCATGCCTGGACGATACACTTCAAGTTTCCTTAAGCTTCGGCTTGAGGAGGGACGGGTTACCGAGGAGGTCCAACCGAGCCGGTATCAGCCCGGCCCCTGGGAATGGTTGCGCTTTACTGCAACCGCGCGCTATCTTTACTATCGACGGCAAATTGTAAGGGCGATGCCGCTGTTCCTGTGGAGCGCACAAGAGGCAGGCTCCAATTTCCAAACCAACATTGATACAAGGGCGGTGCTCGAGCGGGCGACCGATGTCGCCCTGGCGACAGACTATTTGTTCGGGCGATTGGCGGCTGTGGCCAGCGCGCATAAGTTTGATCTGCTGTTCGTCATGGACGGCGATCGCCAGGCAATCTATCGCGGCATTGATAGTGCGGCGTTGTACAACAGTGGGGCCTTGGCACTCAATACTTTGGCGAACCGAGCGGCCGACAGGCATGGGATTCCTTTTATTGATCTTCATCCGCGCTTCGAGCAGGACTGGCTCAAGAACCGGCGTCGTTTTGATTTCGAATCGGAAAACCATTGGAACCAATATGGTCACGCGATCGCTTCTGCCGCCATCGAACAGTTCGTCAGGCATCGTCGATAGCGGGACTTCAGCCGAGAATACCTGACGATTCGGGAACCGCTTCCAATGGGTAAAATAAAAATTCTACACCTCATCACCGATCTCGCGACGGGCGGTGCTGAGATCATGCTGCATAAGGTTTTATCCCGACTGGACCGCTCGCAATTTCTCAACACAGTGGTCTCAATGACCGACCGCGGGAGTTTGGGCGAGCAAATTGAGGCGTTACAGATTCCTGTCTTCACGTTAGGACTACGTCGGGGAATCCCAAATCCCCTTGCCATGATTCGGCTGGTGCGGCTCCTGCGCGTCGAGCGGCCGCATATTCTTCAAACGTGGCTGTATCACTCGGATCTGCTTGGACTGGTGGCCGGAAAGTTATCGGGAGTGCCGAACATTGCATGGAACGTCCGGTGTTCCGACATGAATCTGCAACACTATCCTAGGCTGACAGGTCTGGTGCTTCGAGCCCTGGTACGGCTGTCCAGATTGCCTGAGATTGTCATTTTCAATTCCAACGCTGGATGGCAGTTTCATCAGAACCTGGGGTATGACCCTCGCAGATGGATGGTCATCCCAAATGGTTTTGATCTGGATGAGTTTTACCCGGATTCCGAAGCGCGATTCATTTTTCGAAGGGAGATTGGGCTGCCGCCTGAAGCAGTCTTGGTGGGACTGATTGCCCGCTATGATCCCATGAAGGACCACCAGAATTTCCTGAGGGCGGTCGCTTCTGTTTTAGACCAGCGACGTGAAATACGTTTTGTCCTTATCGGACATGGTGTTGATGAATCAAACCAGGAACTTGTCGCTGAGATCCGGAACCATAACCTCTCCCCACACCTGCACCTGCTTGGCGCGCGCGCAGACGTGCGAAAAATCATGCCGGCCCTGGATGTCGTGGTCCTCTCCTCGGCCTACGGCGAAGGATTTCCAAACGTGCTTGGCGAAGCTATGGCGTCGGGCATACCCTGTATTGTCACCAATGTCGGTGACGCGGCAGCGGTTGTCGGGGATACCGGCAGAGTGGTCAACGCGAGAGATGCTGCGGAACTTGCGGCGGCAATGGCCGAGATTGTGGACATGCCTCATGAGGAAAGACGCTCCTTGGGGCGTGCAGCTCGTAGCCGCGTCGAAGAATACTTCAGCTTACCGTCAGTCGTAGGTCAGTACGAACTACTCTACAAGCAACTCGCCGGGGGTCTCGCGGATTCTCCATCGTCTAATTCTTTGCATTTGCGAAGGCGCTTTCGTCACGACCCTACGGTTGCCGGCAGCAGCAAGTCCCTGCATCATGATAGCCCCGATGAGGCGGACTTCTAGAGGACATCACTGCAGCCTCTTCCAAGCCTCTCCCCCAACACACGCATGAGTGGCAGCACATGTGTGCTACGTGATTATTCTTGACTCCCGTTTACCCATTGTGTTCAAATCGTGAACACGAAGGCGGGCACTACGTAGTTATTGAACCTCCAAGCCCAACGAGAGCTCCAACTCCTCTGCGAAGTTGAGAAGAATGCTGCGGTGACGCAGCGTTCTCTTGCTCATACCCTCGGTGTCGCCGTCGGCCTGACAAATCTGTACTTGAAACGCCTTATTCGTAAAGGCCATATCAAGATCACCACAATTCCTCGGAACCGGCTCAAATATCTATTGACGGCCCGCGGCATCGCGGAAAAGTCCCGCCTCACCTACCTGTACATGCAGTATTCCTTATCGTATTACCGGAAGATGCGGCAGCGACTGCACCAAATCTTTTTGACCCTTTCAAAAGACGGCGCGAAGCGCATTGTCATCTGCGGAACCGGTGAACTGGCGGAACTGTCGTATCTGACGCTGTGCGAGTTGGACCTCGCGCTTGTGGGTTTTGTAGATGGCAAGCCGCGAAGTACCTTTCTTTCATTCCCCGTTTGGCCGATCGAGGCGTTGGCGAACTGGGACTTCGACGCGATTCTCATTGCCGACATGGCTGATATCAAGGAACTTCAAAGCCGTTTGTTGTACGACGGCGTACCGAGCGAGAAGATAATTGCCCTCTGCCCGCTGAAGTAGTGGCGTGACATAGAAAGTCCGGCTATGCAGTCTGGGAGGTTCGGCGCCGCCCGGGCTTTCAGGTTGTGTAAGTGAGAGGGCGGAGCTGTGCCTGGGGCCGTGACAGCAACCTCAATGGACACCAGAAAGAACCTAGTGATCATGGAACACAGGGTGCCGCGTGTGGCGGTTGTGGGGTCGGGGTACTGGGGGAAGAACCTGGTCAGAAACTTTGCCCAACTCCAGGCGCTCGCCGCTGTCTGCGATCACGACGAGGAGACGCTGCGGCCGTTTCGTGAGCAGTACCCGGACTGCCTCACTTTGAATTCGTTTGACAAGGTCCTGGAGGACCGAACCATCGATGCCGTGGCTATCGCGACGCCGGCGGAAACGCACGGCGAGCTTGTCAAGGAAGCGTTACTGGCGGGAAAGGACGTGTTTGTCGAAAAGCCGCTGAGTCTTTCGATCGGGCTCGCGCAGGAGCTTGTGACCATTTCGAAGAAGAACGAGCAGATCTTAATGGTGGGGCATCTCCTGTGGTATCACCCCGCGATCTTGAAGTTGAAGGAGCTCATCACGAACGGAGAATTGGGCCGAATTCAATATATCTATTCCAGCCGTCTGAATCTGGGAAAAATTCGGCGGGAGGAGAACATTCTGTGGTCTTTTGCTCCGCATGACATCTCAGTGATTCTGGGACTCTTGGGCGAGATGCCAGATGCCGTGTACGCGCAAGGCGGGAACTATCTGCACCCACAGATCGCTGATGTCACCGTGAGTCTGCTCTCATTCCCAAGCGGCGTACGAGCCCATATCTTTGTGTCGTGGCTGCATCCTTTTAAAGAACAAAAGCTGGTCGTGGTGGGGGATCGCAAGATGGCGGTCTTCGATGACGTGGAGTCAAAAGACAAGTTGCTTTTGTATCCGCATTCAATCGATTGGAAGAACCATGTTCCTGTCGCGAATAAAGCGGACGCACAGCCTGTGCGACTCAACGTTGAGGAACCTTTGCGAGCCGAATGCCTGCACTTTATCGAATGTATCACGACACGAAAGCGGCCAAGGACCGACGGAGAGGAAGGCCTGCGCGTTCTGACGGTATTAAAACAGTGCCAGGATGCGTTGGGGCAAAGCGGAGATCGGGGGATGAAAGTCTCTTCCAGCCGATCCCGCAACTATTTCGCTCATGAGTCGGCGTTTATCGATGATGGGAGCGAAATTGGAGAGGGCACGAGCATCTGGCACACCTCGCATGTGTTGAAGGGCTCCCGAATCGGGAAGAACTGCAAGATCGGGCAAAATGTGGTCATCGGTCCCAATGTGATTGTAGGCGAAGGGGTCAAGATCCAGAACAATGTGTCGGTGTATGAAGGTGTGATTCTAGAAGATTACGTTTTTTGCGGTCCCTCGGTCGTGTTCACCAATGTGTTGAACCCCAGGAGCGAGATCCCTCGAATGAAGGAACTGAGACCGACCCTGGTCAAGCGGGGAGCGACGCTCGGCGCCAACTGCACGATCGTGTGCGGCGTGACCATTGGCCGATACGCATTTATTGCCGCAGGAGCCGTGGCCACAAAAGACGTGCCTGACCATGCGCTCGTGATGGGAAATCCAGGCCGCCTTGCCGGATGGATGTGCCGCTGCGGGGTGAAACTAAAGGCGACCACCACTCGCGCCCGTTGTATGGAGTGTGGGACCGAGTACCGAAAGGCCGGCCGAGGGATGCAACCAAGATCTGCATTCGCATGAAAGTCTGCTCGGTTGTTGGTGCCCGTCCTCAGTTCATTAAGGCCGCAGTCGTCAGCCGGTCTCTGCGAAAAGTTGCGAGCGAAATTCTCATTCACACGGGCCAGCATTACGACGACGATATGTCGGCGGTTTTCTTCCAGGAATTGGAGATACCGGCGCCGGATTACAACCTGGGGATCGGATCCTCATCTCACGGGGCTCAGACCGGCCGGATGCTGGAGCAGCTCGAAGCGGTGCTTGAAAAAGAGCGGCCGGATCGCGTGTTGGTCTTCGGAGACACCAATTCCACGCTGGCAGGCGCGCTTGCAGCGGCGAAGCTGAATATCCCTGTGGGCCACGTTGAAGCAGGGTTGCGCAGTTTTGCCCGGACCATGCCGGAAGAGGTCAATCGCATAGTCACCGACCATCTGTCAGGTTTGCTGTTCTGTCCCAGCCAGACGGCAGTGGCCAACCTCCGGAGGGAAGGCATTACGGAAGGCGTCCATTTGGTTGGGGATGTGATGGCTGAGGCATTGCGATGTGGAGTCGAGCGCGCACAACGGTGCTCAACAATAGTAAAACGCCTGGGCCTCAGTACTAAAGAATATCTGCTGGTGACGATACACAGGGCGGAAAATACCGATAATCACGAACGATTGCGCTCGATCCTAGCCGGTCTTGCTGCGACAGGCGAGACGATCGTCTTCCCTGTGCATCCTCGCACCGAAGCCGTTCTCGGGGACATCGGGTGGGCTGCGCCTCAGCATATCCATTTGATCCCGCCGGCGTCATACGTCGATATGTGCGCGCTGGAATCGAACGCCAAAATGATTCTCACGGATTCGGGGGGTGTTCAGAAGGAAGCGTACTGGCTTGGAGTCCCGTGCATCACCCTGCGCGAAGAGACGGAGTGGGTCGAAACCGTGGAAGCCGGTTGGAATCGATTGGTGGGAGCAGACACCGATCGGCTGCTGATGGCGGTTTCCAAGGCTTGGGACTGTGAACGGCGACCGCCGCTCTATGAAGACGAACGTCCCGGTCACAGAATAGCAGAGCTGATGGCTGGTAGTATCGGTCATTGAGCATGAGGAGACACACGTGGAACGTTTAGACTGGTCAAAGGCGACGATTTTGATCACCGGGGGGACCGGCTCCTTCGGCAAGAAATTTGTAGAAGTCATGCTGCGCGAACATCGACCGAAGAAACTTATTGTGTTCAGCCGCGACGAGCTAAAGCAGCACGATATGCGGCAAACGTTTCCCGACACCGGCGATGCGCCTCTCCGATATTTCCTCGGCGACGTACGGGATAGAGACAGACTCTACCGCGCCTTTCATGGAGTGGATGTCGTGGTGCACGCGGCCGCGCTCAAGCAGGTACCGGCCTGCGAATACAACCCCTTTGAAGCGGTGCAGACCAACATTATCGGTGCGAAAAACGTTATCGATGCCGCCATTGATTGCAATGTCAAGCGAATCATCTGCCTGTCCACCGACAAGGCTGTGAATCCGATCAATCTGTATGGCGCTACCAAACAGGTTGGTGAGAAATTGTTCGTCCAAGGAAACTCCTATGCGGGCATTGCAAATACGCGTTTCTCCTGCGTGCGGTATGGGAATGTCGTCGGCAGCCGGGGAAGCGTCATTCCTCTGTTTCTGGAGCAGCGCAAAACCGGCCGGATCACAATCACCGACAAGCGTATGACGCGTTTTTGGATCACACTGGAGCAGGGTGTTCGATTCGTCATCCGTTGTGCGGAGCAAATGCACGGCGGTGAGGTCTTCGTTCCAAAAATTCCCAGCATGCGGGTCACGGATATAGCGGAGGCGGTGGCGCCCGGCTGTCGGATCGAGGTGACTGGAATTCGTCCCGGGGAGAAAGTGCATGAGGTTCTCATAGCCGAGGACGAATCGCGCGCCGCCTTAGAGTTTGATGACATGTATTTGATCACTCCGATGTTTCAATGGTGGGGGGGTGAAGGGTGGCAAGACGGAAAACCTTTGCCGGAGGGATTTAGATTCGCCAGCGAAACTAACACTCAGTGGATGTCCCAAGCCGAACTACGATCCCTGATTGGGGACTCCATCAATGGATAGGCGATTTTTTAGGCATGGTTAACCGCGCACAATCCAGATTAAAAACGGTGTCGTTTGCTTTTATTTCCACTCTGCTGGGAGTGGCGGCAACGGTTCTCACACTGGAAGTTGTGCTGAGAGCCTTTCCGGTAAACGAAGGATTACATGTCACTCCAGTCAATCAGGATAATCCGATTTTGAAATTCGCCCCCAACCGCACCAGCATATGGTCAAGAAGATGGAATTTTTCCATCGTCAACAAAGTGAAGACCAATAATTACGGCTTTGTGAATGACATTGATTATGATCCGAATGCCACCACTCCTTTACTCGCCATCGTTGGCGATAGTTATGTCGAAGCTGCCATGGTGCCCTACAAGCAAACGGCTTCTGGCATTTTGGCAACGGCGCTGGCGCCGAAGGCCCGGGTATATAGCTTCGGCTCCTCCGGTTCGGCACTCAGTCAATATTTAGCGTATTGCCGATATGTTCGAGATACGTTTCATCCTGATGCATTTGTTATTACAGTTATTGGCAATGACTATGATGAAAGTCTTCTTCAATACAAAAGTGATCCGGCGTACCACTATTTCACGAGGGGCGTTGACGGGGATCTCATCCTACAACGTGTAGATTTCGAAGTGACGCCGTGGCGGGCTCTTGTACGACGATCAGTTTTAGGAATGTACCTAGCCACGAATGTACATGCGCAATTGTGGCCAAACCGTATTAAGAGGTATTTCCCCCAGCTTGTTTCACAGACTCCACAGTCTGTGACTGACGCCTCAACGAGCACCGAACGCGAGCACATCATTGAGTCTCAGGAGGCTGTTGAGACTTTTATAAAACTGCTGCCGTCCTTTGCCGGACTGCCTCGTTCAAAAGTTATTATGGTCATGGATGGGATGCGTGAAACTATATATAACATCCCGGTTGAAAAAACAGATTATATAAACGTGATGCGCCGCTACTTCATCGCGAAGGCTCAAGCCGGTGGGTTTGAGGTTATTGATATGCAGCCGCGGTTTCTCGAACATTACCGACAGTATGGCCAGAGGTTTGAGTTCGCGACGGATAATCACTGGAACTCCTTGGGTCATGCACTTGTGGCTGCCGCCGTGCAACACTCGATGATGTACCGCACAGTATTTGGAGGGGTTTCACCATAGACCACTGTCACTGAGGCCTACGCCGCTGTCAATAGCAGCATCAATGATGTTTTTGGCGCCGCTCCAGAAGTTTACCTCATATCGGCTCTACGATCATAAGCAGAGGATCCGGAAATGCACGGCGGCGAAGTCTTCGTTTCCAAAATTCTCAGCATGCAAGTCATCGATATAGTCGAGGCGGTGGCGCCCGGCTGTCGGATCGAGGTGACCGGAATTCGTCCCGGGGAGAAAGTGCATGAGGTTCTCATTGCCGAGGACGAATCGCGCGCCGCTTTAGAGTTTGATGACATGTATTTGATCACCCCGATGTTTCAATGGTGGGGGGGTGAAGGGTGGCAAGACGGGAAACCTTTGCCGGAGGGATTTAGATTCGCCAGCGAAACGAATACTCAGTGGATATCGCAGGCCGAACTGCAAGGGCTTATGGGTGAATCCACAAATGGATAGACTCGCCGTCGAAGGTGGCAGGCCCGTGCGTGCCGCCTTGTTACCCTATGGCTGCCAAACGGTGGACGATGACGACGTCCAAGCCGTGACAGAGACATTGCGCTCCCCATGGCTGACTACAGGCCCGAAGGTCGAGGAGTTTGAAAAAGCCTTTGCCGGCGCGGTCGGCGCTTCGCATGCGGTGTCCGTGACCAACGGCACTGCCGCGCTGCACGCTACGATGGCTGCTCTTGATATCGGTCCGGGCGACGAAGTTATCGTCCCGCCCCTCACGTTTGTCGCCAGCGCGAATTGTATTCTCTACGCGGGGGGCCGGCCCGTGTTTGCGGACGTCGATCCCTCGACACTCCTGCTCGACTCAGTTCAGGTAGAAGCGAAGGTGACGTCACGAACCAAGGCAATTATCGCGGTCGACTATGCCGGGCTTCCCTGTGATTATGATGCTTTGCGAAAGATCGCAGATCGCTTTGGAATGGCGGTTGTTGCCGATGCCTGCCATGCTCTCGGGGGTGGGTATCACGGGCGTCCGGTAGGTTCCCTGGCGAATCTGAATGTTTTCAGTCTGCACCCCGTCAAACACATCACCACCGGCGAGGGGGGCATGATCACCACCGATGCCGCCGAATCTGCGAGACGGCTGCGGATTTTTCGCAATCACGGAATCGCCAGCGACCACAGACAGCGCGAACTCTTCGGTTCCTGGTACTACGAGATGGAAGAACTGGGGTTCAACTACCGCCTGACCGATATCCAGTGCGCGCTCGGACTTTCCCAATTGAAGAAACTCAAGGCCTGGGTGTCTCGTCGGCGGCAGATCGCCAGCAAGTATACGACCGCGTTCTCTTCACTTCAGGAAATAGAATTGCCTGCTTCACCGACGGATAGGGATCACGCGTGGCATCTGTATGTGATCCGTCTTCATCTCGAACGCTTGAGAGTCAGCAGAACGGCGGTGTTTCGAGCCCTCCGGGCCGAGAATATCGGCGTCAACGTGCATTATATTCCGGTTCCCTGGCAGCCATTCTACCAACGGTTGGGATACGGGAAGGGGCAGTGGCCGGTCGCTGAGTCGGCCTACGAGAGGATCATCAGTCTCCCAATCTGGCCCGGGATGACGGATGTTGATATACAGGACACCATTACCGGGGTAAGCAAAGTCCTTGCCGCCTATCGAAAATGAGCCAGCCGCTTATCGTGTTTCGCACCGAAGGCGGCCCGAGAATTGGTCTCGGCCATATACGCCGTTCAATGACGTTGGCGAAGGAGCTCGAGACGCAAGGTGCGAGTGCGCTGTTTGTTCTTCCCGAAGATCCTATATCACTTGAAATTCTTGGCCGTGAAGGATTCCAGGCGACCACGGTAGCGATAGAGAAAGATCTTGATCTCGCGGCGACGCTCAAGTGCATGGAAAGCGCTGCCGCTCATGCCACCGTCATTGACGCATATAGCATTCTAGATTTCTCTCGAATTACCCGCGCCACCTTTACCGGAGTCATAGATGACCTCGCGGAAAGATCCTTGCCGGTCGACCTGATCATTAATGGAGGCGTGGAGGCGGAACGACTGCCTTATCGCGCCGCCGAGCATACTCAATTGTTGCTCGGTGCACAGTATAGTCTTTTACGAAAAGAGTTTTCTGAAGAGCCTATCCGTCGACACAAAGCAGGCATAGAGCGGGTGCTCATCACCCTCGGGGGAACAGACAATACCGGCCTTACGGTAGATATCATCACATGGGTCCGGGAAACACTGCCGCGTGTGATGGTGGATGTGGTTACGGGAGCATTTTTTAATCGAATGACCAGGGACAAGATCCGTGATCTATTAAAAAAAGATGCCGGCATTCACCAACATGACAACCCGCCCCATATGCGTGAACTGATGCTCGCGTGTGATGTGGCCATCACCGGCGGCGGGCAGACCACCCATGAATTAGCCGCCACCGGCACTCCAGGGTTGGCGTTTCGGGTAGCCGATAACCAGACCAATAACCTTCGGGGTCTTTCATCCAAGGGGGCGTTACGATGGATCGGAGACTCCAAAGACAGTAACCTCAAGCAGAATCTAATTAGCGCCTTGCGGGACCTGGCCGAGAACAGCGAGACACGAGACGAAATGAGCCGCGCGGGGCGGCGCCTTGTTGACGGCGCAGGGACGGAACGCGTGGCACGGGCCATTCTGCGGGCGTGCACGGCATGACGCCGCGGCAAATACAGATCGGCGGACGGAAAATCGGAGAAGGATTGCCCTGTTTCATCGTCGCCGAAGCCGGCAGCAACCATAACGGCAATCTCGATCACGCGCTGGCAATCATTGATGCTGCAAAGCAGTCACAGGCCGATGCCGTGAAGTTTCAGAACTTCCGTGCGGAAAAGCTGTATCCCCGCGACTGCCGGCACGTCGGATTACCTGCCGGTCAGGAAGCCGATCTATGACGTTATGAAAAGCATGGAAATGCCGCCGGAATGGATCCCGGTGCTTGCGGATTACTGCAAGGCTCGAGACCTGATATTTTTTTCGGCTCCGTTCGACGAAGAGTCCGCGGACATCCTCGAGCCGTATGTGCCGGTCTACAAGATCGCTTCCTACGAGATTACGCACGCACCCCTGATCCGCCACGTCGCCCGCAAGAAAAAGCCGATGATTCTCTCCACCGGCACCGCGGATCTCGCAGAAGTTCGGCAAGCTGTTGAATGGTGCCATGCGGAAGGGAATCACCAGATTGCGCTGTTGCAATGTACTGCCGCCTATCCCGCGCCTTTGAATACGCTGAATGTTCGCGCGCTCGTCACGATGAGAGAACTATTCGAGGTCCCGACGGGCATCTCGGACCATTCTCGCGATCCGCTCGTCGGCCCGACGTGTGCAGCGGCCCTTGGCGCGAACATCATCGAGAAGCATTTCACGCTCAGCAACCGTCTTCCAGGACCCGATCATGCCTATGCCGTTGAGCCTGCGGAGTTCAATGCGATGGTCGAGTCGGTCAGAAATACCGAACAGGCGCTCGGAGACGGTATTAAAGCGACACAAGACGTGGAACGCGAGCTCCATCGATTTGCACGGCGATTTATTTACGCGACGCGGCCCATTGAGCAAGGTGAGAAATTGACGGCGGAAAATATAGCAGTGCTTCGGAGCGGAAAGTTAACGACGGGACTGGCGCCGAAACACTGGGACCTGGTGCGCGGGCGGACTGCCCGTCGGGATATTGCGGAGGGAAAGCCGATTGACGCCGACGACTGCGGCATTGACATTGCGTAAGGCCACGCTCGAGGACGGTGGCTTCCTCTTGAGGGTTCGCAATGAGGACGATGTTCGATTGCAATCCAAGAACCAGGAGTTGATCTCGGGAGAGACTCATGAGAAGTGGCTGACGCATAATCTCGGGGACGCCGATTCTGCGATTTGGATCATCGAGCGCCAGCACGAGAAGGTCGGATACATCCGCGCACAAAAGCTTGAACAACCTGGCGAGTCTGGGAAATGGCTGTTGAGCATAGCATTGGAATCTTTCTCCCGGGGAAGAGGATATGGGAGCTGGGCAATCACAGAAGCATGCCGATTATTGCAGACAGACTACCGTGCCGACACGATTGTCGCGGAGGTCAAAAGCAAGAATTCTGTATCAATGAGAGTATTTAAGAGAATGGGATTTATCATGGCGGCGAATGTTGGAGAGCAGAGCAAAGATCTGTCGCGGCTCGAATTATCTCTTCGCAAATGAAGATCCGGAGTGCGCCAAGGACGCAAGGAGGCCATCACCGTGAGTGAAATTGCGGACAACCTGATCATCCGCAAAGGTAATGAGATACAAGGGGAGAGTCGGGATATTGTTATAAGACGGTTGATATGTTGAAACTTACCGATCAGTCCGCAATATAGTAACGGCAGGTTTTCTTGAATCTTGCAGAGTCAAAGCTAAGCCGATAAGCCGGTAATTGAGTGCACCGATCTGACTCCTAAAAAGGTCTATCTGTATTTTTATGCCGATTCTGTTGGGTTTCCTCGGCTCAATCAAAGTCCCGATGTTACTTGGCCATTTTTATTGAAAGACCTTTTGGAACGCCATTGCAAAGTCTCCGTGTATCCCTATATGAGAGGACTCGCCAGGCGGAAGGATAAAGGATATCCAACGAATATTTAAACGTGATGCCCGTTATTTAAAGGCACAGAACGGAAACTCATTTTCTTTTGTTATTTATAATATTGGCATCGTCGATGCTGCGCCCAGACCCTTTACCTACTATCTTAACCACCTGTATAAGTTCGCCAAGCTCCCTCACGTAGGCCGATATATATCGTTTTTTTTATCAAAAATACTGCATCCGAACAGGAGATTGTTGCAAAACATTCACTTCTTTAGGTTGACAGCGCCTGGAGATTTTCGTGAGCGTTTTGATCAAATGGTTAAGCATTCCAATAATGCAGGCATGTATGCAATCAGCATAGATACTCCATTAACCCCAGTTTCACTAGAGGACCGATCTCCTGGGCTACGGCAATCGATTAATTTATATAATTCATTGAAACATTTAAATACTACGGTTTTGCATGTGCCCACGGATTGGGTCAATGCCGAGCATTATCTCGAGTGCGGTCATCACTTTAATGCGGCCGGCCATCAAGAGCTTGGCGCGTAGGCTTTATTGTATTATAAGGGATATTATGGATGCCTAACTTGGCCTCCGATCCCCATTTGAGACTCGCTCTAGGCACTGCCCAGTTCGGGCAGCACTATGGTATCGCCAATCAACATGGCCAAGTCTCTCTTAGTGAAGCCAAAACGATTCTCGCGTATGCATCGGCTTGCGGGATGGATACATTGGATACAGCAATTGCTTACGGTAATAGCGAACTGCAACTCGGCCAGATAGGGGTTCAATACTGGAAGGTGGTGTCAAAGTTGCCTGCCATGCCGGAAGGCTGCAGTGACATAGTTCAGTGGGTAGCAGATTCTGCAGAGGAATCCTTGCAACGGCTGAAAAGTAAATCCCTGTACGGCTTTCTGTTGCATCGCCCGCAACAGCTTCTGGAGCGAGGCGGTGATCGGCTCTACTATGCCTTGCAGCGACTGAAGCACGAAGGGGATTGTACAAAAAATCGGCATTTCGGCGTTCGCCCCTTCAGATCTCGATGCTCTTTGTAGCCGCTTTCAATTTGATCTTGTCCAGGCTCCCTTCAATATCGTGGACCGTCGCTTGATTGATTCAGGTTGGCTTTGGCGACTGGCGGAGCAGGGCATAGAATTACATACGCGGTCGGTGTTTCTCCAGGGATTGCTTTTAATGAAGCCAGGTGACAGACCGCAAAAATTCGCCAGATGGTCCATGCTGTGGTCAAAATTGGACGAGTGGTTTGAGCGCGCCGGGCTGACTCCAGTGCAAGCCTGTCTCCGGTACGCCATGTCATTCTCGCAAATAGGCAAAGTCATCGTCGGTGTCGATAATCTAAGCCAACTTGAAGAAATCCTCCATGCGGCCCAAAAGCCAGACCTACAGATCTCCGATGAGCTCAACAGTGATGACCTTGACTTGTTGAATCCGGCCAATTGGGCGAGTCTCGCGTAACGTCGCAGCCACTTCGAAGCCTTTCAGGCTATAGACCAAGATCACAAAACAATGCACATCGAAATCATTGCTGAATTAGCCCAGGGTTTTGAAGGGCGGCCGGAGCAGGCTCGTTTGCTGCTGCGGGCTTCTGCGGCCGCTGGTGCCGATGCGGCCAAGTTTCAGTTGGTCTACGCCGATGAGCTGGCAATTCCCGACTATAAGCATTACGACCTTTTCCGCTCCCTCGAAATGCCCGACGTGGTCTGGGAGGAACTTGCTCGATACGCACAGGAGTTGAACATTGCGCTTTATTTCGATGTCTTCGGCGCACGCAGCATTGCCTTGGCAGAACACGTGGGTGCCCGGGCACTAAAGGTACACGGCACGGACATTGCCAATGTGAGTCTACTCCATCAGATCGCTCAAACTGCGGTACCGAAGATTCTGCTGGGTGCAGGAGGCGCATTTCTCCCTGAAATTGAGCGAGCCATCCATCTACTAGCCGACAAAGAGATCGTCATTCTTTTGGGATTCCAGAGCTATCCGACACCTACCGATGCCAATCAGATTGCGCGCGTGCGTATGCTGTCAGATTGGTTGTCGACGCGAAATCCGAATGTCACGCTGGGTGTTGCTGATCATGCATCACCGGGTAACTTGCTGCGTGTAGCGCTGGCGGCAACAGCTTTGGGGGCAGGCGCTCGAGTGTTCGAGAAACACCTCACCCTGGGTGAAGTAATGAAGATGGAAGATCATGAAGCTGCGCTCAATCCAGACCGATTTGCTGAATTTGTGACGGTCGTGCACGATTGTGCCATGGCCTACGGCGAATGCAATGGAGCAGCGGACTTTGGTATGAGTCTGGCCGAACAGAGTTATCGAAAGATGATTCAGCGGCATGTTGTCGCCAGCCGAGATCTCACGAAATATTCAAGGATTTCGCCGGGCGATCTGGTTCTCAAGCGCACCTCGGCTGAGCAAGTCATCACGGACCTGGATCAAGTGTATAAAAAAATACTCAAGCGCGATCTCCAGAACAATGAGCCGATTTTGCCTGACGATATTGAGTAGCGCAATTTCAAGATGAGAAGACGTCTCGTCGCCGCCATCGCTTGCCGTAATCAGGGATCACGACTTTATGGCAAGCCACTCCAGAATCTGGATGTGGAGAAGGGGGTTCGAATACTCGACAACATCGTCGACTGCCTGCAGACGATTGGCTGCATCGACGAAATCGTGTTTGGTATCTCTGAAGGCATGGAGAACGAGGTTTTCAGGAAGATCGCAGAAGAAAAGGGACTTCGATATGTCGTTGGCGATCAGGTTGATGTTCTTTCCCGGCTTGTTCGATGCGGGCAACTTGCTGGCGCGACAGACGTCTTTCGGATTACCAGCGAGTCCCCGTTCCTTTATTTTGAACCGGTAGAGGATTTGTGGCGCAGGCATCAGGCGGAGCAAGCGGATGCCACCTTTATGGATGACATCATTGACGGGTGCGGTTTTGAGATCATTGCTCTCAGGGCACTGGAGGAGGCGCATTCGAAAGGCGAGAAGAAACACCGCTCGGAACTATGCACCCTATATATCCGGGAGCATCTCCAGCAATTCAAGGTGATCAAGGCGAATCCGCCTCAAGAACTAATCCGCCGCGATCTTAGGCTAACGGTCGACAATCCGGAAGACCTCGCCGTTTGTCGGGTTGTTTACGGAGCCTTCAAAGAACTAGCGCCCAAGATTCCGATTACTGATGTTGTCAGGTTTTTGGATGCACATCCCAAGTTGATCGAGATGGTTGCTCCTTTTACAGCCGCAGGCTACACCACCATGTACCGTTGAAGAGCAAGAGTGACCAACGTTGGCCGGCGCTCTGGAAAGGCGCCAAGCAGATCGTTCCCGGGCGGGAACATATGTCCACGCTCAAGTGCCCGGAAGAAGTGTATTTGGCCCAAAAGCCGATTGTGTATCCGTATGCAGACGCGGCTGGAACATCTGAAATAGGTGCGCTCCAGTGGATTTCGGCTTAATCGGAAAGACAGCGGTGGTTTGGCAAGCAGTAAGGGTCTGGGACGGGCCACGGCAGAAGCGTTAGCTGCCGAAGGCTGTCAGGTCGCGATGTGCGCCAGAAACGGCGACGAACTGGAACGGGCGGCCGAAGATCTACGGCATCGGTATACGGGGAAGATCTTCGCTCAGGCCTGCGATGTCTCGCAGCGCGGATGATCTCGATCGTTTCTTTGCGGAGGCTCGCGCGATGTTAGGTCCTGCCGATATCCTGGTCAACAATGCCGGCGGTCCGCCTGCGGGGCCAATCGATGCTTTTAATGACGACGCCTGGCAGGCCGCGTTCGAACTCAACTTCATGAGCGTCGTCCGGGCGTGCCGCCATGTCCTTCCCGACATGAAAGCGAAGCGGTGGGGCCGCATTCTGACGATCGCCAGCACCAGCGTGAAGCAGCCGATTCCCGGCCTCGTGCTGTCCAACAGCTTCAGGGCTGCGGTCGCCGGATATTCAAAGACCTTGTCGATGGAAGTCGGCGCCTATAACATCCTGGTGAATTGTGTGCTGCCGGGCCCTTTTTTGACGGATCGCAATCGTCAGTTGGGCGCAAAGATCTCCGCGGACCGTGGAATCACGATGGAAAGCCTCATCGCGGAATGGGAGAAAGATCTTCCCGTGCGGCGCATGGGAGAACCGCTTGAGTTCGGAAGAGTCATGGCCTTTCTCGCGAGTGATCGCTGCGGCTTTATGACGGGGGCCTGTATTCCGGTGGACGGTGGCTCGGTCAAGGGATTGTACTGAGGGAGCACACAGCAGAGGGTATGGCCAGGGAGAAGGTGGAGTCCAGATCGGGAATCCCGCAATCCGATGAGGAGTTTAGTGAACGCGCCCATCACGTCATTCCAGGCGGTTCCCACACCTATTCAAGGGGCGACGATCAGTTTCCCGTCTTCGGCCCCGCACACATTCGTAAAAGGCAAAGGCGGTCGGGTCTGGGGGTTGGATGGCCAGGAATATGTGGATTGGGGCATGGGAATCAATAATGTACTAATCGGCCATGCAGAAGATGCGATCGACGAGGCTGCGATTGCGGCGATCCGCCAGGGGCAAGCCTTTTCGCGTCCGACCATTCTGGAAGTGACGGCAGCCGAGAGGATCACAAGCCTGTTTCCTGGCCTCGACATGGTGAAGTTCGGCAAGAATGGTTCGGATGCTAACTCGGCGGCGATCCGGCTGGCTCGTGCGATCACCGGCCGCGATCTCATCGGATACGACGGCACGGCGCCGTTCCTCAGCATTCATGATTGGTTCATCGGCAAGACAGCTGTGAATGCCGGGGTTCCTGAAGCTATCCAAAACCTCAGTGTGCCCTTTGCCTTTAATGATGTGCCAAGCGTCGAGCGAATGTTTGCTGAGCATCCAAACAAGATCGCGGCGGTCATTCTGGAAGTCTGTCGCGACACGAAACCGGCGCCCGGTTTTTTGAAGACACTGCGCCGCTTATGCGATGAGCAGGGAACTTTGCTGATCTTTGACGAGGTCGTGACCAGCTTTCGCTATGCACTACATGGCGCACACTCGCTTTTCGGCGTGGTCCCCGATTTCATGTCCATCGGGAAGGGCATGGCGAACGGATATGCCCTGGCAGCGATTCTCGGCAGGCGGGAATACATGGAGCGCGGCGGGATCCGGCACGGTCAGGAGCGTGTCTTCTTCCTTTCCACCACCAACGGCCCGGAGCAATCGGCACTGGCCGCCACGCTGGCGGTCGTGGATTTTTATCGGCAACAGGACGTCATCGCGCACTTGTACCGGACCGGACAGCGCCTTATCGATGGGCTCGCGAAGGCGGCCGCGAATCATGGTATCGCCGACTTTATCTCAGCCGCGAGTGACTTTAGCTGCCGGCCGGTCTTGAAATTCTTGGGGCCCGGCCGAGAACCCTCCATGGAGTACCGGACCCTCTTTCTCCAAGAGATGGCCAAGGGCCGTGTCTTTATCCCGTGGATCTGCCCCTGCTTCCGGCATCGCGAGTCCGAGGTTGATCAGACGTTGGATGTCTTCGATCGGGCGTGCAAGGTCTATGCGCAAGCTCTGGAAACCGGATCGGTGCAGCGTTTTCTCAACGGTCCCGCGGCCAAGCCTGTATTCAGAAAATTCAACTAGCGGAAGGCATGAAGCTGCTGGAGCATCCCGGTAAGACGAAAAGCGAGTTGATTGGGATGCATCTGCGCCTACGCGAGGTCAGGCTGTCCGACGCCAACGGGCCCTACTTGGAATGGATGAACGATGCCGAGGTCCTCAAATATACCGAGAGTAGGTTTCAATCACACTCTAAAGCGGATCTGTGTGACTACGTGGTGAGGATCAATGCGAACCCGGACTTCGTTTTCCGTGCCATCACGCTTGGCGATACGGGCCGGCACATCGGAAACATCAAACTTGGGCCCATCGATTGGAATCACCGGTTCGGCGATATCGGCATCATTATCGGCGCAAAAGATTGTTGGGGAAAGAATTACGCCGCCGAGAGCATCCGACTCCTTGCCGATCATGCCTTTAGCGTCCTCAAGATGCACAAACTGACGGCCGGTTGCTACGCGATAAACGAGGCTGGCATCAAGGCCTTCATAAAAGCAGGGTTCGTCTTCGAAGGCCGCCGGAATAGCCAGTACCTCAGTGACGGCCGGTACGTGGATCATGTCTACCTAGGCCTCATCAATCCTGCCGACTTGCCGTCTGGCCGCGCGTCTTGAGTCAACGAAAGGACTGCTCATGCCTGAACGATTACGAGTGTTGAACAACCTGCGGCTCTGTACACGCTGCCTGTTGCCCGAAACACAGGAGACGATCGTCTTCGACGATCAGGGGGTGTGCAATGTCTGCCGGCAGATCGAGTACAAACAAACGAAAATCGATTGGGATGCGAAGCGAAAGGAATTCGATGATCTGCTCGCTCAGTACCGCGGGAAATATGACTATGATTGTATCGTCCCATTCAGCGGAGGCAAAGACAGCACCTATACGCTCTACAGCCTCGTTCGCGACTTCAACATCAAGCCATTGGTCGTGTCGTTCGATCACGGTTTTTTCAGGCCACGAACGCTTGAAAATAATGAACGAACACTGAAGATCCTTGGTGTTGATTTTCTGAAGTTCCGCCCGAGTTGGAAAGTCGTGCAGAAGCTGATGCTGGAGGTGTTAAAGCGAAAGGGAGATTTTTGCTGGCACTGTCATACAGGGTGTTTCGCCTATCCCATGCAAATCGCCGTGAAGTTCCGGATACCGCTATTGATATGGGGGGAGCCGACCGCGGAGTACACCAGCTATTACAGCTATGAAGATGATGAGGAAGTGGACGAACGCCGCTTCAACCGCTTTGTCAATCTGGGCATCACGGCCGAGGATATGCAGGGCATGCTGGACGGGTCGATCACGATGCAGGATCTCGAACCTTTTCGGTATCCAAGCGTCCAGGATCTGCACGCCATTAAATGCCGCTCTGTCTGCCTCGGCAGCTATATACCGTGGGATGTGAAGAAGCACGTGGAGATCATCAAGCGGGAACTACACTGGCAGGAGGACGACGTCGAGGGGATACCAAAGGCGTTCCGCTATGAGAAGGTCGAGTGCGCAATGCAAGGCGTCCGCGATTATCTGAAGTTCATCAAACGAGGCTTCGGCCGCACGAATCATTTAGTCAACATCGACATCCGCAATGGACGGTTGACTAGGGAGGAGGCTATGAGGCTGGTGCAGGAACATGACGGCAAGCGGCCGGCCAGCCTCGATGTCTTTCTCGAGTATGTAGGGCTGACAGAGGAAGAGTTCATGGACATCGCCCTACAGCACGTTGTCAGTCCCCACGTTCATGATCCTCAAAGTGTTCTCCCGGGCGAGAAACTCTGGGATCAGGATGAATGGGATCGCAGCTGAACCGTGACCGTCGCGGTTGTGGACTACGGCATGGGCAATCTGCGCTCCGTGGCGAAGGCGCTGGAAGCGGTAGGCGCCCGGGTCTTGGTGTCCACCAACCCAGAGGACTTACGAAAAGCGGAGCGCATTGTGCTTCCAGGGCAGGGCGCATTTCGCGATTGCATCGCCAATTTGCGCGCGACCGGCTTAGTCGACGCTCTTCTCGAGGAAGTGCGGCAGAAAGGAAAACCGTTCCTTGGAATTTGCCTGGGACTGCAATTGCTTGCTGATGTGAGTTATGAAAACGGGTCCTTCACAGGGCTCGGATGGCTGCCCGGGCGGGTTCAGCGATTGACGGTCGAGGATCCAACTCTTAAGCTTCCTCACATCGGCTGGAATGATGTGACTTTTCAGGAAACAGTGCTTGCCGACGGGCTCAAGAAGAATCCGATCTTTTACTTCGACCACAGCTACCATTTTGTCAGTCAGGAGCCGGCTTCAGTCGTGGCTGTATGCGAATATGGCGGGACGTTTGCTGCGGCGCTCCAAAAGGACAACATGTTCGCGGTTCAGTTTCATCCTGAGAAGAGCCAGCAAGTCGGTCTGCGGTTACTGAGGAACTTCTTGAACTGGAAGATTTAGCTCAAGGGTGCTGAAGCGACGTCTCATTCCCTCCCTCCTGCTCAAGGCCGGTCGCTGCATCAAAACCATCAGGTTCGACTCCATCCGGGACGTGGGGAATCCCGTCACGGCGGCGCGGGTGTATGACGCTCAAGGCGCCGATGAGTTGATCTTTCTGGATATCACCGCCAGCCACGAACGGCGCGAAACCTTGTTCGATCTCGTGGCGCAAACAGCGGAGCAATGCTTCATGCCGTTGACAGTGGGCGGTGGTGTGAGGACGGTGGCAGATATCCGCAAATTGCTGCAGGCCGGCGCAGATAAGGTCGCGATCAACACTGCGGCGGTAGAAAATCCGGATTTTATCCGCGAGGCTGCCGAAATGTTCGGTACCCAGTGCATCGTTGTGTCGATTGATGCCCGGGCACAGGCGCCGCACGAATATGAAGTATTCACCTACCGGGCGACCAAGCCCACCGGCCTTCATCCGGTCGAATGGGCTCAGCGAATGGCCGATTCCGGCGTCGGGTGAAATTCTGATTACCGCCGTCGACCGAGACGGCGCCATGGAAGGGTATGATTTGGAATTGATCCGGTCCGTCGCCGACGCTGTTCATGTACCGGTCATCGCCTCCGGGGGGTGCGGCACGCTTCAGCATCTGGTCGAGGGGATTACAGTCGGTCACGCATCGGCTGTTGCGGCGGCCAGCCTGTTTCACTTCACGGATCAGAGCGTGATCAAAGCAAAGACCTTCATGAAAGGTGCAGGCGTGGATGTCCGGTCTCCGTAGGAATCAACTTCGTCCGTCACTATGATCCCTCGAAAAGATATTCAGAATCTCGCCGTGTTGTTTGGACGGTTCGCGAAGCCTTACTGGCGCTCGCTGGCGATGCTTGTCTTTGTCAGTATGGCGGCGGGCTTCTTAATGTCATTAAGACCGTTGATTCTCGCCCCGGCCATGGATTCCGCGTTCTTGACCTCTACGCAGCCGGCCAGATCACTGGGGGAATTAAACCTCAACAATCTGGGCGCCACTATATTGGCCTCGCTGGGCATCGATGCCGGCATCAACAAATTTTACCTCTTGTGCGCCATCGTCCTCTTATTCGTCGGCATCGTCGTGGTGTCGGCGGCCATGAATTTTCTTGCTCTTCAATTGATGCGATGGATACGCACCGGCGTCGCGAATGACATTCAGTCCTCAATGTATAAGCATATCCTCTCGTTGTCGATGCCGTTTTTCGTGAAACAGCGAGGAAGCGAATTGCCCAACCGTTTCGTCTTGGATGCGGTCCAGACGGCCCAATCCTTTGATCCAATCATTAGAGGATTGTTGGAATCGAGCATCCAGATTGTCATCTACGGCATCATTCTCATTAAGACAGACACATATATGGCCGTTGCCGTAGGCGGTGTGATCATCCTGCAGATGGCGATTACGCGATTCTTGCAATATAAGGTGCGCTCGCTCACTACCCAATCATTCGACACCTACTCGCGAATTGGCAGTCTGGTGCAAGAAGCGTTGCAAACGATCCGTGTGGTCAAATCCTTCTGCGCAGAACGATTTGAGCATGGACGACTGCTGCGAGAGCTCCGGGACCTCAAGATCAATTCATTGCTGTTCGGGTTTTACAAAAACAGTGAAACGCCTCTTCGTGATGTCGCCAATGGGATCGCGATCGGCGCAATCCTGTTGGTGGCGTTCTCATCGCTGTCAGCCGGCCGGCTGACATCATCTGGATTTGTGATGTTCGTGCTTATCGCGAGCCAGGCCATCATTCCGTTCTCGAAAATCGGCGAAGCTCTTGTCCAACTGCAGATGTTCCTGGGCGCTTCGACCTCTGTCGTCGAGATCTTGAATGTCAAACCCACCTTGCTGGAGGGCGATCTTGAAGCAAAACCTTTCCAGACCAGACTGTGTCTTGAGAAAGTCTCGTTTTGCTATCAGCCCGGGGCTCCCGGTGTTGCACGATATTAACCTCGAGATTCCCCGGGGGGCCATGGTCGCGATCGTGGGCCCGAGCGGGGCAGGCAAATCTACATTAGCAGACTTGCTGTTGCGGCTCTATGATCCAACCTCAGGCGTGGTGACATACGATGATATGGATGTCCGAAACTACCGGCAGGAAAGCTACAGGCGGCATTTTGGCGTGGTGCCGCAGGAGTGTTTGCTCTTCAACGCCAGCATTACCGAGAACATTGCATACGGACGCACGGTCGACATGGATGAGGTGCGGCGCGCGGCCGGGATTGCGAACGCGGAGGAGTTTATTCACCAGTTCCCGCAGGGATATGAGACCGTCGTCGGAGACCGGGGGATCCGACTCTCGGGAGGACAGCGACAACGGATCGCCCTTGCCCGCGCCATGTACGGACGTCCTGAGATCCTCGTTCTGGACGAAGCGACAAGTTCGCTCGATAGCGAATCCGAAGAACAGGTTCAGGCGGCGATAGATCGGGTGACGAAAGAGATTACCGCCATTGTCATCGCCCACCGCCTTTCGACAGTCATCAGGGCAGATAAAATCGTGGTTCTGAGTGAAGGCAAAATTGAAGCCGTGGATACGCACGGTCCTTTGCTCGATCATTGCCCGCTCTATCGCCGTCTTTATGCCGGGCAGTTCAGTGAATAGCTGGTCCCCACCACAGAGTCGAAGAAAACCATAGAATGTGTTCCATCGCCGCAGCGCTCAGCCTTTCTTCCGAAAGGATACCCAATCTCACTCGGGTCTTAGAAGTCACCAATCACCTGCAGCAACATCGGGGCCCGGATGGCCATGGGACGTGGGAGCACCCGCGTGGCATGGTCGGTCTGGCAAACTGCCGCCTCAGCGTCATTGATTTAGGGACAGGGCACCAGCCGATGCGGGACCCTGCAGGCAATTGGGTCACATTCAATGGTGAAATTTATAATTTTCGCGAGTTAAGAGCGCAGTTGGGGTCCAACTTGTTCTCGACTCATTCCGACACCGAAGTGATTCTTCATGCGTACCGCAAGTGGGGAGCGGATTGCGTCAATCAGTTCCGTGGCATGTTTGCATTCGCACTGTGGGATGAGGCCGAGCAAACCTTGTTCTGTGCCCGGGATCCGTTCGGAATTAAGCCGCTTTACTATACGGTGGTTCAGGATGTTCTTTATTTAGCCTCGGAAGTCAAAGCACTGATCCCTTTTGTTGCGGAGGTCGAAACTGACCTTGAAGGATTCAAGGACTACCTGACGTTCCAATTTTGCCTCGACGGCAAAACCCTCTTTAAAGGAATCCGGGAGGTCCTGCCTGGGCATGTCCTGATCGCGCGAAAAGGCACGGTGGAGACGCGGCGCTACTGGGAGGTGTATTACGATCTCGACTTCGAGCACAGCCCTGAGTATTTCGAAGAAAAGATCCGGGGATTGCTCGATGAATCCGTGGCCTTTAACCTTCGGAGCGATGTTCCGGTCGGCGCGTATGTGAGCGGGGGGTTGGATTCGGGCATTGTTGCATCGCTGGCGGTACAACATGGGGGCGCCGGCTTTAAAGGCTTTAACGGGAAGTTTTCATTTGACCGGCCTATGATGAAAGCCGATATGCCCGTGATCTGGCTCGCACGCGCGGGTTTGAGCTTCATGAGGTGGACATTACCGCTACGGATTTTGCCGAACATATGGAGAAGGTGATTTATCACCTTGATTTTCCGACCGCAGGTCCGGGCGCATTTCCTCAATTCATGGTCTCGCGGTTGGCTGCACGTCATCGAAAGGTGGTCCTCGGCGGTCAGGGGGGAGACGAAATCTTCGGCGGGTACGTCCGGTACCTGGTGGCGTATTTCGAGCAGTGTATCAAAGCCGCGATCGACGGCACCATGCATTCCGGCAATTTCATTGTGACGTATGAATCCATCATTCCTAACCTGAGTGCGCTCCGGAATTATAAGCCCATGCTGCAGCAGTTTTGGCGAGAAGGGCTCTTTGAGGATCTCGACAAGCGGTATTTCCGATTAGTCAACCGCACGGCAATGTTACAAGACGAGATCAACTGGTCTCTGCTCGGCGATTATTCGCCGTTTGAGACCTTCCGCAGCATCTTCAGGGGCAAGAACGTCCCCAAGGAATCCTACTTCGACAGCATGACGCACTATGATTTTAAGACGCTCTTGCCGGCCTTGCTCCAGGTCGAGGATCGCATGAGCATGGCGCATGGCCTCGAATCACGCGTTCCGTTTTTGGATCGTGATCTGGTCAAACTGGCCGCGACCATTCCCTCCAATATCAAGTTCAAGGACGGGAATATGAAACATGTGTTGAAGAGTTGCATGAAGTCCGTATTGCCTGAGTCCATTCTGAATCGGACGGATAAGATGGGGTTCCCGGTTCCACTGCAGGAATGGTTTGCGGAAAAAGGCGATTGTGCGGGAGTTCGTCACGGACATCCTGTCTTCACAGAATGCCAAGACCCGATCGCTCATCGATAATCGTCGCGTATTGGCCGGCATAGATCAGGAGCAGAAGTTTGGTCGGAAGATATGGGGTTTTCTTTGCCTGGAGCTGTGGCAGCGGAGTTTTCACGACAGAGCATCCTATTTTAAGCGATCGCTCAATAATCAGGAGACACTGGCATGAAGGTGCTCATCACGGGAGGAGCCGGTTTTATTGGATCGCACTTGGCAGATCGCCTGATTGCGGGAGGACACCAGGTGTGTGTGATCGACAATTACGCGACGGGCCGCCGCGATAATCTCGCACCCCACCCCAATCTGACAGTGATCGAGGGCACGATCGCGGACGCCGGATTGGTGAACACCGCGTTTGCGAAATTTCAGCCGGACAAGGTCGTGCATGCCGCGGCTGCTTATAAGGACCCGGATGATTGGAGTGAGGATGCTCGAACCAATGTTCTCGGAACGGCGAACGTGGTGAAAGCATCGACATCGGTGAATGTCGGCCGATTGATCTATTTCCAGACTGCGCTGTGCTATGGCCTTCATCCCAGCGAACAGCCCGTCACGCTGAATCACCCGGTTCGTCCTGAAGGATCAAGTTACGCGATCAGCAAAACGACAGGAGAGCAGTACGTCATGCTCAGCCCCCTCAACTATATTTCTTTCCGTTTGGCGAATGCGTACGGTCCCCGAAACGTAAGCGGTCCGTTGCCCACGTTCTATCATCGTCTGATTAACAACAAGCCGTGCTTTGTCATGGACACCAGGCGTGATTTTATCTTTATCAAGGACTTGGTCGACGTGGTGCTCATGGCTCTCGAAGGGAAGGGCGGCAAAGGTGTCTACCATGTCTCCTCAGGATCGGATTTTGCGATCAAGGACCTCTTCAATGCCACGATTAAAGCCCTCGGGACGAAACTAGACCAAGAGGTTGAGACACGTCCGCGTAAACCGGATGATGCCTATACCATCCTGTTGGACCCCTCGAAGACACACCAAGACTTTCCCGGGTGGCGCGCTTCCACTCCATTGGATCTCGGGGTGGCGGCCGCCATTGATTGGTACAAGCGATTCGGTCTCACCGAAACCTTCACACATCTAAAACTGGGTGAGGGGAAGAAATAGTCAGGCGGCATCCGCATCATTCTATGATTGAACATTTGCGGCATACGCGAAGTCTAGTGGTCGGGGGGGCGGGGTTTGTAGGAAGCAACCTCGTTCGCCGCCTGCTCAGGGACGGAATTGACCGCATCGTGGTAGTGGATAATTTGCTTTCCGCCGAGGCCTGCAACTTGCCCGAGGACCCGCGGCTTGAGTTTATAGAGGGGTCGATCGCGGACAGCCGGGTGCTTGCCCGCCTTCATGATGAGTTCGAATACGTCTTTCATTTGGCGACGTATCATGGCAACCAGAGCTCGATCGCAAATCCTTTGGCGGACCATGACAACAATTTGATCACAACGCTCAAACTCTACGAACAGATCAAGGGGTTCAAGAAACTCCGGAAGGTGGTTTATGCGGCTTCGGGCTGTACGTTGGCGCCTCATACGGCTGATCAGCCGGAGGCCACATGTGAAGATGGTCATGTCCCCTTCGATCTGGATAGTCCTTACCAGATATCCAAGGTCGTCGGCGAGTTCTACTCGGTGTATTACCACCGACAACACCATCTTCCGACGGTGCGGGCGCGCTTTCAGAATGTCTATGGTCCGGGCGAGTTCCTGGGCGCAGGGCGATGGCGCGGCACACCCGCGACCGTGTGGCGCAATGTCATGCCGACATTCATATACCGCGCGCTGAAACATCTGCCGTTGCAGGTAGAAAACAATGGCGAAGCGACTCGGGACTTTATTTATGTCGACGACATCGTACACGGTCTGTTGTTGTGTGCGGTAATTGGTGAACCGGGCGATGTCTATAATTTGGCGAAGGGTGTTGAAACATCCATCTTCGAGCTTGCCGAACTGATCAATGCGATCGCCGGCAATCCTGTGCCGGTGGAGCTTCTTCCAAGACGCGCATGGGACCACTCTGTTAAACGGTTTGGAAGCACGGAAAAGTCGATGCGATGCTTGGGGTTTGAAGCCCATGTTCCTTTGGAGGAGGGCATCCGGCGAACCATGGATTGGACTCGCAGCAACATGCAACAGATTGAAACCTGTATCCAAAAACATGCTGCGCATATGAAGGTCCAAGCGCCGGCGTCGGTTCTGTCAACAGAGAACTGACATACTGCATCACGCCCGTTGAACACCACTTGCCAGGTAATGCCAGACATCCGCGCTTTTGATCTTGCAATCGCCAAGCCAAGACGTACGGCGTGTCCTTCTGGTGGGGAACTCTGTGTCACTGCCGCCTATGGAGGGTGTACCAGCCTATCCCAAGCTGCTGGAGGAACGGCTCGGTGATCGGTGGAAAGTCGTTCATATTATCAGAGGCGGGGAAACGGTTGATCAATTTGAGCCGGAGGTGCTAACCACGTTAGAGGAGACGGTGCCACGTGCGATCCTACTCCAGGTAGGTATCAATGAATGCGGGCCGCGGCCTTTAAATCGCAAAGAGAGGGAAAGGCTTGGAAGAGTGTGGCCTCGCTGGCTTCGTTCGTTGTTGATCCGTATCCTCCACCACTTTCGACCGCAGATTATTCGTGCTCGCGGGCCTAACCAGTTCACGCCGTTAGCCGTGTTCGCTCAGAGTGTCGAGAAGATTATTGCAAAGGCTGTATCTCTACGCTGCGCGGTCTTGATCTTGCCGATTACGCGGGTCAGTGCAATCGCGGAAATCCGCCAGCCGTTTTTTAACCGAGAAATCGAACGGTATAACGAAGTACTACGTGGGTTCAAACGGAACGGCGTCGTGTATGTGGAACAGCAGGAGCTGCTCGGCTCTCACACGCCGGAAGATTTTGGTATTTCCCCTGAGAACGTTCATTTGAAGGGCTGGGCGCATGAAAGAATTGCGGCATTTGTATCCGATTGGTTGGACCGTTCGCTCGATACGAACACTCTCCTTCGGGAGACACAGCCATGAGGCCGGTGTCGGTGTTGTTGCTCTATGCCCAGAGCGACGTCAATAAGACCTTCTCATATCAATACGGCTGGCCACGTAAATTTCTCGACCATCCTCGCTTTCGATGCACGGCTGTGAACGTCGTGGATCGTAGCTGGGAGGCCATTTGTGACCGGTACAAGGCCCTATGGACGGTAAAATTTGATGCTCTTGTCATTCTGCATTCTGTGTTTTCCAATGGATGCTACCTGCGACCGAGGCATCTGTTATTTCATGCGGTCAAAGCGTTACGGCTTCCCAAGGCGTACTTCATCGGGAATGAATACAAGTTGATGCCCGAGAAAATGGCGTTTTGCGAAGCGCTCGGCATCTCGTTGCTGGTATCGCAGAGCAATAGTCCGGCTGTCCACCGGTTATATCGTGACCGGCTGAAATGCGCCGTGGCGGGTATTCCGAGTGCCGGATTGGATACGACCGTATTTTATCCGCAGATACCGTGGGGGGAACGCCCAATAGACATAGGCTATCGATCGGATGAATCGCCGATTTACTTGGGCCACACGGAGCGGCGTCAGATTGCGGACTATTTTCTGGCGCAGGGGCCCCGTTACGGCTTGAACATGAATATATCTTTGAAGCAAGCCGATCGCTTTGGCGAACATGGGTGGGCCGCATTTCTCAATCAATGCAAGGGCCAGTTGGGTACGGAAGCCGGCGGAGATTACTTTGAACTCACCGACGCCACCAGAAAGGGCTACGGGCGTTATCTCAAGCGACACCATACGGCCACCGACCAGGAAGTCCTGGATCGGTTTTTCAAGGACTACAAGAACCCCATCGCCATGCGGGTCCTCAGCGGACGTATTGTCGAAGCGGCAGGTACCAAAACATTACAGATCCTATTTGAGGGTCGCTATAACGATTATTTCAAACCGGACGTCCATTACATCCCACTCAAGAAGGACTTTAGTAACTTCGACGAAGTGATGGAAAAGTTTCGCGATGAGAACTACTGCCGCTCCCTCACCGAGCAGGCCTATGAATTGGCGATCAAAGAGCTGACCTACGACAAGCTGATTGACAAGTTTTACGATGCCTTGGTGCCGTTTTTATAACGACATTATGAGGAAGCATACTTTGGTTAAGGCTGCATTAAAACTCAGTGCCTGGGGGTATCTTCGTCCAATACGTTCGGCTATGCACTTGCTTTGGAATAACAGCCCCAAGTCCTCAATGAATTTACTGGGAGCTCTTCTCCAACTGAAACTTCGAAAAAGTGCTTTGCTGCCGCTCGCAAGGGTCCTTGATAAACGACCAGCAGTCTCCTTGTTGAGCAATCTGAATTCAAGTGTCTTTGGCGAGTTTGTGACGGATGACGGATGTAAACTCTTCTTATACGATGGATATCGAGATCGGATAAAACGACAATGGCGATTAGATTACTGGCCGACGATCGCCCTGCTGACTATCTGTACTCGCATTGACGTGGGTTCTGCCGGGGTCGCTTTGATCCGTGACATCAATTCGGGGCGCACACTGCCGGTATGCCTAGATGAAGTGGCAGATATGGTAGCTGCTTTGGCGAAAACACATCCGAAGGAACTCATAGAGTCAGACATCCCCTCGCCGCTTACAAAAAGAACGATTATTGCTGCTCGGCTGACTGTCAAGCAGGCAGACTCAATGGCAAGCTATTACCGGCAGATCGCCATGAGGATGTTAACGCAGTATGCGAGGTTCCAATCTATCCAGAACTTCGACCGTCTCCGGGTTTTGGAGGTCGGTTGTGGCATGGGCTACGCCGTGATGGCGTTGTCTGCACTTGGTATTGACCGACCTGTCGGGATTGATTCTGGAGTGAAGGACTACCGCTGGATTTCCGAGCGGCAAGCGGTGGCTGGAAGGCTAGGTGCTGACACGTGCGGGAACCATTCGTCCGTAAAGATCCTCGAAGGCGACTGTAGCAGCATGGACTTAAATGATAATGAATTCGATTTCATCTACAGTGCCTCTGTGGTTGAACATCTCCCAAATTTACAGCGAGCGTTTTCAGAAATGGCCCGAGTGCTAAAGCCGGGTGGAATGATGATTCATCACGTTGACCCTTTTTTTTCTCCCAAAGGCGGCCATGCTTCCTGTACCTTGGATTTTCCTTGGGGACATGTCCTTTTAACTCCATCGGAGTTTCGCCGGTACCTTCAACAATGGCGACCCTATGAACACGATCACGCGCTTACGGCGTATACCTGCAACTTTACTTCGCCGCGGGCGTCACTTTTTGATCTTGAACAGATTATTTGTCAAACCGGACTGACTATAATCGCGTGGCAGGAGGATCGTTATCCTGATCATTCTCCCACGAACAATACATGGAGGCACGCCAAGGCACTTCATCCAACAGTTGGGCTGCGCGATTTGGCGGTGGATAGACTCAATTTGGTGTTGATGAAGCAATGAGAGTCGTGGATTACTTATGACCGATCTGGGTTTCCTACTGAAGTTACAGGCTCTCCAACTCCGCGATTTTGGGTTAAGCCAATATCTTCAATGGCATAGGGTGCTTCTCGCTGCGTGGATGCGAGAGCGGAAGAATCGAGGGGCTTATCGAGTGCTCAACGAAGCTGAGTTAAAGGCCTCACGGAAATCAGATACGGTGTTTATTTTCGGGTCCGGTTATTCCCTGAACGATATCACAGCGGAAGAATGGCGACACTTTGAGAAGCACGACACGTTGGGCCTCAGTGGTTTCGTCTATCAGAAGTGGATTCGGGTTGATTACCATCTTATCCGTGGGTGGGTGGAGGCTAAAGCCGGAGCTTTGAATTGGAAGGCCCACAGCCAGGACTTCGCGGACGTTCTCAATGCGAATGAGTATTTCAAGGATACAATTCTCGTTATGCAAGGCGAATATCTCGCCCAGTTCTGTAACAGCCTTATCGGGTGCGGTCACATCAGGCCGGGCACGCGGATCTTCCGATACCGCACAGCGAGAGCCGCAAGAGCTCCGACACCCTGTCTCGCAGACGGGCTCGCCCATAGCTTCGGCACCCTCAGCGATGCGGTGAACTTTGCTTATTGCATGGGATGGGAGCAGATTGTTCTGGTGGGCGTGGATCTATACGACTCGCGTTACTTCTGGTTGAAAAGCAATGAGACACTCGCCGTGAATGAAGCGACGGGAATGCTGATGCCGGCTGAGATCAATACCCGCGGAGTTCGATTTGACGGAAAGCACAACGCCACGAACAACGGAATCGTCGAGGCAATGACGAGCTGGCGGGAGCTTTTCGAGCGCGAGAATGTGAAGATCTCTGTCTATAATCCTCGTTCTCTTCTTCGCGATGTTCTGCCTGTCTATCCGAATTGTTCATCGATGGTAATAACTAAGAATCTTTGAGACATCGGCGCTGCTGAGGTCGGCCGGGCATCGCAAAGCCGAACGCCGTTTGTCCTCAGTTCTCATTTAAATCCGGAAGAGATCATGGAACGACGCGAGCTTGGAAAGACCGGTATGCAGGTGAGCGTCCTGGCTCTGGGTGCGGCCGATATCGGATTCAAGAATCTCTCTTTAAGCAAGGTTGAGCGGCTTCTCAGAGAGGCCATGGACCTCGGCGTCAATGTGATTGACACGGCAGAGTGCTATGGGGACAGCGAAGAAAAAATAGGCCGGGCGACCCCGGCACGTCGCCAATACTATATCTTTACCAAATGCGGGCACGCGTCCGGGCTCGACTCACCAGACTGGAGTCCCCGCTTGTTAGAGCAGAGCATCGAGCGGAGCCTGCGCAGGCTTCGGACGGATTATTTGGATGTGATCCAGCTGCACAGTTGCTCCGAACAGGTCTTACGCCAGAGTGATGTGATCCAGGTCCTGCAGCGGGCAAAACAGGCCGGGAAAACCCGGTATATCGGCTATAGCGGCGACGGCCAGAATGCAGTGTACGCGATTAAGTCAGGAGTGTTTGACACGCTGCAGACCTCGATCAATCTTGCTGATCAGGAAGCGATCGATGTCAGTTTGCCGCTTGCTAAAGAGCGAGGCATGGGCGTGATCGTGAAACGGCCATTGGCCAGGGTCGCCTGGACGTTACCGAAGAGGATCGGCCGCGCCACGCGAGCGGTTCTTCGCCGGCTTCTGTGGGTCATTCCTCCGTTGCGCGGGCATCCCAGCGGTCGATTGAACGATACTTACCTGGCGCGCTTCGACCACCTCAATTATGAATTTCTCAGACAGGGCGGTTCCGAGGCTGTGGAAACCGCGCTGCGATTTACGTTGAGCGTTGAGGGCGTGCATTCCGCCATTGTGGGTAGTCTCAAGCCCGAACGGTGGAGACAGAATGCAGCAATCGTGGCGGCAGGGCCTTTGAACAAGGACATCTTCGAGGCCATCCGCGCCCGCTGGCTGGTTGCGGCCCGACCAAACTGGACTGAGCATTAACATGAAGCCTCCCACACGCGTCTACCTGGCCGGCGGCGATAGCGCCGGCTGGGCGTTGGACGAAGAGTTAAAAATGGTGCGGGAGAATTTGGCCACACTTCCCGGGTTGGTCGAATTCTCACGGCTGGACAACTGTGACGTGGTGCATTGCCTGAATCCTCTCATGCTAAGAGAGTTGAATCCGGCCGCTCTGGTTGGAAAGAGGATCTTGTGCCATGTTCCGGGCGATCCGTTATGGTTCGTTCAGCAACCGGAGTTTATTCAGCTTTCTTCAGTCATCGGTCTCTGGATCGCGCAATCAACCAAAGCGCAGAGCGCGCTCGCGGCCTTGGGTTTGTCCTGCCGAGATGATCTCCTATGCGCTCGATACCCGAATATTTGACGGCCAGCTTCCTGACGGGAGACCGTCGACCTCGCTTCGCGAGCGCTGGGGTATTCCCGTCGACAAGTATGTCATTGGGAATTTCATGCGTGACAGCCTTGGAGAAGACATATCACTGCCCAAGCCCCAGAAAGGCCCCGATGTCTTCTTAGCGGTCATGCAGCTGCTACAGACGAAGCATTTGCCATTTCATGTCCTTTTGGCCGGCCCTCGACGGCATTGGCTCCGCGCGCGGCTCAAGGCTGATGGGATTCCGTTTACTTTTGTGGGGAAGGAAACGGTCAGATGATGATTATCCTGCGAATATTCTCGACCGCTCTACATTAAATCTTTTATACCACGCGGCGGACCTGCATCTTGTGTCCAGCCGATCCGAAGGGGGCCCCTTCGCGATCTTAGAGGCGGCCGGCGCACGAAGTAAAGTGCTGAGCACCCCGGTGGGCTTGGCTGCGGATGTGCTTGAACCCTACTGTCTGTACCAGACGTTCGACGAAGCCGCGAGGCTGATCGAGCGCGATATGCAAGATGGTTTCTTGTCCAACGCCGTTGAGGTTCATTACGAACGTGTGCTCAGGAACCACTCCGGCAACGCCAATGCCCTTCGCTTCAAACGGCTGTATGAAAGAATCGACCAGGTGGAGGTCTACCAACCCCGGGCCGTGTCTACGCCAGTGGTCTATCAGAAACCGTTCCTCCAGCAGGTCAGGCCGAAGGTCCTCAGCATTATTCGCCGTTCCCCGCGCTTGGTGAACCTTCTGAAGCGCGCAAGCCGAAAGGTATCGCGCCCGGATGCGTCGCGGCGTGAAGGCCGCGGCATCAGCGTGAGCCTATGGCATGAATTCCGGAAGCCGCCGTATGGAGGCGGCAACCAATTCATGCTCGCCCTTCGCGGAGCCTTTCAGAAGATGGGTGTGATCGTCTATGAAAACCGCATGGCGGACGACGTGGACGTCCATATTTGTCACTCAGTGTGGTTCAATGCCAAACGATTTCTCTCGGTTGCTCGCGCAGGCCGCTTGCGCATGCTTCATCGTATCGATGGCCCCATCTCATTGGTTCGCGGCTCGGGCCGGGAGGTGGACGATCAAGTGTTTGAGTTGAATGCGCAGCTTGCCACTGCGACCATCATTCAGTCCGGGTTGGTGTTTCCGGCGCTTGCTCGAGATGGGTTTTAAACCAGTCAGGCCGATGATCATTACGAATGGCGTGGATGGAGGGATCTTCCATTCCCAGGGCCGTGAGCCGTTTGATCCCACGCGGAAGATCAGACTAATCAGTGCTTCGTGGTCGGATAATCCCCGGAAGGGCGGCCCTGTCTATAAATGGCTGGACGAGCACTTGGATTGGAACCGCTTCGAGTACACGTTTGTCGGACAGACGCAAGAACGCTTTACACGGATCAAGCACGTGCCTGCGGTACCTTCGGAACAGCTGGCTGATCTCTTGCGCCAGCATGATATCTACATTACTGCAAGCGAAAGAGACCCCTGCTCAAACTCATTGGTGGAAGCCTTGGCGTGCCGCCTTCCTGCGGTGTACCTCAACGATGGAGGGCATCCGGAGATTGTAGGATTAGGGGGCCTGCCGTTTGAGAAGCGCGAAGAGATTCCAGGGCAGCTGGAACGGCTCATCACCCACTACCATCAGTTCCAAAGCGTGATCTCTATCCAGACGATCGAGGAGATCGCCAAGACGTATTTGAATGTGATCAAGCAGATGTTAGAGATCATCTCCACACCACAACAGGCACTGAAGTCGATTAGCAATCACCTGCAATGACCGTTCGGGACTGGATTAAAAGCCTTATTCCGGCTGTCTTGAGATTGCCGCTTGACCGCGTCCTGCGGCCGCTGTCTGGCTTTCCCCGCAGTGTACTCATCCTGCTTATGAAACCCGTGAAGGACGGGAAGCCGCACGTATTTTATGGCTACGACCATATCCCGGGAGACGGCGAACATGCCCATGGTGGAATCGTCAAGACACAACTCATGCAAGGGACTTTTCCTAACTCTCCTCGGCAGTTCAATATTCTTTACCTGGTAAGTAGCCGCATCCCCTATGGCGCAGTACAGATTGCTGCGGCGGCCGGGATGAAGGGGGCGCATCTCGTATGGAACCAGAACGGAGTCGCGTATCCTGCGTGGCATGGGCCGGGCTGGGAAGCCGTGAACGCTCCCCTGGCAAAGCTTCTTCACGTCGCCGCGTATGTCTTCTATCAAAGTGAATTCTGCAGGCTCAGCGCCGATCGCTACCTGGGCATCCGCAAAGGCCCGTGGGAGATTTTGTACAACCCTGTGGATACTCGGGTCTTCGTCCCTGGCTCCTCGGAATCCCCAGCGGGTGGTCTCGTCATGCTGTTGGCGGGAAACCAAGACCAGTCCTATCGCCTTTTAACCGCGCTGGAAGTGTTGTCGGAAGTGGTGCGTCTCGGTAAGGATGCGACGCTCCTCGTCACGGGACGACTCCGTTGGATGCCCGACCAGGCTGAGGCCGGTCGGACAGCCCGTCAATGGGCGACGGAACGAGGCGTGCTCGATCGCGTGATTTTTCTCGGGCCGTATAGCCAGAGGGAAGCGCCGGGCATTTTTCGGCGGGCCCACCTGTTACTGCACACCAAGTACAATGACCCATGCCCCGGCGTCGTGATTGAAGCCATGGCGTGTGGTCTTCCTATCGTGTATTCAGAAAGCGGTGGTGTGCCTGAGCTTGTTGGGAAAGATGCCGGGATAGGCATTTCCGTTGAACGCGGCTGGGAGAGAGACATCCCCCCGGACCCGAAAGCCATGGCGGCAGCCGTCATAAAGGTGGCGGATCGCCGAAAACAATACTCCGACGCCGCCCGCCAGAGAGCGGAGGAGACGTTCGATGTTCGGCCTTGGTTGCGGCGCCATCAAGCAGTGTTCGAGAATGTAGTGAAATGAAACGGCTCACTCGAATGGCCATGCGCCTCCTGTTGAGAGCGGATGATTTTCTCACGAAATGCATCAATCGGCTGGCGATCGAGTACGACGGCGGCGTGCACGTCAAGCACCGCCTCATGCAGTATCACGACTTTTTCGTGGAGCGAATCTCCTCCGGGGAGCGCGTGCTGGACATCGGTTGCGGGTACGGCGCGGTGGCCTATTCCGTGGCCTCCCGGACCGGTGCCATGGTGACCGGGATCGATCTGCGTGCCGAGAATATTGCGAAAGCACGGCAGCTCTTTCAGCATCCGAACCTGGTCTTCCGGCAAGGAGACGTCCTCAAGGACCTGCCGACGGAAAAGTTCGATGTGATCATGTTGTCCAACATTCTCGAGCATATCGAGCATCGAGTGGAATTTCTCGGCACCGTCCATGAACGACTCTCCCCCACACGCTGCCTGATCCGGGTGCCGATGTTCGACCGGGAATGGAAAGTGCCGTTGAGAAAAGAGCTGGGAATGCCGTATTTCAGCGATCGGACGCACTATACTGAGTACACCCAGGGAAGCTTTGAAAAAGAGATCCGCGCCGCCGGCCTGTGCCTCACCCATGTGCAAATCAATTGGGGAGAGATCTGGGCCGAAGCCCGTCCGGTCCGCGCGTGAACCCGTCTAATGGCATGTTGCCCACGCCGATGGTTACGGTTCTCATGCCGGTATATAACGCGGGTCGCTATCTCGGCCCTGCCATTGAAAGCATTCTTCAGCAAACGTTCCGGGATTTTGAACTGTTAATTGTCAATGATGCGTCGACGGACGGTTGCGAGGAGATCCTGAGGTCATTTTCCGACAACCGAATCAGGGTCCTGGAGAACAAGAACAATCTTGGCTTGGCAAACAGTTTAAACCGCGGGCTTCAGGTCGCCGCAGGGGAATTCATTGCGCGCCAGGACGCTGATGATCTGTCCCATCCGAAGCGGCTGGAGAGCCAAGTTCAATTTCTGAGGGCTCACCCGGACATCGCGCTGGTAGGTACGCAGGCGATTATTATTGATGAGTCCGGGCGCTACAAGAGAGTTCTTCTCGATCGGCCGCATGAGCATATCGCTATTAAATGGGATCTCCTTTTCGATAATAGTTTTGTGCATACCTCAGTGATGTTTCGAAAAACTATCGTGAGGGACAACTTAGGTGGTTATGACCCGTCGTATGCCGCGTGCGAGGATTACGAACTGTGGTCCAGGGTTGCCGAAGTATGCCATGTCGCAAACCTCTCACACCATTTGGTATCACATCGCATGCATTCTTCTTCCAAGCGCGAAGGCACACAGCATTCCGTTAAAATGCAAGATCTCACGAAGGTGGTAAAAAGAAATGCCGAAGCGATGTTTGGAAAGGGATTCTTATCCGAGAACGAGAGTCTTTTGCTTGCCGAGTTCAGTTCCGGCTATCGCGATCGGTCATCGCACGGCAAATTTGTAAGATTGTTCGATCGTGTGCTCGCCGAGTACCTTCGCATTGTGCCCGTGGCCGCCGCGTCACGAGACTTTAAGCAGACGGCGAGACGAATCTATTTTAAACTCTTTTATAACGCATGGAAGAAGAAGGTCTTCCCGCCGGCGTTGTGCTTTTTGCGGCAACCGGGATGGATAAGGATAGCCTCCTCACTCCTCTGCTCTCATTTCATCCGAAGCGTTTCCCGGCAGGTCAGCGTGTGATTATCGTGAATCACATCAAATCCTGGCTCAAACATGTTCTTTTACTGCTGGTCATTTTGTTCGCGCTGGATGCCGTTATCGTGGCATTTTTTCGGGGTTTCAGGCTCGAAATTGCCGATCATGTCATCCGCTCAGCCACGATCGAGTTTCCCGTCGTAGGTTTCCTCATCGCCCTCGTATTGCTGCTTTTGGTTCAAGGCAAGTGGGAGGAAACATCGCCTGCTGATAGCATCCCTCGGCTTTTCCGCTGTATTGGGCGAGGGGTTGCTTCACGTCATCGACCATCCGTGGTCGAAGCCTGTTCTCAAGACCTGGCTGGAGCCGATTCCGCTCCTGGGATTCCGGTTGCCTCCTAATTTTGAGGGGCGGGGCATCGTGGATGAATATATCAAAACGAATTCGCAGGGATTGCGTGACGTTGAACACCCGTGGAAGAAAGAAGAGGGGTCGATACGGATTCTCGGACTGGGTGATTCGTTTACCTTCGGCTGGGGAGTCAAACTCGAGGAGTCGTATCTTAAAGCAACTCGAGAGGCGCCTTGCTCAGGAAACAGGTCGGAAGGCGGAGGCGATCAATGCGGGGGTGCCCGGCTACGGCCTGAACCATTATTATATCTACTTAAAGAATATCGGGATCAAGTATCAGCCGGACGTCATTGTCATCAGCTATTTTGTGGATGACCTGCCGATGTTTCTGAAAGAAGAGCTTGCACCCTATGAAGAGGATTTCCCGGACAGGCTGCAATACAAAGGGGGGCTCTTGCACCGATCACGATTCTATAACTTTATCACCTCTGCTGCCGCGGTCATCCGGGTCCGCAATCACGCGACCGCAGTCGACCATATGAGAATTATGGAAGTCCGAAGAGCGGCCTGGGCCAGATACGACCACCCGCTAATTAACGAGGGGTCCGATGAGAAAATCGCTTTGCTCAAGGAATATTTGACGCGATTCAAAGCGCTGGCGGATGGTGTTCACGCCCGCCTGGTCATCATGTTCATTCCCGACATCTCTCACCTCTATCATCCTGAATATCAGCATATTAATCGTGTCTTGAAGCGATTGACGACCCAATACGACATTCCCTTCGTCGATATGACCCCGATCTTTGAATCGTCGAATGACCTTTCGACGTACTACCTCTTCCCGAAAGACGCCCATACGAATGTCAAAGGGCACCAGGCAATGGCCTACTGCGCTCACAGACCTGATTTGCAAAGATGCCTTGTCCCATGTCTCTTGCGGAAGAGACGGCCTCGGCCGTGCTGTTCGGGGCTCCGCAAGGTCGGAAACGGCCGTTCACAATTGATCACGACCATATGTGCGGCATTGTAGGGATTTTTCAAACAAGCCCTCTGGTCTCGCGGGACGCGGGAGACGCTTCTCGCGATGACGGAGCGTCTTCGTCACCGCGGTCCCGATGATAGCGATGTATGGCTGCATGAGGAGGCGGGCATTGGCTTAGGCCATCGCCGGCTCTCAATCCTTGATCTCTCTGCAGCAGGTCATCAGCCCATGCATTCGGCATGCGGCCGTTACGTGGTGACCTATAACGGCGAAATTTATAATTTTCGATCTTTGCGTCAGCAACTCGAGGGGCTCGGGCAGAAATTCCGAGGGCATTCGGACACGGAGGTTCTCTTGGCCGCCGTGAGCCAATGGGGTCTTCAGAAAGCGCTTGTTTCCTTTAACGGCATGTTCGCGTTTGCCTTATGGGACCGTGAGACTCACACCCTTCATCTCTGCCGTGACCGAATCGGGGAGAAGCCCTTGTACTATGGCTGGATGGGCAAGACCTTCCTCTTCGCGTCGGAACTGAAAGCATTACTGGCTCATCCTGCATGTAAGAAAGAGGTCGACCGCAATGCGTTGGCTCTTTACCTGCGGCATAGCTATGTCCCCACGCCATATTCCATTTATAAAGGAATCTTGAAACTTGCAGCCGGTACGATGCTGACGATCGGTGCGAGAAGTGTGGACACGGAAGCCAGCGCGCCGGCGCCGGTGGCCTACTGGTCTGCCAGAGAGGCAGCAGAGCAAGGTGTGCGTGAAGGTTTTACCGGTTCGGAAAATGAGGCGACTGCACACCTGGAATCCCTGCTGCGCGACGCAGTCGGCCTACGGATGGTCGCCGATGTGCCGCTGGGGGCTTTTCTCTCCGGCGGGATTGATTCCTCCACCATTGTCGCTTTGATGCAGGCTCAAAGCAGGCGTCCGGTCAAGACATTCACGATCGGCTTTCATGAAGGCGTCTATGACGAGGCTCGTTATGCCGGCGCTGTGGCGAAGCACCTGGGGACAGAGCACACCGAACTGTATGTGACTCCGGCTCAAGCGCAAGGCGTGATTCCCCGGCTGCCGAGCCTGTACGACGAGCCGTTTTCGGATTCCTCGCAAATCCCGACCTTCCTGATTTCAGAGTTGGCACGAAGGCACGTGACTGTGGCGTTGTCGGGCGATGGCGGAGACGAGCTTTTTGCCGGGTACAACCGTTATTTCTGGGCCCAGGACATATGGGACGGCATGGGGTGGATGCCACGGCGGGTGCGGACCGGTGCGGCTTGGGCCCTCACCAGTGTGGCCGCCGACACATGGAGTCGGCGACTCAAGGCGGTGCGGAGGATCCTGCCCCCGGTGCTTCGCGTGCAGCACCCTGGCGAGAAGCTGTACAAACTTGCGGAACTACTCGCTGTCGGGGATGAGGGTGCTCTATATCGCAGCTTGGTGTCCCATTGGAAGGCGCCGGCTTCGGTGGTGTTAGGCGCATCGGAACCGGTGACGGTCCTCACGGATCGCAGTCATTGGGCTAGCGTGGGGGACTTCCGGCAGCAAATGATGTTTCTGGATACAGTGACATACTTGCCGGACGATATCCTCGTCAAAGTGGATCGGGCGAGCATGGCAGTCAGTCTGGAAGCGCGTGTGCCGCTGCTGGATCATCGGGTGGTTGAGTTTGCATGGCGGCTGCCGCTTTCCATGAAGATCCGTAATAGACAGGGCAAGCAGGCGCTGCGCCGGGTGCTCGGAAAATATTTGCCGCTGGCATTGGTGGATCGCCCCAAGATGGGCTTTGGGGTGCCGATTGACTCCTGGCTTCGCGGGCCGCTTCGCGATTGGGGGGAGGATCTGCTGGACGAGCGGCGCCTTGAGAAGGACGGGTTTCTCTCCCCCGGCCCGGTTCGAGAAAAATGGACACAGCACCTCTCCGGCCGGTTCAACTGGCAGTATCATCTCTGGGATGTCTTGATGTTTCAAGCTTGGTTGAAAGAGCACGCGTAAATCCGAGACAAGGAAGGGGGACAGGCTACTTTTCCGAATCGTTCAGCGTTTACCGCGCGCGTCATGGACGGAAAAGTTGCCTGTCCCCGTTTAGAGGGTAAGAATGACTCCGGCGCCTAACGCTGTTCGGCCGCGCCTGCTCTTTCTCATAACTGAAGACTGGTATTTTTGGTCACATCGCCTGGAGTTGGCGCGGGCTGCACGGTCCGCAGGCTGGGATGTCTCGGTCGCTACCCGCGTGCACGATCACGGTAAGCGGATCGAGGACGAAGGGTTCGAACTGCTTCCTCTCAGGCTGGTGAGAAGCAGCCGGCATCCGTTACGCGAGATCTTCAGCATTCTAGAGCTCGTCCGCTTGTATCGACGGGTGCGTCCCGATGTCGTCCATCATGTCGCACTCAAGCCGATCTTATACGGATCTGTGGCGGCCCGCTTGGCCCGGGTGCCTGCGGCCGTGAATGGATTCGCCGGCTTGGGTTATACGTTTATCGAGTCCGGCGAGCGCAAAGGACGTGTTGCGGTTTATCATGGGGAAGGCTCTGCGCTGGGCGCTAGCCCTCCCGCACTCGCGAGTGGTTTTTCAGAATGCAGAAGATGCCGGTGAATTGGTAGAGGCCGGAATCGTCGGATCTGACCAGATCCAAGTCATTCGCGGGGTTGGTGTGGATACGGTTAAGTTTTCGCCACCGCTGGAGACCCAAGACGAGAATCAGGTCCCTGTGGTGGTGCTTGCGGGCCGGATGCTATGGGACAAGGGAATTGGCGAATTCGTCGAGGCGGCGCGGCTTTTAAAACTCAGGGGCAGCCGGGTGCAGTGCGTACTTGTGGGAATGGTAGACAAGGAAAACCCGGCCGCCATCCCTGAAACGCAACTTCGGGCTTGGCAGAGCGAGGGCATGGTTCAGTGGTGGGGCCATCGAGAAGACATGCCGAATGTTCTGGCTTCGGCGCAGATTGTGGTTCTCCCTTCGTACCGGGAAGGACTTCCGAAGGTGTTGCTGGAAGCGGCCGCATGCGCGAGACCCGTGGTCGCCACCAATGTGGCGGGCTGCCGTGAGATCGTGAAGGACGGCATCAATGGGTTTCTGGTACCGCCAAAGGACCCTGCCTCGTTAAGCGAGGCGATCGCCAAGTTGTTAGAAAATCCCAGCTTGCGAATCCGGATGGGGATACGTGGCCGTGAGATCGTCGAGAAGGAATTCTCAGTGGATCGGATCTCGCAAGAGACCCTGAATCTGTACAACGAGCTTTGGAAACGGCTTTGACGACCGCCTTGGTTACAGGCGCAACGGGGTTTATCGGGCAGCACCTCGTGCAGCGCTTGCTCCAAGAGAACTACCAGGTTCGGGCCCTGGCTCGGCCATCGCCGCTTCAGCGAAATTGGCCTGCAAATGTGGACCTGATTGAGGGGGACATCCGTGATGCAGCAAAAATGAAGGAAGCTGCGGCCGGGGCCAATCTTGTCTTTCACCTGGCTGGTCGGACGCATGCCCTCTCCCAGTGGGGTGAAGACGACGCCGCCTACCGTCCGGTCAACGTGGAAGGAACTCGAAATGTTCTGGAAGGGGCACTGGCCGGAGGGGCGCAAGCGCTCGTGTTCTTCAGTACTGTGAAAGTTTTTGGAGACGAGACTGCAGAATGTCGCGATGAAACCGCCCCTCCCTGTCCCAGCACGCCGTACGGCCGTTCCAAAGCCGAGGCGGAGGATTTAGTGAAGGACTATGCCAGGACAACAGGGTTACGAGGGATCTCGCTGCGGCTTCCGATGGTGTACGGACCGAACAACAAGGGAAACATCCAGCGGATGATCTGGGCGATCGACCATCATCTGTTTCCCCCTTTCCCGACATCCCGAATCGCCGAAGTCTCGTCCATGTCGCCAATGTCGTGCAGGCCGCGCTCCTAGCGGCTCTTCAGGCGCCGAAATCCCCATGCTACATCGTGACTGATCGTCGACCCTATTCGACCCGTGAACTCTATACTATGATCTGCCGCGCTCTCGGCCGGGGAATCCCACAATGGCAGATCCCGCTTCGTGCCTTGATCATGCTTGGAAAGCTCGGTGACCTTGTCGGGCGAACCACAAGGCGGCGGTTCGTAATTGATTCGGATTCACTGAGCAAGTTGATCGGCTCGGCCTGGTATAGCTCACAGAAGATTTCCCGGGAGCTAGGATACGACCCGGTGATCAACTTAGAGAGTGGTTTGCCGGAGTTGATCGCCGGATATCGATCTACAAAAGGATTAGCAGAGACCTTGGAGATAGTGATCCTTGCAGCACTGGTGTTTCTGCTCGCTTATGGAATCACACGTCATCTCTGTTCTCCGGCCACGTGGCTCCGCTTATTGGACCATCCCAATGAGCGTTCCCTGCATGCAGCGCCCACGCCGCGGACCGGTGGTCTGGCTATTATAGGAAGTCTTGTGACGGGCTTCGTCGTCTCTCAGGCATTGTTTGGAGACGGCGCAGGATCGCATACCACCAGCGGGTGGCTTATCGCCGCGGCTCTGTTGATCGGCGCAGTCTCGTTCTGGGACGACCGCGTCGGGCTTCCTCCCGGGCTTCGGTTTGGAGTACACAGTGCGGCGGCAGTCATCGTTGTGGTCGGGGCCGGCTTGACGGTGCCTGAGATTTCGTTTCCCCTACTCGGAAGCTGGTCGCTCGGCCAACTAGGTGCTCCTCTGGCGGTGCTGTTTCTGATGTGGATGACGAATTTGTACAATTTCATGGACGGCATGGATGGATTTGCGGGCGGCATGACGGTGGTCGGGTTTGGATTTCTGGCCTACGTGGCGTATCGCGCGGGGCACTCGAGCTTGGCGACGCTGGCGTTGTTGGTAATCGCGGCGACGGCGGGGTTTCTTGTGTACAATATACCCCCGGCGCGCATTTTCATGGGCGATGTTGGCAGCGCCCCGCTGGGATTTCTGGCGGGTGCGTTGTCACTCCAAGGAGTTCAGGAGCAGGTCTTTGATATCTGGGTGCCTGTGCTTATCTTTTCGCCGTTCCTCGTGGATGCCACAACAACGCTCTTGCAGAGACTGCTACGAGGTGAAAAGGTCTGGCAGGCGCATCGGGAGCACTATTACCAGCGGCTGGTTCTATCGGGATGGAGCCATCGAAAGACCGTCTTGATCGAGTATTTGCTGATGGTCGCGTGCGGCGGAAGCGCACTGCTTTACATCCACGCCGGCGAGAGGGGACGGTTTGGTATCCTTGCCGCGTGGGCTCTTCTCTACGTTACGCTGGCAAGAGGGGTCTCGAGGGTCGAATGGCAACAACGGGAGGGGACCAGGGGTGAGATCTGAAGGCATCCGCAGCCTTCAGGGATCCGGCGCGGCGGCGATCGGCCCCGCTCTCGAACGTCTGATCCAGGCTTGCCTCTTTGTGTATATTGTTGCTCTTCCCTTTCGCCGTCTTTTGTTCCTCGAGCGAAACGGCTTTATCCTGTTGCTCCTGCTGCTCGGGCTCTGGTGCGCAGTGAACCGCACCCATTTCTTCCAGCGAACAGCCATTGATCTGCCGCTCGCCGACATTTGTGGGCTGGGTCGGACTTTCCATTCCCTTCGCCACGAACCCTGATTACAGCGTGGACGAATTCGGCAAGCTTTTGCAGCAGGTTTTGCTCTTTTACGCGGTGCTGTACTTTTTTGGCGTCGAGCCGTATAGACGGCGGCTTCTGTGGGCGCTGATTGTTGCGTCCGTGATCATCAGTGCGTACGGGATTGTGGAATTCTTTGGCATGGCGGGGTTGCTGCCGGCGTTCAAACAGCTCAGGGAGCTCGAGTCATTCACTCCCGGTGAGGTCTGGCTCACGACATATCTTGTTATGACCATCCCGGTCTGTCTCACATTCATGCTGTTTGAACAGCGCCTGTTTGAGCGGGGCGTGTATGCCGTAGCCACGGCCCTCGGGGTCGTGTGCCTGCTGCTCACGAACTCCCGGGCCGGGCTCCTGGCCCTTCTGGCCGAGCTCGGGCTGGTGATTCTCGTGCTACGTCGCAAAACGCTGATACTTGGTGTCGCAGTGTTTTGCGTGGTGATCATAGCGATGGAGGCCTTGGTGGTTCATTACAAGGTCGTGGCGCTGCCGGGGACCACCATTAACGTCAGGGGTCTCGGAACCTTGCCTCTGCTCCACCGGTTCGAGATTTGGCAGTTCACGACCAAGCAGATCATGCTCCACCCTCTTTTCGGCATCGGCTATGGCAAGGATAACTTCCGATTGGTGTATGGTGCATCGAGCGAGCCGGATCCGGGCAAGGACGCGGCGGTGCTCCCAGCCGGCACCCACAATATTTTTCTCGATCTGGCGCTGGGGGCGGGTATCCCCGCCGCAGCCGTCTTCATATGGCTCCTGTGGAGGATTGTGGCAACCGCACTCAAGAACTTCCAAAAGGCGACGTTATCGGCCTCAAAAGCCTTGACGTTGGGAGTTGCAGCGGGTGTGATCGGCATGACCGTCCGGCTTTCTTTTGATCAGATGCTGATCGGGACCCTGGCGGTGCAATTTTGGATTTGGGTTGCGCTCTGTCTCAGCGTGCAGTATTCGCTGGAATCAGATAAGACTGCCACCGTTCTGAACCGCTGATGGGTGGGGGATGGAAAAAACGTTAAAGCATTTCAGCATTAAGCTCTTTCAACTGATGTCTGCAGGGTTCGGCCAGTTGTTGCTTCGTCATCGCGGAACTGTAGTCGTTAGTATTCAGGTGGGACTCATCTTGGCGGCAAACGTCATGGCCTTTGTCCTGCGGTTTGAGGGGGACATTCCCCGGGCCTATCAATTTCGGATGCTTCAAGTGCCTTCCGCTTGTCGCGTTGGTGTATGGGTCCGGGCTATGGATTTTCGGGATTCATCGCGGGCTTTGGCGCTACGTGGGGCTGCATGATCTTGGCAGAATCTTTTGGAGCGCGCTCGCCAGCACGGTTTTTCTATTCCTTCTCATTGCCCTGTTGATGGGCTGGAAGGACTATCCGCGTTCGGTCATCATTCTGACCGGCCTGCTCTCGGCCGGATTTTTAGCCGGCATCAGATTGGTCGTCCGCTCATTCAGAGAATGGCTGCAGATTGCCGGTCCGAGCGCCCGGCGGGTGTTGATCGTCGGCGCCGGCAACGCCGGCGAACTGCTCGTCCGCGACCTGCAAATCAATCCCTCTTATAATTATCGGCCGGTCGCGTTCGTGGACGACGATCCGGTCAAACGGAAGGTTCGAATTCATGGGGTCCCGGTGGTCGGGACCATTAGTGATATCCCCAAGGCCGTTGAGCAGTATAAGGCCAGAGAAATTATCGTGGCGATCCCCTCGGCGACGCCGAAGGTCATGCAAAGCATTTTGGCGGCTTGCGAGTCCTGCTCGGTCCCCTTGAAGACTCTGCCGAACGTAAAACAATTGCTGGACAGCCCCGTGTCGATCCGGCGCGTCCGTCCGCTCAGCCTGGAAGACCTCCTGCAACGCGAACCGATTCAGAGGAATCTCCAAGAACTTCATCCGCTCCTAGAAGGAAAACGGATTGTCGTCACAGGCGCGGGCGGCTCGATCGGCTCAGAGTTGTGCCGGCAAATCGCCACATACCGCCCGGCGTTGTTGGTTCTCTTTGAACGTCACGAGAATAGCCTCTACGCGATAGATCTAGAGCTCCGAGAAGCCTTTCCTCACCTGGAGATCCTCGCCGTAGTCGGTGACATCAATCATGTGGAGCGGGTCACTGAAGTCTTTACAGCATGTTCCCCCAACCTGATTTTTCACGCCGCGGCCCACAAACATGTTCCGCTGATGGAACGCAATGCCGTGGAGGCGGTCCGAAACAATGTCTTTGGGACTCACGTGGTCGCGAAAGCGGCGGTGGCCGTCGGCGTGGACCACTTCGTCTTGATCTCAACGGATAAGGCCGTAAACCCCACGAGTGTGATGGGCGCCACCAAGCAGCTTGCCGAGGGGCTTGTCCGGGAGATGAACCGCCAGGGGGGCAGCAAGTTTAGCGTCGTGCGTTTTGGAAACGTGCTGGGGAGCAACGGCAGCGTGGTACCGCGATTTACCGAACAGATCCGCAAAGGTGGGCCGGTAACGGTGACTCACCCTGACATAAAGCGCTTCTTCATGACGATTCCGGAGGCAGTCCATCTGGTTCTGCAGGCCAGCGTGATGGGACAGGGCGGCGATGTGTTTGTTCTGGATATGGGTGAGCAGATCCACGTGGCCACCTTGGCTCGCAATATGATCTTGTTGTCGGGCCATCGGCCTGGGCACGACATTAAGATAGAGTATACCGGTCTTCGCCCGGGCGAGAAGTTGTTTGAAGAACTGTTCGATGACACGGAGCGAGTGGAAGGCACCGTGCACCACAAGATCAAGCGCGCTATCGGTAGGGAAACATTCTCTGGCGGGCACTTCTCCCGATACTTAACCGATCTTCAGAACTTATGCGAGTCGGGGCAGGCCGAGGACCTCGTCATCGACAAGTTGCGCGAGATTGTCACCAACTATCAGCCAGCCTACAGCGATGGCCCGTAATCGACCGGCAGTGTCTTCACGAGAGCTTCGGAAGAGGCTGCGTCATATCCGCATGCTGGCGATGGATGTGGATGGAGTGCTCACCGATGGGGGCATGTACTACTCCGAGACCGGAGACGAGCTGAAGAAGTTTAACACGCGTGACGGGATGGGCATCAAGATGCTGCAATTTGCGGGCATTGCGACTGTCTTTATCACGAAGGAGAAGACGGCAATTGTAGAGCGCCGGGGGCGAAAACTCGGAGTTCCCGAGGTCCACCAAGGCGTCGACGACAAATTATCGCTCCTGACGCGCCTGATCAAGAAATACCGTCTGAGTCTCAAGGAGGTTGCGTATGTCGGGGATGATGTCAATGACCTTGAAACCTTGAGAGTTGTCGGATTTTCCGCAGCGCCCGCCGATGCGATGCCCTCAGTCCTGCAAGCGGTACATTATGTGTGCAGCAAACGCGGTGGCGAGGGGGTCATCCGCGAAGTCTCGGACCTGATTCTCGGCCGTTCCGCCCACCAACCGTTGAATTTTGGCAAGACTTCCTAATACCTTTTCGCGGGCGTGTACTTTTGAGAGATTGACTGTGACATCTCGAATTTCTACCATGGCCAGACACGCGGACTAACCCATGGATATTTTGTCCGAAATCAGGCGTGTGATCGCGCTCGAGAACCGTACCGTGGCCCGCCTTCATGAGACTGTCGGCCCTGCGTATGAGGAAGCGGTTCGCTTGCTGTACGCCTGCCCAGGAAAAGTCATTCTTACCGGCATTGGAAAATCGGGAATTATTGCGCAAAAAATCGCGTCAACCCTGGCATCGACCGGCATGCCCGCCTTGTTCCTCCACCCCACCGAGGGGATGCACGGCGACATCGGCATCGCGCGCAAAGAGGACATTATTATCGCCATCGGGAGATCCGGAGAGAGCGAGGAACTCATCGCCTTGCTGCCCTCCATACGCAAAATCGGGGCCCGCCTCATCTCGATTACCGCAAAGGCGGACTCCACGATGGCCCGCCATTCCGATATCGTTCTGGTGACCCCGGTGGATGAGGAAGCGTGTCCATTGAATATGGCGCCGACCTGCAGTACAACGGCCGCGCTGGTCGTCGGGGATGCCTTGGCGATGGCGTTGATGAAACTTCGAAACATCCAGCCCGAGGAGTTTGCTCAATATCATCCGGGCGGCCAGCTCGGGAAGCGCCTGCTCTTAACGGTTCGTGATTTGATGCGGACGGGACCGAGGAATCCTGTTGTGCATATCACAGCGTCCGTGAAAGATCTGTTTTCCGAAATCACCGACAAGCATCTCGGAGCGGTTTCCGTGGTGGACGATACCGGAACACTTATGGGACTGGTCACTGACTACGATATTCGCCGAGCGGTGGGCGAAGGCCGGAACATCTTCTCCATGACGATCATGCAAATTATGAATCCCAAACCCATCGCAATCCCGGCCGACAATAAAGCCATCGAGGCTCTCAGGATTATGGAAGAACGAGAAAAGCCGTTAGCCGTTCTGCCGGTGATCGAGGAGAACCGTATGGTCTGCGGCATGATCCATCTTCACGACCTCATCGATAAAGGATTGTAATTGTGAGAGATCATCTCTATGCAGTCATCCTCGCCGGCGGGAGCGGGACCCGCTTCTGGCCTCTGAGCCGGGAACTCTACCCCAAGCAGTTTCTAAAAGTGCTGAGCGATCGCACGTTGATCCAGGAAACAGCGAGGCGCGTGACGCCATGGATTCCGGCGGACCGCGTGCTGGTGATTACCGGAGAGTCTCATGCCGATGCGGTCCGGTTGCAGTTAGCCGAAATCGGAATCCCGAAAACCAACATCTTTTTCGAACCCACCGGGCGAAACACGGCTCCCGCGATAGGGTGGGCGGCGCAAGCGATACAACGGCGCGATCCCCAAGGAATCATGTTGGTGATGCCATCTGATCACATTATTCCGGACGCTGCTCCGTTCCTCCAAGGGGTGGAATTGGCCATCCGGGTAGCGGAGCAGAAATGGCTGGTGACATTCGGAATCAAACCTGACCGGCCCGAGACTGGTTACGGGTATATCCAGGGACGGCCTCGGAGAATCTTGGGCTCGCAGGATGACCTTACTGCTCTGGGGGTGACGCGGTTCGTCGAGAAACCAGACCTTGCGACGGCCAAGCGCTATGTGCGAAGCGGGAAGTTCTACTGGAACAGCGGTATCTTCATCTGGCGGGCCGACGTGATTCTCAAGGAGATGAAAAAGTACTTACCAGGCCTCTACGAGAGTCTGGCCAAGCTCGGGAGCGCAATCGACACTCCAGATGTGGCATGCGCAATCAAAGAATTCTATCGGGATACAGAGTCAATCTCCATTGACTACGGCGTGTTGCAAAAAACCCGACGAGCGGCTGTGATTCAGGCGCCGTTTAAATGGAGCGATATCGGGAATTGGAGCAGTCTGGGAGACGTGGGGGAGAAGGATGAACAGGGCAATATCCGCATCGGAGCAATTATAGATATCGACAGTCGCGACTCGATCCTTTACGGCGAACAACGACTCGTGGCTACGATCGGCCTCAGCGACATGGTGGTGGTAGATACTGCCGATGCGACATTGGTGTGCCCAAAGGACCGCGCTCAGGACGTCAAACAGCTTGTCGAACTTCTACGCAAGCGTAAGGCGCCGGAACAGCTGATCCATCGAACCGTGCAGCGCCCATGGGGAAGCTACACCGTGCTGGAAGAAGGGCCGGGCTATAAAGTGAAGCGGATAAGCGTGATGCCCGGCGGCCGGCTGTCGCTTCAAATGCATCACAAGAGAAGTGAGCACTGGGTGGTGACAGCGGGCCAGGCGCGCGTAACGTGCAACGACCGTATCTTCGACGTTGGCACATCTGAGAGCACGATGATTCCGCAGGGCAGCGCGCACCGGCTCGAAAATCAGGGGAAAGACATTCTTGAGATCATAGAAACCCAGTGCGGGGAATATGTGGGAGAAGATGACATCGTTCGCTTGTCAGACGACTATGGCCGCTGTGAAACAAAACCATGAGCATTTTTAGAGAATACGATATTCGCGGCGTTGTCGGGAAGGATTTGACACCAAGGTTGGCCGAGAACATCGGGCTCGCGTATGGCACCCGCGCGGCCCGAGCGGGTGCCACATCCGTGGCTGTGGCGCGTGATGGTCGCACCACCGCCATTGAGATGCGAGATGCGCTGATCAAAGGGATCACCGCGTGCGGCGTAGACGTCGTGGACATCGGTGTCTGTCCGACGCCGCTTTTATACTTCGCCCTGTTCACCTTGCCCGTGGGCGGCGGAGTGATGGTGACGGCCAGCCACAATCCGCCGGAGTATAACGGCTTCAAACTCTCCATCGGCAAAGCCTCGATGCATGGCGCCGACATTCAGTCCCTGAAGGAGGACATCGACGAGGGGCGGTTTCAGCCGGCTGAACGACGGGGTCGGGTCTCTGAGCGAACGATAATTCCGGAATATCTGGCTTACATCAAACAATCGTTTGCCGGACTCGATGCCGGGCGCATTCATGCCGTCGTGGATTGCGGCAACGGGATGGGCGGACTGGTTGGACCGGACGCGCTGAGTCTCCTGGGTTGTCGCGTCACCCCAATGTACGTCGAGGTCGACGGACGGTTTCCGAACCACCCGCCGGACCCCACGGTTGTCGCGAACCTTCAGGATCTGATCTCTACAGTGCGTAAGACAAGAGCAAACGTCGGGATTGCATACGACGGAGATGCGGACCGTATCGGCGCGGTGGATGAGCGCGGCGAGATTATCTGGGGCGATAAGCTGATGGTGCTTTTCGCTCGCGATATCCTCAAAGCGAAACCGGGCGCCACCATCATTTCCGAAGTCAAAGCCTCCCAGACACTTTATGACGATATCGCTACGCGCGGCGGGATTCCGATCATGTGGAAAACCGGGCACTCGCTGATCAAGGCGAAGATGAAGGAAGAGCAGGCGGCTTTGGCGGGTGAAATGTCGGGGCACATGTTTTTCGCCGACCGCTATTTCGGGTATGACGACGCGATCTATGCCTCGTGCAGGCTGATTGAGATTCTCACAAAAGCCGGGCATCCCCTCTCTTCACTGCTGGCCGACTTGCCGCCAACCATCGCGACTCCTGAGATTCGGGTGGATTGTCCCGACGACATCAAATTTCAGGTCGTGGAGGCAGCCAAGAAAGAACTGGCCCGCGAATATGATATCATCGATATCGATGGCGTACGGGTCTTATTCCCTGACGGCTGGGGATTAATCCGCGCATCGAACACGCAGCCGGCGCTCGTCCTGCGGTTTGAGGCTGTCTCGCAAGGAGCCTTGGCCCGTATCCGCGAGGTCGTCGAATCTCAGGTGAGGAAGCACGTCCCACTGACGCTGACTGCTCATTGAGAGCTCCCAGCAGAACGTTGTTCCGCAAACTACGATGCCAAGGGTCCCCACAGGCTTACCGTTCACACTCGTATTGGTCCTAGCCCTCGCAATTTCTTTTCCCTGCCCTTCGACCGCTGCCACTTCCTCTAATACCGTACAACGGCTGCAGATCGGCGAGCGGCTTGGCTATGCCTTAAGTTGGGGCAAGATCTCCGCCGGAACTGCGGTGCTTGAAGTTGTTGGCCGCGAAGCCCTCAGCGGCCGTCAGCTTCTCCAATTGCTGCACAGTGCCCGGACCAATGACTTCGTTTCGTTCTTCTATCCTGTCAACAATCGTGTCGAGTCTTTCATCGACGAGGAGGCACTACCCGCCCGGCTGTTGTTCAAGCGCCGCGAGGGGAAGAAGAAGAACGACATAGAGGTGCTCTTCGATCAAGCGGCTCATCTTGCCGTCGTCACAACAGACGGCGTGAAGGAGACGATCGCGGTGCCGGCGGGCGTGCAGGACACGCTGTCGTGCCTCTATGCCTTTCGTTCCCTGCCACTGTCGGCCGTAGGCCAAAGCGTGAGCATCAACGTGTATCATGATAAGAAGATTTACCAGTTGGAGCTTCGGGTCGAAGGTTTTGAGCGAATGCAAACCACTCTTGGAGAAGTCGATACCATCAGGGTCCTGGCGATCATGCCGTTTCGTGGACTTTTTTTGAATGAGGGCAATATCAGAGTGTGGTTTACCAATGACACCACTCGCATCCCCGTCCTGATGCGCGCGAAGGTCATCGTAGGGTCGATCTCAGCCACATTGACATCGTTGGAGGGCAACGTCCCGCCGACCCAGCGAGCAACCCCGTAACGCCTGCCCGAAAATCGGCGTTGCTCCAGGCGAAGAAGAGCAGATATAATCACAAGTCACTCTAAATAAGCGCGACACTCCGGATGAACCGCAAAGCGTTCACACTCAACCAATTCATTATTGACACCCAGTCAGGCAATCCCGCCGCGATTCGAGAATTCGCGGCGCTCATGGCGCACATTGGCTTGATCGGAAAACTGATCGATCGTGACCTTCGTCGGGCGGGCCTCAATGATATCCTGGGGACGACCGGCGAGACCAATGTCCAAGGAGAGGCCGTCAAGAAACTCGACAATATCGGAAATGACACCATCGTCAAAGTTTTTCATCACACGGGATTGGTCTGCGCGCTTGCGTCAGAGGAGATGGAAAAACCGCTCATCCTCTCGGAGAACTGGCCCGAGGGCAAGTATATGCTCTTGTTTGATCCGCTGGACGGTTCTTCGAACACGGACGTGAACATGCCGATGGGGACTATTTTTTCGGTCCTGAGGTATGACGGCGCCGCCGAGCCGACGCCGGTGGACCTCGTGCGAGGCGGCACCCAGCAGGTGGCGGCGGGTTATTTAATGTATGGGCCCAGCGCCGTGCTCGTCTTCACGTCCGGCAAGGGCGTACACGAATTCACGCTTGATCCGGACCTGGGGGAATTCCTGCTTTCCCGTGAGAGCATCGCCATACCGAGGTACGGGACGGTCTATAGCGCCAATGAAGGCAATATACGCAAGTGGATCCCTGGTGCCCGCAAGTTCATTGAGCATGTGAAGGACTCCGAGTCAACGACGGGTCGAATCTACACCCTCCGATACTCGGGGTGTTTGGCGGCCGATGTCCATCGTCTCCTTGTCGGCGGTGGAATATATCTCTATCCGGCGCAGACTGATAAGCCGGATGGCAAGCTTCGCTTGCTGTATGAAGCTAATCCGCTCGCTATGGTGGTCGAACAGGCAGGCGGTCGAGCGAGTACCGGTGTGGAACGCATCTTAACCCTGCAGCCCAAGACCCTGCATCAACGGGTACCGTTGGTGATCGGCAGCGTCGAAGATGTTGAGATAGCTGATGCCTTTATTCAGGGAAAGCGGTAAGGTGGAGCCATGACAAAGCGCGTTCATGAAATTCTCAGTTGGTATGCCGGTGAAAATCCGGGCGTGCTCGCCAATCTGTCCCGCTTATTGAATCATGGTACCCTCGCAGGGACGGGTAAATGTCTGATACTGCCGGTGGATCAGGGTTTCGAGCATGGTCGCCTATGCGGCTCAGATCGCGGCTCAGCTCGGAGCCCATGTGATTAAGGTGAAGCTTCCGACGGATCAATTGGAGCAGCCGGCGGCGAAGAAGATCTACGAGTCCAAGCATATCCCGATCAAGACGCTAGCGGAACGCGTGCACCATGTCGTCCAGTCCGCGTTCGATGGCCGGCGCATCGTGATTTTTTCCGGCGGCGCTGCCAAGGAAGACGACAAAGCCATTTTCGACGAAGCCCGTGCGATTCGCGACGGAGGGGGATTCGGATCGATCATCGGCCGAAACTCGTTCCAGCGAAAGAAAGAGGACGCCCTGCTCCTGCTTCGCACCATCACCGGGATCTATGCCGGCACGATCCCGTAACTCCATCTTTCTCGGCCTGCTTTTGATCGGCGTCGGCGCGCTGCTGGGGCTCATGGTTGCTTCCGATCTCGGGTGGTTGCCCGTCGGGCACGCCGTTCGTGAGGCAGTAGCGCCTCCGCCGCCCGCCCCCGTTCTTCCCGTGCCTGTCATTGTTCCACCGGGATCGGACCGGAATTTCGTGGACGTCGCGAGAGCGGTCACCCCGTCGGTGGTGAACATTTCCACCACCCGCACAAGCCGCACTCCCGAAGGCCACGGTTTTGCTCCCTTCGAAGATCCATTTTTCCGGAGATTTTTCGGCGACGAATTATTCCGACGCTTCGAGGCGCCCAAGGACCGCCGCGAGCGAAGCCTGGGTTCCGGCGTCATTGTGGATCCCAACGGTTACATCATCACCAACAATCACGTGGTGTCGAAGGCCGATGAAATCAAGGTGTTGCTGGACAACAAGCGCGAGTTAAAGGCCAAGGTGGTAGGCGTGGATCCCAAGTCGGACGTGGCCGTCATTAAGGTCGAGGCGCAAGGCCTCCCGATCGTCCCGTGGGCGAATTCGGATAAGCTCCAGGTCGGCGAATATGTCCTGGCCATCGGGAATCCCTTCGGCTTGAATCAGACCGTGACGATGGGAATCATCAGCGCCGTTGGACGTGCCAATGTGGGGATTGCCGAATATGAGGATTTCATCCAGACCGATGCCGCAATCAACCCGGGCAACTCTGGAGGGGCGCTCGTGAACGTCCGCGGCGAGCTAATCGGTATCAACACCGCCATCTTCAGCCAAAGCGGAGGTTACATGGGCATCGGGTTCGCCGTGCCCAGCAACATGGTTCGCTCTGTGATGGACCAGCTGATCAAGGGCGGGAAGGTCGTGCGGGGATACATGGGTGTGTCTATTCAAGAGCTGAGCCAGGATCTCGCCAAACAGTTCGGATCGCCCGAGACGCGTGGTGTCCTGATCACCGACGTCATGGTAGACAGTCCGGCAAAGCGGGGAAAACTTGAGCGCGGCGACGTCATTATTGAATTCGACGGCCATGCGGTCCTGAACCCCACGCAGTTTAGAAATCTGGTGGCCCAAACCGCGGTCGGTAAGAAAGTGCATGTCAAAATACTGCGTAATGGGAAGCAGCGGGACCAGGAAATTATGGTTGTGGAGCAACCGCTCACCGTGGCACGCGCCGGAGCCGAGCCCGAGGAACAGGAACCACGCACGGAAGGCGTCTTTGCGGGCGTGGAAGTGCGGGATCTTTCTTCCGATCTCATTCGCCGTTTCAGCGTGCCTCGCGACAAGGCCGGGGTTCTTGTTGTGGGTGTGGCGCAGGGCAGCCCCTCGGAGGAAGCGGGCTTACGCGCCGGGGATGTCATTGCCGAGATCAACAGAAAGCCGATCACCAGTAATCGAGATTATTCCAAGGTCGTCGGAAGCCTTGGCCCTCAAGATCCCGCGCTCGTGCTTATTCTGAGAAACAGTCGAAATATCTACATCACGATCAAGCCCTAAGCAGTCCCCTCGTCACTATTCGAATTCAGATTCTCCCTTACGGTTGTCGCAGGGCTGTGCTATCATGGGCCGCTTAATAACGGATTTTTGCCGAAAGGGGGTGGCTTTATGGTGCTCCGTGCGACATTTGTCGTTCTTTGCATCATCGCGGCTCTTGCCCTATTCTCCGATGGATTCGACCAACAGGGCGGGTGGATGTTGGCCTCCGTCGTCGGCTTGGTTATTGCCGCCGTTGTGCTGAGTCTGGAGTATGCGCTTCGCAACACCAAGACAGATGTGCTGTTGGGAGGCATCACGGGGCTTGCGTGTGGGCTGGTGCTCGCAGGTGTGGCCGCGTGGGCAGTGGCGGTCACGGTGCCGGCGGTGGAGTCGGTGCCGATTCTGGGCTTATTGCTGTTGGCGGCGTTCCCTTACCTGGGGCTGGTTTATGGTGTAAGAATCTTTGACAAAGCCGGATATGTGAAACGAATGCGCGGGATCGAAACAACCGCGTCACTGGTCAGCAACAAGATTCTTGATACGAGCGTCATCATCGACGGCCGTGTGGCCGATCTCTGTGAAACCGGTTTTTTGGAAGGCACCTTCATCCTGCCGCAATTTATTCTGAACGAGCTCCAGCACATTGCGGATTCAGCCGACCCTCTGAAACGCAGCCGGGGACGTCGCGGGCTGGACATTCTCAACAAGATCCAGAAAATGGTCGATGTCGAGGTCCGGATCGTCGATGAGGACTTTCCGCATATCAAGGAGGTTGACTCGAAGATCGTCGTACTGGCCAAGAAAATGAATGCCAAGGTCATTACCAACGACTTAAATTTAAGTAAGGTCGCCGAACTCCAGGGTGTGCGGGTGTTGAACATCAACGAGCTATGCAATGCGCTCAAGCCCGTCGTGCTTCCCGGCGAGCAATTGCGCGTCTTCGTGTTGAAGGAAGGCAAGGAGTCTGCGCAAGGCGTGGCCTACCTAGATGACGGAACAATGATCGTCGTCGACAATGCCAAACGCTATATTGGTTCCAACGTCAATGTCGTCGTCACCAGCGTGTTGCAGACTCAAGCGGGTCGCATGATCTTTACACGGCTCAGGGAAGAGACCGAAAACCAGGAACAAGCCGTTGCGCGTGGCTGATAGACACATGGCCGAGTGCTTCTGACGTTATTTGTTATGCGGCAGCGCGTGGTGAGTGTGCGTGTGTCGCATCACCATAACAGATAAGAATGAATAGCGTGGGAGCAGTCGCGGTGATTCCAGCCGGGGGAGGAGGCCGGCGGATGGGCGCCGCCACTCCGAAGCAGTTCTTAGCCCTCGGCGACGTCCCTCTTCTCTTGCATTGTCTGCGGGTGTTCGAGCGAGCTCCAAGCGTCTCTCAGGTTATCCTGGTTGTCCCCGAGAATGAACGCGAGCGAACGCTCGTGGACGTCATCAAGCGGTATGATATCAAGAAGGTGCTGAGGATTGTGGCGGGTGGCGCCACCCGACAGGAATCGGTCTATGAGGGCTTGAAGGCCAGCGACCCTGAAGCCGAAATCGTGGTAGTCCATGATGCCGTCCGCCCGTTTGTGACAGAAGATCTGATTGAACGATCCATAGCCGAGGCGAGACATACCGGAGGGGCGATTGTGGGAGTCCCTATGAAGGAAACCGTGAAGCAGGTCGGAGCGGATGGGCACATCCTTTGCACCATCGATCGTTCACCACTCTGGCTCGCACAAACCCCGCAGGCTTTTCGCCGGGCGTTGCTGCTGGAGGCATACGAGAAGGCGGACGAGCGAACGATTTGATGCCACGGATGAGGCCGGGGTCATGGAGTGGTTTGGACATAAGGTCGCCATTATCCCGGGCAGCTGGGACAATATTAAAATCACGACACCGGAAGACCTTCAAATGGCCGAAGCGATCCTGAAAATTCAGCCGAGTTCGACCAAGAATGCCACGCGCTGAGCTGAAGCAGCCAGACCATGAGGATCGGTATGGGGTACGATATCCATCCTCTCCGCCCGGGACGGAAGTTGATTCTTGGCGGGGTCGAAATTCCGCATGGGGCGGGCCTCGACGGGCACTCCGATGCTGATGTTCTCACGCATGCCATCTGCGACGCTCTCCTAGGCGCCGTGGGCGAGGGCGACATCGGCATGCATTTCCCTTCCTCTGACCAGCGGAATAAGGATATCGCCAGCCTCAAGCTTTTGGAGCAGGTGATGTCTCTTGTCCACCGCAAGGGGTGCCGGTTGGTCAATCTTGATGCCGTCATCAACGCCGAGGCGCCGCGCCTTGGGCCACACCTGGCGGCCATGAAGGAGGTCTTGGCAAAGACGATGGCCGCGGAGGCGTCCTGTATCAACCTTAAGGTCAAAAGTGGGGAGGGACAGGGCATGGTGGGCAGACAGGAGGCCATGACGGCGCATGTGGTTTGCCTGCTGGAAACTGTCTAGCGCATTCTCCAGGTAGGAATGGGGAAATGATGTTCCAAACGTTCAGAGATGATCTCGCCGTAGTGTTTGACCGGGATCCCGCGGCGACAAGTCGACTGGAAGTCATCCTCACCTATGCCGGCTTCCATGCATTGATTGCGTATCGGCTGTCGCACCAGCTTCATGAGTGGGGGGTGCCGTTTGTGCCTCGCGTGATTTCACAGGTGGCCCGGTTCTTCACCGGCGTGGAGATTCATCCCGGCGCCCAAATTGGCCGCGGCTTTTTTATTGATCATGGCATGGGCGTCGTGGTGGGGGAGACAGCCGAGGTCGGCGACTATGTAACCCTCTTTCAGGGTGTCACGTTGGGGGGAACCGGCAAAGAGCGCGGCAAGCGTCATCCGACGCTGGGAAACCATGTCGTCGTCGGCGCCGGTGCGAAAATCCTGGGCGGCATCCGCATCGGGGACAATGTCAAGATCGGCTCGAACTCTGTCGTGCTGAAGTCGGTGCCCGCCAACTCCACCGTGATCGGCGTGCCAGGGCGCATCATCAAGGCGGACGGGGCGAGACTCCCCGAAGCGACGATGGATCATACGAACATGCCCGACCCTCTCGCCGATCGATTTGAGGCGCTTGAACGCGAGATCATCGAGCTTCGCAAGCAGATCGAGAGCCAAAAACCTCCCCAGAAGTAATCCCGCCGCATCACCGACCGCTCGCTATTCAAATTCCTGCCTCTGTCTTCTACCGTCACCATCTTCATTTTGACCGCCCTTTATTATTCTGACTGCCTTTGTCATTCTGAGCCCTTAATATTCCACGCGCACCAGATACAAGCCTTGCGGCGGCGCGGTAGGGCCCGCCTTCGTTCGATCGCGTGCTGCTAATATCTCAGTGACAGCTCCTGCCTGAAGCTTCCCTCGCCCCACCTCGACCAACGTTCCCACGATATTTCGCACCATCTGCTTTAGGAACCGGTCTGCCTCGATCTCAAACGCCAATTCGTCGAGTGACGGGATGCAGTCCAGCCTTGTGACATTGCAGACCGGGTTTTCGGTATCGGTGGGCGAGCCCTGAAATGAGGAAAAATCATGCCGGCCGCCGAGTGACTTCAATGCAGTCCTCATCAGTTCGGCATCAAGTGGATACGGGGCATGCCAGGCCCGGTGGCGTTCCAACGCCGACCGATGCGGGCGCGTCAGGATGCGGTAACGGTATAGCTTGGACTTGGCGTGAAAGCGTGCATGAAATTCATCCGGGGTCGCCTCTACGGTTCGGACAGCGATATCCGGCGGCAAGAGTCCATTGAGGGCTCGCAGCCACTCGCGATGCGGAAAGAGTCGCCGCTGTCGTGAAGCCTGCAACCTGCCCGAGAGCATGGACACCGGCGTCGGTCCTGCCTGCGCCGATAACGTTCGCATGCTGCTGAGAAACCTCCGCGATGACTGCTTCGAGCGCCGCCTGAATGGTGGGGAGGCCGGGCTGTACTTGCCAACCGTGGTAGTCAGAACCGTCGTATTCGAGGGTTAACTTAAATGTGGGCACATTTCGCTACAGGACTTCATCCGGCGTAGGCTACCTGGACGGAATTCATATAGTTCCGGATGCCTTCGAAGAGGGCCTCGGCCATTTTCTGACGATAGGACGGGGATCGCAGCAATTTCTCATCGGCGGAGCTGCTGATGAACGACAGCTCTGCCAGGATGCTCGGCATTGCCGTGTAGCGCAGGACGTAAAACGGCGCCGTCTTAACGCCGTGGTCTTCTATAAAATACGACATTCCTACCAAGTTCACGATCGCGAGCTTCGTTTCCCATGCGAGGTTTTGCGATTCTTCAATGCGTTTGCTGAGTGCCAGATCCGCTTTAATGAGATCGAGGAAATTACGAGCGTGGTCGATGGTATCCCCGTTTTCACGGGCTGCGACCTCCATGGCGCGACGATCAGAAGCGATTCCAAAATGGTAGAGCTCAATCCCGCGCACGCTTCGGCTCGGGTGGGAATTGATATGGATCGAAACGAAGAGATCGGCTTTCTGGGTATTCGCGAATCTCGCGCGGTCGTCGAGTTCAATAAAGGTATCGCTTGCGCGGGTCATCGCTACCTTTATGCCCATTCGATTCTGGAGGAGCTGTCGCAGGCGCAGCGCAACATCGAGGACCACTGCTTTTTCCGTCAGTCCGGTCGTTCCGATCGCGCCGGGGTCCTTTCCTCCGTGGCCGGGATCCAGAATGATCGTGTCGATATCGAGGCGCGCCGTGCGTTGTACTTCTGGAATTTGCCGGGTGACAGGCGGCAACGCAATCTTGGGTTGAACAGGCAGTACAATCTTGGGTTGAACGGCTGGGGCACCGGTTCGTTTTGGCTCATACTCCAGTACGAGCCGATAGGGCTTGCGCAGGGCCTGCAATTTCAGGCCGGTCAGATCCTCAGTATTCAGCAAGACTTGGATGCGCCGCGCCCCCATCTGTTTGATCTCGATTTCCGAGGGGAGTCTGTGCTCGTCAACCTTGCGCTTCGCGGCTTTGCTGAGAACCGCGTTCAGTGAGATTTATGACGACTCGATCCTCGCCTACGCTCTGACGTGTGTACTCCAAGGGTCGGGCAAGGTCGAAAATGAGGCGATTCTGTCCGGCCGATGCATAGTATCGGAGATTCGCGATCGTCGTCGCGGTCTTTGCCGGCGCTTTGTAGGGGTGTTAGAAAGAGAATTGCCGGACTGCTTGGCGATGGTCAGGGTGGGAGCGGTGAATACACCCGCGCAAAAGAAGAAGACAGAGCAACTGGACGGGTGACATCCAGACAGCCCGGTATCTTAGGGCGTGACTCATGGCTGTGCGATAAGGCCCTGTTATCATGTGCAATAGTTAAGCAAGAGGAAGAGTCTTGTCAAGGCTTTTACGGAGGCCGCGTTGACACCTACTCGTCTGCCCTATAGGCTAAGCCTATGATTCACCTTGTCATCGACGGCTACAACCTCCTTGGCGTGCGCGGAGGGTTGAGAGGGGATATAGAGGCGCGCCGCGAAGCCTTGATCCGCGAGTTAGTGGGCTATCGGCAGCGCAAGGGATATCCGCTCACGGTGGTGTTTGACGGGTGGCGATCGGGCCATCCAGTCGAGCATGGTGAATGGCGGGAAGGCATCGAGGTGATCTTTTCGCGCCAGGGGGAAACTGCCGATACGGTCATCAAGCGGCTCGCGGCGAAGTATGGCAACGCCTGCGCGGTTGTCTCATCCGACCGCGACGTGGCCAGTTACGCGCAGGGGCAAGCAGGAACCAGCATCACTTCCGGAGAGTTCGAGAGCCGGCTACATCAGTCGGGTGCGCGACCGATCGCGCGAAAGCAGGCCGCTGATGATGAAGAGGAAGACCGCGCGCAACGGGATCCTAAGAAGAAAGGCAACCCCAAGAAGCTGCCGAAGAATATGAGACTGAAGGCGCGGCAGATGAAGAAATTCTAAATCAAGAGCGCAGGTCCTGTTGTGCTTCGACAAGCTCAGCATGATCGGACGGAAACCGTTCGCCCTGAGCCTGTCGAAGGGCGCTCCGTCATGGTCCCACTCGGTGTCACCCGCATGAAAGTTAGATACTCTCTCCCCCGGTGGGGCGAGGGTATCCTATTTGATTTGGAACAGCCGTTTGGTGTTCTGCGTCGTTGCTTCTTCGACTTTCTCCATGTCGATTCCGTGAATCTCGGCGATCTTCTCGGCAACCTGCCGGACGTAGGCGGGTTCGTTGCGTTTTCCCCGGTGGGGAGCAGGTGTTAAGTAGGGGCTGTCGGTCTCGACGAGGATGCGGTCCAGCGGCACGGTCTTCACGATCTCGCGGAGCATCACGGCGTTTTGAAACGTGACGACGCCGGAGAATGACAGATAGAAGCCCAAGTCCAAGGCATCTTTGGCAAGCCAGGCGTCTCCCGAGAAACAGTGAAAGACGCCGCCGAGTTCGGAAGCCTTCTCTTCTTTCAGAATCGTGATTGTATCCTCCTGAGCTTCCCGAGTATGGATCACGATCGGCAGTTTGAGTTCCCGTGCCAATTGAATCTGCTCCCGGAAGCGAATTCGTTGCACATCTCGCGGCGAATGATCGTAGTGGTAGTCTAGCCCTATCTCGCCGTATGCCACCACGCGATCACTTCGGGCCAACGAGCGAAGCTCGTCGTACCAGTCTTCCTCGATCAGCTTGACTTCATGCGGATGCACGCCCGACCGTCGCAGCAAATGAACGGATGCTCGCTGAGCCAGGGCTACGGCCGCCCGGCTGGTCTCCAGGTCGCATCCAATGGTCACGAAATGCTCGACTCCCGCAGCACGGGCGCGAGTCATCATCACCTCTCGGTCGGCATCGAACCGCGCATCATCGATATGGCAGTGGCTGTCGATCAGCATGCGAAATTCCAAAACGTGAGACGGCACTATAGCATAAGGTGACCCAAACTTGACGCTTTCCACAAGTCTGTGGTACGGCTATAGGGTTCTTACCTGAGGCGCGCATGAAGTTTCGCCGTACCTCTACTCTACTTCTCGCGGCGCTGGCGTTGTGCCTGGTGGCATTACCTGCCGTTTACCGCGACCCTGGAACTGCACCACCACTCGGTGAGGCAGATGAGGACGGCCATCAGCACTCGGCGGCGGACCTCTGTTCTTGGGTGCAGAGCCATGTCGTCGTCCTCGGTGTCGGCTGCGTCCTTGTGCTGGATTCTCGGCCGGCCACCTCTGAACCGGAGACTCCGCATCATGACCGAACGGTCCATCATCTCCTGCTCGCTGAGATCTTCCCGTCCGCGGGCCTCCCTCTCCTCTCCTCTAAGCCATAATCGTCCCACGCTAAGCGATCCGCTCCGCTGTTGCGATGGCGTGTGGAGTTCTGTATGTATTCGAGCATGAGGAGTGGTCTATGCATACCCGCCTGTGTGCCTGTGCATGCGTGGCTCTGTGTATCTTGGTATTCGGCGAATGGTCGCATGGATTTGCGCAAAGAAATCGACGCTTCGGAGATCGAGAATTTGAAGAAGCAGATAGTCAGATGGAGGAACAGCTGCGGCAGCTCCGACAGAAAGTAGACCAATTGGACACGAAACCAGTGCGACCCGAACCTCTCGCACAAGCGGGGAAAGAGGCTCCTGACGTCGAACCAGACGAAAAGGAGCAACGCCTGCGAGATCTTGAACGCCAAGTGCAACAACAGCGGGTCGCAAGCCGAGGGATTTTGGCGCCGTTTAACCCCAAGATTTCTCTGAATGGATTATTTTCGGCCGCGATGTTCTCGGAAAAAGACAACCTGAACTTTGGCGGCCATGACCCGCACGTGCAGGGGTTCAATGTACAAAATGTCGAGCTTCATTTGCAGGGAACGGTCGATCCATATTTCAAAATGGACGCAAATGTCGTGACGTTTCTTGACCATGGGGAGACCAAGGTTGAATTAGAGGAGGCGTACGGAACGAGTCTGGCTCTACCGGCCAATCTGCAACTCGTGGCCGGACAGTATTTTACCCGGTTCGGCCGGCAAAATTGGCAGCATCCCCATCAATGGGACTTTGCAGATCAGCCGGTCATCCTCAATCGGATCTTTGGGCCGGATGGGCTGCGTGGGCCGGGGGCGCAGCTCTCCTGGCTGGCGCCGACCCCTTTCTATCTGGAGTTCATCGGAAGCGCACAGCAGGGAGAAGGAGAGATCGCGACGAGTTTTCTCTCAAAGCCGGGGGACACGGTAAGAGGCTATACACTCATCGACCGTCCTGTTCGGAAGATCGGCGATCTAGTGTACATGCCTCGTGTGGTGACTTCCTTCAGCCCGACGGACGAAGTGACAGTCGTGCTCGGCGGCTCTGCTCTTTTCGGCCCCAACGCCTCGGGTACCAACAACAAAACCAGTGTCTACGGCGCGGATCTCTACGTGAAATGGAAACCGGTGAATCATAGCCATGGGTTCCCATTCGTCGCCTGGCAAACCGAGTATCTGTTCCGTGACTACCAGGCCGGGCCCGACGACATCAATGGGATTCCGGCTTCTCGCCCGAAAGATTTCGGAGTCTACAGCCAAGTCCTCTATGGATTTACATATCGGTGGGTAGCCGGATTCCGTGTGGACTACGCTAACAGTTCCGGGGGGGATGTCGCCGCCCCATTTCTGGCGACCCTGGGCCAACGAGATTTGGTGGGAGAGCGGTGGCGCTTGTCGCCGAACGTCACGTTTTATCCCAGCGAGTTCTCGAAATTTCGCCTGCAATACAATCTGGATTTTGCCGCGAGTCGTGGCCGTGAAGCCGTGCATGGCCTGTTTCTTCAGGCGGAGTTCAACATTGGAGAGCACGGAGCCCATAGCTTCTGATGCTAGATAGTCAGGATGACCACCGTGGGCTCAACATGACCAGCGTGGTTCAGAGTGACAAAGATCGGCGAGGAGTAGATATGAAAGGATATATTGGCATCGTTTTGCTTTTCGCGTGCCTCTTTACACCTGTTGGCATTGCCCATGCCAAACTCACAGTCGTGGCGACCACGCCTGACCTGGGATCTCTGGCTCGGGAAATCGGCGGGGATCGTATCGACGTCGTAAGTCTTGCAAAAGGGACTGAAGACCCTCATTTCGTGGATGCGAAGCCGAGCTTTATCAGGATTCTCAATCAGGCCGATGTTCTGACTGAGGGCGGGGCGGATCTTGAGGTTGGGTGGCTGCCGCCGCTGGTTGTGAATGCCCGCAATTCCAAAATCCAGCTCGGTCAGCCTGGTCGGATCATCGCCGCCGAGGTGATTAGACTCCTCGAAGTTCCTTCTGGGCCTGTTGATCGCTCCATGGGTGACGTCCATCCTTTTGGCAATCCTCATTTCACGATGGATCCGATAAATGGAGTGCTCATTGCGCGGCTGTTGTCGGAACGATTCTGTTTGGTAGCGCCCGGTGACTGCCCCGTCTTTCAGTCGAATCTCAAACAGTTTGAGTCCAAGATACATGATCGGATGCTGATCTGGCAGAAACAAATGGCGCCGCTGAAGGGTGCGAAAGCCATCAGCTACCATAAGTCCTTTAATTACCTCGCGGAGCGATTCAGGATTACGCATCGTCAATACGATTGAGCCGAATCCGGGGATTCCTCCCTCTGCCAAGCACGTCCTTAATTTAGTGGCACAGATGAAGGCGGAGTCGGTGCGGCTCATTCTGATGGAACCGAACCACGAGCGGAAGACTCCGTCATTTCTCTCGCAAGAGACCGGCGCCAAGATCGCGTTCGTGCCATCCATGGTCGGGGGGACGAAGGAAGCATCGGACTACGTCGAGCTTTTTGACTCGATCATACAGACATTGCTGGCTGCAATCGGGGACGGCATTCCTTGAGAATCTTGCTGCGACTGTCGGACATCAGTACCGGGTACAACGGCGCGCCGGTGCTTGAGCATATCGACTTGGAGATCGCGCGCGGGACCTTCGTCGGCGTCATAGGTCCCAACGGCTCCGGCAAATCCACCCTCCTGAAGGCCCTCGTGGGTATCCTCCCTGTTTCGAGCGGGCGGATAGAATTTCCGGATGGCAAGCCTCGGTTCGGTTACGTGCCGCAACGAGACACACTTGATCCCCTCTATCCGTTGACGGTCAAGGAGGTCGTCCTGATGGGCACCTATGGGGGCCTCGGGCCATTGAGCGTCATTCGAAAGTCACAGCGTGAGCGAGCAATGCACGCGCTCTTGGAAGTAAGGGCAGAGGGTCTGGGATCCAGACTCTTTGCGGAGTTATCGGGCGGTGAGCGACAGCGGGTCCTGATCGCCAGGGCCCTCGCCTCGAATCCGGAATGTCTCGTCCTGGATGAGCCCGTTGCCGGCATCGACCAGCCGACTACAGAGGTGATCATGGATTTGGCGCAAGCCTTGAATACGACGCAGGGACTTACTGTTGTAATGGTCAATCACCATATCCTTTCGCTACGCGGCCGGGCTCAGGAAATTATTTGGATCGTTGATGGTAAGGCGGTGTGGGGACCGGCCTCGGCACTGCTGACGAGGGAGAAGATTGAAGAAATGCTGATGCGGGGACCGTAATGGACCTTCTTCGAGAAATGTTCGACTCCGAATTTCTTCTTCGGCACGCCCTGTACGCTAGCCTGACTATCGGCCTGGTCTGCCCGTTGGTCGGTGTCTACCTTGTTCTCCGGCGCATGGTGTTTCTTGGAATCGCGATTCCTCAAATTTCCGCGGCCGGGATCGCTTTCGCCTATCTGCTCCATACGCTGGGCGTTCATTTTTACCCCCATGAAGCAGAGGAACAGCTCATGGCGCTGACAGGATCGATTCTCTTTTCCGTGGGCGCGATCCTGGCGCTGGCGTCCCTGGACCTTAAGGGACGGGGGTGGGTGGAGGGTCGGATCGGCGCGACCTATGCGGGGGCCGCCGCCGCCAGCATTTTGTTTGTCGCCGCGAATCCCTATGGTGAATCGACCCTATTGTCTTTGCTCCGCGGAGACGTCCTTGGCATCTCGGCAGCCCAATTCTGGGCCACTATTGCAATCTATGCCGGAATCGCGGTTTTGACGCTGCTGCTGCAGAAAGAATTTACGTTCGTGTCCTTCGACCGCGAGATGGCCCTGAGCTTGGGAAAAAACGTTGCGGCGTGGGACCTGTGTTTATACCTGATGATCGGTCTCGCCATTGCCTTCGGCGTGATGACGGTTGGACCTCTGTTGATTTTCGGGTTTTTGATAATTCCGCCCTTGGCGGCCAGGCGGATTACCAAAGGCATGTGGCCGTTTTCGCTCGTATCTTCAGCCATCGGAGGTATCACTGCCCTGGTAGGATTTTACCTGTCGCTCAGGTGGGATCTGCCCCTTGGACCGACCGACGTCGCCGTCGCGTGCGTGATTCTGGCGGCGATCAGCGTTGCCAAAGCGATCAAGAGGTGATGAGATTAGCTAATGCTTAGTAGAGCTTCTCAATGGACCGCTCGTAATACGTCGGCATTTCTGGCGGAACCCCAGGGGGCGCGCGCTTGGGAAATAGCTTTTCGTGATCTGCATTCTCTTTGGCCATCGTTTTTTTCTTGGCGGCATCGGATTCCACGGTTGCCACGGTCTTGACCGTCTTACCCCCTGAAGGCTCTACGATCTCGCGTGGGGTGGTGCCCGGCGCTCCGTCGAAGACAAACGCGTCGGTGAGGAATACGTGGCTGACGATCCGCTGTACACCCGACATGCGGGCGAGCGTGATGACCCGGTCGAGTTCCTCGCGGCTTTTCGCCATGCCCATGAAATAGATTACTGAATTAACTGCACGCCATCGAAAGTTGATTGAAGTCAGCCCGGCAGCGAATACTAACTTGGCTTTCAACTTGTTTTCCATCAGGAGGTCAGTGACGCGCTGCGTCACACCTTCCTCTGTTGAGACCTGTATTTCATTGAAGAGCTCACGGACCCCTCTGGCCTGCCGTGCTATTTTTTCAGCCTTCTGTTTGTCTTTCTCTTCTTTGACGGCGCCCGTCAGCATCACCATGCCCTGGTAAACATCGGTGCTGACATTGAGGGACAAAGCCTCGTCGAAAAGTCCGCTTGTGATCTCCGATTTGATGGAATAGTCGTCTGCGACATTTAAAAGGGAGCGATCTGCGGCCAGCATGACACCGACATCGACGCCTGTTCTTACTGCCGTCGACACCCATTCGCAGCCTGACAGCAAGCTCAAAATGGCAAGTATTGTAATGAATCGAGTTCCCATTTCGGTAGATGCGATCCTTATATGCCATTCGGTCGACTGCGACCTCCTTCTCTCAGTTGAGGAGGGAGGTCAACCTTAATATCGGTAAGATGTTGGTGAAGCTTAAGAATACGGGGAAAAGTAGGTTATCTTGTCTTATCCAGACCTTTGGGACTCATCTGCCAGGAATTCCAGGAAGTATTGCCGGTTGAGAAAGCTGTGCTCGTTGGTTAGCTTGTAGCCCGCCTGACTCATCTCGTCGATAACTGTATCCCGGCGCACCAAATGGTCTTTTGAGAAACCGAGTTCCCCTGAGCGCTCATCGTGATAGAAATCGATGATCGCCACACGGCCGCCAGGCTTCAGCGACTCGCGGACGCGCCTAAAGTAGTCGGATCGCATGCTGAGGTGATGGTAGGTATTGCAGAGAAACACTAGATCCACCGAGCGCGGCGGTAGCATTGGATCATCAGGCTTTGCCAGGACAAATTTAGCGTTGTAGGGGGTGTGCAAGTGCTCCACCATCTCCTCGTTGTACCTGAGCATAGCGGGTTCCACATCAATGGCATACACCATGCCTTTATCCTGAACAGCCCAAACGAACTTGCGGGTAAAATACCCGGACCCTGCCCCAATGTCGGCGATTGTCATGTATTCGTCCAACTGGAGTGCTTTGATCACTTCATCAGGTCTCTGATCCCTGTCACGTTGAGGCTTCTCCAGTGCATCGATATATTGCTGGATGTCGGATGGACCCCGTCGCTCAGAATGGCCCTGCCCGTGCTGCTGTGCCCAGGCAGGGTTCTCAATGAACGCGCAGAGGAAAAGTATGAGGAAGAAATGAAGTCTTTTCACGCAGAGCCTCTTTTTATCTTGTTGTCACCCTGAACCCTTCACCTGGCATGCTGCGCCCTTCGATGTCATCCTGAGTCCTTCGGCTGTCATGCTGAATCCTTCGCTCGTCATCCTGAACGAAGTGAAGGATCTCAATTCGACACTCAGGATAAACTCCGTGAAGCATCTCTCTTGCGTCTCAGGATAAACGCCGCGAAGCATCTCGATTGCGCGCTCAGGATAAACCCCGTGAAGGGTCTCGCTGCAGGAGTCAGATTCTTCGCTTCGCTCAGAATGACAATGCATCTAGCTCCACTCATCTGTGGGGTCGCGCGGGATGGTGGTTGCGAACATAATGGCGAGCGCCGGCAGAGCGGTCTTATTCGCTGCTGAATGGTAGACGTCCTTCGGCACCAGGAGCAAACGGCTCCCGGGCCGCAACACGATCACCTCTCGCTCCTTCGATCGCACGTCCTCCAGGGTCATCTCAAGCTCTCCGTCGCGCATCCAGACTGCCACCTGGTGTTGCTTGTGATAGTGCATGCCGGCGGTCGCGCCGGGTTGAATCTGATTGGAATACACGTAGAGTATCGGTGCTCCCAGGGCCTGTTCAATGGCTTTTAGATCAAAAACCTCCTGTCGACGCCCCGGCTTGTGGGGATCTTCATCGATTTTGTATTCCAACCAACGGCTGACACTCACTTTCGGTTCACCCCTTATTTAATCTTCGATCCTGGAGGGACATCTTCGGCGGTCGTGAGGAGCGCGGTGAGGTCCTGATCGCCGGCCGCCAGAACCATTCCCTGGGATTCCAGTCCCATTAATTTGGCGGGCTTCATGTTTGCTACCACCACGATCCGCTTGCCGATCAGGTCTTCCGGCGCATACTTGACACCGATGCCGGCGACAATTTGCCGTTGATCGGCGCCAAGATCGACCTGCAGCTTGAGAAGCTTTGTGGATTTTGGCACGCGCTCCGCGGTAAGGACGGTGCCTACGCGAAGGACGACCTTCTTGAAATCCTCGATGGTAATCTGTTCTTCAACGGATGACGCTACTGAAGGTGTAGCGGGGGGCGAGACTGTCGGCATCGCCTCGGGTGACTGGGGGTCTGGCTGTTCGCTCACGCGTTTCGCTCCTTGGGTTGATGAGTCGATTCTTGGGAAGAGGGGCCGGCCTTTTGCGATAGGGGTGCCGGGGAGGCTCCCTCCCCAGGTTATTTCAGAGGCCAGCAACGGCTTGGAGAAATTTAGGAGAAGGCCAAGTTGCTGTTTCATCTCTTCGGCGGCCTGGGGTATAAATGGATGTAGTATGAGGCAGAGAAATCGCAGCGTCTCGACCGTATTATAGAGAACAGTCCTGAGCCGTCCCTCCTCGGCAGGGTTCTTGGCCAAATTCCACGGTGCGCATTTATCAATGTACTGATTGCCCAGCTGAACGACACCCCAGATCGCCTCGAGTGCGCGATTGAATTCAAAGTTCTGAAGACAGTTGTAGACGAGAGACGGTAGCGCAACACAGGTTTCTTGCAAGGCCTTGTCTTGGTCCTGGCTTGCCGTGGGTTCAGGCTCAGGTACCCGTCCCCCCGCATAACGCTCCAGCATGGTGAGAGTCCGATTCAACAGGTTGCCGAGATCGTTGGCCAGATCGCTGTTGATACGGGTGAGTAGCGCCTGCCGTGAAAAGTCTCCATCCTGGCCGAAAGGGATCTCTCGCAAAAGAAAGTAGCGAAATTGGTCGACGCCAAACTCGTCCACGATCGAATAGGGGTCGACCACGTTGCCGCGGCTCTTGGACATCTTCTCGCCGTTCACCGTCCACCAGCCATGCGCAAAGATGGTTCTTGGAATCTCCAATTGCATGGCCTTGAGCATGGTCGACCAGTAGACGGAGTGGGTGGTCAGAATGTCTTTCCCGATAAGATGCACATCGGCAGGCCACCATTTGGCAAACGCGGCTTCGTCCACAAGATAGCCGGGTATGGAGATGTAGTTCACCAAGGCGTCGAACCATACATAGGTGACGTAATTGGCATCAAAGGGCAGCTCGATCCCCCAGGTGAGCCGAGATTTGGGGCGTGAGATCGACAAATCCTCCAACGGCTTTTGAAGGAAGCCGAGGACTTCGTTCTGGCGCGAGCGTGGCCGGATGAAGTCGGGATGCTGCTTGATGTATGCAATCAGCCAGTCCTGGTATTTGCTCATCCGGAAGAAGTAATTTGTCTCGCTGAGTTGCTCGACAGGGCGCTGGCAATCGGGGCACAGGCCGCCGATGACGTCCTTTTCGGTCCAGAACCGCTCGTCGAAGGTGCAATACCAACCGGTATAGCTGGCCTGATAGATCTCGCCTTTGTCGTACAGCTGCTGTAGCGCCTTTTGCACTACCTTCGTGTGCCTTGGCTCCGTCGTACGTACAAAGTCGTCGTTGGAGATGTTCAGTCGTTTCCAGAGTTTCACGAACTGCGGTGCAAGCCGGTCGCAATGCACCTGTGGCTCGACGCCGGCTTTGGCCGCCGCCTGCTGAACCTTTTGGCCGTGTTCATCGAGACCGGTCAGAAAGAAGACATGAGGGCTTCCAACTCTCAGCCGGTGATATCTCGCCAGGACGTCTGCAGCAATAGTGGTGTAGGCATGGCCGATATGCGGGACATCGTTGACGTAATAGATCGGCGTGGTGATGTAAAAAGTCTTCTTCAATCGAGCTAAATGGATCAGGCGGCTTTGGTCTGAAGCGCGTCGCGGAGCCGGAGGAGCACTCCCTCGAGAGTCAATTGCTTGTTGAGGTTTCGCTCCATGCCTTCTTGTAGGGTCTCGACAAACGCCGCCAATTCGAGAATCTTCTCCACGGTGAGGCGCGTCGCAAGGCGCTTCAGATCATCGAGGCAATCACTGTTGATCAGGCGGCCATGGTCTCCCCCAACCTTCACAATGGCAAGATCGCGAAACCACGCGGCGAGCCACCCGAGCGCCGCGTCGGCGTATTCTGATTTGGCGATAGCTTCGGCCACCTTGAACAGGGCTGCGACACTGTCAAGACAATCGCGGCTCACGAGTTCCAGCAAGGCCGCCCGTTGCGCGCGGAGATCCTCTGTGTTGGCTTCGAGCGCGAACCCAACCCTTCCCCCGGATACCACTGACAGAAACCGCGCGTCACTGTCCGAGAGCCGCCGTTGCCGGATGAGAAGGTCTTTGACGAGACCGATGGGAAGCGGGGCGAATCGCAATTCCTGACACCGGGACCGGATGGTGGGCAGCAGGCATTCCGGATAGGCAGAGACCAGTATGATCAGACTCTGAGGCGGAGGCTCTTCGATGGTCTTGAGCAACGCATTTGCCGCTTCCTGCCTGAGCAAATCAGCATTATCGAGGATCACAATTTTGCGTGATCCAACGAGAGGCCGGTAGATGAATCGCGATTCAATCTCGCGCGTCTGGTCGGTTTCACCCTTGCCGCTGGTTGCTTGAATGATCGTGACATCCGGATGGGACCCAATGTCGATCTGGTGGCAAGAGCGACAAGTACCGCATGCGTCCGGCGGCGACAAGGCCGGTGCCGCTTCGCAGTTAATGGCCTGTGCGAGCACCTTGGCTACGAGCCGTTTGCCGATCCTGTCCTCGCCGTGAAATAGCAAGGCATGCGCGAGGCGTCCGCTTTCGAGCGCTGCTTGCAGGAAGCGCTGCGGCTGGGCGTGACCGATGATAGACTTAAACGGCATGAGGCTCCACTCTCGTTAAGCGATTGTGACTCCTGCCCAATCGTTCCTCCACAATCCGCCGAACAGCTTGCGCGACCAGGTCGGGTGGCGTGGTGCCATCAATAACACGGACGCGACGGGGTTCTTGCCGGGCGATCCGGAGATAGCCTTTGCGGACCCTGTGATGAAACACGTCCTCTTCAAGATCGAGCCGATCCATATTGCCTGCCCGTCGTTTCCGATCCAGTCCGACGCCGACGGGGATATCTAGAAGGATCGTGAGGTTCGGGACTAGTCGACCTGATGCAAAGCGAATCAATTGGCGCGTGACGGAGGCACCTAGCCCGCGGCCGTACCCCTGGTACGCAAGGGTCGCGTCAGCGTAGCGGTCACACAGTACGACCGCGCCTTTTTCCATTGAAGGCAGGATGATATCAGTAAGATGTTGCACGCGGCTGGCGAGATAGAGAAGCAGCTCGCACCGGGCATCCATGGCGCGATTGCCAGGAGCTAAGAGAACAGAACGGATCTGCTCACTGATCGGCGAACCGCCGGGCTCCCGGGTCTCGATGACCAGATATCCCAGAGATCGAAGGCGGTCGGCCAGTAGGTGGATCTGGGTCGTCTTCCCGGAGCCTTCGATCCCTTCAAAACTAAGTAAAAACCCCCGCTTTCGGCGCTCCCCCTGCACTCCTCAATGGCCTCCTTATGTGATTTTGGTAAGTCGTGAATGATAGTTTAACTCATTGAAAATAGCAAGAAATGGCTTGCGCGTGTCCCTGGATGTTTGTATGATGAACCGCAGTACTTCGGCGCTATCTGAGACCGCACGCACACCATGTTCAAAATCGTGCTCAAACGGTACTTTTTGACCGGGCTCTTGGTCGTGGTTCCCATCTGGGGAACGATCCTTGTCCTTAAAACTTTGTTTGTCACCTTCGATGGCCTCCTCGGGGATTTACCTGAACGTTACATAACGCATCGCTATCCCGGCTTAGGGATTCTTCTTCTCTTGATCGTCATCTTCACAGCCGGTCTGCTCACGAGAAATATCGTCGGGCGTCGCATTGTTGCCGGTTGGGAGGATCTGCTTAAGCGTGTGCCCCTAGTTCGTGGAATTTACGCCACGATTAAATCCATGATGGACGTGTTGGCCTACCAGGAAAAGGAGAAGGGCAAGGATAAATACAGGGGTGTGGTGATGATTGAATTCCCGCGCAAGGGACAATATGCGCTGGCGCTCGTCACAGGGGTGACCCCGGGAGAAGTCCAGGGAATCAGTACCGACCGCGTCATCAATGTGTATGTGCCAACCTCGCCGAATCCGACCTCCGGCTATTTGCTTTTTGTACCGGAGCGCGAATTGATACCCGTCAACATGACCGTTGATGAAGCCATGAAAATGATGTTCTCCGGAGGAATGTACACCCCAGCGCCGCCCGCTGCCGAGCCGGTCGGTACCGGTGGCGTGCACCGGGGGATCTAGCTCATGAAGCGACCGTCGGTCATTATTTTAGCGGCCGGTGAGGGGACGCGCATGCGTTCAAAGCTCACCAAGGTCCTCCATCCAATCGGCGGCCGCCCCATGGTCCTCTATGCCCTTGAGCTTGCAGAGGCACTGGCGAGCGGCGGCAAGTCAAACATTGCGGTTATCACCGGACATCAAGCCGAGAGAGTAAAAGATGTGATCAGCGGATACAACGTTATCCCGGTTGTACAGGCACGGCGGCTTGGTACGGGCCATGCGGTTGCGCAGGCCCAGCCGGTGTTCGAGGCGGGTGAGGGATGGCGTAAGCGACGATTTATTATCCTCAGTGGCGATACCCCATTGTTACGACAGGCGACTATTCAACGGATGCTGGCCCATCACGACTCTGAACGTGCTCTGATCACAGTGCTCACGGCGCATCTCGAGCAACCCGCTGGGTACGGGCGCATAGTGCGGGGGCGCGATGGATATGTATGGCGAATTGTTGAAGACAAAGATGCCACTCCTGCTGAACGACGCATCAGCGAGGTCAATGCCGGGACCTACATCGTGGAAGGTCATTTCCTATTTCCCGCGCTCAGCCAGTTGAAGCCTTCCAATGCGCAGAAGGAATACTACCTGACGGACATTATCTCGATCGCCGTCGGGCTGGGAAAGCGAGTGACGGCTTATCCCGCTGATGATCCGATCGAAGCGCTGGGCATCAATACGCGGCAGGACCTGGCCGAGGCGGAGCGACTGATGCGGTCCCGTATCCGAGAGCGGCTAATGGCTGCGGGTGTAACATTTTTGGCTCCGGAAACGAGCTTTGTCGATTCGGAAGTGCAGATCGGTCGAGACTGCGTCATCCATCCGCACACCACCTTGGAAGGTCGTACAATCATTGGGGAGGATTGTGTGATTCGGTCCCATTGCCGTATCACAGAAAGCGTCCTCACCCGAGGTGTTACCGTGCTGGACGCGTGTGTCATCGAAGGAGCCCGCCTGGAGGAGGGCTGCGTCGTCGGCCCGTTTTCGCGACTTCGCCCGGGGACGATCATCAGGCGGGCGGCAAAGGTAGGGAACTTTGTGGAGATGAAGAAAGCGGAACTTGGCATCGGAGCCAAGGCGAATCACTTGAGTTATCTGGGCGATGCTCGAATCGGGAAACGAGTGAACATCGGCGCGGGGACGATCACCTGCAACTATGACGGGGTGAGCAAACATCAAACCGTCATCGGGGATGATGTATTCATCGGCAGCGATGTGTCGCTGGTCGCTCCGGTGCAGATCGGCAGGGGCGCGATCATCGGAGCGGGGTCGGTCGTGACAGACAATGTCCCCGCGGAAGCGCTGGCGTTGGGCAGGGCGAGACAAGTGGTGAAGGCGGGACGGGCGAAGACATGGCGTCAGAAGAACGGCGCAAAGCCTTCGAGAGGCAAACACTAGCATGTGCGGTATCGTCGGATATATCGGCAGCCAAAATGCAGTGCCGCTGCTGATCGACGGCCTCAAGCGGCTGGAATACCGCGGCTACGACTCGGCGGGGGTCGCGGTGCTGGCGAATGGGAAAATAGGCATCCGGCGCAGTGTCGGCAAGCTTGTAAATCTCGAGAAAGTCTTAGCACGCGACGCGTTAAGCGGAACGGTCGGCATCGGCCACACTCGCTGGGCCACCCACGGGAAGCCGTCGGAGCAGAACGCTCACCCGCATCGGTCCGGGCCATTGGCGCTTGTCCATAACGGCATTATTGAAAACTACCTGGCCGTAAAGGCGATGCTGCTCAGCGACGGATTCCGCTTTGTATCCGAGACCGATACCGAGGTCGTGACCCATCTCATTGCGCGCTCCTTGAAAGCTGGCCTGGGGCTTGAAGCCGCCGTGCGCGCGGCCCTGCTTGACATACAGGGCAGCTATGCGATTGCGGTCATTTGCGAAGATGATCCCACCACCCTGGTCGCAGCCCGCTCTGGATGTCCTCTGGTGATCGGCATGTGCGACGATGGTGCCTTCATAGCCTCCGACGTGACGGCCCTGCTCAGGCATATGCGTGACGTGATCTTTCTAGACGATGGCGAGTTGGCCGTGTTGAGCGCAACCGCATTAGTGGTCAAGGATGCGAACGGGAAGGATCTCAATCGTAAACCGACACGCATCACCTGGGATGCCACGGCAGCGGAAAAGGCCGGCTATCCCCATTACATGCTCAAGGAGATCCACGAACAGCCACAGACAATTCTGGACACCATGCGGGGCCGCTATAGCTACGATCAGGGCGAAGCCGATCTGCCCGACATCGGAGTCACTCCCGCCCAACTCGCAGAAACCGGGCGGATCTGGATCGTGGCGTGCGGCACGTCGTGGCATGCCGGTTTGGTCGGCAAGTATCTCATCGAGGAAATGGTCGGGGCACCGGTGTTTGTCGATATCGGATCGGAATTCCGGTATCGCAACCCGCTGATTCAAAAAAACGACCTTTTCGTCGCCATTTCCCAGTCCGGAGAGACGGCCGATACCCTGGCTGCCGCCCGGGAGGCGAGACGCCAGGGAGCCCGGGTCCTATCGATTTGCAACGTAGTTGGAGGCACCCTCGCCAGAGAATCAGATGGCGTGCTGTATACCCGCGCCGGCCCTGAAATCGGTGTAGCGTCGACAAAGGCCTTCACTGCCCAGCTCACCGCGCTATACCTGCTCTCGTTACACTTGGCCCGGGTACGGGGCGCAATGTCTGTCGAAGACGGAAAGGTGTGGCTGGAGCGCTTTGTGACCTTGCCGACGCACGTCAAAAATCTCCTCGGGCGCGAAGCTGAGTTGGTCTCAATCGCTAAACGCTATTACACCAAGCGCAATTTCTTGTACCTCGGCCGAGGCATTAATTACCCGATCGCGCTCGAAGGGGCGCTCAAGCTCAAGGAGATTTCCTACATCCATGCCGAAGGTTATCCGGCCGGCGAGATGAAGCACGGCCCGATCGCCCTCATCGATAAAGACATGCCCGTCGTGGTTCTCGCGCCGAAGGATCGGCTCTACGACAAAACCGTCAGCAATCTGATGGAAGTCAAAGCCCGTGGGGCGCCGGTGATCGCCTTGGTTACGGAAGGCGAGCGGGAACTAGGAAGAACGGCCGATGCAATTTTTTCAATACCCAATGTCCACCCGCTGCTGTCTCCGATTCTCTTCACGGTGCCGTTACAGATCCTGGCATATCATATGGCCGTGCTGCGTGGTACTGATGTCGATCAGCCCCGCAATCTGGCGAAAAGTGTGACGGTTGAGTAGGAACTGTCCCGGCGCGTCCACGGATCGGATAGAATAAAGCATGGAGATTACCCAACAGGAAGTCGAGCATATCGCCAAGCTCGCGCGATTGGAGCTTGGCGAGGATGAAAAGGGGATGTTCGCCCGGCAACTCAGTGCCATCCTGACGTACATGGACGAGCTCAAGACTCTGGACACCAGCGGGGTAGAGCCAACCGCCACAGGGCCTCTAAAGGATAATGTTTTTCGCGACGATGAAGTTCGACCGTCGCTGTCTCAGGAAAAGGCTTTGATGAACGCCCCTGACCAGGCGGACGGCTTCTTTCGAGTACCGAGAATCCTCGGAGATCGTTGACTCGAGAAGGGGTAAAGGAGTTTGTCTTGGCAAACTCCAGGGCTGGGCGGGTGTAAAAGGGGCAAAGAAGTCTGTCCCACGGGACGAAAGCCTGTCGGGGTACCCATTGCTCCTGAAATGCAATGGGTCAAATGGCTTGGGGTGGGAGGGTGATATGAGATTTCGTGGCGTGGAAAGCTGAGATGAAGGTCAAGAACAGAGAACTACCCCGGCGGCCTTAAACAATCATCAGGCCTTCGGGTCGAGCAAGCTCGGCTTGCTGGGCGGGTGTACTAGGGGAAAAGGAAGCTGTCTTGGCAGCTTCCGGGGCTGGGCGGGTGTAAAGGGCATTTTTCAGTGTGCATCCAACGGAGTCACGCATGTTTCGACAAATGCTGCGGTCCAAAATTCATCGGGTGAAGGTGACGGATTCCTGCCTGGAATATGAGGGCAGCTTGACCGTCGATGAGACATTGCTGGAGGCGGCAGGGATCTTGCCCTATGAGGCGGTGGTCATCTCTAATCTCAACAACGGCGAGCGATTTACGACCTATGCGATTCCTGGCCTGCGGGACTCGGGCGTGGTCTCGCTGAATGGGCCGACCGCCAGGAAGGGCGCGATCGGCGATCAGATCATCATCTTTTGCTATGAGTACTACAATGAGGATGAGATCAAGAGGCACGAGCCGCGTATCATTCGGGTCGACAACCACAATAAGATGATCACCTAAATGTCGCTGCATCGACTCGGGCTCTTCGACATGCAGAGCGAATTCACCCAGGGCAAAATCTCTGCTACTGAGATTGCCAAGGCATTCCAGAAGCGTCTCACCCTCGTCGAGCCGAAGGTAAAGGCGTATATCACGCTGGCTGACAGGGACAGCCTCCTCGCTGAAGCTGAGTCGGTCGACCGCCAGATGCGGGGTTGGCGTAAGACTACACCGCTCATGGCGATGCCGATCGCGATCAAGGACAACATCTGCACGGAGGGTGTTAAGACGACGTGCGGGTCGCGGGTTCTTGAGAACTTCGTGCCGCCCTACGACGCTACCGTGATCGGCCGGCTGCGCGATCAGCACTACTGTCTGATCGGCAAGACGAACCTGGATGAATTTGCCATGGGCTCATCGACGGAGAACTCAGCTTTCGGGCCGACGCGCAATCCCTGGAATCCCGCATACATCCCGGGGGGCTCCTCCGGAGGATCGGCTGCAGCCGTCGCAGCGGATCTGTGCGTTGCGGCGTTAGGGTCCGATACGGGAGGGTCAATCCGGCAGCCGGCCTCCTGCTGCGGAGTCGTGGGACTCAAACCCACCTACGGGCGAGTGTCGCGCTACGGTCTAGTCGCGTTTGCATCGTCCTTGGATCAGATCGGCACAATCACCAAGGATGTGCGTGATGCGGCGATTTTGCTCAAGGTAATTGCCGGGCATGACCCGTTGGATTCGACCTCGGCTGATCTGCCGGTGCCGGAATACACGAAATCTCTCAAAGAAAATCTGCGAGGCATGAAGGTCGGAGTGCCGAAGGAGTTTTTCACGGAGGGGATGGAACCGGACGTCGAGCAGGCGGTCCGAGCGGCGATCGACCAGATGAAGGATCTCAAGGCGGAGATCAAAGAAATCTCGCTGCCGATGACGCCACATGCTGTCGCCGCATATTATCTGATCGCGCCGGCGGAAGCTTCATCCAATCTGGCCCGATATGACGGTGTAAAGTACGGCTTCCGCACGACCAAGGAAAAGGGCCTTCTTGAGATGTACATGAAGACTCGGCAGGAAGGCTTTGGGCCTGAGGTGAAGCGCCGGATCATGCTCGGCACCTATGCGCTCTCAGCCGGGTACTACGACGCCTATTATGGAAAGGCCCAAGCCGTTCGGACGCTGATCAAGCAGGATTTCGAGGAAGCGTTCAAGGAAGTGGACGTCATCGTCACGCCGACGATGCCCACAGCGGCCTTTAAGCTTGGCGAGAAAAGCCGTGATCCCTTGCAAATGTATCTTTCAGATATCTTCACCATTTCCGTGAATCTGGCCGGCCTCCCCGCGATCGTCGTGCCTTGCGGCATCACGAGCGGCAAGCTGCCGGTCGGCCTGCAGATTATCGGACGCACCTTCGAGGAAGAGAAGATTCTGAGAGCGGGCTATGCATACGAGCAGTCCACGAATTGGCATACAAAGAGGCCTGTGTTATAGCAGCGTGAAAATAGGAATGTGAAACGGCCTCCCTTCAAGGCGCCGCGAACAGGGGGAAAGGGATCTGTCCCGGCAGATTCCAGGGCTGGGCGGGTGCAATGGCTTATGGGAGAACACAGATGATCATCGAGATTGAAGTCGGTCTCATCGCGGTGGCTGCCGTCGTGCTGGTCGGTTTTTTAGTGCCCTTGCTCATTCAGCTTCGTAAAACGGTCGAAGAGTCGGAACGGCTGATCCGAAAGCTCAATTACGACTTGCCGCTTCTGATTACGGAAGCGACAGGGGCCGCACAGGTGGTAAACCGGGCTGCAAGCGCTGTGCGCGAAGGTACTGAGAGGGCGAAGGTTCTCGGCCAGGCGATGGGGGCGATCGGCGACACCGTGAACCACCTTCATGCTGCCGTTCGAAGCGGCACTGCTTCTGCTTGGAGCACTGCGAATGGGCTGGTGGCGGGAATCCGCGCGGGAGTTCAAGTCCTGTCAAAGGGACGTCCCCGCGGGGAGCCACTGGAGTGACGGGTCTGCGGTACCGCACCCTATGACATTATCCATGGCCTCCGAAGTTGTCATCGGTTTGGAGGTACACGCCCAGCTTCTGACGCGGTCAAAGATGTTCTGTGGTTGCACCACGGCCTTTGGTGCGGCCCCGAACACCCAAACCTGCCCGGTGTGTCTCGGGATGCCCGGTGTCCTACCGGTCATAAATCGAAAAGCCGTGGAGTTTGCAATCCGAACGGGGCTTGCGCTGCATTGTAGCATTGCGTCCCAGAACCGGTTCGCGCGCAAACATTACTTTTATCCTGACCTGCCGAAAGACTATCAGATCTCGCAATACGAGCTTCCGATTTGCGAACACGGCTGGTTGGAGATCGGGTGCAATGGCGAATCAAAACGCGTGCGGATCCGTCGCGCCCACCTGGAGGAAGATGCGGGTAAAAACCTTCATGAGGGGATCGCCGGCGCCTCCCATGTCGATCTGAATCGCGCTGGGACGCCGCTCCTTGAAATTGTGACTGAGCCGGACCTGCGCTCCCCGGAGGAGGCCATTAGCTACCTCAAGTCGCTGCGGGACATCCTGGTCTATCTGGAGGTGTGCGACGGCAATATGGAAGAAGGAAGCTTGCGGTGCGAGCCGAATCTCTCGCTGAGAGCGCCTGGCGCAAAAGAACTGGGGACGAAGGTGGAGTTGAAGAACATCAATTCGTTCCGCTTTGCGAAAGCCGCGATGGAGTATGAGATCCATCGTCAGGAGAAGCTCCTCAGCGAAGGCGGCACGATCCTTCAAGAAACTCGCCTTTGGAATCCGGATAAGGGGGAAACCGCGCCGATGCGCAGTAAGGAAGAGGCGCATGACTATCGCTATTTCCCTGATCCCGGATCTGGTCCCGCTGCGGATCACGGCTGACATGGTCGAGGATGTGAGAAAATCACTGCCGGAACTGCCCGCGGCAAGGCAGAAACGTTTTGTCGAGGCGTACGGCCTCACGGAGTACGACGCGCACGTTTTGACTTCCGAAAAGTCGCTGGCAGAGTTCTTCGAAGAGACTCTAAGGGCCGTGATCGAAGTGGCGGGGGTGCCAGGTAAAGATCTTGCCAAGGACACGACGAACTGGATCATGGTCGAACTCAGAGGCCTTCTAAACAGGGGCAAGGCGGAATCCCGGGAGGAGGGAGTGCAGGAAATTCCGATTGCCAACAGCCCGGTGTCCCCGAAGGCTCTCGCGGCGTTGCTGTCCTTAAAGCGCAAGGGCGAGATCAGCGGGCCGACAGCGAAGGCTATCTTGGAGGAGATGTTTAATACGGGAAAGAGTGCGGAAGAGATCGTGCAAGCGAAGGGCCTCACCCAAGTGTCTGACGAAGCTGTTTTGGAGGGATTCATCGACGAGGTGATGGCGAGGAACCCCGCGCAGCTGGCGCAATATCGAAGCGGCAAGGACGCAGTCTTTGGTTTTTTTGTAGGGCAGGTGATGAAGGCGTCGGGCGGCAAGGCCAACCCGGCCAAAGTAAATGACTTGCTAAAGCGGAAACTAACGCCATGATGACGCGGGTCCTGTCTCGAGCACCCGACCTCCATCGGCTTCACGCAAGCGCTCGCAAGCGCGCTATGCGACGGGCCTCCGGTCGGCAGCCACCCGCACTCTCATGCGTCAACGCGGGATAGTTTCCGCTTGAGCTGCGCTGGGTATGTGGAGGCCCACGGGTCGGCATGGCGGCATCCGCTCGGCGCCACCCGCGCTTCAGGACGGGGAGTTTCTTCTTGAGCTGCGGGGGAGGTGTGGAGGCCCATGGTCCATGGCAGACATCTGCTCGGCGCCACCCGCCTTCCCGACAGGTAATTTCCGCTTGATCTGCGAAGGATGTGTGAGGGCGAGATGAGTTGGATCAGGAAAAAGTTGTGAGGAAGGCAAGAAGATGAGCGGGATTGCGGAAATCAAGGCGCGGGAGATTCTGGATTCCCGTGGAAACCCTACGGTCGAAGTCGATGTCCTTCTAGATTCCGGAGCGGTAGGACGCGCGGCCGTGCCTTCTGGAGCATCGACCGGCGAACGGGAGGCGATCGAGCTTCGGGACGGGGACAAACGGCGGTATCTCGGAAAAGGCGTCCAGAAGGCGGTCGCGAATGTGCACCGGGTGATCGCGCCGAAGCTCATGGGAATGGACGCGATGAACCAAGCGGAAATCGATGCGGCAATGATTGCCCTGGACGGGACGCCGACGAAGGGCAAGCTGGGGGCCAACGCCCTCTTGGGAGTGTCCCTCGCTGTGGCAAAAGCCGCGGCGACCGAGGGACGGGTGCCGTTGTACCGCTATCTCGGTGGTGTGAATGCCCGTGAAATGCCCGTCCCTATGATGAACATCATCAATGGCGGAGCGCACGCGGACAACAACTTGGACATCCAGGAATTTATGATTGTGCCGGTCGGCGCACCCAGTTTTGCCGAAGCCTTACGAATGGCGGTCGAGGTGTTCCACACGCTGAAGGCTTTGCTGAAGAAGAAGGGGCTGAGCACGGCGGTCGGTGACGAAGGCGGCTTTGCGCCCAGTTTGAGATCAAATGAAGAAGCGCTTGGCCTGATTGCTGCGGCCATCGAACAGGCCGGTTATAGACTGGGACGAGAGATCGCGCTTGCCTTGGACGCGGCGGCGAGCGAATTTTATGAGCGCGGCCGATATACGATGAAGGGCGAGAAAAAAACCGAACGCTCGAGCGAGCAGATGATTGAGTATTATGAACAGCTGGTCGGACGTTATCCGATCATCTCGATCGAGGACGGTTTAAGCGAGCAGGACGCAAAGGGATGGCGGATTCTGACGGAACGTCTGGGGGGGCGCCTGCAGCTTGTAGGCGATGACATTTTCGTAACGAATCCAAAGATTTTTGCCAAGGGAATTGCCGACGGCATCGGCAATGCGATCCTGGTGAAGCTCAATCAGGTCGGTACATTGACCGAGACGCTGGAGACGATTGAGATGGCCAAGCGGGCGGGATATGCCTCGGTCGTCTCTCATCGCTCGGGAGAGACCGAGGATACAACCATCGCCGATCTTGCGGTCGGGCTAAATACAGGTCAGATCAAAACGGGGTCATTGTCGAGGTCTGACCGAACCGCGAAATACAATCGCCTGTTGCGGATTGAGGAAGAGCTGGGCACAGCCTCTGTCTATCGGGGACAGGGCGCTTTTCGGAAAAAGAGGGACATCTAAATGAAACGATCCAATCAGAGACTTGAAATAGTGACGGCACAGCAGAATCGTCGGTGGAGGATCTACCTGGTTGGCGCGGCAGTATTGATGAGTTACTTTACCTACTCATTCCTCTTTGACTCCATGGGATTTATGAAGTATCTGAGCATGAAGCGTACACAAGCCCAGATTGCAGACGACATCAAGGCCCTCCAGGAGAAAAATGTCCGCCTGAGAAACGATATCGAAGCGGTAAAGAACGATCCGGTTACCGTCGAAAGATTAGCCCGCGAGCGCCTGGGCATGGTCCGAAAGGATGAAACAGTTTTTCTCATCGTGCCGGAGGTGAACCGACCATGAGCGAAGCGGGTGCCTGCTCCAATTCATTCCTGAAATATGCGCGGCACGAGCTGTGGGAAACCTTGGCTCTTCATGGATGATTCGGGATATCGCTCGGGATTCATTGCCCTTGTCGGCCGGACGAATGTTGGCAAATCTACACTGCTGAATCAGATCCTAGGCGAAAAAATCGCCATTATCTCGGATAAACCGCAAACCACCAGAACTCGAATCCTCGGTGTCCGGCATCTTCCCGCCGCGCAGTTAATTTTTCTGGATACCCCCGGTATTCACAAACCCCAGTATCGGCTGAACCAGAGAATGGTCAGGGTGGCCCTCGAAGTCCTGGATGAGGTGGACCTGATATTTTTTATGGTCGATGCAACGGGACGCCTAGGAGCGGGCGACCAGTATGTCCTCGAGCGTCTCAAGGAGCGTGATGTGCCCGTCGTTCTCGTGATCAATAAGATCGATCTGGTGCAGAAACGAAGGCTCTTGCCGCTGATTGACGCAGCAAGACAACTGCACGAATTCGCCGAAATTGTACCGGTGTCGGCTTTGACAGGAGACGGCGTGGAGCAGCTTGTGGATCTTGGCCTTCGCTTCATGCCTCCGGGGCCGATGTATTTCAAAGAGGATATGGTGACTGATCAGCCGATGCAGGTACTGGCGGCGGAGCTCATTCGGGAGAAGATCCTTCAAAAGACGCGTGACGAGCTGCCATTCTCTGTGGCGGTTCAGATCGAATCTTTCATTGAGGAAGAGGCGCGTCCATCTAAACGCCGGTCACCTCCCCAAGGGCGTCCCGGCGGGTGCACCGGGAAAAGAGGCTGTCCCTAGGGAAAAAGAGCCTGTCTCGGCAGGCTCAGGGGGGGCGGGTGAAATGGCAGCCTCGGGGCGGGAGGGTGCAATGGAAGAGCCCCGTCCCGGCTGGTCCCCCGGCAACTTGCCAGAATTTCGGCTATCGTGTATGTCGAGAAGGAATCGCAAAAAGCGATCGTCATCGGCAAACGCGGCGAGCTGCTGAAGGCAGTCGGCACCGAAGCCCGCATCGATATGGAGCATCTCTTCGGGATGAAGGTCTTTCTGCAGCTGTGGGTCAAGGTCAAGGAAGGCTGGCGTCAGGACGAGCAGATGCTGACGGCGCTGGGATATTAGCCAGGATGGCAATGGAACGGCCGGATAAGATCGAAAAGCCGGAGAAGCCGGCGGTGCGAGGCGGAACGGTAAGCCGGTTCGGCATGATCCTGGACTCTGTTCGAAGGCTGCTTCGGCGCGGGGCGATCACTCATCTTGAACGGATGGTCAATAAAATGCATCCGGCGGACGTCGCGAATGTCCTCCATCACCTGCATACCCCGCAAGAGAAGCGAACGGTGTTCGAGCTCGTGAAGGTCGAGGGGAATAGGGCTCAGGTTCTGGCCGAGATGGACGAGGGGGACCTTACCGAGATTCTCACAGACGTTCCCGCCGCCGAGATTGCCGCACTGCTCCGCAATCTGCCGGACGACGATCAGGCCTATGTTTTGACCGCGCTGCCGGAAGAGCGTGCCCAGGAAGTGCTACGGCTGATGAAGCCCGAGGAATCCGCCGAGGTCCAAGATCTCTTGAAGTACGAGCCGCAGACCGCCGGGGCGATCATGACCGGCGAGTATTTCGCGCTCCCGGAGAATACCACCGTTCAGGAAGCGATCCGGAAACTTCAATCGACGGATATCGGCAATGTATTTTACGTCTACGTCACCGACAGAGACGAACGGCTGATCGGTGTCCTCTCCCTGCGTCAGCTCTTGGGCTCCCCGGATCGGACGCTCGGCAGCATGATTACCAAAGAGATCATTAGTGTTTCACCGGACACAGACCAGGAAGAGGTGGCCAAGCAGGTCGCCCAATACAACCTGCTCGCGATCCCGGTCGTGGAGAAGGACGGCAAGCTAGTAGGTATTGTGACCGTGGACGATATCGTGGACGTCATACGCGAAGAGGCCACCGAGGACATGCTGAAGATGTCCGGCACCAAGATCGAAGAGGAGGACACCTTCATGACCTCTTCGGTGTTGAACGCCGTTCGGATGCGCGTGCCGTGGCTCTTGACGAACCTCATCGGAAGTATGATTTCAGGGCTGATCCTGTGGACATTCCGCTTCACGATTCAGGAAGTGGTGGCAATAGTGACGTTTATTCCGGTGATCGCCGCCATGGGGGGAAACGTAGGGTTGCAGTCCTCCACGCTGGTGATCCGTGGTCTCGCCACTGGCCGCATCGAGCTGTCCGACGTCCGGAAGATCTTTTTTCGGGAGGTGAGCATCGGGTTGATCATCGGCCTACTGTGCGGGGTTGTCACGTTGGTCGTGGCCTCCATCATGCATATCAACTTGACCTTGGGACTCGTCGTCGGCGTGGCCATGCTGAGTGCTCTCGTTGTTTCGACGTCGATGGCCACGATCATGCCGGTCATTTTGAAACACTATGGCGTGGACCCGGCGGTCGCGGCCGGGCCGTTTGTCACCACGGCCAATGACATTACCGGTTCCGCGATCTATCTGGGATTGGCCACGGCCTTTCTCGTGTACTTGAAGTAATTCGAGTCATGCCTCTCATAAAAACACAGGGGATCGTCCTGAAGAGCCGCAAGTGGGGCGAGGCCGACCGGATCGTCAGCTTCTTTACCCTGAAACACGGCAAGGTTCGAGGCATCGCGCGCGGGGCACGGCGAATGAAGAGTCGGTTCGGGAGCGCCCTCGAGCCGTTTGTCCATTGCGATCTCAATCTATTCGAGAAGCACGGCGACTCGCTGTATCGCATCTCGCAAGCCGACATCCGGCAATCGTTCCATACGCTCCGCGATTCGCTGGAGGCGATTTCGGCCGCGGCAAGGCTCGCCAACCTTGCCGGCGCCATCACCGCGGATGGTGATGCCGTACCCCGAATCTTTCATGCCCTGTTAAAGGGATTTCACGCCGTCACCGAGAGCACAGACCCAAGCCATACGGCCGCGTTGTATGAGGTTGAGATCCTGCGCTTTGCCGGGTATCTGCCGCACATAGATCGCTGCACGAATTGCCGGTCGCGTGAGAGCGGAGGCGCGTGGTTTTTTTCTCCACGATGGGGAGGGACCCTATGCGCCGCTTGCGGGCGACGGGAACCCATGCCCTGTCCTGTGGTATCGCCGCCATGCCTGGCGTTCTTCCGTCAAGCGCTCAAAATGGACCCGGCACTGTTGCCTCGACTCAAGCCTGGGCCATCGGTTCGCCAGGAACTTCGGGAAGTGATCGAGCTCTATGTGGAGTGCGTCGCCGGACGCCGGCTTGCCCGAACCTATAACCTGCTGGCTGCGGAGACGCCGGCACCGTATCGTTCCTCCCGCCTGTCCGTCGCGCAGGCATCGAGCCATCGCATATAGTTCCTGGTATCATGAAAGAGACCATGGCATCGGATATTGGCCCAGGTGGAGTCATCGCGCGGTTTACCGGCAAGGTCTTCGTTGCGCTCGGATTCGTTCTTGGTACCTATGGGCTGAGCGAGGGGCACCCAGTTGTGATGCAGGCCGGGCTGGGACTGCTGGTGGCCGGTGTCCTCGCTTCGGCGTATGGACTGTACCACTGGGTGACGAGGCGCGGGGTCGTCAACGATCCCCCGGACTCAGGCAAGCCGTGAGTGACGTACAGCCGAAGGACATGGACTGGATTGAAAACGGCGTGCTCGGCATTGAATGGAGCGACGGGCATAAAGGCGTTTATCCTGTGCAGGTACCTGCGCCAGCATTGTCCGTGTGCCGCCTGTACCGATGAATGGACGGGGGAGCTTCGCATTAAACCGACAGGCATCCCAATGCTGATCGCCGTTCAGGACATCGAAGCGGTCGGGCGGTACGGCCTGCGTTTTCGCTGGAGTGATGGGCATGACACCGGGATTTATTCCTTCGATATTTTGCGGCACAAATTCTGCCGTTGCCCCATGTGTAAAGCGAAGGAAAAGAGGTAGTCTCGGGTGCTCAAGAACACTATTCGCATGTATTCCTCTTACGGAAGGCTCATTCGATCCCTAGCGGTCTTCTTTGTCGTTGCAACGCAGGCGTCTCTGAATGCCGCCTCTGTGGAGGAGTTGATTGAGCGGGGTGACGCGTTACTTTTAGTAGAGGAGAGGTTTCCGCAGTCCTTTGAGGAAGCCTTAGCTTTGTACCGCGAGGCTTCGGGGCTCCAACCCAGGCCCGCACTAGCCTATCGGCGAATGGCTAGTGCCTGCCTCGCACTGGGAGACGGGACGAAGGATAAAGACAAGGACAAGTCCCTGGCCTGGTACGAACAGGGTCAGCAGGCCGCTGAGACGGCGTTGAGCTATCAAGAAAACAGCGCGGACGCACATTTCCTGCTGGCCGCAACCCGCGGGAACGTGGTGAACCTCCTGCCGTTCTGGAGGGTCTCTCCCGCCGTCATCGGGGACCTGGAAAAACATCTTCTGCGATCCCTGGATCTGGAGCCCCGTCATGCCCGCGCGAACCACATGATGGGGATGTTGCTGTATCGGACCCCAGGGCCGTTGCGATTGATGCTTGTCGGTAAGCGAGGGGAGGTCGAGAAATATCTACTTCGCTCGGTCGAATACGATCCCGGATTCGCACAGGCCCGTTTCCACCTCATGCAGTTTTACGTGCAGACGGGCCAGCCTGCGCAGGCGCGTACTCAGGCGCAAGCCCTGGTCAATCTAGTGAACCCGTCCCCATACCGAATCTGGGCCGAAGAGTACCGGCCGGCCGCCGAGCAACTTCTCAAGAATCTTCCTGCTTCGTAATTTCGGACCTGCCTGACCTCGCGCTGTCTTGCTTCCATCGGGGCGTTCCTCTAAAATTTCTCCATATAGGGGAAGATACCGGCTCGCCGGTCTTTTATGGTGTAATGACTTGCCAGAGTTTGTGGGATTGAACAGGAACTGAGCAATGATGGTGGGTTTTTTGCTCTGCGGCGCCATCCTCACCACAGGATCCCTGTCGCTGCCAGAGGTCCAGCCGGACGTGCAGAGTTCCTCAGTCCTCGAAGATCTACAGAACGCGGTTCGCGAGTCACCGGATGATGCTGAGGCGCGCCTGAAACTCGGAATCGCCTATGCCGAAATCGAAGACTATGACCTGGCGATGGCCGAACTTGTCGAATCGATTCGGCTCAATCCCGACAATGCTCGGAATCTCAACGCCTATGCCAACTTTCGCATCGGAATGATTTTGGCGGCGTTGGAGCGGCCGGCGCTTGCCGTGAATGCCTATCGAGAAGCCCAGAGGCTTGGATTCAAGTCGTCTTCAGTTCATTCGGCCCTGGGAGAGGCTCTGGCCGCGCAGCGGAAGTTCGATGAAGCAATCACGGAATATCGCGCGGCGCTTGTGCTTGACCCGGACTCCTTCCCCGCGCATGCAGGCCTCGCGCTGTCCTTGGAGGCCTCTGGTTCTGTGGAGGAAGCCCTCAGGGAGTATGAGACGGCTCTCCAGGTTGCGCCTCCTGCAGACGAGCACGTCGTTGCAGCCATCACCCAAAGGCTCAGGATCCTGAAAGACCGCCGGCAATTGTAGCCGATGCCGACTTCAGACGACGCGCTTCAGTCACGAAGACGTCACCGTGGGGTGATCGGCATCGAAAGCAAAGTCCCTATCAGGGACCGGTCCGTGCTTAGTCTCATCTATACGCCGGGAGTGGCTGAACCGTGCCTGGCCATTCACGCCGATCCGCAGAAGTCTTTCGAATACACCTGTCGTGGCAACACCATCGCTCTCGTGACCGACGGTTCCAAGGTGCTGAACCTCGGCAATCCGGGGCCCTACGCGGCCATGCCGGTCATGGAGGGGAACTCGGTGTTGTTGAAGACTTTTGCAGGCGTGGACGCTTTTCCACTCTGCCTCAATACCCTGGATCCTGACGAGATCGTCGACAGTATCGCGCTGCTGGCGCCCACGTTTGGGGCGATCTGCCTCGAAGACATCACGGCGCCGCGCTGTTTTCCAATTGAAGAACGCCTGGCGCGAGCGACGAACATTCCCGTCTTTCATACCGATCAACATGCCGCGGCCATCGAGGTTCTCGCCGCTCTCATGAATGCCGGCAAGCTCGTAGACAAGCCCGTTGCCTCGATGCGGATCGTCATCAACGGCGCCGGCGCTGCGGGTATCGGCACGGCTAAGCTGTTATTAAGGTACGGGGTAAAGAATATTATCCTATGCGACCGGGCCGGCGCGATCTACAAGTATCGGCCCACGCGGATGAACTGGGTGAAGTCGGAAATGGCATTGTCGACGAACCCGGACCAGCAGCAGGGTTCGCTGGAGGCGGTACTCGCCGGCGCGGATGTCTTCGTTGGATTTTCAGAGGGCGGGGTCTTGAAGGGTGAGGCGATCGCCACCATGGCCAGGGATCCCATTGTTCTTGCGCTCGCTTTGCCTGAGCCCGAGATCCGCCCCGAGGTGGCCAAGCGTTGTGGGGCCGCAATCGCAGCGAGCGGCCGAGCGGACCTGCCCAACGGGGTGAATACTGCGATGGTGGTTCCGGGTGTCTTTCGCGGGTTGCTCGACGTTGCTGCGCACCGGATGAACGATGAGATGAAGATTGCTGCTGCACAGGCTCTCGCCGGCGCGATTGCTTCTGATCATCTGCATCGTGATCAGATTCTCCCTGAGCTGATGGATTTCCGTGTGGCGCCGGCGATCGCGGAAGCGGTCGCGCTGGCCGCGATCGAGACGGGCCAGGCCCGAAAGGTGGTGAGTCCCGAGCTTATCCGCGACAGGACGCTTCACTATGTGTACGAGGGCCGCTGGCCGCTGCCGCCTGAAACTACAGGGCCAGGTGCGACGCTGGGCGAGCAATCACTGGATCTTCACGCGAGATACCGCGGCATCCTGCAGATCAAGCCGAAGATTCCCATCAGGGACGTGACGGTACTGAAGGGATTTTATGTCTCGCCGGGTCTCGCGGGTCCCGTGGAAGAGATCGCTCGCGACCCGATGAAGGTCTACGATTATACCGCCAAGGGCAACCTTGTGGCCGTGGTTACGGACGGGTCTGCGGTGCTCGGACTCGGCGATCTCGGTCCACGGGCAGCGTTGCCCGTGATGGAAGGAAAGGCGGTCCTGTTTAATTTTTATGCCGGCATTGAGGCATTCCCAATATGCTTGGGGACGCAGGATCCGGATGAAATTGTCGCGGTCATCAAACATATCTCCCCGACCTTTGGAGGCATCAACCTGGAAGACATCGCCTCGCCGCACTGTTTCGAGATAGAGGCACGTCTGCGGACGGAGTTGGATATTCCGGTGTTTCACGACGATCAGCACGGCACGGCGGTGGTCGTCCTCGCGGGCCTTATCAATGCCATGCGGCTACTCAATCGCAGGCTCGAGGAGGCGAAGATTGTTGTGTGCGGCGCAGGCGCCGCGGGATCGGCCATCGCACAGTTGTTGCTGAAGCGCGGCGTTAAGGACCTGCTGCTCGTGGACGTGTATGGAATCGTTTACGACGGCCGCCCAGTAGGAATGAACCCGACTCTTTCGGCCCTTGCTCGACAGACAAACTTGGGGCGGCTTAGCGGTGATCTCGCCAAAGCCGTTCGGGGCGCCGATACCTTCATCGGCGTCTCGGTCGGCGGGGTACTCAAGCCCGAGATGCTGCAGACAATGGCCGCCGGGCCCATCATCTTTGCCCTTGCCAATCCCGTGCCGGAGATCATGCCGATGGATGCCTTCGCGGCTGGGGCCCGGATTGTCGCGACGGGCCGTTCCGATTTTGCGAACCAGGTGAACAATAGCCTGGTGTTTCCTGGCGTGTTCCGCGGAGCACTCGACGTGCGCGCCACGACGATCACGACAGACATGGAACTTGCGGCAGCGGTGGCGCTTGCGGATGTCATCCCTCGGCACGATCTCAGGCCGGATTATATTATCCCGGAGGCATTTGATTTCCGCGTACCTCCCAATGTGGCCGCGGCCGTCGCGCGTTCCGCCATTGAAGGTGGCGTCGCCAGGATCATACGCGATCCTGACACCATTTTGCGTGAGACCCGCGCCTTTCTCTATGAAGGGCAACTGGGCAACTTCTAATGAGACCCTTCCGGGTCTCGTCACTCCCCATTCCGTACAGCTACAGATCGTCAGCATAAAGGAATACAGTGTATTGGAGAGTACCGCGTGGGATTTTGTGGAGACAGGTGCGATCGGCACTCGTCCCATAAAGATTGAACAGCGACCGAATGGAGGAATGACATGGCGACACAACTTGCAATCAATAATCCGGCGAAGGCGAAAGAATATTTCGAGAATAAATTAGCGTTCACGACCGGGCCCGTGGAACTCGAACGAATGATGAAGAACAACGAGGTCAATGTCGTGGATGTGCGAGCCGCCGAAGATTATGCCGAAGGCCATATTCCAGGCGCGATCAATCTGCCCAAGGATCAGTGGCACACCCTCAAAGGCCTCCGCAAAGATAAAGTCAATGTGGTGTACTGCTATTCGTTGGTTTGTCATCTCGCCGCCACGGCCGCGGTCGAATTCGCCGGCAAAGGCTATCCTGTGATGGAATTGGACGGCGGCTGGCGGTGGTGGAAGGACGATGAATTCACGATCGAGAAGTAAAGATCGATAGCTGAACGGCGACGTAGCCTAACGAGACCTAGGCAATAGCTTCTTTCGCATTTTCATCCGACGTGCCGACGACCGGCATGCAGGTGGATGAGACAAATAATCTAGAAAGAATCGTATCTATTCGTCTGCTCTTGGGGTTCCGCTGCGTTATAATCTTGCCGTCTAGTTATTGGAATTACCGGATGTGTGCCAGAAAGGAAGGCGCTATGAGTGCATTGCAAATCGGGGATCAGGCGCCGCGCTTTGAACTACCTGGCGTCGACGGACGCACATACGGCCTCGAAGAATTTGTCGGCACGCCTCTTCTGGTCGTGATTTTCAGCTGCAATCATTGTCCGTATGTGCAGGCCTACGAGGATCGAATGATCTCCATCCAGAGGGATTATCGGCCTCGCGGCGTTCAGCTGATCGCGATTAATTCAAACGACGACGTGAACTATCCCCAGGACAGCTTCAACGCCATGGTAGAGCGAGCGACCGCCAAGGCCTTCAATTTTCCGTATCTGCGTGACGCCAACCAGGTGGTGGCCAAGGCCTATGGAGCAACGCACACGCCGCAGTTGTTTGTGTTTGATCATGGCCGGAAACTGCGCTATACGGGAAAGATCGATGACAACTGGCAGAACCCGGCCGCGGTGAAAAGGCACTACCTTCGCGAGGCGTTGGATGCCTTGATAGAAGGAGGCGCGCCTGCTGAGGCCGAAACCCATGCGATTGGTTGCACCATTAAATGGGCCGGTTAGATTGTCGCCAGTTGTCACCCTGAACGAAGTGAAGGGTCTAGATTCTTCGCTTCGCTCAGAATGACAACGGGTGGTGGTCAGAATGACAATGCGGTGAATGACATCAGATCCCGAGCGCCTTTCTGATGTTCTGCACGATTACCTCGGGCGGATCGGACACATCGACGACAATTGCGTCATGAGGTTCCTCGAGAATCGAAAACTGACTTTTGAGCAAATTCACCTTCATGAAGTGATTGGCTCTTTGGCGCAGGCGCGCTTCAATCAATTCAAAACTGCCCTTCAGATAGACCATGTGCATGCGCGCCGGATCTACCAGCACAGTTTTTCGGTAGTCGGTTTTTAGGCACGAGCAGGTCAGTACCGCGTTCGTGTTTTCCCGCAGCCAGGCCTCAATGGCAGCGCGCATGGCTGCAAGCCAGGGTGTCCGGTCCGCGTCGTCCAGCGGGATCCCACGGCTCATCTTTTCAATGTTCGCGGGTGGATGGAATTCATCGGAATCGCGAAAAGTCCAGGACAGCTCTTCGGCCAGCAGCCGTGCTACGGTTGTTTTGCCGGAACCGGCAACCCCCATGATGATAAGGATCATGCCGGAGCGCCTTTTTCACGATAGCGTCCAGCATACGAAGCGTGGCCGGGAAGGCGGCTGACAGGGCCGCAATCCGGCCCAAGGCCTCTTCCCGTTCTGCCCCCATTAGTATAAAAGGTTGGAAGGGCGCCTCGGGCCAGCGGGTCGTCTGAATCGGTACGATCTCGGCGGTGACGGGCTGATCGCTTCCGATCTGGAGTAGCGCGACACCCGAGAGCTTGTCCTGCGGATCTTTCCTGCCGCCGTAGACAAAGTTCCCGAGAGAGTAGAAGATCGGCGCTCCCCGATAGACTTCTATTCCCTGAAGGCGATGAGGATGTGCGCCTAGGACAGCCTTACACCCGAGGTCGATACACAGGTGCGCGAGGGTGACCTGATACGGTTGCACGTTAGTCGAGCCCTCTTTACCCCAGTGGAAGTAGGGTATCACCGCATCCACGCGGGGTAGGAGCAGGGGCACATCCTCTGTGATCTGCTTCAGGATGCAGCGAATGTCTACGTAGCACCCGGCCACGCCAGGGCTGGTCTCGGTGGCGAAGAGTTCGCGGGGCTCCAATATATCGGCGGCAGTCTGAAAGTAATACCCCAGAAAGCCGATTTTCAGGCCGCGGCGTTCCACAATGGCGGGCATGCGAGCCTCAGGGAGCGTCATCCCGGCGCCGAAGTGTGCGATATCGGCGTCTGTAAGAGTGTCCATGGTGTCTTCCATTCCTATCGCACCATAGTCCATTGTATGGTTATTGGCGAGGGTGACGACGTCAACGGAACCGGCTTTCAGAATCTCAACAAGCTCGGGTCTTGCACGAAAATTAAAATTCTTAGGAATCAAGACGCCTCGATCGGTCAGCGGGCATTCCAGATTGACCAGAGCCAGGTCGGCGCGGCCCAGCAGGTCTGCTACTCCGGAAAAATAGAGCTGGAGTAACTGCTCTCGATTCACTCCTGACTGTAGCTGTGCATCGTAGTGCGCTTCCAAGTTGTACCCCAGGACAGTATCACCGGCCGCTGCAAGGAGCACTGAACCGTCACGCGGTGAAGCGAAGTTCTCGGCCAAGGCGGCAGGAAACCGGTTACGATGGGGTCTTATTTGTGTGGCGAGCAGGGCGCCCAGGCCCAAAAGAAAGTCACGGCGTCGCATTGGGTGGATTCAAGCATAGTCTCCCCATGCCCGGCAATGTCCTCTGCGGGTTACTCTTGACCCGCACCTCGCGGTATGTTTTCCTTGTGCGGGCGCCAGACAGGAGTTTTTCGCATGCTTGACGACGAGCTCAAACTGCTGCACAGGTTGTTCCTGGAACTCGGTGCGACCACGATGCTGGCGGCCGTGCTCTTCGGCGTTTATTTCTTCATTGCGCACAAGCGTGCCAAGCGCGTTCCCTGGAGTTTCTTTGCCCTCTTTATCGGGACCCTGGTCCTGTACATCCTTCTCATACTCGATGAGAGTGACCTGCCGTTTCTTCAAGCGATCGATCTCTGGAAGAGTGTCGCTCTCTGGCTGAAGTTCAGCGCGTACATCGCCACCACGTTTTTCTTCATCAAGGCGATAGATCTGGTCCTCGTGGAAGATTTCCTCATCGCCAAGAAGGACTTCTATATCCCTGAGCTGTTGAGGTTGCTGTTCATGATAACCGCCCTGGCTCTCGCAGGACTGGTTTTCCTGCGCACCGTCATGGGGATCAACGTGATTGCGCTTGTGGCCATCCCCACGGCGCTCACCGCCGTCGTCGGTTTTGCTCTTCAGGACACCATCAAACGGTTCTTCGCCGGGATCACCTTAGGCAAGTTGGTACGGGCAGGGGACTGGGTGATGGTTGCGGGCCGCGAAGGAAGGGTCACGGATGTGGACCTGGGGCATTTAACCATCCTGACCCGAGAAGATGACTTGGTGATGATTCCTAATAATATCGTGCTTCAACAGGACATTTTAAACTATAACCGGCCGACCACTGCGCATGCCCGTTCGGTCGTTGTCGGTGCTGCGTACGATGTCTCCCCGGGTGAGGTACAGCGGGTTCTTATCGATGCTGTCAAAGCGGTTCCCGGGGTGCTGAGCGAGCCGCCACCGCGCGCATTCACTGCGGCCTTTAAGGATTCCAGTGTCGAATACCGCATGAAATACTGGATCAACGATTATGCCAAGGCTCCCGATATCGACGGCCAGGTCTTGAGCTATATCTGGAACGCGTTCAAACGGCATAGCATTGAGATCCCATTCCCGCATCGCATGGTCCGGATCGTGAAATCCGAGGAAGCCTCGGCGGCGGTGTCCAAAGAGCGGGGGCAGATCCAGGAGGCCCTGCGCCGCGTGGACTTTTTATCGGTCCTCAGTCCCGAGGAGCTTCAGGGTCTTGCCGAGGAGACAACGATTCGGGTCTATATGCCGGGTGAGGTGGTAGTTCATCAAGGAGATCAAGGATCGGAGTTGTTCTTTATCCTCGATGGCCATGCCGAAGTCCGAGTGGGGGAGGGGCCACAGTCGGTCCTTGCCACATTGCATCCTCTGCAATTTTTCGGCGAGATGGCGTTGCTCACGGGAGAGGCGCGTTCGGCCACTGTCGTGGCGCAAACGCGTCTTGAGGTGCTGGTGCTGAACAAGGAAAATATGTCCCGCCTGTTTAATACCAACCCACTGTTGGTGGAGCGGATGAGTGCCGTGCTGGTGAAACGACAGACGGAGCTCGTCGCGCATCAGGAGCAGACAGCCCGGCGGGGCGAGACCAAGCAGGAGGACCGAGTGCGCTCTCTGGGAGACCGCATCCGAAAATTCTTTGGCCTCTCCTGAGATCCTTCTGAAAGATTTATTTTTCCGCTCGCGCTGATACATCAAAGCTAAGCTGCATACCTTTGGCAAGCTTGAGGCGTTTGATCGACCCGGCAGGGACCTCCAAGGCGTACGAGGCGTCGTACGCCGGTTGGTATTGCAGGCAAGGGTCTCCTAGACAGCCCGGAATATTTTCGACAAGATCAACAACTTTCTTATTGGAATCCATCCAAAGTATATCCAGTGGAATCTTGGTATTCTTCATCCAAAAGACCCATTGCCCTGGCTCGCTGAACACGAACAGCATCCCGCGGTCACTGGCCAACTGGTCGCGAAACATCAGCCCACGCGCGCGTTTTTCATTCGTATCGGCCAGCTCTGCACGAATCCGGGTGCCGTTGGGATAGGCTACGGTGATGAAGGTGGCAATGCTGCTTGCCGACACCTGCGGGCGAGCCTCAATTTCAGCGTGAAGGACGGAGGCGAAGAGTCCAATAACACATAAGATAATGCGCCCCGGCATGGGTGTTGTATCATAGGCAACGTCCCGGAGCGTGTCAATTTCCCCTTTCTTGACAAGCTTATAGGGGCTGCGTTACGGTTTCCGAGGCGCGCCACCTAGGAGCTCTCGTCGAGTACTATGGAACGACCCTGGCTCAAACATTACGGGGCGGGGGTTCCTGCCACCCTGTCATACCCGGAAATCCCGCTCCATCAGACGCTGACCGATTCGGCTCGTCGATTTCCCGAACGTCCGGCGCTCGAATTCTATGGCCGCTCTCTGACCTACCAGGAATTAGAGGACCTCACTGGACGGTTTGCGAGTGCGTTAACTGAGCTAGGAGTTCAAAAGGGCGATCGTGTCGCCGTGATGCTTCCGAATGTGCCTCAAACACTGATCGCTTATTTCGGGACGCTCAAAATGGGGGCGTGTGTAGTCCAGACGAACCCCCTGTATGTCGCTCGGGAGATCAGTCATCAGATAAATGACTCGGGGGCCGAGACAATTGTCACGCTCGATCAGTTTTATCCGCGAATCCAAGAAATAATGCCCGAGACGCCGCTCAAGCGGGTCATCCTTACCAATGTCCGCGACTATTTGCCCTGGCTGAAGCGGCTGCTTTATCCCTTGAAAGCCCGTCGCGAGCGCCAGTGGGTGGTGGTCAAACGCGCGCCGCCCGTTTATGATTTTGGGGTGCTGATACGAGCCGCGCCGCGTGAGTTTCGAGCCCCTGCGGTGGGCCCGCACGATTTGGCGCTCCTGCAGTATACGGGAGGAACGACCGGCGTGCCCAAAGGCGCAATGCTCACGCATCGCAATCTTGTGGCGAACACTGTGCAGTGCCGCTACTGGTTGAATGGACTGCAAGACGGTCAGGAAGTTTTTCTGGGCGTCCTGCCGTTCTTCCATGTTTACGGGATGAGCACATGCCAAAATCTGGCGATCCTGCTGGCCGCCAAGATTGTCCTATTGCCCAAATTTCAGGCTGATGAAGTTCTCAACGCCATCGTGAAGCACCATATCACTGCCTTCCCCGGCATCCCGGCAATGTACATGGCCCTCAATAACCATCCCAAGGTCGGGGAGTACAATCTGCGCTCGGTGCGCTATTGCATCAGCGGGGCTGGACCCCTGTTCTCCGAAGTGCAAAACCGATTTGAAACGCTGACAGGATCGCGCCTTGTTGAGGGCTATGGCTTGACTGAGGCCTCGCCGGTGACCCATTGTAACCCCATGATCGGAGAGCGTCGCCCCCGAAGTATCGGCGTGCCGGTCCCGGATACCGACGTGAGATTGATGGATCTTGAGACCGGTGGACCGGTGAGTGAAGTGGGGGCTACTGGAGAGATGCAAATCAAGGGGCCGCAAGTCATGCGTGGATATTGGAAAAAGGATGAGGAAAACGCCGCGGCCTTTCAGGATGGGTGGCTGTGCACGGGCGACATGGCTTCAGTCGATAAGGACGGGTTCTTTTATATTCAGGATCGAAAAAAGGACATGATCAAATCCGGAGGCATGAATGTCTACCCGCGAGAAGTGGACGAGTGTCTCTGTCAGCACCCGAAGGTGAAGGACGCCTGTGTCATCGGAATACCCCAAGAGTTACGGGGTGAGAAGATCAAAGCGTTTGTGGTTTTAAAAGAGGGACAGAACGCGACAGCCGCTGAATTGCTGGAACATTGCCGTGAGCGACTGGCGAAATTCAAAGTGCCCAAGCAGATCGAGTTCCGGACAGAGCTTCCCAAGACGCTCGTCGGCAAGGTTTTGAGGCGGGTGCTTCTGGACGAGGAGCTCAAGAGTATGAAGACGCGTGAGCCGGTCGCGGCCAAGCCGGAAAATGGGGTCAGAGTCGATTAAGGAGTGGATCGTGGCATACGTGTTACACACTGCCCAGTCGATCGAACGGGCGACCCTGCATCGGGATCGGTGCCCGGAAGTTCCGGAGAATATCCAGTATCATGATCTGTGGACCGGCACATGGCAGGAAATCACGGATAAAGAACGAGCATATGAAGCGCTCGAGCTGAGCTTGGCGAAGTTTAAAAAGAAGTGTGTTCTCTGCAAACCGTGACCGTAATTCCACAACGGATATGAATGACAAAACTGTGAGGCGAGTATGAAAGAAAAGCGTATGGTGCATTTCGTGCGGGGCACCTTCGTATGCCCCCAGTGCCGTCAGACCTATGTGCAGGAAAAATGGATCGAGGAATGGCGCGTCCGCTGCCATAAATGCGAGTACCGCGGAGGGCTCACTCACGTCTCGGTTGAGGAGCAGCTTGATGAAGACGTCCGCCGGTATTGATGGGAGGCCTGCCAAGGATTCTAGGGTGATTGATCAGCCCAGGGTTTATGTCCCCTGCCTTGTACTCCTGACAGTCCTATTGCTCCCGGGGGGATTCTGCGCCGCCCAGGAGCAGGGGCCTCGGGTGACTGTACTGATAGCCTATTACTCAGTGTCAGGGCATACCGAGAAGATGGCCGAGGAAGTGGTTCAAGGCGCAAAGTCAGTCTCCGGAACGCGGGTTGTGTTAAAGCGGGTGGGAGACGTCACGGGCCCCGACCTCTTCTCATCGGATGCGCTCATCGTCGGCTCGCCGGTCTACTGGGCAAATATGGCCGGGGAGGTCAAGACCTTCTTCGATAACTGGCAATTGAAGTTCGGCGTCTTTCCCGAATTCAAGATGCGAAACAAGGTCGGGGCGGCGTTTGCCACGGGCGGGCAGGTTTCGAGCGGCAAGGAGCTGACCATGCTGACCATTCTCGCGGCCATGCTCGGCAATCAGATGATCGTCGTGAGCGGGGGCGGCGCTTTTGGCGCCAGCGCCACGACGGAAGGAGATTCGCCGGGCCTGGATGAAAAAGAGCTCAGTGCGGCTCGAGCGATGGGAAAACGCGTGGCCGAAGTAGCGAAGATCATCAAAGCGGGGTCAGCAAAGTAAGCTTTCTATCTCCCTTCAGATCGGGACATTGTAGTAATCCCACGTTAGCATACGTACATACATTGGATGTATGTCATGAAAAGAACGACCATATTCGGTGACGAAGCTGTCCTGAAGATCCTGCGCGAGCTGGCGCATCGGCAAAAGACCAGTCTGTCGGCACTTATTCGCACCGCTCTTGAGGAATACGCCGGAAAGCATCATGGAACGCCGAATGTGCTTACCTTTTTCGCGGTCCGTGAGGGCCGAACCAGAGAGAGGTGAAAGTGGACTTCACTGATCCGCCCTCGTCACTGCGCGAGTTTTGTATTGAAACCTTAAAAGGGTCGAGCTGCTATTGAGGCCTGAATTGTGGCGATTTACGCAATCGGCGATATCCAAGGTTGTTTCTCAGCCCTCGAGAATCTCATAGGCCAGATTCGGTTCGACCCGACAAAGGATACACTGTGGTTTGTCGGCGACTTGGTGAACCGGGGGCCGGACTCGCTTGCCGTGCTGCGATGGGTCAAAGCGCTCGGCCTCTCCGCGATCGTCGTGCTAGGCAATCACGATCTGCATCTTCTCGCAGCCGCCGAAGGGCTCCGGCCCGTTCGCAAAGGACGATACATTCCAAGATGTGCTTGCAGCGCCGGATCGAGAGGAGCTGCTCAATTGGCTTCGGCACCAGCCGCTTCCTCTATCGCGAAGAAGATTCGTTCTTGTTCACGCCGGCCTATTGCCTGCAATGGACAGTGGACGGAGGCAGCAGACGCTGGCGCAGAGAGGTCGAGCGGCGTCTTCCGGTCTCCCGACTATAAGACCCTGCTTCAACAGATGTACGGCTCTAGTCCGGCCCAATGGTCCCCCGATTTGACCGGCATGGTGACGTTACAGGGTGATTATCAATGCGCTTACCCGTCTGCGCTTCTGTACCCCCGAAGGGCAGATGGACTTAAAACAAACCGGCCCGCCCGAGACCGCCCCTCGAGGGTTTTTCGCCATGGTTCGCACTGCCGAACAGGAAGAAGCAGTGAAGCTGTGATTGTCAGCGGCCACTGGGCGGCCTTAGGGCTTCGTGTGGCGGACAATTTGCTTGCCCTGGATAGCGGTTGCGTCTGGGGCGGGTCTCTGACGGCGGTGCGGCTGGAGGACCGCAAGGTCTATCAAGTCGCTTGCGGAAGGCGAGTAAAGCGCCATTAGATCAGCGTCTGCCGGATCGCCTCCAGCTTCTTCGTGACCTGCATGTCGCCGTTCTTCAGGGACACGGCGTGGCCTTGCTCAAGGAACTCCTTCGCGCGATCCACTGGCCGATCTTCACCAACGATTCAACCAGCGCCAGGTACGCCGCCGAGTAGGATGGTTTGACCGTCACGCATTTCTCGAGATATTCGGCCGCTTCCGCATACTGGCCTTCTTCCATCAGCGACTTTCCTAACCCGAAATACGCCACGTCATCATTCGGATCGATCTTAAGCAGTTTTTTGAGGGCCTCAATGCGGGGATTTGCCATGACCGTTCACTCGATATGCCGGCCGTTGCGTCCTGAGCCCTTCGATATGCCGATCGTCCCTTTCGAAGAGCCTCATGAAGAACGGTTGGCATATCGAAGGGCTCACCACGAACGAGGAACGACTTTATCATCCGTTAGCTGCCTTGTCTACGTGAAACACCGTGTGCTAGATTTTACTCATGGGGCACACGGGCTTCGTCTATCATCCTGATTATCTTAATCACGATATGGGAACCTACCATCCGGAGTCGCCCGATCGCCTGCGGGCAATTCTGGCAAGGCTGGAAGCTCTGGGACTATGCCTCAGTTGGTCCGGCTTGAGCCGGACTCTCCCGACAAAGAGTGGGTCGCAAGCTGGATCACAAAGGTGCATGCGCCCGCCTATCTCAAGGAGCTCCAGAAATTGTCACCCGCAGGGGGCCGGGTGGATCTTGATGCGGATACATCGATCTCCTCCGGCTCATTGAACGCCGCGTGTGTGGCGGTGGCGGGCGCCCTGACCGCCGCCGACGCCATCATGGAAGGCAGGGTCCAGAATGCCTTTTGTGCCGTCCGTCCCCCTGGTCATCATGCGGAATCCAAACATGCGATGGGGTTTTGTCTCTTCAATAACGTCGCGATCACCGCCCGGTATCTGCAACAGCGGCACGGTTTGGAGCGGGTGGCCATTGTTGATTGGGATGTGCATCATGGCAACGGCACCCAGCACACCTTCTACGAAGATCCGTCGGTGTTTTTCTTCAGTACACACCAATATCCCTTTTATCCTGGCACCGGCAAGGCGGATGAAACGGGCAGCGGACGAGGGACGGGCTACACCAAGAATGTTCCGCTTCCGGCGGGAATGGGTGATATCGAATATCTGGAGATCTTCAACTCCGTTCTTCGCCCAGCACTGAAAGCCTACCGTCCCGACGTCGTGATCGTGTCGGCGGGATTCGACGCGCATCGGGACGACCCCCTGGCCGGCATGAATGTGACTGACCGATGGCTATGCGGCACTGACACGTGTGGTGACAGAGATTGCGGGCGAATTCTGCCAAGGCCGCCTGCTTTCGTGTCTGGAAGGTGGCTACAATCTGAATGCGCTTGGAGCCTCCGTCGAAGGCCACCTGCGTGTCATGGGCAAGGCATGAGCAGTGAGCCGCTCGACGGGCGGGCGCTGGAAGGTCTCTCGCGCCTTGGAATGGACGGCGCTCGGCGTTGTTCTTCTGATCGCGGGGGTTGTCTATATTTTTTACAACGAGCTTCGACCCAAAGTGATCTTCGGATTGCGGGAAGACTTTGCGCATGCGATTCCTTTTCAAAAGGTTCCTGCCGGAATTCCAAGTCTTAAGGCCGAAGACTGTGGCGCCTGTCATCGGGAGATCTATGAAGAATGGAAGAGCTCGTATCATGCGAAGGCATACCAAGACCCATTCTTTCGAGCCTATTGGAAGAAGGACGGTGAAGTCTGGATCTGTCTGAACTGCCATACTCCCTTGGAAAACCAGCAGCCCGAACTGATCCGCGAGATTCCCCGCAATCGGGTGGAGAAGGCAGTGAAGGTGCCGAACCCGGACTTCGATGCCGACTTCCAACAGGAAGGGATCACCTGCGCCGCCTGCCATGTCCGAGACGGCGTGATCTACGGCCCTTTCGATGACTCGGTGGCGCCGCATCCTACCCAATTCGACCCCAAGTTCCGGACGACGGAGGTATGCTACCGGTGCCATCAAGTGCCGAAAGGCCCGTTTCAGTTCTATAACGTCGGCCCGTGCGGCACCTTTCCTGAGTACGAGGACACATACTTTACACAGCAGCGGGGGATGATCTGCCAAAGTTGTCACATGCCGGAGGTAGAACGGCCGATGGCCGATGGCGGACCGATTCGCCAGGGCCGGCGACACTTGTGGCGTGGCGGGCACGATCCGGAGCAGATCAAGAGCGCCTTGGCCGTGCAGTTGACGGTCGAATCCAGCCCGGCATTCGGGCGGGCAAAGACGCGACGTTTACGCTCACGCTGATCAATGCCGGCGCCGGTCACAAGCTTCCCACGGGGGACCCCGACCGCTACTTCACGGTTGAGTTTCGGATCTTGGATAAAAATGGCCGTCTTTTGAAGCAGCAACGGAATACGATGGGTCGCTGGATCATGTGGCAACCGGTCATTTTGGAGCTTTATGATAATCGGCTGCCACCCCTGGCCAGCCGAGACTATCGCTTTCGTTATGGCCTGCCCGATGCGCTAGAGGGCCTGCAATTACAGGCGGAGGTGCGCTATCATATCGTGACTGAGCGCGCGTACCACACATTGAAGACCAAGTATGGCCTGCAAGGGGACCATCCGTACTGGTATACGATCTACGAACGAACCCTGCCGCTTTCGGAACCATTGTCCGCAGAGGTCATTCCCCTGGGAGCCTCCAAGCCGGCAGCGACGTCATGCGTCAAGAAGGGATAAGGACCGACACTGTTTAGGAGAGATCATCATGCAGCCGATGTTAATTACGACGGACGAATTGGACGGCATTCTCGATCGCGACGATGTCGTCGTCGTGGATGTCCGATCCAAGATGGCTTTTCTCGAGAGCGGCCATATTTCGGGGGCGGTCGCCGCCACCTGGCACGACTTCAGCGATCCAGCTTCGGGGATCAAAGGGTTATTGGACCCGGACCTAGGCCGGCTTGAAAAGAAGTTAGGAGCGCTTGGTATCAGCCGGGAGCGACAGGTCATCGTGTATTCGAATCCCTTTGATAATTGGGGAGACGAAGGACGGATGTACTGGATGCTGACCTATCTCGGGCATCCGAATGTGCGGGTGCTTGACGGTGGCTGGATAAAATGGTCGGCGGAAATGCGACGCTTTGAGTGCGGCCCCGCAAAGCCACGCTCCACGGTCTTCAAGGCTCAGGTGAACCCGTTGTTAATGACGGTGAAGGCCGAATTGCGCGCGATAGTCGGGGCGCCTCATCCGGAAACGGTTCTGGCGGACGCTCGCACACCTGAGGAATATAACGGTTCCGTCCAACAAGGCATCTCGCGTGGCGGCCATATCCCGTCGGCGGTAAACGTGCCCTGGAATCAGTTCTTCAACCCTGATGGGACCGTGAAGCCGGTCGGACAGATTCATGCCATTCTGGAGAAGGAAGGACTCTCCCCGGAAAAAGAGGTGATCTGCTACTGCACGGGAGGGGTTCGATCGGCCTGGCTGTATTTTATCCTGAAGCTCGCCGGCTATGACCGCGTGAAGAACTATCCGGGTTCCTGGTGGGAATGGGGCAATGATTTTCTCCTGCCCGTGGTGAATCTCAAGGAACAGGCGCGCCCGAAACTGGATTCCACCCCGCCGAAGTCCACCGCCACGCACTAATCCAGAGCCTCGATGCAATTCCGCCATCTCGCTGAGGTCTTCGAGCATCTTGAGGGCACTGCAAAACGGCTCGAGATGTTCGAAATCCTCGCAGAACTCTTTCGAAACGCCGGCCCCGAGGACATCGCGCCCATCATCTACATGAGCCAGGGTCGCCTGTTGGCGGCGTTTCAGGGACTCGAAATGGGAATGTCCGATAAGCTGCTGATGCGGGCTCTCGTGGAAGCCACAGGGCGTTCTCCGGAAGAGATGCTGGCGCATTACAAACTCAGCGGAGATCTCGGAACCACGGCCGAGAGTCTCCTGAAGGACCACGTGGGTAAAGGCTTGACTGTCCCGCAGGTCTATGAAGAGCTCCTGCGAATCGCGCGGACGAGCGGAGAGGGGTCGGTTGAGAAGAAACGCTCCAACCTTGCCGAACTTTTGGCGGCAGCTTCTCCCAAGGAGGCCAAGTACATTGCGCGGTTCGTCGTCGGCCGCCTGCGTTTGGGAGTCGGGGATGCGACCGTGCTGGAGGCGTTGGCTCTCGCGAAGCTCGGCGACCGGAAGCTGAAAGCAGACTTGGAGCGCGCATACAACCTCTGCTCGGATCTCGGCCGCGTCGGTGAGGTCGTGAGCGAACGCGGGCGCGATGCAATCACCGCCATTCGCGTGCAGGTCGGATACCCCATCCGCATGGCGTTGTGCGAGCGGGTGGCGCAACCGGAAGACATCATCCAGAAGATCGGGCGATGCGCCGTGGAGCCGAAATTGGACGGTTTTCGTTGCCAGATCCATAAAGACGGTGAAGCCGTCGAGATCTTCTCCCGAAACCTGGAGCGCACCACCGCTATGTTTCCGGACATCGCCGACGCCGTCAGACGTCAGATCCGGGCCAAGAATGCGATTTTCGAAGGGGAAGCGCTTGCGTTCGACGAAGGCACCGGTGAGCTGTTGTCCTTTCAAACGACGATTCAGCGGAAACGCAAACATGGCATTGCCGATCACGCCAAGGAGTTTCCGCTGAAGCTGTTCGGCTTCGACCTGCTGTACGTGGATGGCGAGGATTACACTCCGCGACCCTATTGGGAGCGGCGCAAAGAATTAATCGCGCGCATCTCCGAAGGATCAATCATCGAACCGGCTGAGGCGGAGGAGGTGGAGGATCCCAAGCGAATGCGCATCATCTTCGAAGGAGCGATCGCGCGAGGGCTTGAAGGAATTGTGGCGAAACGGCTGGATTCGCCCTACACGGCGGGATCCCGAAATTTTAACTGGATCAAACTTAAACGCAGCTATAAGGGCGAGCTATCGGATACCGTGGATCTCTGCATCGTGGGGTACTTCCGCGGCGGCGGCAAGCGGGCGCGATTCGGGATAGGCACGGTCCTCGCCGCGGTCTATGACGCCGGGGCAGACGTCTTCAAGACCATCTCCAAGGTCGGCACGGGTTTCTCGGATGAAGAATGGGTCCAGTTGCGGGAGCGACTCGATCCCATCGCCGTCGAACATCGACCCGCCCGTGTGGATTCAAAGATGATTCCCGACGTCTGGGTGCAGCCGTCCTTGGTCATTACCGTCGCCGCGGATGAAATCACCCGCAGCCCGTTGCACACATGTGGCGCGGATGCGCAGGGCATCGGGTATGCGTTACGATTCCCACGCGTTCAGGGATTTCTCAGAGAGGACAAACGCGCGGAGGATGCCAATACGGTCCACGACATCATTGAGCTCTATGATCTTCAAAAGCGGGTGCAGTTGAAATAGGATAGACGAAGTGAGATATCGGCGACGCATCTTGACACCTTGGAAACCCTATGTTAACCGTAAAGTCGGCGTGTAAAAGCGCCAATATTGCGAAACCAGGAGGAGAACTCATGCGCAAGCTGGCAAGTATGGCATTAATCATCGGCGCGTTATCGTTCGTGACAAACGGGCTGACGTGGGCTGCAAAATCGCCAGCCGCCGAGGCGGTCGAGCACACGAAGGAAGCGATCGATCACGGTAAGCAAGGACATGCCGATGTGCTGACCAAACACGCGGAAGCAGCCTTGAAGGCAGCTAAGAAGGCCGACAAGAATGCCCATGTGGATGAAGGCATCAAGCATCTGGAAGGCGCAGTTGCCTCGGGCAAAAAAGGGGATGCTCGCGGGCGGGACCAAACACGCCGAGGAGGCATTGATGCATTTGTCAGAGGTCAAGTAACCGAGCCTCTTGTGGCGTGATAGCGGAACGGGCAGGGAGGCGATGTTCCTGCCCGTTTTTTTTCGGATATATCTCGGGAATCAGCAACTTCCCTCGCTCCGGTGTGTGGGGACCGGAGAAGGTCTGGATAAGAGGTACGGGACAACGGGATGAACACTAGATGAGAGTCGGCTACCTTCAATTTAATCCAACCTTCGGGGAGACCAAACGGAACCTGGATTTTGTCGCTGATCACGTCCGGCGGGCGGAGTGTGATCTGCTGGTCTTGCCGGAGTTATTCACCACCGGCTATCAGTTCATCTCTGAACAGGAGGCCGCGTCCCTGGCGGAAGACATCCCGGCCGGGCCTACGACAGAGCGTCTCTTGAATCTCGCCGCAACCTATCGGATGCATATCGTGGCCGGCCTTGCGGAGCGTGCACAGGGCCGGATCTACAACTCCGCGATCCTGGTCGGCCCATCCGGCGTGCTCGGCGTGTATCGGAAGATCCATCTCTATGCCGAAGAGAATCTTTGGTTTACACCCGGCGACAAGGGCTTCCCCGTGTACGACATCGGTTCGGCGCGCATCGGCCTGATGGTCTGCTTTGACTGGTTCTATCCGGAGTCTGTGCGGACGTTGGCGCTCAAGGGCGCCGACATTGTCGCGCATCCGTCAAACCTTGTGCTACCGCACTGCCCGGACGCGATGATCACCCGTTGCCTGGAAAACCGAGTGTTCGCCGTCACTTGCAATCGGATTGGATCAGAGGAACGGGGCGGGAAGGAGAAGCTCAGCTTCATCGGCACGAGCGAGATCGTCAGTCCCACGGGGAAGATCCTCAAGCGGGCGAGGAGATGCCAGGTGGAGCTTGGAGTCGTAGACATCGATCCCACCGAAGCGCGCGACAAGAAGATCAATTCCTACAATGACCTCCTGGCCGGCCGTCGACCCGCGCACTATTCCTCATAGCCGTCTCACGCACGGTGGCCTCACCAATCTCCACCGTCTCAGATCAGCGTTCGAGCCAACTTGCTTTGCCGGCTGCCTATTTCGCGCTGACAACTGCGGCAATGGTGTGGGGTGGCTCCATCGTGCTCCAAAAGTTCGCGCTGCGCTACTTTTCTCCGATCGAAGTCTCCGTTCTGCGTGGAGCGGGGGCGCTGTTGATTCTGGTGCCGCTGTGGTGGTGGCAAGAGAGGCGAGCCGTCAGGTTCACGGCTCGGGACGCAGGGGTGTTAGCCGCGCTGTCCCTGGGAGTGCTCGGAAACCATATCCTGACGCTATTGGGGCTTCGCTACATTGGCGCCGGGGCCGCGGGCATCATTATTGGAGCGTGCCCGGTGATCACGGCCCTCCTGTCGTCTCTTTTCATTCGCGACGTCCCGTTGCGTTCGGTGATCGGAGGTTGCGCGGTTTCATTTGCCGGCGTGGCACTGATCGCCGGCGCTGAGCAAACAAATGTCGGAAGCGCCCCATGGCTGGGGGGCATGTTAATTCTGATGGGGCTCTGTGAGCTGGGCGCTTTACACTATTGGAAGCCGGCGTCTCATGGAGCGCTTCTCCCCGCTGACGGTCAACTGGACGACATTGGCGTTCTCGCTCATCCCGCAGCTGGCTTTGTTGGGTCTGGATCAAAAGGCGCAGGTATACGGCTTCGACAGCGTCCCGGTTTCCGGGTGGTTGGCGCTTTGTCTATCTGATGCTGTTCGCGACGGCGCTCGGTCAACAAGCCTGGCTGTATGGCGTGAAGGGTGTCGGGACCATCCCGAGCCGGCGTCTTTGTAAATTTGATTCCCGTGTCGGCGCTTGCTCTGTCCGCACTGATCCTCAGCGAACCGCTCGGAGCACGGGAAATCACGGGCATCGGACTGATTCTTGCCGGCGTGTGGTTAGTAAATTATCAGTCCCGGAGATAAATGTTGACGGCATTGCATGAAGTGAGGGACCGGTTGCAGCGCGCTCGCGCGGTAGTCGTGCTGACCGGCGCGGGTATTTCTGCCGACAGTGGGGTGCCGACATTCCGTGGGCAGGACGGCCTGTGGCGGAATTTCCGGGCCGAGGACCTTGCCACGCCAGAGGCGTTTTCCAGAGACCCGCGGACGGTCTGGGAGTGGTACGACTGGCGCCGCGGCCTTCTTGCCACGAAACACCCGAACCCGGCGCATTACGCATTGGCAGAACTCGAAGGCCGTTATGAGCGGTTTGCGTTGATCACTCAGAACGTGGACGGCCTACATGCTCTGGCCGGATCGAAGGCGTTGGTGGAACTGCACGGCAATATCTGGAAGGTCCGATGCACGGAGTGTGGTCAGGTGCGTATGAACCGCGAGGTGCCCATCACCCTGCTTCCGTTGTGCCTGGAGTGTGCTGGGTTATTGAGGCCTCATATCGTCTGGTTCGGCGAGTCGCTGAATCCCGACGATCTCGCGCAGAGCCAAGCTGCGTTATTGCGTTGCGATCTGCTGCTGATCGTCGGGACTTCCGGTGTGGTGTATCCAGCCGCGTCATTTGCTTCGGTTGCGAGCGCTGCCGGCGCCTTTGTGGTTGAGGTCAATCTTGATCCCAAACCCCACACCCCACAGGTTGATGTCTCTCTCCAGGGCCGGGCAAAAGACCTGATTCCGCAGCTGTTATGAATGACGGGAGATCACATGCGTCGTTTCACTCAACTTGGATCCTTGCCTGCGTGTTGACTTCCCCGCCGGGAAGGGGGGAGTCCATCCGGACGTGATATTTCACCTCGCCGGCTTTACTGAAACAAATGCTCGCCGTTTGACCGGCGGCAATGACCGCGGTCCCATCATCGGAAAATCCTCTGAGACATGACAGGATGTCCTTCCTCGTGTCCAACAGCACCACTTTAACGGGCGCGAGCCGACGATTGATCCATCGGACTTCGTCCCCGGGACGTGCGCGTGCAATCTCCGGCGACACGTTGGCCTCGATCTGAACATCTCTGATTTCGCCAGTCCTCGTCGTCTCTGGCAAGGTTGTACAACCACCGATGATGATTGCCGTCCCGACGACTACAACGAGATTTTTGTAAGTCTGCACGATTCCCTCCTTTTCATGTGGCTTGCGTTTCGACTGCAGTATAACAATTTTCTGGGGTCAAACAAAGAGACACTACGTCGCAAGGTTTAAGAAACTTTCTTCGGGCACGCCCTCCGGAGCGACTGTTGACGTGTGCTGAGACCTGTATCACATGCGACGCCCATTCGTATCACTTCGGATAGCGCGACGTTCACGGGGAGGACCTGAGCGAACACAAACGCAAGGAACACATCGGCAGAATCGAGCAATGAGCGGCTTAGCCGCTGGCATACGGCTTGCACAGCTTAGGAGCAGGACCAAGACACTCTGCAAGACAAAGGAGGTGAGTAAAATGGCATGGGGAATAATGATGACGGCTATGATGCTGTTTGGAATGCTGGGGCTGGCGATGTTTGAAGTGACGACCGTCCATGAGGCGTCGACGAAACCCGATGTCGATCACGATGCCGACACGGAAGAAGTGAAGAAGGCGGCATAGGGGTGGAGCCGGTTTGAGCCTTATTGCTTGGCTAAATCTTCCAGGACGAGGCGCATTCTTCGAAGCTCGTCTCCATAGCGGCTCCAGTCCTGCTCTTTCAACGCCGCTTGCGCCTTGTTGAAATGATCCAGAGCCTCCTGGGCCAGCGCCGAAGTGGGGGGTGGCCGCGAGGGTTGACCACCCCGGCCGCAGGGGCGATGGCAGTGGCGACGGCTGTCTCCTTGATCGTCGCGGTCGCCGCGCGTCCGAAGATTCCTTCCAAGGCAGCTTCCAGATTCGGCGCCATATTGAGTTGATTGCCGTATGCGACGATCACGCGTCGTAGCTCCGGCAGCGCTCCCTCCGACGCCGACAGATAGAGAGGTTGAACGTACAACAACGCATCTTCGATAGGAATCGCGAGCAAACTTCCGCGGATGACCTGAGAGCCGCGTTGACTCCATAGCGTGATCTGCTGAGAGATCGCCGAGTCCTGGTCGATTCGAGCTTCGACCTGCCGGGGCCCATAGACCAGCTTTTGTTTGGGGAACAGATACACGATCAACTTGCCGTAATTCGGAGCGTCAGAACGGGCGGCGAGCCAGGCGGCCATGTTGTCGCGTTTTGCGGGGGTAAACGGAACCAACAGGATGAATTCCTCCTTCCGTTCTTTCTCCGTGCCGGTCTTCGGGAGCCGCATGATGGTGTAGTACGGCTCCATGTCCTTGTCGTTTTTCTTCGGGATGTTCCAAAGATCTTCCTTGTTGTAGAAACTTTGCGGGTCCTGCATGTGGTAGGTCGCGAAGACGTGCGACTGGATATTGAACAAGTCTTGGGGATACCGCAGATGCGCTTTGAGGTCTTCCGGCATGTCCGTCAAGGGCTTGAGGAGCCCCGGAAAGATCTTTTGATAGGCCTGCACCAGCGGGTCGTGAGGATCGCTGATGTACAGATTCACCGATCCGTCATAGGCGTCCACTGAAGCTTTCACCGAGTTTCGGATGTAGTTGCCGATCCGGCCGACGGGTTGTGCATAAGGAAAGCGGTCCGTGGTGGTATACCCGTCAACGAGCCACACGAGTCGTCCATCCTTGGTTATGACCAGATAGGAGTCTTCATCAAGCCGGAGAAACGGCGCGACTTTCGCCACCCGTTGCCGAATCTGTCGATTGTAAAGAATGCGTGAGTCGCTCGTAATATCGTTGGAGAGGATGATCTTGAGACTCCCGAAGTAGGCGGCGAAAAGGAGTTTGCGGGGAAAAGACAGGCCCGAGACCCCTCCAGGTCCCGAATAGGTCGACATCACATTTTTTTCGCCTGACGGGTAATCGAACTCGGCGGCTTTTGTTCGCACGAAGACGTAATCGTTCGGGATCTCTCCGAAATAAATCTCCGGACGTGTCACCTTCAGATCGATGGTCGAGATCGGCGGAATATCGCGAATAAAAAATTCCGGCAAGCCTTCCGCTGAGATCCGGTTTACCGGACCAAGAGCGACGCCGTACCCATGGGTATAGGTGAGATGCTCATTGATCCAAATACGGCTCGGCAGATTCCGGTACGCCAGTTCCCGCGGCGAGAGCATGATCTGCCGGTATTCTCCATTGATGAAGTAGCGATCATTATCGACATCGACAAAATCGTAGTACGTCCGGATCTGTTGGAGCTGCTTGTACGTGGCGAGCAGGGGCCGATGATCCCACAGCCGCACGTTCTTGATCGTCAGATGATTGCGGGCGATATCCTCTGCCGCCAGTTCCTGCTTCGCGGGGAAAAGCTCCTCCTGAATATCCGCCACGCCAAAGCCAAGACGAGTCAATTCGATGTTGTGCTGGATGTAGGGCCGCTCCATGGCGCTCTCATTGGGGACGACCTGAAAGCGATGGATGAATTCAGGATAGAGTCCCAAGCCGACCGTGCCGACAAGAACGGTCAGCGCCGTCACGATCACTGCCGGCCGCCAGATCCCGCGCACCGCAAAAATGAGAAAAGTCAGTGCGGCCAGCGCGCAGAGGACGACCAGGCTCTTGAGAATGGGGAGGGCCGCGTGAACATCGGCATAGACCGCGCCGAACACCACGCCACGTCGCGAGTAGAGCAGGTCGTAAGCGTCAAGGTGGTACCCCCAGGCTTTAAGTCCGGCAAGTATGGCCAGGAGCATCCCCAGGTGCCGTCGCGCGAAACTCTCCATATGCACGGTACGCCGTGCAACCACGATCGCCTGTGTCATGAGGTACACGGTCAGCACCGCAGCGGTGGTGAGGAGAACCAGGCCCATGAGCCAGTCCTGCATGTACGTAAGGAACGGCAACCGAAAAACGTAAAATGCGAGGTCCTCGCCGAAAAGCGGGTCGTTGCGCCCGAACGGCATGGCGTTCCGGTAAAGTAAGTATTCCTCCCAATGGGCGGCTCCCCCCAGCGCAGCTACGAGGGCGAACACGAGTGAAGCGCCGCCGACGATCTGAAACAGACGCGCCCTGACCGGTTCAGCAAAGCGCAGCAGCAACAGGCTTTCCATCGTGCCCCAATAGCGGGTCGGTTGATGCCGACCGGCCAGGAGCACATTGGCAAAGAACACTGCGAAGAAAATGAGGCCGAAAGCGCCCCCGACGAAGAGCTGAGAGGATAAGAGGGTTACAAAGACCGGACGATAACCCACTTCTCCGAACCAGAGCCAATCCACATACAGGGCCAGGGAATTTGCGAGGGAAAGGACAAGTAAGAGGAACAGAGCGGCGATTAATCCAAGGCGGCCAGTGCTCACGGTCGAAAGAGACTCGGCGGGATGCGTCACTGACTCAGCACGCCCGCAGGAATGCCCGCCTTGCGCGCTTCATCGGGGATGGTGGTCGAGAGCGCATGCTCTTTCTCGCTGATTTGCTCGTCGAGTTCGGCAAGCTTTGCGCGATGTCTGGCATCCACTTCGGGATCAGCGAAGAGTTTCCCAAAACGCTCCCCTCTGAGGGTATCGTATTCTTTCTGAGCGATGTCCCGTTGAGTCTTGAGCTGCTCGAGGTCCTCGCGCGTCCTGTTCATGCGATCCCGCCATACTGCATATATCTCCTCGGAGTCGCCCGGAGGAGGGCTGGCGATGCCGCGCGGGATCAGAAGGGACAGTTTGAAAAGTCTTTCGAGCGGGGAGCGCTGGGATTTGCCGTCCACGCGGCGGGCCGATTCCCGATATTGCGGCGGGACTTTCTGGAGACTGTCGGCATATCCGACGTTGCCGTTCTTATCGGTCCAGCGGTAGGTTTCCGCGAGCGCTGAAGTGGACGCGCTCACCACAATCAGAGTCACGGCATGAGAACTTTAGCTGGAAGTTCGGATATTCCTGGCGATCACAAATTGCACACCTATTTCTGGCTATTCTAGCCTTGCTTTTCATTGAAAAACAAGCTGAAATAGCTTTCGGACGCAGTCGTGACATGCGTCAATGCACATTGCCAGGACCCATGAGTGAGGAGTCGCTGCGATCAAAATTCTCGTCGGGGCAGTGACGTTGGATGCTGAACTGAAATCGACACGGACGGCAAAGGCCATTTACGATCTCCTGCCCGTGGAGGCCGCCATGAATGCGTGGGGGGACGAATTTTACTTCAAAATTCCATTGATCAAGGATCATCGTGAGACGGCGACCCTGAAGGTGGCTGTCGGGGATATCGCCTACTGGGGAAACGGCCAATCGATCGCGATCTTTTTCGGCCGAACCCCGGTGAGCACCGGAACGGACCCGGTGCCCGCGGACCGGGTCAACATTGTCGGAAAAATCAAAGGTGATGCGACCGTACTGAGAACCGCCACGGGGGCTTCTAGGATCAGAATGGAGAGGGGATGAGACTATCTCCGGAGCGCGTCGCCGGTCTGGCCGGGCTCCTGGTAGACAAATTGGTCGCCGCCCACATGCTGGATCCCATCCTGGAGCGAAAGGCTCTGGTCACCTCATTGGAACATGTCATGGTCCACGAATTGAGTGTCGAGGATCGCATCAATGCGGAGGCGAAGGAACTGATGCGACAGCATAATGATGAGATCGCGAAAGGCCAACTCGACGAGCATCAGCTGTTCCAGATGATCAAAAAACAGCTTGTCCGGGATAGGAATGTCATTCTCTAGGGGAAAAGAAATCTGTCCCACGGGACAAGGCGCTGTCCAGGGGGTCAAACGGCATGTCTAGGCATGCCGGGGGCAGGGTGGGTGCAATGTCGGCGGCCGGGGGGTGGTGGGTGAAATAAGATTCCAGGGTGGGTGGGTGTCAGGGGCAAAGGGATGCGTCTTGGCGCATCCCAGGAGTGGGCGGGTGTTATGGTCTTGAGCGAAGAGAAGATCAGCCATCTTTCGCATCTTATTTTAAATCATCTGAAAGCTCCTGGGCATGCCCGCTTCAAGGTTGAGGAGGCGGTGGTCGCTGCGTGAGATTAAACGAGTCTTGGCCGGCGAACTGAAAGCTGAAGAGGAGGCGGACATGGTGGTACGACGGCGGCTTGCCTCCTACTCCAAACCGCTGGCGGAGGGGACCACGGAATGGGAGACCCTCTATCGCAAGGCATTTGAAGAGGAGATGCGCAAACGCAAGAAGGTGTAAGCTATACTATAGGAACACGACGGACCGCGACATCATGCAGCCGGAGATGAGTCAATGCCTGATATGAAACCAGATAAGCAGTATCTCGAGGAATTCGGCATCACCGGCCACGAGGTGCAGACCGTAATGGGCAAAGTGAAGGTCCGCGATGTGGACTATGCGGATTTGTACTTTGAGCATACCGTCGCCGAGTCCGTTTCCATGGAAGAGAGCCTCGTGAAACGCGCCTCCAAGAGCATCTCGCAAGGCGTCGGCGTGCGAGCGACGGCTGGTGAAAAGACCGGCTATGCGTATAGCGACGAGATCAGCCTTTCCCAATTGGAACAGGCCGCCGATACCGCCCGGTATATTGCCCGTTCACCGGCTGGGGAAGGCCAGGTTCCCGCCGTGCGGGTGGGGCGGCCCTCTCAGGATCTCTATCCGGTGGGTCAGCCCGCCACAGAAGTTGATACCGCAGGAGAAGGTTGCGCTGCTGCAGAAAATTGATGCCCTGGCGCGTGCCTACGATCCCCGAATCAAGAATGTCATGGCCTCGTTCACCACCGAATATAAAGTGGTCATGGTCGCGAATTCGGAAGGCGAGATGGTGGGCGATGTGCAGCCGCTTTCCCGATTGCAGATTACCTGCATTGCCGAGGAAAACGGCCTGCGACAGATGGGGACATACGGCGGCGGCGGGCGCTCCGACTTCGCATTCTTTTTTGAGGAAGGGCGATGGGAGCGTTACACGAGGGAAGCCGCCCGCCAGGCCATCCTGAATCTCTAGCGCGGGGGAGCTCCGGCCGGACCGATGACGGTCGTGCTGGGTGCGGGATGGCCGGGTATTCTCTTGCACGAGGCGATCGGCCATGGGTTGGAGGCTGATTTCAATCGCAAGAAGACCTCGGCGTTTTCTGACCGCGTGGGTCAGCGGGTGGCCTCGGATCTCTGCACGATCGTGGATGACGGCACGCTGCCATTTCGACGCGGATCCTTGAATGTGGATGACGAGGGCACGCCGACCAGCCGAACCGTGCTGATCGAGAACGGAATTCTTCGCGGGTACATCACGGATAAGCTGAATGCGCGGCTGATGGGGATTCCCCTGACCGGAAACGGCCGGCGGGAAAGTTTCCAGTGCATCCCCATGCCGCGGATGACGAATACCTTCATGTTGCCGGGGCAATCGGATCCGGAGGACATCATACGGTCGGTCAAGCGCGGGCTGTATGCCGTGTCCTTTGGCGGCGGGCAGGTGGATATCACCAACGGAAAGTTCGTCTTCTCGACCAGCGAGGCCTATTTGATCGAGGACGGCAAGGTCACACGGCCGGTCAAGGGGGCGACCTTGATCGGCAGCGGCCCGGAGATTCTCAAGAAGGTCTCCATGGTAGGAAACGATATGCGGCTCGACGAAGGCATCGGCACATGCGGGAAGGATGGCCAGTCGGTGCCGGTCGGCGTGGGGCTGCCGACGATTAAGGTCGATGAGATCACCGTCGGCGGAACGCAAGTGGCATAATGCGCATTGATCAGAATTTCACCGCAGATGTGATTGCAAGGGCACGAAAAAGAGGCGCTACCGCGGTTGATGTCGTGGCGGTCGAAGGCGACTCTGCTTCTGTGCAGATACGCCTCTCTGCCGTCGATAAGTTGTCGAAGGCGCAGGAGAAGCGCTTGGGCCTGCGGGTCTATTTCGGCCGGCGCTCTGCGGGGGGCTCGACGTCGGATTTTTCGCCGCCGGCGTTAGACGATCTGGTTGAGACCACCTGTGCGCTGGCTGAGGCGATCGTTGAAGATCCCGATGCGGGGCTTCCGGATCGCGCGAGCCTGGCGACGCGCCTGCCGGATCTGGATCTGTACGACCCCACCCCGATGTCCATGGACCAGATGATTGACCGGGCTACACGGGCTGAGCAGGCGGCGTTAGCGAGTGGACCCGCGGCTAAAGAATTCAGAAGGGGCGGAATTCGGGTACGTGACAGGCCGGACCGTGTTTGCCAACAGCCATGGGTTTTACGGGGACTTTCAAAGCTCGAATTTTTCATGTTCGGTGTCTCCCATTGCCGTTGAAGAGGGTCTGATGCAGCGGGACTACTGGTACTCGGTGGGGCGCAAGCTGTCGCTGTTGGATCCGCCTGACGCCATCGGGCGCGAGGCAGGACGGCGGACCGTTCGTAGACTCGGAGCGCGGAAGGTGTCGACGTGCCGGGTTCCGGTCGTCTTTGATTCCGAAATGGCGGGCAGCTTTTTGGGAAATCTCTGCAGCGCCGTGAACGGGTATGCGATCTATAAAGGCGCCTCTTATCTGATCGGCCGGTTGGGGGAACAGATCGCCGCCGCGTCCGTCACGATCATGGATGATGGCAGGATGACTCGGGGGCCTTGGCTCGAAGCCATTTGACGGGGAGGGACTTCCGACCCGCAAAACAGTCATGGTGGAGCGGGGCGTCTTAAAGTCCTATCTTCTGGACACCTATGCGGCTCGCAAGCTCGGGCTGTCCTCCACCGGAAATGCGTCCCGCAGCGTGGGGGAGGCGCCATCGGCGGGTGCGACGAATTTCTATCTGGCGCCGGGTGCGCGAGTCCCGAGCAGATTATTGGTTCAGTCAAGCGCGGTCTCTATGTGACGGAGTTGATCGGCTTTGGCATCAATATGGTGACAGGGGATTATTCACGTGGCGCGGTGGGATTCTGGATCGAAAATGGTGAGTTGGCGTATCCCGTAGAGGAAATCACGATCGCCGGCAACCTGAAAGACATGTGGCTGGGAGTGGAGATGATCGGCAATGATTTGGTCTTCCGTGGAAGAGTCGCAAGCCCGACCGTGAAGATCACGGAGATGACGGTTGCAGGCGGGTAGCGCGATCGGAAACGAGAGTCATGGCGGCAGCTCGGCGAAAGGATCTGACTGACCGCATGGTCTCTTTTCCCGGTGAGGGAGTGACGATGGCCGGCTATATGGCGCGGCCACCGGCAAGGGCCGCACCCCGGCGATCATCGTCATCCAGGAATGGTGGGGCCTCAATGAGCACATCAAGGACATCGCGCGGCGGTTCGCCCGCGAAGGGTATGTGGCGATCGCTCCGGACCTGTTTTCCAGGCTCGGGCATAAAGTGACAGCGGACTCCAATGAAGCCGGCAAACTGATGCAGGCGCTTCAACAGGCCGATGGCTTGAAGGATCTCAATGCAACCGTGACTTACCTCAAAAGCCTCGACAGTGTCGATCCGAATCGCATCGGCGTCATCGGATTTTGCATGGGCGGATCGTATGCCCTGATGCTGCCGTGCACGACCCGGGAGATCAAGGCCGCCGTCCGTGTTTTACGGACAGGTCCCCGATCCCGATGCGCCTGTAAAGAACCTGGCGGCGCCGATGCTCTATATTTACGGAGAGGACGATGGCTGGATCACCAAAGCGGATGTCGCAGCGACTGCGAGACGCTCTGCGCAAATACAATAAGCCCGGAGAGGTAAAAACCTACCCGGGGTGCCCGCATGCGTTCTTCAATGACACGCGTAAGGAAGTCTACCGCCCGGCCGAAGCCGCAAGACGCGTGGAAGCGAACCCTGTCCTTCTTCCAACAACATCTTCAATCATAGCCGTGCCGACGGCCCGGCGTTTTCGTCCTCCGTTCCACACTGAAGATTGGCATACTCCTCAAGGCCGGTTTATCCGTGAGGTAATGTTCGGGATCAATGACGGCCTGGTCTCGACGATCGGATTTGTGGCCGGGGCGACGGGCTCCTTGATGCAGACGCGCCTGGTCCTGCTCGCGGGTATCGCCTCGGTCGTGGCCGGAGCCTTGTCCATGGGGATCGGCGCCTACCTTGCGAGCAAGTCTCAGCGGGAGTTCTTCGAGAGCGAGAAGGCGCGGGAGCATCGTGAGATCGAGGAAGTTCCGGAGGATGAGCGGAAGGAGATCCGCGACATTTATGCGCGTTTGGGCTTTCAGCCGGACGAGGTGGAAATGATCGTGCGGCGCATCACCTCGAATAAGGATCTCTGGGTGCAGACGATGATGCGCGAGGAGTTGGGCATTCTGGAAGAGACGGTCAATCCGGCCACGATCGGACTGCTGATGATGGTGGCGTTCACGTCGGCGGTATTCCGCCCCTCCTGCCGTATCTGGTGATGCAGGAGCCGTTGCGCGCGCTGAAAGTGGCAGTGGTCGTCTCGCTGCTGGCCCTGTTTCTGATCGGGGTCGTGAAGACCGCGCTGACCAGCAGCCTGGATGAGGAGCGGCCTTGAGGTCATGTTCCTGGGCTCGCTTGCCGCCGGTATCGGATTCGCGATCGGAAAGTTGTATCTCGTGGCTGTGGCCTGAAGTCGGCGGAGGTGGGGTTATAACAGAAAGGAGGAGCAATGAAGGCTTTCGAATACTATCGCGGCAGGGATATTTCTCCTTGCATCAATGGCGCAGGCGGCTGGCGCCCAGGTGGAGCGGGAGAAGCTGCTGTCGGAGCCCGGGCGTCTACGGCACGTTTGCAGTCTTCAAGGTGTCCGATGGGTGGTGGAAGACGGACAAGGCGGCGCGAGCGCCGGCCGCTGCTGAAGTGAAAAGCGTATTTCAAAAGCATGCGGACAAGGTGATCATGGACACCTATCTATTGCGCGGGCTGTCCGAAAAGGCGGACTTTTTCCTTCGCGTGCATGTCCGGGAAATGGTGCACAACCAGAACTTTCTCCTGGATCTGATGGGCACAGCGCTGGGCAAGCACCTAAAAAATACCCACACATTTAACGGCCTCACGAAAAAGCTGAATTACGTGCCCAAGTTTTCCGGAAGAACTCAAACCGAGTTGAAAACGCCGCCGCCTCAGGGTAGTCCCTATGTGATCGTCGTGCCGGTCCGTAAGGATGCCGAGTGGTGGATCACCGCGCAGGATGCGCGGACTGCGATGATGAAGGAACACACCGATGCGACAGTGGCCTATCTCAAGACGGTAAGAGAAAGCTGTATCATGCCAGCGGCCTGGACGATCTCGATTTTATCACCTATTTTGAGACCGCCAAGCTGGACGACTTTCAAAATCTCGTCATAGGTTTGTTAAAGGTCAAGGAAAATCGTCACAACCCGCAGTTCGGCGATCCGCTGCTGCTCGGCACGATCCGCCCGCTCGACGAAATCTTGGAAATTTTCTCGCGCTAGCTCGTCGGATAAGCCCGTGCCGATAGCGCCTGGGGGTGTGTGAAGAAGTAAGTTTACCTGAGCTATTTTTCGGCGTATAACATGCTTAGGTTAAAACGCTACTTTCTAATCTTCAGGCGGCCTCGTTAGCGCCGAGTGGGGGTGGGGAGAAGCTCTCGCGAGGAGGCAAGCCATGCACGGTACAGTGATGCTTCTGATTCTCCTGATCGGCATTTCCATTGGGGTTGGCGGCGTGATCTATGGGCCGGACTTGGCTTCGCCATACCTGCCCGACGCATTTCGCCTGAAGAAAACTGAGACCGTCGCAGGTGAGGTCGTGCAGAAAGTGCGCGAGAGTGATCGTCTTCTTTTGACGGTGCAAACTTCCCGGGGAACAGTGCTTGCCACGTTCAAGAAAAAAGTCGCGGAGATCGACCTTCTTGTCGAACAGGGGGATGCTGTGACGCTGTCGCTGAGCCGATACGCACCCTTTGTGGAAGACCCGGCCATCGAACGGGTAAGAAAACAGGACGTGACCCTTCAGCCGAAGACCGGGACGCTGGTGGTGCCTGCCGGGCCCGAGCCAATTGCGGTCGCACCCGCACATTAAAGCTTATTTGCTTTCCTAGGCTTCCGCCTCCGCGTCTCCGACCTGAGACAAGTGCTGCTCTCCGAAGATGGCGGTCTCGTACTTATAATGTTTGAATTCAAGGAGGTTGTGAAAGGGATCTTCCAGGAAAAATGTGGCGTGCTCGAGCCGCGTGCCCGGGTAGCGGTGACGGGGCTTTTGGTAAAACGGGAGTGATCGCTCGCGTGCAAGGTCCACCATGGCCTGCCAATCTTCTGCAGATGTGAAGACAAGTCCAAAGTGGCGCGGATAGATGCTCTTGGGAAGTTCCCCTTGCGTCTTCACGAGATGGCCGACCAGTTGGTTGCCTTTGAGATTCAGGGTGATCGCGGAATCGGACATGCGGCCGAGCCCACAACCTAAGCCGTCCACGTAGAACCGTTTCGCTTCTTTCAAATCGGTGACAGGGAAGGCCAGATGAAAGAGGATTTGTCCCACGAAAAGAAGTTAACCGAAGAGGTTCATTTGCTCGACCGTCGCGGCCGGTTCCTGGCGGCGTTCGAGAAATGCTTTGAGTTTTCTAAAGTCCTCGCGCAGGGGTTCATTGAGGTTCCCTTGGTGCAAGGCGGCCGCAGGATGGAGCATAGGAAACACAAAAAACTCCTGTACCTGAAATATCTGCCCGCGCATCTTCATGATGCCCACCTTCTTGCCCAGTAGAGTCTGCATCGCAAAGTTGCCGAGGGTGCAAACCACGCGCGGCTTGATCATTGCGATTTGTTGAAACAAAAACGGCTTGCAGGTCTCAACCTCATCCGGAAGGGGGTCGCGGTTGTCAGGCGGGCGACACTTGATGACATTCGCGATATAGATGTCAGAGCGCGATAGGCCGACGGCTTCGAGTAGCTCGTTCAGCAAGCGCCCGGCCGCTCCTACAAAAGGCTCGCCTTGCCGATCCTCATAGAATCCTGGAGCTTCTCCGACGAACATGATAGTGGCGTGAGGATTCCCCACGCCGAAAACCACTTGAGTCCGTCCCGACGCCAAGCGGCATCGCCGGCAATCTTTCAGATCGAGAGCGAGATCCTGAAGAGTCACTCAGCGTAGTCTCATGGGCAAGCAGGCCCATCATAGTTTTGGGGTGTCTCGAAGTCAACCCAGGGGCAAAGGAGTTTGTTCGGGGTACCCCTTGCCTTCCATTGCAAGGGGTCGAAAAGACTCCAGGGCGGGCGGGGCAAAGGGGCAAAGGAGTTGTCAGGATGTCTGAGGGCGGGTCATTGGGGCGGCACAGATGGAACTTGATCATTCGGTGGCACCTGGCAAGGATCTTGAATTTTTGGTTCGCCTTTTTCTGCCGGTTTGTCTGAAGGGGATGGAGGGCACATGTTCAGGGCAGGTTTCGGCTCTATCTTAGGCGCAGGCGGTAACTGGAGCGGCAACGGGTTCGACGGTAAGGGTGGCTGAGGAACTGGGAGTGAATCTCCAGGTGGTACCGGCAATGGGGGCGACGGCGTTGATGGGGGCGACGGCGTTGATGGGGACGGCACTGCGGCCGGGGGTGGTGTAGAGATTGTGGGCTCGCAGAGAGCTGTGCGTGACAGCATGAAAGTAATCGCGCAAGCCAGACTTATAGCGAGAATCCAGGGTCTCATGGAATTCTACCCCACGCCGGTGAGGAACCGACTTTTCGGCTGATCATCCCCGCCATCCCAGCAGTCATGAACAGCAACAGTCCCATGCCCAGCAAGCCCGGTTTTTCCCCGATTGTCTGTATCACCCATCCAAAAAGCACCATCCCAGCCATAGCCGCCGCCATTGCGCCAGCGCCATAAAGCGTCAATAGACGGCCGACCATTCGCTGCGGGGCAATCTCTTGGAGTACACCCCATGCTACCGGCGTGAAAAGCCCGATTCCGGCGCCGATCACGCATAGCAGGATGCCCGCGATTACTTTATTGAAGGTCCAAATCAGAGCGTATAGGGAAAGACCCGTGATAACACTGGAGATCGCGATCGCTTGCATCCGTCTTTGCAGCTTCCATTCGCTCAGACGAAAAAGTGCAAGCGAGACCGCGAAGAGGCCGATGCCCAGGCTCGACCATAAGTAGCCGACTTCCGCAGGTCCTAGTCCGAGCATCTTTTGTCCCAAAATCGGAAACAAGGTTGAGAATGCACTCATACCAAAACTGTACAGTGCGGCGGTGATAATGAGCTGAAGGATCAGATGCTGCTTCAGGAAAGCGTACTGAAATCCTTCGATCAAATCGTGGATCGTAGAATCGAATTTCCCGCGTTCGCCGCTCGGAGCCTGAGAGACGTGCCGAATGCGCACGAACAGAAGACAGCCTGCAGAGACCATATAGGTCACGGCATTGACACACAGCACCTTTTGCGAACTTAAGGCGGCGATACCGATGCCACTTAGTGCCGATCCCACAATAACCCCCACACTAGACGTCACCTGCAAAAGAGCGTTAGCAGCGGTAAATTGAGACCGGTTCACGATAAACGGCACCGAGGCAATCAGCGCCGGACCAAATACGGTCGACGCGATCGAATTTAAAAACACCAGCACAAAAAGAAATTCCACCGTCAGAGTATCCACCGGGATGATGCAGGGAGCCAGCCCAATAATCACGGCACGAAGAATATCGCTTGCGATCATGATGGTCTTTTTCGAGAGACGGTCGAGATAGACGCCAATCAAAGGACCAAAGATGATCGGTGGCAGGGTCTGAAGCATACCCATGAGGGTAGTTTGCACGGCCGAACCGGTAATAGTGTATACGAACCATAAGAGAGCCAGCCTCGTAATGCCGTCCCCTACTTGGGAAACGAGCTGTCCCCACCAGAGCCACCCAAAGTCTCGCGTCATCAGCAGATGGTGGCTTTTTTCGATGTCAAGGCCTGTCGCTTCGAGCGACTGCAGCTCCATGGGACTGTTAGACATTGGAGGGCTTCCCGCGCTGGAGGGGCGTCTGTGATTCCAACAGCACTACGATGCAGGGATGGCCACAGGAATTCCCTGGGGAAGACGACTGAAATGGGCCGCGACACAGGCCGTCCCGAGCAACAGAAGGCCTATGCCGAAGAGGGTCACGCCGGAGCCTAGCTGATCCGCTGACCACCCAAAACCCAACATCCCGGCCATTGCCGCAGACATTCCGCCGGCACTGAAGGTGGTAAATACGCGAGAAAGCATGTGGTGTGGTGTCATTTCTTGAAGGACTGACCAGATGACAGGGGTGACGAGAGCAATACAGCCACCGATAATAATTACGAAAGGGACTGCGAGAATCGCATTCCCAAACAATTTTAGGCCCCAGACAGCGAGGGCGCCCACCGCCAGAGAGCCGGAAATCATTCGAAACTTGTATCCCAGATCCCCTTGCTTCAGATAGACCAGCCACGCCGATGTTGCTAGCATGCCGACCCCCAGAAAAGACCACAGCCATCCCAGTTCGAGTGGTCCTACATTCAGCACCTGCTGGGCGAGCACAGGCAGCAAGAACAAGAATCCGCTCCAGGCTAGATTAAACAAGGCCAGGGTGATCATCAGGAAAAGGATCGTTCGCTCCTGGCAAAACACGAAGCGAAACCCCGCCACCATGTCCGAAATCACGCTTCGGGAACGCCCACTGTCCATGGCCTGGAATGCTATTGATGGGATCCGCACCGGTAAAAGGCAAAGAGCCGAAATGAAGTAGGTTATCGCGTTAATGAACAGGACATTTCGCTCGCCGATAAAGGCGATACCCAAGCCGCCCAGCGCAGGTCCGACGAGGACGGCGATATTAACCCCGCTCTGTATGAGTGCATTGCCGGCCATGAGCTGATGACGGGGAACAATGAGCGGGACGGAAGACGATAGTGCAGGCCCAAAGGCGGTTGACGCAATAGCGGTCAGTAAAACCAAGACATAAATCTTATTGAGGGTTAACATGTCGAGAGCGTGCAGCACGGGAATGAGTAAAACGAGAACGGTCCGGACCAGATCAATCCAGATCATTAGCCATTTTTTAGGCACCCGATCAACATAGACACCGATCAGAGGGCTCAAAAGAAGCGCGGGTAATGTCTGTAGCAGTCCGATGACCGTCATCTTCAGGGCCGACCCTGTGAGCTCGTACACAAACCACAGGAGTGCAACCTTATTTAAACCGTCCCCTATTTGTGAAACGAGCTGGCCCGACCAAAGCAGACTGAAGTCCCTGGTCTTTAGCAGTTGAAGTCCTCGGAGCTTTGAATTTTCCGGAAAGGTCGCCGACGAATTTGTCTCATCCGACATTTGGCACTCTCTTATTTTCGAGCATGGCCGCAATCATTGTTACCAGCGATATAACTGATTCGCCTTGACCTTGCCTATCGACAAAAAAAGCTCTTGAGCTTGAAATACGTCAAAGGTAAAAAAAGGCATTGAGTTGGAGTATCAAGACTGCAGAGCTCATGCCAAAGTATAAGCGCTTGACATTTTAGCGAAGTCCCGCTCTTCCACCACTCAGGAAGCTACTCCGGTGCCGGACCTCAGGTCTCGCCGCCCCATAAGGGGCACGGATATACTATCGTCAACTACATTCATCGCGGTAACGCACGACAAATGGCCTGCTGTGATCTTTGTTTATAGTGAGCCAGATGGTTTAGGCGCGCTCGGCGCCCTTAAAAAATTCCCATTGGCACCGGCTAAAAGACCTGCCGGTTTTGATTTCCTTGCGGGCCGTTTCATGTAAAGCTTTTTTTGCAACGTACCGAAATACGTCGCTCCGAAGGGATGCTACGATGGCTAGCGGATCATCAGTTAGAGCTAATGATCTGAAGGTCACCGTCCTTCCGTAACACTTTAATCGTGACATTTTGCGCATGGGGCTCGAATAAGAGATCCACAGAAGCAGAGCCGACCGTGAGGTTGGCTATCCGGAGTTCTTTCAAGAAATCAGGCAAGACAGGATTTACAAAGTGAAGTTGCTGTTGTTCTGCATCAATGTCCATGCCCAGGCTTGCTTGCAACAGCAAAAAGACGACAGCCGACGCCCAGGCTTGAGGCGCGCAGGCCACTGGGTACAAAGTTGGTCCCTCGCCTTGACGCCGCGGAAAACCGCAAAAAAGCTCAGGAAGGCGATGTAGATCCACGCAACAACTTGCATCAAACATCGCGGTCAACACTTTGAGCGCTGCGGTTTGACGACCATAGCGGCTGAAACCATAGGCGAGCAAGGCATTATCGTGTGGCCAAATCGAACCGTTATGATAGGACATCGGATTATAACGGGATTCTGCCTCGGCAACAGTGCGGATGCCCCATCCTGAAAAAAACGCATCTCCTACCAAACCGTCCGTGATCCTATGGGCGTGCTCGTCAGCCGCAATATTTGTAAACAAACACTGACCCGCGTTGGACGTTCGCACTCGACATGGCTGCTTTTTGCCGTCCAGCGCCAACACATACGTTGACAACTCTTCACACCAAAACGCGTCTTGAAATCGTGCCTTCAAGACCTCAGCCGCCCGTAAAAGGTCTGCAGACTTTTCATGCTGACCCAGGGTGGCAGCGAGATGACCTGCGGCGCATTTTGCCGCATATACATATCCTTGCACTTCACAGAGAGCGATCGGGGCATCAGCTAACGTCCCATCCGCATGGAAGACAGCATCCTGCGAATCTTTCCATCCCTGGTGCACCAGTCCCTTGTGGGCTTTGCGTTGGTACTCCACAAACCCGTCGCCATCGATGTCCCCGTACGTATCGATCCAATCTAGCGCCGCTTCGATATGCGGCCATAGCGTTTCGATGAATTTCCGATCGGCGGTTCGCCGAAAATACATCCCGGCAAGCAGGACGAACAGCGGGGTTGAATCGATGCTGCCATAGTAACGACCGAAGGGAATTTCTCCAAGGTGAGCCATCTCACCCTCGCGCGTTTCATGCAAAATCTTGCCTGGCTCCGCATCCTGCTCGGGAATGACCGCCTTTGCCTGCATGGCGGCGAGGAACGTCAGAACACCCTTTGCAATTTCCGGCTTCATCCAGAGCATTTCCAAGGCGGTGATCACGCCATCCCGCCCAAAAGCCGTGCTGAACCATGGTATTCCAGCGTAGGGATATGGCCCTTCAACCTTCTCGGTCATCATCATATGAAGATCCAGAGTCGAACGCCTCAGCCATTCATTAAACCATTCATGTGACGTTTCAATGTAGCAGGTCTGAGCGGTGGCATCGTTGACCGATTTGCCTGCTGCTGAGAACGCCTGATCACACGTTAATCGCAGCGGCTTCTTCGTCCCAGATTCGCAGGATACTGTCAGATAGATAGCGGCAGGGGAGTGCGCGTGCAGCAAGCCTTCAAACTGCACCGCAGAGTCGGAAATAACTGATGCTTGTAAATCTGGCGTGGTGCTGTAATCTACGTTTGTGCGTCTGACGATATCATCCAGGCCTTGATAAGCCATCACGATGCTTCCGGTCTTAGCGACATTCGGTTCCCTGCGGCCTTTTTGCTTTCGTGTCATTCCTCGCACTTCAAAAATATCTGCGAAGTCCGCGTCAATGTGGTACGCCAAAGCAACTTTTACAGCCTCAAGACCATAGTTCTGTATCCGTACACACTCATAACACGCGCCGTTCCACAGAAGCTTCGTGCGAAACAGATGAAGTGTTCCACGCGGCATGACCACTTGTCCGTCTCTCGAAACGTCCTGATTCGTGAGGTTTACTGCGATAAGGGCGTTGTCTTCTCTCACCGTGGAGCTCAGCAGAAAGGGGCGGTCCTGCCCCAGCTTTAGGACCAGCTGCGAGAGGAATCGCGTCCCTTCGTAGTACAAGCCTTGCACGCCAGATCCAAAAGAGGAAATGTCCCCGTACCGATCAAACACGCCGAACAATTCATCATGCTTAAGCACGAGCGTGCGTTGATCCGTTAGACTTGAAGAGGCAAGGATATAAAACTGATCTTTGACGCGGATAACATTTCTCCAAGAAATACCTCCAAAGCGCCTTATCGCATCGCTATTAAGCGATTATAAATGTCGACATAATCCTTTGCCATTCGAGAAGCGCTGAACCGCTCCTCAAATTTGCGTCGGCATTCCAGGCGGCTGAGAGAAGACACTTGGTCCCCAACCTTCACCGCCTCATCGCTGTCTTTGACGATAAATCCCGTTACCCCATTGTCGAGGACTTCCGGGACCGAACCGTAAGGAAAAGCGATAACCGGTGTCCCGGTCGCCATCGCTTCGATCATCACAAGACCAAAGGGCTCCTGCCAATCGATGGGAAACAGCAACGCATAGGCATGGCCGAGAAAGTCATCTTTTTCTACTTCCGTAATTTCTCCTATATACTCCACCATAGAATCATTCAAAAGGGGCTTAATAATGGCTTGAAAGTACTCCCGGTCCACGGGATCGACCTTTGCGGCGATCTTGAGCTCCATGCCGAGGCGCTTCGCGATCTCGATGGCGCGATCCACGCGCTTTTCGGGGGAGATGCGCCCAAGAAACGCTAAATATTTCCCCGGAGCTTCATGAAACCTGTACAGGGATTGAGGCAAGCCGTGATACACCGTCCCTTGCCAATTGATCCACTCCAGTGGTTTTCGCTGAGAATTTGAAATAGAAACGACCGGCATAGTAGGGAACCGTTGATATAGAGGAATGAGATCTGGAATATCCAGTCTCCCGTGTAAAGTAGTGACTTGATGGAGATTGTGACGTGACGACAACGGAAAGTGCAGATAATCAATGTGAAAGTGAACAATATCGAACCGATTCGCTTGTTGGAACACCTCCTCGAGCATCACAACATGATGTGCCAGGCTGTCAATGCACTGTTTGTTCAATCGTATTGATTCCGGGCAGCCAGCGACAAGGTGCGCAGCCGTAACCGAATCACCGCTCGCGAAAAGCGTCACCTCATGACCTTGTTGGACAAGCTCTTCAGTGAGATAGGAGACAATCCGCTCGGTTCCACCATAGAGTTTCGGGGGAACACTCTCATAGAGCGGGCCGACTTGGGCGATTCTCATGAGGATAGTTCTATATCGTCATAAATGGCAGTCATGATTGATTCCTTCCTGTGAAGTTTTGTCGCTCAAAATATGGCCGCGACTGATGTCACGCAATAGACAAAACGGACGGTCGACCTGACCAATTGTCGAGAGTGGCATGCGGGGCGACGGGAACAGGACGCCTCCCCCAAGGGGAAAAGAGCCTGCTTCAGGCTCTGGGCAACGGGAAAAGGCGCGCTTGGCCGCGCCGGGGCGGGCGGGTGCCTTTCAAAATGGGGTCAGAGTCGAATTTCCAGATTTTCCCTGCGAGGAGCCCCTGGTGTGTGAAATTCGACTCTGACCCCATTTATTCACCTAGGTAAAATAGACTGACTCTGCTAGTCTTTGAGCGTGGATACAGCCCCCAAAATCCAGGCGTTGCAGAGCAACATCGAACGCGTCATCAAAGGGAAGACGCAAACGATTGAGCTGGCAGTGCTGGCCTTGCTGGCTCGTGGCCATCTGCTGATTGAGGATGTACCCGGCGTCGGCAAGACTACGCTCGCGCAGAGTCTTGCGCACTCCCTGGGGTGTAGTTTCAAACGTATCCAGTTCACCAGTGACCTCCTGCCGTCGGATATCGTCGGCGTGTCGATCTATAATCCACAGCGGCAGGATTTTGAATTCAAGCCGGTCCCCTTTTCGCGCATATCGTGTTGGCTGACGAGATCAACCGCACGACCCCCAAGACACAAAGCAGCCTTCTTGAGGCGATGAACGATGCGCAAGTATCGGTGGATAACCGGACACATCTCCTACCTCAGCCTTTCATGGTGATCGCGACACAAAATCCATGGGAATACCACGGCACCTTTCCTCTGCCGGAGTCGCAACTGGATCGGTTTTTGATGCGCATTCGCATCGGCTATCCGGATTCGATCGATGAGAAGAAGATTCTGGAGCGGCCGCAACAGCTGCGTCCGGCGGACGAATTGGAGCCTGTTCTCACTGTGCAAGAGGTTCTGGATCTTCAAGAAAGGGTCGAAAAGATAAGGGTTGAGGATAGCCTCATGGATTATCTGTTGGCCATTGTATTGGCCACCCGCCGATGCGACGCTCTTGCTTTGGGAGTCAGCACACGTGGGGCCATGGCGCTCCATAAGGCGTCCAAAGCATTGGCCCTCGTCAGGCAGCGCGACTACTGTCTCCCGGATGACATCAAAGAGCTTGCTCCGCTCGTCCTGTCCCATCGGGTCCGGCTCGAGGCAAAACACGGCCTGCAGTCGCATCGGTCCGAAGATATGGAGCGGCTGATTCAGGACATCGTGGAATCTGTTCCCGTCCCGCTTATAGGCCGCCACATGCCCAAGCACCATGCGCATGCCGCCATTCGTGTCGAGCCGCCTGAGCGTGCAGTGACAAAACGGACGGCTCTGTCCCTGTGGCCGGGGATATTTCTTCGCTGGTTCTACCAAAACCGCTCACTTCGACTCACTTCCGAAGGCCTGCGTTTTGTATTGATCGCATTGGCGGTCGGAATCGCTGCCCTCAATACCGGGAATAATCTCCTGTACTTGTTGCTCGCCATGATGCTTGCCTTAATTGTGGTCTCGGGTGTGCTGTCTGAGAGGTGCCTCAAAGGTCTGAGCATTCAGAGGAGGCTCCCAGCACATCTCTTCGCCGGCGAACCTGCGACGGTCGCGCTACGGGTGACCAACGAGAAGCGCCACTTCCCGAGCTTCTCGTTGAGGATCAGCGACGTGGTCGTCGGCGCTGCACAGTTCGCGGCGACCCACCTGCTGTATTTGCCACCGAAGGGAAGCACAGTGCACTCGTACCGCCTGCTGTTTCCCAAGCGTGGACAGTTCCGGGTCGAAGCCACGAAAGTTTCAACACGTTTTCCCTTCGGCCTATTCGTGAAGATCGCGACCCTTCCAAATCAGGCGGAAATGGTGGCCTATCCTGCGCCGAAGCCTTTGCCCCAGGCGATCCTTGATGCGCTTGAAACCATCGGGCATGACCGAGCGGCCTCCCGGCGAGGGCCGGGAAGCGGGCTTTATAATCTACGCGACTATCACGTCGGCGATGATTCGCGAAGCGTGCATTGGAAGACCTCCGCACGGCAGTCTCGTCTAGTTGTCCGGGAGACCGAGGCTGAGGATCAACGGCAAGTCACGCTTGCCTTGGCGAGCCAGGCGCCGGTCGGGATGCGCGCGCTCACGCTGACCGCGACCCAAGACTTTGAGCGGGCAATCATTCTCACCGCCTCGCTCGCGGCGCATTTTCAGCGTCAGGGGTTTGCACATGCGTCTCGTTATCGGGGATGAAGAGTTACGCTTGGGGACAGGCCAGGGCCACTTTTATCGAATCCTGCGCTTGCTGGCCTGTTCGCGCTTGTCTCTGAACACCGGAGCGCCCATTCCCTCCTCCTTTTTGACACTCTCGAGCGATACCGCATTGGGTCAGCTCGTCCTCCTCATTCTGCACTGGGAGGATGACCAACTTCGAGCGGCCTGCCGAGGGGTCACGCGGTATTCTGGACGCCTGAACGATGTTTGAACGGACCTTTCGTCTCATCTCGGTGTTGCTCGCCGCCATCGGGTTCGTTGGATTGACTGCCACCGGGGATTTGCCTCCCGGCCTGGTCGTGCTGGGCTTGCTTGCGCTGGCGGTGACAGCGGCCTCAATGACGGCCTGGGCAAAGGGCACGGTTCTGGAAAAGCTCAGCCACGTCCCGCGCCGGATGTGGGACATCCTTCTCATAGTCGCGTTTATTGCTCTCATCGTGGATTTGATCTTCCTCTCCATGGACATCCTGGCCTCTGCCGTCAATTTTCTCATCGTGCTCATGGTCACCAAGCTCTTCACTCTACGAAGCCGCAAGGACTTTCTGCATCTGTATGCCGTGAGCCTTTTGGAACTGTTGGCGTGCGCAGCATCGACTCAAGACTTATGGTACGTGCTCATCTTCTTCGCGTATCTGTTTGTCGCGATCTGGGTGCTCCTGCTCTACCACCTACGTAACGAGGAGGAGGAACGTTCAGCGGTGGTCTCTGCATCGGAGACGTCGCGATCGAGCTTGGCGCCGATTCGTGTGATTACTGCTCGATTATTCTGGACAACGAATGCCGTCGCTGCCGGCACATTGTGCCTGACAGTCGTCTTGTTTTTCGTCATCCCACGTATCGGCATCGGGTATTTTCAAAAATCCCGCGCTGACCTGATTCGAACCTCTGGGTTTTCCGACAAGGTGGATCTGGGGGTCATCGGCGCCATCAAACTGGACCCGACCGTGGTCATGCGAGTCGAATTTCCTGAGGAGCCAGGCCCGATTTCTGACCGTATGCATTTGTATTTTCGCGGAGCGGCGTACGACACGTATGACGGGCGGGCGTGGTACAACCGATTTACCCGCCGACGCTCGCCGACACGCCGATTGAATGGTTTCGTCAAGGCGAGCATGGCTTCCCCGATGCCGACCGCCGGGGCCACAGAGATCAGGCAGGAGATCCTTCTTGAGGCCCTGGATACAAACGTTCTTTTTGGAATTCCGTATATGCATCGGGTCAAGAGCGCGTTACCGGTTTTTCAGACGGATGAGATGGGCGGATTTTATCTGTCATTCCCGCCTTCCACGCGATTTCAGTACACGGTGTTCTCGATTCCTGAGATGCTGCAGAAAGGAGACCGGGACCGAGCCTCCATCGATGTTTCCCAATCAATGAGAGAACAATATCTCCAATTGCCGAGTGTAAGCCCCGACGTGCAATCCCTCGCCGAGAAGGTTACGGAGACATCCAAAAGCAGCTACGCGAAGGCACAGGCTATCGAACGCCACCTCCAGGAGAATTATCGGTACAGTCTGGATATTGAAACCTCGGTACAGAAGAGTCCCATCGAAGAGTTCCTGTTCATCCGAAAGACCGGTTACTGTGAGCATTACGCCTCCGCGATGGTCGTGCTGCTTCGGACCCTCGGGATTCCCGCCCGACTCGCCACCGGCTTTCTGGCAGGGGAGTGGAATGACTTCGGACATTACTATACGGTGCGGCAACGCGACGCACATGCGTGGGTAGAGGTGTTTTTCCCGCTCTCGGGATGGATGACATTTGATCCGACCCCGAATGTGATTGGGGCGGCCCCCAATCCGTTTTTGACGAGTGCCGGGAAGTTGGTCGACTCCATCCGTCTCCAATGGGATCGCTATGTGATCCGGTACAGCTTTCGTGATCAGGTCTCTATCAGCCACGACGCCCGGGCTCGTGCGGCCACGTACGGGGAACGGCTCTGGGCATTGGCGACACTGTCCGCTCAATGGATTAAATCGGTGGGGCAGTCGGTGGGAGAGTTCTTCATTCCCACTCGTCGGCTTTACATCACCGGCAGCATTGTTGTTTTGTTCCTCATTGCGACAACGCTGCTCCTGCGTCGTCGTGGCGCTGCGTCTCGGCGAACGGGCACATCCGACAACCAGACCGCTGCGACCGGCATGTACCGGCAGATGCTGGGCCTTCTCGAGTTACGCGGGATAAGAAAGCTCGAAAACACCACCCCGTTTGAATTCGCTCGGCTCGTCAGCCGGGACGGAAAGGATCTTGCGCCGTTCGTGCAGCCCCTCACAGAATGGTATTGCAGGGTTCGCTTCGGCCCTGCAGCGGCCGAGCTGCACGATCTCGCGCCGGCAACGCGCTGGCTCGCGGGGCTTCGAGCGACGCCGCGCTGAAACCGCTTCCCGTGCTTTCTTGACAGGGTAGAGAGGGGGGAATAGGATAGCCGTGAATTGAGCGGATTTATGCAGATAAACCGAGGCCGGGCAGGGTATTTTACCGCTGTCCCCTGTTTGTCTGTGCTGTTTTTTGCCCTATTCTTCCTGCCTGTGCCCGCATCCTCAGGTCCAGACTCCGGACTAGTCTATCTGGCCACGTTTGAAGGCGTCATCAACCCCGTCACGGCGGAATACATTAATTCTGTGCTTTCGCAGGCCCAGGAAGGCAGTGCCACAGCCGTCGTCATCCAGTTGGATACGCCGGGAGGATTGGATACCTCCATGCGACTGATCATCAAGGACATCACCTCCTCAGCGGTCCCCGTTATCGTGTATGTGGCGCCGAGCGGAGGGAGAGCGGCATCGGCGGGAGTCTTTATTCTGTACAGTGCTCACATTGCTGCGATGGCGCCCGGAACGAATGTCGGCGCGGCGCATCCGGTGGCGATGGGCGGCGGGGAGATGGACGCCGTCATGAAATCGAAGGTGGAGAACGACGCGGCGGCGTATATCAAATCAATCGCCGAAAAGCGTGGTCGAAACGCCAAGTGGGCTGAAGAGGCCGTTCGAAAGAGCGTCTCCGTGACTGAAAAAGAAGCCCTAGCTTTGAAGGTGATCGATCTGATCGCGGATGACGTTCCGTCTCTTCTCACTGCCATAGACGGTCGCTCAGTGGTCACAGGGGCGGGCAAGAACGTTCTGCATACCAAGGGAGCGACGCTCAAGGACCTGTGCCGATGGGATGGCGGTTGGAAGCTTTGAAAGCATTGAGTGACCCCAACATTGCATTTATCCTCATGACCCTTGGGACTATCGGTCTTTTGGCGGAGCTCTATAACCCCGGCGCCATACTTCCTGGTATTGTGGGGGCGATCAGCCTCATCCTGGCGTTCTATTCGCTTCAGACTCTGCCGGTGAACTACGCCGGCGTGCTACTTATCATCCTCGGGATCGTGCTGTTTATTTTGGAGATCAAAGTGGCGAGCTATGGATTGTTGAGCCTCGGGGGCTTGGCCGCGCTGATCTTTGGCGCGCTCTTGCTGGTGAAGACGGATGCTCCGTTCCTCAAGGTCTCGCTCTCGTTGATCGTTCCCGTGGCTGTGCTGGTTGGGGCGCTGCTCATGACACTGACATGGATGGCCGCCAAAACCCAACGCCGGGCGGCCGTCACAGGGGCAGAGGGCATGATAGGTACGATTGCGCTCGCCAAGACCGACGTGGCCCCGCGAGGTCGGGTGTTTGTCCATGGAGAGATGTGGGATGCTGTGAGTGAGGAGCCCATTCGTGAGGGCGAGGAAGCCAAGGTCAAAGCGGTCTCAGGCCTGACGCTAAAGGTGGCACCGCACCGCAAATGATTCGAAAGAGGAGCCGTGATGTTGATGCCCTATGTACTGCCGATCATTCTTGTTGTCGCGCTGATCTATACCAGTATCAAGATCTTGATGGAGTACGAGCGCGGCGTGATTTTTTTCCTGGGAAAATTCCAGACCGTCAAGGGACCTGGGCTCATTCATGGTGATTCCGGGCATTCAGAAGATGATGCGTGTCAATCTTCAGACCGTCACGATGGATGTGCCGTCGCAAGACGTCATCACAAGGGACAATGTCTCGGTGAAGGTGAATGCCGTCATTTTCTTCAGGGTCGTCGATCCGCAGCGGGCGATCCTCGCGGTGCAGGACTACCTCTATTCGACGTCTCAGATCGCCCAGACCACCTTGCGAAGCGTGCTCGGCCAGAGCCAGTTGGACGAACTACTCTCGAAACGCGAAGAGATCAATGTCGAACTGCAACGAATCATCGACCAGCAAACTGAGCCATGGGGGGTCAAGGTCTCCGCGGTCGAGGTCAAAAACGTGGACTTGCCGCAGGAGATGCTGCGGGCGATCGCCAAGCAGGCCGAAGCCGAACGCGAGCGCCGGGCCAAGGTGATTCATGCCCAAGGCGAATTCGAAGCCTCGCAAAAGCTGTCCGAGGCCGCCACGATTCTAAGTAATCCGACTGCGCTACAGCTGAGATATTTGCAGACTCTTGTCGAGGTCGGGGCTGAAAAGAACTCGACGATCATCTTTCCAATCCCAATTGATATTATTGCCTCCGTGTTACAAGCCGGAAAGAAGCCCTGACAAGTCCATCAATGGAACAATCCCTGCCCTGGCAAGGATTCCCCCGCAGGATCGCCGGATTGGTTTCGCTCGGCGAACTATAATGCCACCCAGATCGTTCCCGTCGCCTTTGCGGGGTTCATTCTCGTAGGCGCCCTGATGTTAATGACGCCGTTCGCGACGAGCGGACGAGCCATTGGGTTCACTGACGCCCTGTTTACAATGACCTCGGCCGTCATGTGTGACAGGTCTGATCGTGCTCGACACGCCAAAGGATTTCACGGTCTTTGGGCAGTTGGTCATCCTGACCGGAATCCAGGTCGGTGGGCTAGGGTACTCGACAATGGCAACGTTACTGTTGCTGTCGCTTGGCCGAAGGCTCGGCATGCGTCAGCGGATGATGATGATGGAAGTGTTGAGCACGTTGAGCATGGAAGGCCTGGTCGCGTACGTCAAGATTATTGCCGTCATAACGCTGGTTATCGAAGCCGCCGGGGCGATCCTTCTCACGGCTCGGTTCGCCTTTGACATGGACCTCGGACGCGCCCTTTATTTCGGAATTTTCCATTCCGTGTCGGCATTTAACAATGCAGGGTTCTCCCTCTTTTCGGAAAACCTTATTCCTTACAGAACCGATCTGGTTGTCAACCTCACGATCTCGCTTTTGATCGTCCTGGGGGGGATCGGCTTTTTGGTCTTTCGGGATATCCTGGACAATCTTCACGGAGAGCGCTTTCGGTTTTCGACGCATAGCAAACTGGCGCTTCTCGTCATCAGGATTGTTGATACTTGGAGGGACAGTGGGTATATGGGGTTTTGAAGTACAAAACGATGAGACCCTGGGAACTCTGCCGTTAGGAGAGCAGATGCTGGTGGCGTACTTTCATTCGGTCTCGGCGAGAACGGCAGGTTTTAACACGATCGATCTAAGCCTGATGGGCCACTCGACTCTTTATCTCATTATCCTTCTCATGGTGGTGGGGGGATCCCCCGGAAGTACGGCAGGCGGAATAAAGACAACCACCTTTGGCATTATCATCGCGTCCCTCTGGAGCATCCTGAAGGGCCGCGCGGATGTTATGATGTTCCATCGGCGTATCCCGCAGGAAATTGTGATGAAGTCGTTTGTGTTAGCGGCCCTGGCGTGGGGCGTGGTCACGGGTTTTACAATGGTGCTGTCCTATTCTGAGAAGCAGGAATTTCTAAGAATTCTATTCGAGGTGGCGTCCGCCGCTGGAACCGTCGGGCTGTCGACCGGCAACGGAGGAGTCTTGAGTTTATCCGCCCTCTTTAGCGAGTTCGGGAAACTTATGATTATCGGCACAATGTTCATAGGGCGATTTGGGCCCCTGCTGCTCGGGTTATTTGCGGTACGAACCCATGAAGAGCTTCGTTACCGCTATGCAGAGGCACGCGTGGTCATCGGATAGTGAGGGAGAATGAATGAAACGGCAGGTGGCGGTGATCGGGCTCGGACGATTCGGTTATGGCGTTGCGGAAACTCTGATCCGCAAAGGATGTGAAGTTCTCGCGATCGATACGGACCCTGAAAAAGTCCAATCGATCAGCGATCTGGCCACTTTTGCTGTCCAATGCGATGCCACGGATCAAAGAGCGCTCAAGGCGATCAGCATTCAAAATGTCGATGTAGCCGTGGTGAGTATCGGTGAAGACATCGAAGCCAGTATCCTGATCGTTCAGACGTTGAAGGAATTGGGCGTCAAGCAGATCATCGCTAAAGGGGTCACACCTCTCCACGGCAAGATCCTGGAAAATCTCGGGGTCACCGAAGTGATCTTTCCCGAACGCGACGCCGCGACCCGTCTGGCCCAACGGCTGATATCTCCTAATGTTTTCGAATACTTTGAACTGGTACCGGGTTATAGCGTCGAAGAAGTCGCAGTGCCTAACCACCTCTCGGGGCTCCGACTCCGCGAGGCGCAGATTCGCGAAAATTATAGTATCAACGTGATCGGGATAAAGAAGAAGGTCACCCGCATGGTCAAAGGTCAGATGGTCAGTGAGGAGGTATTTAACGTGACGCCTTCGCTCGATGATGTCATCGAAAAGGGGGATGTGCTGGTCGTCATCGGGAAGCAGGAAGACCTCGATCGCCTTACCAAGCTGGAATAAACTATCGCACCCAACCCGCCCCGGCCCCCGCCAAGACGGAGTCCCTTTCCCGCGGACACCCGCCCTCCCCCCGGGAGTTTGTGTCCAGATTCCTCATCTCCTTGCAACGTTCGCCCTTGTATCTTGATTCTTGTATCTTGATCCTCACCGGTGAATGATATGGCGTATCATCAACCAGAGCATGACAGACCGATTCGCCCTCGGTCCACCAAGACCGTGGCTCAGCGTGGTCGTCATGCTCGTTGCTGGAACGAGCCCGAACAGTCGCATGGGCCTCAGAAGCCCGCATTGCGCAAGGATGGGCCGCGCCGGAGGTGCGCTATGAGTGAATCCGCTGTGTTTGTTGGAATCGATGTCTCCAAAGCCCAACTGGACATCGCCATGCGTCCGGAGGGCCAAGGGTTTACCGTGCGGAACGATGAGCCGGGGATAACCACGCTGGTCGAGCGTATGCGAGAACTGCAGCCCCACTTGGTCATGCTGGAAGCCACCGGCGGTTTGGAAGTGGCGGTGGTCGGGGCATTGGCGGCGGCCGGCGTGCCGTTGGTGGTGGCGAATCCGCGCCAAGTCCGTGATTTTGCCCGCGCCACGGGGCAACTGGCCAAGACGGACCGCCTGGATGCGCAGATTTTGGCGCGCTTTGCTGACAGCGTCCGACCCACCCCGCGGGCTCTGCCAGAAACCAGCACCCAGGAGTTGGCTGCCGTGCTGGCGCGCCGGCGCCAGCTCATCGACATGCTGACCGCGGAAAAGAACCGGCTGAGCAGCGCGCTGAAGCCGGTCCGCAAAGGGATTCAGGCCCATATTACGTGGCTCGAACGCCAGTTGGCGGAGACCGATAACAATCTTTCCACCACGATTCAAGCCAGTTCGGTCTGGCGGGAGAAAGATGACCTGTTGCAAAGCACGCCGGGCGTTGGGCGCGTTCTGTCCACTACCCTGCTCGCCAGTCTGCCGGAGTTGGGCACGCTCAATCGCAAGCAGATCGCAGCGCTGGTGGGAGTCGCGCCTTTCAACTGCGATAGTGGCATGCTCCGGGGCAAACGGATCGTCCGCGGCGGACGAGCACCGGTCCGTGTGGCCTTGTACATGAGCGCGCTGGTCGCGGCGCGGTACAATCCGGTGATCAAGGCATTCTATCGGCGTCTGCGCCAAGCCGGGAAGCCAGCCAAAGTCGCGTTGACGGCCTGTATGCGAAAGCTGCTCACGATTCTGAACGCGATGTTGAAACATCACACTCCTTGGCGTGCTGCGACGTATGGGTCGCATGCTTGACATTCAAGACAGTCGCTGAGCCTGTCGAAGGGCCACCGCTACGCTCCCGTTCTGCTTCGACAAGCTCAGCACGAACAGGAATTTCGCCCTGGAGAGGCTTTGCCAGGAGGACACGCATTTGCGCCTTGCATCCATCTCGCCCCGCCCTGGAACCTTATTTCACCCGCCACACCCCGGCCCTGTATTGCACCCGCCCTTCCCCCGGCATGCCAAGACATGCCGTCGGCCCATGGGACGGGGCCTTGGCCCGGACAGGTTCCTTCTGCCCCTAGCCCCGCTACTTGATATGCCGCCAAGATGGGTTACCAACGCGGCTTGACCTTCTACTTGATATCCGCCCAGCGCTGGTTACTATTATTTATCCGGACACGAGCTTAAGAGGTAAGACGCTGGCCCGGTAGTTTGACAACTAGGCGGCGACGCAGAGCTTTTTGTCTATTGTGCAAACAGAAAGGGTTACCTTACCAAGAAACAGGAGCCTGTGGATTCATAGAACATTAGACATTTTACAGGGATCGGGTGTCTAACGGGTTAAAGACACGGAAGCCCTCTCGGAGAGACTCATAGGATATTAAGGTGTCGACCATGGATGAATTAGCCGAAAAAAATCTAAATATTGACGAGGATGTCGAAATAGCGCCCGACCTCGCCCTTGTAGGAACAGAAGAGCAAGGCGAGGAGATCCCGCCTGGCGACGAGGATGTCCAGCCAAAGGCCCGAGCCACTAAGCGGCCTGGGGAGCTGGAGTGGATGTATTTCCAGTCTTTTGGAAAACAGGCCCTACTGACGCGTGAGGGCGAGGCGGTTCTCGGAAAACGCATTGAACGGGGAGACCGCCTTGTTCGGCAGTCCACACGGAGCGCACTGGCGATTGCAAGGCGGCTTCGGCCCTCGGAGGCTGTGAAGGCGTGCAGGGTGGACTTTAAAGCTGTGCTTGCAGTGAGCGGGCTCTCGGCTACAGATCTCGAAAAAGGTAGCCGAGCGATTAAAGCTTTGATCAAAGAGGTTGGAGTGCCGGGCGGCCGGCTGACCTCCCAGGCCCGGACACTAAAGGCTCTTCTCGAGGAGTTCCGGGTTGGGTGGGCTGAGCTTGAAAAGGCCAAGGCTGAAATGGTGGTGTCCAACTTGCGATTAGTCGTTGACCTCGCCAAGCATTACAATGGGCGGGGACTGAGTTTGTTGGACCTTATTCAGGAAGGTAACATCGGCCTCATGAAAGCGGCCGAACGGTTTGATTATCGGCGCGGATTTAAGTTCAGCACCTATGCGACATGGTGGATACGTCAGGGAATAACGCGCGCCCTGGCCGATCAGTCCCGTACTATCCGAATTCCCGTTCACATGACGGAAAACTTTCAACGGGTACACAAGGCCAGTCGGCAACTGTCTCAGCGCCTAGGCCGGGCTCCTTCCATTGAAGAAGTGGCGGGGTCCGTAAAATCCACAGGTGAACGAGTGGCTCAGACCCTGCAAGCATTCCAGGAAGTCGTCTCTCTCGAATATCCCGTCGGTGACGGAGAGGCCTTGCTCGGCGACTTTATTCCGGATCGTGAGTCGCCGACTGCAGACAGTCTCGTAGATCGAAGTCAAATGAGCCAACAGGTGGCGCAGGTGCTAGGGTCGCTCAGCCCTCGTGAAGAGGCGGTGGTCCGCCTACGTTTTGGGATCGGTCAAGGCGAAGCCATGACGCTCGAAGAAGTAGGACGTACCTTAGGGGTTACACGTGAACGCATTCGCCAGATCGAAGCGAAAGCTCTGATAAAACTTCGCACTCCGGAGTTCCAGCAAGTATTACGTCCGCTGCTTTAGATGCTTCTGTGATGTTCCGGTCAGCTTTCTCATGAATCCTAAATATGCCACAATAGGGGCCGATGGAGCCTGGAATGCGAAAAGTCCGCTGGGAGGTCTTGCTGAGACGCAACTCCGTCGGGCTACTTATGGCACTCGGCGTCTTGACTGTCCTTCCCGTCGGCGCTCAGACTGCGCCTAAAAGCCTCTCGGTTCCCGATACGGTGGCGGAGGTATTACCCTCCGTCGTCAGCATCATGTCTCAGGGGACACGGGTTGCGCCGTTTCAACCGTTTCCCGCAGGTTCCGGTTCAGGTATCATCATTGCTCCGGGGTACATTTTGACGTCCAACCATCTGGTCACGGGCTCAACCCGACTCGTGGTGGGACTTCATGATGGTCGCCTGGTTCCAGGTCGGGTCGCGGGACGGGACTTCCTCACGGATCTTGCTTTGATCAAAGTTGAGATTGACGGTCTGGTTCCTGCGAAGCTCGGGCAGTCGTCGAAGCTGCGGATTGGTGAAACGGTGGTCGCAATCGGAAACCCATTGGCAGTAAAAACAGGCACTACGGTGTCGGTTGGCGTCGTGAGTGCAGTAGATCGGGCGATCTTGCCTCCAACCGGCGAAACTCTATACAATCTGATTCAGACAGATGCCGCGTTGAATCCTGGCAGTAGCGGGGGTCCACTTGTCGATCTGTCTGCCAGCATCATCGGAATCAGCACCGCCGTGGCCCCTGCCGCACAGAATATCAGCTATGCCATTGCCATCGATGAGGCCTTCGCGGTGGCGCAATCATTGATCGTCCGGGGGAGTATGTTGCGACCCCCGCTGGGTTTTACTCCCATCACTATAACTCCCAGCGTTGTCGCTGCTTTCAACCTTGATGTGGAGCGGGGGGTGTTAGTCCTCCAGGTTGAAGCTAATGGCCTTGCCGCGGAAGCGGGCCTTCGAGATCAGGACGTGATCACCGCTGTCGATCTGACACAGATCTATAACATGTCGGACTTGTGGCACGCGCTGCTCAGAAATGGCGCCTCTCCCGTTGCAAGGCTTTCCGTGGTGCGGAAGGCCGCGCAGGAAAATATTCTGATTAGGCGCCCCATTAACAAGTAGGATTCACCTTGGTTTTCCCGGCTCGTCTCCTTAACCTGGGATTGACTACGTATGCGGACGCCTGTGATCTCCAGGTATTGCTTCATGAGGCCCGCGCGGCTAACCGAATTGAGGATATACTGATTATTACTGAACATCTTCCAGTGTATACCCGTGGTCGCACGGCGCGTCCCGAGCACTTGGCGGGATGGTGGGATCGAAACACGATCAATGGCATCCCGGTATGCATAACCGACCGCGGCGGCTCGGTCACCTACCATGGACCCGGTCAGCTTGTGGGATACCCCATCCTTGAGCTCCGGCGGTACTGTGCCGGCCCGAAAGCGTACGTCGGTCTTTTGGAAGAAGTGCTGATCCGAGGCCTGTCACAGCTGGCGATAGTGTCAACCCGCCGCCGTGGCAAGCCTGGGGTATGGGTGGACGGGCGGAAGATCGGCGCCATTGGGGTCAGGATCTCAAAAGGGGTGACACGGCATGGGTTTGCGCTGAATGTGACAAATGAGCTCCACCCGTTTTCAGCAGTTTTGCCTTGTGGGCTGAGCGACTGTGTCGTCACCTCCGTTGCCCGCGAATCAGTCGGGGAGGTGACTTTCAGCGCGGCCATGCAGGCGGTGACAAGAGAATTTCAACAGGTATTCGAGTTGTCTTGGCTTGACGGGCTACAGGACATGGAGGGGAAGGCATGCACGCCGACGATCTGATTCGATACAGCCTACTGAACTATTTGATCGAGGCCCATGAATGTCAGCTCATCTCAGCGAATGTGGCGGTGTTGAGCGAAATCGCCGAGTCCGATTGGGAGCAGGTTCAGGACGTCTTAAATCAGCTCTCTCAGGATGGGGATATTGTCATGACAAAGGACAACCAGCCATATCGGAGCGGGGTGAACGGTGGCTGGTTTTTTCACGCCGGCAACTTTCAAATTAAAGCCACTGTCCGCGGCCGTCGGGAGTATGCAAAACTTCAGATCCTTAAGGAACCTCCCGTCGGAGAGCTGGATGGTCAGTCTCCTTCGGAAGGGGCGGGTTCCCAGCAAGGTTAGATCAGGATGGTTCTGCAACCCTACGACGAATTTAACACGTCCACGTTCAGACTGGCAGTCGCTCAATTCGAAGAGGCCGCCGATCGGCTCGGATTGAGTCCCCTTCTCCGGGATCGCTTGAAGCTTCCGCAGCGGGCCCTCATCGTGTCGGTTCCGATTCGTATGGACGATGGCACTGTGAAGGTTTTCGCAGGGTACCGAGTCCAGCATGATACGGCGCTCGGCCCTTCCAAGGGTGGCGTTCGCTTTCACTCTGAAGTCAATCTGGGGGAGGTTGCCGCGCTTGCTATGTGGATGACCTGGAAATGCGCGCTGGTGGGGTTGCCTTACGGCGGTGCCAAGGGTGGCGTTCGGGTCGCGCCGGAACAGCTGTCACGGGGGGAGTTAGAGCGACTGACGCGGCGCTACACCGCCGAGATCGCGCCCCATATCGGACCGGAGGAAGACATCCCCGCGCCGGATGTGGGCACCAATTCGCAGGTTATGGCCTGGATGATGGACACCTATAGCCAGCAGGTGGGGTACGCGGTTCCTGGAGTTGTCACCGGCAAACCGCTGTCGATCGGAGGGAGCCTCGGTCGAGAGGACGCCACCGGGCGAGGCGTTGTGGATGTGACAACGGAGGCTTTGAAGCGATTTAACCTGACCATGACGGACGCCACTGTCGTCATCCAAGGGTTCGGCAATGTCGGGATGCACACGGCGATGATCATCCATCAGGCGGGCGCCAAAGTTCTCGCAGTGAGCGATGCCAAGGGCGGGATTTATAATCCCCAGGGCATCGATATCCCGACGTTGGTTTCGCGATATGACAGTAAAACCCGGCCGCTCGCCGAGTGCGAAGCAGGCGAGGCCATCACGAACGAGGAACTCCTTCAGTTGCCGTGTACGGTTCTCGTTCCGGCGGCGCTATCCGAGCAGATCACGGTTGCCAACGCGGGCAAGCTGCGTTGCCGCATCCTCGCGGAGGGTGCGAATGGGCCCACCACCCTCGAGGCCGATCGCGTGCTCGAAGAGCGGGGCATTTTCATCATTCCTGACATTTTGGCCAATTCGGGCGGCGTGATCGTGTCATATTTCGAGTGGGTCCAAGACGTTCAGAAGTACTTCTGGAATGCACAGGACATCCAAGAGCGTTTGTACGCCATCATTACCAGTTCGTTTCAGCGAACGGTGGCATTCGCCGAGAATCGAAAGGTGAGCATGCGAATGGCGGCGCTGATGTGCGGCATTGACAGGACCGCGCAGGCGCATCTCGTTCGCGGACTCTATCCGTGAGATGGCTCGTCTTCACAACGATTGGGGTGCTGTGGTTTTCATTAGGAATGGGGCTGATTATCGCGCCGGCGTGGACGGTGGTAATGGTGGAACGTCTCATATCGGATGAGTTTCGCCTGTTCGTACTGATTCAGTTAGAAATCATTGTAAGCCTGGCCCTGGTTGTCGGAACAACTGGTTTGCATTTTCATGGTTTATGGATCGTGCTTGGCTGTATAGGCCTTCTGAAGGGCCTCTTTTTTACGTGGGCGCCGATCGGCCGCCGCGAAGCGGTGCTCGACTGGGCCCTCAAGCGACCGTTCTGGGAGTATCGGGTCTGCGGTATAATTCTGGTCGCCTTAGCCACGATGCTGGCGTACGGAATCAGCGTGCTCTAAGGAGCGGCGGTGGCAGAAACACTAGTGGCACTCTGGGGACGTCATCAGCAGGAAGCGCTGCCGGAGGTCCCGGCGTTGAACAAAGGGGAGCTCTGGGTTCTTGATGAGGTCATCGGTGGCTGTATCTCTTATTACCTGGACGCCGGCCGAACTCTCGATATGCAGCGCCTCGCCATTCTGCGCGATTGCCGAGCGGATCTGGATCGGTTGCTCCCAGAGCTGGAAGGGCCGGCGCTAGATTATTTCCGCCGGCTTGGAACTCTGGCGGAGCTTGTCCTGAGCTCCGACGCTACCGAACATAAATCGCTTGAGGCAAGCGATGATACGGGGACCCAGGGACGCTAGCGTGCTTGCATCTCCAGAGCTGGTTCGCTAATATCCGTCGGTTATTCTACGGGCATGATCTTTTTTACTGGGAGGGAAAGCATGCGCAGGTTTAAGAAAATCCTTCCGGCCGTCCTCAGCCTGGCGATTGTCTTCCTGGCCGCTCACGACGTCGCGGCCGAATCCTATGAACTGACTGAAACTGATGTAAATGACATTTCAAAGGTTAATACCCCTGAAATTTCATTGTTCGGGATCAAGCTGGGCGATCCCGAAGACAAGGTGAAAGAAAAGCTGATCAAAATTAAGATCCCCGGCGTCAAGGTCGAAATTCAGGACGTCTATGTAATGCTCTATGACAGGCGGAGCCCGGGCAATCCCATGGCCGGTATACGGTTGAGCGACGGGAAAGTCGATTATATATTTATCAATCAACGGTTTGCGCATCTCGCGTCCGGCGTCTTTCGCTCGGTCTTGCGTGGTGAGGGAGTGGAGGAAGCGCGGAAACTCCTCGGCAAAGAGGAGTTCTCTGAAGACCAGACGACATTTACCCGACTGAACTATAAAGGCGGGACGATGGTCCTTGTCTTTTCTGGGCGGGATATAACCGTCGAATTCAACGCAGCGGTCTAGACGTTAATAACTGTCAAGAATCGTCGGGGCATCACGCAACTCACCTTCCAACAGAGTTTGCGCGGTGCTCCATCGCTGGCGCGAATTCAGCAGCACCAGGAGGAGTTCCTTATCGCCCCTGCGGACGACGGTGATCAGGCAGCGTCCCGCGGCTTTCGTATAACCGGTCTTTACACCGACGACGCCATCCATGACGCCCAGGAGGCGGTTCGTCGTCCGGGATACAAACGCTCGCGATTGGTTCACCTGACGTAACACCGCCATCGGCTCCTTCACGATGGTGGAGAAGGTGTCATATCCCATCGCATATTCCGTCAGCTTTGCGAGTTCTTCCGCCGTCGAGTAGTGTTGAACCATATTGAACCCGCAGGCATTACGGAATTGTGTCTGTGTCAGCCCTAATTCCTGAGCCTTGGCATTCATCTTATCGACAAAGGCCTCTTCCGTCCCCGCGATGTGCTCGGCCGCGGCAAGACAGGCGTCGTTCGCTGATCGGATCAGCATTGCCTCCAACAGGCCTCTCAGTGGAAAGACCTGGCCCCGTTTCAAGTACATTTTCGTGGGGAGGGCGGCAGCCGCGCGGCGGCTGATCACGACCGAATCTTCGAGATTGCCTTCTGACAGGATCACGATCGCCGACATGATTTTGGTCAGGCTTGCAGGAGGCATCTGCTCTTTCGCACGCTGCTCGAATAGGATTCGTCCGGTGGTGAGGTCCTTCAGTAAAATGGCTTCCGCCCGTGGCGTTACCGCTCGAAACTTTCTCTTGTAGACACGGTGCAGCCTGGCCTTGGCGCCCTTGACGGTATGTGCCCGGGAAAGCCGTTTCGAAGCCTTACTGTCCTTGTCTTGCGCCATGGTCGGGTGACTCTGGGCAAGACAGAGGATCGTGAAGATCACAGCGATCATCGTGGCGGCCGGGCGGGTGGCCTTCATGAAGGGATCGTGGCGCCAGGCTTCAGATCCTTTTCGCTGGCTTGCAAGACCCGATGGAAAAAACGTAGAAGGTCGGCCAGATCGAGCCAAAACCCACAGTTAAGGCAGCGGGCGTAGAGGCGACGGCTGTCCAATGTGTACTGCCGTTCGGCGAGCATAAAACCTTGACATTTCAAACATGTCATCGATGGCACTGTGACATTGCCTCTGGCCTATGTCAAGATTTCGGAGGCGGCATTTATTTGATTCGATTCAATATGATCGCAATACAGCCGGCCAGCAGTCCGCCGCCGGTTATCGTGAGCAGAAAGCCAGCAGAACTCTTGTTGCCATTCAGCAAGTCTTGAAAGCCGCCCTGCACCATTAATACGCCAAGGGTGGTTGCGGCGCCCGTCAAGAACCACCATAAGAAGGTTTTCATAATTGGCCCCCGGCACTGCAAGTCAACCCACATCGGCACCGTACAGGAGCGTTAAGGGGCTGTCCAGCCGGCAGACACCCTCATTGGACGGGTACCACATGGGAGCGCGGATCCTTCGCTAAAAAGATTGAGATCGTGCTGGAAATATTGTTCGCGATAGCGAGGCCGGGTCTCGGATCTTTGGATGTGAAAGCGACCGAGGCGATGGCAAACGGCGCTGCTCCGCTTTTGTAACTTCGCGGCGGTTGCCAGAACGTGCCGTCCCCCTTGCCGAGCACAATCGACAAATCGCCGGAGAGGTTATTGACGACCGCCACATCAGTCTTGCCGTCCGCGTCAAAGTCGCCGGTGACCATCGCCATCGGACCTGCATTTGCTCCGAAAGCGGCGCCTTTCGTGAACGTGCCGTCCCCTTTGCCGAGAAATACCGTGATGTCATCCATCTCGCCATTGACCACCAGCATATCCATATAGCGATCGCCATTCAGGTCCAGAATCGATACACCCAGAGGCCGATGTCCGGTCTTGTAGGCGCTGGGAGCATCAAACGTGCCGTCGCCTTTACCCAGAAACACTGCCACGGAGCTACTCATCTGTCCGCCTTGGGTAACCGCTAGGTCCAAGACCCCGTCGCCGTTGATGTCCGCAGCCGCGACAGCTGTAGGCGTGTCCCCATATTCATACAGCGCTTTTTGGGCGAACTTGGCCGTTGCCCCGACCAAGTAGAATCATGAGCTTGTCGTTTCTCAGGGCGACGGCGAGATCGGGATGTCCATCCTTATTAAAATCCCCCCAGGCAAGGGCAACCGGCGACTTGACGGCGGGATACGTTTCGCCCTTGGTAAATTGTCCGGCGCCGTTTCCCAACAATATCGTCACGCGGTTATTCCCGACATTGGCGACAGCGAGATCTAGGCGCCCATCGCCATTCAGATCGTGCAAGATCAGAGCCCGCGGCTGTTCGGGTACCCGTAGGGTCATCGGCTCCCGAAAACTTCCGTCCCCATTACCGATGAGAATGGTCAGGGAGTCACTGCCGATGTTCGTCGTAATGATATCGCCGAGGCCGTCGCCGTTGACGTCGCCGGAGACGATGCTGGTAGGGTTTTTACCTACGCATATGAATGATAGAGATAGAACAAGTCGGGGACTTGGTGAGATTCGCGCTGGGTGCAGGCGCTAGGGGCAATAAGAGCGACACTGCCGAGGAATCCCAACATCCGCAGCAACGACATTCGCATAGTAAAGGCATTGTACCGGGACAGCAGGGGGAAAAGGAATCTGTCTTGGCAGATTCCAGGGCGGGCGGGAGCAAGAGGGGCCAAGTATTCAGGCTCGGGGCGGGTCGGGTGCAATGGCGGGTGCAATGGGGCAAAAGAAATCTGTCTTGGGAAAAGGCTGTCTGGCATGCGGGGACAGGGGGAAAGGACGCTGTCCTGGGGGCAAGAAGTTTGTCTTGGCAAACTGGGGTCAGGAGGTGGGATGGGGTGCATCGATGGGGTGAAGCGGGTCAAAGAGATGGGAGACTATCAGGGTGGCCTAAAAGAGTCATCAGGCCTCACGGGAAAAGAGCTCTCTGCTTCAGGCTCGGGGTGGGTTGGGTGCAATGTCGAGCAAGCTCGCTTGGTGGGTGCAAGGGGAAAAGGAGTTTGTCTTGGCAAACTCCCGGGATGGGCGGGTGTAATGTGGTATGCCATGGGAGCATCTTGCGAAACCGGTTGCACGCAATTCCTGCAGCTGTTGCGCCGCATTCAATGCTGAGTTAGACTTTCACGCATGCCGGTGGTCTACATTGAGAACTTGTCGCAGCATTCGGATCAGGAAGTAAGTGTGCGCGGCTGGCTACGCCATAAGCGAATCGGGGGCAAGATCGCTTTTCTTGTGCTGCGGGACGGCACCGGCGACATGCAGGCGGTAGTGAGTAAGGCGGTGGTAGGAGAAGAGATGTTCTCGCAGGTCACCAAATTGACGCAAGAATCCTCGCTGATCGTGACCGGACAGGTCCGCGCCGATGCCCGAGCGCCGGGAGGGTTTGAACTCGACGTCAAGAATATCCAGGTTGTCCAACTCGTGACGGAGGAGTTCCCGATTCAGGCGAAGGAGCACGGTACGGGATTTCTCATGGAGAATCGGCATCTCTGGCTTCGCTCGCACCGTCAACATGCCATTCTTCGTATTCGGCACGAAATTATCAGGGCCTCCCGCAATTTCTTTGATGAGAGGGGATTTGTTTTGGTTGACACGCCGATCTTCACACCCAATGCCTGTGAAGGAACGACGACGCTCTTTGAGACCGATTATTTTGGCGAGAAAGCCTACCTCACACAGAGCGGTCAACTCTATAACGAAGCGACGGCGGCTGCCTTCGGTAAAGTCTATTGCTTCGGTCCGACATTTCGTGCCGAAAAATCCAAGACCCGTCGCCATCTCATGGAATTTTGGATGATTGAACCTGAAGTAGCGTATGCAGAACTGCAGGACATGATGATCCTGGCCGAAGAGTTTTTAAGCTTCATCGTCGCCTCGGTTCTGAAAGCGCGAAAAGAGGAACTGAAAGTACTAGAACGAGACATAAAGAGGCTTGAAGCTGTATCGCCCCCATTTCCGCGATTGACGTATCATGATGCCGTAGAACGACTCCGCAAGCACGGTAACCCAATCCAACCCGGAGAAGACTTTGGCGGCGATGAGGAGACGATTCTGTCCAATGAATTCGACCGCCCGGTCATCATACATAGATACCCCAAGTCGATTAAGGCCTTTTACATGGAGGAGGATCCGCAAAATTCAGAATTGTCGCTCTGTATGGATGTGCTGGCCCCCGAGGGCTATGGTGAAATCATCGGCGGCGGACAGAGAATTCATGACTATGACAAGCTTGAAGGACGCTTGAAAGAGCACCATCTCTCTGAAGAGTCCTTCAAATGGTATCTGGATTTACGAACATTCGGCTCAGTGCCTCATGCAGGATTCGGGATGGGAATAGAGCGGGCCGTGTCATGGATCTGCGGTCTCGAACACGTGCGCGAGACAATTGCCTTCCCACGCATGCTGTATCGTATTTATCCCTAAGCAATAAACACCCCATTCGCGCTCTTGCCGTTTCGGTTGCACCCACACCGCTTCGAAAAGTTATCCACAGGAAGGAGCGGTGCTCTATACTTTCGATATGTCTAGGTAAATACTGTTTTTAATCTTGACATCTTCTCTGGAAAGCCTATACTCCAAAAAGTTAGTGGGTGAAAGTGGGAATGAGTGGAAGGTGAAACGAAATTACATCGGCCAGTTATGCTCGCGGAAGTTCTTGACTGGCTGCAGCCTCGCCCGGGTGCGATCTATCTGGATGGAACGGTCGGAGAAGGAGGTCACAGCGAAGCGATCCTGCAGGCTTCCAGTCCAACCGGCCGACTGGTGGGATTTGACCGAGACGCCGAGGCAATTGCAGCGGCCCAACATGCGCTGCAATCCTATGGCGGGCGGGCTATGTTGATTCATGCCTCTTACCGAGAAGCAGGGACCGTCCTTCGAGATATGGGCATTGTCGGTGTGGACGGGGCGCTTCTTGATCTCGGAGTCTCTTCGCGGCAGCTCGATACCTCGGCTCGCGGATTCAGTTTCCAAACCCAGGGTCCACTGGATATGCGGATGAATCCGCATGATTCGCTGACGGCGGCGGACCTTGTCAACCGTCTGCCCGAGACGGAGCTGGCTCGAATTCTTTACGAGTATGGAGAGGAGCGCTATTCACGGCGGATCGCGCGCGCGATTATTCGCCGGCGTCAAAGCGGTGCTATTCTCACGACCCTGGCTCTTGTCGATGTGATTCGCAGCGCTGTTCCGCACGTCTATGTCCACGGCCGACTCCACTTTGCCACCCGAACCTTCCAAGCTCTTCGGATCGCCGTGAACCATGAGCTCGAAGAACTTGTGTCATCTGTGGGGATGTTGGCACGCCTCCTCTGTCCCGGCGGGCGGCTGGTCATTCTGTCGTTTCATTCCCTCGAAGACCGGATTGTGAAGCAAGAATTTCGAGAGCTTGCCCGCGATCCCAGCGGCGAATTTTTGATTCTTACAAAGCGCCCCATCCCGTCATCCCATGAGGAGAGCCTCGCGAACCCAAGAGCGCGAAGCGCCAAGTTGCGGGTGCTCGCACGAAAGGAGGCAGCATGAAGATCCTGATCGGCACATTGCTGTGGGTCCTCGCGCTGGTTGCTGTCTGTGAGAAAGTGGATGTCTACCGCACCGGGTATGCGATTGAGCAACTGCGCGCGGAGAAAAAGAAGGCGCAGCAGGAACAGCGGTCCCTGGAGCTGGAGCTGGCCAGAGTCACCGCGCCCGAGCACATCGAGCGAGTGGCGGCGACCAAGCTTGGCATGGTGCGACCGCGGTATGATCAGGTCGTATTGGTCGGGCCCCGTCCCAAACCACTGAGCCCGGGAGCGCTGCCCGTAGCGCATCTTGCCTCGCATTGAGGGATTATCAGGTATGATTGAGCCTCGAGAGAGACGAGGGCGCTTCATCGTCGCCGGCGTGATAGTCGGCCTCGGCTTCTTCGTGGTTCTTGCGCGGCTGTTTCAGTTGCAAGTAATTCAGGCCGCAGATCTGGAGCAGAAGGCAGGGCGCCAACATCATAGAGTCCTTACGGTCGAAGGCGGGCGAGGCACAATCTACGACCGTGGCGGCAAAATCCTCTCTATGAATCTGGATGTGCCCTCCGTCTTCGGAGAGCCACGGGCAATCGCAGATGCCCAGAAGACAGCCTCCCGGCTGGCTGGAGTGCTCCTTGCCGATGTGGGGCAGTTGGAAGCCAAGCTTAAGACCGGTCGCGGCTTTGTCTGGCTCGAGCGGCGGCTGGCCCCGGAAAAAGCGGAACGGTTGCGGGCGTTGTCGCTGCCGGGAATCGGATGGATCCCGGAGGGGCGCCATTTCTATCCCAACGGCTCGTTGCTCGCGCATGTATTGGGCTTTGCGAATATTGATAACGACGGCCTCGAGGGATTGGAGCGACGATATGACGGCCATCTCAGAGGCGAGCGAGGACATTTTATTGTCGAGCAGGATGCCCTGGGAGGCGCGGTGTTTCCCAAAGGGTTGAACTACTCCGCGCCGTCTGCCGGGAAAGGATCTCATTCTCACGGTCGACGAGGTCATTCAATACATCGCAGAGCAGGAACTTGACCAGGCCGTCACCAAGACGCGGGCAGGAGCCGGCATAGTGATTGTAAGTAAGCCGAAAACCGGCGCTATTCTCGCGTTGGCCGTGCGGCCGACCTTTGACCCCAATCGCCCCGGCACAGACCCGAGCCTCTGGAGAAACCGGGCCATCGCGGATAACTATGAACCGGGCTCGACATTTAAGATAGTCACCGCGGCCGCGGCTCTCGAAGAACACCTGTTCTCACCCGGCGATCTCGTCTACGGCGAAGACGGTAAATATTCCGTAGAAAACACGGTCGTCCATGATCATCACAAACACGGCTGGATGACTTTTGCGCGAGGTCCTTCAAAAGTCGAGCAATATCGGCATTATCAAAGTCGGCCAACGTCTGGGGGCTGCGAAGCTCGCAGAGTATGTCACCGCTTTCGGCTTCGGTCAAAAGACGGAAGTTGATCTGCACGGCGAAGTTCGAGGATTGACAAAGGAGCAGCAAGACTGGGGACGTCGTTCCCTTGCTTCCATCTCCATGGGGCAAGAGGTGGGAGTTACGGCCATGCAAATGGTATCGGCCGCGTCAGTGATTGCCAACGGCGGATGGCTCATGCGCCCCTATCTTGTCTCAGAGATCAAAGCCCCCTCGGGGCATACCATTGCCCACGTGGCGCCGACCGTCCGTCGACGTGTGATCTCTTCCACGACTTCCGCTTGATGATTGATATTTTACGAGGGGTCGTGCTTCCCGGTGGCACCGGGACCCTGGCGGCTGTTCCTGGCTACGACGTTGCGGGTAAGACCGGCACCGCCCAAAAAATCGATCCGAGCACAGGCCGGTATTCAACTACGAGAACCGTGGCGTCGTTTGTCGGCTTTCTTCCTGCTCACGATCCGCTGCTGACAATCCTTGTAGTGATAGATGAACCCAAGACGGAGCAGTGGGGCGGGACGGTGGCGGCGCCTGTCTTTCAGAGGATCGCGGCCCAATCAGTGAGGCATCTCGGCATTGCGCCTTGGGGCGTAGGGGGAGATCCCCTGCCCCTGCGAGCCGGCATCGCTTCTGAACCTCGCAGTGAAAAGGAGGGGATGGGAGTGGCGGTGGGACTACACCCGACGTCACCCCCAGCCACCCCGGCCCCCGCCGAGACGGGGGCCTTTTCCCGTGGCCTGAAATCTGCCAAGACAGATTTCTTTTCCCCTGATGGCATGCGATGAAGCTTTCCGAACTCATGATTACGTTGCCTGAGGCCATCGCACACGGGAACCTGAATGCCGAGGTGACCGGCCTGACAGACGATTCTCGACACGTCAAGCCGGGCGTGTTGTTTGTAGCGGTCAAAGGTACCAAGTCGGACGGGCATTTGTATCTGAAACAGGCGGCGGCGGCCGGTGCGTCGGGTTTGGTCATCGAGTCCGGGCGGGCTGTCGCTGGTCGGTTGGCTGACTTGAATGTCCCGGTGATTGAAGCACCGAATACTCGACGGTTCCTGGGCGCCGTGGCAAGCCGTTTTTATGGAAACCCGGCCTCGCGGCTGAGAATGATCGGCATTACCGGCACGAACGGAAAGACCACGACGACGTATGTGTGCAAAGCCATCCTCGATTCGGCGGGGCGGCGCGCCGGACTCATCGGGACTGTGAGTTACCTCATAGGAGATAAGCAGATTCCGGCGAGCCATACGACTCCGGGGGCGCTGGAACTGCAGGCCTTGCTGCAGAAAATGTCGGATGGCGGACTCGATACTGTCATCATGGAAGTGTCGTCGCATGCGCTCGCGTTGGATCGCACGTCGGGGTGCGTGTTCGAGGCCGCAGTGTTTACGAATCTGACGCAGGACCATCTTGATTTTCATACCGACATGGAGGATTACTTCCAGGCGAAGCTCCGGCTGTTTACCGGTCTGGAGGCAAAGGGTCGCGCCATTGTGAATGCGGATGATCCCTACGGGGCGCGTATCGCGGCCGGGTCTGCCGCTCCGGTCTGGATGTATGCGATTGACCGGCCTGCAGACATCCGGGCGGAAGCCGTGCGGATTACTCTTGGAAGGCGTGGATTTCCTGGCGCGCACACCTGCGGGGCCGGTGGAGATTCACTCAGGCCTTGTCGGGCGGCACAATGTGTACAACATCCTGGCCGCGATCGGCGTAGGTCTGCAACAGGGCCTATCGCTCCCGGCCATTGCGCGCGGGGATCTCCGGGCTGGTCAATGTGCCTGGGCGTTTTGAAAGGGTCGAGGCAGGGCAACCCTTCACCGTCATCGTCGATTATGCGCATACCGACGATGCGCTGTATCGGCTCCTATCGACCGCGCAGGCAGTGAAGACAGGGCGGGTCATTACCGTATTTGGCTGTGGTGGTGATCGGGACCGCGGCAAGCGTCCGAAAATGGGAAGGGTCGCGGCCACCTATAGCGATGTAGTGGTCGTGACATCCGATAATCCGAGAACGGAAGATCCGAGAGCGATCATCAGGGACATCGAGCCCGGCGTCAAGGCGGGTCTAAGTGAAACGGGCCGGGGTCGGTACATCATACGGCCCGACCGACGGGAGGCGATTACAACCGCGTTACAAGAGGCGCGGGCCGGCGATCTTGTACTCATCGCAGGCAAAGGGCATGAGGACTATCAGGTGATCGGGACGACGAAACATCCATTTGATGATCGAGTCGTGGCGCGAGAAATTCTGCAAGGCTTCAAGAGCTAAGGTGGCACTGTTTACCCTTGCACAAGTCGCCGGGATCACGAGGGGGCATATGGCGACGAGTCGACCGGCTGATCTGCAGAAAGCCGGTCCGCCGGGTCTGGACCGATTCGCGAACGTGTCGCCGAGGCGATCTCTTTGTCGCGCTTCCCGGGCCGCGCTTCGATGGGCATCATTTTGTACGGGCGGCGCGAAAGAAGGGGGCCGTCGCCGCCTGTTGTACACGGCCAGATCAATCAGGGACATAGACGTGCCGGTGGTATACGTGAAAGATACATTGCAAGCCTTTCAGGAATTGGCGGCGGCGCACCGACGCCGGTTCACGATTCCCGTTGTGGCCGTCAGCGGCAGCAACGGGAAAACGACCACGAAGGAGATGATCGGCCGGGTTCTTTCCGAGCGTTTTAAGACCCTCGTCACGTAGGCGAATTACAATAATCATATCGGTGTTCCCCAGACCTTGCTTCGGTTAACGGCTCGCCACCAGGCGGCGGTCGTCGAGATGGGAATCAGCGGACTCGGGGAAATGAGCCGCCTCTGTGAGATTGCGGCGCCGACGCACGGCGTCTTAACGAATATCGGGCCCACCCATCTCGCGACTCTTGGCACGACACGAAACCGTGGCGCGCGCGAAAGGGGAGCTGGTCAAGAGCCTGCCTGCGGACGGCACCGCGATCCTCAATGCGGATGACCCTTACTTCAAGCAGCTTTCGAGTTGGGCCAACGGCCCGGTGCTCTCCTTCGGGTTTTCCCCGCGCGCGAAGGTCCGGGCGCTGCGGGTTCGCTCAAAAAACGCCCTGGCATCGACCGTGTTTGTGAAGGTTCCGGGGCGACGTTCCTTCAGCATCAACCTGCGTGTGGCGGGGCGCCATAATATCGCGAACGCGCTGGCAGCGGTGGCCGCCGGGACGGCCCTGGGGGTGGGAGTCAAGAGGATCCAAGCCGGGCTCGCTCGCTACCGCGCGGGCGCCATGCGATCCGAAGTCCTTCGCAGGCGGGGGATCACGATCCTTAACGATTGTTACAATGCGAACCCGACCTCGGTCCGCGCGGCGCTCGAATGGTTACGGGAGATGAAAGGGGCCGGCCGTAGTTTCGCCGTCCTGGGCGAAATGCTCGAGTTAGGGGAGCGAGAGGCAGCGATCCATCACGAGATGGGGCGGACGGTGGCGGCCGGCGCGGATTATCTATTGACAATGGGAACGCTGGGAGCTGAACTTGCCGCCGGCGCGCTCGCGGGAGGCATGAGGCCGTGATCATGTCGTGCTGGCAAAAGAGCATCAACGAGCTCGCGGCAGCGACTCCGGGACTTTCTGCGCCGCAGGGGGATGTGGTGCTCTTAAAGGCTCGCGTGCTGCCAGAATGGAACGCGTGTTGGAACAACCTGTGATGAGGGAAGCGAGGGGCGAATAATGCTCTATCTCCTGCTCTATCCGCTCCATACCCAATTCTCCGATCTTCAACGTCTTTCGCTATCTGAGTTTTCGCATTATCTACGCCGCCATCACCGCCTTTTTGATTGCGTTTGTCCTCGCGCCCTCCACTGATCCGGCAACTGCAAAGCTATGGAATCGGGCAGAAGATCCGTGACGACGGTCCGAGCCATCACCAGGTGAAAGGCGGCACGCCCACGATGGGCGGCATCCTGATACTCTTCGCCGTGGTGATGGCGACTTTGCTGTGGACTGATTTGAGGACTCCGTATGTGTGGCTCGCGCGTGTCCGCGATGGTAGGGTTCGGCGCAATCGGTCTCGTTGGATGACTATCTGAAGTATTCCCGTGGCAAGAACCAAGGATTGACGGCTGCTGCAAAAGATCGGCGGGCAGGTGGCAGTGGCTCTGGCCATCAGCGGCGTATTGTATTTCCTGCCGGCGTATTCCACCAAACTCAGCGTGCCTTTCTTCAAGAGCTTCACTCCTGACCTCGGTCCCCTCTATATTCTCTTTGCGGTGCTCGTGATCGTGGGCGCGTCCAATGCGGTCAATCTCACGGACGGCCTGGATGGCCTGGCGATCGGTCCGGTGGTGATCGCGTCGATGGCCTATACCGTTGTCGCCTATATGGCGGGGAACCGAATCTTCGCCGACTACCTCTTAATTCCTTATATCGAAGGAGCCGGCGAACTCGCGGTCTTCACGGGATCTATTTTCGGCGCGAGCCTGGGCTTTCTGTGGTTCAACACATACCCCGCCTCGGTCTTCATGGGCGATGTCGGCTCGCTGCCATTGGGAGCGGCCCTTGGGACCGTCGCGGTCATTAGCAAGCAGGAGTTGCTCCTGATCCTGGTCGGGGGTGTCTTCGTCATCGAAGCCTTGTCGGTCATTTTTCAGGTCGTCTCGTACAAGTCCCGGGGCAAGCGGGTGTTCCTGATGGCTCCGATCCATCATCATTTCGAGCTGAAGGGCTGGGAAGAGCCCAAGGTCGTGGTCCGACTGTGGATCCTCGCGGTCCTGTTGGCGCTCTTCAGTTTGAGCACCTTGAAGTTGCGATGAGAGCATGCCATGAGCGACGGGCTTCATCTAGAGCTGCAGGGAAAGCGGGTGGCGGTTATCGGCCTCGGCCGGAGCGGACAGTCTGCTCTCAGGTTGCTGACGGCTCTGGGGGCCCACGTCGCCGTTGCCGACCAGAAGCCGGCATCAGAACTGGCGGCAATCATGACCGATCTCACAGGAATCACTGTCGAAGTGTTCGGCGATGGTCAATATGAGCAGGCCTTGCAGGGATCGGATCTGGTGCTCCTCAGCCCCGGCGTGCCGATGGCGCTGGCGCCGCTGAAACAAGCTCTTCATGCGGGCATCCGGGTCATCGGCGAACTCGAATTGGCGTCCCGCTATCTTTCCGGCCGGCTCATCGCCATTACAGGGACGAATGGCAAAAGCACCACCATCACCTTGGTCGGGCAACTCCTCAGCGCCGCAGGATTTGACGCGTTCGTCGGCGGCAATCTGGGCACTCCCTTAGCCGATGCGGCCCTGGCCTCTCTGGAGGGGCACCGCTGGGATTTCGTCGTCGCCGAGGTCTCGAGCTTTCAATCGGAAACGATTGAGACATTTCATCCCTGGATCGGCGCTATTCTCAATATCACGCCGGATCATCTGGATCGGTATCTTTCGTTGAAAGACTATGCCGCCGCCAAAGCGAGGATGTTTGAGAACCAAACCGCCGAAGACTTCTGCATCCTCAATGCCGATGACGCCGGGCTCCTCAAGTTCCCGCCCGCCTCATTAGGCACGCCGATACGGTTTAGCCGCACAAGAGCCGTCGGGGAAGGGGTGTTTGTGCAGGGTGAGGCGGTGATGACGAATCTGCGACAGCGAGCTTGAGGAAGTTGTTCGGATAACGGAATTACAGATCCAAGGAAGCCACAATCTTGAGAATGTGATGGCGGCCACCGCTGTCGCCCTGCTGTGTGGCTGCCCAATGAGTACGATCCAGCGGACTCTGCGAGAGTTCCGCGGACTGGAGCATGTCATGGAGGTCGTGCGCATCGTGCGCGATGTGACCTACATCAATGACTCAAAGGGCACGAATGTGGACGCCACGGTCAAAGCGTTGGAAAGCCTTTCCGGGCCGGTGATTCTCATCGCGGGCGGACGCGAGAAAGGCGGGCAGTATCCCGGCCTTGTGGAGGCGGTTCGCGGCAAGGCCAAGCAGGTCATTCTGATCGGGGAGGCACGCGTCCGCTTACGCGAGCTTCTTAAAGAAGCCGCGGTGGTGAGTGAGGCCGACCAGTCTTGCTGAGGCTGTCCGGCAGGCCGCGTCTCTCGCGGTCGCCGGTGATACCGTTCTTCTGTCGCCCGTCTGCGCCAGCTTCGATATGTTTCAGGACTACAAAGACCGCGGACGCCAGTTTAAGGAGCGGGTGCATGAGCTGGCGTGACTCACACACACTGAGCCTGTATCGATCCGATGCCACTCCGGCGCGCTCACAAAGAGGGGACCGGATCGTCATTGTCCTCGCGATCATTTTGATCGCCGTCGGGATCGGAATGATCTACAGCGCGAGCGCGGTCATGGCTCAGAAACGGTTTGGCGATTCAGCGTATTTTCTCAAGCGCCAATTGTTGTGGCTTGTGGTCGGAATGATCCTTCTGGTGATAGTGGCCAGCTCCGATCTACAAACGCTCAGGGCGTGGGCAATACCGGTTCTGCTGATCGGCGTGGTCGCGTTAGTCGTGGTGTTGCTTCCGATGATCGGCATGAGCGTCAAAGGCGCGCGCCGTTGGTTGAGGCTGGGGGCATATACCCTTCAGCCGGCTGAGCTCGTCAAAGTCGGGGTGCTGTTGTACCTCGCGCACTACCTGGCCAAGAAAGGCGATCGGATCGAGATATTCGCTTCCGGCTTTCTGCCGCCATTGTTGGTAGTCGGCCTCGTGGTGGGGCTGATCTTACTGGAACCGGATCTAGGGACCGCGGCTGTCATCGGACTGGTGACCGCTGGGTCTTTTGTTCGTCGGCGGCGCGCGTCTTGGGCATCTCGCAATGATCGGCGCTCGCGGCGCTCCCCGCGCTCTATCTTCTCATTGCGGGGGCCGGCTATCGTCGCCAACGCATGCTCAGTTTTCTGGATCCGTGGAGCGATCCTGAAGGCACCGGCTTCCAAGTGATTCAGTCCTATCTGGCGCTCGGTGGAGGAGGGCTCTTCGGCGTAGGCCTGGGCGAGGGCCGTCAAAAGCTGTTCTTTCTGCCGGAGCCCCATACGGATTTCGTCCTGTCGATGCTCGGCGAGGAACTCGGATTTCTGGGCACCGGGATCGTCGTTTTGCTGTTGGCGTTGTTTGTCATCAAGGGGTTCATGATCGCGCTCGCAGCGGAGGATCCCTTTGGGCGCTATCTAGCACTGGGTATTAGTTTTTTTGTCGCCTTTCACACATTGATCAATGTCGGGGCGATTTCCGGGCTCCTTCCGACAAAAGGATTGCCGTTGCCGTTTGTGAGTTACGGAGGCTCCTCGCTCGTGGTCAACATGATTGGAACAGGCATGCTGATTTCGATTTCGCGTAATCGACCGCCCATCTAGGGCCGCCATGCGAGTGATCATTGCGGCCGGCGGCACCGGAGGACATCTGTATCCGGGGGTGGCGATCGCTCGGGAGTTTGAACGGCAATTTGCAGCCGTCGGAGATCATCTTCGTGGGAACGACGAGAGGTCTCGAAACCAAGGTTATGAAGAGAGAGGGTTACGAGCTGGTCACGATCAAGGCGCGGGGCATCATGGGAAAAGGTCCGTTGGCGCGAATACTCGGACTCGCGGTGACTCCGCTTGGATTTGCCCAGTGCCTGGCGCTCTGCCGAAGGCGCCGCCCTGATCTTGTAATCGGCATCGGTGGCTATACCAGCCCACCGTTAATCGAGGCCGCCTTTCTGTTAGGCATCAAGCGCGCGCTGCTCGAGCCCAACGCGTACCCAGGGGTTGCGAATCGCGTGCTATCGCCTCTGGCCAATCTCATATTTGTCTCTTTTGCGGAGGCAGCTCCCTTTTTTCGATGCCGCAAAAACCCGCGTGGTCGGAACTCCTATCCGGCGGGCTTTCCTGGAGGCGATTCCCTCCAGCGAGGGGACGCCGGTCGCCGGCCGTGGCCCAGGGCTATTGATCTTGGGGGGCAGCCAAGGCGCGCGGACCATCAATCGCGCCATGACCGCCGCCTTTCCGATTCTGCTCCAGTCACACCCGGATATTCGAGTGATCCACCAAACAGGCGAGCGAGACTTTGAAGAAGTGGCCGCGGCCTATCGAGCGACTCATTCAGACACTGGGATCGGCAGTCGTCGAGCCAGAAGTGGCGCCGTTCCTGTTCGACGTGCCGCGCGCTATGAAGCAAGCCGACCTGATCATCAGCCGCTCTGGAGCCACCACGGTGGCGGAGATCACTGCATGTGGGAAGCCGTCAATCCTGATTCCATTCCCCCACGCCATTCACGGACATCAGGAGCGTAATGCGCGGGTTCTGGTGCAGGCCGGTGCGGCGGAGATGATTCTTGACGAGAGTTTGAGCGGTGACGTGGTGGCGCAAGCCGATCAGCGCCCTTCTCCGTGATCCTGACCGTCTGAATGAAATGGGACGACAGAGCCACGCGCTTGGCCGGCCGGACGCCGCCGAGCAGGTCGTTCAGGCCTGCCGGGAAGTGGTGGGACGAGCTTAGATGTTTAAAAGAATTCAGCAGATCCATTTCGTCGGCATCGGCGGCGCCGGCATGAGCGGCATTGCGGAGGTTCTGCTCACCATCGGCTATAAGGTGTCGGGATCGGACCTTCAAGAATCCGATACCGTCAAGCGGATCCGTGGCCTAGGCGGCATTGTTTCTATCGGTCATGACGCGGCGAATATCGGCGCGGCTCAAGTGGTCGTGATTTCCTCGGCCGTGTCGCCTACGAATCCCGAGGTGCTGGCGGCGAAAGCGAAGCTCGTGCCGGTCATTCCCCGGGCCGAGATGCTGGCGGAACTCATGCGACTGAAATACGGGGTCGCCATCGCGGGGGCCCATGGCAAGACGACCACGACCTCGCTTGTCGCGCATGTGCTCGCGGTGGGCGGGCTCGATCCGACCATTGTCATCGGCGGAAAGGTCAATGCGCTGGGCAGCCACGCCCGTCTGGGTCGAGGCGAGCTGCTCGTGGCGGAAGCCGACGAGAGCGATGGCTCATTTTTGAAGCTTTCCCCGACCATTGTGGCCGTGACCAACATGGACCGGGAGCATCTTGACCACTACGGGACTATGGAACGGCTCACTCAGGCGTTCGTCGAGTTTATCAACAAGATTCCCTTCTATGGAGTTGCGGTCCTCTGCATCGACGACCCTCAGCTGGCCGCCATGTTGCCTTCGGTCACAAAGCGGTACTTAACCTACGGCCTGAGTCCGGGCGCTGAACTGCAGGGCACTGACATTGAACTACAGGAGCGAGCCGCGCAATTCTCCGCGCGGCTAAAGGGCGCACATCTTGGCCGCTTCCGTGTCGCCATGCCGGGGGTCCATAACGTTCGGAATGCCCTGGCCGCAATCGCCATCGGAATGGAACTGGGCGTTCCCACTGCGCAGATTGCGCAAGCTCTCGACGAGTTTACCGGCGTGGAGCGCCGGTTCCAGGTCATGGGCGAGAAGGATGGCATTACCATCATCGATGACTACGGACACCACCCGACAGAAATCAAGGCAACGCTGGCCGCGGCGAAAGGCGGATCAAATCGGCGGCTGCTGGTGCTGTTTCAACCGCACCGCTATAGCAGGACGCAGGATCTGGTAAATGAATTTGCCGCGGCTTTCAATGAGGCGGACCTCCTGTTCCTCACGGAGATTTACGCGGCCGGCGAGGCACCGATTCCCGGGGTGACCGGGGAACGGCTGGCGCAGACCATTCAAGGGGCGGGCGGACCGCCTGTTACCTATGTGCCACGCAAGGAGGAACTGGTGGAAAAAGTGCTTCCCCAGTTGCGGCCGGGCGACATGGTCATCACCATGGGCGCTGGGGACATCTGGAAGAGCGGCAGGGCGCTGTTTGAGCGCCTATAGAGGGCGAGCCGCCTGCGAATGGAGAAGCGAGCGAGGAATCCGAGACGTGTTGGAAGGTATTAACGGCACCGTGCGTTTTAATGAGCCGATGAGCCGGCACACGTCCTTCAGGATAGGGGGCCCGGCGGACGCCTACATTGAGCCGGCAGATGTCGAAGCCCTCCGGCAATTGATGGCATTGACCTTCGCACACAAGATTCCGGTGTTTGTGATGGGAGGCACGAATCTCTTAGTGCGTGACGGGGGGATCGAGGGCATCGTTGTGCGCCTTGTCCGGTTGGACCGCATCGAGGAGCCTGAGGCAGGGGTCCTGTACGCCGAGGGCGGCGTGTTAATGCCGCGGCTACTGAAGTTTGCGATGCAGCGGGGACTCACAGGCCTTGAGTTCGCGGCCGGCATACCGGGCAGCGTTGCGGGATGTGTCGTCATGAACGCCGGTACACGGTTCGGAGAGATGAAACAGGTCGTGCGAAAAATCCGGGTCGTCACAACCAGAGGCGAGATACTCGATGTTTCCGGTGAGGAGGCAGGATACAGCTATCGTCGCAGCCGGCTTCCTGAGGGCATTGTTGTAGGGGCTTGGCTCGGGCCTGGAACCCGGTTCGAAGGCGAAGATCGTAGCCACTGTCAAACAATCGCTGCGCCGTCGAAAGGCCACGCAACCCATCGAAATGCCCAATGCGGGCTGTATCTTTAAAAATCCGGAAGGCGATTCAGCAGGGCGTCTCATCGAAGCCGCGGGCCTGAAAGGCGCGCATATCGGTGATGCCCAGGTCTCGACCAAGCACGCCAATTTCATCGTCAACAAGGGGAACGCCAGGGCAGGGGATACCCAGGCGCTGATACGGCTCGTTGCAGACACCGTTGCGGAGAAGTTCGGCACGACCCTGGATTTGGAAGTTCAAATCGTCGGACGCGAGCCCGGAAAGAATGAACGGGAAAGGGGTAGGCGGTGACAGATCGCCCGGTGGCGGGGCATGGCTCTTTTGACCACCAAGCGCATCGCCGTGCTCATGGGGGGGCAATCCACTGAGCGCGAGATCTCGATACGAACCGGCGAGGCAGTCTTGGCCGCCTTGTTAAAGAAAGGGTACGACGCCATTCGTCTCGATATGGATGCTTCCGTCGCGTATCGATTGCGTGAAGTCCGGGCGCAGATGGTGTTCATCGCATTGCATGGTGCGGGGGGAGAAGACGGCACGATTCAAGGGATGTTGGAGACGCAGCGCGTGCCATACACCGGATCGGGCGTACAGGCGTGCGCGATGGCCATGGATAAGGTCGTGACGAAGGCCTTACTGGAATATCATGGCATTCCGGTGCCGAGAGGACTCGTTCGCACCCGGTCTGAACGCAACACTCGCCTGCCAAGTGGATTTGCATTGCCAGTCGTCGTGAAGCCGATCAACCAGGGCTCGACCGTTGGGATCTCGATCGTAAGACAGCCGCGACAGTTAGCGCCGGCCATAGAACTGGCGTTGAAGTATGGCGCTACCGTTCTCGTGGAGCAATACATCAATGGCCGCGAGTTGACGGTCGGCGTAGTCAATGACCGTTCGCTGCCGGTGGTCGAGATTGAAGCGCCCGGCGGGTTCTACGATTACGCGGCCAAGTATACCCGCGGTGCGAGCGTATATAAGGCGCCGGCTCCGATACCGGCTCGCACTTCGAAGGTCCTTCAATCCCTGGCCCTCGAAGTGCACCGGCGACTTGGATGCCGTGCTGCCACGCGCGTGGACTTTCGATTAGATGAGGATGGGCGTCCATTTGTGCTGGAGATCAATACGGTGCCGGGCATGACGGAGACGAGTCTTCTGCCTATGGCGGCGAAGGTGGCACATCTCACCTATGAGGGCCTCGTCGAAGCCATTCTCCAGTCGGCTGTCGATCGTGCGGCGATATTCCAGGGGGATAAGGAACGGTTCGCCCCTATTCGCGGAAGGAAAGCGTCATGAAGGGTGTTCTCCTGTTTGAGTCGTGGGGCACGGGAGAAACGAGCTCGTCAGGGGCGAAGGAGTTTGTCCCTGCAGATTCCAGGGTGGGTGGGTGCTATAGGGGAAAGGAAGTCCGTCCCGGGCGCCCTTTGCCTTCTCTTGCAAATGGTCGAAGTGATTCCAGGGTGGGCGGGTGCTACAGGGGAAAAGAAGTCTGTCCGGGGCACCCGTTGCCTTCCGTACGCAACGGGTCGAAATGACTTAACGGGGCGGGCGGGTGAGAATGAGTGGATGAAGATCAACCAAAGACCAAGACTACCCCGGCGGCCTTACATAATCATCAGGCCATGGGAGAAACGAACTCGTCTTGGCGAGTTCGGGGGTGGGTTGGGTGTAATGGCGAGCAAGCCTTAGGGGAAAGAAATCTGTCCAGTCAAGCGTGCGGGTGAAATTTTTGGAGGACGACATGATCCGAAGGCGAGCGAAATCGAATCGTCGGCGAGTTGAAGAACCTGGAGGAGTCGCCATGAGACGAACCACATACCGCATGCTTGCCATGGTTCTCGTACTGTTATCGGGCTGCGGAGGGTATTGGTATGGCCGGCAGGGCCCGACTCTGGATCTCAGGGCAGTTACGGTGTGGGCGGATCAGTTCTTCCCGATCAAATCCGTGGAGATCAATGATGTCCATAAGGTGACCCGCGGAGAAGTGCTCGCCGCGCTTAACCTTGATGGCGGTAGCGGCCTCATCACGACAGATACCACCAAGTTGAAGCAAAGCCTCGAAGCGCATCCTTGGATACGACAGGCAGAAGTACAGCGCGTGTTCCCAGATACCTTGGTGGTGGAGGTGAAGGAGCGTGAGCCGGCCGCTGTGCTACGTGCGGGAACCCGCGAAGTGCTCTTGGGGGAGGACGGCGGCGTCATCGCAGAGGCGGGGCAAGGTACATTTGAAGGATTTCCGATTCTCACGGGAATCGACTATGCCCAGGTGGTTTCTAGGAATTCAGACATCACGGAGCGGCTGATTGCCGGTATTGGATTGGCCAGCCTTTTAAGCGCCGTCGGAGCGAATCGCATGGAGGTGGACCTGCGGACGCCGGGGGACATGGTCGCCTACTACGACGGCTTGAGGATTCGCTTTGGAGAAGGTGCGTTTGAGGACAAGGTCGAACGCTACCTACGGTTGGCGGAACGTGGATTCAAGCGCACAGGGCCGATCGAAGACCTTGGTCAGACGCCCGAAAGACGCGAGCCCGGCCCCGACCCGGCTGACCTGCGTGGCGGAGGCTCGCCGGAGGCTTCCAAAGATAGTCAAGTGGAAGTGGACCTGAGGTTTCAGGATCAAATTATCGTGCGCGATAAAGGGGGGAAGCGGGCGTGGCCCGAAAAGACCAAATCATCGTAGGCTTAGACATCGGCACCACCAAAACCCGCGCGGTTGTCGCGGAGTTGCGGGAAGACGGAGGCGCAGACGTCATCGGTGTTGGAACCAGCCCCTCACGCGGCCTGCGCAAGGGCGTGGTCATCAACATAGAAGACACCGTCGCCTCCGTGCGGAAAGCTGTTGAGGAGGCTGAGGTTGTCTCCGGCGTCGTTATTAACTCCGTCTATGTCGGCATCGCCGGGAGCCATATCAACAGTCTTACTTCTGACGGCTTGGTTGCCATCAAGAGTCGCGAGGTCACCCGCGCCGATATTCTTCGCGCTGTGAACGCTGCGCGGGCTGCCGCGATCATCAAATCCGATCATCGCGTGCTACATGTACTACCGCGCGGGTTTATTGTCGACGAGCAAGACGGCATCCGCGACCCGCTTGGCATGTCGGGATCCCACCTCAAGGTCAATGTCCACATCATCACCGGCGCGGTGACCTCGGTTCAGAACCTCATCAAGAGCGTCGAGAGGGCCGGGCTGGATGTCATCGGCATCATTTTGCAGCCGCTGGCTTCGAGTGAGGCGGTGCTCAGCGAGGATGAGCGCGAGCTTGGCGTCGCGATGGTCGATATGGGAGGGGGGACGACCGATCTCGCGATCTTCTCGGACGGCAGTGTCATGCACACGGCCATCATCCCGGTTGGAGGGGATCATTTCACGAACGATATCGCCGTGGGCCTGAAAACCGCACGCACGGAGGCCGAGCGCCTCAAGGTGCAGTACGGATGCGCGCTGTCATCACTGGTCAAGGATGATGAGACCATTGATGTGACGAGCATTGGGAACCGACCGCTCCGGACACTTTCGCGAAAGCTGCTGGCCGATATTATCGAGCCGCGCGCCGAGGAGTTGTTCGATCTCGTGGCGCACGAGATCAAGCGTGCAGGTTACGAGGGAGTCGTGACAGGAGGGATTGTCGTGACGGGCGGCACCTCGCTCATGGAGGGGATGGCGGACATGGCCGAGCGGATCCTGGACCTTCCCGCGAGGCGTGGCTTGCCCACGGGCGTGGGGGGCATTCACGAGCATGTCGGCAATCCCATGTTTTCCACGAGCGTCGGGTTGATCATTCACGCACTCCATCAACAGGAAGACCTGGGAATACACGGATATCGGAAAGGGCGAGGATTGTGGCGGGTGGTTGAACACATGAAAAGTTGGGCACGGGAGTTCTTTTAACTCTTACGCAAACAGGGAGGCGCGCATGTTTTTGCTTGACGATGACGCGAATGTCTCGGAGGTGAAAATCAAAGTCATTGGAGTCGGAGGGGCCGGCTGTAATGCGGTGAACACAATGATCGCCTGCGGACTCGATGGAGTTGACTTTATAGCGGTCAATACCGACGCCCAAGCTTTGGGAGTGTCCCGGGCGCCTCTTAAACTACGGATCGGGAAGAATGGCCTCGGAGCAGGCGCTAATCCTGAAGTCGGACACGAAGCGGCGCTGCAAGGCGCCGATCAGATTCGCGAAGCGCTGGAAGGCTGCGACATGGTCTTCGTCACGGCTGGCATGGGTGGCGGAACCGGCACCGGCGCCGCCCCCGTCATTGCGTGCATCGCCCGTGAAATGAAGGCCCTGACCGTGGCGGTCGTGACGAAGCCGTTTCAGTTTGAAGGCGGCAAGCGCATGGCGCGGGCGGAGGAAGGTCTGACTGAGCTACGTAAGTATGTTGATACGTTATTGCTCATCCCGAACCAGCGGCTTTTGGGGGTCATCGATAAGACGACGCCCCTACGGGAGGCTTTTAAAGTAGCCGATGACGTGTTGCGGCAGGCCATTCAGGGGATCGCCGACCTTATCAAGGTTCCCGGTCTGGTGAATGTCGACTTTGCCGATGTTCGCACCGTCATGGGACACATGGGGCGTGCGGTGATGGGAATGGGCGTGGCCCGAGGGCCCAACCGTGCCGTGGAGGCAGCCCAAAAGGCCATCTCCAGTCCGCTTCTGGAAGAAGGATCCATAAACGGCGCAAAGGGGGTACTGCTTAACATAACCGGCGGCCGTGACCTGTCATTGCACGAAGTCAGCGAAGCCTCATCGGTCATCCAACAGGGAGCGGACAAGGACGCGAACATTATCTTTGGGGCGGTGATTGACGAACGGCTTGAAGATGAAGTGATGATCACGGTCATCGCGACCGGATTTGAACGGAAAGAGGCTTTGCCGTGTCCCACGATCCGCTCTATTCAGACGGCGTTGGAAGAGCCGGCGAGCGAGTCCCTTCCGAAGCGCCCGGAGCGACCCGCCTTCATTCGGCGTTACGCCGCAGCGCGGGAAGGCGCACCTGAGCGCATTGCTCCACGGACAATGATGGCTACTGAGGAAGAATGGGATGTGCCGACGTTCCTTCGCCGGCAAGGGGATTAGGCTGATCAACCATGCCTTCTGCTGGCGTGATTACGATTCCTCAGTTTGCCGGCGAGGCTCGCGGCGTCGTGCATGCATTTGGGACCAGGGCTGTCTGTGCTATCCCTGCCGTGCACAACGATGGGACACAATTCCAGGTCGTATCCGTAAATCAGGTACATGGGATCGACGTGCTGATTCTTGCCGGCCGCGTGACCGATTCCGAAGTCCGCGACGCGGCTTCGGCGGGGAACTTCGACGCGATCATTACCGACAGGCCACGGATGTGGCTGACCGTCCGAACGGCAGACTGTGTGCCGATTCTTTTCCTGGGACCAGACCGCGGTGTGATCGGGGTCGCGCATGCCGGCTGGCGGGGAACCGTGGGAGGAATTGCAGCGAAGGTGGTCCGGCTGATGCAGGAAGTCTTTGACTGCAAGCTTGATCTCGTGCAGGTGGCCATCGGGCCTTCCATCGGGCGCTCTTGCTATGAAGTGGATGAGCCCGTTTTGGGGCCTATGAAGCGGGCGTTTCCCTTCTGGTCAAAGGTTGTGTCCGACACCGGTGGTGGCCGGGGGCACCTGGATCTTCGAGGCTTAAACCGGCTCGCACTCGAGGCCGCAGGTGTTCAGCCGTCCCAAATTTTCGCGGTGAACCTTTGTACGGCGTGTCATCCGGACCTGTTCCACTCGTACCGCCGTGACGGGAAGCGCACAAGACACATGATCAGCGGTATTGCGCGTGTTCAATAGGGCTTATCAAATCCGGGTGCATCAAGTACAATACACACCTGTGACAGCGCCTTGCCACAGGAGGAAAGAAAATCCGCACATATGGCCCTTCGGTGGAAGAGGTTTCGCGCGAGAGTGATTTTAGGGACCGCCTGCAATGGGTCCGCGAGCGCATCGAGCGCGCTGCGCGCCTGGCGGGACGCAACCCCGTCGACATCCGATTGATCGCGGTTACCAAGACCGTTTCGGTTGACCGAATGCTGGCCGCCGCGGCATGCGGCTGCCGAGCGTTCGGAGAAAATCGGATTCAGGAAGCTCTGTGCAAAATGGAACAGGTGGAGGCCCCCGGTTGCTGTGAGTGGCACCTTCTCGGCCCCCTGCAGAGTAATAAGATCAAATCCGTAGTTGGACGGTTTGCAGTGCTGCATGCTATTGATCGGGTGTCCGTGGCCGGGCATTTGGAGAAAGCGATTGAAGGACGGGGTATGCGTCAACAGGTTCTTCTCCAGGTCAATGTCTCGGACGAGCCCGGCAAGCATGGCTTCCATCCTGACAAGCTTGGCGAAGCTGCTGTTGAAGTCGCGAAGTTTAAAAATCTTCAAATCACGGGCCTCATGACGATCGCGCCGGTGAGGATTTCATCTGAGGAGTGCAGGCCTTATTTTCGTCATTTGAGAAAATTGGCCGAGCAATTGGACCGCGAACGTATCCCGGGGGTCGTAATGAAGGAGCTCTCTATGGGCATGTCAGCAGATTTTGAATGTGCCATCGAGGAAGGCGCAACCATGGTGCGGATCGGTCGGGCCTTATTCGGGCCGCGCCCACCATTGGAAAAGGCCCAGTGACCAAGATCGCGATCATCGGAGGCGGTAATATGGGAGAGGCCCTCCTTGCCGGGCTCTTATCAGACGGCACGGCGCTACCGGCTGATCTCTGGGCCACAGACGTGGACAATGACCGGCTCAGCGCCCTTGGATCACGATACGGCATACGAACCGGCCAGGATAACGGAAAGGCCGCGGCTTGGGCGGATGTCCTTGTGCTCGCAGTCAAACCGCAAACGATGAGCCACGTGTTGGATGGCCTGAAAGATCATCTGTCGGAACGGACGCTGGTGATCTCCGTCGCCACAGGCATCCCCCTGGCCCGGATTGCAGCGGTTCTAGGGGGAAACCGCAAGCTGATCCGGGTCATGACGAACACGCCCGTTCTCGTGCGCGCCGGCGCCTCGGTGCTGGCGATTTCCCCACTGGTTTCTTCTCAAGACCGAGACCTGGCAATCCGCCTGTTCGAAGCCGTCGGAAAGGTCATTCTGCTTGAGGAGCACCTGATGGATGCCGTCACGGGACTCAGCGGAAGCGGACCGGCGTTTATCTTTCCAGTCATCGAGGCGCTGGCCGATGGCGGGGTGAAGATGGGTCTGCCTCGCGAGACCGCGCTTTTGCTGGCGGCACAAACGGTCTTCGGCGCCGCCAAGCTGCAGCTCGAAACCAACGAGCATCCGGGGCGGCTTAAGGACAAGGTCGCGTCTCCCGGGGGGACGACCATTGCGGGACTGCACGTACTTGAAACGGCTGGGGTCCGCGCGGCGTTCATAGCAGCCGTAGAGGCAGCGACAAAACGCGCTGAGGAATTGGGGAGGCAGTAATGTTCGTGGCCGGAAACTTCCTCTCCGCGGTAGCCATGGTCCTGCACATGCTGCTTCAGGCCTATATCTGGGTGATCATCATTCGCGCTCTGGTTAGCTGGGTAAATCCCGATCCCTGGAATCCGATCGTCCAGATCTTGAACCGCCTGACCGACCCGCTGCTCGATCCGATTCGTCGCCGATTGATGCGGTTCGGGGGCTACGGTGGAATGGGCGTGGACTTGTCCCCGCTTCTCTTAATCGCCGTTGTGTACTTGGTCGATTTTTTTTTGGTCGCAACTTTACAGGATCTGGGCACCCGGATGCGGTGAATCCGGTCGCCGCTCTGATGGCGCGGATGCGTTCACGGAGCGGTAGGGTAAGCGGTTTTCTTTCTTTAGAAAGGCACGCCGATGAATATAACACCGCTCGATGTTCAGCAGCAGGAGTTCAAGAGTCGTTTTCGGGGGCTTGATCCCGAGGAGGTGCATGCCTTTCTTCGGACGGTCTCCGAAGCCATGGAGGATCTCGTCAAGGAAAACGTCGCCTTGAAGGAGCAACTGGAGAGCTCGCAGGTGCAGTTGGACGGGCTGCGGCAGAAGGAATCCGCACTGAACGACGTCCTCGTGTCGACCCAGAAAATGAGCGAGCACCTCAAGCAGGCCGCTCAGCGTGAAGCAGATCTGATCCTTAAGGAAGCGGAGCTGAAAGCCGACGATGTCTTGAAAAAGACTCAAGAGGAGTATGGCATCCTGCAGCGGGAAATTCTGATGTTGCAAAGGCACCGCATCGCCGCTCTGGAGAAGCTACGGGCCGTACTGCAGAGCTTTCAAAAGATGGTCGAATTTGAGGAGTTGGATCCGGATACTGTCGATCCGCGCGACCGGTAGGGATGGTGAAAACCAGAAGCGCTGGTGTCGAGGCGATGCTGGCGATTCGGGTTCAGCCGGGTGCCCGTCAAAACGCCGTGAGCGGTTGGACCGGAGACACCGTGAACCTGCGAGTCACCTCGCCACCGGTAGAGGGCGCGGCAAACATCCTCTGCCTGGCAATACTTTCCGAACTGTTGAACATTCCTCGATCGCATCTGACCCTTGTCAAAGGGGTACGGTCCCGCAACAAAGTCGTCCGCATTCTGGGGCTTAGCCGAGAGCAGGTGGATGTACGCCTAGGCCGTCCCGCTTCTCAACGAGATGCGTGATCCCATTGCCGACAAGATGCAACAAGGGGTCGATGAGGGAGTATATCCCGGAGGCGTTCTCCTAGTCTGGTATCAAGGTCAAGTCAGGCATCATGCGGCCTACGGGCACGCCTGCCTAATTCCCGTTCCCGAGGCGGCTTCCTGCGACACACTCTTTGACTTGGCGTCATTAACCAAGCCCCTCGCTGCGGTGAACGCCGCGTTGCTGTTTGCCGCGGATGGCCGAATCCTTTTGGACGATCTCGTTGAACGCTACATCCCTGAGCTGAAACACAAGGAATTAGGCCAGGCGACTCTTCGTCACCTTTTAAATCACTCGACCGGCCTTCCGGCTTGGCGTCCCTTCTACCAGCGAATAGCACCTGATGGCGGACGGTTACGCGAGACGCCGCTTGAAAAGCGTCGCAGCGCCGTCTATGAGGCGATACAGCGTGAACCTCTGATCGAGCCGATCGGGACACGGGCAATTTACAGCGATTTGGGATTTATTCTTCTTGGGGAAGTGCTTGAGCGCGTGAGCCGGAAGGGCTGGGCCGATCTCTGTCACGGGGTGGTTTTTGAACGCCTGGGCCTCGAAGGCCTGTTCTATATGGGGGAAACAGGACCAACGGGAGGGATGTCGCTTCGGCATCGCGTGTTCGCTGCGACCGAGCAAGACGAATGGCGGGGGCATCTCCTTCGAGGCGAGGTGCATGATGAGCATGCCGCGGTCATGGGGGGGGTCTCGTCTCACGCCGGTCTGTTCGGCACCGCAATGGCAGTGCTGGAGGCATCCCGCCTTTGGCTCGCGGCCGTCCGGGGGGACGCCTCTCCATTGCCTCGCAGATGGGCGCGGGAATTCGTCAGCCGGCAGAGCCTGGCGCCGCAATCGAGTTGGGCGTTGGGTTGGGATACCCCGTCGATCGGCGCCGGCGGTGAACCTTCCTCATCAGGGCGGTTGTTCCCGCAGTCGGCATTCGGTCATCTGGGCTTCACCGGTAGTTCACTGTGGCTGGACCCGGAGCGAAACCTCATTGTGGTATTGCTTACCAATCGAGTACATCCGACCCGGCAGAACAATCGCATCCGACAGTTTCGCCCGGAGCTACACGACATCGTAGTGACGACTTTAACCGGCTAAGCGGAGTCGGGGTAATCGATCCAAGGCTCTTTCTCGGCGAGGTAGCGGGTGCCGCGAAAGTTGACGCGGGTTCTCATACGGCTGAACCCGTGCCGCAGAAGTTGCCCCACGAGAGCCTGTAAGGCTTCGAGAACGGTAGGATGCGACGACGTCTCGGCAGAGACCGATTCATACTGAATCTTGGCGCTGTAGCCGGTCACCGTACGCGTCACCGGAACCATGCGCACGAAATTCCGTCCCGCCGCGTCGTTGCCTTCGAGTTGATGCTTCTCGACAACAGAGTTCTTGCGTGAGATCAACGGGGAAAAGAAGGTCACAGCGCGACATTATACGGAAAAGCGGAGTCAGAGTCGATATTTAGTCTGTCACTCGCAGTGATAATTCCATCCGGGGGGCGCAGGCATCCACGTCTTTTCGAAGGGACACTTCCACAATCCGGTTGTCATTGATCCCGAGCGCTTCGCACAAGGCGTCCTGGGTGATTTTCAAGCCCCCATCGATGTCGCGTCGCAACATCGACCCAAAGTAAAAATGAAGATCGAGGGCAAGTCTCAGTCGGTTGAGGCCGTGCGCCGCGGGAATTGTTTGCCGCCGGGCGGCAAGCAAGCACAGGACTTCCTGGCCTACGTGTGTCTTAAAACGGCGGCCCGCTGAGGAGAGGAGGCGACGTCCTTGCACCGTGGCATATTGGTGGTTGATGCTCGGAGGGAGCGGAAGGGTGAGCGTTAAAAAAACGGGGTCAGTCCCCGCGTCTGTGAGAATCGTGACAAACGGGGTCGGGGCCCGTTTGGGACTCTGCGAGGGGACCGGAGCACGACAGGGAGGCTGCCGGATCGGTGCGGGTTGGCGGTACGACGTCAGTCGTAAGACGACCGGACCCGAGCGTGAAACGCGGGCCGAGCGAGGTCGGGGCATGAGTTACAGGAGGTCCATGATCTTCGACATAGAGGCTTCATGTCGGTTCTCGGTTCTCTCGACATAGCGGCGCCACTCCGTGGGGCTCCATACTTCCAAATGCTCATACATGCCCACCAACACAATCTCCTGGTCATCGTCGAGATTGATATACTTGCGGAGCTTTTGCGGAATGAGGATCCGTCCTGCCTTGTCAACTTCGGACATGGACGTCTCCGATACCACAAAGTGCATGAACAGGCGGCTTTGCTCTTCATCTAATTTGGCGCGGGTCTGTTTCAAGACATCTTCCCATTGCGCTTGCGGGTACACGCGCAGAGAAGCCAATTCAGCGATTCTTAAAAATACGACAAGTCTTCCGGCTCCCAAACCCTCCTCCGAAAGGAATACCCGGATAGAGGGCGGAAGAAGAAATCGCCCCTTTTCATCGAGCTTGCATAGATATTCGCCGGAAAACATCAGATGTTTCTCGCAAGCAGGTTCAAGATCGACTGTGCTGGCGGCTTTTTTCCCGCAGCATGAGATCCAGCTCGGACTTCACGAACCGCCAGTCTTTCCCGAGTTTAAACGCCGGCACGCGCCGCTCCTTGATATAGCGGTAAAGAGTACGAGGCGCCACCTTAAGATACCGGCAAGTCTCCGCCGTGGTGAGCACCTCGTCGATCGCTCTCTTGGGCATCGCGCTCCACTTTAAAGAAAGAATCGTAGTAAATTCGGGGGTATATGTCAATATTTATTGTAGCCATTTAACTGCCACTCCCTGCCAGTGGTGTACCTCAAGTGATCAGTCCATTCATAGACGGCGCGCAAGGGTCCAGACAACCACGGCTTTGACGCCGGCTTGACGAAGGGCCTTGGCACACTCGTTGACAGTGGCACCGGTGGTCAAGACGTCATCAATCAGCAGGACTCGCTGATCCTGCAAAGCTTTTGCCTGGAACGGGGCAAACGCGTGCTTGACGTTTTCGGCTCGCGCCGCGCGATGCAGTTCGGTTTGAGGCGGCGTCGCCCGAATTCGGCGGAGATGATGTAACGACAATGGCAGGCTCAGACGAGTTGCGATTCGGTCTGCCAGGAGCAGCGACTGATTGAATTCACGCACCGCAGTCGCTTGGGATGAAGCGGAACGGGCAGTACGAGATCGACGGCAGGAAGCTTATCTTTGCACACAAGCATCAACTCTGCGAGCGGTCGCGCTAATGCGACGCATTTGCGATACTTAAAAAGATGAATCGCGCGGGCAAGAGCGCCTTCAAAGGCATAGGGTGAAAGGACGCAATCAAAAGCCGGCGGGGATTCGCGACAGCTCTGGCACCGATGGCCGGGGCTATATTCCAGCGCTACCGGAGAAGCGAAAGGGCGCCCGCAGCAGGGGCACATTGGGCCTTTCAGTGGTTGGATCGATTCCCAACAAGATTGGCAGAAACACGGGAAGTGACGGTCCGGTGCGGCACGAAGACACACCGCGCAGTCCATGGGAAAAACCCATTGCAGCACGGTATCCAAAAAATCCGGCATGGGAGCTTGGACACGGAGTGCGCCGACATGTCACAGCCGGTCCGTCAATACCATTGCACCCACCCAGCCCCGCGGCTGCCAAGACAGCCGCTTTTCCCGTGGACCTGCGCCAAACGGCCGTAGGAGCAAAGAAGTCTGTCCCGGCACTGACTTCAGGGCGGGTGGGTGTCGGGGGCAAAGGGATGCGTCTCGGCGCGGCCGGTCTTGGCGGGCGGGTGTAATGGGCCATCAGCCTTGCGGCGGTTATAGGGGGAGCCAGAAGGCTTGTGCCGTTGGCCCGCCTCAGAGATTTGTGTTATAGATGAACGACTAAAACCCGAGCACGCACGTGTGGTTCGTGTGGACAAAGTCTCTAAAGTCTACCAGCGCGGAGCGGCATCGATTCATGCGCTGAGAGGTGTCTCGTTAGAAGTGCCACATGGCCAATTTCTGGTGGTGATGGGTCCCAGCGGAAGCGGAAAGAGCACGTTACTGAATGTGATCAGCGGTTTAGATCGCCCCACGGAAGGGGAAATCGTGATCGACGGACATTCGACGAAAGGCTTTACCGAATCGGATTGGACGTTACTGAGGCGGCAGCGGATCGGGATTGTCTTTCAATCCTTCAACCTGCTGCCGGGACTGACGGCGCAAGAGAATGTCGAGCTTCCTCTTTTGCTCAGAGGTGATTCCGAGGCAGGAGCACAGGCAGAATGCTCGTTGCGCGCCGTGGGCTTGGCCCATCGTGCACATCATCGGCCCGCCGAACTTTCCGGTGGAGAACAACAACGCGTCGCGTTGGCCCGCGCCCTGGTTCATCGCCCAGCGCTCATGCTGGCGGATGAGCCCACGGGAAATTTGGATTCGCGCACGGGAAGCGAAATCGTAGAACTCATCAAAGGGCTGGCTCAGGAACATCGACAAACGGTGATCTTGGCCACCCATAGCCGGGAAGCTGCCGCCAAAGCGGATCGGGTGCTTGTCATGCGTGATGGGGGCCTCGAGGCGGAGGCGCAGCAATGAGGACTGTGGTCATTTTGGGGGTGCTTTTGCTGGCAATGAATCCAGGGTTGCCGGCGAAGGCGGACGCGCCTGTGATCAAACATCCCTTGGCGCAAACGCATCCCATCATCATTGACGCAACCGCGCTTAAGCCATCCAAAGCCTGGAGCATTCCCGGCGTCACCGAGCCTTTGCAGTCTTTGACCGGCCCTACGACTACCCAGATTACGACCGTCAACCTCAGGCCGGGTCGCTACATGTTCACCACCACTAGTCTGTCCTTTGAGTTCACCGTCGATCTCGAAGGTAAGCTGGGTTACGCAAAATTGCACGACCAGTGCGTGAGCGGCAGGGGCACCTCCCAGCTCACTGTGAACTGTCGCTTTACCATGCCGCAATGAGGGCTTCGTCTCCGTCCGGCCCCGACCTTTCAACCACGATTGCCGGTGTTCGGTTTCCGCTCTGTTTGATGAATGCGTCGGGAGCGCTCTGCGTCACGCGTGAGGAACTGGAGGCGCTAGGACGGTCACAGGCAGGAGCAATCGTCACGAAGTCAATGACGCGCGAACCCCGAGCTGGAAATCCGGAGCCTCGATACTTTGCTTTTTCCGAGGGCTCCGTGAATTCCATGGGTCTTCCGAACCTGGGCTACCGAGCGTACGCAGAGATCATTCCCGGGCTCAAGGCGTTTGGCAAGCCGGTGATTGCGAGTATCGCCGGTCTCTGCGAAGATGACTTTCCGGAAATCGCCCGGACCATCAGCAAGGCAGAGCCGGACCTGCTTGAAGTAAATCTGTCCTGTCCGAACATCGCCGGCAAACCGCAGATCGGCTATGATTTCGACGCCTCGGAACGTGTGCTGCGGCAGGTGCGGGCCGTGGCAGGCCGACCAATGGGCGTCAAGCTGCCCCCGTATTTTGATCCGGCCCACCATGCAGCCATGGCCGAAGTGCTGCGTCGGGTCCCTGTCGACTTTCTGTCGTTGATTAATTCGGTCGGCAATGCTCTCGTGATCGACCCGGAGCGGGAATCGGTTGTCATCAAGCCCAAGGGCGGTTTCGGCGGACTCGGGGGCGCGATGATCAAACCTGTGGCCTTGGCCAACGTCAGGTCATTTTGGAAGGCCTTTCAAGGGCGGATTCCCATTATCGGTGTCGGAGGCGTAAGGTCGGGGACCGACGCCTTTGAGCATCTGCTTGCCGGCGCCTCGGCAGTCCAGATCGGAACAGCTCTCGTGGAGGAGGGCCCGAAGGTGTTTGATCGCATTCAACAGGAGCTTCAGGGCATCCTGGTCAGAAAGAGCTATCAAGGGGTCCAATCTGTCGTAGGCCGGCTTCAGGAATTGTGACCCTCTTTCGCCTGATTGTCTGGCGTCATCTTCTTCACGAACCGCTACGCACGATCCTTACAGTCCTCGGAGTCGGATTGGGCGTTGCTGTCTACGTGGCGGTAGCCACAGCGAACATTGAGGTGCTCCGCACATTCGAAGAAGGAGTGCTAGCTATTGCCGGCCGTACCACGCTTCAGGTTACCAGTGCGGCGGCTCTCCCGGGGGGCTTCGACGAAACTGTTATTGAGACGATACGTCAGGCCGATGGCGTGGCCCTCGCCACTCCGGTGCTGGAGTTCTCAACAATCTGGCGCGGCGGTCCTTCATCGCCCGTGACATTGCCGGTTCTCGGCGTTGACCTTCTCGCAGAATCAAAGGTGCGCGATTACACCATCGCATCGGCGGTTTCCACTCGAGAACCCGTCGAGAATCCCGCTACCGGCGAAGCCGACTGGGAGCGCTACCTTGAGCCAGATGCCATCTTCATCGGTCGGGCTTTTGCGAAACGGTATGGAGTAGTCACCGGAGTCCCTATCGACCTGCAGGTGGGTCCGCGGGTCCGACGTCTGACGGTCAGAGGAGTTATTGAAGGAAAAGGTCCAGCGTCAGCGGTGCTCGAAGAGCTGGCCGTCATGGACATTGCCGCCGCACAACTGATGTTTGATCGTCTGGGCCAGCTTGATCGCATCGACGTGATCACTGACTCCGGTCAAGCAGTCGACGAGATCGCAGTCCGGATTCGCGAGCGTCTTCCGTCCGGCCTTCTCATCAAGCGGCCCGAGCAGCGAAACGTACAAATCGAGCGAATGACCAGGGCGTTTCGGCTTAATGTTGCGTCGTTGAGCACCGTCGCATTACTCGTCGGGTTGTTCCTGGTGTACAACACCATGTCCTTTGCCGTGCTTCGGCGGCGTCGGGAGATTGGGATTCTGCGGTCGTTGGGCATGTTGCCTTATGGGATCGGCCGGTTATTTCTTTTGGAAGGGTTGCTCTTGGGAATTGTCGGCTGGGGCGTGGGGATTCTTGGCGGCATGGTCCTCGCGCGCGTCGCGGTAGGAATGATGGTGACGACATCGGGAGACCTGTATGACGTCGCTGTTCAACACAGTCAGGCGCGCATCCCCCTGCCGGTCGTGGCGCAGAGTTTGTTGATCGGTATGAGCGTTGCCCTGTTAGGGTCCATTGGCCCGATCCGTGAGGCCAGCGCTGTCCAGCCGGTACGTGCCCTCGCGCCAAGAGGCTACGAAGTTGATGCGATAAAACCCGTCCTCCCGATTCTTCTTAAGTCAACGGCGCTCTTCATCGTAGCCGGAGCTGCGGCTCTCGCAGAACCGGTCCGCGGGCTTCCGATATTCGGATATCTGTCGGCATTCCTGCTGATCGTAGCCATGGCGATGCTCAGTCCTGTTGTGATACGTGCGATGGGCCCGTGCGTTCGAGCCATTCTGCCAAAGGGGTACCGCGGCGTTGTACGGATTGCTGCGGATGAGTTAGAGCGGGCGTCGGTGAGGAACGCCGTCGCGGTGTCGGCCTTGATGGTCGGCCTTGCCTTGATGATTGGCATGGGCATTCTGATCCAAAGCTTTCGCCAGACAGTGGATGTGTGGCTGGATCAAACAGTCAAGGCGGACGTGATCGTTGCGCCTCCAACGTGGCTCGGTTCCGGACCTGCCGGTCTTCTGCCGGAATCCGTCGGTCGACGGCTGGAGGGAATTTCCGGTGTTGACGCGGTGGATTCCTATCGCGATCTGCGTATGGAATTCCGCGATCGACCCATAGCGCTCGTTGCGCGGCATATGCTCATCCACGCCCGGCACAGCCGCTATCTGTTCCTCGAAGGAGATTCGTCAGCTATTTTGGCGCGCGCCATCGACAATGATGAGGTCATCATCTCGGAGACATTCGCAAATCAGTTTGGCCTTACACAAGGCCAGCAGATGACCCTAGACAGTCCACGTGGCCCGCTTCAGGTGCGGATCGCGGGAGTGTTCTATGACTACGCCACCGATGGGGGCAAGGTGGTTATGGACCGCGCCTTGTTTGAGCGATTCTGGCAAGATCGACATGCGACGGTGGTGCCCCTCTATCTGGCTCCTGGGGCGGATCTTGGCAGGATTCGCGCCGAGATCCTGTCCCGCCTGGCTGGAGAGCTTCCCGTGATCCTGATAACAAACGTGGAATTGAAACGGGAAGTCCTTCGCATATTCGATCAGACATTTGCCGTCACATACGCGCTTGAGTTCATCGCCCTGCTCGTGGCGTTGCTTGCCATTGTCAATGCCTTGCTTTCCGGAATCTTGGAGCGGCAGGGCGAATTGGCTGTGATACGAGCAATCGGCGGGACGCCCCGTCAAATCGGCCGCATTGTCCTGTGGGAGTCCTGCTTGCTAGGCATGGCGGGCATCGTACTGGGAGTCATCGCCGGTGTCTTGCTTTCGCTTCTCCTCATTCATGTCATCAACAAGCAGTCGTTCGGCTGGTCCGTCGTATTCTATCTATCTCCGGTGGCCCTGCTGAAAGCCATTGGTTTGGTCCTGCTCACGACCGTGCTGGCAGGTTATGGGCCGGCCCGTAGAGCCGCTCACCTGCCGATGGCTGACAGTCTGCGTTATGAGTAAGCCAAACACAGGCGTCTGATGCGCCGATTGTTTCCTCTAGCACGCGGCAATCGTCGCCGTTCAACACGTCTCCTGAGCCGAATCATACGATGGGCGCGTACGCCTTGGGCGGTGGGGGGCACGAAGCGCAGGTTCATTATCATCCAGATCGATGGTCTCTCCCACACGGCGTTGAACCTGGCATTGGACAGGGGCTACATGCCGGGTCTCACGGCCATGCTCCGGTCCGGCAGACTCACGATGCATCGTATGCCGGTCGGGCTGCCAACCTCCACGCCCGCATTCCAGGCAAGTGTGATGTATGGAGGACCCGTGGACATCCCCGCCTTTGAGTTTCTCGACAAGCGCACAGGAGAGTATTTATGGTTTCCGCGCCCCTGGGTGTCGGCCCGGATCGAAGCCGCTCATGCGGAGGGCCGTCGAGGCATCATGGAGAATGGCCGCACATATGGATGTGTTTTCGGTGGCGGGGCCGACGATACCGTGTTCACGTTTGCTCATCTTCTGCGACCATCACCCGCCTGGAGCAAGCGCGGCCTCCGAGCGGCCCTGTTTCCTTGGGTGATTCTGACGTGGGCGGCCCTCAAGATGGCGGCGCGCACAGTTGTGACCGCATTGCGATGGCTCGCGCGGTTCCTCCGGAATCGGTTTTGGCGCGGGACAAGGCTATCGTCGCGGCGACTGTTCTACCGCTTGCTGATCACTGAATGGCTACGAGGGCTGTTTACCTTGAGCGTCACCGCCGATATCTATGCGGGGGTAACGGCGATTTACGTGAATTACGTGGATTACGACATTCCGGCCCACGCTCTTGGCCCCCTGCATTCATCGGCCCTGCGCACTTTGCGTCTTGTTGATAAGAGCATCAAGAGCATTGTGCAGGTGATCTCACGTGTTCCGGAATGGCACTACGATCTCTACGTGCTCTCAGACCACGGCATGGTCCGGTCGGTACCGTTTGAAGCACTGAGCGGCGGAATCTCCGCGGTGGACGCGGTGCTCATCGCCTTTCAATGCGCGAAACACGCTGAGTCTCGTGCTGACGGTCAACCGCCGACCCGCCGGGAATTCACATGGCCCTTCGCATCCGCCTCTCAACGTCATCTCGCCTATCTAGAGCCGCGATCCAGAGAGCGTGATGCGGTCTGGGCGGGGAAGTTGTGCGTTGTTCCTGCCGGACCCAACATGAATATCTATTTCCTCGGCCATGAACACCATGTTTCCGTCGAGCAGATCGAAATCGAGTATCCGGGCGCCATGGAGACTCTGAGTCGCCACCCGGGTATCGGATTTCTTTTAGCGCGTGATCGTGGTGGACCGGTGTGTTTTTTCCGTGGTATACTTATAAGAATACCGCCGTCACCGGGGCCGACCGGGTGTCCCCTTTTCGACCGTCCCGATCGTGTGTTAGTCGTGCAGGAATTGCAGAGTTTGCTTGCGATGCGGAGCTCGGGGGACATCGTCGTATACGGCAACTATTCCGGTTCGGGGTCTGTGTCGTTTTTGGGAGAGCGCGGTAGTCATGCAGGGCCATCGGAGGACGAGTTATACGGCTTTATGCTTGCCCCTCAGAGCTCGTTCGATTTTGACTCCGTGACGGGGCCGCGTGATTTGTATCACCTCTTTATTCAATATCAACAGCAATCAAGCCGATAAGGAAGAACGATGATTGAAGCAAGACGTATCAGGGTTGTGACCTACAACATCCACCGTGGTCGGGGCCTTGACGGCGTGAATCGATTGGACCGTATTGTCGATGTCTTGCGGGAAGTGGATGCGGACATCATTGCACTTCAAGAGGTTCTTGGATCCCAGGCACCCCTCCTTGAGGCCGCGATGGGTATGAACATTATCTTCGGTCCGACGCGCCATATGGCCACCGGTTTGTACGGGAACCTATGTCTCAGCCGCTTCCCCTTGGTCTCCCACAAAAGCTACAACCTCACCTGCCTGCCTTTTGAACCACGTGGCTGTCTCCGCACCGATGTTGATTATGGCGCCGGTCCTTTGCACATCTTCAATGTCCACCTGGGGCTGCGTTATCGCGAACGAATCAGGCAAGCGCAAATGCTGTCAGACATTCTTGATCCGCGTGAGTTGGGCGGGCCAAGACTGCTGCTGGGAGATTTTAACGAATGGTTTAACGGGAGGGCGTCACGCTTATTGCGCGCGGAGTTCGGCCATCCCTTCGGACGGCGCAAGAAACTGCGGACGCACCCGAGTCCGTTTCCGGTCTTTGGGCTCGATCGGATCTACCACGATCCGGCACTGCGTCTCGACCACGTCAAGGTTCATACCAGCCGGCGCGCCAGGATCGCATCGGACCACTTACCGACTTACGCCGATATCCAGTTGGTTTCACACAACACCGGAACCTGCTAGGCTCAACGAGGCATATCTTTAACGATTTTCCCTCCCTGGATCACTGTCACGATTCGGTTCGGATCTTCCAATAGGGCTATGTCTTCCAGTGGATTGCCATCCACCACGATGAGGTCCGCCAGTTTTCCCGGCTCGACACTGCCGATCTCTTGATCCAGGCCCAATAGGGAAGACGCAGAACTCGTGGCGGCCTGAATAGCCTGTAAAGGTGATAAACCGAGATCGACCATCCGGCGGAGCTCTTGGGCGTTACGCCCATGGGGGTTAAAGGGTGTCCCGGCATCGGTGCCCATCGCAATTCGCACTCCAGCCTTGATGGCTTTCTGAAAGTTGACCTTGAGGCCGTCCGCCAGGAGAGTGACCTTCTGAAGCGCATGGTCCGGCATGCCGCCGGCCTTGCCGTGCTCTACGCCGGTTTGGATCGCCGACAGTGTGGGCACAAGGAACGTTTTGTGAAGCAGAAACAACTCCAGCGCATCATCGTCCAGGAGGGTCCCATGCTCAATGGAATCGACTCCTGCGCGGATGGCATTTTTCATGCCTTCCGCGCCATGCGCGTGAGCCGCGACCCGGCGCCCGGCCAGTCTGGCTTCGTGGACAGCGACCTGAAGCTCCTCGAAGGTCAACTGGGGTGATCCGGGGGTGCCCCCCGGAGTCAGCACCCCGCCGGTGGCAATGAGCTTGATCACATCGGCGCCGTGTTGTATTTGCTCACGCACCGCCTTGATCACATCGTCCCGGCCGTCCGCCTGACGTCCGATAAACCACGCGTGACCGCCCATCATACAGATGGCGAGACCCGCACTGAGCGTCCGTGGTCCGGGCATGACACCGGCCCGGATCGCGCGCCCAAGTGAAATTGAGATGTGATTGCGAGACCCCACATCACGAACAGTAGTGATTCCCGCATTGAGCGTAGCCTGTGCATGTGTCGCCGCTTTCACGCCCGTGACGGTGGGATCGTCCTGCTGGAAGGTGGCAATCGGATCGGGGCTTGCATCGAGACAATAGTGAACATGGCAATCGATGAGGCCCGGCAGCAGGGCCTTTCCACGGCCTTCAATCGCGTGGACGTCCTTCGAAAGCCTCGCGGCGCTGTCGGACCCGACCCACAAGATCCGGCCGCCGTCGATTACCACCGTGGTCCGGTCCTGGCAGTGATCCTTGCCGTCGATTAGAAAGGTATGGCGTATGGCGAGAGCGGGCATCCTTTAGCGCTCGAGGGCATCCATGACTTCCTGGACGTGGCCATCCACTTTGACCTTCCGAAAGACGGCTTTTAACCGACCCGTCTCATCAATGACGAAGGTACTTCGCTCGATGCCCCAATAGGTTTTTCCGTACATGCTCTTTTCTTTGTATACTCCATAGGCCTTGGAAACCTCCGCGTTCTCGTCGCTCAGCAGCGTGAAAGGCAGGCTGTATTTCTTGCTGAATCTCTGATGCGATGCGAGGTCATCGGTGCTGACCCCCAGCACCACGGTGTTGGCCTTTTGGATGCCTGTGATCTCATCACGAAATCCACATGCCTCTTTGGTGCATCCGGGGGTGTCGTCCTTGGGATAGAAGTACAGCACGACCTGCTTGCCCGCCAAGCTTTTCAGGGTGATTGGGCCGCTGCTGCTCGGTAATGAAAAATTAGGTGCCTTGTCACCGACCGTTAGTTCAGCGGGCATAGATTCCTCCGAGTGATCCCTTCGTCTACCTGTTGCCTGGCGGGGGAAATTGAGCAGCGGCGATCTCCGGGCCAAGTTGTGAGCTGTCACGCGGCCGGGTCAGAGGAGAGGAGTCTTTCCCCGAAGGAAGCGTCACAGTAAAAGCGGCACCATCCCCCAGCCTGCTTTCGACGTTGACCTTGCCGCCATAGCCTCTGACGATCTCCCGAACGATATGCAGGCCGAGTCCCGGCCCCTTTCCCGGTTCCTTTGTCGTAAAGAATGGATCAAAGACTCTCGGAAGGTCGTCGTCCGGTATGCCCGGTCCGGTATCCTTCACGGTGACGAGAATAGATCCATCCGAACTCCGTGTAGTCACCGTGAGGGTCCCATGTCCATCCATGGCCTGGATGGCGTTTGTTACAAGGTTGAGAAAGACCTGTTGCATCTCCTCGCGTTTGCCGCGAAGCGACGGCACCGCGCCATAATGGGTGACAATCGTGACATTGTCCAGGACGGTGGACCTTCGCGCCATGTTGACGGCCTGGTCCAGAGTTTGGTTGATGTCCACGTCGCCTAGGCCCTCCGGCCGGGCGCGTTGAGCAAAGGTATTGAGATCGCGAACGATCGTCGCGATCCGTTGGCCGGCGTCTAAAATCGCATCCACGTACTCTCGAACAACTTCGCCACGCGGCTCGTCCCGCAGGTGCTCCGAGAATCCCAGCATGATGTAGAGTGGATTATTAATCTCGTGAGAGATGCCCGCGACAAGGGTGCCGATGGTCGCCATCTTCTCGGTCTGGATCAAGTGATCTCGAAGTTCGCGTTCATGCTGCCCCAGTTTCCACATCAAACGGGCTGCAACGGTCCCTAAAACCTCGGCTCCCGGAGGTTTGTTTTGAAGCAAGGCTTCAATGGAGGGATCGCTCGTTGCATTGACGATAAGCTCTGCGTTCGTTCGAGCAAGAAGTCCCCGGGCATCCGATGTGGTCGGAATCCCCATCTGCCTTGCGATTCGGAGTCCCGGCGCCTCAGGGTCGATGTCCGCAACACCGAGCACCGCAACGCCTCGATCATGCGCAAATAGCTCAAGCAGCGCAGCCCCACCTGTGCCTGCGCCAATAATGACCACGCGCAGGGGAGCAGAGGGAGAATTTTCCATTGGCGTCATTTAGCCTCGATGAGCCATTACACCCGCCCAACCCGGGAGTCTGCCGGGACAGACTCCTTTTCCCCTTGCACCCGCCATTTCACCCGGCCCGCCCCGCGACTGCCAAGACAGCCGCTTTTCCCGAGGCACCCGGCCCGCCCCGCGGCTGCATTACACCCGCCCAGCCCTGAAGTCTGCCAAGACAGACTCCTTGACCCCTGACAGCCGCTTTTCCCGTGGCCTGAAATCTCATTTCACCCACCCGCCCCAAGCCATTGACCCATTGCATTTGAGGAGCAACGGGTACCCCGACAGGGTTTTGTCCCGTGAGACAGATTCCTTCTCCCTTCGCACCCGCCCGCCCTGGAGTCTGCCGGGACAGACTCCTTTTCCCCTTGGGGAAACCAGCCACCATGACCCCCCGACGCCTCAGGGGAATTATCCTGACATTGTCAGGGATTCCCTGACAAGCCTCGAAATCTGCTTCCCCCCAAAGACATGTTGTTGTTGACGCACGCAAGCTTTTGAAGTAAGACTGCTATTCCGTAAAAAAGGTCATTCTCAGCCAAAGGCTATGTCTGTCGGCTAAAAGGCTGGATCTAGCGAATGGGGCGGCGTGTCGTTTTACTGGGACGAAGGCCGCTTCATCAACCAAAGGAGGCGACTATGGGCTTAGGAAGGGTGCTGATCGTTGACGACGAGGAGAACATCAGAAAGCTGGTCCGGATTACGTTGGCGAAAGCAGGGTACGACGTCATCGAGGCAGAAAACGGAGAGAAGGGAATTGCTGCAGTGCGGTCCGGCGATAACCCCCTGATGCTCGACGTTATCATTTGCGATCTTAAAATGCCTAAAGTCAACGGCATGGAAGCCATCGCGTTTTTTCGCGCGCAGTTTCCGTCCGTGCCTGTTGTGGTGTTAACAGGGCATCCTACAGTGGAAGGTGCCAGCGAGCTGTTCAAGAAAGGGATCGTGGAGTATCTCGTGAAGCCGGTGGATCCCGACAAGTTGATTGCTGCGGTCGGCAAGGCAGTAAACGCGCACGTTTTGTTTAAGGATCAGTTCAGTACATAGCCTTTGCGGCTGATGGCAAAGAGCCTGTTGCGCGCGCCGTAACCCAACGAGTCTTCGAGACTCGGGAAGGAATTATACCGCGAGCTTTAAGAGCCGGGGATGACGCCGGATCACCGCTTCTATGGCGCGTGAATTATCCTTTGAGCGCGATCCGCTGCTCCATGGCTTTAGCCACGACGGCCAGAAGTTTTTGGCTCTCGACGGGCTTGGGCACATAGTCCGACACACCCTGCTTTAGCAATGATACAGCCATCTCAGTCTCGGGAAATCCCGTGATGACTACTACCGGGATAGAGGGAAACTCCTTTCGAAAAAAGGCAATCGCTTCTATTCCGTTGACCTTCGGCATACGAATATCGCACGTAATCACATCGACCATCAGGGGGTTGTCGTCCTTGCGGAGGATTTCTACGGCCTTCGCTCCATCTTCAGCCTCGAGAACATCGTAGCCCGCTTTGGTCAGCGTCATCCGGATCAAATCGCGAATATTCTTTTCGTCATCGACGATCAGGATCCGACCCTTCCCGGGAGTGTCTTTAGTGTGCAATCCCCACGGCATAATTGGCTCCTTTCATGAGAGTGTGATGTTATGTGAGTCGTCAGGTGGAAATTTCCAGGCCCCGATCAGGCCGATTTCATGGGCATAGCGGGTCAGTTCAGCGCGGTCGCGTAGGCCCAGCTTTTCCGCCAATCGCATTCGATAGGTTTCAATCGTTTTGACGCTGAGGCTGAGCCGCTGTGCGGCTTGTTGATTGGTATATCCTTGGGCGACGAGTGTGAGAACAGCCTTTTCCCGCTGGCTCAGGAGACTCTTAAAATCGGGCCGGCCTGGATCCTTGGCCGGTCGGTTTAAAAGAGCGTCCTTGATTGCGCTGGATGACGCCAAGTCTACGAACATCTGTCCACGGTGTACGGCGTTGATCGCGCTGATGAGCTCGGAGTCCGCCGATCTTTTCACCACATAACCGGATGCGCCGGCAGCCAGGGCCGAGCGCAGGTAGCCGGTATCGTCATGCATTGTCAGCACGAGAACCTGGGTCTCGGGCAGGGCTTGGCGGATCTGCTCGATTGCCTGGATCCCTCCCATCACGGGCATCGTAATGTCCATCACCACGACGTCAGGCTTTGTCTCGATCGCACGCCTCAGGGCTTCATCGCCGTCCGCAGCCTCGGCGATAACGGTCATATCAGGCTGGGTGTTGATCAACATCCGAAGCCCCGCCCTTAAGACCGCGTGATCATCCGCGAGCAGGACCGAAATCTTCTCCATGCTTTCCCCTTGGTAAAGGTATCCCCACCGCGATCGTGGTGCCTCTTCCAGGGCTGGATTGAATATTGAGGCTTCCGTTCAGCAGGACGGCGCGTTCTTGCATACCATGCAGTCCCAATCCCTTGGAGGTGCCCGGCGTGCGCAAGGTTGCGTCGACGTCAAACCCCCGTCCATCGTCCTGGACGATCATCTGCACGGCGTCGTCCTGCTGCTCGACGATGATACACACTCTGCGCGCCGCGGCGTGCTTGACGATATTCGTCAGGGCCTCCTGCATGATCCGGTATAAAGTGGTCTCAATATAGAACGGCAAGCGCGACCCGCCGAAACCTTTTGTCTTAAGGTCCACCGTGATCGCATAGGAATCGGCATATTCGGTCGCATACCGCTCGACGGTCGCCAGAAGGCCGAGATCGTCAAGCACACTCGGCCGCAGGCCCCAGGCCAACCTACCGACTTCATGCAGCGCCATGGAGGCAACAGTTCGAAGCGATTCGGCCCATCCCTTGGCTTCTTCCAACGAGTGCGCGGCCGCGACCGTCTTTAAGCCGACGAGCAATGCCGTCAAGGACTGACCGGTCTCGTCGTGCAACTCACGGGCGATCCGTCCACGCTCCTCTTCCTGAGCCGAGATCACCTGCTCGAGGAGCCGGGAGCGGATCTCCTCGGCCTTTTTTCGCTCTGTGATATCGGTGAAGGTCACGACCGCTCCAACGATCGATTCACCCTCGCGGATGGGGTTTGTGATGTACTCCGCCGGAAAACACGTCCCGTCCTTTCGCCACAACACTTCGTCCGCAGCCCGATGGACCCCGCCGTCACGAGCGGCTGCGAGAATCGGGCACTCCTCAGCCGGATAGCGAGTCCCGTCTCTCTTTGAATGGTGTGCGACTTGATGCATTGGTCGACCAAGAAGCTGGTGGACTTCCCATCCAAGCATTTTGGCGGCCGCGGGATTGACGAACGTTGTTTTGCCGTCTCGATCCAAGCCGTAAATGCCTTCCCCGGCGGAGTTCAAAATGAGCTCGTTTTGAACGCGGAGCCGTTGCAACACTTCCTCCGCCTTGCCTCGCTCTTCTTCGACGCTGATTGCCGACGCAATGATGCTGATCAGCTTCTTATCGGCTTCGTCGGGGACCACATCCGACCGGTACACAACACAGAGCGAGCCGATGCCCTGCCCCTGGCACTTGACGGATTTGCCAATGTACGTTTGTAGCTGGTAGGGCATAACATGGGGATCGGTGTCCCTGTATGGGCTCTGCATGAGGTGGCGCGCAATGAGGACCTGGTCAAGACCGCTACAAATTAGGTCGTAGCAGATATGTCCCTTTGCCTGATCCGTCGGGGAAAAACCAGCCGGCACGTGCCATTGCCCAATCGAAGTGAGCACGTCTCCTTCCAGGCGGTTATAGAGTGCGCACGTGGCATTTAGAAGTTCACCACACAGCGCGGTCAGCCGGTTGATATTCTCGACTGGATCCGCTCCGAAGCATAAGAAGCAATCGTTTATTTTTGCCAGCCGCCGATCCGCGCGTCTTCTCTCGCTGATATCGGTGAAGGCGGCCACGGCATAGATAATTTTCCCCGCAGCATTGAAAATCGGCCGGGCGGAGACCTCCAGCGGGATCGTCATTCCGTCCCGGCAGATCTCCATATCATCGACCGTGGAGCTTTGACCGGCCAAGGCGCGTACGATTGGCATCCGGTGCGCCGGATACTCCTCATCGGAGCCCGCGATGTACGCGTGATAGACCTTGGCTAATTGATTGGGTCCGGCGTCCGAGATCCCCTGGCCCAGCAGGCGCTCCGCCGCCAGATTCGCATAGCAGGGCTTTCCCGCGGCATCGATCACGAACACCGCCACGGGAAGCCCATGGAGGAATTGGACCAAACGGGCCTCGCTCTCCCGAAGAGCTTCTTCCGCGTGTTTCTGCTCTGTAATGTCGGTCAGGACTCCGACAAAATGCGACACCTGCCCCTCGGCACCGTGAATGGGAGCAATCATGACGTCGTTCCATCGCACGGCTCCGTCGCTGCGGTAGTTTTTCATGACCACGCGGCATTCGCGTCTTTCACGGAGCGCCTGCCGAATGGTGACGAATGCATTCGGGTCTGTATCAGGACCCCCCAAAAACCGATACGAATATCCCAGGATATCTTTCGCCGCATAGCCGGTCAGGTATTCAAACGCGGAATTGGCGAAGATGATAGGACTCCCGGGTTGGTTGGGGTCAATGATGAAAATGCCGTTACTGCTGGCTGCAATGGCTCGATCACGCAGCTGCAAGGCGGATTCTGCGGTCGTGGCTCGGGCGCATTCCTCCTGTGCCTGCTTCCATTCGGCACGCAGACGCGCGGTCGTCCAGAACAAAAATCCCAGAAGCGGTAGGACAATGACCATTCCTGCAATCCCGAGCATTCCCAGGACGCTGCGGATCGGTGTGACAATTTCGCTGCGGTCCATGCGAACGAGGATTCCCCAGTGGAGGCCATTGAAATTTTTGTACCCCTGGGTTTGCGCGTAACCAGTCACGAGCGACACGGGTCGTCGTTCGTGGCGCTCCTCGATGTAACCCGGCTGGGCAGAGTCGATCAACAGTGCTGATGGAACCGCTAGGTGTTTGAGGTTGGCCGGGCCCGACTGCATCGCACTCGAGTCGCTAATAATATCTCCATCGCGAGTCAGAAATATGTACTCAATCGGATTCGACGCGCCTTGCTGTCGCTGAAAATCCCGGATGGTCCGGGTGAAAAGATCCTCGAGCGCCGGGAGCCCGACATGAGTCGAAACCACACCGAGGAATGAGCCCTCGGAATCAACAAGCGGCGCCGTAAATTCCACTGTCCACAACCTGCCGGGATATTTCGAGAGCTGGGCCTCCTGGATGTGGATTTCGTGTCGGTCTCTGACATTCTGAAACCATTCCTCGTTACTGCGATCCTGGCCAATGATATTAGGATCGGTACTGGCGACGATCTGCCCCGTTGCATCGGTTGCTCCTAACCAGCGGTATACAGGGAAGTTCTGCTTGAATGAATGAAGGACTGTATTCTGCGCAGCGCGATCATTGCCCTTAAACGCTGGAAGGCCCGAAAGAACTTGAACATCACCGTGGCGCTCATAAAGCAACACATCGAGCTTGTCGCCAATGTCGGCTGCCGCCAGGGCGAGAGTTTCGCCTTTTGCCGCTATCAGACGCAGTTCAAGGACGTGCAGCGCGATAATTCCGATGGTGAGGGTGATTCCCGTCATCAGAATGATGAGAAGCGGCAGCCGGGTGTATGGGGGACGCGGCTGCCTCGTCGAAATGCTCTTCTGCAGGTCAATGGCCATGCGGCGAAGTTTTATCCGTTACGAGAAGTTGCATACGATTGAACTGCCGCTGTCAACGCGGCGCCCTCGCATTTTCTTCCGGTCTGCCGTCCAATCACCTGTTCAAGTGCCGATAGCAAAGCCATGACGTGTTCCTGACGGGATGACTCTCCCATCAGTCCGATGCGCCAGACCTTTCCAGCGAGAGGCCCCAAACCTCCGCCGATCTCGATGCCGAATTCGGCGAGTAACGTCTTGCGGACTTGCGACTCATCCAGGCCGGTCGGCACTGTCAGGCAATTGAGCGTCGGTAGGCGATGTCCTTCGGGCGCGACGGCCTTACAGCCGAAAGTTTCAAGGCCGGCCACGAGCGCGGCGCTGTTTCTACGGTGTCGTGCAAAGCGCGCCTCAAGGCCTTCCTCCAGCACCAGGCGCAATGCCTCTCGCAGCGCGTACACCATGCTGATGGGGGCGGTATGATGATAGACGCGTCTGCCTTCCGCCCAGTAGTCCGAGATTAACGACAAGTCGAAATACCAACTCTGTACGCTATGTTTCCTGGCCTTAAGGGTGTCCCAGGCGCGGGGGCTCACAGTCAGGGGCGAGAGTCCTGGAGGGCAGCTTAAGCACTTTTGCGTGCCGCTGAAGCAAACGTCGATCTCCCAATCGTCCACTGATACCGGAACCCCCGCCAAAGATGTGACCGTATCGAGAACGAACAGCGCGCCATATTGGTGACACACAGCTCCGATACCCTCTATGGGCTGATGCGCTCCGGTGGAGGTCTCGGCATGCACTAAAGCCACCGCCTTGACACAGCCCTCCCGTCGAAGCGCGTCCTCCAGTTGCTGCAGATCGAAGACCCCGCCCCAGGTGACTGCAAGAGGGATTGGCCTTCCCCCGCACCGTTCCACGATATTGGCCATCCGGCCGCCGAACACGCCGTTGATACCCACGATCACGGCATCGCCGGGCTCGACCAGGGTAATGAGCGCAGCCTCCATGCCGGCCGAACCAGTGCCGGAGAGGGCAATGGTAAAGGCGTTTGACGTACGGAACACGTCACGCAGTTGCGCTTGAACGTCGTTCATGACGTCCAGAAACAGCGGGTCAAGATGTCCAAGCAATGGAGTCGTCATCGCCCGGAGCACCCTGGGATGGACCATACTCGGCCCGGGGCCCAACAACAGTCTTAAGGGGAGTGCTAATTCGCCGACTGCACTGGGCATGGTTGCGCCTTTTGCGACAAATGAGGGCGGTATTATAGCCTTCGGTAGTGGCTATGCCAAGCTGGCCTTAGAGGGAAATCTCGTGGAGCCGATGCTATACTCCGTGTCTCTATGTCGCTTCAACCTTCTGACGGAGTTACGATAGCGATTTCACCCAATCCCGAGCACCCTTACGTGCAGCCACCGGAAGCTTCGGGACCTCCGCGTGCGCCGGCGCGGTTCTCGCTGGCAGGAACAATCGTTTCGACGATCCTGGTGGCGATATTTGTCGGGCAGGTGTCCTATCCTTCCGTTGCGCCCCACAGCTCATTAGAGCGTCCCGAGGATGACTTAGAGCGGCTGGTAAGTCGCGAGATGGACGTGCGACAGGCGCTTGAAATGGCGCCTTCATGGGAGCGAGCCCTCTATCGGTTCCTGGGAGGCGATGAAGACAGCCTGGTGCAGGCGATCAGATGGTATGACGGCCTTACGGTTCAATCGCCGGAGACCCAGCTGTATCGGGTGATCTTGCTGGCCGAAGCCGGTCAAGCTGATCGAGTGAGCGCCGCTATTATTCCGTGGCAGTATCAAGGAGAGGTGATGGCCGGGATGCTGGAGTGGATACGGGCTGCCTACCTCGAATCGCCCACCGATCCCGCGCTCAGCGAACGATATATTGCCGAGATTAGAGATGATCTTTCTGCAAACTGGTTCGCCGACATCCTCACGGCTCGTATCGCGGATGGTGTCGGTGACCGGACCGCCTCGCTTGAAGCTCAAGGAGCGATTGCCGCTCGCGGTGCTGCCTTAATATGGAAACAACGGGCGCTGGCCATCGCCGAGCTCGTGATTCTCATTGGGGGAAGCGCCTTCTTGGTCTTGATGCTCCTCCGCCCCTGGCCCGCCGCAGCTGGAACCGCTCGGCTGCCGCCTCCATGGGACTTTTATGACGGCTATGCCATCTTCATACGCGGAGTGCTGGGATTTATTCTTATCAGTGGGGTAACGTTTCTCCTACCTGATCCCAACCCGCTGAGCAGCATGGTAAGTCTTCTTGGCGGTATCCCGATCGTGTGGCTGACGATGAGATATCTGGCTTCCCGGGGTCTTTCGCTTGGGACAGTGCTCGGGTTACGACCACTGCCTGACCTCGCGTTCTTAGGGAGCGCCACAGTTGTTTTGGTAGCCCTGTCTCTTCTGGGAGAGCTGGCGATCGCCCTCATCGTCTCCAGCTTTCATCTCAACACCGACTGGACGGACGGCTTGTTGGAGGAGGTGCTATGGGGGCCCTGGTGGACGGTATTGGGCACGGCGGTGGACAGCACCGTGTGGGCGCCGGTGGTTGAAGAGGTGGCCTTTCGCGGTATTCTCTACGGCACCTTGAGGACGAAGCTGGGTGTTGCGCCGGCAGCCCTCTTGAGCGGGGCGATGTTTGGTGTGGTGCATGGTTATGGCACGATCGGATTCGCCGCGGTATTTTGGAGCGGCATCATTTGGGCGGTCGCGTACGAAAAAACGCGCAGCCTCTGGCCCGCGATTCTCGCCCATGGAATAAACAACTTCCTGGTCACCACGGAGTTTGTTTGGCTCTATAGATAGACGGAAAGGGTTAATCGCCGGCATGCCTGCCCAGATGGTCCGCCACCCAGGAGCCGAGATGAGTGACCATTTGGCGGAAATGCAGCGGATTTGAGAAGTGATGGTCGGCGCCGGGGAGAACGACACACGAAGCTTTGCCTCGGAGGGCCTGCTGTAAACGGAGGCTGTGGGCGACCGGGACAGACTCGTCGGCCTCGCCGTGCACGATGAGAGTGGGAATCTCCACGACCTCGGCTGCCGCATAAGCCACGTGATGAGCACAGTCCTCGTAGAACGAAAAGGGGAGCCTGATTCGCGTGAGTCCTTGGGCGAAATCGGGAATCGTATTCGTCGCCTGCCACTGCCGGATTCCATCCGCGCCCAGTTCATCTAGGAGCATCTGAGGGAAGTCGGAAACCGGGCATTTCAGCGCCAGGCAAGCCAGGGGAAAAGGAATCTGTCCCACGGGACCAAAGCCTGTCTCGGCAGGCTTGGGGTGGGCGGGTGGAATAAGATTCCCGGCCACGGGAAGACGAGCTCGTCTTGGCGAGCTCGGGGCGGGCTGGGTGTAATGCCGGGTGCAATGGCTGCCGTGTTCCGCTGCGGCGAGGATCGCAACGAGTCCTCCGAAGCTTGATCCCACCAAGGCCACGTCCCGGTAGCCGCGTGAGGCCCCGACCATGATGGCCGCTAGCGTTTGTTGTACTGCAGCGCCCACGGTGAGCCGCTCAAATGGGCCGCCGCTTTCGCCATGGCCAAGGAAATCAAACCGCAAGGTCGCAATCCCTAGCGGGATCAGCATTGCCGTCAAGGCTTTGTTCGTAGCGCTATTCTTGTTGGACAGGAAGCCATGGCAAAGGACGGCAAGCCGATGGGTGCCGCCGGCCGGGGTTGCGAGAACTCCGGCGATGTGATTTCCCGTTTTATCCGTAAAGGTCAGCGTCTCTTCAAGATTGGTCATATTGCACAGTGTAACATCAGTCCCGGACCCCGGGGCGAGGAGTCCTGGTGTATGATAGAATATGTCGTTGTGAGTAGAGCACATCCTTCTGAGCGAAGCGTGGACTCTAGTCAATAGTTAACTTGAACCTTTCGCTGTCATGCTGAGGGAAACGAAGCATCTGAGCTGCCCCGCTCAGGGTAAACTCCATGAAGGGTCTAGATTCTTCGCTGCGCTCAGAATGACATCACGGCGCGAAGTCTAAACGATGGCGGACAAGAACAAACGGCTGGCGAGCAACGTCGGTAACAATTTCTTTGTCGACTCAACCTGCATCAATTGCGATACCTGCAGACAGCTGGCTCCCGCCACGTTCGTTGAGCAGGATGACCTTTCGTCCGTCTATCGCCAACCGATGCACCATGAGGAACTTCATGCGGCCTATCAAGCGCTCGTCGCCTGCCCGGTGGGTTCAATCGGCGCGCTACAAGCAGATAAGCACCAGATGCGCCAAGCTATCGCAAGCTTCCCGCTGAAGATAGATCAAAATCTCTACTACAATGGTTTCAATTCCGAGAAATCCTTCGGAGCCAACAGCTATTTTCTCCAGCATCCGGACGGCAATTGGTTGATTGATTCGCCGCGGTACGTGCGTACACTCGTCACGGCCTTCGAGCGGATGGGTGGCATCAAATACATTTTTCTTACGCATGAAGATGATGTGGCTGACGCCGGGCGATATGCCAGGCAGTTCGGCGCTTCGCGAATCATTCACCGCGCCGACGCGCAAGCCGAACCCGGCGCGGAGTGGATAATCGAAGGCGTGGAGCCCATCGAGGTGAGTCCGGAGTTTTGCATTATCCCGGTGCCTGGACACACGCAAGGCAGCATGGCGCTCCTTTACGCCGATCGCTATCTGTTTACCGGAGATCACATGGGATGGGATCGCGACGTGAACGGCCTTCGACTGGCGACCGTCTATGTATGGAACGAGGAGATCTTGCGTCGATCGACCACGCGCCTGCTTGATCATACCTTTGAATGGGTCCTGCCTGGTCATGCCGACCGGATGCACCTGCCGGCTGCTCGCATGAAACAGGAGCTGCGTCTTTTGCTGGATAGGCGCCAATCAGTCTCACGCGGCTTCTAACAATTTTATTTCCAGTTCACCTCAATCCCTTTTAAGGAAATAGAAATGATGCGTCGGGCCCTTGCCGTGGCCGATGGCGAGCCCATGGCGGATGGCCTCCGTGACATAGGACTTGGCAACCGTGACTGCTTGAGCCAACGGTTTACCAAGGGCAAGGTGGGCCGCGATCGCGGAGGCATAGGTGCAGCCGGTGCCATGGGTATGCGGACTCTCGATAAACTCCGATTTGAACACTTCAAAGAAGCGGCCGTCGTAGAGGAGGTCCGTCGCGCGGTCCTGCAGCAGGTGACCGCCTTTGATCAGCACATGGCGGCATCCCAGGCGGTGTATGATCTTGGCGGCCTTCCGCGCATCGGCGAGGCTTTTGATCTCAATGCCAGAGAGTTGTTGCGCTTCATGGATGTTGGGAGTGACCACAAGCGCTAACGGAATAAGTTCGCGCATCAGTGCTTCTACCGCGTCGGGTTTTAAGAGCCGATGGCCGCTCTTTGAGATCATGACCGGGTCGACTACTAGGTTGGTGACGGCCTGAGGCTTGAGTAACTTTGCGACCACACGTACGATCTCGGCGGACGAGAGCATGCCGGTCTTGACTGCGGACACATCGAAGTCGTCGAAGACGGCGTCGATTTGAGAGGCAATGATCGCGACGGGCAACTCGAACACATCCGTGACCTCCTCGGTATTCTGAGCCGTGATCGCGGTAATTGCCGACATCGCGAACACTCCGTTCGCCGACATGGACTTGATGTCTGCCTGGATTCCGGCCCCGCCTCCGCTGTCCGAGCCTGCGATAGTTAAAACTTGCTTCATAATTATTTAGATTCTACAGAATTCATCCCACGGTGGGAGCCGAAACCTGAGGACCTGCGACTTGGGCTTCGGGAGCAAGGAATCAGGTTTTGGCGACCTTTTTGTTTCATCGCTTCCTGTATTTAAAGCAGCCTTGCACGTGATCGTCCACCATGCCGGTGGCCTGCATATGCGCGTGGCAGACGGTCGGGCCGACAAACTTGAAGCCGCGTTGCTTCAAGTCTTTGGACAGGGCGTCGGACTCGGGCGAAGTCGCTTTCATGGTTTTCCTGGTCAGCCCCTTGGGATGGCGCAAGGTCCGGTTGCCCGTGAATCGCCATATGTACCGATCGAAACTCCCGAATTCTTCTTGCACATCGAGAAAGCAGCGCGCATTGGTGATGGCGGCTTTGATCTTCAGTGGATTCCGGATGATGCCCGCATCGCTCATCAAGCGGGCCACATCGGATTTTCCGAATCGCGCCACTTTGCGCGCGTCGAAATTCTTGAATGCCTTCCGGAAGTTCTCGCGCTTGCGTAAAATCGTAATCCAGCTGAGTCCGGCTTGGAAGCCCTCCAGAATGAGCATTTCAAATATCTTCCGATCATCATGAACCGGCACGCCCCATTCCTTGTCGTGATACGTACAGTACAGGGGGTCCTCGGCGCACCACCAACAGCGCGGCTTCTCTTCGCGCTTTCGCATGTGGCAACTTAACCAAAGGCCACCGGCAGACGCAAGCGCTGACACCATGGTAGACTCTTACATGCGCCGGATTGCCTGGCTGATATCGGCTTTGTATTTCGCTGTTGTGCCTGGCGCCTACGCGGAGCCCCCAAGAAGGCTGCCGCATGTCCCTGCCGCCGATTTTCGAATCGCTGAAGTCTTCGACAACCGGCTGGAACTCTTTATTGAGCTCTACGCGACAAAACAGCCTGGGGTCGTGGACTATGCGACCGGGCGAAAAGTTCTCCAGGTCATCCTTTCCCCTAACGGGGAAACATCTTACGAGCTCGCGCCCAATCCCTTACTGATTTGGTGGGGGCGCGCCCTTTGGAAGGATCCCGAGGAGGACGGCATCAATGGCAATGAAGAGATTCAGGAAGACAATGTGATATTTCACGCCAACCCGTATCTGCGGCTCTACCGCGACCAATAACCAGTCGTCATTCGTCACTCCTCACCATTCATGAACTCCTTGACGAGAGCGATTTCAATTTCATCCAGAGGCGACGCGCCTCGATTTCGGACGTGCGCCTTCCACTGGGAGCGCTTGCGCAACGAATCAAAGATGATTTTAAGAAGGGCGGGTTTAAGGTCCTGCTCCCATTCCTTGACCCATTCGTGCTCGTCCAGGTCCCCCTCGTAGTCATCCGGAAATACCGCGTCTAACGTAAATCTCAAAATAAAGGTTTTCTCTTCGTGGACCACGCGTTTGCCCTCGCAGAACCGTTTGTGTTGCAGAAGTGTACGCGATTTGGGGTGGCTAGGCGATGGACAAAAACTAGAGCCGGCCGAGCCGGTTAATGCCGTCGAGAGCCGCGGTGCGGTAGCACTCGGCCAGGGTCGGGTAGTTAAAGACATTCTGGACGAAGAACTCCACGCTTCCCCCGTAGGTCAGCACGGCTTGACCGATATGGACAAGCTCCGTGGCGCCGTCGCCAATGATGTGGACGCCCAAAAGCTTGAGCGTATCGCGGTGAAAGACCAGCTTCATCAATCCTTCAAGGTCCCCGACGATCTGGCCGCGAGCGATCTCTTTATAGAAGGCGCGGCCGATCTCATACGGAATAGACTCGAGCGTCAGCTCTTCTTCTGTCTTGCCGACCGTAGAGATTTCTGGGATCGTATAGATGCCATAGGGCCACACTTGGGGGAGTGTGGATTGTTTAACGTTGAAGGCGTGACAGGTCGCGAGGCGACCCTGTTCCATGGATGTCGCGGCCAGGGCCGGAAAGCCGATGACGTCTCCCGCGGCATAGATGTGAGGGACCTCCGTTTGATAGGACTCGTTCACGAGAAGCTGCCCCAGCTTATCCACACTCAGCCCTGCGGCGGGAAGATTCAGGGAATCGGTATTGGCAAGTCGCCCCATCGCATAGAGCAGCATATCGGTTACCACGGTTTTCCCGCTTTTCAAAGTCGTAATGACACGGCCCTGACTATCAATGTTGACGTTGTCAACCTCCTCGCCGGCACGCAGTGTGACGCCGTTCGTGCGCATATGATAGACGAGGGCCTGCACCATCTCTTGGTCCACAAACCTCAAGAGCTCTGTCCGGCGATCCAAGAGCGTGACCTTAATGCCGAACGCGGCAAACATCGAGGCGTATTCACAGCCGATCACGCCACCGCCCATCACGATCATGCTTCGGGGAAGAGCTTCAGTCGACAGGATCGAATCTGAATCGCACACCGTCCGATCATCGAAAGGAATGCTAGCGGGCCGCCGGGGCCGAGAGCCGGTACCGATGACGATAAATGGGGCATGGAGCATATCGACATCGCCGCTGGGTTTCGTCACCTGCAATGTATGCGGATCGATGAATGATGCAACCCCGTGCACGACCTCGACGTTGTTTCGATCCAGTTGATTGGCCACAACAGCAAGCTCATGCTTGATGACCAAGTCTTTTCGAGCCATCAGATCCTTAAGCGTCAGGCTCTTCTTCATGGAAGACAGTATATTGGGGAAGGAGCGAAGCTTAAACCCGTGCAGGTAGTAAATCGCGTCCTTGAGGGTCTTACTCGGGAGTGTGCCGGTGTTAAAGCATGTCCCGCCTAATACGGACTCCTTTTCGATGATGGCGACCCGCTTTCGGAGCTTGGCTCCCTGAATCGCCGCTTTCTGCCCGGCTGGTCCACTGCCGATGACGAGAAGGTCAAACTCGCGCACGAGGCTTAGAAACGACCGTCCATTGTGGCTCTGGCAGAGGGTCTTGCCGGCGCGTCGGGAAAGGGCCGCGTCTCGGCGCGGCTGGGGTGGGCTGGGTGAAATGAGCCCGACAATAGACGGGCCGCGTCAAATGCCGCTTCCATGTCCGGCATGCTGGCCAGTTCCGGAACTATCTGTAAGTACCGGATCACATTGATCTTGTCGACGACCATGACGGAACGCGCCAACACATGCATGGAAGGTATCAGTAGTCCGTATGCCCGTCCGAACTCTCCTCCACGGTAATCGGAAAGAAATGTGATGTTGGAGATCTTCGCTTCTTCGGCAAACCTTTTTAGGGCGAAGGGGGTGTCAATGCTGACCGTAATGAGTTGGACGGACTGATCAAGCGGGCCGATTTTTTCACTCAGATAATGAGTCTGCTGTTCGCAAACCTTTGTATCAACGGACGGCACAATGCTGACGATCCGAACCTTGCCCTGTGTATCCGCCAGACTCAGGGGTTTCATGTCGGAGGAGGTCAATTTCGCGTCCCGCAGGGACTCGCCGACACGGACGGTGTTGCCTTCAAGTTTCTGCGGCGTGCCCCTGAAGGCGACAGTGCTGCCCGCGGCGTTCGCTTTCGAGACGGGAAGATCCTTGTAGGAGAACTGGTTCTTCCCCTCCGCGGCGCAGGCTGATAGCGAGACTACCGTGAGAAAAATACTTGATACACCTCGTAGAAGACGGGAATACCTCATGCCGTGCCTCCGTTCCGCATGATAGTCGATATAGGTATAGTCCTTGATCCGGGAAAGGTCAAGAATCCGGCCCCGTCAGGAACTCCAAAATCAGGCTGTTTACCACGTCCGGTTGCTCCCACATCGGGAGGTGACCGGCATGTGGGATTAAGATAAGCCGGGAATCCGGTATCACGCGATGCAAACCTTCGCCGACCGATCGCGGAAAGAACCGATCATTTTCCCCCCATAAAATGAGTGTGGGCGCCGTGATCTCGTTCAGGCGAGGAGCGAATTGCCGCTCCCATTCATCCGTCTGACAGAGCGAGGACCACAGCGGCCAGGCCTTGCCGTGATCCTTCCGAAGCCGGTAGGCCCGTTCGATGACGTCCGGCGTGATTTGCCCGGCATCGAACACGATTCCACGCAATAACTTGCGGAAGCCGCGCCGTCCAAGCAACTGGTAGGCTAGCCCGAAAACAAAGCCCATACCGAGCCGCTTGAACCGCTTGAGGTGCACCGCGCGCGCCTGGTCGAGCACTTGTGCCGGGAACCCCGATATCAATACGATGCGGCCCACCTTCTCGGGCCGTATCACCGCCAGTGCCATGATCAAGCCACAGCCCATTGAGTTGCCGATGAAATCAGCCTTCTCGATGCCGACGGCCTTCATGAACCCCTGTAACCAGTCAAGATAGGTGACGGGGGTGAAGGGGATATGCGGCTTTGCCGACAGCCCGTGACCGAGCAGATCGGGAATATAGAGGGTAAACCGTTTCCCGAGGCTTGCGATCTGGTGTTCCCAATTCCACATGGCGCCGGCGTACCCGTGCAGAAGCACAAGGGGCGGGCCATCCCCATAGCGAATAAATGCGGTCTCAAGGTCATTGGCGCGAACGGTCTGAAGCGGGTAGCGGTCGAACGGGGACAGATTTATTTTCAAAGATTTATTTTCACCAAAATAAATCTGTCCCGGATTCTCCGATGACTGGATTAATCGACGCTGACCCCATTTACGGGTCCGCTACCCGCTTCAGACCGTTCGCGCCAATGACCATAGACCCGCATCTTCCTGCTACGAGGTCAACGACCAGCAAACGTTCGCGTCGCGGCCCCAACTGGCGGAAGCGGCGACCGTCAACGCGTCGCACGCTCTCCGTCATTCAAGAGCGTCCCTTAGGGGGACGCTCTTCACCGCGATGCCGGTCACGATCTTGAGCTCGGTGCCGTCGTCGAGAAGAACACCTGACATGACTTCCATCTAGCGTCAGCTGCATGGGCCGGTAGCGCTCCCCACGGCGGAACTCGTAGCGTCTCTTCTTGCGCCGGCAGCTCAATGAGGTTGTGACGCTTGAGGAAGCGATAGATGCTCGAGCAATCGGGGAGAGGATCGACACCTTGGCGGCCGAGCTAATGCAGGATGAGGCCGCGGTCCCAACCGGGATGCTGACACCTAAGCTTGCAGATCATCGCCTCGAACTCGGGCGAGAGCTGATGCGAGCAGCGCCGTTGGGACGGGGCGATCTGTCGCGAGAGCCGGGAGACCTCCGGACTCGTAGCGAGCGATCCACTTGTGCACTGCCTGGCGCGTTACACCCAGTCGATCGGCCACCTCGGTGACCTTCCAGCCGTCTTGGAGGATGGCCATGACTGCCTGATACGCTGCTCCATGACGCTCAGCTCCACTAGGTGCACCGCTCACCTCCTAATCCGATCGACTTGGATCAGGAGACCGCGAGGTGTAAACGATCAGCCGGAGCCACTGTCAACGATCAGCCGAAACACCTGTAAAACATCAGGCGGAGCCGTGTAAACCATCAGGCGGAGCCGTGTAAACGATCAGGTGACGCCGGAGTGTCAAGCATCACCCGGAGCACGACAATTGTGAAGGTTCACCACCCGTGTCCCAGATTGGCTCCGGTACCTATGCGACACCATGACGGTCCTTCCTGGGCTTGCCTCGTGGCTGAGCGAGGGCGCCGAACTCCTTGGTGCGGTCGTGACGAGCACGATGGGTCCGGAGCAGCGCCCCGTCAAGGGTGATCTGGACGGTGTCTGAGACGAGGCGAACGCCGACGGTGGTGCCGACGAATCGTTGCCGACCCGGTAGCCGGTCCCGGCGAAGCTGATCGATCCGTGCTGTCCACGATCCGCAGCACCTCGCCGCCTTTGGTCGGTTGCGCAGGGCGAGATACCTTGGCCCGCCGATCCATCTTGTCGTCGTCATCGATCAGGTGGCGCCGCGCGTGGGTGGCGACCACGACCCCGTTGTGGCTGACGTGCAGCAGTCCGTTTGATGACTCGATCGTGACCGCTTCGCCGGCGAGATGGCGGCCGACGTGATAGCGGTGCTTGAGGATGCTGATGCGTCCGGCTTAGTCGACCCGGCGAGGATGGCCTTCTTGGCCGGCTGCGGTTTCTCCTCGAGCGCGAGTCGCCGTCGATGACCTCGAGCGACGCCGGTCGGGCGAGCTCGAAGCGCCTGATGGGAGGCTGGTCACCGAAGGACTGGTGTTCTCGCTCGTTGTTGTAGTCGACGACCCAGACATCGAGGGCTGCCTGCACTCCTCGATCGTCTCGAAACTCTTCTCTGAGAAGAACTCCTTGCGCATCGTCTTGTGCAGCCGCTCGATCTTGCCCGTGGTGGTCGGCGAATAGGGGGCGGTGAGGAGATGACGGATCCCGTTGTTCAGGCAGATGCGGTCGAACAGCACGTTGGCGGGCTTGTGGGCGAGCCTGCCGGTGAAGACCTTGCCGTTGTCGGTCAGGATCTGCTCGGGGATGCCGTGGGTGTTCAGCGCGTCCAGGAGCGCGTCGCACACCGGTCGGGCCGTGGCTCGAGCGACGAGCTTGGCGATGACGCAGAAGCGCGAGTGGTCGTCGATGCCGGTCACGACCGAGACCTGGATCCCGTGCTCAGATAGACGCCGCCCATGACGTCGATCTGCCAAAGCTCCATCGAACGCGATCGCTCCCAGCGCTTGTAGTCGTCGCGCCGGCGTATCCGGGGCTTGGGTTGGATCATACGATGGCGCACGAGACAGCGATAGATTGCAGAGCACGACGGGGCCGCTTCCAGCTCTCGCCGTAGCTTGTTCAGGATCGTCCGCGGCCCCCAGCCGGGATGTGCTCTTCGCATCTGGACGATGCGAGCCTCGACCTCGGGTGCCATCTGGTGCGGACAACGGTCCGGTTTGGAGCTGCTCGTCGGCGAGTGCGCCAAGACCATCGTTGCCGTAGCGCACCAGCCAGCGGTGCAGGGTTCTGCGGTCGACCCCGTAGCGAATGGCGACGTCCGTGACCGTGGCGCCGTCGAGCACCTCTCTCACGGCGTCGTAGCGTTGCTCAACCATCGAAAGCTCCACCAGCATGACGGGATCCTCCTTGGCTCGGTTGAGCACAAGTGATGACCGCATCAGGACCTCGAAGTGGTGGAATTGGTGAGACATAGGTGCCGGAGCCAGTGTCGCCCAGGAGCCGAAGCCGGGTCGAGTAGTGGGACAGAGGTGCCGGAGCCAATGTGAGACAGAGGTACCGGACTTTCACACCCGGAGCACGACAATTAGTCCGCGCGCCCGGAGGGATTCGAACCCCCGACCCTCGGATTAGAAGTCCGAATCGCGGGTACCTTTCTCCTGCTCCTTTCCGGCAAATCCCTGGTCAGGGGCTATGTGGGGAGGGCAAGAGTGGACACCGCTGGACAGTTTGGACACGGCCTCGCTCCATGTTTGCTCCACGCGTAGATGTACACGTCGGATGTTGCGGGTCGCGAAAACGGCCTGTCGCTCAATACAGTAGGGCTCTTAGCCCGCAAGAGGCGAGCGGTGACCTGTCGCACACCGTCCATCCTACTTTCCGCGCTGGCCGTCAGACCATAGAGTCATGGAGCATGAGGCTTGCTCCAATGAGACAACCTAAAGATCAATTCTGCCTTCTTCTCGCGCCAGGCCTGAATCAAAGGACAGCTCGCCGCGGAAGGATCAGCAAAGGGTTCAGTCGACAACGGAGCTTCACCTCCGGCTAGAGGTGCCATGACCGACGCCTTACGAGATGATGTGGTCTCCTCTTCCTGATCTGTTTCCAGCCGATACCGAAAGGCACAAGGAATGCAATCAATATAACACCGAGGGGTATGATTGCTCACGCGACACCTCTTATCGTTCTCACTACGTTCCTCATCGGATGCGTTTTCCATCCTAGCTATCGGCTTACAGTCGTGGCTTCCTGCTAAGGGTTTCTGACTGGTCGCGTCGGGGGTGAACTCGGCGGTCAACGTTTGATTGACGTCGCGACACAACCTAGGCTCACTGCCGTAACCGGGAAGCTGGTCCTGGAATTGCTTCTGAAGTGGAACACAAACAAATTCAGACTTAGGGCCGTATTTGCAAACCTTCCTAACGCGTAGATCCTCCGTCTTCAGTCTAATGACGTCTCGCTTTTTTGATCGCAACATGCTGACCCAGTTGCCATCGTTCCCGCCGAGGTATGTCCGTACCAGACTATTTCGCGAACCGACTCCCCCACCAATTCGCTTTTCGGGACTGACTTCTCTACCGACTCCCCCTTGGCGTACACCACCTCTTTAGGTATCCATACATTTTCGTCAATAATGACTGCGGTCGAGAAGGATAGTGACCAGACCAAGAAATGTTAGCACATTGAGCAGGCGTGCTTGAGGTACAGCATGACGCACGTGCAAGAAACAGGTAACGTATCCGATTCCAAGTGTCAACAAGTATGCCCACCAGTCGTGCCGAGTTGCGCAAAACAACACAATCGTGAATGACCAGAGCATCGCCCGCAAGAATCGACTGCTTATACGTCTGCTAGTTGTCGAAAGCAACAGTTGGATCCATAGGCCAACTATCACGGCTAAGAAGAGCGGATAGGGATGAGATAGGAGCAGACCAAAGAGAACCGACTCCGCGCTAACCGAGTTCGCAACCGCCAACATTGTCGTAACGGAGTAATCGCTAATGACTGCAATCTTAACCAGAGCGAGCATGATCGTCAAAGCCGCGCCTATCAGCGTGGGGTGGACCCCGGCCCAGGGTATAGATCCCTGCCGGCAAGGCGTGCGGTTCGCCTCTGACTTCTCAATTGGTAGGGCTAGTCTCTTCATCTCAGCCCAGGTCCGAAGGGAGGAGATACCAGCTTTTTCGACGCTTCAGCTCTATGCGACCTCTGACCCCCGATGGGATGACCATAGATCGATACTTACACGCTTCAAGTTGCTGCTTCCCGCTCGGAAATCCAGCGGGTTTATGGAAACCATCGCCTCAAACAACACCTACGAGCATCCGACAACCATTCTCGGTTTCCCCGCAGGACCTTCTCGAGCCATAGATCAGTGCCATTCAGGCCGGCTCCTTCTCGGGTATCGATCGCCGGTGAGCTTCTTGGTCGCAGTTACGAGAAGCTCACCAAACCGCTCAGCGGGCGGAACCCTTCATCCTCAAGCAAGAGGAGGGAGGTCGGGCCCACTTATGAGGAAGTGTCGACTCTGGTTTGGGCAGGGACTGTGCTCTAATAGCCGATAACAACTAGGACAGCTAGACAAGGCAAGTGGGGATACGCAGATGGAGGATAGCGAAAACTCACTAGGGAGTCCAAGCGCCAACGTCCGGGCGGAGGCTAATCAAGCATGACGAGTCGACCTAGTCCTCTACATCGGCGAATGCGCCTGTTGAGATTCGACGGAAGCGTATGCAAGAAACCTTAGACAACTCGTCGGCTCTCATCGCGAAAGCGAGCGAGAACTAGAACCCACGATCAGAGTGGTACTGCATCGGCACTAACCAAGAATAACGCTAGAGGAGCCGGCTGTGTGAGGAGTTCGTAGTTTGCCACGCTCCGAAGAGTGAGCGTGTCGCTGTCGGTGATGGGTCAGGTTCCCGGCGTCCCCAACTTTTGTTCGCGATCACTTTCAGGGGCGAGGATGTGCGAAGAAGAGGTCAGCACGATCATGATTCCGGCAGCGGAGTTAGCATGAGGGGCGCTGGTGCCGGCAGGGCAATATCGCAATCACTGGCCATCAAAGGGCCATATGAGTGGAAACAGCTTTGGACAAGAATACCCTTCTCAGCACGGGTACGGACTTCATAGAGATCTCGGCCCTTGACGAACCAAGACACAGCAAAAGCGTAGACCGAGACGACCTCTCCTACAAAGAGCGGCGTGAATGGGCCAATCTGCAGCGGGAGAAATGCACCCAGTGCGACCCATAGAATAGCCGCAAGGATCACGTATCCACAGATACGGTGGATACGTGCACAAACCATACATTTCGGCATCACGCTCACTTGGAGCGAATACTCGAAGGCAAATCGCTGCGAGCGCCAGGATGAAGATCCCGGCGCAAATGAAGTGAGCTGTTGCCACGCACGTATTTCCCAATCGTCTGCTGTAATTGTGTGCAGTCCTCTGGCTTTGGGAGTGTATCCGGGCCGCACAGCGGGTCCTTTGCGTCGATACGTTTTGTGGTAGAAACGCCACACCGAGCGCCGCGTACCCTGCGATGGAACTCAGCCGGTAGCCTTGCGGTTTTTTCTTTTCTCTCCGACGAGGTAGGTAATTAGCAGGAATCCCGTAACGGACAACGCTGCCACGAAAAGATCGCGTGCCCCCGTATGGTAGTAAGCGCTCAGCGACCCCTTTACTAATATCCCGCCTTTGAATAGGAACCTGTCAAGCACTATCAATGTGGTTGGAAGCGCAAAACCGATTCCTCCTACCAACACTCTGATAAACAGGTAGGTACGAGCGTAGATTGTCTTGTACCGGTCGTTTTCCCGGCCCTAGGGACCGCGGGGGTCTATCAGGTGAAGTGGTTGTTCATTCTTCCCCCATACACCTGTGTAACGCCACAGTGAGTCACGAGTATTCGGCGGCGTTCTGATCCCTCCGACTTGGGTTCGAGCATGCACAAGGCCACAGTTGCCGTCAATGCCTTGCAGGCTGTGCTCTACCAGTTGCCAACTCCCGATCATTTCTCGTCCCCCCGTTGACCTCTCATTCGGGCAGCGGAGGGGGTGAGGGGACGCTTGGAGGAGAAGGTGTAGGCACCACGGTCAGCTCACAACTACGAAGCTTCTCTCCATTTGTGCACAGGTCCTGACCGGCCCCTCCGATGAGGAGATCCTTAAGGGGCCGCCGTCCAGTAGATCATTACCGTCACTGCCGCTGATGCGGTCACGTCCCAGTCCGCCGGTGAGCAGATCGTCACCGGGACCTCCGCTCATGCGGTCATTGCCATCGAGACCAAAAAGGCCATCTGCTCCCACGCCGCCAAACATTCCTGTCGTTGTCTCGTACACCGTCAACGCTGCCGAAAAGAAAGTCCTCCCCTTCGGCTCCCGAAAGCCGGTCGTTACCGTCGTCAGCAGTTTCCGCCTCAGGGTCGAGAAAGTCATTGCCTCCGTTACCGCAGATGAGAATTCATTGCCAGGACCCCCATTGAGCTCGTCGTCTCCTTCGAGTCCTTTGATGACATCCTTTGCATTGGAACCGGTGATTACATTCCCTTCTGCAGTTCCCGCCTCGGTAGCGTGCTTGCCAAGGCAGCTGGTTGCTGGCTGAGCAAGTGACTGCGATCGGGGGGCGTCGGCTGTCGCAACTAGAACTACTGCGAGGATGATCATTCCGGCAGCCGCATAAGTCTGTTGGCGCCTACGCTCGTCCATGTGCCCTCCCTTGCTCCCACGAGCCATTCATGTCCTTCGGTCGCTTGTTGTGCCAGCTCAAAGGGGTGCCGCTCTCTAGGTTGCGCAATAATCCACCGAGATTTCTCCGCCTGGCACACGTTGGAAGTACGTTCCCGCATAAGACAAGTCGAAGCTTGACCAATTCGAGCCGTCCCACCATGCGTAATAGATTGCAAGGATGTGGTATCCGGGGGCCAATCTGAAATGGAAATCCACAGCTGTTAACGTGGAAAGCTCCAGGACCCTGCCAGTTAGTCGGAGCGTACACGTCAGTGATTGCGCCAGAGGGGAAGATGTCATGGACCAGTGGTAAGAAAGCAATGAACTGCCGTTGGAAACCTGGTTGTGGTCCTGCTACTCCGGTCCATGTTACCGTGCCCGGATCCGTGCCGATTAGTCGAAAGGGTAGGTTAGTGCAGTGCCCCACAGGCCTTTGGTGCTCTCCTGGTTGGGTTCCTGTCTGACCCTCATGTGCAGTAGACATTCCGGGGATAAGCAATATCTGAGCCAAGCACAAGACACGACGAGCCAGCTACGACGCTTGATTGTCATTCCTTCCCCCTGACCTTGGCAGGTCCCACCAACCCAAGCCTTGTATGTGCTTGGTTCGGCTCTGCTTGTATGACAAGTTTTATCCCTCCGCGCAGTATATTGTCGACTACTTTGGCACAGACGGATTTGGAGCGAAGAACGTTAGTGGATGACGGTTGGGGCTCCGTCGACGAAAGACAGCGCCTCCCCTTCGACTCAACGCCATGGAGGCTCTCGGCTATCCCAAATGGGCCCCGCGGCACTTCCCCCGAGGCTTGACACGAAAAAAACACGACGGTCTTCAGCTCGAAGACGCAGATAGGACGAGGCACGAGAAACGCTTCCGGGCTATTCGAGCAGGCGTTGGAACTCTTGCGGCGGACAAGGCTGTGGCGGCCCACTCAGCGAGCACAACTCGCTGACGTCTGAGGATGTGCAGGTGAGAGGTTATATCGAGCCGGGGAGGGGAGATCGAACCCCTGAGCTGCTCATTACGAGGCATGCGGGCGTGAACACTGTGCTCACTAGGGAAAAGGCAGATGAGATCGGAGCAGATCATCCGTAGTTATCCGGTTAGATCAGGGCCTCATTCAGCCCGCTTCGGCAGCGGCCTGCAGGGTGCTGGAAATCCGAGGGAGTAGCCTCCTCCCTCACTAGGCTTGTGAGTATCCGAATAACTCATTTAGGAGCTACCGAGATGGACCGCCAAGCGATCTTGCAGCGGAACTACAACCGCCCGGGCCAAGTTCCACCGCTCCTGTGCCCAAAGTGCGGCAGCCGTGAGGACGTTTCACTCAACAGGATTCCTCTATGGCAGGGAGGAGCAGCTGTTACCGCATCGATCACATCCGTTGCTCAAATCCAAGGTGCGAGACTAACCAGGTATCCCTCTCTAGCAGGATATTTGATTCGAGCTTGAAGGTGGCCGGCTGATGGCGACCTGTTCAAGGGAGTAAGGTCATGGGCTTCTTGGAGAAAGGCGACGCCAGGTTATCCAGTTTTCAAGCTGAGATCGTCGAGGCGACAGCCGAATTCATGCCCGCTGGCGAGCAGATCATTGTCCGCGTTCACACGTTTACCACCATGAGGGCTGTCGGAATAAGCCTAAACTTCTCGACCGCCGCTGAAACAGCTGCCAGTACGCTCGACCTGGTGGGAGCGGGAGCAACGATGGTGGACACAAAAATACTTCTCGTGACCGTCACGGATAGTTCCGTTGTTGTATGCCAGAAAGGTCGCCTCGCAGCAATCGGTAAGTGGAGGCACATCATCACGGCGCCGCGGGAGTTTGTGAGCGTTACGAAGTTCAAAAAGGGACTTGCGAATATTTATTTGGACTTCATTGTCGAAGGAAACAAGTTCAGCATTTGGAGAAGCCGAGTGGGGGGAAAAAGGGTTCCCTTCTCTACTTCGACGCCCTCAACGACGCCATCACTAATCCCCCTTCGAAGCAACCCGATCTCGCTGCTACACCACATTCGCCGCTTGAGAAATTGGACTTCCATTTCAGGGGGTTACCCGGCGACTCTTCGAGGTCGGAGGAGTCCCCGAAGCATCGGGGACCAGAGGTGGAAGCGCCGCCCAAGGCAGAAATCATCGTTGTTCGAGACTTCCGCAATCGAGGTAAAGACACTTAGAAGGGTGAGGCTGCGTTGCAGATCTTAGACGGTTTCCTTACGCCTAGCTTTCGGTGACCTTACTTGAAGCACTTGCTAACCACGTTCGGGTGGTGGTGCGCCGATGCGAGTGTGAGGCGCCTCACGGCGCGCTTTACGGACGGCAAGCTAACTGTATTGACTGAAATAGCAAATTCTAGCGATTTAATGGCTAGCAATCATGGACTTAACGGTGGATGGATACCAACGCTTACCGCCATGTGCCGTAGGAACCCCTTGCTCAGTTAGCTGCCTAGCAATGGCGCTGAGCGACTCACCGGAATGTGCATTTGGTCAATCCGGTTGCGCACTTCCTGAGGCAGAGATCTGGGACGACCAACGTGACGCCCTGTGACTTCTTGACCGCGAGGGCGTTCTTGGTACGCTCCCCGATCAGCCGGCGCTCGAACTGGGCAAACACGGCGAGGGTGCTAGCCAGCGCCTCCCCGGCGGGATCGTCGTGTCCACCCCAAATCGAGAGCCACTAGGGACCACTTTTTACGGCGGCTCTGCTCCATGAGCATTGCAAAATCCAGCAGAGACCGTGAGAGCCGGTCGAGCTTTGCGACTACAGAACCCCGGCCTTCTCGCTTTCAACCGCTGTGAGAGCCTCTGCGAGCCCCTTGCGCCCCTTCATCGCCTTACCGGACACTCCCAAGTCTTCATGTATCTCCACGAGCTTCCAGCCGCGCTCTTTGGCAGCCTGGCGAATCGCCCGGCGCTGGCTCTCCAAGCCGAGGCCGGATCGGCCTTGTCCTCGGTCGAAACTCTGGCGTACCCAATCGCTCTCATTCTCGCTGATCTTACACTAAACGAGGGATTAGTGTAAGGCTCTGCGATCGATGCGGCCTCTAGAAGCCGAACTAGCTTAGGCGGGGCCTCCACAGCGCCCCGTTCGGAGGCTCGCAAGAGGCGAGCGGCATCCTGTTGCACACCGCCCATCCTATTTGAGCGCTGGCTGTAGAGCCGTGGGCTGGCCTTTGGCTTCGGTTTCGACTCCGTTGCCGCCTTCATGTCCGCCTCAAGAGCGGGTTGCGACGGTCAGTTTGACACATACGCTCAAAACCAGCATTCATCGGAGTTTGCAGAGACACCGACAGTCGTCACCGAGAGACCTCAGCGCCATCAAGCCACCGCTGAGTGGCCGTGTCATAGAACTCTGCGAGTACTTCCAAACAGCTCGGTCCAGCTGACGTAGGGGTGCTACCGAGTCTCTGGGAGTTGAAGTCTCTGCGCTAGTACCCGACACACTCCAGATAGAGTCCGTAGGTGGGCCTACAAACCCTAGCTCTCCTAAATGGTGAAGGCATTCTCGAGCACGCCAGTCGGTCACCGTAAAGGAATCGGGACGCCAAACGGGCCAAGAAAGCTGAGGCCATAGCCTCCTGAACACGTGAAGACCCACAGAAAGCTGAGACGCGCTCTTCGCTATGCCCAAGAGCAATCTTCGTCACCTCTTTGACCTGCTCCGCAGTGTTTCTGAGGAAAATGGAGCACGTCCGCTTCATTTCCAGCGCCCTACTTTCAACGGTTAATTCCACAGGTTAGAAGCCTTGACGCCGTACTCTGGCATAGCTCTTCAGCAAATACCGCTCACTTAAATCCATATCCTGAACATACTTTTGGGACCACTCCACGGACGAAGTCTTCGTCGATCCTTGGGTGCATAGCCTCTCCAGTCAGTGACTCGCTCGCGCGACATCCGAGGATTTCTCGATCCGCGTCTCGAGCATGGATCTTGCCGCTCCACAACAACACCATATTCTCGCAGGGTAGCTCAGGCTCCCGGCAGGGTCAGTGGCGGAAGGGACTTGACGATCTTAATCGTCTCACGCTGACCCTGACGAGACGTCGCAGGAGGTCAACGATGTAGCGAGGTCGCCAGCTTTTCGCGCTCCAATGGTTGGGATTGTTGACGATGCCGCTCGCCTTGTCGATCTTTATCTGGTAGCGATCCATGATCCACTCGATCGTGGATCTGCCATTGACCTCATACTCGTACGCCTCTAGCGGGATGCCACATAGAGTCAACGTTCTGTTGTAGACAATCGACGACTTGTCGATGTTCGCTCCGACCGGGTGAACCGCATTTTCAGTTACGCCGAAGTCTAAGCCGCCTTGCCCGCTCACATGCTCCTCCAGGGGCCAGATGGCTCGATGGTTTCATAGTTCAGGTGCCACGTTGCCAACGCGGCCCCGCACGGCTGAACCCCCAGAAGTCCCCTACCATCAGGATACGCGGAATCATCTTCTTCAGATCAGCGGCGAAGCGGTCCTTGTACTCAGTCGAGTGCAGAAGACCGTAGACGTAATAAAAGATGTCGAGCTTATCGATGTCGTCGCCATACCGCTTCCGGTATTCGGCGAGTGTCGTATCCGTAATTGCGTCATGGCGTCTATACCCTTTCTGGTCGCTGGAGCTGAGCAAGTCGGCATTCTTCCCTGTCTCATCGTAGTAATACAGTGGGAAAACCTGACCCGTGTCCTGCAAGTGCAGGTTCGGGACCGTATCGGTGATTAGCACTGAAAATGGCCTGGATGCGCCGACGCCGGTCGTTGCAATGACCAGGTTTTCGTGCTTGCGTGTCGGGAATAGCCTGGGGATTTGATAAACTCTCTCGTTGAGCCGCCGGTCGAAGTAGAGCCACTGCTTGCAGAAGGGGCGATACATGCTGGTCACGGCAACGCCAGCGTCGAAGCTCCCCGACTTGCCCCGGCGAAGGTCCTCCTTCAGGTTGTGCGTCCAACTGATCTTGGCCGGGTCGCGGTCGATGAAGTCGACGACTGCCTCCACGGTACGGGTATGTCCGTCCTTGCGAAGCCAGGCGTCAAAGTCGACGCGACTGCTGGTGAAGAAGTCGACCGTCCGTCGCATGTTCGCCAACATCGCGGGCTTGGAGAAGTTGTATGCCCAGGCGTCACGTGCGGTGATGATTCCAAGGGAATACAAGTCAACGACAGGATCCACCGTCCTGT
>CAWBGA010000002.1:0-457162 GCA_963788195.1 Nitrospirota bacterium
GGTTGCTGGGAAAGGTCATTTTTGGGTATCGTGATAGGTACACAGTACCATAACTCTCTCTATGAGGCCTCGTATGCAGCACTTATACCGTTATGGACATAGGCTCATTCTTCTGACGCTCGCCACTGTTGGTGTTTTGACTGCATCACCAGGTATGGCCAAGGAAACGTTCACCGATGACGCCGGGGAGGTTCTATATCTCATCGACGACGACGGAATTGTCTCGATGTTCGAAAACAGTCCCGGGACGGATGTGACCCTGACTGTCACACGCGGGACTCGGGAGCAAATGCAGCCCCAGATTACGGAGATCACTCCCGACTCGATTCCCGCCGGCACCTACAATATTCTCAAGCTGACAGGCAAGAACCTGGTAGGGGCCAAGGTCAAACTTAGCGTGCCGGGAATAGAGGTGGGTTCCTATTCCGGAAAACCGAAGAGACTCGATATCCCCGTGAATCTGCCGCTCACCGTGCCCTCGGGAGATGTTACGGTGGAAATCACAACGCCCATCGGCAGCACAAAGACTAAGTTCAAAGTCACCGATGTTCAAATAGGCGGCGGCGCCAGCACGCCCAAGCGGGATGATGTGATCAAACATCCAGGGCAGGGTTACGGCGCCGATGAAGGATCAGGCCTTATTTCTCAGACCGCACCGTCATCATGCCCTCAGGGAATGCTGGCGGTCGGCGGCGAGATGGGCGGCTTCTGCATCGAGATCAACCACACGTTTAAGGGCGATTTTCGCGTGGCCGATCAGACCTGCGCACTGTCCGGCAAACGGCTCTGCATGGTCTATGAGTGGCAAAAGGCCTGCGAGATGGCGACTGCCGGAAAGGTTCCCTTAAAAGACATGACCGGCCAATGGGAGTGGACGGGGGGCTATGAGGTTGTGTTGGATGAGACTCAGCAGGACACCGCGTATTTTCTGTACGGAAAGCCTGACTGTGCGGCGAAGCATAAGTCCATGCGTCTCGATGCCGAAAAATTCGTTGGGCGCTGCTGTCAAGGCGGCACCCAATAATGGTTGACTGATGTCCACTGCAAAACCCGTCTGTTTATTGCTTGCGGGGGTGCTACTACTCGCGGCATTTACCGGTGTCGCGCGTAGCGAGACGTTCAAGGACGAGGCAGGCCGCGTCATCTATATCATCGACGAGAACGGCATCGTTTCCATGTTCGAAAATAGCCCCGGGATCGATATCACGCTCTCGGTCACCCGGGGTACTGTCGAGGAGATGCAGCCGCGGGTCACCGAGGTGACCCCTGAAACGGTCACGGCCGGAACGAATGCCCTGCTGAAACTCAAAGGTAAAAACCTGGTGGGGGCAACGGTCAAGTTCAGCGTGCCAAGCATCGAGGTCGAAGGGTATGCCGCCAAGCCCACGTCGCTCGATGTACCGCTTCGGATTCCGGCCGATGTTCCTCCCGGGCCGGTGATGGTCGAGGTGCGTACCCCCATCGGCAGTACTAATGCCAATTTTAAAGTGACGGAGGTCCAAATTGGCGGCGGTGCACCGGTCCGGCGTGAGAGTCCGGTAAAACAGGCGGTCAGTACCGTCGCGCCGGCTTCATGTCCGGAGGGTATGGTCGGGGTGGGGGCGGAGCGGGGCGGGTTCTGCATCGAGACCGATCGCACGTTTGCGGCGGAGTATCAAAAAGCTGAAAAGACCTGTGCGGTTTCCGGGAAGCGGCTGTGCCAAGCTATAGAATGGCGAACGGCATGCCAGGAGGCGGCTCTCGGGAAGTTGCCGATGAAGAACATGCCCGGAGAGTGGGAATGGACGGGTACGGAGGCAATTAAAGAAGTTCCCGGCCAATCAACGGACTACGGAGGCACGGGGGAACTCCGAGCGATCCTGCTGGGGCAGTCCGACTGTAAATCGGAGCGGGAGTACCAGACCTGGAGGCGTGAGAGCATTGCGGGCAGATGCTGTAAGTGAGCCGGTCGTGGGCGGGTTGGGTTCATGAGGGCATATGATGAAGCAAATCAGGGGGCAGAGAAAGCACCCCGGCGGCCTTAAATGATCATCAGGCCTCCACGGGGAAACGAGCTTGTCTTGGCGAGCTCGGGGGTGGGCTGGGTGCAACGTCGAGCAAGCTTTGTTTGGCGGGTGCCAGGGGGAGAAAGGAGTTTGTCCGGGGCACCCCTTGCCATCCCGTGCAAGGGGTCGAGTACTCCAGGGCGGGCGGGTGCAATGGCCAAAAGGAGATCATTCTGCTGCTCGGAGTGGCGATAACATTTCTCAATGTGGTGCCCTCGTATGCGGTGCGGATAAGCGGCGAACTCAACGAATTCCATGGGTACAGGATGGAGGCGCCGCTTTCGGCTTACCCCCATCTCAGACAGGTCAAGACCTGGAATACGGACTTCGTTAAGGAAGTGGGGCTTTATGAGAATCCTCAGGAAGTTCCGATGATCGACGGAGTTGTTTTTACCGCTGCCCAGTACCGCTTTGCCGACTCGAAATTGGAAAGCATCAATCTCTTATTCGAAGGACGCGAAAATCGGGATCGTTTGTTGAAATGGATCGAGCAGCAGTACGGCATGCTTTTGCCGACCGAGCGAAAGAGGATGATCAATCAGGTGGAATGGCACGGCGACCGATTAACCATTACCCTAAGTTACAATCCTGAGACGACCCTTGGCACGTTATGGTTTATCTCACCGACCCTGCATCATCTCGTCAATAAGAACATCAACGATATGACCGAATAGTGCATCAGTTGGTGGATCCCGAGGCGATAACCAGATTCCGCAAGCACTTGCATGAAACTGCCGCTGAGCAGCGCGAAGAATGGAGCGCTTCGCGACGGCTCGTGTCGCCGGATCTCGTACCTCAGACGATCCAGCGACTGAACGTTGCCCTGGCGAATTCCAGTCTAGACCCCGTTGTGAGGGAGTCCTTGCTCGAAGCTCTGATTCCCGGAGAAGCAGGTGGCGTCAAGGCGGTTTCCGGGGAGACACTTCGCCGCATCACTGGGCTCAATCCTACAAAGGCCATCCGTAAACTTTGCATACTCCTGGGCCTTCTCGGCTTCGACCCCCTCACCGGCTGTCCCGATATCGCAGATGTCTCAGCCGGAAGTCGAAGCTGCCGTCCGCGCAACCGAGAACCCATTTGATCTGCTGCTCGCCGCCGACATCTCCTCAGTTGTGGATTTTGGCGCAGGCGACTTGACCTTCGAAGAGCACTTGGTTGAAGCCTATCTCGGAGCATTAGAAGCGGCGGAAAAGGATTTGACCATTCATTGCCTGGATCGCTTGGACCTGGCCGCGGAAGGCAGCAGCTTGGTACGGGCCGGTCAGGAGCGTTTGCAAAGACTGCGCCGGCATCCTTCCCCTCGCCTGCAATTCCAGTTTTTCAGCGATCAGGACATGTTTAGCGTCCACGACAACACTGCCTGCACGCGTTATACAATCGCGGTGTGCCACAGCCCCTCGTCCCCAACGTTTGCGTATGAGCCGTCCAGACTGTCCGAAGGAGGCCATCGAGCGACGATTGCGCGAAACCAAAGGTGACTTCCGCCGGGTAGATCGGGCAGGTCGACCGGTGCTGGAGGTTCAGCATCGCGGTGAATGGCTGACATTTCCGCCCTGGAAGTTCGACGTCTATGGACCGTTGGCGCTCCTCGATCTCCTCTCGCGAAGTGGTAAACTCTGCGTGATGGGCGCCATTGACCAGGAGGTTTTTTGGGAGATCTTGTCCCAGCTGCTGCCTGAGGAACAGGCGCGGCCGCGAGATGTGTTTTATAGCGAAGAGAACGTCCGCAAATACTTTGGCCCGACTTACGAGACCCTCGCGAAGCTCGCGGTCGGGGAGGCAACCATCCTCGAGCAGCCGCGACAGGATATTCCGCGTGTTCTTGGTCAAGAAAGGGATCGACACGAACGGTATGGCTTTCGATACGTGGAGGTTCGTCGCGGCGCGTTGTTTCCAGGAGTGCCCGCGGGCAGAACGGCGTATGTCTTTGATCAGATGACCAGTGAGGCGGCGCCGTGGTTCCTGACCTTGGTGCCCTCGATATGAGAAGGGCGCTATCTCCATGAAAGTCATTCGAGATCGACTGCCGGTGGCCTCGGGGCCGGTCTTCACCGATGATGGTCGGGCGAATTCGCTCTATCTCAACGAGCTGTTTGATGCGGTCGCGAAGGAGACCTCCGCGCGGCTGCGCCGGCGCTACAAGGCCGAGGTGCCGCTGACGGGCGGGTTGTGGGGCGGGTCGTGGTATTTCACCGATGACCGCGGGTATACCCGGGCTCGGTTTCGCAGACTGTACAGCCTGGTGTGCGTGCCACAAATTCCATCACTGAACGATGCAGACAACTACAACATTGTCTTCTGGCAGTATTCGAAGGTGTTAGGCGAGGCTTTTACTCCCTACGGCATCGCTCTCGGTGAGGCCCAGTGGGGCGAGAGCATCCCGTACAGCAACCGCCTGAGGCCCCTCATTTCGCTGCAGATGTGGGACGCCAACAAGAAGATTGATTTCATCCGATGTTTCTTCAGCTATAACTCCGCAAGCTGGGAGGAGGCCTACCTTTACGAGACGGTTCGCCTGATCCAGCAAACAAAGGAAGCCTTGGACAACCGAACGATGGCGGAGCCACCGCGTCTGGAAGGAATGGCCGTCCGGTTCCAGCTTCAAGACATCGTGATCCTCTACTCCACGCTGGAACCGATCCTGTCCGACGCGACGAAAGCCGTCGCAGGACCACTGGTTGCTCGGATTAAGACCCGCTTTGCCCAAGGCATGAACGATGAGGATGAGATGCGAGGCATCAATGCCGAAGCCTTCAAGAGCGGCCTGATCTATGGCTACGAGGATGCCATCCGCGACGAATTTGCCAGGGAAGGGCTTGATATTACGAAAATGGAGGACTGGCCGGTACAGAAGATCAATCGTGTCCCGGACAGCATCAAAGCGAAGCTGATACCGCCGCTAAAGGCTATCTTCAAAGGATTCCAGACGCAATTGAAGGCCACAGAGGACCGCGAAAAGAGTCGGGGCATGAAAATCATTCGCGATCAGATCCCGAGCGTGCATGGACAGGTGTTCACTCCCGAAGGCAGGGCTAATTCGCTCTATCTCGGGGAATTGTTCGATGCGATCGCCAAGGAAACTTCCGCCCGGCTACGCCGGCGGTATCGGGCCGACATTCCGCTGAGCGGAGGGCTGTGGGGCGGGTCCTGGTATTTCGCCGATGAGAAAGGCTACACCCGGGCGCGCTTTCGTCGTCTGTACAGCATCGTGTGCGTGCCCCAGATTCCGGCGCTGAACGACGCCGATAACTATAACCAGGTCTTTCAGCAGTATATCAATGCGCTGCATGACGGGTTTGCCGCGTATGGCATCGAGATGCACATGGCGCAATACGGAGAGCCTGTGCAGTACAGCAACCGGCTTCGTCCCACGATTTCCTTTCAGATGTGGGATGCCAATCAGAAGATTGACTATATCCGGTCATTCTTCGTGTACAACTCAGCGGAGTGGGAAGAGGCGTACCTCTACGAGACTGTCCGATTAATCAAGCAGGCGAAAGAAGCCCTGGACAACAAGGCCCTTGCAGAGCCACCTCGGTTGGAAGGGATGCCGACCCGCTACCAGCTTCAGGACATTGTGATACTGTACTATACGCTGGAACCGGTGCTGTCCGAGGAAACCAAAGCCATTGCGGCCCCGCTTGTTGAGCGCATCAAGGCGCGGTTTGCCCAGGGCATGAAAGACGAGGCCGAGATGAACGCGCTCAATGCGGAGGCGTTCAAGAGCGGCCTCATCTACGGCTATGAAGATGCAATTCGGGAGGATTTTTCGCGGGACGACCTGGACATCAACAAGATCGAGGACTGGCCCATTGAATATATCAATAGAGTGCCGAGCACGTTGAAAGCCAAGCTCATTCCTGCCCTGAAAGCCGTCTTCGAGGGATTCCGAACTAATCTCGAAGCCGATGAAGCAGCAACCGCGGGCGGGAAGCGGCGAAGGAAGTAGTACTCACCGAGGGAGGAATTGGGATGCCGCGATGGCTTGATGACATGACGAACGCCGGCGAACCCGGGATCCCCCAGATGTTACGCGAGGCCGTGTGGGAGCGGGACGAAGCGCAATGCACCGAGTGCGGGGCCACCGAAGATATCGATGTCTACTGCACCCTGCCGTACGGGATGCCGACCGAGAGTAATTCAAGGATTCTGTGTAAAGCGTGCAGGCGCCTACTCTAACAGAAAAGTCGCCTGTCCCGTTTTTTATAAGTCTTACTTGGTGATGTCGAGCAGCTCGACTTCGAAAATAAGTGTGGCGCCCGGCTTGATGGCCGGCGGCGAGCCTCGGTCGCCATATGCGAGATTGGGAGGACACACCAAACGACTCTTTCCACCCACCTTCATTTGTTGCAAGCCTTCGGTCCAACACTTGATGACGTTTCCCAACGGGAAGGAGATCGGCTCTCCTCGTGCAATAGAACTATCGAACACCGTGCCATCAATCAGCGTGCCCTGATAATGGACCTTCACCGTATCCGTGGCCTTCGGTGAGGCGCCCTTCCCGGGCTTGATCGTTGTGATCAGAATTCCCGAGTCGGTCTTTTTGGTGTTTGGTTCGCCGGCCGCCTTCGCGAGAAAGCCAGCCGCCGCCTTCTTTTCAATCTCGGCGACTGCGCCGGCGCGCGCCTGCTGCAGTGCTTGGATCTTCGGCATGTATGCTTGGATCTCGACTTTGCTCGGGCGTTTCAGGACTCCGTCCGTGATCCCGGCCTTCACCAGCTCGAGCTCAGACTCACTGAGGTTGAAGGCGCTGAGGGACTGACTCACTGCCGCTCCCAATGCATAAAACGTCTTTTGGTCCTCGGTCGTCGGTTCGGGTGGCGCCCCGAATGCCCCTGATGCCACGACCCAGAGGAGAGATAAGCAGAACAAGGCAATCCGCATGGTTATTTCCTTTGTGTGTTGGTTGGGTGGAAACAGTAAGGATACATGTCTTTACAGTTACTCTCAAGAGGCTGATCGCCGAAAAAGTGGGACTGCTTGACGCGGAAAGTTGTGTTATAAGCTGAAAACAGCAAGAGTATTAACCTGAGCACGGAGGTTCCCATGAGGATGCTAGTCATAGCCGCAATTGCCGTTTCCTTTGCATTCGCTGGGTTTTATCCTGTTGCCCTGGCTGGAGAGACGAAGGCGCAGGGCGAAAAGCTGAAGGGAGAAGTGAAGGCCGATACCGAGCGCGTGAAAGGCGAGGCGAAGGGATTAAAGGAAGACATTAAAGGAAATGAAATGACGGCGGACATGGAACGCACGAAGGGGAAGGTGAAGGCCCAGGGCGAGAAAGCCAAAGCGAAGGTCAAGGAAGAGAAAGCCAGAGCGGAATAGTCCACGATACGCCGCCGATCGCATAGTCGGCGGCGCCGGTTTTGTGCCTTATATCGTCCTTACATCTTTGAAGGTGTAGGACTGCCGGTTCACGACGGGGTATACCGAGAAAATCGGCGTGTTGTAAGGGACGACCGCTGTCTCTGTTCCCGGTAACAGGCCGAGGTGCATATTGATGTAGTTGAAGCTGAGTCCATCCTGCCAAGGCTGTTTCATGCTCCCGGCATAGGCCGCCACCTTCTCGGTTCCATAGGTGCGGATCACCAAACCCGAGGCGCCCGTCAATCCGTACTCGTGCAGGTCGGGGGCGCCTTGCAGGAGGAGGGCAATGTTGGCGGCGTCGAACCAGACTTTAATGTTGCAGACAATCTGCACGTATGGGCCGAGGGTATTCGACCCTTCGAGAAACGCCTGGGCCAGGCCAATCTCGGGTGGAGTATCGGCGGCAATGGCCGTTCGACGGTGCCGAGCTCCGCTTCCTTTACCTCAGATGCGGAAACGAACAAGAGGTTGGGATCGTCGAGCGCAATGTCCAACACTTCGCTGCTCCAGTAGCTACAGAGCTTCCCCAGTTCATACCGCAAAGGATAAGAGTAGCCCATCTTGGCATACCAGATGCGAACCCCCGCTGACAGAGGATCATCGGGCCTCCGGCTGATTTTCAGGTCAAAGGGGAGCATGAGGTGAAAGGCATTGGTCCGGGCATTCATGAACGGCGCGCACGCACCGGGAAATTCCTTCTGGACCAAGGCATTGTCCGGCAGGAATTTGCGTTCGGTGCCGGGGTTCTTAAACTGCTGCGCGGTGTGAGCCTCCGGTGAGAGTTTGAACTTTCGTTGGTAATAGGCAGTGGCGCGCTTCTGGGCGACGGTGAGAAAATAGTCCGGCAGATCGGTTTCGACGATGATCTGCTGTTTCTCAGCGGCCGGCGCGCGCTGGCTTCGGTAAGCCTCGTTGTAGATTCCAAGCTCTGCTTCGGTCTTGAGTATCTCCTGTCGTAGCTCCCTGAGCAGATTTTGATCCACGTATTGCGTCCGGTGGAGAATGCCCACCGCTTTTTGGAGCGCCTCGAGCTTGAATTTGAACCGTTTCGGCTCGTCCGCGAAAGCTTCGGAGAGCGCCATCCACAGATTGAATTGCTCCTCCGGCAGAAGTCCCAGCCCGTCGAGATCCTGGTCCCTGCCAAAGGCAAACGCCAAGGGCCCGAATGACTCTTCTTTGCGCAGGCACAATGTCATCAGGTAATTGAAATAGGCCCGGGCTTCCTGGGGGACCATACCGGATGTCGGAGATGAAGTCGGCTCGTCCATACCTATTTGGGGCCTCGTCTGCCAGGGCTTATCTGTCACGGTAGTAGGATTGACGACGAGTGCTAACGGCAGATACTGTGGGATTGGTGCAGACCGTGTCAAGGCACGTCCGAGTGCGGGTAGGGCTTGACCGGATTCGACCGGGACGCCTAGAATTACTGTTTGGCTGTTTAAGGGCCCACACCGCTATGGTCATGAAAAGACCGGTTGAATGAGAATCGAATACAACAAGGGCGAGCGAGCGGACCTGCTCCAACCGCAGCGACCATCGGGAAGTATGAGCGGCCGGAAGATGAAGGTTCTACTCATCTTTCCTCCGGACTGGTACCCTTCAGAACCTTACCTGAGCCTGCCGTCTCTCACCGCCGTGCTTCGAACCGCCGGACACGACGTTGTGCAGAAAGACGTCAATTTGGAGATGTACGACTGGTTCTTCAGCGGTGATTTCCTGCGCCGCGTCCTCAAAAAAGTCCCGCAGCAACTCGAGCGCCTGCGAAAGATCGCCCGATCGAGGGAGTTGACCGACGTCGAGCAGGATCTTCAAATGGCGCTCTGCAACCTGACCCGGGAGCGGATTGCTCCAGTTGACGACGACAGCCGAAAAGGCGAAGCAGGTCGTCCGAAGCCCTGAGTTTTATGATGTCGAGAAGCTGGAATGGGCAATCGGGGCCTTTCGTGAGGTCACCGAGGCCATCTCCCTCGTGTACGCTCCGGCACGAATTTGCATGCCGCCCATGGAGACGGATCTTTCCTACAAGGTGTTCATGTCGTCGGAGCTGCTGGAGGCCGTCGAAGACACGCAGGTCAACATCTATCGCGACGTGTTTGATCAGCTGGTGAAGCCGGTCATCGAGGCGGAGCGGCCGGACGTCGTCGGCATCTCCATCGTGTTGCAGCAACAATTGTTCTCGACCATGACCTTCTGCGCGTTGATCAAGCAGCAGTTCCCGAACATCCATGTGACGATCGGTGGCAATACGGTGACACGGCTGCGCGATGTCCTACCGGAGACGCCGAGACTGTTTACCGTGTTTGACAGCGCCGTGGTGTATGAAGGCGAGACGGCATTTCTGAAGCTCGTCGAAGCCGTCGGCGCGGGCGGAGATTTCAGCAGGATCCCCAATGTGATCTACCGCGATGCCGCCGGCATCCATACGTCGTCCCTGACGTACGCGGAGGACATGTCTGAGCTTCCGTCGCCGGACTTCGATGGCCTGCCGCTGGAGAAGTATTTCGTGCCGGAGCCCATGCTGTCCTATTTGGCGACCCGCGGCTGTTATTGGGGGCGATGCGAGTTTTGCGATCATGGCGAAGGCTATACGGCGGGGTATCGCACGAAGAAAATCGAGCAGATCATCGAAGAGATCCGCGCGCTGAAGACGAAGCATCAGGTGCGGCATTTTCACTTTACCGATGAGTCCTATCCACCGGCCCTGTTTCGAAAGCTCTGCCGGCAGTTGATCGATAAAAATCTGGACATCGTGTGGCAGACGCACATGCGGTTTGAAAAAAGCCTCCTGGAGGAATCCCTGTGGAAGGATGCGTGGGCCGCCGGCTGCCGCTACCTGCACTTCGGCTACGAGTCCGGGGACGAGCGCGTGCTCAAGCTCATGGACAAAGCCACGACCAAGGATGTCATCCGCCAAAGCCTGCAGTTTTCCGCCGGCGTTGGAATCTGGAACCATGCGATGGGATTCTTTGGCTTCCCGGGCGAGACTCGCGATGAAGCCTGGTCCTCAGTGAAATTTCTGGAGGAGAACAAGGACCTTGTCCACTCGGTGGGGTTCGGCACCTTTGACCTGAGCAAGCACACGCCGGTCGCGAAGCATCCCGAGAAATGGGGTGTGACGGCTTACAAGAATCCGGAATGGGATCTGGCATTGGACTACTATTACACCGTCAAAGAAGGCCTGAGCGTCGAGGAAGCCGAGCAGGTCTTCGAAGAGTTCGAGCGCAACCATAATCCCGGCTGGGATCTAAAAATCTTCATCCGCGAGTATGTCTTTTTGTACGTCGCCAAATTCGGCACCAACCGACTGCCCGCTCTTCAGTTCGCCGCATTGCGTTCCGGATATTCGGAACCCAGCAGCCAGAGTAGTATCGAAGCCAATGTCTGTTGATTTAATCCAGCCTGAAAAGCCGGTTGCGAAAACCGACGTCCCCAAGCTTAAGACCATGCTGCTGTTTCCTCCTGAGTGGGTGCCTACCGCGCCGTATCTGGCGTTGCCGAGCCTGACCGCGGTGCTGCGTGAAAACGGACACGAGGTGATTCAGAAGGATGTCAACATCGAGATGTACGATCTCTTTTTCAGCGACACCTTCTTGATCTGGATCATGGCTCGGATGTCCATGCAGTTGCGCCAACTCGAGGCCAAGGAGGCATCAGTCGGGCTCACGGACCGCGAGGCTGATCAGAGGGCTGTGCTCGAGGCGAAGTCCGGGGTGAACGTGATGGATCTGGCTGAGCGTGCGATGCGGGCCAAGCGTATCGTCCGCAGCGAAGAATACTATGATGCCGACAAACTGGAGGGCGCCCTCGGCACCTTCCGCGAAGTCATGCAGTACATCTCGGCCGCCTACTATCCCGCGTCCATCGTGTTTTATCCCATGGAAAGCAACCTCGGATACCGTCCCGGCGTCTCTCAAGAAGTCTTTGCCTGTTTGGAGGATGAGCAGGTCAATATCTATCGCGATGTGTGCCGGCAACTGGTGCTGCCGTTGGTCGAGCGCGAACGACCTGATGTCGTCGGGGTGTCGATCGGGACCCAGATGCAGCTCCTTGCGGGACTCACGTTTTGCAAGATGATCAAAGAGTCCTTCCCGCAGATTCATATTACGGTTGGGGGCAATATCATTACCCGTCTGCAGGAAGAATTCCCGACGCACGAACGCCTCTTTACCGATGTCTTTGATACGGCGATCATGTATGAAGGAGAACACGCCCTCCTGTGGCTGTTGGAGGCACTCGCCGGTGGACGCGCCATCGCAAGCGTGCCGAACCTGATCTACCGGACACCTGACGGGATCCAGGTCAACAAGGACATTTACACCGAAAAGACCACGGCGCTACCGCTTCCCGATTTCGATGGCTTCCCACTGGACAGCTATTTTGTGCCGACCAGAATCCTTCCCTACCTGGCCACGCGTGGCTGCTACTGGGGCCGATGCACGTTCTGTGATCATGGACAGGGATATTTCGACCAGTATCGAGGCATGCCGGCCCACCAAGTGATAGACCAGATCAAGGCGTTGAAGGACAAATATCAGGCGGAGCATTTTTTGTTCGCCGACGAATCCTATCCTCCCGCGCTCTTTAAGAAAGTCATCCAGCTTCTTGTGGATCAAAACGTCGGCATCAAATGGACGACGCTGATCCGGTTCGAGGAAAGCCTTTCGGATCCGGAGCTCTGGCGGTTGGCCGCCAAGTCAGGCTGTTGCACGCTTTATTATGGGATGGAGTCGGCAAACGAACGCGTGCTCAATCTCATGGACAAGCATGTGAAGAAGTCCGTGATCGAGAGTAATCTCAAGCTCGCGTCGGCGGCCGGGATCTGGAACCATGTCATGGCGTTCTACGGTTTTCCCGGGGAAAACCGCGAGGAGGCGGAAGAGACGCGGCGGTTTCTCCTGGACAATAAGGAGAACATCCACTCGGTCGAACTCTTTTATTTTGTCGCCTACCGGCACACGCCGATGGTGCGGAATCCGGAGAAGTTCGGGATCACGATTCACAAACAGGAGGAGTACGATCTTCCGCTCGATTACTACTACACCCTGGATGATCCCGGCGGTGTCACGTGCCTGGAGGCGATGCAGCTCTGCGAGGAATTCTACGCACGTGACTTTGCGCCGTGGGCGGTGCGCGTGAATGCCCGCGAGCACGTCTTTCTCTACATCTCGAAGTTCGGAACGAACCGGCTGCCGCAGATCTATGCCAAAGCCCAGGAGCGCTCCGCGAACAGTGTGTCCGGACTGGTTACCTGGCCCGTCTCCCGCGGCGATGCCGAAGCCGAAGGCGACCAATCAATGGGGCGGGTCCACAGCCACTCCGCGCCATAATAGAGATCGCCGTGAGGCGAAATGCTCTCAGCAATCTTCGCCTCTTTTTAACCATTAGCTTGGAGGATGACCATGCCGGATTCAGGCGATCTCGAAGAACAGCTGCTTTCCGAAGTTGGAGAACTCATGAGCCGGCAGATCCAAGCTGTTGCCGCCGATGCTTCACTGCGGGAGGCCAGCCGCCTCATGGAGAAGTTCAATGTGGGCTCCCTGCTGGTCCTCGGAGGTGGCCAATACAGTGGGATCCTGACCGATACGGACCTTGCCCGAAAAGGTTTGGCGAAAGGAGTCGATCCCGAGAAGGATCGAGTCAAATCCTTGATGAGCAGTCCCATTATCACCATAGACAGTCAAAAGCTTGTGGAAGAGGCTCGGGCTTTGATGAAGAGCAAGGGCATTCGGCATTTGGCCGTGACAGAAGAAGGAAAAATTGTGGGGATTATCTCACTCGGCGACTTGATACGTTACTACGCGTCAAACTTTAAGATGAGCGAGTGACGACACCCCAGCGCACTATTTTTTCCCACTCTCTGATGCCAGATTAACGGAAACAGGAAGGGCGGCGGTCTCTTCAACTCTTTCGACCGCCTTGACCGCTTGATCATGCTGCTGTTCGGCTTTGAGCGCGATGCCAAGGTGATACGCAGCCGCGGCATATTTCGGATCACTGGCAAGTGATTGCCGGAACATCTCCGCCGCTTCGCGCCATTGCTCTTGTGATGCATAGGCCATGCCCAGGTTGCACAGAATCCATGGCGCGTTCGGGCTCAGTTGCAATGCGGATTGGTAGTGCTTGACCGCGAGCGCCAGGAAATCATTGTCATTGCTTAGAGTCAGTGCGAGCGTATGTAACAAATGGCCGGTCGCAAAGTTCCGCTTAGCGACGCTCTCCGTGTCCTTATCTTTTGAAAGGATGACCCGTGGCGGGGCATTCCCTGCAGGAAGGGTAACGTCATGTTCTACCAGCCACCTGCGAACCACGGAAGCAGGAATCGCATAGGCGATCGCTGCGCGCATCATAACGGTTCCGCCGCCCTTGCCTTGACGGCTGGTGACCCGTTCCAGGTATGGCACGGTCTGGGTCATGACCCCAATAACTTCACCGGAATTAATGTCCAGCAAAGGTCCCCCGCTACCTCCGCCGTACATGGTTCCGACCGTTTGCAGAAACGTCGTGGGGACGCTCTTCATCCGGGATTGTCCCTGCACCAGACCATTAACGGTGAACGGTATCACAGTGCTGTGCAGTGTGAACCCCATATTCAGAATGTCTGTGAGACGAGGATAGCCCACGCCAATCGTCGGTGAACCTTCATCCGGCTGGGCAGTAGCAAGTCGTAAGGGTGCTAGAGCGAACGGCATGCGCAGCAGCGCTAAATCCGCATCCGCATCGATCACGACGACTTCGGGATCGCTTACGACGATCTGATCCTGAACATATACATGTAGCTTCTTGCTGTCTTCGATGACATGGGCGTTGGTGAGGACCAACCCGTCATTGCTGACAAAGAACCCGCTTCCCAGTGACGCGCTACCTCCCTCGTCATCAATTCCGACGATAAGCACGGTCGCCGCTTTGCCCTGGCGGTAGATCTCACCCTGTTGGCCAGCAAATACAGACGTCACAAAAAGCAGGGAGAAGAAGAGGAAGAAAGATTCTCTTAAGAATCTGATTGCGTTTCATACCGTCAAACAACGCAAAGGCTATGCCTGGACGAAAAGCAGAGAGCAAATGTTAGAACCACAGCATTTTGGGCCGGATGCCCCCTCGTCAACATGCCGTTTCTTCAGTGGCCGTGATACTCTAGTATCTTTTCAGATAACAGCGTGTGAGCAGAATAGCTATGAAACTCCTCTGCAATATCGCTCCCATATGAATCCGGCATAGAAGCTCAGTAGGCAGCGAATCGCTACACTTGAAGGTAAGCGTGTCTGCGCTGTTCGACCCGCATCTGCCATGCCGATATCTGGGCAGGTGCCGACATATTGGCTCAGTACCGGAGATGCCTGGACAAGACTACCGTAGTATTCTGTTGAACAGATTCCCCAGGTCAACCGTATCTGGCGCCTGGTTTGTGAGAGCGGGACGACGCGAATATGCCGACACATGCTATGTGTTATAGTGTAATCTATAGACTGTACCAGGAGGTGCGTGCGTATGGGCATCTACATTTTCCGCGAAGCGATGGAGCTTATTCAAAAAGCAAAGAAGCAGCGAAAAGAAGATGACCTGAAGAAGTTAATTCTTTCTAAACCGGTCGATCAGCAAAAAGCGTATGTAATCCAGCCGCTGAGGCCGGAAGGAAAGAAATATTAAGGTTCCTAATTTCGCGGTATTTCAAAACAAAAGAGTCTCCCGGAACCTCCTGCCACTCAAACTTTTTCTCACCAGCCGCGGATTCGACAAACTTGCCTCGAAAAACATCTCCCAGATACAGATCTTCAAGGTCTCCTGCTTCGTTGCTGATAAACCCCACGACCATGCCTCTGTATAACTGGGTCTCGCTGGCCAATTCCATAAGGGCGTCCACAACCGTGATGTGGGGCTCATCCAGCTCAAGCTGCTCTCGTGCGGTCAGCAGATAGAGCCATCTATTTCTATAGCGAAATAGGGTAGGTATTTTGACGTCCAATTTGTACTCCCATACAATCTTCCTCAGCATGATACCTATCACCAACGCCGCTGACATGACGCAGATGAAGTACGCCACGATCCGATACATATGCTGATACAGATTAGATGAGAGACGACTGAATTCCTCCCCATACCTGCCGTATTCTCCGGCGAGAAATCGAAATACCACATCGAAATCGACCTTGGTGCTGAGATAACCGTGCTGATACAAATGTATGACAGTCGAAACTGCGACGAAATGTATCGGCAGCGAATAAAGTATCGCCAGGGCGATGTCGTTAGTGAGGCTCGTCGGCAAGACTTCGCGACTGAAGTCTTCGGTCAGGTAGGCCGCCCTGGCAATATAGCCGGGCATCGCCAGAAGAAGAATGACGAGGGTCGTAAAGGCAATATTCATTTCGCGTCTGATTGCTCCCCGCGTGCACTGTTTTCTAGCCTTTCGGTTAGGAGTTCATAGGCTGCTTGAATCTCCTTGGTCATAGCCTCGCCCTGCTTGTACATCTTCATATACTTCTTGGGATTGTTCGTGAGATTCGCGTAGCGGGGCGGATGCCAGGTCAGCAGGAGTTGCCGGCGTTTTTGATCCAGTCGATCCCGGGAATCGAAAGCATGTAATTCGCCTTCGGTCATTTCAAACAGGGCAAGGGCCCGTTGAAATGTGACGATGCTTTGTGGTTGGGCTTGCTCCATACGCCTCAGATCGAAAAGGAGCTCAGATGGCTTGAGGAACGTCTTGTGCCGCCCCGCATGAACGGCGGGTCGCCGTGATCGAGCCGGAACAGCTGAAGCGGCGCCAATTTATCGGACGCTGCAAACACCTCGGTCCCGCCGTCGGGTCTCGCCCGGAAAATATCCATGGCCTGGCTGTAATGGTATCCACATCCCAGGGGCGCCAGCAGATCTTTCAAGGCTTCCGGCGGGTCCCAATTAGCGGTCAAGAGCGCGGTGCGGGCGGGGTTTCGCCGGCTGAACATAAAGGAGAGGTGGTCCGGGTACCAATCGGCGCCTCCCGTCGCGTAAGAGCCAAACATGCGCGCCTTCGCGGCGCCGGCAAGCTCAGCCAAATAGCTGTTCGTCAGGTAGCCGTTCTCGCCGACTTCCAACCACTGACCGGGTGGCGACAAGCAAGCGTACGCGGTATAAGCCCGGACTTCCTTGAGTTGCTGCTGCGAAGCAAACAGGGTGGACACAGGTCCGTACCGCTGGACGAGGTCCCCAATGACACCTTCCTTGACGGCCGACTTGCCGGAATTCGTCGGGCCGCTGTCTACATGGATGAGCGTGTTTCGGCCCCTGTCGTTGATCAAATAGCAGTTCCGGGGCATCTCGATATCTACCGGATCTTCCCCGAAGAACGGCACCGATACAACGGCACCGCCGTCAATAGGGTAGGACTCGCCATGAGCGAGCTCAACGATCCGTGTAAAGCCAAGCTCACGGAGAAGCGACGGATAACTGTAGTACAGCGAGCGAGCGTTGCGGCGGCTCGGAACCACGATCGGAATATCTTTCGGCATGGCCAGCAATGTGCGCGGATCGACATGGTCATCGTGATCATGGGTCAGAAAGATTGCTGCCGGCCGGGGAAGGAGTGACACCCAGAGGCTGGGAACCGCTGATTCCGCAAGCCATGGTAGCAACCAGGGATCAAACAAAAAGAAGTTCTCAGCCTGTCGGTACAGCAGGGCGGCATGTCCCAAATGCACGACATCTTGATCCTGTGTGGCAGCAACCCAATGACTCCGTAATGAGGAGCCCGGTGATACCACCAGAGAGTTCTGTTTTCTCAGGATGTCCAGGATCTGTAGTAGAGCCGGCACCGCTCTACCTGAGCTTTCCGCCGCAGCCCGGATCTCGCCCACCGTTCGGCTGCCATCCAGCAGCCCCAATAACCTTCCGACAGACGGCCCAATAGGTCCATCGAAGGCGAACGGAATGGCCTGCCGGGTTACCGCATTGAAAGCCTGCAGCCCTGCGTAGGTGAGCGCCGGCGCTTGTCTTGGATTGCAGGGAAATTCCCACTGGAAGGTGCCATCGGGCCGGCGACCGCATTTGATATGGTCCCTAAGATGCGGTCGGGACTTGACGAGTTCCGCGTAAGCGTCTTCTAGGCGAGTGGCTACTGCCGGATCGTCCAGGGCGGCTCGATGGGCGAAGACATCGCTAATGGCAGTCTCTACCGCACTGAGCAGAAGGCCATGGGCTTCGTGAAGGCTCGCGACGACTTCCGGATCGACTCCGGCGACCAGTGGGAACGGCCCCGGAACTTCGGCGGTTTCCATTTGGACCCAGGTCCAGGGTAATAGGCCAAGGTAGTGGTCGCGATTCCAGGAATCCCACACACTCATAGGAGGAGCCTATAGCGGCCTCAGTATCCTGGTCAAGGCCGGGTCTTAATGAAAAGATAGAGAAACACATCGGGGCGGATGCGGGCGTGCGTCAGAATTGTCTTGAGGATGCCGACGCCGGGCGTCTCGGTCAACGGGATCCCGGCCTCGGGAAAAAGCCCGGCGCGCAGGGCGGACTTCTGCAAGCTTGGAGGGCCGGCGACAATCGCAAAACCGCCGGGCCTGAGGGCGGCTGCAATCTGTTCGATAGCCTGTTCAACCGCTGGTTCATCGGTATACTGATCGAAAGACATCCATCGAAGGACTAAGTCGTAGGTTTTCATATACGCCTGAGGGCGGCGCGCAATCGGCAGGAATCTAAAGTTCGACGGCGCAAGATCGCACGAAGCGTGTCTCTGGGCCCATAGCCGTTGGGCTTGGCGTTGCGCAAATTCGGGCCGGTCGTACAGGATAGTCCCAGACTGAGCGCCGGAAACCTCGAGGCATTCTGCGCTTACGGCGTCCCACTGATCGATCAGAGAGTCATGCCGAGCCGGTCCGTGGCGTTCGAGATAAATCAAGATCTGCTCCATGGCCAATGGCTGGGTCGCCAGTTCCTCCACCGTTGCATCGTCGTCGGGATACAGCGGAACTGCGAAGTAGGCCTGTACCGCGTCTACCCGTGGGGCGCCTTCAGGAAATAGATTGCGCCACGTTGGCTGAGTCGCACGAGTCTCCGGAAGAGGAGACTCCTTCAAGATGCCCCATTCTTGTTTGAGAGCTATGGTCTCGCGACGGTCTCCGTCCTTAAGCAGAAGGGCATCCTTCGTTACCCCAACAAGACGGTCGTCAACCGCCGCTGATTGCGTTGTGGGCCGGGTGTACGGAAGCGCGGTCGGGTCAGTGCTTTTGGTGACCTTGTAGACTACCCCCGCCGCAACTGTGACGCAGAGAGCATGTTCGTCGTCCATAAATCGATGCGGGGGATCTGAGCGCGGGCGCCAGGCGACCTCCGCCGAGCGCGCCGGGTCCATAAACACGGAGAACGGGTCGGCGGCATCCTTTTCCACCCGCCCGCCCCGGACGCGCCCAGACGCGTCCCTTTCCTCAAGCTCCGGCACGAAATACGTCGAGAAGAGACGAAAGGCTTGAGGCGATGGATAGGTAGGGATGCCGCGGTATCGCAGTACACGGGGCGACTCTCCGGTGTTCTGATCGTCGTACAGGCCGCGGATCAGTTCAAACACCGCACTCCCGGTACCGGCAAGGAGCGATTGAAAGAGCTCGACGACCGGCAGGAAGTCAATTCTGCCCCAGTGCATCGCACCCATACAGGCCATAAACCGTGCCTGATTGAAGTCACCCTCCTTGAGCAGGTACAAGGCATCCTTCCGATGCCGAATAGTGATCTGGCCATGGGCGTCCAGCTTCAGGCTGTCGTCGTCATAGAACAAGGCCACCTCGTCGGGGCTGACGCCCATTGCGCGCGCTGCCATAGTATGCAGGCCCTCTCTCGTCAGCCTTTGCCAACCCGGCTTTTGCCGAAAGGTCGAAGTTGGCGACGTTGATCAGCCCCTCCGGTTTGATCCCGATCCATTGGCCCCAATCCAAGCGTAAGCGTGCGCGGAGCAGCCGGGCCGGAACAGGGTGACTGTCCCAGGCGCATTCATGGAGCGGTGCGCCTCCCGGATCAAGATAAAGAATGCGCTGGCCGTGCTCGCCGTACAGAATGGCATGACCGGTGTGGGTGACGAGGACCTTCAGCCCCGAGGGATATTCCGGCGTCTGCCAGCGGATGCCTTCAGCAACCGGGGAGGGCATCAAATCGTTCTTGCGTAAGCGGTCCAGGACCGCCTGATTTTCTGCAAAAACAACATGGCCGGGGTGGGTGAGCGCCGAGAATAACTGAACAGGCAAAGCCATTGGCGAATCCTCTGGAGGGGACGTTATGGAATCGTCTTTGACCTGTCAAGGAGCGGGACGGCCTTTGCGAAGTTTTCCCGGAAGAGGGGCTTTTCCTTCCTGTCTTGAGGGGCTTGGAACATGTCGAGTATGATTGGCGCCACAGGCCAGGGCGCGGGGAAGCCGCCTGCTGTGTAATTGTACGTGCTATGATATTCTGCTTGGCTTGGCAATAGCCATCGCCGGAAAGGACAAGGACAGAGTGTCGGATCAAGTATCCTCGCAAATGCCTCCATCGGCAGAACCCTGCGCTCGATGTGCGCAAACGACCAATCCTGATCGTCGAAGACGATCCGGTTGATCGGGAAATGATTGAGTTGGCGTTCCAGCGTGCGGCGGTGGATAACCCCCTCATAACTATGGTCAATGGACAGGAGGCGCTTACCTATTTGTTTGCTAAAGAGCAGTTTCAATGGAGGCGGAGTTCCGACCTGCCGGCCGTGATCATTTTGGATTTGGACATGCCGCAGATGGACGGCTTCGAATTTCTCCGGCGCGTAAAGGCCGAGCCGAAGCTGAGAAGCATTCCGATCGTTGTGTTGACCACGTCGCAGTTCGATCGGGACTTGAGCCAGAGCTACGCGCTCGGCGCCAACAGTTGCCTCACCAAACCCGGCGACTTTCAGCAGTTAGTCAGGATTGCCTCCGATGTCACTCAGTATTGGTGCCGCCGCAATCGGGTTCCGGAAAACGGTTAAATTCCATATGCTTCCCTCAATGGAAACTCGCAACTGGCCGGTTCGCTATAAAGTCGCCGGGATCCTTGCCGTGACGCTGGTCCCTCTTATCGGAATCATGCTGCTGTACCTCAGCACGTTGCAACAGTTCCTCGTAGTTCATGCGGACGTGGACCGCCTGTACGCCGTTCAGCTCCAGACGGAGGCCATACGCAATCAACTGACCGACGTGCAGGACGGCTTTCGGGGGTTTGTTCTGACCCGCAACGAGAAATTTCTACAGCCGTTCTACGAGGCTGCCGAACATGTCGATCCAGCCGTACACAGGCTCAAGGAGCTCATTCGTAATGAACCGGCTCAACAGCAGCAAGTGGCACAGATCGAAGCAGCGGTCCGCAGTTTCCTGCAGTTAAAACGGAAGTTGATTGACTCCGTGCGGTTCGGAGATTTGTCGCCGGTCCGAGAACACATCGAATCGGGTCGAGGCGCAGAAATCCTCGCCGAAATTCAAGCCTCCATCGTCTCTTTTGAACAATTGGGGAAAGACGCATTACAGCAGCAGCAGCAGCGGGCGAACCGTCTGGCAACAGTCAGTCGCTACGGCATTGTAGCGGGCATTGTCGCCATCCTCTTTCTTTGGTGGCTCGGAAGCAGGCTGCTGGCCCGGACGATCACCGGTCCCCTTGCCAGCTTGACGTTCCATGCGCTGAGATTCGGTACAGGGCGAATGGCGAGGCCCATTCCCATCGCGACGACAGACGAACTAGGTCGTCTGGCCCGCACGATGGAGGGCATGGCTGAAAGCGTCGAATACCATATCAGCCAGCTTGAGGCGTTACACGCCATTGGCAGGGAGGTCAGTACCATCGGCCCGGACGGGATCGAGGGCGTCCTGAAGCGAATTGCAGAGCGCGCGGGCAAAGTGCTGAATGTGGACATCGGGTTAGTACTTCTTTGGAACGAGAGGATCGGATGTTGGAACGTGGGCGCGGCGTCGGGGTCCTGGCACGACCTGCTCCGCCGCTCCGTGCTGATCCGAGAAGAGACGCCGATAGCCATCAAAGCCCTGACCACGGATACCGCACAGATGGTCGAGGACCTTTCGACACGGCCCGAACCGGTCTTGCAAATCCGCGACCGCATGGGGGCCAAAAGCTTACTGGCCGTGCCGTTGCGGGGCCAAGAAGGCGCGTTTGGCGTATTGGCTCTGGCCTCGACGTCGACAAAACGGATCTTTACCGATCTGGAGGTCAGGTTCGGACAGCAGTTTGCGGATCAGGCCGCGATCGCCATCATGAATGCGCGCCTCTATGAAGCCGCGCATCAGCGTAGCGAAGGCCTGCAAAGCCGGCTTCAGGAGCTGGAGCATTATGCGGCGAACATGGCCCACGATCTTAAGGGTCCGGCGCGGAGAATGGCTGAGCTGGCCTCGCTGCTACAGACAGACTACAAGGGTCGCTTTGACGAGCGCGCCGACCGGTATCTGGGGTGGATGCAGGAAAATGGTCACCAGCTTATGGCCAGGATCGAGGAGGTGCTGCGGCTGGCCCGCATTGGATCGGTACACGAAGTCGTAGAGGCGGTCGATCCCGGCGAAGTCATGCGGGATGTCCTGAAAGGCTGTGCCGAACAGATCGAACGATCCGGTGCCCGCGTCGAAGTCGCCGAGGCCTTTCCCCGCGTGGCCTGCAATCACATCCACTTGTTCCAAATTCTCGACAATCTGATCCGAAACGCGCTGAAATTTGTTCCCAAAGAGCGAACGCCTCACATTGAGATCGGGCTTTGGGAGGGCGGCGAGGACGGTTCAGAGTCGAACACGCTTCTGGATGCCTGTGTGCTCTTTGTGCGGGACAACGGCATCGGTATCGCGCCCGCTGACCAGGATCGAATCTTCGAGCCGTTTGAGCGTCTCGGCCAGAATGACGCGCCGGGGACAGGTATCGGTTTGGCGATCGTCAAAAAGATCACCGAGCTCTACCAAGGAAAGGTGTGGGTGGAATCGGAGCCGGGGCAGGGCAGCACCTTTTCTTCATCGCTTCCACGGTATGCAGAACTGAAGGCGGTCGAACCGGTAAGGAAGGAAATGAGAGTGTGATTGGCCAGCAGCGCCAGGCGTTCCGAATCCTCCTGGTCGAAGACGAAGCGGCCGATGCCGAAATTCTTCTACGCGTCCTTGAGCAGCAGTTTGCAGGCGACGAGACCCGTGTCGTCGATTTCAGCGTGGCGTCGCGCGCCGAGGGCGCGCTGAAGGTGTTGGAACAAGAAGACATCCACCTTGTCCTGACGGATGTGCGCATGCCCGGCATGGGAGGGATCGAATTCATCAAGCGGCTGCAAAACCTGAACCTGTCTATTCCTGTAATTATGATCAGCGGGCTCAATTCGCTCGATACGGCCGTAGAAGCGATCCGCCACGGCGCCTTCGACTACATCACCAAGCCGATCAATCCGGAAGTCTTGTCGGCGCGAATCCATCGGGCTATCCGGATGTCCGAGATTTTGCATCAGAACTGGGCGCTTCGGCGGATGGCGGTGGACCCCGAGGGGTTTGAGTCGATTATCGGGGTCAGCCCGGCTTTTCAAAATGTGCTCCGGATGGTGCAAGACATCGCGGTTGTCCGCTCGACGGTCCTACTCATCGGCGAGACAGGGACCGGCAAGGAGCTGTTGGCTCGGGCGATTCACGACCGCAGCCCGGAGCACGACCGGCCCTACCAGGTCGTGGATTGTACTCGCTTCCCCGAAGGCATGATCGAAAGCGAACTCTTTGGCCACGTGAAGGGCGCCTTTACCGGCGCGATGAGCGACAAGATGGGCTTATTGGAGCTTGCCGATGGCGGCACCGTCTTCTTAGATGAAATCGGTGATCTTCCTCTGTCCCTTCAAGCCAAACTGCTTCGCGTCCTGGAAGAAGGAGAAGTACGCGCCGTTGGCGGAACGCGTTCCAAGAGAGTGGATGTTCGGTTCATCGCGGCGACCAACCAGGACATCGAGACACGCGTGACCCGGGGCGAGTTTCGAAAGGACCTATTTTATCGCCTGAATGTCGTCACATTACGCGTCCCTCCGCTGCGTGACCGTAAAGAGGATATCCCGATTCTGGCGCGGCATTTCCTGATCAGGTTTGCGCGCGAGTTCGGGAAATCGGTACGGGAGATCCAGCCTTCTGCGGTGACAGACCTGGTGGCGTACGATTGGCCGGGCAACATTCGTGAATTGCGGAATGTGATGGAGCGAGCCGTCATGCTGTGCCGCGGTAATTGGGTCTCGCACCAAGATCTTGCCTCTTTGCTGCCCACCCTGGCGCGGGACTCATGCACCGATTCCGCCTCCCTCCAAGGCGACCTTCTGCGGCTGACGTACTCTGAAGCGAAACAAAAGGTCCTCGAAGATTTTACCGTCCGGTACGTCGAGGGAAAATTAGCTGCCCATGGAGGCAATGTCACCCACGCGGCGCAGGACAGCGGCATACCCAGGCAGCACTTTCAGCAGATCATGAACCGGTACTTTAAAAGAGACTCATGAGACCTGAACAATGAGATATCCGCTTCGCAGCTGGTTTTGATTAACGCAGTACATGGGGGGAGGTTTCGTAAGGAGCCTCCCCCCTTTTATTTGTATTGCATTGCACGCGTCCGAAGAGTATACCGGCGCGAAAATCAGATCACCGACTCTGTAAGGAGGGGCGCAAAGCCGAACGCATCATCGTTTTGTAACCCGCAACATCCTGTACAACCCAAAAGGGTTGAGCCATGGCTCTTCAGACGGCTTCTCAAGACGAACTCATCGTAACTTCCAGCTCGATCGATGACTCATTCTTATCACGGTCGTTCGAGGTTGGAGCCGAAAGGCTAAAAATTTTGATATTCGATGGGCTATTCGAAGAGAAGGCGCTTGCGGAGGTGTACCGGCACTTCAGGTCGTTGAATTATTGCCTTGGCGATTATGATCGAGAAGAGACCAAGACCATCAGGCATTTAGTACATGCTTTCGAGCCCCAAGAGATCGAGGCGACGTCCGTAGTGAAAGCCATCATTCAAGGCACCCGAGAGCTCGCAAAAGCCCACGCCCTAAGCATAACAAACGTCGCCAAAGTGTACGCGAATTTTAACTTGTACGGCGATTACCAATTCGCCCACGTAGACGGCGATGTTTGGACCGCGCTAGTTTTTGTCAACGCATCGTGGCATGAAGACTGGGGCGGTGAGCTGCTCCTATATGACGGCACTCCGGCATCCACGACGACTCGAGGTTTTGCCTATGCCATTACTCCCATTCCAGGCCGCATGGTGATCTTTGATGGAAGGATCAAGCATCGGGGTGGGGTGCCTTCTAAGTATTGCTTAGAACCGAGAATTAGTTTCGCCATAAAATTTTCTAAATGAGAATTGTATAATACCCGTCGGCTTTCGTGTAATTCCATTGCTTGTACCCTCCTCGCCCCTCCCCTAAGCCCGTACAGCGTGACGATGATGAAGCACGCGCCGTACGTGGTGACGCCGAAGTCGGTGAAGGGCAATGAGACCCGGCCGGATGTCCGGGCGATCGCGGCGGACACGGGCTATTAGAGCAACTTCCGCTACGGGTCGCAGCAGTCGGTCACGAGGTCCTGGTTGATGCCGATCATTTGGTGGAGCAGGTGACTGAACCTATCTACATCCGGTCGGCCGAGCGCGTGACCTGGCTGTAAGTGCAGGAGGGACGGTCCCTCTTTTTCGTCCAAGAAAAAGTGGACTGTCCCCATAGCGTCGCCAAAGGAAACATCACCCCCGGCCACCCCTCTAAGTCCGGCACTTCTGAGGTCGCGGTCCAGACAGTGCCGCTTTTTTGTTTCTGTTCTGTAACATAGAAGGCCTACCCTCCCGAACATAAAGCCTGTCACAGTTAGATCATTCGACTGATTCAGCCCACCGCAAGTTTTGATTTGATTTAAATATCAATGCGTTGGTTTGTTCTTAATTGGAAGAGCAAGTATTTCGCTGCATCCACAGTCAAGGGCATATCGTGCGACCTCAACCGATGTCAAAAAAAGGCCATCTTTTAAGGTGTTACGAGCTATACCAAAAAGGGTTAGCCAATGAGGTCATGGCATACATCTTGGTAGTACTTCTGGCGAGGAATGGTGAAGTGTCTAAAAAAAAGACGAAAGGGGGTGGGAAAGTTACGCGCCGCAGCCTGGGCCAAGCCTGGGCGCTTCGAGATGGAAAGGTTCTTTTCAATCAACTGATGAGGTGGCGACAATGGTTTTTACAAGGCGGCAATTCTTAAAGACGACGGCGGGGACAATCGCGGCCGTTGCGATTGCAGACAAGGTGCTCGCCCTCACCGCACTGCAGCCAGTCATTGAAGTAGGAAATCCTCTGGGAGAGTATCCGGACCGGTCATGGGAGCGTGTCTATCACGACCAGTACCGCTATGACTCCTCATTCACGTACATCTGCACGCCCAACGACACACACGGCTGCCGGGTTCGCGCGTTCGTGCGGAACGGCGTCGTCATGCGGGTGGAGCAGAACTACGATCATCAGACCTATGAAGATTTATACGGAAACCGTGGGACCTTCGCGTGGAATCCACGGATGTGTTTGAAGGGTTATACGTTCCATCGCCGGGTGTATGGCCCCTATCGGCTCAAGGGCCCGATGATCCGCAAATCCTGGAAGGCCTGGGTCGATGACGGCTGCCCCGAGCTGTCTCCGGAAGTAAAGACCCGCTACAAATTCACGAGCCGCGGCGAAGACGATATGCTGCGCGTGTCTTGGGACACCGCGGGCACTTATCTCGCCAAGGCCCAAATGAAGATTGCCGAGCGGTATTCGGGTGAGGCCGGAGCGCGCCGGTTGCGTGAGCAGGGCTACCCGCCGGAGATGATTGAGTCGATGAAGGGCGGAGGTACAAGAACCTTCAAGTATCGGCCCGGTATGGCGCTCCTCGGATTAATCGGCAAAATCGGCTTCGGGCGAATGTCCAACGGCAATCTGGCCCAGTTGGACAAATATATTCGCAAGGTCGCCAATGATAAATCCGTCGGCGGTCGTACCTGGTCGAGCTATACCTGGCACGGCGATCAGCCTCCGGACCATCCATATTGGTGTGGTATCCAGACCTCCGATGTCGACCACCCCGATATGCGCTTCAGCAAGTTGCACACGAGCTGGGGCAAGAACTTCATCGAACACAAGATGCCGGAAGCGCACTGGATGATCGAGTGCATGGAGCGTGGCGGCCGCATCGTGGTGATCGTCCCGGAGTACAGCCCGCCCGCCTCGAAGGCGGACTACTGGATTCCGTGCCGACCTGGGGGTGACGCGGCGTTATTTCTCGGTACCATCAAGATCATCATGGACGAGAACATGTACGACTTGGACTTTTGCAAACAGTACACGGACATGCCGATCCTGATTCGGACCGACACATTGACCTATCTGGACCCCAAGGATGTGATCAAGGATTACCAGCTCTTCGACTTGACGAAGGGTTATACGACGAAGGTCCAGGCCGTGAAGGCCGATTATCGGGAGCGTCTCGGTGACTATATGTTCTGGGATTCGGTAAAAAATCAAGCCGTCCCGGTGAACCGCGAGATGGTCGGCGCGGAGATGCTGAAGGTCGGGATTGATCCGGCCCTGGAGGGCACCTACCGGGTGAAGCTCATCGACGGTAAAGACATTGACGTGATGCCGGTGTTCCAGATGTACAAGATCCATGTGCAGGACTTCGACTTGGACACGACCCAGCAGATCTCCCAGTGCCCCAAGGACCTCATTGTCCGTTGGTCGCGGGATATGGGGACGGTAAAGCCTGCCGCAATCCATAGCGGCGAGGGCGTGAACCACTGGTTCCAGCGGACGGCCAATGGCCGCGCGTGCGCGATGATTACCATCATCACCGGCAATCAGGGCAAGTTCGGGACGGGCTTCCATAATTGGTCGGGCAACTACAAGACCGGTATTCCACATGGGACGTCCTGGTCTGGTTACGGCATCGGAGCGTGGGGGGACGAAGATCCATTCGACCTCAACCTGGATCCGAAGGCCCATGGCAAAGAAATCCATACCAAGTACTATCAGTACGGCGAAGAACCCGCCTACTGGAACCACGGCGATCGGCCGTTGATCGTGAACACCCCGAAGTACGGACGTAAGGTGTTCACGGGCAAGACTCATATGCCGTCGCCGACCAAGGTCGAGTGGTCGATGAACGTGAACTTGCTCAATAACGCGAAGTACCACTACGACATGGTGAAAAACGTAGACTCGAACGTGGAGTGCATCGTGGTCCAGGACCTGGAGATGACGTCCGGCGTGAACTATGCGGACGTCGCCTTCGCGATCAACTCCTGGATGGAATTTACCTATCCCGACATGACGGCGACCTGCTCCAATCCGTGGTACCAAGTCTGGAAGGGCGGGATCAAGCCGTTGTATGACACTCGCAATGACCTGGATTGCTACATCGCGGTCGCTCAAAAGTGGTCGGAGATGACCGGCGATAAAGGGTTCACTGATCTGTGGAAGTTCGCGATTGAGAATAAGGTGGACGTCTACGTCCAGCGGGTTCTGGATGCATCGAGCACCTTATACGGCTACAACGCCAAGACTCTGTTGCAGTCGGAGAAGGGCTGGTTCGTGATGGTCCGGACGTATCCCAGGCAGCCGTTCTGGGAGCACGTCAACGAATCTAAGCCGATGTGGACTCGCAGCGGCCGTTTCGAGAATTACTGTGCCCTGCCCGAGGTGATCGAGTACGGCGAGAACTTTGCCGTATTCCGTGAGGATCCGGAAGGGACGCCGTATCTGCCGGCGGTGATCATCAGCAGCAATCCGTTCATCCGCCCGGATGACTACGGCATTCCGATCACAGCCATGCACCATGACGATCGTCATGTGCGTAATGTGAAGCTGCCGTGGAACGAAGCCAAACGGCACACGAACCCGTTGTGGGAGAAGGGGTATCAGTTCTACTGCGTGACCCCGAAGACCCGGCACCGGGTGCACAGCCAGTGGTCGGTCAATGACTGGATCCAGATGTTCGAATCGAACTTCGGCGACCCATACCGCATGGACAAGCGGACGCCGGGAGTCGGCGAACACCAGATGCATGTGAATCCGATGGCCGCAAAGGACCGGGGGATCAACGACGGCGACTACATCTATGTGGACGCCAACCCCGCCGACCGGCCGTATCGCGGATGGAAGCCGAGCGATCCGTTCTACAAGGTGAGCCGGCTGATGATCCGCTGCAAATACAATCCCGCCTTCCCGTACAGTGTGACGATGATGAAGCACGCGCCGTACGTGGCGACGCCGAAGTCGGTGAAGGGCCATGAGACCCGGCCGGACGGGCGGGCGATCGCGGCGGACACGGGCTATCAGAGCAACTTCCGCTATGGATCGCAACAGTCGATCACGCGGTCGTGGCTGATGCCGATGCACCAAACGGACTCACTGGTGTCGAAGAAGAAGCATGTGTTCGCCATGAAGTTCGGGTTCGAGGTGGACAACCATGCGGTCAACACGACGCCGAAGTCGACGCTCGTCCGGATCCAGAAGGCGGAGGACGGCGGCATCGGGGCGCGGGGGCCATGGGAGCCGGTGCGGACCGGCTTCACGCCGGCGCAGGAGAACGAATGGATGCTCAAGTGGCTCAAGGGCGAGAGCATTAAGATCAAGGTCTAAGTCGGAACAGGGACAGGCGGCGAACGCCGCCTGTCCCTCTTGAACGGAGGAACCCATGCCGGAAGTCTATAACTGGCAGTTAGGCCGCAAGATGCTCTATCCCTATGAGGAGCGGCATCCGAAGTGGCAGTTTTCGTTTGCGTTCAACATCAATCGGTGTATTGCGTGTCAGACCTGTTCGATGGCGGACAAGTCGACGTGGCTGTTCTCGAAAGGGCAGGAGTACATGTGGTGGAACAATGTGGAGACCAAGCCGTACGGCGGGTACCCGCAGTTCTACGACGTGAAGGTGGCCCAATTGGTGGAGCAGGTGAACCCGGGCGGGCAGGTGTGGAACACGCGGGTGGGGCGCAAGCACCATGCGCCGTACGGGGTGTTCGAAGGGTTCACGATCTTTGATGCGGGCGCCAAGATTGGGCAGGCGGCGATCGGGTATATCCCGACGGACCAGGAATGGCGCTTTGTGAACATCTACGAGGACACGGCGACGTCGATGCGGGCCCTGGTGGATGGGAACGACAAGTCGGGGTTTTCGGCGGCGGAGCCCTGGAAGAGCCAAGGGGCGAGCCTGCCGGAGCACGAGACGTTCTTCTTCTATCTGCAGCGGATCTGCAATCACTGCACGTATCCGGGGTGTCTGGCGGCGTGTCCGCGCAAGGCGATCTACAAGCGCCCGGAGGACGGGATTGTGCTGATCGACCAGAACCGGTGCCGGGGCTATAAGAAGTGCGTGGAGCAGTGTCCGTACAAAAAGCCGATGTACCGGGGGACGACGCGGGTCAGTGAGAAGTGTATTGCGTGCTACCCGCGGGTGGAGGGCAAGGATCCGCTGACGGGCGGGGAGCCGATGGAGACGCGGTGCATGGCGGCGTGCGTGGGCAAGATCCGCATGCAGGGGCTCAACAAGATCGGGGATGATGGGTTGTGGGCGGAGGATCGGTGGCATCCGCTGTACTACGCGATTCGCGTGGAGCAGGTGGCGTTGCCGCTGTATCCGCAGTGGGGGACGGAGCCGAACGGGTTCTACTTCCCGCCGCGCCATGCCCCGCGGGGCTACATCCGGCAGATGTTTGGGCCGGGGGTGGACAACGCGATCGACCGGTACATTGTGCCGAGCCGGGAGCTGTTGGCGGTGCTGCAGCTGTGGCGGGCGAGCCAGCAGATCTTGTTCCGGTACGACGTGATTCCGGGGCCGAAGGTGTTTGAGACCCAGATTCACGGGCGCAAGTTTGAGATGTACAACGACACGGTGCTCGGGTTCAACAAGTCGGGCAAGGAGATCGTGCGCATCCAGGTGGAAGAGCCGATCTACATCCGCCCGGCCGAGCGCATCACCTGGCTGTAAGGGCTCGTCACCCTTGAGCCATGCGTTGTATCCTGAGCCAACGGCGAAGGATCTAGTTAAGCTAGATTCTTCGCTGTGTTCTGAATGACTGATCACAGGAGGGCGAGGTTCCATAGAGGGATCTCGCCCTTTTGTTATGACCGCTGATATTCCTCAGGCCTGTTTATCAATGGGGAGGTATTTTACAACCTACCAGGTCATGGCACCCTAGGAAAGGCGCTTATGAAATCAAGTCGAGGATTTGCGCAATTTCTCCTGCTATGTTTCGTACTCTTTGGAATCAGTGTCTCACACCTGCCGGCCTACGCTCTTCTGATTCAAAACGAACCCAGCGGGTTCCGGGGCAATGAGTGGGGAGCCTCTCCGAAGGAGTGCGCCTCTCTGACGTTCGTCAACGGCCAGGGGGTCACGGCGTCAGGGCAGCAGGTGGACATCTACGATCGCTCCCTGGTGGGAATCTCTCTGAATGGGGCCACCCCCACCAGAATCCGATACCGGTTCCTCGACAACAAATTGGAAAGCGTGCAATTGAACTACGAGGGACGGGCGAACCGTGACAGACTGCTACAGCTGATGGAAGACCGCTATGGACGTCTGACGCCGGGTGAGCGGAAATTAGTCGCCCGGGCTGAATGGGACGGCTTTGAGACGACCGTCACCTTAAGCTTCAATCCCGACACGGGACTGGGATCGCTCTGGTTCACCTCTACAATGCTCAATCGGGAATTCACCGACTACAGGTACTGGAGCGAATCGAAATGACCCGCTGAGGATTTCCGCCGCGCGCTCTCGCTTTAATCGCACCGCATCCGTTCCATAGGTCCCTGTCCTTATCTATACCTGCCGCTTGACTAACATCGGCCGCGCGGCTATTTCTTATCAAGGGATGACGGCCAAGCCTACGATGAATAACGTCATGCGGTACATATGTGAAGGCTTGATTCTGCTCGTTGTGCTGGCTGCCGGCGCCTGCTCGGTCCAAGCAGCGCAAGCCTTTAAGGACGAGGCCGGGCGAGTGATCTACACGATCGATGACGAGGGCACAGTCTCGATGTTTGAAAATAGTCCGACGGACCTCACCCTCTCCGTGACGCGAGGGACGCGCGAGCAAATGAGTCCGCAGATCACCGAGGTTTCTCCGAATGCGATTTCGGCCGGCGTCTCGACTGTCCTGAAGGTCAAGGGAAAGAATCTCATCGGGGCAAACGCGAAACTCAGCGTTCCAGAGATCGAATTGGGCGCGTATTCTGGAAAGCCCAACTCGCTCGATATCCCGGTCAGGGTATCGGCGAGCATTCCTCCAGGGGAGGTGATTCTTTACGTGACGACTCCGGTCGGAACGACTCAAACCAGCTTTAAGGTATTAGAGCTTCAAATTGACGCATCTACAAAACGAGATGTGGAACGCAAACCGAAGATCACTACGGCTGCGCCCTCTTCCTGTCCAGGGGATATGACAGGAGTGAGCGCTGAGCTGGGCGGGTTTTGCATTGATCTCGACCAATCTTTCACGGGAAACTTCGGTCAGGCTGAAAAAGCGTGCGCCATCGCCGGCAAGCGGCTCTGTCAAGCTCCAGAGTGGAAGCACGCCTGCGAGCAGGCCAAACAGGGAAGCGTTACGGTCAAGAATATGATCGGGGCGTGGGAATGGACCGGCTCATGGGATCCCTACCAGTATGACCCCGATTTGTACGCCATGGATTTAACGCCGGACATCAAAAACCTGGTGATGGGCAAGGAAGACTGTCAGAAAAAACTCAGCTCGCCTCGCTGGAAAGCCGAAAAGTTCGAAGGACGTTGTTGTAAGTAATCCCTGGGACTCCTGGTGGACGCTCTCATGCCTATCCTCAGACGAAATCTCTCACGTGGAATCCTTCTCGCTTCTCTTCTGGCGATAGGTTTTGCGGCAGACGCGGCAAGAATTAAGGAGGATCCGGGCGGCTTTAACGGACATCGGTGGGGGGCGCCTTTAGCTGACGTACCCTGCGTTCAAGCAGCTTCAGGACCTGGGCTCCACCGACTTTGTCGCGAAAGCCGGTGTCTACGAGAGTCCAGGGGAAGTCCTAACCTTGAACGATGTACCGATAAAAACGGTTCGCTATCGATTTGTCAATGAGCAGATGGAAAGCATTCACTTACGCTACGAAGGCCGAGACAACCGCGAGCGATTGATGGCCTGGCTTGAGGAGCGCTTCGGCAGGCTGAGCATATCAGAGAGGAAAATGCTCAACTCTGTTCAGTGGTTCGGCGATAAGACCACCGTAACGCTGACTTACAACCCCCGGACGCAAGAAGGTGCCGTGTGGTTCACGTCGCAGGTGCTCAATCACCTTTTTAATGATATCCACCAAGGGTCTCAAGGGGACTGATTTTGTTATTTGCAACAACGGCCCGGTCGGTTACCGCCGACCCATGGATCCCGGCGGTCCTTCGTTAGCGCAGTCTTTTTTTCCCCTGACCACTGCCAGCCAATCCTCATTTTCTGTCACAAGGCCGCCGCTAGCTAATTCCCCAGCCGCTGCATATTCTGAAGAGCGTGTCCATTCCCACTCCCCCAGTAAGGCCTGAAGGCCGAGGGAATGCCGCTGGTCCTGTTTACAGGCTTGCTCCCACTCTTCAGACCAACAGAGGCGTTTGAAGTTATTCGCGCAAAATTTCTCCACAACGACCCAGTCCCCGACTTGCGTCTCTTGAATGTCCACACAGAATCCGCCGCTAGCGCCGGCAATCGGGATCATTTCTGCCGGACAGGATTCCGGCTTTCCTGCCGGCAGCTCCCTGTGCTCGGGCTCTTTTTTCTGTGTAGCTGCTGCCAGATCCACCGTCGGTTCCGTGACGGTGAGCGTGGCGGTAGTCTTCCCGATCGGCGTAGCCAGCTCAACGACCACAGGTCCGAGAGGCACGCCGATTTCAACATCGACAGGGACGCCTACTGATTTGGCACGGGGAGCGGTGCCCCCAAAGCGCAGGCCGGGCGTTCCGGCGGAAAGCTTGGCGCCGATCAAGTTGGAGCCTTTAAACACAACCACGGTAGTTTTTCCCGTTTCAATGGAGGGCGGAACGACCTCCGTGACCCGTGGCTTCATAGTTTCCTGGTCTCCTCGAGTCACCGACACGGTATTATCAAGAGCGTCCGTTTCGAACATCGCGACCGTCCCCTCAGCATCGATGGAATAAAGGAGCCGGCCGACGTCGTCGTAATAGTCCTTGGGCTCCAGGGCAGCGGAAGCGCTCGACAGCCATACCAGTCCGAGAAGAATTCCCAGGTACAGGGGTTTAAAGGAGGAGTTCGAATGAGCGCGGGGCATAAGCGCCTCCTAGCCCGGCGTTGAATCCATTTTACCAACTCGCGTCTGACCTTACCAGTATCCCAGCCATGGCAGCAGGATCCCGGCCTGACTAGGCTAAAGAGCAACAGGGCAACTAATGGGCTTGCAGGCCCAGTGGAAATTTTATCATAAAAAATTTAACATAAAGATCGTAACCCATTTGCGGGGCAGCTATGACCAAACTGGGTCAGTGGTGGAGCAAGCTCAGGGTCCATCAAAAAGACTGGTGGGTCATTCTCCTGCTCTCCGTCCCTCTGCTCATGGCTCTTTCAGGCCATGTCGTTATGATCAGCCAATTACTCACTCTGCAGGAGCAGCATAAAGAGCTGCTTCTGGCCCGCGATCACATTCGACTGCTGAGCCGACTCGGTGTTGATATCGAAGACGGGTTTCGGGGCTATTTGGTGACCCAACAGGAGATCTTTTTGGCGCCGATGGAAGAGGCGGCATCCAAACTCGACTCCGTAGTAGCCGATACCTTGGGATTTGTGCGGGGGTTCCCCACCGTCTTCAAGGAAATTCAGGAGGCGAGTGAGGACCTGCGGACCTTGTTAACGAGCAAGCGAGCCCTGATCGAACAGATCCGGCGTGGGCATGTAGTAGAGGTCATCGCTTTTGTCAGGTCGACCAAAGGCCTTGCTCAGTCGAATGCGATCCGGCAGAAAGTTCGAAGCATAGAAGACGACCTCACGCGACGGTTGCAATCGTTCAAGGCCGAGGAAGAGAAGCACACGCAATCTATCTATCGGGGCCTGCTCCTGACAGCAGTGTTGGCGATCGCGCTTGGCGTCTTAGGTGTCAGGCTCTTGAGGCGGTCTATCTCCGGCCCGTTGGCGCTTCTTGATTCCTGGATCGCCAGGCTGGGTGAGGACGTCGAGGTCAGCATGAAGCCGATTCCCATCGACACCACTGATGAGATTGGCCATATTGCCAGGTCCTTTGAGAGGAGCGCAGACCGGATCCGGCGCCATATACGGGAACTCGAGGCGATCAATGCCATCAGCAAGGAGATCAATACGATACGACCGGAGGGTCAAGGTGAATTGGTCGAGTTAATCACGGAGCGAGCCGTGAGCATGCTGCAATGCGACAGCTGCCTCGTGATGCTGCGTCATCACGAGATGAGTTGCTGGGTTGTGGAGGCAGCATCAGGAGATTGGCATCAGACCCTGAGGAAATCGGTTATGCTCTGGGAGGAATTCCCAATTGCGGTCGAGGCATACGAGACTCGTCGACCTGCTGCAGGCAGCACGGATCTATCTATCGACCCGAGGCCGGACAGCCCTCGTCGAAACATCATGGCGCAGAGCGAATTGGCGATTCCGCTTTTGAGCAACGGTCAACCGTTCGGAGTGCTGCTTCTATTGATGAAATCCCGTGTAGGGCCTGAGGAATGGAACACGAGGCTCGCGCACGGCTTTGCGGAAGTCGCGGCCATTGCAATCGGGAATACGCGCACCTATGAATCTGTGAAGCGCAAAGGGGAAGGGCTGGAAATGCGTCTGCAGCAATTGGAGCACACCGCGCAGATTCTGGCGCATGACCTGAAGGCGCCCGGGGAACGCATGGAAGTCCTGGCGAAGATGCTGTTGGAGGAATACCACGGCGAGCTTGACGAGCGGGCAACCCGTTGGTTGACTATGATCAGAAAAAATGGGCAGGTGCTCACCAAACATGTTGAGGATATTCTAGAGTTAGCGTCCGTCGGATCGGTCAGAGAAGCGATTGAATCGGTCGACCCTGCCTTGGTCATAGACGACGTATTGACAGCGCGGAGCGAAGAATTGAAGGCTAATAATGTCAGGGTGCAAATGGCTGTTAGCTTCTTCAAAGTATCTTGCCACCGTGCCTATCTACGCCAGGTCTTCGACAATCTCATCTCGAACGCCATCAAGTTTTCAGCGGGGCAATCTCAGCCGCGCATCCGAATCACTGCGAAACGGCAGGGTGACATGATTCAATTCTCAGTCAGTGACAACGGCCGTGGAGTTCCTATGGAGGATCGGGCGCGCGTGTTCGAACCTTTCGTTCGCCTGGACTCCTCCACTGAGGGCAGTGGAATCGGTTTGAGTATCGTCAAGCGAATAGTCGAATTCTACCAAGGTCGGATCTGGATTGAAGATTCCAGTAGTCAGGGTTGTACGGTAACCTTCGCCATACCTATGCTGGAAGATAGGCGGGAGACGGTAACCTCTGGCATGTCTACACTGGAGGATCGGCGGAAGAAGAATAGTTCCGGCGATACCGGAACAGCCACCGAGGGTGCGCTTCCATCTTGAGGCGACCAGCATAATGTCTCAGGTAATTCTAGATTCCCTGCCGGCACAGCGTGCGAAAGATTCTCCGTTTACCATTCTCGTGGTGGACGACGATGCTGCTGATATGGAGGTCATGCTGCACGCGATCGAAAAAGCCGATCTCAAGACGGTCACCGGCGAAATCGATCTTCAGGTAAAAGCTACCGCCGAAGGCGCGTTACGTTTGTTGGCTGAGCAACCAGTGGATCTGGTCCTCACGGATGTGGTCATGCCCGGTATGGACGGGCTTGACCTCCTGAACCGCATTCAGAAGATTGACCCCGATCTTCCGGTGTTGGTTGTCACCCGGTTGAAGGGCATCCAGACCGCAGTGGAGGCCATGAAACGGGGAGCGTACGACTACATTCTGAAGCCGGTCACGGCCGAAGATTTCGGGATGCGGCTCCATCGCGCGATCCGCATTTCGGAAATCCTTCGCTTTAACTCAGCATTCAAGCGCGCCGCGCGGCAGCAAGCTAAAGAAGAAACTTTAGTGGGCGAAAGCCCCGCTTTCCGGGAGGTGCTTCGACTGGTGCGAGAAGCTTCACAAATCCGGTCTACGGTGCTCATCACCGGAGAGACTGGAACGGGGAAGGGTCTGATCGCGCGGGCGATTCACGAGGAGAGCCGAGCAAGCGACCAACCCTACCAGGTCATTGATTGTACCTCGATGCCGGAAGGGATGGTCGAAAGCGAATTGTTCGGGCATGTGCGCGGCGCCTTCACCGGCGCCATCGCGGATAAGCCGGGACTGATTGAGCTTGGCAATGGCGGAACGGTATTCCTCGACGAGATCGGAGAGCTGTCGCTTCAATTGCAGACCAAGCTGTTGCGTGTACTGGAGGAAAACGAAGTGCGCCGAGTCGGCGGAACGCGGGCAAAACGGGTTGAGATGCGTTTCATCGCAGCCACCAACCAATCACTGCAAGAGAAGATAAAGGCCGGGACATTCCGGAAAGACCTTTATTATCGGCTTGCGGTGGTAGAGATCAATATGCCACCGCTCCGTGAGCGGCCTGAGGACATCGGACCGATTGCGAGGCAATTCTGTAATCGATTCGGAAGAGAAATGGGAAAACCGTCCTGCCACCTGGACTCCGCGGCGCTGGCAGAACTCGTTCCCTACCAGTGGCCCGGCAACGTGCGGGAGCTACGAAACGTGATCGAACGGGCAATGATGCTCGCCCCCGGCGGAGTCATTACGCAGGCAGACGTGAAAGCATTGCTTCTAAAAAAAGAGGAGGCAACCGATGCCGCTGCCTACGCGGAGTTGCCTTATTTTGAGGCCAAGCAAAAGGCGCTGGCCGATTTCACCCTGGCGTATCTACGGTCCAAACTCGCCATGCATGGCGGCCGCGTCTCGAAAGCGGCGGATGCCAGCGGCATACCTCGCCAGCATTTCTACCTTCTCATGAAGCGGTATCTGGATAAGATCGGCAAAGAGTCAATCTCCTAGTTGCCTTCCTCGAGGGCCGCGTGACGAATCGGTGACACCGGTTCGCTGCACCCCCCGTCGTTATTCCGAGTCGACCTTCCCGTATCCCTCAAAAGTTACATTCTAGCTCTAGAAAGACGGAAGTTCGTTCACCCAGAGAAGGATTTCTACGTAAAAATACCCCCATACGATGATGAGTCATAGAATCTATGACAGCGTTAACGTAAAGTAATCAATAAGGATTCAAGCAGCGTCTGACCGTCTCTGTCATATCCGCGTATGGAATTGCGTTAGTTCAGGTGCTCGCCAGCCGCCAAGATACTGTATGATATTTTTACATATTTTCAATCTGTTATGAGAGCCGCCCGCCTTTTTATCCTGGGTCTCTGACTGCTGGCAGTCTCCTTGCTTTAGTCCCGTCCTAACGGCGGAAGCCGTGTGTCTAGCGAAATGCTACATGCCTGTTAATGGAGGGAGGTGAGACAGCGCTGATTGGTCAGTGAGACCACGAAAGTTTCTATCAACGCCAGGAGGACAAGACGATGTTTTTGACGAGACGACAATTCTTAAAGACAAGCGCGGGAACAATCGCCGCGGTAGTGATTGCGGATCAGGCGCTGGCTTTAACGGCGCTCCAGCCCGTGATCGAGGTGGGCAATCCTCTGGGTGAGTATCCGGACCGGTCTTGGGAGCGTGTGTATCACGACCAGTATCGGTATGACACGTCGTTTTCCTACATCTGCTCGCCGAACGATACACATGGATGCCGCGTGCGCGCCTTCGTCCGAAACGGCGTGGTCATGCGGGTCGAGCAGAACTATGACCACCAGAGCTACGAGGACCTGTACGGAAACCGAGGCACCTTCGCATGGAACCCCCGTATGTGCTTGAAGGGCTATACCTTCCACCGTCGCGTGTACGGCCCTTATCGTTTGAAGGGACCCATGCTCCGGAAGGCCTGGAAGCAGTGGGTGGATGACGGATGTCCTGAGCTCACGCCGGAGACCAAAATCAAGTACAAGTTCTTGAACCGCGGTGAAGACGACATGATCAGAGTTTCCTGGGATACGGCGGGGATGTACCTGGCCAAGGGGCAAATGAAAATTGCCGAGCGGTACTCCGGTGAAGCCGGCGCGCGGCGCCTTCGCGAACAGGGCTACCCACCGGAAATGATCGAGGCGATGAAAGGCGGCGGGACGAAGACGTTCAAGTATCGTCCAGGGATGGCCGTGCTTGGATATATGGGCAAGATCGGCCATGGTCGGAATTGTAACTCCACCCTGGCCCTGCTGGACGCCTACATACGTAAGGTCGGTCCCGACAAGGCCACCGGCGGTCGGAATCTATCGAACTACACCTGGCATGGCGATCAGAACCCGGCACATCCCTTCTGGTGCGGCGTGCAGACCTCGGACGACGACCACAGCGACATGCGTTTCAGGAAACTGCACACCAGCTGGGGCAAGAACTTCATCGAGCATAAAATGCCGGAAGCCCACTGGATGATTGAATGCATGGAGCGGGGCGGGCGTATCGTGAGCATCGCGCCGGAATACAACCCACCGGCGACCAAGTCGGACTACTGGGTCCCGATCCGTTGCGGGGGAGACGGCGCGTTCTTCCTCGGCGCGATCAAGATCCTCATGGATGAGAACCTCTATGATGGCGACTTCTGCAAGCAGTTCACCGACATGCCGATTCTGGTTCGGACCGACACGCTGACTTACCTCGATCCGCGTGAGGTCGTCAAGGACTATATGATGGCGGATCTCACTAAGAGCCTATTCCTTCAAGGTGCAGGGCTTGAAGCCCGACCAACGGGAACGCCTGGGCGACTTCATGGTCTGGGATGCGGCCAAAAACCAGGCTGTTCCAATGCATCGGGAAATGGTCGGGGCGCACATGACGAAGGCAGGTATCGATCCGTCGCTCGAGGGAGTGTACCGGGTCAAGCTACTGGACGGCAAGGACGTGGACGTCATGCCGGTCTTTCAGTTGTACAAGATCCATGTGCAGGACTTCGACCTGGACACCACCTTCCAGATCACCAATACGCCGAAAGATCTGATCGTGCGTTGGGCGCGGGATGCGGGAACAATCCATCCGCATGCGATCCACAACGGCGAGGGTGTGAACCATTACTTCCACATGACGGCGAACGGGCGGGGCGCCGCCATGGTCACGATCATTTGCGGCGACCAAGGCAAGTTCGGCGCGGGGCAACACACGTGGGCGGGCAATTATAAGGCCGGCATCCCGCAGGGGACACCGTGGTCCGGCCCGGGCCTCGGCGTGTGGGGCGTGGAAGATCCCTGGAACATGAACCTGGATCCGAATGCCCACGGCAAGGAGATCAAGACGAAGTCCTATCGGTACGGCGAGGAAGTGTCCTACTGGAACCATGGCGAGCGGCCATTGGTCGTGAACACGCCGAAGTACGGCCGCAAGATGTTTACGGGCAAAACCCACATGCCGTCGCCGACGAAGGTTCTGTGGACCGTGAACAATAACCACCTGAACAACGCCAAGTACCACTACGACATGGTCAAGAACGTTGACCCAAGCATCGAGTGCATCGTGGTTCAGGATATCGAGATGACATCGGGCGTGAACTATTCGGATATCACCTTTGCCGTCAACACATGGATGGAATTCACCTATCCGGAGTGTACCGCCTCGGTGTCGAACCCGTGGTGGCAGGTGTGGAAGGGCGGCATCAGGCCGTTGTACGACACCCGAAACGACCTCGATTGCTACACCATCGTGTGCAACCACTTCCAAGAGATGACCGGGTGATAAGAAGTTCACGGATCAGTGGAAGTTTGTCTATGAGAACAAGGTCGATGTCTATCTGCAGCGACTGATGGATGCCTCCGTCACGCTGTACGGCTACAACGCCAAGACACTGCTTGCAGTCTGAAAAAGGGTGGTTCGTTCTGGTGCGGACATATCCCAGAATACCGTTCTGGAGCGAAGTGAATGAGTCAAAACCGATGTGGACACGCACCGGGCGGTTTGAGAACTACCGGGTCGAGCCCGAGTGCATCGAGTACGGCGAAAACTTTATCGTGCACCGGGAGGACCCGGAAGCTACGCCGTATCTGCCGAACGTGATCATCAGCAGCAACCCGCATGTGCGGCCGGATGACTACGGCATTCCGATCACGGCGATGCACCATGACGACCGTCATGTGCGCAACACCAAGCTGCCGTGGCAGGAGGCTCGTAAGCACGTGAACCCGTTGTGGGAGAAGGGGTATCAGTTCTACTGCGTGACCCCGAAGACCCGGCACCGGGTGCACAGCCAATGGTCGGTCAATGACTGGATCCAGATGTTCGAATCCAACTTCGGCGATCCTTACCGGATGGACAAGCGGACGCCGGGGGTCGGCGAGCATCAGATGCATTTAAATCCCACGGCGGCGAAAGACCGGGGCATCAACGACGGCGACTACATCTATGTGGACGCCAACCCGGCCGACCGGCCGTATCGTGGATGGAAGCCGAGCGATCCGTTCTACAAGGTCAGCCGGCTGATGATCCGAGCCAAGTACAATCCTGCCTTCCCATACGCCGTGACGATGATGAAGCACGCGCCTTTTGTGGCGACCGCCAAGTCGGTGAAGGGCCATGAGACCCGGCCGGACGGGCGGGCGATCGCGGCGGACACGGGCTATCAGAGCAACTTCCGCTATGGATCGCAACAGTCGATCACGCGGTCGTGGCTGATGCCCATGCATCAGACAGACAGCTTGCCCGGCAAGAATATGCTGGCGCATAACTTTAAGTTCGGGTATCAACCGGACAATCACGGCGTCAACACCGTCCCCAAGAGCACCTTAATCCGCCTTGCGAAGGCGGAGGACGGCGGCATCGGGGCGCGGGGGCCGTGGGAGCCGGTGCGGACCGGCTTCACGCCGGCGCAGGAGAACGAATGGATGCTCAAGTGGCTCAAGGGCGAGAGCATTAAGATCAAGGTCTAAGCGGAACAGGGACAGGCGGCGAACACCGCCTGTCCCTCTTGAACGGAGGAACCCATGCCGGAAGTCTATAACTGGCAGTTAGGCCGCAAGATGCTCTATCCCTATGAGGAGCGGCATCCGAAGTGGCAGTTTTCGTTTGCGTTCAACATCAATCGGTGTATTGCGTGTCAGACCTGTTCGATGGCGGACAAGTCGACGTGGCTGTTCTCGAAAGGACAGGAGTACATGTGGTGGAACAATGTGGAGACCAAGCCGTACGGCGGGTACCCGCAGTTCTACGACGTGAAGGTGGCCCAATTGGTGGAGCAGGTGAACCCGGGCGGGCAGGTGTGGAACACCCGGGTGGGGCGCAAGCACCATGCGCCCTACGGGGTGTTCGAGGGGTTCACGATCTTTGATGCGGGCGCCAAGATTGGGCAGGCGGCGATCGGGTATATCCCGACGGACCAGGAATGGCGCTTTGTGAACATCTACGAGGACACGGCGACGTCGATGCGGGCCCTGGTGGATGGGAACGACAAGTCGGGGTTTTCGGCGGCGGAGCCCTGGAAGAGCCAAGGGGCGAGCCTGCCGGAGCACGAGACGTTCTTCTTCTATCTGCAGCGGATCTGCAATCACTGCACGTATCCGGGGTGTCTGGCGGCGTGTCCGCGCAAGGCGATCTACAAGCGCCCGGAGGACGGGATTGTGCTGATCGACCAGAACCGGTGCCGGGGCTATAAGAAGTGCGTGGAGCAGTGTCCGTACAAGAAGCCGATGTACCGGGGGACGACGCGGGTCAGTGAGAAGTGTATTGCGTGCTACCCGCGGGTGGAGGGCAAGGATCCGCTGACGGGCGGGGAGCCGATGGAGACGCGGTGCATGGCGGCGTGCGTGGGCAAGATCCGCATGCAGGGGCTCAACAAGATCGGGGATGATGGGTTGTGGGCGGAGGATCGGTGGCATCCCTTGTACTACGCGATTCGCGTGGAGCAGGTGGCGCTGCCGCTGTATCCGCAGTGGGGGACGGAGCCCAACGGGTTCTACTTCCCGCCGCGCCATGCCCCGCGGGGGTACATCCGGCAGATGTTTGGGCCGGGGGTGGACAACGCGATCGACCGGTACATTGTGCCGAGCCGCGAGCTGCTGGCGGTGCTGCAGCTGTGGCGGGCGAGCCAGCAGATCTTGTTCCGGTACGACGTGATTCCGGGGCCGAAGGTGTTTGAGACCCAGATTCACGGGCGCAAGTTTGAGATGTACAACGACACGGTGCTCGGGTTCAACAAGTCGGGCAAGGAGATCGTGCGCATCCAGGTGGAAGAGCCGATCTACATTCGCCCGGCCGAGCGCGTGACCTGGCTGTAAGCGCAGGGGGGACGGTCCCTCTTTTTCGTCCAAGAAAAAGGGGACTGTCCCTTTTCGTTCAGAATGACGGTATAGCCGAGCGCTACCAGAAGTTCAGGGCTGCTGCGCGAGTTAGCAAGAGCCGGTAGCTAACCGGGTGTCAGATACGGGGGCGAGGTTCTCGTAAGAGAATCCCGCCCTTCGTGTGTCTATGGAATGCTGGCGTGGAGGACTTCAACATGAGCCCCATATCGCGGAGACAATTTCTCCAAGTCTCGGCCATAACCGGAGCCGCATTCGCCTTCGGAAACCTGGCTGGTCAGGTGCCGGGGCTCCCGCTGTCAATGCGGTCAGCCTACGCGGCTGACCCGATTAAGGTAGGCATCATTGATCCTCTGTCCAGCCCCTACAAGACCTCCTCGATCCATGATGTCCACGGCGCCACGGTGGCGATGGAGATGTTCAATAAACGCGGGGGGGTTCTCGGCCGTCAAATCACTATCATCGAGGCCGACGACGCCTCCAACGTGCAGACCGCGATCAAAGCGGCGAACAAACTGATCAAAGAAGACCGTGTGGACTTTTTGATGGGGACCTTCAACGGCGACGTGGCCCTCGCGGTGGCCGAGGTGGCAAAGCAAGAAAACAAATTATTTATGGCTACCTGCCCTCACATCATGGAGCTCACTGGATCACGATGTAACTCACACACATTTGCGTTTATGCCTAACGCGCGCATGATGTCAGAGGCCGTGACCCCGCATGTCATCAAGGCCTACGGGAACCGGTGGTGGATGGTTACCGCCGATACAGTAGACGGCAAATCAGCCCTTCAGGCCATGACCGAGGCCCTCAAAGCACAAGGCGGCGAGGTGGTAGGTGCGACCACAACGCCCTTCGGGACGACCGACTTCACTACGGCTCTCACCGAAGCAAAGGCAGCCAAGCCCACCGTCATCATCCTAAATCTTTATGGCTGGGACTTGGTGAACGCGCTGAAGGGATACGCGAAGCTGGATATCGCCAAGGAAAAGGTTGGCGTCGCAGGAATGATCGGAGGCGAACAGATCGGCCGCCCGTTGGGATATGCCAGCAACGCCGGTGTCTGGGGCCTTATCTGGGACCCGAAGATCAATACTGAGAGCTCGAAGCGGTTCATACAGGGGGTGATCGATAAGTACAACCACACCCCGACTTCGCGCTGCTATCTCGGCTACGCCGCTATGATCCAGATCCTGGAGGCGGTGCGCCGTGCCGGAACGACCGAAACCGGGGCGGTCATCAAAGCTCTGGAGGGGCATGAGTTCGACGGGTGCAAGGAAGGGCGGTCCTTCTTTCGTGCCTGGGACCATCAGCATGTACAGGACATACTAGTCGGGCAGGCCTACGGGAAGGAACTCGGGCTGGGGCATTATCAGATCATGGCTACTGTGCCGGGGGACGCAGTGAGTGGAAGCCGCGACCAAAGCGTTTGCAAGCTGTGACGGAGCTACGGCGATCCCAAAATTGCAGGGACCAGGTAAAGCACTATTGATGGAGGGGTTCCCTCGACGTCTTGCGCGAGGGTGTCTCTCTTAGTCCACAGGAGGACTCAAAATGAACAGATATTCGGCAATGAGCGTTGCAGTATTGTTGGTCTTTGGCACAGCGACATTTATTTATGCAGCAGACATCCCTAAGGATACTCCTAGCAAGGACGTGCTGGAAAAGAAAACAAAACAAAAGGACGACAGTCCTGCCGCCGGTCACGGTGATAGCCCCAAGGGCGTGGTAGAGACCTCGCCGCAGCAAGCAGTCAAGGGAGAGATAGTAAAAACTGAAGGCGACTTTTTCACCGTGAAGGATCCAAGCGGCAAAGAAGTTCGTATCCATGTGGACAAGACCACTATGCTCGATAAAGCTTCAGGACTGGGAGAAACCTTAAAGGTCGGAGATCAAATCGAGGTTGAAATAACGCCTCAAGGCCATGCCAGGACCGTGAAGGCTGCTACGACAGGTTCGGGAAAGAAATAAACTCTTAAGAATTCCTCGGGCAGTTCCGGCTGCCCGAGGAAGCTCCCCTGAGAACGCTCCTCCGTAACGACAAAAGAGCGCACAGTGCACCGGCTTTGCAACAGGAGATAAGCCGGTCGGTACTGATCGGTTCAATGAACCAGCAGCTTAGGAGGACGTATGTCTCAAGGGGACAAGCTAAAGGAAGAATGCTTTAGGCTGTGGACACAGGGCAAGTCCGTTGCCGAGATCAAAAGCGCGACAACGGCAGAATATGATTCGATCCTAGATTGGGTGCGCCAGTGGGAGCGTGGAGCCCAAGGAAAGTGGGAAGTTGTTATAAAGAGATAAACGGTTTAAAACCCGTTCAGTACCAAGCCGGTCCTTTGCACTTTCTCTTCAAACCTGCCTTCGTATATAATTCGTAAAAACCCAACTAAACGAGCGAGTTAATGGCCGAATCCCGTCCCCCAATTCCCGTCCGAACCCTAAAGAGCATGGCTACTATTGGCGCGGCAGTATTTCTTGGGGTCCTGATGCTGACAACTCCCGTCTTCCACGAGTTTGCTCATGCCGCAGAGACCATAAAGGATGAGGGCGGCCGCACGATCTACACCATTGACGACGATGGCAATGTCACGATGTTTGAGAACAGCCCCGGGATCGACATCACCCTGTCCGTCGCGCGCGGGACGAAGGAAGAGATGCAGCCCAAGATCACGGAAGTCAATCCTGAGTCCATTCCCGCGGCCTCATCGATGGTCCTGAGGGTAAAAGGCAAAAATCTTGTGGGAGCGACGGTGAAGTTTGATAAGCCGGGAATTGACATCAGTCCCTTCGCGACCAACAAACCCACCGCTCTTGAGATCCCGATACGGATCGCTCCGAACGCCCAGCCCGGCGACGTGCAGATGGAGTTGACGACACCGATAGGGAAGACCACTGCGAACCTGAAAATCACAGAACTGCAGATCGGGACTGGTACCACGCGCCGCGACGAAAAGACGACCATGAACGTACCCACTACGGCGCCTGCCGCTTGTCCCGACGGGATGGTGGGGATAAGCGCCGAATCAGGCGGGTTTTGCATTGATGCCGCCGAGACTTTCACAGGGGACTTTCGGAAGGCGGAGAAAGCCTGCAGCATTCAGGGTAAGCGGTTATGCCAGGCGATGGAATGGCGGAATGCCTGCGAGCAGGGGACACGCAGCGGGGCGCCCATTCAAAAGATAATTGGCAACTGGGAGTGGACCGCTTCCTGGGAAGCGGCGAAGGCCGGGCCCAGCGATTTCAATGAATCCGCCCTAAGTTCCATCCTCATGGGCAACGCGGATTGTGAAGGTCGTATGAAAGTACCGCAGTGGAAATCAGATCCATTCCCAGGCCGGTGCTGCAAGTAAGGATTGCCCTAAAATTTCGGTACGGTCGCGGGTAGCCGCGTCTATTCAAGACCCGGAATATAGGGCTGCCATTTCCGTTGAATGCCGCGCTCCCATTCTGTGACCCACTCCAAGGCCTGTGTTTGCGGGACTCCTAATGATTCGCCGATCCATCGTACGTCCTTGCCCGACATCCATTCTTCAAAACACTGCTTTTCTTCTGAAAGCTCTCGAGGCCTGCGAACCTTAGTGTCGCCAGTCTCTGCTATGGTCCATCCTAATTGAGGATCATCGCCAAACTGGCAGGCAGTCAAGGCGGCGGTAAACGCAGGCTGATTACGAGGAAAAACCTGAAACCAGGACTTCGTGGCTGTCCGGTTTCCGATCGAGTCCCTGACAAATTCATCAAAGGTCGTTCGCTGTTCAGCAGCGATAAAGACGCTGAGGGGAAGACCTATAAGGAAGCCCTTCTCAAAGTTAAGGAGGCTCCTGCACGCTTCATTTGCCTCAGCAATCAAGCCGGTTAGAGACGTAATGATGTAGGCGTGAGGCGCCCTATCAAAAAACTGAAAATAGTGCTGCCGTTCGTCCTTGATTTGGTCGTGTTCATGAGCCGTGCGCTCCCTCTCGGCCGTGACATGCTCTTGGATAGTCATCGCTTCTTCTAAACTATCGGTGAGCTCCTGGATAGCCAACACGAGGAGTTCTTGATCCATACAACTCAGTCGCTTAAGCTTGGCGATCCTTTGTTGTCCGGCATCGATGTGATTCGAAAGAAGATCTGTCATGGCCTCCTCCATTCTCCCAGAAGCGGCACCGCGTAAGGGGATGAGGACACCCGAGGGTGGGCTTAATCAGGGGGCTTTAGTCGAAAAATTGTAATGCAATAGAATCAAAATCGCAAGACCGCAGCATGAAAAACAATATCGACAGCGTCCGACGTATAATCCCAAGATGGACCGGTTAGGCAGAGCGCATGGGCACCTCCGAGCGACGCTGGAGGGCCTCTTTCAGGCCGTCGCGGCACCCGGGCATGCCCCTCTCGCGGCGGCAATCTCAGAAAATTTGAAACATATCGCCCTGGAGACTTCCGATTTCTGGGCACCGGTGAGTCCTCTCTGCGAGGCCGATCTGCGTAAGGTGAAGTTCCGCTCTGCCACGTTGGCCGATGCCGTCGAGTGGGAAGTACTCAAATACCAGGCACGAGTCCGTCCGGACCTTGAAAAAACCTGGCCGCCGCTGTTTCGCGACAGGCATGTCCATATTGGCAGTCTGATCCATATGTGGCGGCAACTCACAAGGGAAACGGAAGACAGTTTGGCTTTAAAGGGAATCGAGACATTCTTTGACATTGGCCCGTGGGGCGGCTTCAATTTCGTCGTCAATGAGGAAGGCTATACGAGAATGAAATTCGCGCGCTTGACCTTAGGCATCGGAAGCCTCCCATCTACGCCGTTGCATGAGGATGGTGGTCCGTTCTTCGACACATTTATGCCGCTCTACAAAAGTCGGCTCGCCCAGGAGGGGCTGATTGTGCCGGAGGAATGGCAGTACCGGAATCCTAAGCGTGATCCGTCAGGAGGCTTGGTCGAGTTGTCGCAGACGTATTATTTTCCTCACCATACCTATGACAACCGCACCTTTGTGAAGGTCCGTCTCTCACGCGAGTTTGAGACCTACGAGGAAATCATGGTGGCCGATTTTCTTGAGCTCCTGACGCGGCTGTACCATACAACCGATTGGGCAGCCTACAAGCAAGAGACCAAAGACGTGGACGTGCGGTTCGACCTCCAGGACTTTGTGTCCCTGAACCATATTATGGAAGGCGTCTACCAGCGGACTGAGAAAGAGGAGGGGCTCATACAAGAGATTAAGGCAGCCTTTCGAGGGGCAATCCGGGAGCGTCCGGTGCTGTATGATTATCTCGATCAGGTGGTCGCCTCCAAGTGGATTGAAAATCTCGTATGGGGTGTGGCTCGTGCGGTTCTGGGGATTCGAAAGTTCGAGAGGCCTTTCAGTATGAGCCGCGATATCTTAACGTCGCCACTCCCACCGCAGTTGCTCGTGCGCGTCAAGCGTCATGTGCAGGCGTATCATGACAGGATTGGGTCCCTGCGGCCGACCGCAGAGACGGGTAGTCGAGTGGATCAGGAGTAGAGCCCGATGGAGAAGGCCAATTACCTTGAGCCGGTAAGAGAACAGTACGAAGCCTATCCGTATCCCCTTCGAAATCCGGAGGACGAGAGAGTACGGCTTGAAAATAGCTGGCACGATTTTCTCGAGGTGATCAACTTCTACTGCTTCAAGGGCAAGCAGAATTTCTCAGGGCCATTTCGCGTGCTTGTCGCCGGCGGCGGGACGGGTGATCAGACAATATTCCTGGCGGAGCAACTGCGGTATAACCGCCACGCCGAAATCGTGCATCTGGACATCAGCGCGCGCAGCATAGCGATCGCCAGGCGCCGCGCTGAGGTCCGCAGGCTCACGAATATTAGCTGGCTTCAGCAGTCGGTTCTAGATCTTCCCACTCTTGCAGTAGGCCGGTTTGATTACATCAATTGCGCTGGGGTGCTGCATCACTTGGAAAGTCCGGCGGCGGGCCTCCGGGCGCTGCGTGCCGTGCTCAGTGATCAGGGCGCAATGATGATCATGCTGTATGGCAAGTACGGTCGCACGGGCGTCTATCAGGTGCAGGAGTTACTGCGCATGATCAATGCAAATCAGGAGTTGCCTCAGGCCAAGCTTGATAATGCGAAGGCGGTGTTACAGTCCCTGCCGAAGAGCAATTGGTTTAAACGCGGAGAGGATTTGATCGGAGACCACAAGGAATTCGGCGACGCCGGCGTCTACGACGTGTTCTTACATGCGCAGGACCGTCCCTTTACGGTGGAGGAGATCTATGATTTGGTGGAAACAGAGGGCCTTGAACTCATAGATCTGATCGAGCGTGGGCGATCGAAATATATGCCCGAGAGCTATATCCGCGACGACAGGCTTCTGTCACGGCTCGGCCAGTTTCCGAAGAAGAAACAGCAGGCTATCGCGGAATTGATTGCGGGCGATCTGATTGTGCACAACTGTTATGTCGCCCCGCAAAAAGACACGGTCGCGGCGCTCGAGGAATTGCGTAATGTCCCCTTCTATTTTTTATATGAACCGGAGAACATCGCCGACGCCATCGAAAAACGCCCCGGGCAGCAAATCAATGTCAAGGGACCGTTATTCGATGCGACCATTGAGTTTATGCCGGGCCCCTACACCAAGCAGATCTTCAGGCACCTTGACGGGGAGCGAAGCCTGAAGGAAATCTTCGAACTGATTCGAAAGGAGGCCCACCTTGATGATCAGCAGTTGCCGAATGCACGACTCTTAGAAGAATTCAGGCCGATCTACGAGGTCTTCAACAACGTGGGGTGGATGTTGTTGCGGCACAAGTCCGTTGGCAGATTTCGTCCGCTCGCGCAGATGCAGCGCCCTCCCGCCTAGCCAACGCCATTTTCAAAACGATAAAGTGTCCTTCAGCAAGGCCGCGCGGGTGCATAGACGCGCTAGTGGAGGCACTAGCGCGTCTGATGAGAATCCCTGCTCCCTAACAGTTCCCTGCCTTGTGGCTGCAGGCGGCGTTGAGAATCAGTATAAAATTGTTGTCGAGGATTGCGCTGCCCTGAACTTTAGGATCCGGAGAGGTATACCCATAGGATGTGACCCCCACTAGTCGGTTGAATCCCGGGTTCAACCCTCCCGCTTGCCCCTGAGCAGGAATCCCAAAATTCTGGACCCATGGGCCGCCGCTCGAGCCTCCTTCCATATCCGATCCGTACTCGACGTTATTGGGCGCAATATCGCGATGATGCTGGGAATTCACCTGGTGCATTTTACCCGCGGCGTCGAAATTCGCCGGATACCCGAGTTTATTCGTATGGTTTGGATCCAGGCTATTGGTTTGCCATCCCAAATATCCGGTGACGTCTCCGATTTTCCTTAATGTGCCACCAAACGGCCGCTCCTCCAGTTCGATGATGGCAAAGTCCGCCGCATTAGGAACTGCGCCATTTCCTGTCGCCCACACCGTCGGGGTCACGACGAATCGCCAGTTCCAGGCCTGAAAAGGTGCCGGAGTGGCCGCCCCGGCTTCAAATGCCGGAATAAAGAGAAAATTCTGGTAAAACCCATTCACTCCCCCGCTTCCCTTATGAACACAATGCCCTGCTGTGAGTATCACACGCGGTCGAAGGACGGAAGCAGAACAGATGAAATCCCCCACTCCTGGTTGAGTGAAAAACAGTTTCCCCGCGGTGCTATAGGGATAGGCCAGCCGGGCGCTGTCGGGGATCAGCCGCGAACTACTGAACGGCGCTTTTTCGGTACCGATATCCTTTGGGACCGGAATACCGAGTGCAGCTTCGGGCGAGCTTCTGGGCAGGTTTTCCGACATGGGCTGGTCTTCTGCCTTCGTGCCCTGCATCCCTGAATCTATCTTACTGCTCATCTGGTCCTGGCTCTGTTGCTTTTCTGCCTTGGCCTGTCGGTTCCCAGGCGCGACATCGTCTTTCTCACTGGCAGCGCCTCGGGGTGGGGTATCTTTCTTAACAGATCCCTCGGGTTTAGAAGCCTCCTTGGGTGCCACTTTGACAGAAGGCGGTTTGCCGTCTCCTGCCTTGCGCTCCTGGGTCTCGGCGGCTCTGCTCTCTCGTGTCGTCTGTTCTTGATACCGCTTCTTTGAAATGGGAAGGTCCAAGGGCTTCGCGCTCTTCAGGCGCTCTTCCGTCCATTGCTCGGCAGAGCTATCCCTTTGCACGTCAGTGTTTTCCTTCATGACGACCCCTTCGGCCTTGGCGACCCCCTCGGCCGAGGGTTCAGCCGCCCGCGACGGAATCACAGTCATCGCCGCGAACATGAGTAGAAATCCTAAAGTTACAAAAACGCTTTTGTGCCAATTTTGTGATCGCATCATCCACTCCTTGGCTATGAGGTGAAGTTGCCGAACATGACAGGAGTACAGGTCAGGAAGGCAGGACAGGTAGGTGGGCTTCGAGCGCGCATCTCACATACCCATGTATAGGAACCTCTCTTTTGTATAAATCACAGTTGTTTTTGTATATAGATCTTAAGTATTACGTGTTTAATATTTACTAGGTAGACTAGCTCACGACAAATGGAGAAGCGCCATCGACCTTGGCCGCAGACAGTTGACCTGGAAATATCGATTCACCGATACTCTTCCGACCTGGCCACTACGCTGGCACAGGGCGACATTCGAACGGAAGGAGATGACATGAAAAAATCATTTGTGGGTACTCGCAGCTTTGTTGCTTGTCGCGATTCATGTTCATGCGGCGAAGCCGGTCGATAAGGAAGCGTATAAAAAGGCGAAGCAGGACTTAAAAACCAAAGGGTCGGTGCCACTTGTTGATGCATTAAAGGCCTCTAAAGGGAGCGGACACCTAGAGGGTTTCCAGCCGACACCAAAGATCGTCGGTGGGACTGATGCGAGTATCTCAGAATTTACCTGGCAGGTCTCTATTGAAGCGGCGCAAGCACCTTCGAACCTGACTGGGCACTTTTGCGGCGGATCTTTGATTAAACCCGACTGGGTCGTGACGGCTGCACATTGCCTGGACGGGGGAACCTCTCCTGCCCAGGTCAAAGTTGTGACGGGAACTGATGACTTAAACATAGGTGGAACGAAAGTCGACGTCACTAAGATTATAGTCCATCCCAGATATAACCCCGCGACCAACGATAACGATATCGCATTGGTAAAGCTTGCCGGCCAGGCTACCATGCAGCCGATATCCCTTATGAGCAAGAAGGTCGAAGAATCGACCCTTAAGCCTGATGCAGTCGTAACCATCAGCGGTTGGGGCTATACCAAAGAAAATGGTGACGTCTCTCCAAAGTTACAGAAGGCCCAGGTTCCGATTGTCGACCGGCAGAAGTGTAACGCCACAGATGCCTATAACGGCCAGATCACCGACAAAATGATATGCGCCGCTCCCCCGGCCGGAGGTGTAGATTCTTGCCAAGGAGATAGCGGAGGTCCTATGGTCGTGGAAAAAATTGGAGGGAAATATGTTCTCGCGGGCATTGTGAGTTGGGGGGAGGGCTGCGCGCGGGCGGGGAAACCGGGCGTGTACACCCGCGTGGCCAAGTATGTGGACTGGGTCAACCAGAAGATTAAAACTCAGTGAGGCGTTTGCAAATAATCACCATTTTATTTTCATCCGTAATTAACGGTAATCCGATACCATTTGGTGGTGACCCCGGAGGCGGCGGCATGTTTACAATAGACGCCTACGGAGCGTCTGAACTGCCTACGTGGGACAAACCGCGAACCAGTCAATCTAGTAAGGCACAGATTGAGAACATTCGTTGGAAACTGATCCGCCTTCGCGATCGTGCGATTCTCCCTGAGGTGGGTAACTCACAGGTTTATATCCGACTGCTGCCTCAGGAAAATATGATGGAAGGCTTTGGAGGCTGCAACCGTCTGCGCGGCCATTACGAGGCCGACGGAAGCAGGTATACAGTTTAGCAGAGTGACGGCCACGAGAAAGGTATGTCCGGAGAGGATGGAGCAGGAACAGGCATTCCTAAAAGTCCTGGAAGCGGCAGCCACATGGATGGTCGAAGGCGAATCCCTGGAGCTTACGTCTAGCAGCGGCGAATTGCTTGCACGGTTTGACAGGCATGAAAAACAGGAGAAGAAATGAGGTCTTCGAAACCTTAGAGCTTTGTCGCTTCCAACACTCCGATGACCGGTGTAATTCGGTGGCGCTTGAATCGTCCATACCCCAGGGGCCTCAGCCAGCCCTCCACTTCGGTCCAGCTATAACACCGGCCGGTCGCGGTATAGAGGTACATCATGACCGAAAAGACAGCGCTTCTGGCAGGAGCTGTCCGGCTCGCCTCCAGGAAGAATTCGACGATGAAGAGCTTCCCGCCCGTGCGGAGCGCCTGCGCCGCTCGTCGCAAAAGCTTCCGGTTCTCGTCCTCGTTAAAAACATGAATGACATTAGAGCACAGCACGGTGTCGTACCCGCCACCGAGGTCATCGTTGAAAATGTCACCGGCTTTGACCTTGAGCCGGCCATTCAAGCCGTGCTCGCGGATCAATCTCCTGGCTACCGCAGTGGTCTGATCTATGATGACGCCATGCAATTGCGGATAGCGTTTTGCCAACGCTATGGCATAGGACCCGGGACCGCCCGCAAGATCCAGAAAACGTGCGGCGGATGATCCAAGGCGCATGGCCTCTACGGTCGGCCCGGCAAGGACATAACTTCGCTCGTGCATGGCCCAGGAGAATTGCCGGCGGAATTTCGGGGTAGCCGTGATGGGCGCCCAGCCCAATCGACCCTTACGCAGTGCCGCAGGCAGCTTCGTCCAGTCGTGCCAATGGTGAGCGAACAGCCACAGCAGGTTCGTGAGAGACTCGGGGCTGCGCCGGTCGAGATAGCGGCGGCCGAGCGCCGTATTGCGATAGCCCCTCCGATCGCGATTCAGAATACCTAGGCTGACCAGCGCATCCAGTACAAGGTGCAGGCCTTCGGCATCTACTTGGCACCGGCGGGCAATATTTTTGAGAGAAAGTCTTTCCTTCCCGATTGCCGTGAAGACATCGCAAGCATTGGCAGCTAGGAGAATTTGCGATGGTCCACAGGCATTCGCAAGTTCTATCAGCTGTGTATAGCTCTTGCCCACCGCGTCCTCCGGCCGGCACCATACCGTTGCAGAGGGAAGGAGATCAAGCGCATGCAGGTGTTCGATTGACAGCCTGTCTGGCCTTGGATAGACTCCTGCCTGGATTCTCCCCAGACGAAACTCACTTTCAGGAGCCACTTAAGACGGATGAAGCGCACCCCGCTCATTGAGCATCACAGGAAGTTGAACGCGAAACTCGTCGACTTCAATGAGTGGGAGATGCCGATCCAGTATCAAGGTGTTGTTGAGGAATATCAGGCGGTTCGAGCTGCGGTCGGCGTGTTCGATGTCAGTCATATGGGCCGGGTTATGGTCGAAGGGCGCGACGCGGTTTCTTTCCTTCAACAGGTGACCACCAACAATATCATGAAGCTCGCTGTGGGCTCCGCGCAGTATTCGATGATCTGCAATCAAGAAGGCGGCATCAAGGACGACATATTTGTCTATAGGCTTGAGGAGCGGCGATTCCTACTCTGTGTCAATGCCTCCAATCGCGAGAAGATCATTTCGTGGCTTTACACCAAGTCGCCGCAGGGAGACATACGGCTGAGCGACGAGAGCCATGACCTGGCTCAAATTGCGTTGCAAGGGCCGCATTCCGAAGGGGTTCTCCGGGTCGTCTGTCCAAGTGTTCCGGATATGCTCAAGCCTCGACAGTGTGTTCAAGCAGAGGTCTTCAAGATCAACTGCATCATCTCGCGCACCGGGTATACCGGTGAAGTCGGCTATGAACTCTATGTCCCTTCTCAGTCGTCCGGCATCATCTGGGCGGGCTTGCTCGAGGCAGGGGAGAGCCTCGGCATCAGACCCTGCGGTCTGGGAGCCCGGGACCTGCTTCGGCTTGAAGTTGGGTATCTTCTTTACGGCAGTGACATCGATGAAAACACGACTCCACTCGAAGCGAGCGCGGAGTGGGCGGTCGATTTTACGAAGGGGGACTTCCTCGGCAGGTCGTCGCTTCTACGGCAAAAAGAAAAAGGCGTCCTGCGCAAGCTCGTGGGTTTTGAGTTGATCCAGAAAGGGGTCCCCCGACACGGAATGAAAATCACGTCTCAAGGGCAGAGCCTGCAGGAAATAGGGGTCGTAACCAGTGGAAATTTATCGCCCCGACTCCAGAAGGGCATTGGTTTAGGGTACGTGCCTCCTGAGTTCAGCAGCCTCGGAACCCCTTTGCTCATCGATATCCGGGGACGCGCCCATGCCGCGATCGTGGTGGCGCCGCCATTTTATAAACGGAAGTAGAATTGTCGTCATTCTGAGCGGAGGGCTGTTGTCATTCTGAGCGAAGCGAAGAATCTCGGGTCTATGCATGTTCTTCACGGAGTTTAGCGTGAGCCTCGAATTGAGATCCCCTTCACGGAGTTTCTCCTGAGCGAGCAATTGAGATCCTTCACTTCGTTCAGGATGACAAGCGAAGGATTCAGGATGACAGCGAAGGGTTCAGCACGACAGCCGAGGTTCAGGATGACAAGCGAATGGGTCCAGGATGACGAGCGCAGCGAAGGGATTGAGTCTTGATAATAGAAACAAAGCGTATTTTTAAGGGCCGAGTAGTCACGCTGGATATCGATACGGTCACGCTGCCGAATGGCGCCACGATCGAGTTGGAGATGATCCATCATCCCGGTGCGGCGGCGGTCGTTCCGATCAAGGAGGATGGAACCGTGATCTTGATCCGTCAGTTCCGTCACGCGGCGGCCGGCTATATATATGAGATTCCGGCCGGAAAATTGCATTTGGGGGAGGATCCGAAGGTCTGCGCGGAGCGCGAATTGCAGGAAGAGATCGGCTACAAAGTAGCTTCTCTCGAACTGCTGGCGAGCATCCTGACGACACCGGGTTTCACCGACGAAGTGATTCACATCTACAAAGGCACAGGCCTGAGTATAGGCACACAGAATCTAGACCATGACGAAGTCATAGAGATCATCGAATTACCTTTGGCGAAAGCAATAGCACAGATCAATGACGGGACCATCCGGGACGGCAAAACGATTGTGGGTCTACAAATGGCGTATCTGCGCGAGCAGTTTCCTTGATGATGCGGTGGAACCTGCCGTTCGTTCTCGTTGCGGTGGCCTTGTCAGGCGATCCTCAAGCGCGAGAACTCGATGGTGGTCGCAATGGGTTCAATGGCTACCAACTGGAGACGCCGGTTACCAGTTACGGTCTGCTCAGGGAGGTCGGCAAGTTCAGCACAGAATTCGTCAACGAAGTCACTGTGTACGAAGATCCTGACGAAGTATTAATGCTGGACGCGGTGCCGCTGAAAAAAGTGCGGTACCGTTTTGCGGATGGGCTACTCGAAAGCGTGCAATTGACGTATGAGGGGCGCGAGAATCGTGACAGACTGCTGAGCTGGGTCGAAGCGCATTACGGAAAGCTTCCCGGCAATGAACGCAGAATCCTTGCCCAAGTAGTCTGGCACGGGGAGAAGATGATGATCATGTTGAATTACAACCGGACGCAGAATGAAGGCGCGCTCTGGTTTATCTCGCCAACGCTGCACGGAGAGATCAACCGCACTACCGGGTCGATCCCGGACTAGGGGTTGGCGTCCCGTCCCGCACCTTGGCGTTGGCGCGCTCGCGTTCTTCCTGTTTCATCCTCTCAAACGTCCGATCGGACTCGCTCTTGATTTCCCGACTGCTCGGATCGGAAGTTTCAGGAGCAGGCGACGCACAGCCGGGAAGTAAAGATGCGCCAACGAAAAGCCCCGTTACGAGTAGTGATTGCATCCACTTTATTTTTGCCATGACACCATCCTCATAAGACGTGACATCGCCTTCGGTTAAGATTTTACTGTATGAAAGATGCTAAAGTCACTTGACCATATGTCTCTGAACGATCGACTATCCGAAGACCTAAAGCAGGCCATGAAGGCCAAAGACCAGCTGCGTATGGATACGATACGCATGATGAAGGCCGCACTCTTTAACAAAGAAATCGAATTGAACAAACCGTTAGACGAAGCGGAGATGAACAGGGTCTTGACGACGATGGTCAAGCAGCGCAAGGATGCGGCCGACCAGTATCGAACGGCGAACCGTCCCGAGTTGGCTGAGAAGGAACTGAAGGAAATTGTGATCGTCGAAAGCTACCTGCCACGGGCTCTGTCTGGGGAAGAGATTGCTCAGTTGATTGCGGATGCGATGCGTGAAACTAACGCCGAGTCAGCAAAAGACATGGGCAAAGTCATGAAGGCGGTAATGGCGCAACTTGCCGGCCAGCCCGTGGATGGCAAGGTGATTAGCGACCTCATCCGCGCCAGACTGAAATAGGATTAAAGCTGCGGCGATCTAACAGCGGGGTCTGGCTCCATTTTAGTCTTCGAAAAAGGTGCCTGAACCCATTCCGGCAAGCGATTTATTATGGGGACAGGCACCATTCGGAAATGGAGCCTGTCCCCTCTACAGCCGCGGGTAACCGATCTCACCTCCGTCGTCGCAGAGCCAGCAGGCCCACCAGCCCGGACCCCAGGAGCAAGAACGCGGCCGGTTCCGGCATGGGAGATGGCGCAGTGGACGACAGACGGCTCACATAGCCATAGCCGGCCTCGGAGTCGATCGCAAAACCGTTGGGCACGCTGAAAAGAAAGACAGCGCTGTTCGCGACGTCGGCGAAGCTCCTGCAAGTAGTGCCTTTGTTGCACTCCGCCTCGCCGCGAAATTCCGCCAAGAAATGTAAGGACTCAGGATGTTTTCCTTGACTCCATGCCTACCTGGATAACTAGCGCTGCGCTGAGGATGGTGTCAGAAAAGGGGGGACCGCCTTTTGGAGAATGGATAGCCCAAATGGCGGCGCCATGAAGAGCGTTCTTAGGATTATACTGGCTGGCGGGGCAACATGGCACACCGAATCCTGATCGTGGATGACGAGGAAGCCTCCCGGACCGGCCTACGCTCATTATTGACACACGCAGGCTATGAGGTGGAAGACGCGGAGGACGGCTCCAAAGCGCTCGAAAAGGCCAGAGGATTCAGGCCTGCCGTCGTGATCACCGACATTGTCATGCCGGGTTCCGATGGACTGGCGCTGTTAAAAGCTCTTCAAGAAGAGTTTCCGTTCGCCTCCGTCATTCTGTTGACCGGCCAGGGAACGATCGAGTCCGCGGTCGCAGCGATGAAGCATGGCGCCTACGACTACCTCACCAAACCCGTAGATATCCCGCGCTTGAAGGTGCTTGTCCGGAAGGCGTTGGAAAAAGCGGAGGCGCTTCTCGAGCTGAGTCTGCTCAGACAGCGGCTCAAGACCGTATGGGGAATGGGCAGGCTGATCGGCAAGAGCGCCGCAATCCAGGAAGTGTATCGCCTCATTGAGTTGGCGGCTCCAACGTCCGCAGCAGTGTTGATCCTGGGAGAAAGCGGGACCGGAAAGGAGTTGGTGGCCCGCCGTCTGCACGAACTCTCGCCCCGCCGGTCCGGTCCCTTCGTCGCGGTTAATTGCTCGGCGATCCCCGAAACCCTCCTGGAGAGCGAGATTTTTGGTCATGAAAAAGGCGCGTTCACCGGGGCGCTCGAGAAGAGGATCGGCTGTTTTGAACTGGCCCATGAGGGCACCATCTTTCTGGATGAAATCGCCGAGATGAGCCCGGGCACCCAGGCGAAGTTTCTGCGTATCCTTCAGGACGGGATGCTGCGGCGTATTGGGGCGAAGACGGAAGTCTGGGTGGATGCGCGCGTCATCGCCGCGACGAACAGGGCGCTGGACCGGGCCATCAAGGAAGGACAGCTGCGCGAAGATTTGTACTACCGGCTTAATGTCTTCAGCGTGTCGCTCCCGCCGCTCCGGCAACGGAAGGAGGATATTCCTCTGCTCATCGAGGCGTTCCTCGAAGAATTCAACGCGAAATACGACAAGCACATCAAAGGCGCCGACGATGCCGCCTTACAGCTTTTGATGGCGCATTCCTGGCCCGGCAATGTGAGAGAACTTCGGAACGTCATCGAGCGGGCGTCCATCACATGTGAGGGCCGCCTGATTGCCCCTGAGCATCTTCCGACCGATCTGCGACACAACACAATCGCGCAGTCCGGAACAGAATGCAGTTTTCCTGCCGGCACGACCGTCGAGCAGGCGGAGCAAAGCCTGATTCTCTCAACGCTTGCGGCCTTGAAGAACAACAAGACCAAGACCGCGGAAGTCTTGGGGATCAGCCTCAAGACGCTTCATAATAAACTGGAGCGGTTCCGTCGCTAGTATGCGGCTCGGGTTGAAAGTCAAAGAGGCGTTCGCCGTCAGCTTCGTCACGTTCCTGGCGGTCACGGCTGCGACCTTGCTCCATCTCTCCGAACTCTCGCGAATCGAGCTGAAGGAGGTCATGCGACAGGACGAGCTCATTGCCAAGCAGATCTACGCTCAAAGCAGCCGGGCACTTGCCCGCGGCGCTCAAAGATCTCCATTGACAGCGCTGCGCCGCGATCAAGAACTGAGAACGTTGGTTGAGGCCAGCGTGACATACTCGCCGCACCTCCTCTATGCCGTTATCGTAGACCGCGAAGGGAAGGTCCTGCTCCATAGTGATCAATCGCGGGAAGGCGAGCGAACGGCCGAGCGTCCCTCGCTTCAGGAACTGCTGGATAGAAATGTCCTAAACCGCTTTTTGATGCTCTACACCGGCCCGAAGATCTATGAGGCAGTCATGCCGTTGACGCTCAACGGCGAGGCCTTCGGCAGCATCAAACTGGGCGCCGCGTCCCGGCTGCTTCGCAAAGAGCTGGAAAACTCCGCAAAAAAAAGTCTGGTCCTGGCCGGCGCTTTCCTTCCGATTGCGTGGTTTGTCGCGTTCGGTTTTGCCAACCTGGCCCGGCGGCCGATCCGCCGGTTGGTTCAGGAGATCGATCGGCTCCGGCGTGGGGAGTTCAGCAGTCTCACGGATGCGACGGACCAAATGGAAGACGAATATAAAGAGCTTGCGTCTCACCTCCTCCTCCTTGGACAAGAGATACAGTCGGACCGCCTCAAGACCCTGGGAGACAAGGGACACTTCCAGCAGGTCGTAGACCAGCTCGAGGATGCGATCATCTTTTTGAACCAGGAGCGCAAGATTCTGTTTTGCAACAGGGCCACGCAGGCCTTGCTTGGCAAGGAGATCGAGGCGGCCGTGGGCCGGCCCCTGCTTGATCTGCTGGGACCTGCCGATCCGCTGCGGGGCTTTCTCCATCAGTCTTTTGCAGACGACACGAGCGTGCGGAACGCGACGCTTCGGTTGCCGAAAAACGGCCGGACAAAACAGGTACTGGCGTCCATATTTTTGATGAGAGACGAGGGGAAACTGCTCGGCGCGGTCGTACTCCTGAAGGATATGGAGTCGATCAAGACGGTCCAGTCCCTCATCCACTATTCAGCGAAGTTGACGGCGTTGGGACAGCTTACCTCCGGCATTGCGCACGAAGTGAAAAATCCGCTGAACGCCATGATGATCCATCTGGAGCTGTTGAAGGAAAAGTTGGAGATGCCCGTCGACGCAGGACAGCTGGAGGTGCAACAAAACGTGGCGGTTATCGAGAACGAGATCAAACGGCTGGACAGGGTTGTCCAGGGCTTTCTCAAATTTGTCCGTCCTCAGGAGCTGGCGCTGAAGCCCGTGGATCTCAATGCGCTCCTCAACCGCACTCTCGCTTCGTTGGCAACCCAATGGGAGCCCAAAGGCGTGCGCTTCCTGGGCGAGCTGGATGAAACGCTTCCCATGATAACCGCGGACGAGGATCTGCTGCACCAGGCCTTTCTAAACATCCTGTTGAACGCATGTCAGGCCATGCCCGGCGGGGGCAGCGTGACTGTGCGGACCGAACGTCTGGAGGACGATTCAGTCAAAGTCAGCATCGGCGATGAAGGGGTCGGCATCCCACCAGAAGACAGAGACAAGATTTTCAAGCTCTACTACACGACGAAGGCCGATGGGAACGGGATCGGCCTGTCGATGGTCTACCGCATCATTCAACTCCATGACGGGGAGATTATGGTGCAGTCGGAGGTAGGTCAGGGCTCCACGATGGTGGTGCGACTGCCATGAGCCGGTTCCTTGTTCTTGGTTTTCTCATTATGCTCGGAGCGCCTGTCTTCGGCTGTGCCGCTTCGAAGCCCCCCCCCGCACCAAAGCCTTCCCCGGTGTTGTTGCCGGACTCAAAGGTGAAGGGAAACCGGATGGCGCAAGAAGCCGGCGTGCGAATCGCGCGCGCCGAACAAATGGCAAACCAAGTGGATCAAAAGAAATTAACTCTGGAACAGGAGGAAACCTATCTCACGATCAAGAGTTTTCTCGTGAAGGCCAAGAAGGCGATGCAGGTCAAAGATTTCGCCCGCGCGTCCACTCTGGCGGATAAGGCCATGATCCTCGCCGAGGAGCTCACCAACTAACGTGTAACTTTTACACAAAAGGGGTGTAAAAGTTATAGACTCGCTGCCGTCTTCAGTCTGTTGTGGCTGCGGTAACGCCACATAAGCGCATGTAAATCAATATTTCTCTGCTGGACAATAGCTCTCAGATTTTGGCCCATCCTTTGCGTTCTATCTTCCGTAGATATGGTAGTCGCCACCACCACACGTAAAGAGATTCTGATCGTCGAAGATGATTCTGAAAACCTCGTCAAGGCGCTCGAGGCTCAAGAAACTTAATGCGGTGTTGGGGTGTCGATAGTGCAGTGGACCTCCTTCAGCTAGGATTGCCGGCCCGGTACGGGGCTGGCACGAAGCAGCTTTATAGAGATGCCCAATGAATACGATCGCGCTTGAAGTGCTGCCTGATCACGCGCTCTCAATGTTTCCCAGATCCGATCATCTTTCCGGCGTAGCGTGCCAGGAAATTGCCACCAAGAGGGTGGGTCCCGGCGTACTATTTCTGACATCCTCCCTGGAGCTCATCTATAAGGATCAACATTCCCTGGAACTATGCGCGGTGATCAACCATGCGCAGGGGATGAAAACAGCGCGAGGCCTGTTGCCGCCTGCTGTCTTGGATGTCTGCAGCAAAGTGGCGCAACTGATGAAGACGGCCAAAAAGTCCGTGCACGCTCAGGATTTGCAGGTGAGACAGGTGGTCCCCCATCCGGATACCCCGGTGCTTATCTGGGGCATCGGTTTGCCTGATCCCAACAATCCTGAACAAGGGCGGATTTTAGTGCTGATCGAGGAGAGTCGGCGGCACCCCACTGCCCTGCTTCGAGCGGCGCAGCAACGGTTCATGTTTACCGAACGCGATACCGAGGTGCTGCAGCATCTCTTCAAGGGCTGGACGAATAAAGAAATCGCCAACGCCATGCAAATCGGCGAGCAGGCGGTTAAGGAACACATCCGAAAGCTTATGAACAAAACGCGCGCCCGCACGCGATCAGCGATCTTGATGGCGGTGATCGCTCTGGAGGGAAGTTCTACGGCGCCCGAGATCCACTGAAAAATCTCCTTTCAGCGCGGACGCCATTGCACCCGCCCGCTCCGAGGCTGCTAAGACGAGCGCTTTTTCTCGTAGCACCCACCATTGCACCCAGCCCGCCCCCCGACGCGCCCCTTTCCTCATGGCGGAGCGCAGCACGACTTGCTTGCGCTTCGCGGTGCACAACAAAAGGGGACAAGGCGCCATTCGTCAAAAGAGCCCGTCCCCTTCGACTCCCGCTTTGCTCCACGAAATGAGCCCAGCGAGAACTTGTCTTTGACGGGTGGCACCGATCGGGACCCAGCCAGAGCGCAGCACGACTTGCTTGCGCATCGCGGAGTGCGAGCAAGGCTGGGCAGGTCGGTGACAGGACCCGTCAAGTCAGGTTCTTCGCTATTCCCAGAATGACAGTGCTGCGCTCAGAATCCCTCCGGCTTCCCGCTTTGCCCCACGAGTGAGGCCCGCAAGAACGCGTTTGACAGTAACTCCGGACATGCCCTGAGAGCGCCAGCGACTTGCTTGCGCATCGCGGAGCGGGCGCCTCAGGGCTGTGCGGTGGCACGACCCGAAGTGATCTCAGGCCGAATAAGAATCCATGGGTGGGCAGGTGCAGATGAGATTCCGATCGCCGTAGGCGTTATCGATGCGTCCCACAAAGGGCCAGAATTTGTAATCGCGGAGGTAGGCCGCAGGAAAAGCGGCTTGCTCGCGGCTGTAGGGGTGCTTCCAATCGGAGGCCGTCACGACCTCGGCCGTGTGCGGTGAGTTCTTCAGCACATTATCGTCCTTAGGTCTGCGTCCCTCTGCGATCTCCTGGATTTCGCCACGGATTGCAATCATGGCCTCGCAGAAACGATCCATCTCCGCCTTTGACTCGCTCTCGGTCGGTTCGATCATGAGCGTCCCCGGCACCGGAAACGACATCGTCGGCGCATGAAAACCGTAGTCCATGAGTCGCTTGGCGATGTCGTTCACTTCCACACCGGTGCTCTCCTTGAACTGCCGAGCGTCCAGAATGAATTCGTGCGCCACAAAGCCACTCTTGCCGGTATAGAGCACAGGGTAATATTTCTCCAGGCGGCGAGCCATATAGTTGGCGTTGAGAATTGCGACCTTGGTCGCTTTGGTCAGGCCGTCGGCGCCCATTAGCGCGATATAGACCCAGGAGATCGTTAAGATGCTGGGGCTGCCATAGGGAGCGGCAGCAACCGGTCCGATCGAGTCTTTCCCGCCGAGGTTTGTAACCGGATGGCCGGGAAGAAACTGTGCAAGGTGAGCGGCGACTCCTATCGGCCCCATGCCGGGCCCCCCACCGCCATGCGGGATGCAAAATGTCTTGTGTAGATTGAGATGGCAGACGTCGGCGCCGATGTCTCCCGGCCGGCACAATCCCACCTGCGCATTCATATTTGCTCCGTCCATGTACACCTGAGCCCCGTGCTCATGCGCGATCTCACAGACGCGCCGGATGTCTTCTTCGAAGACTCCGTGTGTCGAGGGGTAGGTGATCATCAAAGCGGCAAGCTTGTCCCGATGTTGTATCGCTTTGGCCTCCAGATCCCGAAGGTTGATATTGCCGCCTTCGTCGCACGCAACCGCGACGACCTTCATTCCCGCAATGACCGCGCTCGCGGGATTCGTTCCATGTGCAGACGTGGGTATCAAGCAGACGTCGCGTTGTGGTTGGCCTCTGCGCCGGTGATAGCTCCGGATGACCATCAAACCGGCATATTCACCCTGTGATCCGGCATTCGGTTGTAACGACACTGCCGCAAAACCGGTGATCTCCGCGAGCCAGCTTTCAAGCTGCGTAAAAAGCGCCTGATAGCCACGGCTCTGATCCTTCGGGACGAATGGATGGAGGCGGCTGAACTCGCGCCAGGTGAGCGGAAGCATTTCAACAGTGGCATTGAGCTTCATGGTGCAGGAACCGAGCGGGATCATCGAATGGATCAACGAAAGGTCTCTCGCTTGGAGCCGGTGGATATAGCGGAGCATTTCATGCTCGGAGTGATATCGATTGAACACCGGATGCGTGAGGTATTCGCTGGTGCGGGTGAGCGTCGAGGGAATCGGCAAGGGCACATGCTCGCGTCCGGAGAGGCTTTCCACGGTGAAATCAAAAGGGCGGTCCGCGGCAAAGATTTCGAAGAGCGCTTGCACCTCCGAGACGGTCGTGGCCTCGTCCAACGAAACGCCGAATGACCCATCATCGAACCGTCGTAGATTTATCCCGTTTTTATGAGCCTTATTGATAATGGCCTCTGGTGAGCCGGCCAGTGCCTGTACTTGCAGGGTGTCGAAAAACGGTTCGTTTCCACAAGCATGGCCAAGGCGGCGCAGGCCTTCGGCGAGAACGCAGGCCAGACCGTGAACGCGCTCGGCAATCCGGCGAAGCCCCTCGGGGCCATGGTAGACGGCGTACATGGCGGCCATGACTGCAAGTAGTACCTGGGCCGTACAGATATTGCTCGTGGCCTTATCGCGTCGGATATGTTGCTCACGCGTCTGAAGGGCGAGCCGCAGGGCCGGTTTTCCCGAAGAATCTTTGGACATGCCGACAATCCGGCCCGGCAATTGGCGCTTGTAGGCATCCTTCGTGGCCATGAAGCCCGCATGGGGTCCTCCAAATCCGAGCGGCACACCGAAACGCTGGCTGGAACCTACCGCGATATCAGCGTCGAATTCTCCAGGCGGCCGCAGCATCGTCAGCGCAAGGAGATCCGTCGCGACGACGGCCAGCGCGCCGGCGGCATGAGCGCGATCGATGACCGTGGTGTAGTCGCATACGCTGCCGCCGGTGGAAGGGTATTGCAAGAGGAGCCCGCAAACATCCCCACCGGCAAAATCGATCGCGGTGACATCCACGATTTCCAAGCGAATGCCCAACGGGTCGGCATGCGTTTGAAGCACCGCCAGTGTCTGCGGATGACAATCCGCGCCGGCGAGGAATCTGGTTTTGCCTGGAGCCATCGCCTGACACATGTGCATAGCCTCGGCTGCCGCGGTGGCTTCATCCAATAGTGAGGCATTGGAGAGGGGCAGGCCGGTCAGGTCAGCGATCATAGTCTGAAAGGTCAGCAACGCTTCGAGACGCCCTTGCGCGATCTCCGCTTGATACGGGGTATACTGCGTATACCAACCCGGATTTTCCAAGACATTGCGCTGAACGACGGGCGGAGTGATGCAGTCATAGTAACCCATGCCGATAAATGAGCGACATACCTTGTTCTGTGCCGCAAGAGCGCGTAACCGCGCGAGGACTTCGTGTTCTCCACGGTGCGGCCCCAGTGTCAGGGGACGTCGGAGGCGAATATCCGAGGGCAGCGTTGCGTCGATCAATGCATCGAGCGATGAGAGGCCCAGGGTTGACAGCATTTGATGAATGTCGTCATCCGTGGCGCCAATGTGGCGATGGACAAAGGTATCAGTAGGCTTGAAAAGATTGGGAATACTCATGAAAAATGCCTTTGTGAAAGGAACAGTTGCATGAAGGAGGTTAACACGCTCCCTGCTTCAGAACAAGGTCGGAAGCGACCCGCCTACGGTATCATCTTGGGTCACAAACACTCAAAGGTAATGGGCCATGGGATCGTTTGAGAAAATTCATGACATCGTGATTGTCGGGGGGGGCCTTGCCGGAATGCGGGCTGCGGTGGCGGTTCCCTCTGGTTTTGACGTGGCAATCGTCTCAAAAGTTCATCCGGTACGGAGCCATTCGGTAGCCGCCCAGGGAGGTATCAATGCAGCACTGGGGCCCGATGATTCATGGGAAAGTCACGCGTACGACACCGCCAAAGGCGGACTATGGCTGGGCGATCAGGACGGCATCGAAGCGATGTGCCGAGAGGCGCCTTCGGACATTTTGGAACTGGAACGGATGGGCGTCATCTTTAGCCGCGACGCCGCTGGTCACATTGCGCAGCGTCCGTTCGGCGGTGCGGGGTTCCCCCGGACCTGTTACGCTGCCGACCGCACCGGCCACGCCATTTTGCACGCGATGTATGAACAATTGATGAAACGCGACATCCATGTCTACGAGGAATGGCACGTGACGGCATTAGTTGTAGAGGAGGGAATCTGCCGCGGCCTCGTTGCCTGGGACGTATTGAACGGCAGCCTGCACGCGATCGGCGCAAAGGCAGTGATCCTAGCGACTGGTGGCTGCGGCCGGATCTATCTTACGAGCACGAATGCCGTTATCAACACCGGCGACGGGATGAGCATGGCCTATCGGGCCGGGGTGGCCCTCATGGACATGGAGTTCATCCAGTTTCATCCCACGACGCTCAAGGATACTGGCATTCTCATCTCAGAAGGCGCGCGTGGTGAAGGTGCGTATCTGGTGAACACGCTTGGCGAGCGCTTCATGGAAAGATACGCCCCCCAGCAGATGGAACTGGCGACCCGGTCCACTGTGTCGCTGGCGATCGCCACTGAGATTGCCGAAGGGCGGGGGGTCGACGACTGTATTCTCCTTGATCTGCGACATCTGGGACGGGAAAGAATACTGGAGCGACTGCCACAGATTCGGCAACTAGCCCTCGATTTTGCCGGCGTCGATCCTGTTGAGAGCCCGATCCCGGTCCAACCGGGGGCGCATTACGCCATGGGCGGAATCAAGACCAACAACTGGGGCGAGACTGACATGCCAGGGCTCTTCGCCGCGGGAGAATGTGCTTGCGTGAGCATTCATGGAGCAAACCGTCTTGGGGGCAATTCGTTGCTGGAGACTATAGTTTTCGGCAGGCGGTCTGGACTTCGCAGTGCCGAGTATGCGGCCAACGCCCAGGACCCGACTACCGATATGGGGGTCCTTCGTAGTGAAGAGGGGCGGATCGCACATCTGTTTAAGAACGAGGGGCCGGAGCGGCCATGGCAAGTCCGAGAGGAACTCGGAAGGACGCTCACGCAGCGTCTTGGACTCGTTCGGACCAAGGATAAGATGGCGGCGGCGTTGGACCATATGAAGGAACTCAAGGTGCGCGCGCGCCGCGTCCGATTGGAGGATCATGGGAAAATTTTCAACAGCGATCTCGTGACAGCCTTGGAGCTTAATTCTCTAGTGGAACTCGCAGAGACTGCCATTGCGGGGGGATTGGCACGGCAGGAATCTCGCGGGGCACACTATCGGCGTGATTTTCCGGAGCGCGACGATGCGAACTGGCTAAAGCACTCCATCTGTCATTTAAGTGTGGAAGGACCACGGCTCACCTATGCTCCGGTGACGATCTCGCGCTTTCCACCGCAGTAGTCCTTGGTTGAATGACCACGGCTTTCCTACGTTCCGGTGTCTACCTCTTGGATAAAACTACCTAGGATAAATGACGTATACAGGGGTGGACACGCGCGACTATAATCGTAACTAAAATCACTTAGCAATAGTCAAGTACATGTCACTTCGTCAAGTTTTTGACGGAGCTGAGCTATTCCTTCTTGCAAAAAAACCACTTGACGAGACAGCCTGGAACCGTCATAAATCCTTCCCGAATATAGGAAAATACCTAAATTAGAGTCTTACCCCCAACTTTCGGGGGTCCAAGGCACGCTGGTTGCTTAATCTTGACTAGCCTCGTTGACCACAGGGTATGAACAGACTGAGCACAATGTATTAACAGCGTTATTAACAACATATCAACAAGGGAGGAGACATGGATCGCGACGTAATTAAACTGGACAGGGATGAGCAGGAGGAAATAACGACCCGGTTCGACCCCGCAAAGCCAACGATTCTTATTGTGGAGGACGAACCAGGCCCGCGGGCAGCCTACAAGGTCATTTTGCGCCCTTTCTATAATCTGTACCTTGCCGAAAGCGCGGAGGGTGCTACCGATCTCCTTCAGGATCACAAGATTGATCTGGTGATTCTTGATTTGAAATTGGGCGGCCGTCATGGGATGGAATTCTTGAAGGATATGAAGCACCAGCATGAAGATGTAGAGGTCATCATTATTACCGGATATGGCACGCTGCAATCAGCAATGGACGGAATCCGTTTTGGCGCCGCATGCCACTTGCTGAAGCCCTTTGATGTCATGGAGTTGATCAACGCAATCAACGAGGCGCTGAAGCGCTCCAAGAAAGGGGCTGCCCCACAGGCCAGCTAGAATAGAGTCTTTTTCGTTCGAAAGCTCGGAAGCCTTCGGGTGCGCAACGTCGGCTGTGGCAGCGCTCCGGTTCCGTTGCTTTCTTCCGAACGGCTGCTCACAACCCGTATCATCTCTGGGAGGCTACCCAGCCTATCCCCGCTCTCTATTTCCCCACTCAGCCACTTTCACACCCGTACTCAGCTCTGCGGAGCCGGCTAGACTCGCTTTGTGTTTTGTTGCAGAATCATTCTATCGAAAACGATGGAGCGAGGATCGCCATGCTGAGAATCGTACTTCTTGTCCTGTGCGTGCTGCTTGCGGTCTCTGGGCGGGTCAGCGCCCAAATTGATGAGCGCAACCTGATCGATCTGACCTATTCCTATGATGAGCAGACGATCTTCTGGCCGAACAACAAGCCGTTTGAATGGGAGGAAACAGCTTGGGGAATGGCGGCCGGAGGCTACTGGTATGCTGCCGGAAGCTTTTGCATGTCCGAGCACGGCGGGACGCACATCGACGCTCCTATACACTTCGGTAAAGGTCAGCACACCCTCGATAAGATCCCGCTCTATCGCTTGGTGGCACCCGCGGTGGTAATTGATGTACGGGACGCAGTGGCCAAGGACCGGGACTACAGGCTTTCTGCGGAAGATCTGAAAACATGGGAATCGCGGCACGGACGAATTCCGATCGGCGCTATTGTGCTTATGCATTCCGGATGGGGACGATATTGGCCGGACAAGGTGAAGTATTTCGGCAGCGTGACACCCGGCGATCCTGAGACTCTCCATTTCCCCGGATTTTCCAAAGAGGCAGCCGAGTTTCTAATCACGGAACGAAGGATCGATGGTGTTGGGATTGACACACCGAGCATCGACCACGGCCCTTCCAGAGATTTTCTCGTCCATCAGATTTTGAACGGAGCGAATGTTTACGGCCTTGAGAATGTTGCGAGTCTAGAGCGGCTGCCTGCGACGGGAGCAACCGTGATCGCCCTGCCCATGAAAATCAAGGGCGGATCGGGAGGTCCTGTGCGAATCATCGCACTTCTGCCATAGTCCCCACTTCCCTCTCCCCTGTCGTGCGGCTGATCATGCCGATCGTTCTCACTGCACTTATTCCGATTCAGCCGCATCTGTAACCCACTTACCCTTTTCATCGTTCGTTGGTCTAAGGGGGAAGGAGAAACCCCTGTGAAATTCAACGAGTTGCTAAGACTGCTGGAAGGAAACGGGTTCGAACTAGTGAAAGAAAAGGGATCAATCAGGTATTATTCAAAGCCAGGGCTCGACCGACTCATTAGAATTGACTATCATGGTGCCAAGGAAGTGCCTACGGGCACCTGTCAGGCGATTCTAAAGGCTGCTGGGCTGAAAAGAGAGACATGATATGCTCAATTTGAACTATTCGTTAGTCATCGAAGCAACTGACGATCCGCACTTCTTCGCCTTTTATTCACCGGACCTCGAAGGCTTTACGGGGACGGGGAAATCTATCGAAGATTGCCTAGAGAAGGCTCGTATCGGTGTAAAAGAGCATCTGGCTCTGATGAAGGAGAGGAACTTGCCTATTCCTTCTCCTAATCTCAATCCAAACGTCACTATCAAGGATACGCGAGCTGTGCGGCAGGGCGCGTAGGCTCCACAACCACAAATCTGTCCCAGATTTTTCTCCAATCCCCAAAGACAACAATACACCTATCACGGGGTGGCGCGCCCGGTTCAGCTCCCCAGCCCGAAACCAGTCCGCGAACCCGATTCCGATCCGGCTTAGTTTTTTTCCTTTTGAGTGTTCGCTGGTGGAGAATCTGCTCTGAGCGATGTAATTGGCAACAGAAGTAGCTCCATTAAAATGTAACTGGCCGCGCAGATACTAAGTGGAGGCCCTCCGCGGGCTGCATCCTTTCGGGAAGCCGGCGGAGGTACTCGGCGGCAGGACCCCTCTCCAGCGGAGCGAGAGCACGTCAGGTGGCTGATTCAAAAGCGGACAGGCTTCAGAAGTGCCTGTCCGCTTTTCACTTTAGCGAGAACTGTTTCGGGCGGGTGGCGCCGAGCGGGACCCTGGCGGAGCGCAGCGACTTGGGCGGCGGGAGCGAGCACGTCAGGGTGGCTCGGCGACAGGCCCCGCTCTTGATCAGCGAGCCTATCGCATGCCGCCCCAGCGAAAGCCTTTGACTTCGCGAACCGCGGTAACCGGCTTTGCCGATCGTCCAGGCTTCTCTAGCAATAGGACCTTAAAGTCCCACAGACCGAACCAGGCAGGATCACTGATGTCATGGTAGTGGTGGCCGACGAGTTTCGTTCCCATCTCGCCGAGCGCCCCATTGAGCTCTGATTCGGTGTAGGCTCGAATCGCAAACGACTTTCCCACTGACTCACAAAAGCGCCGGATCGCGTATGCTGCGCCTGTACATAGGACCCGAGTGTCCGGTTTGATGCTGAGAAACTGTGGTAACGGCCCATACCTTTCCTGAAAACCAAGCCAGCGGGCGGCTTCGCGTAAATGGGAGAATTGCACCTCATATTCCGTGTGTCCGGGCAGCTTGACCGGAGCAGAAAAGCCATGTTCGATCCCGAACTCGACGAGTAGTGCGCGACCGCCGGGTCTCAATACCCGCCAGACCTCCTCCAAGAAACGAAGCGGTCCAAGATTAAAGATGAACTCCGAGGGAACATCGTCGCCGAAGGGGAGATTTAACTTGCGAATCCATCCAAGGGCTTCCTGGTGGACGGCCGTCGTGGCTATGCCGGAGGTGAGCTCTTGCCGGCTAAGCCGCACGGCGGTCATGTCGGCCAGGTTTTCGTTATCAATGATCAAATCGATGCTCGCGTCTTTGAGGGGCAGGGCTTCCCCATTTGCCTGGGCGGCCGCCGCAATCCATCCGCCTTCACGAGCAAGCGTCAGCTGTGATTGAAGGAATGGGCGAGTGATATCCACCAGCAGATAGCGTGTTTCTTGCCGTTCCCCGGCCGTGAGTCCAGCTGCGAGTTCACGTGCCACATAACCCAGGCCGCCACCGACCTCAAGAATCGTCAGCGGTTTTGGGGACCACCAGCCCAACTTCTTGAGAGTCCTTGCCAGCAGGCGGCCATACGTCAAGCCTCCGAGGGCTTCCGTCGGCTCGCGAAAGAGGTGAGACACAGTAGTCTCGACCGTTTCAAAATGTCCTTCGGAAGATGCAATTTCATGCACATGAAACTCTGCGAGGTGGCCTTCGGGCTCCAATTCGGTGCGGCCCTGCCATCCCTCTCGAATCTTTAACAGTAGGAGATCCCAGCGAGCATCGCCACGGTCTTTCATGGGCGGTTCAGTTCCGAAATAGCAGAGGGAATAAGCGGGGAGGGACCAACATTCCAAGCAGGCGCGCCCTGTCGCGCCATTGGGCCCGCAGACCCGGTTGCCGAACTTCGCAAGTAACGAGGCCACGGTTGTTTGACCGTCCATTGCGGCCAGAAGGTTCGCGCCGACGCGGTTGATCTTGACGAGCGGCATGGCATCATCAAGAGGCGCCAGCCACCATTCTTCATAGGCATGCTGATAGACCACCATGTCCGGCATGCGCCAGACACGTTGGGCCAAAATGTCCTGAGTTAACGTCAGCTGTTCCATGGGCGCCCGCAGAGGCTCGTGTCCTGAAAGACTGCGCGATGCATCCCCTCCCAAAAGCGCTGCCAGGCATCGGCTGTGGTTCGGGCGCTGGCCGCGACACGTTCAAGATCCGACTGCGATTTGGTTGTTTTGCGGACCGCATCAGCCAGCCAATGGGCGTGATCATCCTCCGCTGTAAGATGAAGCTCAAAGAACACAAGATCATCGGAAGCGAAGCGATGATATTGCAGCAATCCTGGGTGAAAGTACCGGAATTCGGCGGCAGCAGTGACTTCTACTGCAAGCTCCGCCCCCAATGCGGCGAGGTAGTCCTCTTCCAAGAAGAGTCGATGTAGGACGCCGAGGTATTCTTCGACGGCTGGCAGAGGCGTACTTTGCCGAAGATCGGCTTCGCGTAGACCGATGGCGCCGGCGAAACGCTCAAGCAACCGTATATGGGCCTGTTCGCTTCGTCCACTTCCAAGCTCGGAGTCGAGGGTTTTCGCAAGTTGTACACGCATCTCCAGTTCCTCGACCGGTGTTCGATACAGGAGCCCTTCGAGCACTTTGACGAAGTGTTTGCAGAAATAATGGTACTGGATCAGCCACTGCTCGAGTTGAAGTTGGGTCAGGCGCTGGTCGAGGAAGGTCTGAAAGAATGGATTGCTATTGACTGGATGGCGAGTGAGTTCGCCGATCAAGGAGTCCACAAAGCTTTCGGCGGTCGGGGTCATCAGGTGCTCCGGAGGTCAAGACTGTTACCAATTGTTTTTGGGGGTATCCCGATCAGGGTTGACTGTGCTACGCTCGTAAGCAGGTTTGCGAGGTGTTGTGATGGATGACATCGGATATATGATATTCGGTGTTGCGGTTGCCGTCCTTGGTATCGTGCTCACGTATGCCTATCAACACCGCTCCCATCAGCGGAGAAAAGACTAGACGTCGATTATCAAATTGCCCACGTCCTCTAGTGATTTTCCTACTCCTCGAGCCCGCAACGTCTCATACAGACCTTTCAAGAACGCCGTGTCATCGCTGCTGAACACCGCCCGGAAGTCCACATCATTCCATCTGACCATCATCTTCAGGAAAGGCAGTTCGCCTTTACGGTTCGGCTCAATCCATTTCACTTCGTGCAAAATACCCCATTCGCCGCCGGGATGGTAGGTGTCCCAAAATCCATGAGGCATCTCGAATTGCGGAGGCCAAAGATCCTTCATCTTTTCGTGATTGCGCAATGCCACCATGGCCGAAAGTATACCTGGTTTGATGCGTGATCGCACTAGGGGGTGGTCTGATTCGTGAGCGATGCCACTCCATCTGACTCTCTAAACGTACAACGCGACTCCGGCCATCTGAGGCGCGTCCTGGGCCTACGCGAGGCGATCGCCCTCGTGGTCGGGTCCATGGTGGGCTCCGGAATCTTCATCGTCTCGGCAGACATTGCCCGCCAGGTGAAAAGCCCGGGATTGTTGCTGGTGGTCTGGCTCGTGACCGGCCTCATGACCGTCATCGCCGCGGCTTACTATGGGGAACTGGCGGCGTCCATGCCTCATTCCGGTGGACAATACGTCTATCTGCGGGAATGCTTCGGGCCGCTCTCGGGCTTTGTGTACGGCTGGTCGATGTTATTGGTCATTCAGACCGCCACGATCGCAGCAGTCGCCGTGGCCTTTGCGAAATTCGCAGGAGTGGTCGTACCGTGGTTTTCCTCCGAAGTGTGGATTTGGAAGCTTGGAGAATTGGGCCCCTATAGCATCGGCCTCAACACCCAAAACCTCCTTGCGATTCTCTCAATCGTCGTCTTGACCTGGGTCAATCTCCAGGGTGTCCGCTTGGGCGCCCTCGTGCAAAACCTCTTCACCTACACGAAAACGGCTGCGTTAGCCGGCATGGTTCTTCTGGGAATCATCTTTGCCAACCCTGCCGCCCTGCGGGCCAACCGCGTAGACTTTTGGGGACCCCTCGGAACCGGATCCGAAATTGAATGGATGGCGCTCATGACCATGATCGCGATTGCGATGGTAGGGTCGCTGTTTGCCGCGGATGCCTGGAACAATGTGACCTTCGTTGCCGGAGAGGTAAAGAACGCGGAGCGTACATTGCCGAAGGCGTTGGCCTTGGGTGCCGGAATCGTCATGCTCCTGTACCTTCTTGTGAATGTGGCTTATCTGAGTATTTTGCCTCTGCGTGGGTCGCCCGATGCCACGACGGTCATAGGTCGCGGGATCGAATACGCCGCAGAGGATCGTGTCAGTATCGCCGCTGCGGAAGTCGTTCTTGGCTCAACCGGCGCCATCATCATGGCAGTCGCCGTGATGATTTCCACATTTGGCTGTAACAATGGCCTGATTCTCGCCGGGGCGCGGGTGTACTACGCGATGGCCCGTGACGGGGTATTTTTCCGAAACGTTGGTGCTGTGAATCGCCATGGCGTCCCCGGCGTCGCCTTAATGCTCCAGGGAGTATGGGCTTCGCTGCTTTGCGTATCAGGGACTTACGGGCAACTGTTGGATTTTCTCATTTTCACAGTCATGTTGTTCTACATGATGACCATGATAGGTGTCTTTGCTGTTCGGCGCAGGCCAGGTCCCAAGATGTCGTACCGTGCGCCCGGATTTCCGGTTCTTCCGATTATTTACCTGCTCCTTGCGGGCTTTATTGAGATTCAGTTGCTGCGATACAAGCCCCAATACACCTGGCCGGGGTTGTTGGTGGTGCTGCTTGGCATTCCCGTCTATTTCTTCTGGAAAAAAGGTCGCTAGGGGAAAAGGAGGCTGTCCAGGGGTCAAGGCCCTGTCTCGGCGGGGCCGGGGTGTGGCGGGTGAAATGGAACTCCAGGGCTGGGCGGGTGCAATGGGAAAGAAGAGGCTGTCTTGGCAGCCTCCAGGGCTGGGCGGGTGTAAGGGGAAAAGAAATCTGTCCCACGGGACAAAAGCCTGGCGGGGCACCCATTGCTCCTCAAATGCAATGGGTCAAATGGCTTGGGGCGGGTGGGTGAAATACGATTCTAGGCCACGGGACAAGGCGCTGTCTTGGCAGCGCCGGGGCTGGGCGGGTGCAATGGAGGGTGCAATGGCTACGGAAACCGGTCTGCCACGACAGCCGGCCCTTTGCCGGCCAAGTGGCCCCCCGCCATATATGGCGATGTATGACGGATGGCGAAGTGACCAGTGCGTGCGAGGACGAGCGCTCCTGCCGACGTCTCATGGGGCGCCGCAAAGCGTCTGACCAGCAGATTGAGTGCCCGGCGAACCGCGGAGGCGATCCTTTCATCAGGACCTAATCGGTCCACGATGTCCTTGGCCAGGGTCAAACGCACAATACTTTCGCCGACGCCTGTCATGGATACCGCGCCTTTCTCGTTGTCGGCATACACTCCGCAGCCGATCAAAGGCGTGTCCCCCACCCGGCCCGGCAACATAAAGGCGATCCCGCCGGTCGAGGCGCCGGCGGCGAGATCGCCGCGACGGTCAAGCGCCACAGCCCCAACAGTCTCCTCCCGAAGCATTTCCGCATATAGTTTCACCGTATCCCGCTGTCTGCCGAGGGCCCGAGCGACCGCGCGGATGCTCCTGCGTTGCGTCTGCGTCGGCGCGGCTTGACGCTCGAGCTTGAAGTGCCGAGCCAAGCGTGTTGCGGGAGGGCCGGCGATCAGGACGTGCGAGGTCTTGTTCATCACCAGGCGGGCCGCGCTGATCGGGTGACAAACCTGCTCGATCCCGGCGACCGCGCCGGCCCGCAAGTCTCGTCCCTCCATGAGCGCTGCATCCATGCGCCGCACGCCGTCTAGTTGCAACCGGGAGCCGGCGCCGGCATTGAAGATCCCGGAGGATTCAAGGATGCGGATAGCCTCTTCAACAGCGTCAATGGCGGGCCCCCCGCGATGCAGCACCGTGCTGCCGGTGGCGAGCGCCAGCCGAAGACATTCGTGCTGTCTCCGTGTCAGAGGCCGCGGGCCCGCTCCGCCGTGTGCGAGAATCACGGGGCATACCGGATGCCGTGGGGTTTTCATTCAGGCTTGCCGGCCACGAGGCGTGCCCGGTAGCGCGCGATCAGGACTCGCTCGGCCCACATTCCGACGACGACGACGACGATCACGAAGATCAACAGCGCGATGATGCGACCATCGCCTGCGGTAGACGGATGCAGGTAAAATTTTCCGTCAGCCCCTTTGGTAATCGGCACATCCTTGGAAAACTTGTGCACCTGCCCGGAAGCGTCCTTCAGATTGATCCATTCTTTGCACAGACGGACTGGATCCTGTTCACCTTGGGGTCGGTACCACGCCATTCGCAAGCAGACATCCTGCACGGGATCGAAGAGGTCCCGCTCCCCGAAGACCTGATCGAGGTCGAGTCCACTGACCCAGAGGGCTGATAGGAAGAGCGCGTTGGCGGCAACAATGAAACCGATGGTCAGACGGACCGCGAACCTTCTGACGCGCGCGGCAACTTCTGGCGCAGCAGTTGTCTTCGCTATCATCATCACGCCGGGCCCGCGGGGAGAGGGTGAAAGAACGTTCTTGGCTAATTGACGATTTCGGTGCCGATACCCTTATCCGTAAAAATCTCCAACAGGATCGCGTGCGGAATCCGGCCGTCGATCACGTGCGTTTTCTTGACGCCGGCCTCGAGCGCGCCCAGGCACGCTTGGACCTTCGGCAGCATGCCCTCACTGATCGTCCCCTTTTTAACCATACGCGCCACATCCTTACGCGCAAGAGTCGAGATATGTCTGCCCTCTTCGTCTTTGATGCCGCGCACGTCGGTGAGAAGCACCAGTTTTTCAGCCATGAGAGCGCTGGCCACTGCGCCGGCGACGAGATCGGCGTTGATATTGTAGGTCAGCCCGTCTTTACTCAGGCCCATCGGGGCAATGACCGGGACGACGTGGCTTGCCTGCAGCGTAAGCAACAGCGTGGGATCGATGTGTTGCACATCGCCGACGAGCCCATAATCTTCATGTGCCTCCAGTCCCCCCAGGTCGGTCCCGAGCTTCTTCATCCACTCAGCTCGGGTAAAGGGTTTCGCCATAATCAACCCGCCGTCTTTGCCGCTGAGACCGACCGCCTTGATCCCATGGCGACTGATCAGCGCCGCTATCTCTTTATTGATCGCGCCGCCGAGCACCATTTCAACCACTTCCATAGTGGCCTCGTCTGTCACGCGTACTCCCTGCCGAAACTTCGGCTCGATGGCGAGTCGCTTCAGCATCTGATCAATTTGCGGACCGCCGCCGTGGACCACAACCGGGTTTAAACCCACGTACTTCAACAGGACCACGTCTGTGGCAAAGCCCTCCTTCAACCTTGGGTCCGTCATCGCTTTGCCGCCGTATTTAATGACGATCGTTTTTCCGGCGAAGGCCCGAATGTAGGGGAGGGCTTCGACGAGCACGTTCGCTTTTTTGATCAGCTTGTCCATCGACCGTCCTATAGAATAAACCGGCTCAGGTCCTCGTCCTTGACGATGTCCTTTAACCGAGCTTTCACGGCGTCGGCGTCAATCCGGATTTTTTTCTCGGTGAGTGTCGGCGCCTCAAAGGAGATTTCTTCGAGGAGCCGTTCCATGATGGTAAACAACCGTCGGGCGCCGATATTCTCGGAACGTTCGTTCACCAGGACTGCAGTGGCCGCGATTTCCTCGAGCGCGTCGGCGGTGAAATCCAGCGTAATCCCTTCCGTCTCGAGGAGCGCCGGTGTACTGCTTGATCAAGGCGTTCTGGGGCTCCGTAAGGATGCGGATAAAATCTTCCTTCGTCAGGGGGCTCAGTTCGACACGGATGGGAAAGCGACCTTGGAGCTCGGGAATCAGATCGGAGGGTTTGGCGACATGGAAGGCCCCGGCTGCTATGAAAAGAATGTGGTCCGTCTTCACAGGCCCATATTTGGTTGTCACCGTGGAGCCTTCGACGATCGGGAGCAGATCGCGCTGGACCCCTTCGCGCGACACGTCCGGGCCGAGGCTGCGTTCGCGACCGGCGATCTTATCGATCTCGTCCAGGAAGATGATGCCGTTTTGCTCGGTCTTTGCGATCGCTTCCTTGACCACGGCTTCCATATCGATCAGCTTCTGCGCTTCTTCCTGAATCAGAAGCTCGCGCGCTTCCGGCACTTTGACCATGCGGCGCTTTTTCTTGGCGGGAAACATGCCTCCCAGCATTTCCTGAAGCTGGTCCTGAATCTGCTCCATGCCGCCGATGTTCGAGATGACGCCGATGGGAACCGTCGATTTGTCTTTGACTTCGATTTCAACGGTGCGCGTATCCAATTTCCCGTCGTATAGTTGGAGGCGTAGCTTGGACCTGGTGTTTTCGTACCCTTCAATAGGGCGCAGTGCTGCGTGCATCGTCGAAGATTCCTACCTTGGCGCCGGCCGGGGGCAGCAGCAGGTCGAGCAACCGTTCCTCCGCCTGAGTCTCGGCCTTCTTCTGAATGCGCTGCCCGTACTCGGTCTTTGCCATACTGACGGCCTGTTCCACGAGATCTCTGACCATGGACTCGCAATCCCTACCGACATATCCAACCTCGGTGAACTTGGAGGCCTCGACTTTGATGAAAGGCGCCTGGGTCAACTTCGCTAAACGACGCGAGATTTCCGTCTTTCCGACGCCTGTGGGGCCGATCATGATAATGTTCTTGGGAATCACCTCATCGCGGAGGTGGTCAGGCAGCCTCTGACGCCGCCAGCGTGTGCGAAGCGCGATGGCAACCATTCGCTTGGCGTCGCGCTGACCGATGACGTATCGGTCCAGTTCATCAACGATCTGCCGGGGCGTTAAGTTTTCCATTCGGTGTCCGTCGTTGTTGTCTAACGTCATGGATAGGCTATTTCGGCGCAGTCAGCTCTTCGACAGTGATTTCAATGTTCGTATAAATGTCAATGCCTCCGGCGATCCGCAGGGACTCTTCCACCAGGGTCCGTGCGTCCAGCGTCGAATGGCCCAGCAAGGCTCTGGCTGACGCCAGCGCGTAGGGACCGCCCGATCCGATCGCAAGGATGCCGTCCTCCGGTTCGATCACGTCCCCGGTGCCTGAGATTATTAATGAAGTCGTCTTATCGGCCACCGCCAGAAGCGCCTCGAGCCGTCTCAGAATTCGGTCCGTCCGCCAATCCTTTGCGAGTTCCACGGCTGCGCGGGTCAGGTTTCCTCGGTATTCCTGAAGTTTCGCGTCGAACTTTTCGAATAGCGTGAAGGCATCGGCGGTGGCGCCGGCGAATCCCGCGAGTACTGAATCATTATACATGCGCCGCAGCTTCTTTGCGTTGTGCTTCATGACCGTCGTGCCGACGGTGACTTGGCCGTCGCAGCCCATGGCCACATGCTCGTCGCGGCGCACGCAGAGAACGCTCGTCGAGCGGATAATGGGCATCAGGATATGGCTCGAGCGTGCGCTCGGGGGTGCGCTTTGTCATAGGTTTCCAGGATCCGATCGAAGGCCACATGTGTGTAGCGCTGGGTCGTTGACAAGGACGCGTGCCCTAACAATTCCTGGATCGCCCGCAGGTCCACGCCCCCATCCAGGAGATGAGTCGCAAAGGAGTGGCGGAGGCCGTGGGGAGTGACCCTCGGAAAGTTGACTAGGTCACGCACGGCGTTGGCCACAAGTCGCTCCACGCTGCGAACTGTCAGACGCCCTCCGCGACGATTGCGGAACAGCGGAGCACGCGTTTTGTCATGGGAGCCTTCAGCGCGTGATACAGACGTTGGGAGCGAGCGGACGTACGCTTTCAGCGCAAGGACCGCCGGCCGCCCCAGCGGAACGATCCGCTCCTTGCGGCCCTTGCCCAGCACTGTGGCGACGCCCTCATCAAGGTCGATATCCTTGAGATCAAGGTTCACAAGCTCTGAAACTCGAGCCCCGGAAGAATATAGGGTCTCTAACAAGGCCTGGTCTCGCAGTGACCGGGGGCGACGTGGATAATCCATCAGTCGCTTCGCATCGTCCGCGGTCAAGACCTGCGGCAGTTTGCGATCCAGTTTCGGCCCGGATATGGCTTCAGCCGGATTTCGCGTAATCGCATCTTCGCGACAAAGGTATCTAAACAGACTCCGGATCGCCGAGAGCTTGCGGCTCCTCGTAGCTTTGCCGTCTCCCTTGTTGGCGCGAAGCGCCATGAAGCTGCGGATGGTGAACGGTTGCACGCTGCGCGGGCGTCCCGATCTGCTCATGGCGGAGAAAGGCCAGTAGTTGGCCGAGATCTTGGCCATAGTTACGAAGCGTATGCGGCGACGCCCTTCGTTCAGTCTGAAGGTATGTCAGGAAAGACCGGACCGCTGCATCCATGTCGAAAAGTCCTCCAGCGCACGGCGAGCGATCTGGCTCTGGCGCTCCCGTTTGTCACGGATTCGGCTGACCAAAGGCGGAAATAATCCGTAGTTCATATTCATCGGTTGAAAATGGCGAGGGTCGCTGGTCACGATGTAATGTAGGAGTGCGCCGTGGCCTGTCGTCTCGGGGACGGTGACCGGATCCATGTTCTGCAGCAGGCGGGCTGCGTTGATCCCCGCAAGGCCCCCGGAGGCGGCTGCTTCCGTATACCCTTCGACGCCAACCAGTTGTCCGGCGATGAAGACTCGTGGCTGATATTTGAGTTGCAGGCTCGTTTGAAGCAATGCCGGCGCATTGACGAAGGTGTTGCGATGGACGCTTCCGTAGCGCAGGAACTCGACGTTCGCCAGACCGGGGATCATGCGAAAGACGCGCTTCTGCGCGCCATAGGTAAGTTTTGTCTGAAAGCCGACGAGGTTATAGCAGGTGCCGTGTTGGTTCTCCATTCGAAGTTGCACCACTGCGTACGGCCGCGCCTGCGTTTTCGGATCTGTGAGCCCGACAGGTTTCAACGGGCCGAACATCATAGTATCTCGGCCTCGTTCCGCCATCACCTCGATGGGAAGGCATCCTTCAAAGTACGGCACTTTTTCAAATTCCTTCGGAACGACTTTATCCGCCGTGAGCAGTGCTTGATAGAAGGCCTCGTACTCAATCTCCGTCATGGGACAGTTCAAATAGTCCGCGTCCCCTTTGTCATAGCGAGAAGCCCTAAAGACCAGATCATGGTCGATGCTCTCCGCATCGACAATAGGAGCTATGGCGTCAAAGAAGTACAGATGCTGGGAACGCGTCAACGTCTTCAACTCGGCGGCGAGAGCATCGGAGGTAAGCGGGCCCGTTGCAACAATCACGATCCCGTCAGCCGGGAGCGTGGCGACATGCTCGTGGACAATGCGTATGTTCGGGTGGCTCTCCAGCGCTTGAGTAATCTTCTGAGCAAAGACATCACGATCCACCGCCAGCGCGCTCCCTGCGGGGACCCGCGCTTCATCGGCAATCTTCATGATGAGGGAGCCGAGGAGGCGCATCTCGGCTTTGAGGATGCCCGGCGCCGTGAGGCTGTCGTCGGAGCCCAACGAATTAGAGCACACGAGCTCGGCGAGAAATCCGGTCTTGTGCGCCGGCGTCGGCTCCTTGGGACGCATCTCATACAGCGTCACGCGCGCGCCACGATTGGCTGCTTGCCAGGCTGCTTCGGACCCCGCCAGGCCGCCGCCGATAATAACAATGTCTTGTTTCATCGGGAAGAGATTCTATCACACTTCGGTGTAGTCGCAGCCCTCAGCGCGGCACACGATGGAGTTTCCCGCTTGCTTGGAGTACTTCTCGACGAGGAAGGTCGCCTGGCATTTCGGGCATGGCCTCGGAACAGGCCGATCCCAGATCGCGAACTTGCAGGTGGGATAATTCGTGCACGCGAAGAAAGTACGCCCCTTCTTGCTGCGCTTTTGCGCAAGATCGCCGCCGTCCTGCGGGCATTTGACGCCGAGGGGAATCGGCTTGGTCGTCTTGCACGTAGGATACGCGGAGCACGCGATGAACTCTCCAAAGCGGCCGGTCTTAATCACCATTTGCGAGCCGCATTTTTCGCATTTCTCCTCGGTCGTCATCTCTTTCTTCGCAACAATCTTGATCGTCCCGTCCGGCAACTTTTCAAAGTTCTGCGTGTTTTTGCAGGGGGGATCATCCTGGTAGCCAGGGCACGCGAGGAACTTGCCGTTGCGGCCCCACTTGATCTCCATCATCCGCCCACATTTCTCACAGGTGACATTCGTAGGAGGCTGGACGACGTCCCTCGGGCCCGGAAGGTCTTTCGCCTTCTCCATATCCTTGCTAAACGGGGTATAAAAATCGCGAACCGCCGCCACCCAGTTTTTTTCGCCCTCTTCCACTTCGTCGAGTTCCTTTTCCATTTGGGAAGTGAAATCGACGTTGAGGATGTCGGGAAAGCCTTTGACGAGATAGTCATTCACAATCAACCCCGTCTCTGTCGGCACCAAGCGGCCTTCCTGTTTTTCCACATACCGACGTTCCTGAATGGTAGAGGTGATGGAGGCGTAGGTCGAAGGGCGCCCGATTCCTTTTTCCTCCAGTTCCTTGATTAAGAGCGACTCGTTGTACCGCGGTGCGGGCTGGGTAAAATGCTGCTTTGGAGACACTCCTGGTGATGCCTGCCCTTCCTGGGCGACGAGGCGTAAACGCTCGCCCTGGTCGAGCATGGGCAGCTGTCGCTCGTTCTCGTCTTCGGTGTCCTGGTCGGTGGCCGGAGTTTTTGTGACCTCAGCCTCGTTGGCTTCCTGATACACCGCAGTGTGACCCTGGAATTTGACCACCTTGCCGCTGGCGCGGAAGACGTAATGTGTCTTGGTCCCCTGTGGAACACAGTCCACCCGCGTCACCTCCAGCACGGCGGGGACCATTTGAGACGCGACGAAACGGTTCCAAATCAGCTTGTAGAGTTGGTAGTGGTCCCGCTCGAGATACTGTTTCACCGACTCTGGATCGCGATGCACCGATGTCGGACGGATCGCTTCGTGAGCCTCTTGCGCGGCCTTTTGGTTCTTATACACGTTGCGGGTGGCGGGCAGATAGTTGTCACCAAAACGCGCTCGAATAAGCTCTCGGGCCTCCTCGGCCGCTTCATCTGAGATGCGTGTCGAGTCGGTTCGCATGTACGTGATCAGTCCCACCGGTCCTTCTTTGCCGATGTCGATCCCCTCATAGAGTTGCTGTGCGAGCATCATGGTTTTCTTGGAACTGAAACGCAACTTGCTTGCTGCGTCCCGTTGCAGGCGGCTCGTGATAAACGGGGCGAGGGGATTGCGACGCTCCTCTTTACGCTCAATGGCCTCGGCCAGAAAGTCCTTGCCATGGACATCCTGCACGATCTGGGTGGCATGCGTTTCCGAGGAAACCACAGCTTTTTGACGGTCGATGCTGTGCAGTTTGGCGTCAAACGGTGGCGGATTCTTGCCGGCAAGGGTGGCCGTTATCGACCAGTATTCCTCAGGTCGGAACGCCTCACGCTCCCGCTCGCGGTCGCACACCAGCATGAGTGCGACTGATTGAACGCGCCCCATGCTCAATCCCCGCCGCACTTTTTTCCAAAGCAATTGGCTTCCCTGATAGCCGACGATTCGATCCAACACGCGGCGGGCCTGCTGAGCGTTGACAAGATTCATGTCAATATCGCCGGGCGACAGCAGGGCTCGCTTGACGGCAGCTTGGGTGATTTCGTTAAACAACACGCGAAAGACTTTCCGGTTTTTGCCTTTCGCCGTCGTTTTGCCCTTCGGTGTGCCGTTGATTTCTCCGGCTATATGCCAGGCGATTGCCTCCCCTTCGCGGTCAGGATCGGGGGCCAGGAAGACCTTGTCCGAAGCGTCCGCCTTTTTCTTAATATCCGCCAGGACCTGCGCTTTGCCCTTTATAGTTACATAATGCGGCTTGAAGTCATGTTCGAGATCGACCCCAAGCTTGCTTTTGGGAAGGTCTTTGACGTGACCGACCGACGCCATCACGGTATACCCCCGGCCGAGGTATTTGGTGATGGTCCGGGCCTTCGCGGGGGACTCGACGATGATCAGAGACTTGGCCATACAGAATCCATTCTACCTTGATCGGTAGTATCGGCGCCCGGGTGTCTGGCGTATTGCGTCTTTAAGTTCCAATGCGAGCAGGGCGCACGCCACCGTGGATGCGGTCAAGGCAGATTGGTCTGTGACCTCATCGATGCTCCGCGGTTCTCGAGTAACCGCCGCGTACACTCTCTGCTCGTCTGATGAGAGAACAGTCTCCGTGCGGCCTCTCCCCGGTGGATGCGTTGCGAGGCGCACAGTGCTCGGCGCCCCGGGTCGAACAAACGCTTGCGCGCCGCCGTTTGAGCTGCTGCCTGCAGCAGATTTGTCGTCTGTCTGCCGCTGAATCTGCGGCACCAATTCCTCAAGAATGTCGTCAACCGTTTCGGTTAATTTCGCGCCTTGCTTAAGCAAGGCATGGGTGCCCCGGCTGGTAGGTGTATCGATAGGTCCCGGCACGGCGAACACCTCTCGGCCTTGTTCGGCCGCCAGTTTGGCGGTGATCAGCGAGCCACTGCCTTCGGCGGCTTCCACTACCACAACGCCGAGCGAGAGACCGCTTAAAATGCGGTTGCGCCGCGGAAAATGAGCGGCGAGCGGAGGTGATCCAAGCGGTAATTCCGTGAGCACGGCTCCAGCCGCGGCGACTTGGGCCCGAAGATCCGTGTGGTCCGAAGGATAAGCGATGTCCAAGCCGCATCCCAGCACGGCGAGGGTTCGTCCGCCGGCGGCCAGCGCTCCCTCATGGGCCACCCGATCGATCCCCCGGGCCATGCCGCTGACGATCGTGAACCCCAAAAGGCTCAGTTCCTCAGCGAGCGTTCGAGCGACCCGTATGCCGTAAGGTGTGGCGTGGCGGGAGCCTACAATGGCGACCGCCAGTGTGTCGGTCGACTCCAGCTCGCCGTCGACATAGAGGACTGTCGGAGGATCAGGGATATTGCGTAGCGGCTGGGGGTATCGAACATCGGAGATTTCAATCGTCTTCATCCAACAAGCTCTTTCTGCCGCGGCGGCCTTCTTCCCCGGATTTAAGCGACGCGGGGTCACTGCACCCACCCAGCCCCGGATGCGCCATTGCACCCACCCGCCCTGGAATCTGCCAAGACAGATTCCTTCGCCCCTGACGCGCTCGTTTTCCCGTGGCCTGAGCGGTGAACTCGCTCGGTGTCGTTACGGACCTGCTCTTAAACCGGGATGAGAAGATCCTGCGCGGCTATCCCTTCACGATAGCCAAGGGGCGGCGTTCAGTCAAGTTCTCGCGGCTGCGCTCAGACGCCAGTACGAGAACACCTCTGCGAGGCATGCCATTACCCTTCTTACAACATCACGATATCATACTGCTCAATGTGCAGCGTGGCGTCCGGTTTGATGACCATCTTAACGCGGTACTCCCGCTCGAGCTCTGCGACAGCATGCGATTCTTCATCCGCGAGCACGGCTGCTACACTGGGGTGGGCTCCTATCATCAGCATGGTTTCATGGTCTGAAGGCCCCACGCGCCTGATATCGCGAAACAACTCGTAGCAAATGGTCACAGGATCTTTGGTGTATGCCCGTCCCTCGCAATAGTGGCACGGCTCCGAAAGCGCTCGGTACAGATCCTCGCGGACGCGCTCGCGGGACATCTCCACCAAACCCAGATCCGAGACCCGAAGGATGCGCGTACGCGCCTTGTCATGCGTTAAGGCGTCATTTAATGCCTGAAAAACCTTGTCGCGATTTCGCTCGCGTTCCATGTCGATAAAATCGATGATGATGATCCCTCCGATGCTTCGGAGCTTGAGCTGGTAGGCAATTTCCTTGACCGCCTCCAGATTCGTTCGCACGATCGTGTCTTCCAGATCGCGTTTCCCCACGAACCGCCCGGTATTGACGTCAATCACAGTCATGGCCTCGGCATGGTCGATCACGATATGACCGCCGGATTTCAACCAGACTTTGCGGGCCATGGCTTTGGAAATCTCCGACTCCAGGTCAAAATGGTCGAAGATCGGCTCGTCTTTGGTATACAGGTGGATGCGGCTCAGAAGTTCAGGGAGATAGCGTCCGACGAATTCTCGAATCGCTTCGTAGTCAGCCTTGGAATCAATCCACAGCTGCTGCACGTCCTTCGTAAAGTGGTCGCGAACCGTGCGAAAGACAAGATCCAGGTCACTGTGTAGCAGGGCAGGCGCCTTGAGTCGTTGTTTCTTCTCGAGAATTTCTTCCCACGATGCTTGAAGAAACTCCACATCGGAGCGCAGTTCATCGTCCGACACGCCTTCGCTCACGGTGCGAACGATGTAGCCCTGCCCCGGCTTGCGCAGCTTTTGCATCAACTGTCGGAGCCGTGACCGCTCTTCAGCATTCTCGATGCGTCGGGAAATCCCGATATGGTCGACGCTCGGCATGAAGACCAGATAGCGGCCGGGCAGTGAGATGTATGCTGTCACCCTCGAACCTTTTGTTCCGATGGGGCCCTTCGTCACTTGCACCATCAGCTCTTGACCTTCTTCCAACAACTCTTCGATGGGTTGTGAATGGCTCCGCTTGGTCTTGGGAATCTCCGGACCTTTGTCCTCTAGTTCAACGAGGGGATCATCAAAATCCAATTTCTGCGGCTCACCGAGGAGTTCCGAGACATGCATGAAAGCCGCCTTATCCTGCCCAATGTCGACAAAGGCTGCCTGCAGCCCCGGCAGGACTTTCACGATCTTACCTTTATAAACGTTTCCGACAAAGTCGCGTTGTTTGACCCGGTCAATGTACAGGTCGGTCAGGATCTTCCGGTCGAGTACCGCCACGCGAGTCTCTTCCGGCGCGACGTTGATCATGATCTCGGTGGCCATGCCCACTCCTTGGCAAACCGTGAATCCCAGCAGGGTCTCTCATGGCGAACCCTTGCTGTTAGACCCGATTTGCCCACAAAAGGTTAAAGGTCTTCGCCACCGTCTCTCCCGATGACCCGTGGCATCTAAGGCAGCGGGCGCATAGGCAGACATGGTGCGGGCGAACGTCAATAGAACAAGGTCAAGCGTCGTCGTTTCACATTCAATAACAACCCTAGGGCCATCATAGTGGTGACGGTCGTCGTTCCCCCGTAGCTCATCAGCGGAAGCGGAATCCCTACGATCGGAAAAACTCCCATGGTCATGCCGATATTCACGACCAGGCAGAAACCCAGCATCGCGAGAATCCCGGCCGCGAGCAGCAGCCCGAACTCATCTTTCGCCTTGAAGGCGATTTCAGCGATCAGGAAGATCAACAGGGCGAACAGCACAAACAGGACCAGCACCCCGACAAATCCCCAGTGCTCAGCAAACACCGCAAAGATAAAATCTGTATGGCCCTCCGGCAGAAACTTGAGCCGGCTCTGGGTCGCTTCGTCCAGTCCTTTGCCCCAGACTCCGCCGGAGCCAATCGCGATCTGCGACTGCAATGTATGATACCCCTTGCCGGCCGGATCGATGGTGGGATCCCAAAACGTCATGATCCGCGCGCGCTGATAATCATGCAGGGAGGTCCAGAAGAGTTCCCAAATGAATGGAAACAGCATGGACGTGAACAGCAGGCCCAGGCCAAAGGTCCGGGCATGCAGACCGCCGATCAACACCATCGCAGAGATAGATAAACATAAAGCTCATGGCCGTTCCGAGGTCGGGCTGTTTCAGGATCAGGAGGAGACCGGGCAGGGTGATTAAGCCGGGGATCACGACTAGTTGAAGCCAGCCCGTGCGCTGCACCTCCGCGAAATATTTCGCCAGCACCACCACGAGCACCAATTTGGCGAGTTCCGACGGCTGGAAGGCAAACGGGCCCAAGGCGAACCAGCGTTGCGCGCCGCGGCTTGACCGCCCTCCAATCAGGACGGCGACCAGCACCAGCAGGGTGATGCCATAAATCACATAAGCGAAGCGGCCAAGGCGATGATAGTCGACTGCCATGGCCGCCAGAAACGCGAAGAACCCGACGCCGATCCAGATGATCTGTTTAGTATAGAACGGGATACGGTCGGCCTGATCGAGATCAGATGTGACGCTATAGATTGAGAGTACCCCGAGCGCCAGGATACTCAAGGCCACCAGCGCGAAGCGCAACTCGAAGTTATCCGGCAGACGGCTTTCGATCATGCGGTTCCATGTCCTTAAAATACTCTTCGATCAGGGCCTTCGCGATAGGGGCCGCGAACGTTCCACCATGGCCGACATTCTCTACGATCACGGCCAAGGCGATTTTGGGATTGTCAGCGGGCGCATACGCGACGAACCAGGCGTGATCGCGAAACTGCTTGGGCACGTCCTCGCCTTCGCTTTTCTGCAGGCGGGCGCTCACGCTCTGAGCCGTGCCGGTCTTCCCGGCGATGTCCACGATTTTGGATTGCGCGCGTTTACCCGTCCCCTCCGTCACCACGCCCTTCAAGGCTTGATGCAGAACTGCGAAGGATTCGCTATCCATCGAGACAATGGACTTTTCAGTCGGCAGAATGTCCCGGGATTGGCCCGTCGATCGCTCGCGAATCGAGCGCACCAGTCGCGGCTTGTACAGGACGCCGCCGTTTGCGACTGCGGCCATCGCGGAAGCCATTTGCAAGGGCGTGACACTCACATAGCCCTGTCCAATAGCAGCGGAAATCGTCTCGCCAGGGTACCAGGGCTCTTTTCTGGTCCGCTGTTTCCATTCCGTTGACGGGACAATCCCTGCCCGCTCGCCGTTCAATTCAATCCCGGTCGGCGCGCCTAGCCCGTATTGACGAGCGGCTTGCGCAATCGCATCAATTCCCAAGCGATTTCCCAGCATATAAAAATATACGTCGCAGGAATTCACGATGCCGTGATACATGTCCACAACCCCGTGGCCACCTTTTTTCCAATCGCCAAATACATGGTTGCCGAACGGGAAACTCCCGGTGCAGTGAATCTTCGTGTCGGGGGTCCATTTCGATGATTCCAACGCTGCGGAGGCCACCATGATCTTGAAGATAGATCCGGGAGGATAGAGGCCTTGAATCGCGCGGTTGTTCAGTGGATGGCGGGCATCCTTGGAAATCTGATCCCACACGGCTCCCGACAGACCGTGAGAGAGAGTATTGGGGTCGTACCCAGGTCGGCTCGCCAGCACGAGCACATCCCCGTTCGCGGGATCGATCGCCACGACTGCCCCTGACTCCTGCGCGAGAAGGGATTCCGCCAGACGCTGCAGAGTGAAATCGATACTCAAGTACAAGTCGTCTCCCGCGGTCTGTTCGACGACCGCGAGAGTTTTTCGCTCCGCGCCCCGGGCGTCTACCTCGACGGTTTTCTGGCCGGACTTTCCGCGGATGATCTGATCAAAGCTCTTTTCGACGCCGGATTTTCCAACAATGCTCCCGGTCGGCGAATCGGTGAACGCCGGCTCGTCCTGTTGCTCGGGGGAGACCTCCCCCACGTATCCCAGAAGATGGCTCGCCAGCAGCCCGTGAAGATAGTTGCGTTGCGACTCGGCCTGAATACGCAGCCCGCCCAGATCCAAGCGATGGCCTTCAATGATGGCGGCCTCGCGCAGTGTAAGGCCGCTCTTGAGCAGAATCGGAATGTAAGAGCGCGACTGCCGCCCAAAGCGTTTTTTCGTTTCGGCCTGAGGGAGCCCGATCAGCTGCTCAAGAGCGGCCGCAAGTCCATCCCGATCCTTCGTATCCTCCGGAGTCGCGTAGAGGTTAAAGCTCGGAATGTTGTTCGCGAGAAGCTCGCCGCGGCGATCGAAGATCAGCCCTCGAGCAGAGCGGATCGGCACGATGCGCACCCGATTCTGCTCTGATAGGTCACTGTAATACCCTCCCTTGATCACCTGAAGGTACCAGATGCGCGAGAACAGGAGAAACAGGCCGATGAGGAGCGCGAGCCGTAAAAACAACAGCCGACGCTGCAGATGCCGAAAGTCTTCATGCTGGGTGAGGGCGTTACTCATAGCTGCTGGTAGGAAGGTGATGGCGCGTGGGCGCTGCGAATTGTATGAGCTTGAGGATGGCGACGCCAAGAACCGCATCGAAACACGCCTGCGGCAGCAGAATTCCTTGAGCCGCCGCAAAGAAGTCGACCCCCGGGCTTTGAAAGGACTTCAAAAAAAAGATGACCGTTCCGGAAAAAATCGAGAGGGCCAGCAGGAGGGCTAAAGAGAAGCCTAGCGTCAGGTTGATCACGTTGTGACTCGCGAGGCTGGCCATAAGGCCGAGCAATGGCTTCAGCCAGATATTGGTCCAATGCGCGTTCCCTGAAAAGAGGTCCTGTGTGAACCCCAAAGCGATACCGATGACAATGGCGTCCAGCTCGCCGGCCTGCAGCCCGATCAGGCATACCGCGATCAGAACAAGGTCGGGATGGACTCCGAAGATCGTCACCTGGTTAAAGAGGACCGCCTGAAAAGGCACAAGCAGGACAATGAGTGCGGCGTAAATGAGGTACTTCATCGAAGGTCTTCCGGGCGTTTTGCCGATGGCAGGCCACGGCCGGGTACCGGAACAAGGGAGGGGAGGTTCGTGGTCTCCCGAGGGCTAGTGATGACCAGGACTTCTTCCAAGCGTCCGAAATCGGTCTCCGGCTGGATCTCGGCCGAGAGGAACAGCTCAGCTTCCCGGCGCTCGATGCGGGTAATCCGACCGATCGGAAGTCCGCGGGGAAAACCTCCGGCCATACCGGATGTAATGACAATATCCCCCACTTTAACGTTTGAGAGGAGCGGAAGGTATTTGATCCAGGCCAACCCTTTCTCTGTGCCTTCCACGATTCCTTCATCTCGCGTCCGCTGGACGAGACCCGTGACTGCGTTGTTCCGGTCGATGAGAAGCAGAACCACCGCCAGCTGGCGCTGGACCTTCACAACCCGGCCTACCGCTCCTGTCGGCGTCATGACACCCATGTCCACGGTGATCCCATCGTCCTGGCCCTTATTGATCACGATGCTGCGATACCAATTTGTGGGATCTCTGGCGATGACTCGCGCGGCCAGCGTCGAATAGGGAAGCTCTTCCTTCAGATTGAGCAGCTCGCGCAACCGGTCGCTCGCCGCCGCTCTCTCTCGCAGCCGCGAGGCTTCCTCCTGGAGCGAGGCGATTTCTCGGCGGAGGTTAAGATTTTCTTCTCCGACGTAACGTAGCGCGACGTACCGACTCCAGACCGAATCGATCCCCTGATTCACCGAATCAAGAGCGCGCAAGGGGTGGCTCGCCATGGTGACAAGTCCCCGGCCGATCGTTTGCAGGGGGCCATCACTCGCTTCGGGAAGGATGAGAAGAGCGGCAGCAAGAACGGCGAGAAGAAGGACAAAGGCCCGCTTGGCGCCTACCATAGATTGTAAGGAGATCATACCCAGCTTCGGATCGGCTACCTCGATCCGCTGTACTGCGACATCACGCTGACCTTTCGCAACAGGTCCAGTTCGTCGAGGATCTTTCCGACGCCCAGCACGACCGACGTGAGCGGATCGTCCACCGTGATGATCGGAAGGCCGGTCTCTTCCCGCAGGCGAATGTCCATCCCGCGAAGTAATGATCCCCCTCCGGTCAAGACCATGCCGCAGTCGATGATGTCGCCGGCGAGTTCGGGTGGTGTATTCTCAAGCGCCACCTTGATGGCATTGATGATCGTACTGATCGGCTCAACCAAGGCCTCTCGGATCTCGGCGTCATTGAGCAGCAGGGTGCGTGGTATACCGGAGATCAGATCACGACCCTTGACCAGCAGCTCTTTTTTCTCCTCAAACGGGTAAGCGGAGCCGATTTCGACTTTGATCCGCTCCGCCATGTGATCTCCGATCAACAGATTATATTTCTTCTTGACGTAGTTCATGATCGCGTCGTCCATGCGATCGCCGGCGACTTTTACCGATTCACTGTAGACGATGCCGCCGAGCGACAGTACCGCAATATCCGTGGTCCCGCCGCCGATATCCACGACCATGTTGCCGGAGGGCTCGGTAATCGGCAGGCCTGCGCCGATGGCGGCCGCGACCGGTTCTTCAATCAGATATACTTCCCGGGCGCCGGCAAGTTCGGCCGAATCACGGACCGCGCGTTGCTCGACTTGTGTGATGCGCGAGGGCACTCCGATGATGATGCGCGGCCGGACAAAGGTGCTGCGGTTGTGGGCTTTTGTAATGAAGTGCCGCAGCATTTTCTCGGCCATCTCGAAATCCGCGATCACTCCTTCTTTCATGGGGCGGATAGCGACGATGTTTCCGGGGGTGCGGCCGAGCATCTTCTTCGCCTCGATCCCGACGGCCAATAGATTTTCAGTCTTCTTTTCGATGGCGACGACTGAAGGCTCGTTGAGCACGATACCCCTTCCTCTTACATACACCAGGGTGGTCGCAGTCCCCAGGTCGATGGCCAAGTCATTAGAGAACCATCCGAGGATACCAGCCATAACGCCCACGCGCGTTTCTCCTTATACTTGAGAGTCCATGTCGAAAATGTTTTCGTTTATGACCTGTGTATGGGCAAGTTCATCGCCGATTCTGAGCCCGCGATCATTGCCGATAATTAGTAACGATTCTATACTGAAAATCACTGCCGTTCCCAACCAGCCGACATAGGGAATTTGCCAGGAAAGGTAGCCGATGGCCATCGGCATGTTCCGGATGATTGAGTCCTTGAAGCCTGCACTTGCCCGCAATTCAGACACCCAAGTCTGTACCCCGATCAGACGTTTTCCAATACTTTGACCCGAGAAGCCGTCCGCGACGAGCAGGTACCAGAGGCCCGCCCAGAATCCGTAGGGCGGGGCAACCTCCCCGAGGCCAAGCACGATCAGAAAATCCAGAATCTTAGCGATGAACCGATTCAGGACGGTTGCTTTATGATAGCGGAGGACATCTTTTCGCTGGCCTTGCTCGACAAAGGCGCCCGTTTCAGGCAACGTCATGCTCCGGCTATTCTGTAGCGATTGTAGCAAAAAAGTTCAGGGAAGACAAACGATTACGACACATTGCATTTCCGGCCGGCCATTTCTATAATGAGAGGTCATGCTGAAAATACTTAGAGAGAGCGCAATAGAACGCCCCTGGTTGATCCGGATCATCATAGGTCTCATCGCCGGCGTATTTGTTGTGACCATGGGCTGGTGGGGATTTGAGCAAAATGTGGAAGAAAATATCATTACTGTAGACAATGACAAGGTTCCCCGTGAGGAATATCAGCGTAAGTACCAAGACATGCACAGCCAGTATAAGGACTTCATTCCCAAGGAACTCTCAGAGGATCAGCTTAAGCAGATGGTGGTGGAGCAATTAATCGCGAGCCGTCTCTGGACACAAGCCGCCAAGAACATGGGGATCGTCGTCACCACTACGGAGCTTCGCAACGCCATCGCAGCTATTCCTGAATTTCAGAAGAATGGCGGCTTTGACCCTGCCCACTATAAGAAGATGCTTTCATCGGTACGCTGGACGCCTGCGATGTTTGAACGGGCCTTTCGAGCTGATCTGATGCGTGAAAAGGCCCGCACTATGGTGAGAGAATCCGTGGCAGCCACCGCCGATGAACTGGCCGGTGCGCAGGCTGCTCTCGCGAGTCAATTAATTCCCAGCATGCCGATGGAGCAGATCGGCTCCCCGCAGGAACGCGCGCTCAGGGTTGTCCTGTTTCAAAAACAGCAACAGGCTGTCCGCGCCTATCAAGAGGCGCTCAAGAGCCGTGCCCAAGTTTCTGTCCGTCGCGAACTGCTGTAACAATAAGCGCCACGAAGGCCGGCCCGCTCTTTCGAATCTATCTCAACTTTTGGCCGGGGAAAGCCGATAGGCCACTATGGCAGTGAAAGGTGGACAGGATACCGCGCAATCGCGCAATTTGGTCCTCATGGCGAAGGACGTCATGGAGGGCTACCTCACAATGAATCCCTTGATTCTAAAGAAATACGACGCCAACACGTGCAAGGAACTGCATCGCCAACTGCGAAAGATGCAGAACACCGTTCGCACCGACAAGTGTGGATCTCGCCAATCAGGAACTCCTCCGAACGCGCAACCATCGGCTTCAGCGCATGCTTCAGGCGCTCAAGGTGCTGGAGCACTATGCCAAGATCGAACGGGATCGTCTTGGGCTGATAGTACACCGGCCGTCCTGGACAAAAGGGGACAGGCTACTTTTTCAATCTGTTTATGCCTCAGCCCAAACACTCACTCCGTTCGGAAAAAGTTGCCTGTCACCCCTTTGTATGCCTGCCTAGACAGATTCTCTTTTTCCTTTACACCCGCCCGCCCTGGACTTTGCCAAGACAAAGTCCTTGGCCCCTAGGCATTTCCAATTGGTCCGGCTGGTTCACCCGGCGGGGGTTCGGCCTTGCGGGCATTTCTCATACCCAAATCCGTAAATTCCTTCTCGTCAGCAGTGGTGAGGGAGTGGCTACAGCACTCCACACGTTCTAGTCCTCGCCCGCCGTCCACGATCATCAGACGCAGCCCGCAGGAATCGCCATAGCTTTTCTTTTCGTCAATGACGATTCCAACGCCTTTCTGGCCCATCTTCCGGCCTCCCTTCTTGATTCGCTCGGGGACCACATCATCCTCGGTGAGTTCATGCCCGCAACATACCACTTTTTGGAACCCTGCACCGCCAGCCAGAACTTTCACCACCAATCCGCAGCTCTCCGGATATCGTTTGTACTCGTCGATAATGTCGCCCTTTTTAAGTCCCATGAGTCAGATCCTTTCTAAAATTCTTTCCTCTCCTTGCGAGGGAGAGGTGAGGGGGAAGAGTTCCGTTGGCAATGGAGTTTATCCGTCGGAAAGAGGCGTGACAAGGCCCATACTGCTATCAGACTCCTGACGGATTAACGACGGCTCATGGGATAGCCCTCACTCTGGCCCTCTCTGTTCGACCCATTGCAATTGGAGAGCAATGGGTGTCTCGGGGGCGAGGGGAGTTGAAGTGGGCGTCTACGGCAGCGGCAGGATCGCGTTCTGCGCCGCTTTCACGATGGGGTTGGGGAACAGCCCTAGAAGAATGACGCCCAGGGCGGCGATTCCGAGCACGAGGCTTGCCGCAGGAGATGTCACAATGCGTACGCCATGGCCTGGAGTGCCGCTGCCTTCGCCGGGTTCTTGCATGTACATGACCATAATGACGCGCAGGTAAAAGTATGCCGAGACGGCGGCGAAGATCACGGCGAGCACTGCGAGCCAGGTCCTTTGCGCGTTCACGGCCGCCATGAAAATATAAAACTTCGCGATAAACCCGGCAGTCGGCGGAATACCGGTCAGGGAGACCATGAACAGCAGCATGAGGAGCGCCGCCCATTTATTGCGCTTTGCGAGGCCTGTGAAATCAGTGATCTCATCCCCTTCGAGTCCGCCTTTGCGGAGCATGGTGACCACCGTGAAGGCCCCCAGGGTCATAAAGGCGTAGAGCGCGAGGTACAGCATCACCCCGGCCGTGCCTGCGGCGTCGGCTACGACCAGGCCGATCAAGGCGTAGCCGGCATGCGCGATGCTGGAATAGGCCAGCATTCGCTTGATGTTACTCTGCGCAATGGCCACGACATTGCCCAGGATCATCGTCGCGACACAAATGGTGACAAGCAGGATCTGCCAATCCGACTTGAGGCCGCCGAGGGCATCCATAAAGACCCGCACGAAGGCGCCGAAACTTGCGGCCTTCGACGCGACAGCCAAATAGGCAGTCACCGAGGTCGGCGCACCTTGATACACATCGGGGGTCCACATGTGGAATGGGACCGCCGCCACCTTAAAACCGAATCCGACCACCAGCAATGTCATCGCAAGAAGCAGGATGGGATCTCCGGCCGGCAGCAGGGCAATTCCAGCCTTGATGGCGGCAAGGGTGGTGCTGCCGGTGCGCCCGTAGAGTAGCGAGATGCCGTACAGCAGGATGCCGGATGAAAGGGAGCCCAGGATAAAGTACTTCGCGGCGGCTTCCATTGACCGCCGTTCAGAACGCTTGAAGCCTGCCATGATATAAAACGAGATCGACATCAACTCGAACCCCAGGTAGATCACCAGAAGGTCGGTGCCGGAGACCATGACCATCATGCCGGACAGCGACAGCAGGATGAAGGCGTAAAACTCCGGCATGTCAATCTGCTCTTGCGTGAGATTGGCCTTCGCCAGCAGGACGATCAAGGCCGAGACGAAGATCAGCAGCAACTTCCAGAATGTTCCGTAAGCGTCAACGATGTACAGGCCGCCGAACACGTGTTGCGGCGGCTGCCCCATGATGCCAAAGGTGAGCCCGAAGGCCGCGACGAGGCTCGCGAGGCTCAGGTAGGTGAGCCATGTTTTTCGCGCCGCGGATGTGAGGGGATCAAGAAGCAGGACGAGACACCCAGCAGCCATGATCAACAATTCGGGGAGGATGGCGATGAGATCAGACGGAGAAAACACAATCATGGTAACGTCTGTCCTCTCTGTGAAATCACGGGGAGGGGAGCGGCCGGAGTCCGGTTCATCTGAGCAAACAGATGCGTCACGCTCGCATGCATGGGCGCCAGGAATGGATTGGGGAAGACCCCGATCCAGAACACCAGAAACACGAGCGGCAGCAGCGATGCCATTTCGCACCAGTTCAGGTCGGGCAGGCGAGCTGTTTTCTCAGAAGCGACCCCGAAGGCGACGCGCTGAACCATCCAGAGAAGGTACACGGCCCCGAGTATAATCCCGAGCGTGGCGACGGCTGCGACGGTCTTGCTCAAGAGAAAACTTCCCACGAGCACGAGAAATTCACCGATGAAGCTATTCGTGCCGGGCAGACCGAGAGAGGACAGGGCGAAGATCACCAGACAGGTGGCATAGCGCGGCATGGGCTTCGCCAACCCGCCGTTGTCCGCAATCATGCGGCTGTGGGTGCGTTCGTAGATAAGACCCACGCACAGAAAGAGCCCCCCGGTCGTGATGCCGTGGTTGAGCATCATCAAGATCGCGCCTTCGACGCCTTGCGTGTTGAAGACGAAGATCCCCAAGGTTACGAATCCCATGTGGCTGACGCTGGAATACGCGATCAACTTTTTGAGATCGGATTGCGCGAGCGCCATGTACGCGCCGTAAATAATGGCGATCACCGAGAGGGTCAGAATGATCGGCGTAAAGCGATACGTCGCTTGCGGCAACATCGGGAGGCTGAACCGGAGGAACCCGTACGCGCCCATTTTCAGCAACACGCTTGCCAGAAGCACGCTCCCTGCGGTCGGGGCTTCGACATGGGCATCGGGAAGCCAGGTGTGTAGAGGAAACATGGGGACCTTCACGGCGAAGGCCGCGAAAAAGGCCCAAAAAAGCCATGCCTGCACGGTGGGATCATAATGGACGCGGCTCAGCGCCTGAATGTCAAAGGTATGGCCCCCCTGCATGAACACGACGATGATCGCAATCAGTAGGAGAAAGCTGCCGGCGAGGGTAAACAGGAAGAATTTGATCGCGGCATAGATTCGGTTCGGACCGCCCCAGACACCGATAATTAAATACATCGGAATCAGCATCGTTTCCCAGAAGACATAAAACAGGACAAAGTCCAACGCGCAAAAGACCCCGACCATTGTGGTTTCCATGAGCAACAGGGCGATCATGAATTCGCGCACGCGGGTCCTGATCGCTGTCCATGAGGCAACCACGCAGATGGGAGTGAGGAGCGTGGTGAGCAAGATGAGCCACAAGCTGATGCCGTCGATCCCGAGCGCGTAGCGGATGGGCGGCGCGTCGATCCACTGCACAATTTCCCCGAACTGCATGCTGGCCGTCGTGGGATCGAACCAAGCATACAGCGCGAGGGACAGGAGGAACTCCAGGACCGAGGTCCAAAGCGCCACGTGTTTGATCTGCGCCTCTTCCCGGAAGAACGCCATGATGGCCACGCCCGCCACCGGCAGAAAAATCAGAAGTGTCAGCAGGTGTGGAATAGGAGTCTGATTTAGAATCATGTCGGGCATGGTGGTCATCGCACCAAATAGACCCCCAGAATCACCGCCGCTCCCAACGCCATGGCCAATGCGTAGTGCTGGACCTCGCCGCTCTGGATCTGCCGGAGCGCGCGGCTCCATAGATTTACGCTTGAGGCCACTCCGTTCACGGCGGCATCGATGACCCGAACGTCAACCCACTGCCACAAGTCGTGCGCGGCCTCAAGCGTCGGCCGTACGACCCAGGAATCGTAGAGTTCGTCCACGTACCACTTGTGTAACGACCCGAGGTACATGGAATTCCATTGTTGCGCGAGGCGGTTCGGCAGCTCGGGCCTGCGGACATACAGAACATAGGCGAGCGCGATGCCGCACAGGCTCATGATCGTGGCCACCGCCATGATCGCCCAGGCCGCGGCGCCTTCATGCGCAGGCGGAGACGGCACAGGTCCGGAGAGCACCGGCGCGAGAAAACCCGGTATGCCGAGATATCCGGTGACGATGGACAGCGCGGCCAGCACGATCAAGGGCCCCGTGATGGTCGGAGAAGGTTCGCGAAGCTCTCGAGCTACGTGGGGATCGACCCGCGAGGGGCCCCAGAAGACCATGAACACGACCCTGAAACTATAAAACGCGGTAAGGAACGCCGTGATCAGCCCCACAACCATGAGGGTCTGGCCCAGGGGACCGGCCGACCAGGCGGCGATCAAATCTCGTCCTTGCTGAAGAAGCCAGCTGTCAGCGGAAACCCCGCCAAGGCTAGTGAACCGATGAAAAAGGTCCAGTACGTGATGGGCAATTTGTCCTTCAGGCCGCCCATGCGACGGATGTCCTGCTCGTGATGGAGGGCGATGATAATCGACCCACAGCCGAGAAACAGCAGGGCCTTAAAGGCTCCATGCGTAAGGAGATGATACATGCCGGCGGCATATGCGCCGAGCCCGCAGGCCATCATCATATAGCCGAGCTGGCTTATGGTCGAGTAGGCGACGACCCGTTTGATGTCATTTTGTGTCAACGCAATGGTCGCCGCAAAAATCGCAGTGATCCCGCCGATGATCGCGACGACAGACATTGCGGTGGGTGACAGGTTGAACAGCTGGGAAAACCTCGCCACCATGAAGACGCCGGCGGTGACCATGGTAGCGGCGTGAATGAGAGCTGAAATGGGCGTAGGCCCCTCCATGGCGTCCGGCAACCACACGTGGAGCGGAACTTGCGCCGATTTACCCACCGCGCCGGCGAACAGCAGCAGGCAAAGCACGGTCAGCACACTGACCGACCAGGTGCCGTGCAGCGGCGCCATGAGATTGATGGTGTCCGCGGCATGAGAGGCCGCTTGGGCGAAGACCTGTTCGTACTGCAGCGTGCCGAACAGCGCAAATACCCACATCACGCCTAACCCAAAGCCGAAGTCGCCGACACGGTTGACGATGAACGCCTTCGTCGCCGCGTCCATTGCGGATTTGCGTTCGTACCAGTGACCGATCAACAGATACGAGCAGAGGCCCACCGCTTCCCAGAACACGTAGAGTTGCAGGAAATTGTCGGCCATCACGAGCATCAGCATTGAGAAGGTAAAGAGCGCGATGTAACTGAAGAAGCGAGCATAGCCTCGGTCCCCGCGCATGTATCCAATGCTGTAGACGTGAACAAGTCCGCTCACGCTCGTGACCAATAGCAGCATTGCGGCGGCCAGCCGGTCGATGTAAAAGCCGATCGGTACCTGAAAACCGCCGGAGCTGATCCAGGAATACAAGTGAACGCGGACAGGTTCGCCTTGAGCGACGTCCAGAAAGACGCTCAAGGCCAGCAGGAATGATATGAGAACCGCCGGCACGCCGATCCAATGGGCCCGGTCCCGAATCCAATGCCCGAACAGCCCGATGATGATGAACGCCGCGAATGGGAGGAGCGGGATCAGCGCGTACTTCATATTGTGCCGCCCGTACTCATAACCGACAGCGCGCAAATCCCGGCGGGTGACGCCGGTCGGGGGACCCTGCCGCCTGGAGGCCAGTGCTTCGCAGTCGAAGCCGACGGGGGTAACCGGCGGCAGGACCCGCCGGACAGAAATTCTATTGCCCCTGTCGGTTCACTTCATCCCTTCAACAGATTGAATTCTTCGACATTGACAGTCGGGTTTCCGCGGTACAGGGCGATGAAAATCGCGAGCCCGACCGCGACTTCGGCGGCGGCAACCGTGAGGGCGAAGAAGACGAAGACCTGCCCGGCCGTATCGTGCAGATAGTAGGAAAAGGCGACGAAGTTGATGTTCGTCGCATTCAGCATGAGCTCGATGGACAACAGCAGGATGATAATATTCCGACGGATCAAGACACCAACAAGGCCCGGTGACGAACACGACCCCACTCAGGATCATGTAATAGGAAAGCGGGACCATATCATTCCTTCGTAAAGCCTACGATCTCTTTCTTTGCCAGCAAGATGGCTCCGATCATTGCGACCAGCAAGATCAAGGATGCGACTTCAAAAGGGAACAGGTACTTGGTGTACAACAGGCGTCCGACCATTTCGGTATTCCCCTGGGACATCGTGGAGGCAGCCTCTGCAGCGCCCGCCGTCATGGGGTCACCACTGAGCGATCGCGGTAAGCCGCTATCCGCTGTCACCACCAGGTAGATGATTTCGGCCAGTGCCACGGCCCCTAGGCCCACGCCTATCCAGACCTGCCGCTGGTATGAGTCGTCATGCTTGAGGTTCAAGAGCATGACCACGAAGAGGTAGAGCACGAGAATGGCTCCGGCATAAACGATGATTTGCACGGCGGCGAGAAATTCGGCATGCAGTGAGACGAACAGTGCCGCGATATGAAAGAACATGACCAATAAGGAGATGACGCTGTAGACGGGATTGCGAAACGCCACCACCAGAATCGCGGAGAGCGCGATGACCGTCGCGAGGAAAAAGAAGGCGAGGATCTCCACGTGTCCGATGGCCCTACGGGGTCACCGGAGGTTGATCCTTAGACGTCATCTCCTTAGAGGTCATTGGGGGAAGATCATGGTGGCCGATGTTGAAGAACGCCACATTGGGGTGCTGGAACTCGATCTTTCGTTCGCGCTGGGGAAAGTTGCGATCTCCAAGCGCGAGCAACTGAGGCTTGCTGAGGCGCAGGTCGCGCTTGTTGTAGACCGACCATTCATATTCCTTCGTCATGGCGAGAGCATCGACGGGGCAGGCCTGGATGCACAGGCCGCAGAAGATGCACCGTGTCATGTCCATGTAGTATTCCTTGGCGTAGCGCTTCATGGGCTCGCCTTCCTTCTCCGCGCTGATCACCGTGATCACGCGGGACGGACACGCGGCCTCGCACAGATCGCAACCGACACATTTCTCCGTGTCATCGTCATAGCGGAGCAGGGCGATCATCCCGCGGTAGCTTCCGGGCAGGTCCCGCTTCTCGTGGGGATACTGCAGGGTCACGGCGGAACGGTTGCGCAAAATAATCCGTTGAATAAAGACCGTGATGGTGGCCTTCATTCCGACCAGGATTTCATAAAAGGTGAAGCGCTGGGCCCACTGCCGCAGGGTGAGCGTAGGATTGTCCATCATCTCTATAACCGCCGCCACAAAAATACGCCGACGGCCGTCAACACGACATTGGCGAGGGCCAACGGGAGCATCACCTTCCAGCCGAAGCGCATCAGCTGATCGTAGCGCAACCGGGGAAGCGTGGCCCGTATCCAGAAGAACATAAACAAGAAGAAATAGACCTTGACCATGAACCAAAAGATCCCTTCGATCCACGCCAGATTTTCCGACAGCAGCGTTCCGGGGTACGGCGCGTTCCAGCCGCCCAAGAACAGCACTGCAGCGGTAGCGGACACCAGCACCATATTGGCGTACTCCGCCATGAAGAAGAACGCGAAGCGCATCCCGCTATACTCCGTCATCCACCCTGCGACCAACTCGCTCTCGGCCTCCGGGAGGTCGAAGGGAAGGCGATTCGTCTCGGCCACCGCAGAAATAAGATAGACGACAAAGCCGATAATCTGTAGTCCTCCGAAGACGTGCCAGTGCCAGAACCCACCCGCCTGTGCTTCGGCGATCTTCACCATGCTGAGGGAGCCCGACAGGATCAGCACGCCGATAATGGCGAGACCGATGTTGAGTTCGTAGCTGATCACCTGGGCGGCGGCCCGCAGACCGCCTAAGAGCGAGTACTTATTGTTTGAGGACCAGCCGCCGAGAATAATGCCGTACGCGCCGATGGAAGCAAAAGCCAGAATATACAGGATGCCGATGTTGATGTCGGTAATCACGAACGGCTTGAAGGCGTACCCGAAGAGTTCGACCTCCTTGTTCGGCCCGTACGGAATGACCGCGAAACCAATGAGAGCAGGAACCAGCGACAGGATCGGGGCCAGCGAAAAGAGCGCCCAGTTGGCGCCGGCGGGGATGATGTCCTCCTTAAAGAACAGCTTGAGGCCGTCGGCGACCGGCTGTAGGACCCCATAGGGGCCGACCTCCATCGGACCCATCCGATCTTGCATCCACGACAGCACCTTACGCTCGGCCAGGGTCAGGAACGCCACTGTCGTGAGAACGACGACCAGCACGACCACAATTTTGATAAGCGCAACGCCCGCGAAGACCAGCAGGTCCATCATCCGACCTTCTGAACGTCCACGTGCGTCAGTTTATGGTAGGGGACGCCGGTGACTGGGTCCGGGGTGATGTGTAATAAGTGCATCAGCGGCTCCCGAAAAGATTCGGGAAAGAACAACATCCCTTCAGGAATGCGGCCGAGCGGCGTTATGGGCACGGTGGCCTCGCCCGATTGTGAGACGAGGCGCACCATGTCGCCGGCGTGTAACCCCAAGCGCTGGGCGTCGGCCGGATTCATGCTGAGCCGTCCTTCCTTTTCAATCTCCAACAGCCCCTTGGCCAGCGTGGACATTTTGCCGGAATGAAACAAACTCTGGCCCATCCGCAATGTCCACTTAGCAGTCCGGCTCTCGGCCGGCCGATAGCGATCCTTCAGATCCTCAGCAAATCCTCCGGCAAGGTACCTCTCCATTGTCTGTACGTCAACCTTGGCGGGCTCCGGTTTCGCGCCGAGAATGCCATATCCCGGAATCACCGACCGGATTTCCTTCAAAATCTCCTGGGTGTCCCCGTACTCGAGCGGGTAACCCATGCAGACCGAGATCGCCGAGAGAATCTCCCAGTCCGGCCGGCTGTCGGCGATGGGCTCCAGGCCGCGACGCACCTTCTGTACAAAACCTTCCGAGTTCGTAAATGTCCCGTTTTTTTCCGCATAGGAGCAGGCGGGCAGGACAACATCCGCCAGTTCAGCTGTCTCAGTAAGAAACAGCTCCTGGACCACCAGAAAGTCCAAGTTCGTGAGAGCCTCCCGCGACCTGAGCCGAGGCAGGCAGGCTGCGCACCGGGTTTTCGCCGACGATGTACATGGCCTTCAGCCGGCCGTTTTGCGCCGCGTCCAGCATTTCAAGCAGCGGCATCCCTGGCGTCGGTCGGAACAGACTCCATCCAGGCAGCCGCGATCCTTTCCCGAACGGGGGGATCCTCCAGGCCTGCAGGACCCGGCAGGTAGCCGCCGGTCGCGCCCATCTCAACCGCGCCTTGTTCGTTGTTCTCTTCGGTCAAAGGAGCGAGCCCCCATCCTGTTTGGGTGAATTTCCCGAGCAGGAGCAGGAGATCGGCCAGGATCACCATGCGCATGATATCCGCGCGGCGCTTGTAGGAGATCCTGGCCGACAATGATCACGCCACGATGCGCCCCGGCCAAAGCCGCCGCGATGGCACGGAGCGTTGCTGAATCAATGCCGTCGGAATAGGGTAATCGCCGTGACTGCTGCTTTGGTCTTCGCCACAAAGTCTGCAGCGCCGGATGCGAATGTCTGTGCCTACGAGATTATCATCGAAAAGCGCTTTTACCAGGCCCTGGACGGCGTCCGCCTGACGATCGAACGGTACGCAGAGATGCACGGACGAGAGATTGACGATGTTGCTCGTCGTCTCGATCGAGGGAAGGCCGGTCTCAATGGTCAGCAACTTTGCGCCGCGCTTCTTCACCGCTTCCTTTACCTTCAAGCCGACGATGGGATTGGCGAAGGTAATCTGCGTGCCCACCAGCAACAACGTGTCAGCCTCGAGAATATCCTCATAGGAGACCGTCCAACGGTTGGTGCCCTGAACGCGGCGAAGCGCTTCCACCGCATTGACGTGTCCATAGCGGGCGGAGCTGTCCAGATGATTCGAGCCTATTGCGAGCCGCATGAACTTCTGAAAAACGTAGAGATCCTCGTTTGTGCAACGGGCAGTGATCAAGCCCGCGATGGCGTCCGCCCCGTGAGAAAGCTTCAACTGGGTGAATTTTTCAGCCAGCAGAGGAAGTACTTCATCCCACGTCACTGGCTGCAACTGTCCCGTCTGCCTGGCGCACCAGGGGGGCTGTCAGTCTGGCGGGGTGGTTGACGTATTGATAGCCAAAAAATCCTCGAGCGCAGAGGTCGCCATTGTTGCGGCCTTCCCCATAGGCCGACATGACTTCGATCACCGTCTGCCCGCGCGTTTGCAGCGTCAGCGAGCACCCGTCGCCACAATACCCGCACGTGGTATCCGCCCTCTTCATCATCCAGGGCCGGAACACATAACCGGAGAGGCGGCTTGTAAAGGCGCCGACCGGGCAGATCTGAACGCAGCCTCCGCAAAATTCGCAATCCAGTTGATGAGAACCGAAGTGCGTGATTTCGGTCATCGTGCCGCGGTTGATTGGAGCGAGGGCTTTGGCGTCGATCACTTCATCGCAGTAGCGCACGCACCGCAGACACTGCACGCACCGATTCATCTCCTTTTCGATCAACGGGCTGAAGTACTCCTTTTTGAAGACCCGCTTGACATCGATAAAATCGCTTGTGGTGGGAGTGTATTGGTGCGAGAAGTCCTGGAGATCACAGCGGCCGCCCTGGTCGCAGATCGGACAATCCAGAGGATGGTTCGCGAGAATGAACTCCAACACCGACTTGTGGGCGTTGTTCACCTCGGGTGTGTTCGTGCGAACCACCATTCCCTCGGCTGCCAGCGTGCTGCAGGACGTCTGTAGCTTGGGCATCTTCTCCACTTCGACCAGGCACATCCGGCAGTTCGCGTCCGGGGAAAGCTTGGGGTGGTGGCAAAAGTTCGGGATCATGATGCCAAGCCGACGGGCCGCTTCAATGACAAGGGTGCCTTTTTCGACCGCGAGCGGATTTTCCATCGATGAGAACATTCACCATCTCTGCCATTTAACGGGCCCCTGCAGCGCTTAAGGCCGGTTCCGAATGCTTTGGCTCGCCGCGAAACGGGCAGCGCTGCTCTCGAATATGCGCTTCATATTCATTCTGGAAGTACTGCAACGTGCTCACGATGGGTGCGATCGCAGCGTCTCCAAAGGCGCACACCGTGCGCCCGGCGATGTTTGGGCAGAGGCGTAACATCGTGGCGATATCGTTCGGCTGGCCCAGAACCATGCTCGATACGTCCCAGGATTTGCAACAGCCAGGATGTTCCCTCACGGCAGGGCGTGCACTTTCCGCACGACTCATGATAGAAGAAGTGCAACAGGTTCTCAGCGGCCCATACCATGCAGGTCCCTTCCTCCATCACGGTGACGCCGCCTGACCCCAGCATCGAGCCTGCCTGCGCGACAGATTCAAAGTCCATCTTCACATCGAGGTGCTCAGGGGTGAAAAACGCTGCCGAGGCGCCTCCCGGAATGAAGGCCTTCAGAGGCTTTGAGCTTCGCATGCCTCCGGCGAGGTCATAAATCATTTCACGAAACGTGATCCCCATCGGGACTTCATAGTTGCCTGGCCGTTTGATGTGCCCGCTCAAGCAAAATACGCGGGTGCCGGCGCTCTTAGGCGGGCTGCCCAGGGACGCGAACCATTCCGGCCCTCGGTTGACGATGTGCGGCAAGTTAGCCAGCGTTTCGACATTGTTTACCACCGTGGGCTTGCCGAACAGGCCATGCGTCGCGGGAAACGGCGGCTTCGTGCGCGGCAGGCCGCGCTTACCCTCGAGTGATTCCAGCAGCGCCGTCTCTTCTCCGCAGATGTAGGCGCCGGCGCCGCGGTGTACAAAGATATCCAGCGCAAAGCCGGATCCCAGGATGTTCTCCCCCAGATAGTTGGCCTTGTAGGCTTCGGCGAGGGCGCGTTCGATGATCTTGGCGCCGAGCGCGAACTCCCCGCGAATGTAGATGTATGCCGTCCGCACGCCGATTGCGTAGGAGGCCAGGATCATTCCCTCAATCATTTGGTGAGGGTCTCGCTCCATGAGTTGCCGGTCCTTGAAGGTGCCCGGTTCGCTCTCATCGGCATTGCAACACAGGTAGCGGGGGCCCGGATGGTCTTTGGGAATGAAGGACCATTTCACGCCGGTGGGAAATCCTGCGCCGCCGCGACCGCGAAGGCCCGAGCGCTTCACCAGGTTCGTCACATCGGTCGGCTCGAGCTTGCCCAATACCTTTTTGATCGCCTGGTACCCTCCTGCACGCTCATAGTCGTCGAGCGAGCCGGTGTACCCCGGCTGCAACATATTCTTGAGCAACACTGGTTCGTGTTTCATGGCACGAAAGTCATTTTACGTCGGTGAGCCGGTGACAGGAATGGGCCGGACGCGAGCGCGCACCGACCTTCCCTCTTCAAATCGTCCAGGATCCTGTTGAGTTTATCCTGCGTCAGCGATTCGTAATAATCGTCGTTGACCTGCATCATCGGCCCTGTCGCGCACGATCCCAGGCACTCCACTTGCTTTAAGGTGAAAAGCATATCCGAGGTCGTCTGACCTGGCCTGATCCCGATTTTCGCATCGATCCAGCGCAGCAGATCCTCCGCCCCGACCAACCCGCACATGAGCGAGCGGCACACTTGCAAGTGAAACTTCCCGATCGGCTTGGGGTTGTACATAGTGTAGAACGAAATCGTCTGGTAGACCTGCGGCGGGGTCAGATCCAGCAAGGCGGCCACCTCGGCCATCGCTTCTTCAGAAACATACCCCTGATCTTCCTGGACGAGCCACAGCAGAGGGAGCAAGGCTGCTCGCTTGTTCGGGTAGCGCGCTAAAATCTCGGCTATTTTATCTTTGTGTCTTTCAGCCAACGACGCGTGTCCAGGTTTATTCATCATCTATCTGTCCACTTCACCCATCACGACGTCATAGGTGCCGAAGATCGTGACAATGTCGGCAATGAGATAGCCGCGGGCCATATGATCGAAAGCCCCGAGATGCACGAAGGATGGAGAGCGAATCTTCAGCCGATAGGGGCGCGTCCCACCGTCACTTACAATGAAGAAACCTAGCTCGCCCTTCGCCGCCTTCCGAGGCGCAATACGTTTCACCCTTCGGGACCTTGAAGCCCAGCGTATAAATGATGAAGTGGTGAATATGGCTCTGCATGTCCCGCATCACTTCTTGTTTCGGAGGCGGCACCACCTGGGGGACGTCGGCGATGATGGGCCCGGACGGCATTTGATCCAAGCACTGCCGAATAATCCGCGCGCTCTGGCGCATCTCCTCCAGCCGGACCCAATATCGGTCGTAGGTATCGCCGTTCTTACCGATAGGCACTTCCCAGTCAACTTTGTCATAAGCGCCGTAGGGTTCTGCCTTGCGGACGTCGTACGGGACCCCGGATCCTCGAAGCACTGGTCCGGTGACGCCGAAATTCACGGCGTCTTGCGCGGAGAGCACCGCAATGTTCTTGGTGCGCGACAGCCAGATGCGGTTTGTGCGAAGCAGTTCATCGTATTCCAGCAGATGTGCAGGAAACGACTCGAGAAAGGCGTGAAGTCGCTCAACCAGGTCCGGGGTAAAATCGGTGTCAACTCCGCCGATGCGATAGTAATTCAGGGTCAGCCGGGCGCCGCAGAGTTTCTCAAACATGTCCAACAGGACTTCGCGCTCGCGAAATGTCCAGAAGAAGACCGTCATCGCGCCGATGTCCAGGGCCTGGGTCCCCAGCCAGAACAGATGACCGATGATCCGCTGCATCTCGGCGACGATGGTGCGGATGTACTCGGCGCGTTCCGGGATCGTAATGTTGAGAAGCTTTTCCACGGCACGAACAAAAGCATAGTTGTTGAGCATCGAGCACACGTAATCTAACCGGTCGGTATGAGGGATGATCTGTTGGTAGGTCAGGGCCTCGCACAGTTTCTCGACGCCCCGGTGCAGGTAGCCCACGTCCGGCGTGGCCTTTATTACCCTTTCGCCTTCCAGTTGCAGAACCACGCGCAGCACCCCGTGGGTGGCCGGATGCTGAGGTCCCATGTTGAGGAGTAACTCGCTTTCCCGAGGGACTGGCTTGGCGTCTTTGTCGAGGCCTTCCGCCTCCAACAAGAAGGGTCGTTGCTGATCAGCGGAGATCTCGCCTGCCGGAAGCGATTCGGGTAACTCGTCCAGCCGGGGGAGGAAGGGGAAGGTTGCGCGCCATCCCTTGCCTTCGACCGGGAAGTCTTTGCGCAATGGATAGCCCTCATCATAATCTTCAGGCATCAAGATGCGGCGCAGATCAGGATGGCCCGCAAACCGGATGCCCATCATGTCGTAGACCTCGCGCTCGAGAAAATTGGCTCCGCTCCAAATTGGGGTCAGCGTTGGCAGAATGGGATTTTCCTCCGGCACACGGACTTTCACGCGCAGGCGGTGATTATGGGGCAAGGACTTGAAGAGATAAATAATCTCAAACCGATCCTCGTCCTCCGGGTAGTCCACGGAACAGATGTCGCTCAGCATGTCAAACGCAGCCTCATGATCGTCATGCAAGAATCGTCCGATTTCGGGAAGGGCATTCGGCTTGACCTGAGCGACAAGGTCTTCGTACGGTCCTTCCTCGCGCACCGCAAGGACATCGTCGGGAAACCGGTCCTTGAGTCTGGTGAGAAGGGCATGCATGCTTATTTCACCAGCACTTTTTCGAGCATCATTTTTTTCTGCAGTTTTAAAAGGCCGTCGAGGAGAGCCTCGGGACGTGGCGGGCATCCGGGGACATAGACGTCCACCGGCAGGAATTGATCGACGCCCTGAACCACACTGTAGGAGTTATAGTGGTTGCCGGATGTTGCGCAGGAACCCATGGAGATGACGTAACGAGGCTCGGGCATCTGATCGTAAATTCGCCGAATGACGGGCGCCATCTTCCGGCATACGGTGCCCGCGATGATCATGAGATCAGATTGTCTGGGCGAGGCCCGGAACACGCCCGCTCCAAACCGGTCAATGTCATACCTCGAGGAGACCGTCGCGATCATCTCGATGGCGCAGCACGCCAAGCCGAAGGTCATGGGCCAAATCGACCCCTTCCGACACCAATTGATCAGGCCGTCGAGGTTCGTGGTGATGATATTGGCGTCTAGTTGTCGGTCGATCAGTCCCATATGGTTACTCTGCTATCCTGAGCGCCAGCGAAGGATCTTAAATTGACCTGCGGCTAATCCCATTCCAGAGCGCCCTTCTTCCACGCGTAGAAATAGCCGACAAGAAGGATGGCAATAAACAGCAGCATCTCGACCAGCCCGAAGAGTCCGAGCTCATTGAAGACGATGGCCCAGGGGTATAAAAACACCGTTTCGATATCAAAAATGACGAACAACATGGCAATAATATAATAACGCATCGGGAACTTGGCGCGGGCGTCTGAAAACGTCGGCGACCCGCTTTCATAGGGCATCAGCTTCGCGTGATACGGCCGCGAGGGGCGCACGAGTGAACCGACCAAGAGAGAGCCGACCCCGAAGGCTGTCCCAGCCAGGATGAGAATCAGAATGGGAAGGTAGCTTTGAGGGACGAGCTCAGCCATGCGCGGCTGCGCCCGAGTAGAGCGCGTCGAGGAGAAAAGGACGTGATCTGAGGCCGTCCAAAGCGGGAGCAGCCATGCCTTTGTGTTGTACGAGACACTTTGAAGGTGGTTCCCATGCCGCCCGGCTGCAGCAGTCGTCGTAGATAGCCGGACTCCTTGGATTCGGGGTCCAAGCCGGCGAAAGCTTCCTCTATGCCGAGCCCCATCAGGAAGTGAAGCTGATTTGTAAAACCCGTGACCCCCAAGCCTTCTTGCTCGCCGATCAATGCCAAGCTCGTGAAATCGACATGTGCGGTGATGTCTTGTTGCCCGATCCTGACATATGGATTATCGGACACAGTCTCACGATAGTAGCAAAGCAGCGTGCCGTCTTTTCTGAGCGGCGAATAGAGATCGGACGCGGTATGGCCGTAATCCACGGTCAGCACAATACCCTTCGTGAGGCGCCGAGCAATCTGGCGCATCCAGTCAATACCTTCGAGGTTAACTTCGGCGCGCTGGCCGTCCTCCAGTCGGATGGCGAGCCGCTCAAAATAGTGTTGCACAGAAGGATCCACGGGGGGCGCTTCCACCTCGATGAAAGCCCCTGAAGCCGCAACCATCCAACGAAGATCTCGCGCAATCCCAAGGGTCGCTGTACAACGCGATGAACGGGAAAGGCATCCACCAGTTCATTCGAAAGGATCACGCCGATGATCGAGTCGGGGGCAAGAGCGGCAAGGTCCGGAAGCCAGCGGACCGAAATACCGTTTTGGATAAACGGAAGCAAATGTTCCTGCTGCCGCCGCACCATGCCGGCGCTTCGTTCAATAATAAGGTATTGCAGTCGGTCTAGAAGGCCCGGGTGCTCGCGCTGCAAGGCCGCCAGCACATGGCCAGCGAGGGTCCCTCGACCAGCTCCCATTTCAAGGAGCGTGAAGACTCCGGTAGGCGCGATCACGGCGGCTGCCTGTGCGAGCTGTCGTGCGAGGAGATCGCCGTAGATCGGATGGACTTCTGAGCTTGTCCAGTAATCTCCGCCGGCTCCGATCACCGGGTCTGTGGTGTAGTACCCGAAATCCGGGTCATACAGCGCCGTCTCCATAAACTCCGCAAAAGTAATCGGCCCGTTCTGGTCGATCCGTGCGATCAACTTTTGAACAAGCTCGGGATGCCCGAGCTCCACCGTGGATTTGTCTGGGGATAAGAGTGCCATTTTGGAGGGCGTACCATAGCGTAGGTCTTATGGTTAGTCAAGCTGAAAGGCTGTGTCTAGACAATGAGTTAGCGACGTTTATCCTCCCAGGAAAGCCTCCTGCTGACATAAGCGCCGATAGGCCGAAAGACCTATGCTCATTTTTGTTGATTTCGCCTCGATTCCGGCAAAAGGTCTTGTTACCAGGGCCAGTGTTTCTAGACCTCAGCTCAAGTTAGCTTCTTAAAAAGCCGACAATCAGATCACGGAGAACTTTCCTTTGAAGTCATACATTTTCAAGTTATCGAAAGGATCGCCATGGGCGGCCCCAATATAATCGGGCTGATCGGTCCGATTCTCCCGCCGCCTGGGCCTGGAGTAAACTCCGCGCCGAAGATCGCGGTGCCGATTGTCTTGGGCACGGAGAACGCGGTCATCGATGACCCTGTGGTCGACCTCCTCAAGCAACTGCTGCCGGTGGACAGTCCTGTCGGAACCGTATTGGAAAGGTTTCGTGAGGCGATTGCGAGCTTACAGACTCAGCAGCCCACAAACGATGCCGCCGCGAAGCTCATCGCCCTTTTAAAAGCTTTGCCCATTGACTTGAAGACCGTCACCGGTGAACAACTTCGCTCGGCTATCGACCGCTTGGGGCTTCGCTATGAACCGATGTTACAGTCCGCATTTGCAGAGCACGCCCCTTTGGCCCTTCCCCAGTTGACCGCGCAGAACCTCAAAGCCGCATTGTTGACGCTGCTTTCTGGGTATCAATCAGGCACCCCCGTCGATATCACCTTCTCAGCGATTCAGCGGGGAATTAGTCATTCTGCGGGATCCTCTACTGCAACTCCATTAAGCCGCCCAATAACTCAGCCGTCGGGAGAAAATCTTGAAGGCGCTCTTTTGAAACAACTCCAGGCGCAATCCAGAGAAATGCTGGCAACTTCATCAAAATCCGATCCTCAGCAGCCCCCTAATACTGCTTCGCTGAAGGATCAGCCCCAGCCAGCGGCTAGGCCGGCACTGCAGGGTAATGCACTGGAGGAATTTCCGCAGACTGCGAACCCTGTTGTGGGGCGGGACATGGCCCCGGCGATGGCAAAACTCATTCAATCGACTCCGCAGGCGATCCCAGGCGGCAGCGTAGCGGACGATCCGGTGGCAAGCCTCAAGGCCATCGGAGCCGGCAATGAAGTCGAGAGGCTCGCCGGCCCCAAGGTCGTGGGGGCCGAGAGTGAAGTTGAACCGCTGATCAGCAGCATCAAAGAGTATTGAGCCTAAAACCCCTCAACTGGGTGAACAAATCACGAAATTCGCAGTGGGCAAGCTGCCTGCAGCGGACTTGCCTGTTCAGGCTGCAGATTCAGCGGCTCAATCCACAGGATTAACCGGCAAACAAGCAACTGATGTCCGCCACCAGGCTCACGAACTGTTATCCGTAATCGAGCGCACTCAGGTCTTAAACAGTGTGAACAGCGAACGGGGCGCGCCCTTAACCTTCCAAATCCCGTTCGTGTTGGACGGCCGCTCCTCTACGGCGGAGTTTTATGTGGACGGGCGGTCAGAGGAGGGCCGAAAAACCCCACCTGAAGAGCGCCATTACAGCGTTGTGGCGCTGCTGGACCTGAGTGAACTTGGGGCCTTGCGCGTTGATCTTGCGTTGCACAAAAAGCAGCTGTCGGTGAAGGTCACCGTCGAGCGCGAGGACACAGAAGTATTGGCCAGCCAGCTCCTACCAGAGCTCGCACACACTCTGGGCGAGCACGGTTTCGCTGTGGAGTTTCTCAGGTGCGAGCTCAAGACTGACGGTAGCGTCAGAGGTGAGGAACTGCGGGACCGGCCGCTTCCGGAGGGCGATGGGCTTATCAATATTCGTGCTTGAAGCGCTTTCTATTCCAACGTGTGATAGAGACGGAGAAAAGCCTGTCTGGGCAGCTGGGGCGGGTGGGGAAATAGGTGGAAAAATGATTAAACATCCCCGAAAAGGCGCAGTGGCGCTGCGCTATGAGCCGGAGAAGAGCTCATCCCCCCGCGTAACCGCACATGGCGAGGGGTTGATGGCGGAGCGTCTCATCGAAGAGGCCAAACGACACGGCATTCCCATCCGGGAGAATCCGGATCTAGTGGAAATCCTGCTCCAGTTGGATTTGGGACAAGAGATACCGCCGTCGCTCTACCAGGCCGTCGCCGAGACGTTGATCTTTGTGTACCGTCTCAACGAGGAATGGAAAAAAACCCACGCAATTGGAACCGGACGTCCGCTGCCATAGTATCAAGACAGATTCCTTTTCCCATTGCACCCGCCCAGCCCTGAAATCTGCCAAGACAGATTTCTTTTCCCCTACCAGGTCGTCGATACTTTGCAAACGTCGCATTGCCATTTCCTGGGAGAATTAGGCCGGTCATCCTTCTCTTGTGTGGGACGGGCAACAGGCTGCATAGCTTTATGGCATCGTGGACATTTCGGAGGATTATAGTCGGTCATCTGTCAGCTGCTCCCATATGTCAGTCGTCCAGAAAATAAGGTGCGACAGTCCCTTTCCCGGTTCAGGGGTTCTTTGCAATCGTCACCCGGTCTCCGCCCGCCGCCTTGGATCGATACATTGCCTCATCGGCTTTTGACATCAATTCTTGTTTTGATTTGGCATGGTCTGGAAAGCCCGCAATCCCAATGCTTGCGGTTAATTGCCGCCGCAGGCTGGCCCCTTCCCCAAAGGCATGCACTTGGATGGCTTTCCGCAGGCGTTCGGCGACCATGCGCGCCGTCGCCACGGTGGTTTCGGGAAGAATCACCACAAATTCATCACCACCGTACCGAGCCGGAATGTCCACGTCGCGCACGCTTTTACGCATGATCTGCGCAAGTTCAGTGAGGCAGAGGCTGCCTACAGGATGCCCATAGAGGGCATTGATCGCATTGAAATGATCGAGGTCCAGGAAGATCACCGCCACGGTCGAACGATAGCGGCTGCAGCGGCGAATTTCCCACTCAAGGGTCTGATCGAGATAACGGGCGTTGAACAGCCCCGTGAGCTCATCGGTAATCGCCAGATTCGAGACCTGCTCGATCAATGACGCGTGCTCCAGCGCGATAGACGCCTGATGGGTCAGGCGAGCCAGCAGTTGAAGATCATCGCGAGTGAACTGGGCGCCGATTTTATTGAGCATTTCTAATATGGCGACGGGCTTTCCTTTGCTCAGGATCGGTACACAAAGGATCGAACGGCTCTTCACGCTGGTCGCATCATCCACCTCGGGCAAAAATCGGGGGTCTGCCTGCGCGTCGCCGACGATGACGGGTTTGCCATGGGATGAAACCCAGCCGATGATTCCGTTTCCGGCCCGGACCCGAAGCCCCTTCAGGCCGTCCACTTTGGGGCCTCCGCACATCTCGAACACCAGATCCCGCGTTGCGGGGTCTACTAAAAAAAGAGACCACGCGCGGCAACGCACCATTGCGCGTGCTTTTTCGAGGATCGTGCGGAGCGCAGCTTTAGGCTCGCGGGAAGACGTAAGCGTTCGCGCGGTCTCGATGAAGAAACGCAGTTCTCGTTGACAGGCGCTAGGCGAAAGAATGTAGCTTCTTAAGAGCCGTGGCACTTTTTGTATTTCTTACCGCTTCCGCAGGGACAAGGGTCGTTACGTCCGACCTTGTCTACCGCACGCCGAGCGGTCTTTGGTCCAGCCTCGTCGGCCGTCTCCTCACCCCGGTTCAGCGTCAAGGGTACAGCGCGCCTCGGTTCTTCGAGCGGACGCGGAGACTCACCTTGCACTACCTGAACGCGGAAAAGGTGCTCAAGCACGTCTCGTTTCATCCGGTCCATCATCCCGGCGAACATCTCAAAAGCTTCCCGCTTGTATTCGATTAAGGGATCCTTCTGCCCGTAGCCGCGAAGGCCTATGCCCTCTCTAAGACTGTCGATGCCTAACAAATGATCCTTCCAAAGGCTATCGATGGTCGCGAGCATCACCCTTTTTTCCAGCAGCCGTAGCAGCTCTGCCCCCAGCTCCTGCTCCTTCTTTTTGTACGCTTCCTCGACTTTCTTGCGCAGTTCCTGGCTGTAAGGCCTCGAATCCGATGTCCTTGAAGTCAATCGAGCCGTCTTTTGATGTCGATGCCGAACTGGGCAAACGCCGCGTCGGCCAGGCCTTTGAGATCCCAATCCTCCTGATAGGCGCCTTCGGGACAGTAGACCGAGAGGAGCATCTTCAGCACTTCCTCCGTGCTTGAGCGGATCTCCTCTGTGAGGTCGTCGCCGCGCAAAATCATTCGACGGCGCTCATAGACCACTTCCCTTTGCTTGTTCAGTACATCGTCATAGTCAAGGAGCTGTTTGCGAATTTCGAAGTGGTGGGCCTCTACTTTTTTTTGCGCGTTTTCAATGGCACGTGTCACCATGCCGGCCTCGATCGGCACCCCTTCTTCCATCCCGAGCTTCAGCATGATTTTCGAGATACGCTCCGACCCGAAAATGCGAAGCAGGTCGTCCTCAAGCGATAGATAGAAACGTGAGGAGCCGGGATCGCCTTGCCGGCCGGATCGCCCTCTCAATTGGTTATCAATGCGCCGGCTCTCGTGACGTTCCGTGCCGATAATATGAAGACCGCCGGCCGCGATCACTTCTTTTTTCTCAGCTTCGCACTCGGCCTCGATCTGAGCCTCTAATTTTGCCTGATCTTGAGCCGTCATCTCGGGGTCTGCGTATACGGCCTTCTTGAAGAGAAACTCGGGATTGCCCCCAGAAGGATGTCGGTACCGCGCCCCGCCATATTGGTGGCGATCGTCACGCCGTCCTTGCGGCCGGCTTGGGCGATGATCTCCGCTTCACGCTCGTGGTGCTTGGCGTTCAGGACGCTATGCTTGATGCCCTGACGCAGCAGGAGGCCCGCGAGCCGCTCCGATTTCTCAATGGAGATGGTCCCGACCAAAGCTGGCTGGCCGCTTTGATGGCACTCCTTGATGTCTTCCACAATCGCGTTGAACTTTTCTTTCTCTGTGCGATACACGACATCCGCAAAGTCCTGCCGAATATTGGCCCGGTTGGTCGGCGCTACGACCACTTCGAGGTTATAGATTTTTGCGAACTCGCTGGCTTCGGTATCGGCCGTTCCCGTCATGCCGGCCAGCTTGTCATACATCCGGAAGAGGTTCTGGAAGGTGATCGACGCCAGCGTTTGGTTCTCGTTGGCGATCTTGACCGCCTCTTTCGCCTCCACGGCCTGATGCAACCCGTCCGACCACCGGCGTCCCGGCATCAATCGGCCGGTGAACTCGTCCACGATGATGACTTCCCCGTCTTTGACCACATAGTCCACATCGCGATGGTAGATAACATGCGCCCGAAGGCCTGAACCACATGGTGGACCAGGTTCATATTCGCGGGGTCGTAGAGGTTACTCACGCCGAGCGCCCGTTCCACTTTCTCGTTGCCCTCTTCGGTCAGTGCGGCGGTCTTTGTTTTCTCTTCAATCGTGTAGTGCTCTTCCCGCTTTAAGCCCGGAATGATGCGATCAATGCGGTAGTAGAGATCGGTGGAGTCTTCGGTCGGCCCCGAGATGATCAGCGGGGTGCGGGCCTCATCAATCAGGATGCTGTCCACTTCGTCCACGATCGCGTAATGCAACTCGCGTTGAACGCATTGATCGAGATCGGTCACCATGTTGTCGCGAAGATAATCGAATCCGAATTCGTTGTTCGTGCCGTAGGTGATGTCCGCGCGGTAGGCTTCATGACGGGTACATGGCCGCAGGTATAAGAGACGCTTGTCTTCCGGCTCATACGTCGGATCGAACAGGAAGGAGGTCTCGTGCTGAATAACCCCGACTGACAGTCCCAGCTAATGATAGAGGGGGCCCATCCATTGCGCGTCGCGCTTGGCCAGATAGTCGTTGACCGTGACGAGATGGGCGCCTTTGCCCTCGAGACCATTGAGGTAGAGCGCGAGCGTGGCCACGAGGGTTTTGCCTTCGCCCGTTTTCATCTCGGCGATCTTGCCCTCGTGCAGGATGAGGCCGCCGATCAATTGGACGTCGAAATGGCGCATCCCCAGTTGGCGCTTGGACACTTCGCGGCACACCGCGAAGGCTTCCGGCAGAAGCTCATCCAGGACGCCCCATCGGCCAGGCGCTTTCGAAATTCGTCCCTTTTCGCGCGGAGTTGTTGATCGGTGCGACAGAGAGATCGGGTTCCAGCGCATTGATCTGCGCCACGATTGGACGCATCCGCTTGATTTCACGCTCGTTTTTGCTGCCGAATATTTTTTTCAGTACGAGATTGATCATGAGATGAGCCCAGGTTGGTTCTTAGTATACTGAAAAACTTACGATAATGAAACCCAAATCGGGACCAGCGAGTCGGCGAAGCGCCATCGATTCACGAGCACGGCAATATCGGCATCTCCATCCTCATCCAATTATTCATTCTTCTTCTTGCCGGCTTTTTTGTCTGGGGTTCTCCCGCCGGCCTGGAAAGACTATGTCAAGGCCGGGCCATGGAAAACCGTGGCGGCCATCATCATAGGGCTGATGATCGTGGTCGCCATTACGAAGGATCTTCGCCGCCGCGAGCACAAACAAGCGCATGTACGCGTCGCCAAAGTCTTCCGAGAGGCCACAGAGCCGGCGCTTCAGAAGCGGGCCGGGCTTTGGCTGATCGATCAAACCGGCGATGTCCGGAAAGGCTGGCCGACGCCGGGCCCCACCTGTTCGATGTCTCCTTTGGATCATGAAGACTGACCCTGAAAAACTGGACCGCGCAAGGGCGGCAAATGGCTTGGGCGTTCTTGGCGACTCCCGCGCAATTGAGCACTTCTGTTGGCGACGAAGGACGAGTATCCCTACGTAAGGGCCGAGGCGGCTTTCGGGCTCGGCCGGCTCAAGGCAATATAGGCCGAAAAACGGTTGCGGGAGTTGGCCGTGGATGATTGGGATGCAGGGGTTCGGGGTCGGGCAAAGGAAGCATTGGACTGGCTGGGCCGTCCTCTCGGGAATTGACACGATTTTTCGAAACCGCTACGATTAAATTGGTATGAAAGGTAAAAAACCCATTGCCTGGACTCTTGCCGTTGCTGTGGTCCTTATCATCGGGACCACTACGGGCGGCGCGTTTACCCATGAGGTGCAACACGCGGCTCATCACACCGCCGGGATGCATGCCACGGGCATCTGTGCATGGATGTGTGCATCCGCGGGGGCAGTCATCGCACCTATGTTCCTTCCAGTTTCCTCCCCAATGGTTCAACAATCTGTACTTCCCCCGGCATGTCAACCTGTCTCCCTGACTATTGCGAGTCGCCTCCAGGCTCGCGCGCCTCCAACTCTCGTCTAGCCTCGAGCAGACACGTTCGGCAGCTGTCCACTACGGGCGGCCGGGCCGTGGCCTCTTTTTCACTTCTAGCTGACTGTTGGGTGTCTATGTACATATCGTCTGGAGCTTATTGTGATCCGTTCACTTAGGGTGGGGATGAATATGAAATCAGTATGGTCATCTGTTTCTATAGTTATCATTCTGGTGGGGCTTCTAGGAATGGCTGGACGACCGCCGTTAGTAGGCGGTCCGGCGCCAGAGATCTCGTTGAAAGATCTGCGAGGGGAATGAGGTTCGACTCTCGGATTTTCGTGGCAAAGTAGTCTTGCTGAATTTCTGGGCGACCTGGTGCAAGCCTTGCAAGGAGGAGATGCCCGCCATGCAGGCCAGCTACGACAAGCTTCGCGACAAAGGCTTTGTCGTGTTAGCTGTGAACGAACTCGAAAATATCGAGAAAGTCGCTGAGCACATACGCACTTACGGTCATACCTTCAAGGTGGTCATGGATAAAAACAACAATGTCGCCAACCGATACGGCGTAGTGGGTCTACCGGCCAGCTTTATCATCGATCCGCAAGGGATCGTGCGCGAGCGGATTACCGGCAGTCTTCTGACCGAACCCCGAATTGAAGAAATGTTCCTGCGCTACGCTGCGTCGCTGGCAACAGACGCGAGGTAGAGATCGCATGGTTGCGATTCCAACAAGCCACGGCTGATGTTGCGCTCGCCGCTCAAACGCCCAAGCGCCGTTCTGGCCCTCATCCTTGCCGGCGGCTATTTCGGCTTGGTTATTTTCACGGCAGCATGTTTATTACAGGCGCCGCTTCCAGGTGCGTTCGGTCCAGCCGCGCATCATCATCACGCCGACGGGTCCGCCAAGAACACTTCGCATTCGCCTTTGTGCGCATGGGCCTGCCAGGCCGGTTCCTCGTCAACCGTCGGAAACGTGGTCGGCGTCCCCTTCATGACCTTTATGTGGTGGGGAGCGATCATTTATGCATGGACGGCATACGGTCGCATCGCCTGGGGGCAAGGACGTCCGCGTTCCCCGCCGTTTCCCCTTAGCCAGACCCCACGTTAATAAAGACTCTCGCGGTATATCTGCGAGAACAGCATGGAACATTCTGGACCCCTCGCGTGGCTAATGCGAGGGAACGGAAAGGGCAATCATATGCGTAGATCACACTGTGCTTTTGGTATCGCTCTAATTATCGGTCTCATGTTTGTTGCCGCTCTCAAGATTTCTCCAGCGGCGGCGAGTTGTGGCTCGACGAGTTGCTTTCTCGTCATCGGCTCGCAGGCCGGCGTGCCGCAGAAGGGCATGCTGACGATGAATCTGACCTATAATTACGTCAATCAAGGCGATCTGCTGGATGGAACTACAGGCATCATTCCCGAGGTGGACACAACCAATCGCCGTCTGATTCCCAACCACCACTTGGAGACCAGGACGATCAACCAGGTCTACACAATGGATCTGAATTACGGCGTGACGGATCGATTTGCACTGGAAGTGGCTATCCCTTACATCGTCCGCTCGCATCGGCATTTTCACTTCCACGGCGGGCAGCCGATCGAGCCGTCCCTCTTCACGGATAATGGGCTTGGCGATATTCGAGTGCTTGCAAAATACAATGTCCTTCCGACGATCCGAAATCTATTGGTGTTCGGCGTCGGCATGGATCTTCCAACCGGCAAGGTCGATACGCAGACCAATGCGGGCGGCAGCGGGCCGGAGGAGCCGACGATCCAACTCGGTCGCGGCAACGTGGGAGTGGTGGGCTCAGTCTACCAAACATACGAGGTCATCCCGCACCGGTTAGGGCAGTTCTCGTCGATCGTGTACCGGCATACCTTCAAGAATAACGCAGGCTATCAGTTTGGCGACGATTACGTTTTGGCGGCAGGTCTGAATCTTCTGCTGCTGGAGAAGCTGACTCTGACCGGCCAATTCAACTATCGCTATGTGGTTCACGATACCTTCAGCTCAACGCTGGGGTTTTCGGGGCCTGATAGCCAGATTATTCTCGATCGTCCTGTTCCGACGACCGGTTCCACCATGCTCGCGTTCAGTCCCGGCGTCACCTGGCACGTCCGCGATGGCACCGCCGTGTATTTCAACGCGCAAATTCCAATAGTTCGCGACTTCAACAACAACATCGCCCCGGGCATAGGCTTCCTCGCGGGGCTGACGCACGTATTTGACGTGAAAGGGCGGTGATCAGAGGACGGGCAGAGACACTACGATCTACCAGGCGTAAACGACGCCCGTACCCGCACGAAATCTATCCTGAGCTAACGGATCACGGAAGTCCCGCCAAGCGGGGATAGATACTAAGGCAAAGAACAGTAGCCCACGCCCGGGCGAATAGACGACGGTGGGGTGTAACAATACTTCTTGGCCGCCTGTCTGTGGGTGTCTGACCCCGCTCACCGCGTCTTTGAAGTAACGTTCGTAAGACCACCCAAGCTGATAGCTAATCAACTTGCCGGTTTCCATATCCTCGTTGGGCGTGAAGGCAAGGCCGCCACCGAGGAAGAGATTGTTGCCGGTATTTGTGCCGGTTCGATACAAGGCGTTGTAGCGATAATATGCGTATCCGATCCCTGACCACCGGCCTCGTTCCAGGCTTCCTAGAACTCCGCCTAAATAATCAAGTGGCGCGTTCCATGCCTTGTGGTCAATGACTCCGCTCGGAATCTCGACCCCGGCCATCCCTAGGATAAAGTTTCCCTCACGGTTCCATTTGGCGATAAGACCCGCAAGGTCATAGCGGTATCGAATCGCCAAGATACTGTCTTCAAACCCGGATGTGCTGCTGCCTGCATCCAAATCGCTAATGGATGAATAAGGTAGAATCGCTGTGAAAGCCAGTGGAACACCTTTCAGCAAATTAAAGCCGCCGCTGAGGACCCCGGTAGTTTCTTGTGTCCGTTGCCCGGCAGTGCCCAGTTGCCGCGTAAAGGCCTGAACGCTCACGAACCGTTCACTGCTATAAAGCAATGAGGACTGAGGACCAAAGATAGCTTCGTGATGGGCCCTGGCGGTCGATACAATGGCCATTGTACCTAAGATGAGACAAAGCCAGTAGCCTGTTGTCATACCAGAACGCACTAATTGAGGACCCCCACGACCGGTTACATTTACGTGGACTATTGTCTGTCAATAAGACGTGAGTCAGCGGGTCGTACCCCTTTACATGACAAGGAACCGAAGATCAAGCGCACCTTAACTCGCTGGCCATCAAATTAGGGTGGTTACAATCTCCTTTTTTTAGGTGTCCCCGAAACCGGAGACAGCACAGAAACTACCCCGGCGGTCTTAAATAATCATCAGGTCACGGGGGAGAGACGAACTCGTCAGGGGCGAAGGAGTCTGTCGGGGCACCCCTTGCTCCTCACGTGCAAGGGGTCGAAAGGATTTCAGGGCCGGGCGGGTGTAACGGCGAGCTCGGGGCCACGGGAAAAGGACGCGTCCTGGCGTGTCCGGGGAGGGCGGGTGGAGTGCTGGGTGTAATGGTAGGTGTAATGGCTGGGTGTAATAAGTTGAACAGTTTGGCCTGCTTGGGATACGCTACGCGAGAATAGTCTTGGGATGTCCAATGATCTTGGAGAGACGCTGGCAGGCTTCCTTTGTGATCGCGCTGATTCTTTTATTCCCCGCCGCAGGAGTCAAGGGGGAGCTGTCGGACCCCGACGGGGTCGATCAATTAGATGAAGTCAAGGTCACAGCCGCCCGAATCGCCCCGTTACCTCGGGCGCTTCCTCTCCCGCTTCCGGACCTTTCGACGGCGGTGTCCCTTCCCGCCGAACCTTTCTGGAAACGCGGTGCTCCAGTGATTCCGGAGTTGCCGGTTCTGGATCGCCACCTTCTTCGAGATGACACCGCGCTCTCTGCTGGCACCCGGACGCGGGTTCGGTATCTTGAGCCGATCCAGGCTACATACCCCAGGCGCGCGCGTACGATGGGATTGGAAGGCACCGTAGTCTTACGGGTCATCGTCAGGGCGGACGGAACTGTTGCTGAAGTTGCCATACATAGATCATCGGAATATTCTCTGCTCGACCAGGCGGCTGTCATGGCTGTCCGGAACAGGAGGTTCGTGCCCGCGAAAGACGGCGGCTTCACGATATCTTCCGTCGCGGAGGTGCCTGTGAAATTTGTGTTAACGGAACATACGGGGGACGAGCTGCTGCCATGAAGCGTCCTCGGTTTCTGTTGGTGGGTATTGCCGTCCTGTTTATCCTCGCCCAGCCCCTCTCGGCGCGTGCCGATGAAGCAAAGAAATATTACAACCAGGCCGTGACCCTGGCCTCGCAAGGAAAGTATGATGCAGCGGCCGACTCGGTTCGAAAAGCGATCGCGATCCGGCCCAAATTTGCAGAGGCACATCACCTGCTGGGCATTATTTACGCGACTGGGCTTCGACGACTGCCCGAGGCCGTGGAATCTTTCAAGACAGCGATCGAGCTGAGTCCGAACATGGCCGAGGCATACTATAACTTGGGACTCGTCTATCAGGGCCAGGGTAAATTTGCAGAATCTGAGCAGGAACTCCAGCGAGCCGTGGCGATCTATCCCCGCTATGAAGAAGCCCTCATCTCCCTTGCGCAGCTGTATGAGCGCCAACAAGCGAGCCGCAAAGCGATCCCGGTCTATCAGCGAATATTAGAATCCAAGCCGGATCAGCCGGAAGCGTTATATGCGTTAGGGTATCTGTTTGAATCACAGGGTCAAAGCGCCGAGGCGCGTGAATTGTTGTCCCGGCTTGTCGCTGTGCATCCGGAGCATGCGGATGCCCATTATCTTCTGGGCACCATTGCGGAAAAGGCCAGCCAGGCAAGCGATGCAGAGCGCGCCTACCGCCAGGCTATTGCCGCCAGACCCGAATTCGTCGACGCCCATTACAATTTGGGATTCCTCTTAAAGGCCAAAGGGGAACTGCCTGCCGCGGTGCAGGAGTTCATGATAGTCGTGAAGCTCAGGCCGGACTATGCCGACGCCTTCGTGAATCTGGGCGTCCTGTATTCAATGCAAAACAAATTCGACAAGGCCGAACAGGCTTATGAAGAGGCCATCCGACTCAAGCCCACGATGGCTGAGGCTTACTACAATCTCGGCGTCTTTTACGAATTTCATCTCAAAGACCCCGTGCGCGCCCTGGCGACATACAAGAAGTACTTGAGTCTCGGCGGAAAAGACGACCGCATACAGCGGATTGTTCAGGACGTCAGAAAATGACCGCGTTGCGGCATATCCTCATGTCAACGGGGCTTCATGGAATGTTCGCGGTCGTGCTGCTTCTATTACTATTTGGAGCCCAGGCCGTGCAGGAGCACCGGCAGACCATCATAGTTCAACTGATCGAGCCCGCGGCCACTCCGGCCGCCGTCGAGCCTCCCAACTCTGTACCCACGCCGGAGTTGCATATGCCCTCAGTGCAAGAAACTGTTAGAGCTGATCCGCCCACGGCGCGCCACATTCGGACAACGGCGGACCGCCATAGATCACGCCCCACGCATGTGGCTGCGATCCCCATCTCTAGGTTCTCGGAGCCGGCAGGTGATACGTTTATCTCGCGTTCAAGTGAGTCCACCCCGGCTTTCATCGAGATGCCCCGGCATTCCCATGTAGTCGCGCCGGTGGCCACGAGAGCTCAGGAGGCGATGACATTGCCGAGCGACACGATTTCATCGCCGAGCACTTTGTCTAGTGCTTCCATCGTTCCTCCTCTTTTTCGTCCGATCGCGACAGGGCGAACAGAGTCCAGGCCGGTATTGAGGGACTCAGCAGCGGAAAAAGTGAAAGCGACACGATCGCCGCCGCGCGCGGGCGAGAACCTACGACCTGATTATCCGCGTACGGCGCAGGAAGCGGGATGGGAAGGGACTGTGATGTTACGGGTGGAAGTCCTGCCTGACGGCAACGCAGGCAGTGTGTCGGTACAGCGGACCTCCGGTCATGCGATCCTTGACGACGCGGCCCGCACTGCTGTTGAGCGATGGCACTTCAGTCCGGCGATGGACGGCAATTTCCCCATCAGAAGCGTGGTGAATCTTCCCGTCAAATTTGACCTCATGACGCCTTAGCTTCTTTTCATGTCGCAGTCGCGCTCTTATCTGCATCAGATCAGCATCTCCGATGGCGGGGTCCCCAAGCTGCCGGTGGCGGAGGCGCGGATCATCGTTGAAGGCGTCGTCGGTGATCGCCAACAAAACCGTGACGTTCACGGAGGCGTTGACCGCGCAGTTTGTATTTTTTCGCTAGAGTTGATTGAGGCCCTGCAAGCGGAAGGACACTCAATTAAGCCAGGCTCCAGCGGCGAGAACCTGACGATTGCCGGACTGCAATGGTCAGAATTAAAGCCGGGAGACCGGTTGCGCATCGGAGCGCACGTTCTGCTGGAGATCAAAAGCTACACCTCGCCGTGCAAATACAACGCGCAGTGGTTCGTCGGCGGAGATTTCTCTCGAATTTCGCAGAAGCTCCATCCGGGCTGGAGCCGGGTCTACGCACGAGTGCTGGAGGAAGGTGTTGTGAGGTCTGGAGATTCCGTCAGCATGGAGTAACTCACCTAGGTTGATTGTAATAACACAGGTTTGAAACTATGCAACGAGTGCTGGAACCAGAGATCATGGAAGATCCGGAGCAGGCGCTGGTCTATTCGAAAGCGGACTTCGAGGAGGAGAACCAAAGCTTCGTGGACCGCTTTCGGGAGTATTACCCTGATTTGACGCATGGCCATGTGCTGGATCTGGGCTGCGGGCCCGGCGATATCGCAATCCGGCTGGCGCGCGCATTGCCCGACGTTCAGATCACCGGCGTCGATGCCTCGGGGCCTATGATTGATATCGCCGAGCGGGCCGTTGCCGCCCATGGCCTTTCGGAGCGGATTCGATTTCGACGCGAGCGTTTTCAGATTTGCGTGGTGGAACCCGCGGACGCCGTGATTTCCAACAGCCTCTTGCACCATGTGCCGAACCCGCTGCAGTTCTGGTATGCGGTGAAGAAGCTTGCCAAACCAGGAGCGACGGTGCTGGTCACCGACCTTCTGCGTCCGGCAACCCCGGATGATGCACAAGCCATCGTAGACCGTTACGCCGCGGACGAGCCGCCGATCCTACGTCGCGACTTCTTGAATTCGCTGCTTGCCGCCTTTACTGAGGATGAAGTCGCATCGCAACTTGCCGAACTGAACCTCAGCCGGCTGCTGATTGACGTTCCCGACGATCGTCATTGGATGGTAGGGGGCCGGCTATGATCAGGCGGGTCTTCATGCTGCTCATCATCATTGCTGCTTACGCCCATGTGGCCTGGGCGATGGAATTCTCGGCCGAGCAAAAAATGCGCATAGGCAAGCGCGCGATGTCCGGAAAAATCTATTTTCAGCCGGATCGCTGGCGGGTCGAAATGGCGAGCCCGGAAGGGCCGAAGGTATCGATAAGTCGCTTAGACAAGGCCATCACGTGGTTGCTGTTGCCGGGCCGATCATATGTAGAAATGCCCTTGCGCCTTGATCAAGTTCCCCGGGTGGGCCCCCGTGTTGAAGGGGAGGTCGCCCGCAAGCAGGTAGGGGTTGAGTCGATCGGAGGCCGCAAAACCGAAAAGTATGAAGTCATTGTCGAGTCCGAGGGTAAGCGGGAAATCCTCTACCAATGGGTTGCACCGGACATCAAATTCGCCATGAAGACCGCCAGCGCCGATGGGCAATGGGAAAACGAGTACAGCTCTGTCCTGATGGGTCCTCAAAAGGCGGAATTATTCGAACTGCCCGCCGGCTACACGAAGGCGCCTTCTCCACAATAGTGAAGGAAGGGCAGGCGGGGGAAAAGGAATCTGTCCTGGCAGATTCCAGGGCGGGTGGGTGGAATGGGTCAAGGAATCTGTCCACGGGACAAAAGCCTGTCGGGGTACCCGTTGCTCCTCAAATGCAATGGGTCAATGGCTTGGGCGACGGGGGATGTCATGGGAGGTGCCGTGAGGATTCAACCCAAAGGACAGAAAAACTACCCCGGCGGCCTTAAATAATCATCAGGCCTTCGGGTCGAGCAAGCTTTGTTTGGTGGGTGGGTGCGATGCAGGGAGGCACCGCCTCCCTGCCCTCTCCACGAGCGGAAAATCTATAAGATTTGCGGCGCCAGGTAGCGCACGCTTTTCATCTCAGCCAGCAGCGCAAGCTTCTCGATCGACACCCGACCGATGATGAGTTTGCCGGTCTTGGGTTGCAGCACGATCTCAAATCCCAGCTTCTTGATCTCGTCTAGGGTCGTCTGCGTCGTGTCGGAGAGCCATACCTGAACTTCCGCGCGTCCATTCCTGACGAACTTTGCTTCCTCAGCAGTAGCCGCTTTCTTCAGCTTCAACCGGTCTACTAGGGCTGCGATAGCAGGGTGCAGTTTCATAGGCCTCGCATTCACGGTAGTGTCGGTTGGCGGTTCTTCGAACACGCCTGAATAATGCCGTTTGGCCATTGAAAATTCCCGCATGAGCCCTTGTCGGGGAGCGATTGAGGCCGGCGCATTCAAGGCGCGATAATCCGTCTTGCTGCCGCCGAAGACCCCTTCGTAGCTCACACCCTCCGGCATTTCCACCGGGACATCAATGCGGCGTGGCAGCCCCCCGTCCGTAATCACCATCTCTTCCACCGCGACAAATGAGGTGAATTGGGTCATCAGGCGGTAGTCCAGGCCGATTTTCGTAATGGCTTCTCGTACCTCCTGCCGCGCATTTCCTTGCTGAATCCCGTTGTAGTCCTGTCCCATTAGATGCTCAACGTGTGTACGTGCCCATAATGTCGCCACAACGTCATGGTGGGGCTCCGACGCCGGCAGCGTCACCTGGATCTCCCGGATCATCTCGCGTCCTGCCGTCTTCCCACGCAGTCGAATGACGCCGGTACTGCTTTCCGTATAGCGACCGGACAGGACGACCGGCTTGGCGCTGAACAGGTCCGGGATGCGCTTCGGGTAGATGTCGGCCAGAGGGAGGCGGCCCCAATCTACGGAAATATCGGTCAACAACGGATTGCGGATGCGCTCATGAAAGCGGCGCGCGGCCGTCGAGCCATCATCCTGGAGGCCGACGTACTCCACTTCGCCGCGCCCGTGCTCCGCCATCTTGTCCAGCAGGAAACGGTTGACTGCGCTGCCGATGCCAAACGCGAAGACGCGGGCGTTCGGATGTTTTTGTACTTCGGCGACGATCTCCATATCGTTGCCGACATAGCCGTCAGTCATGAAGCATACGATCCGCACATGTTGCTGCGAGTCGGAGGAATCAAGAGCGGCCCGAATGGCTTTCATCATCTCGGTCCCGCCGCCGCCTGAGCGCGACTCCAGAAACATCTGCGCCTTGCGGAGATTTTCCTTGCTGGCGGGCACCGGCTGCGGGAACAGGATGTGCGTATCGCCGGCAAACGTGATGAGGTTGAACGTGTCGTGGGGATACAGTCCATCGAGCGCCAGCCGCATCGTTTCCTTGGCCTTTTCGATCGGGAAACCGGACATGGATCCGGATGTGTCCAACACGAACACCAGTTCCTTGGGAGTAACATCTGCTGTAGTGACGCGGTCCGGCGGCTGAAGAATCAGTGTGAAAAAACCACCCCCGCCATCGCGGTGGGTAAGCAGAGCATCTTGGATCTTCCGCCCGGCGACGTCATACCGAAGAATGAAATCCTTGTTGGGGAGGACCTCCTTTTGCCGCAGGCGGATGCGCGCCTGGTTCGTTGCCGTTCTTTCCACGTCAATCTCATGGGTCGGGGATTGCAAGCCTTCCATCGGGAGTCCGGTATCCAGCGCAATCTCAATAGAAATATCATGGCCGGCACGGGTTCCGGGCGGGGTGACGGGGGGCGTTATTCGGGAGGCGTCAGGAACCCTGTCCGTATCGTGAGCAAAACCGCCGCCCTGTTTTCCCAGCGCCGACCCTGTAATGTAGCGAGGTCCCACCACCATCGGGAACACGACTTCATAGGACCCTGCATCATATTTGAGCAGCTCCACATAGCTGATCGTGACTTTTACCTGTTCCCCGGGAAGGATGTTCGCGACCGATTGCGTGAAGATGTTGGGCCGTTCCTGATCAAGCAATCCCGCTACTTTGCCACCGGAGCGTGCGGCGGCATAGATCGCTTGCGCCTCTTCCCGGCGCTTGATCTCAGCCCGCACGAAGCGTTCGCCGACCAGCATGGTCATATTGTCCACCGCGGCATTCTGCGGCAAGGGAAACGTGTAGACCGCCTCGATCTTCTCCGTGGAGGGATTTACAAAGTGTTGCGTGACGGTCGCCCGGGCTAGGAAGCCGCTGACTTCGATTTTGACATTGGTTTGCTTGAGGGGGCAAAACTCTCGTAAACGGCCGTCGGCCTCGAGACTCACCAACGAGCCTTGAGTAATCACCGAGGCTTGAGTCATAGAGCCACGCGGTGGTGACGGCAATCGCTGCTTCTGTGCCCAGCTCAACTGGGCCCCGCCCAATGCCGCGATGACGGTCGTGAACATGAAAACAAGTGCCCAATGGATCTGCGGAACGGTTAGTCGCTTCATGGTCGCCTCCTTTTACTACCTACATGTGGCGACCAGAGGGATCCTTTCAGCAGTTCAAAAATATCGGACCGAACTCAGACGATTGTTACGTTTTTTTGTCGGTGAGAGCGCAGAGGGGCTTCACTGATGCTTCAAGGTGATCTCTACCCTTGTGACAGAAGCTGCAGCGGCCTTCGCCGTCGGTGGGGCCTGCGTTATGCTGCGATCCCGGTTGGCAAGGCCTCCTACCACGCCGGTTTCGGTCTGTTTCTGGAGGGGCGTTTCTTGATCCAACAAACTCCGAACGTCGGCCAGGCGCGTCTGCGAGAAGACGATCGTCACCCGGTGATCGATGGGTTTTTCAAAGGTAAAAGCGCTGGTTGGGGGAACGAGATAGCGCACCATTTTCTCCACGCGGGCCGTTTCTCCTGTCTCATCCGAGGGGAAAAGGATCTTTACATCGCCTGTGGGGCCCCGCGTCAGCACATAGAGATAGCCGCTATCCCGGGGCTCAAGGGCAAGTCGCACCCTATCGCCGGCCTGAAAAGTCGTCGCCGCATCGACGGTCGAATAAGTTCCTTCAGATTCTTCGCGCAGAACGGAGTACCGGATATTGAGACTCGGAGATTCAGTCTTCATGGTGTCCTCAGGCGTGACCGCCCGGCCCGCCATCGGCGAGGAACGCCTGACGTCCTCGCGTAGCTTCGCCTTTCGTTCGGGAACCTGCTGCTTGTCTGCCGTCATCTTGTTGGCTTCCGGTTTGTCCGCGTCGCCCGCACCAGACAACGATTTGTGTTGAGATGGCTCGGGTGGCGGCTGTTCCAGGCCTGCGTACTGCTCCTGCTGCTTTTTTTCAGGTGGCGCTGCCGGCGCCAAAGCCGGTACTTCCTCTTTCTTCATCGGGTCGGCAGGTATCGTGACATTGGATTTCGGTTGCTCGGGAGGAGACTGTGTTCGCTCCTTCAGTGGGATGGCAGGATCGAGTTTTCGGCCTGGGAACTGATCGCCCGACTTCGGAGGTGAAGGGGAATCGGGTGCGGAGGCGACCGGAGGATTGGCGTCGGTTGTCAGCTGGGGCACCTGGGTAGGCAACTCTACGAGATGAACCACCACAGTCACGGCGAGAAGGGCAACAACGGCACCGCCCGTGACCGCCCAAGACGATGGCTGCTGGTACCATGGCTGCTGGAACCATCCCTGCAGTTTTCCGAGCCAGGTGACCTCTGATTGTTTCTCCTTCAGCGCTTGAACGAGCAGCCGGCGGGAGCGAGGGTCATCAAGCAGCTCCTTTAAGGCCTGCTCGTCAGCCAGGGCATCGAACAGCCGTTGGTTCGTTAACGCCGCCTCAAAGAGTTTCGTGCGCTCTTGATCAGTCAGCGAATTGGTGGCAAACCCGCCGAGCAGTTTCTCAACGTCGTTGTCCGGCGTCACTGTTTCTTTCCTTCCCGTTTATGTTCCCAGGCGCCGCCCATCCTCTCAAGCAGTTGCTTTCGGCATCGAAAGTCCCAGGTATAAATGGTATTGATTGAGCTTACCCTGAAGAGCTTTTGGATCTCTTGAAAAGTTTTCTCTTCGAGCTTCCACAAGAATAATTGCCGGCAACGCGTGCCCAGACTGTCGATCGCCTTCATCAGTTGTTCGAGCAGCTCTTTGCGCTCTGTTTCGATCCCGGGGTTGCCCTCTGTATCCGCTACCTGAATCTCATCCAGCGATACTTGGGAATGCTCGGCCCGGCGCAATGACTTCCGGCGCGTCTCCCAAATCTTATATCGAAGGATTTGAAAGGACAGCGGTACGAGTTCTTCCAACCGCGTCACCTGGCCGTACTTCTCGTGAAGCACAATCATGACTTCCTGGGCGAGATCTTCCGCCACCTCCTTCGATAATCGAGATGCCGCGAAGCCAACGATCCTTTCACGGAGCTGGGAAAGAATCTGTTCCCGGTCCATTGGAACCATGGTAGCCGAACCCGTAGCCCATTTCTATGAAGCGGGGGCCCCAGCTCTAAGTGGCTATTGTCAAGGTTGAGGGAGCCGGTATACAATTTCCGCCATGAATCCCTCGCGTCCACGCAACCCCGGAAGAATGCCGCCGGTTCCACCTGGTTGGAAGAGCCCCGCCGCCGGGCGACCGCCACAGCAGGAGCAGTTCCGGTCCTTTCAGGCGTCGGCCCTCTATTGCCCCAAGTGCCGTGAGGCCACGCCGGTCAGGGAGAGGCTCCTCCTGGTCCTTCCCGACGGCAATCTTTTCGAGTACCGTTGTGCGCGATGCGGGACGTCGACAGGATCAAAAACCGAAAAAAACCAAAAGGACATTCGTATTATTTACTGAACCCGTGCTCCGTGGCATTTTAAACCGGCGCAGGCCCTAAGTTTTGAGTTGCCGATAACGTCGGCATTTTGTATACTCCGATGCCCCAAACAGACATTGGTCATCTTCAAGGAGGCCTCTTGTGAAAGCACTACTCGCCGGCATCCATTCGTTCTTAGTGTTTTTGAGCACCGTGGCGGTCGCGTTTGCTGAGGAGGCTGCCGCAGAAGGAGCACCGGGCGGGTATGATTCGACCGCCTACGTATGGATAGCCCTGATCGTCATCATAGTGATCTACGGAATATACGATTCCTTCTTCAAGCCGGTTGACTGAAGCGGGCTGATCGACGGCTCGTACAGGACCTGAATGGTATTTCCATCGGGGTCCGCAAGATAGCAGGAATAACTCCCGTCTCTATGCTGTCTTGGCGCTACGCGAATATGAGCGCCGTTCTCTGTCGCCCATCGCGCCCAGGCGTCCACCGCTGACGGCGTTTCCGCAATGAATCCGAAATGGTCGAGGGCATCGCTGCTTCTGGCCTCTTGGGCGTCTTCCGTTACTTCGTGCAGGGCAAGGTTATCCGTTCCCGAGCTCAGGTAACAGTTCTTGGCATCGGGTTCCCATACCACCTTCATCGAAAAAAACTTCATGTAGAAGTCTTTTGCTTTATGAATGTCTCGCACACGGAGCGCGAGGTGCCGCAAGCCTTGGAGCGAGGGCCGGTCAGTTGACATGGTAACCTCTTCGGACGCCATCATAGCGGAATGCGCGGACTCTGAGAAGCTCAAGTGGCGGCGCGTCGGAGCCGAGAGACCGTAAAGTCTTGCGACAGGTCGTTCACTCTGGCATGATAAACCTATGCAGAATTGGAACCGGCCCGATCCTTTGACTCGGGATCTGATTCATCTGATCAATGCCAGGCGGCACGATCATTGGGATGCCGATGCCGCGTTCGACACCCTTGCGGACCTGATCGAGCAAAATCGTGAAGATGAGATTCTCACAGTGTTGGCCGCTCTCGATGAGGACATGGCGGAGTGGTTATTTGATCTTCTGGCCGAGGCCGCGTCGACGGATGTTGATTCTGAAAGTGATGGGCCCGATTCCGCTGTGTCGATGCTCACACTGGCGCTGCCGCTGCAGGCAAATTTCGGGCAGCCTTTGCGGCTTATCGTCGACCCCGAGGAGACTGTCGCACTGCTTCTGAAACATCTGCGTCTTCCGCAGACTGCGCAGATTGCAGTGGAAGCCAAATTGCTCACGGACACAACTCTTGACCGTATCAGCCTGCAAGCATTGCACGCGCATGTCGCCTCCCTCTTTCGGCCTGAGCGGTGGCCTCCCTTGGCGCCGCGCCTGCATCTTCCAGTCGAGCATACGGTGTATCTCCTTTTCGGGATTCGGGACGAAGCCGAACCGACGGTCCCCGAAGAAATGGCTGATGCCGACAAGGAAGCTCTGTTGGCGGGCCTTCGGGCGCAATGTGCGGATCTTGCGACGGCGCCTCACCTCATTGAGACACCGGCGTATGCCGCCTATGCTCTATTCGATGCCAAGAACGCGGTTGGACTTCAGCGGTTGGCGGATGAAACCATTGCCGTATGGCGGGAGCTGACGCCTGCCCTGCGTGGCCGGGTGATCGTCCATCTTCATACGCAGTGCGGAAATGGCGTCTACATGCCGGTTTGGACCGACCTTCTGGACCCGGAAACGGCCGAAGAAGACGGGCCGCTTTGGACGTCACCTGATGTTTGGGTTTTTACAGCAGACCTGCCGATAGAATGGCCCGGCGAGGTGCTTACGAACCGGCTCCTGGCAGAAGGCTGCACACGGTTTGAAAACCACATCGTCGAAACCACGGAAAACTGAGCGTTCTACTCTGTGCTCTTAAGTCGCGCTGGGCGAGGGATTTGTCGAAGCATCTTCAAGCGATTCTAAGAGATCTTCCGGCACCTTCAAGTTTCCATAACCGCTGCCCACAAGCAGTTCCGGTTTTGAATCTCCATGAAAATCGCTCCCCCCGGTACTAATCAGCGAATGCTCTCGAGCTATGCTTCTAAAACGGTCTGCTTGTTGGGTTGTGTGGCTGCTGTGAAGCGTTTCAAGGCCCCCGAGTCCGGAACTCTTTAGTTCCTCACATAGCTCATTCGTCGAAATCTTTAGGCGGCTGTACATCGGATGAGCCAGAACAGGGACACCACCGATATCGCGGATGAGCGAAATCGCATCTTTCGCGGTCGGCAGTGGCCGGTCTACATACGCGGGACCGCCGTCGGCAAGGTACAGATCAAATGCGGCCGTGACGCTATTCACGTATCCCTTTTTCACCATGATCTGAGCAATGTGCGGCCGGCCGATGGTCGCGGCTCCCGCATAGGTCTTGACCTCCTCGTAGGTCAGATCCAGACCGAGATCGCACAATCGCTCGATGAGCTTCAGATTGCGACCCTCCCGGCTCAAGAGGTATCCCGTCAGGGCGGGTTTCAGACGGGGATGGGCGGGGTTAATAAAGTACCCGAGAATGTGCAGCTCTGTATTGTGATGCGTGCAGCTGATCTCGATGCCCGGGATGATCCTGATACCGAGCCGTTGCCCCGCGGCTATTGCCTCCGGCAATGCATCTACTGAATCGTGATCGGTCACGGCAAGAGCCGAGACACCCTGCTGTTTGGCGAGTTGGACTAGTTCTGTCGGGGAGAGACTGCCGTCTGAAGCAGTGGTGTGGGTATGGAGGTCAATCCGTGCCAATGAACTCTCTGCCAAGTGGGGTCAGAGTCGATTTTTCAAAGTGTATATCGTTCAAGGGGCTATATGCATGTGCGAAAATCGACTCTGACCCCGATTATGGCGGAGAGGGCGGGATTTGAACCCGCGACAAGGTTTTACCCCTGTGACGGTTTAGCAAACCGTTGCCTTCGGCCACTCGGCCACCTCTCCGTCTCGGTATTTATGTCAGTTAAGCGAGTAATCCTACCATGACCAAACTGCCGCTGGATATACTTCAGATTCAGACTCTGTTGAACTTATCCGATACTACCCCACATCTTAAATGGAATGTGTGCAATTTCAGTACAACACATGGATCAGGAATTAATGCTTGTGAGGAAAGCGGCTTCTATGGATTGAGATCAACCTTCTGGCAGAATATCGAGTGTTGGACGAGTGCGGTTACAGGCGACCTCGAAAGCTGCTCCAATTCGGTCCGGCCACTCGTCTTCTGTCCATTGTCGAAGACATGAGACGAAGGCATCCCAACCAAACAAGAACGGCGCGACAGGAATCGCCCAGCACCACACAAAACGCCGAAGCCTTTCCGTCCGTGTAATGAACAAAATCGGAAGCAGAATCCCCACAATCACGCCGCCTGGTACAAACACGAGTGAAAACAGCGTCCTTCGCAGGGATTCAAAGATTAGGATGCGGTCCGCAGAGTTTATGAGATTGACGAGGGCGGAGGAACGCACAGAGCCTGGAAGGTGGTGAAAGGACGACGACACAACCAGAAGGGTCCCGGGCTCCCATTGATGGCGCTTTGAAAAATCACATGCAGTGTATTTTGCGATAATTTTTCCCGGATGAGCCTTTTCCAAAGCCTGATAAGCCTTGATGTCCGGTTTCTCGTCACAGACAATCAACCGGAGAGCTTCAGACCGGCGATCCTTTACGAGTAGCTTGCTAAGAGGAGCGGTGCCTGCGGCCAGCTCCACAATGCTTTGATACTTCCCTTCTGTCGCAGTCTGCAGTACTTGGTCGGCCACCCACATGTTATAGGGTCGAAATAAGGTAGTACAGCATTCCAGTACCTCCCGCAGGGTATTCCGCAGGCCTGTCGGTAGCCACTGCAGGTCCATGAATTCGAAAAAATGAGGAAGAGGCATCAGAGCATTTGAGTCTGCGCTGCGCTCGGCGCGGGTTCTGCGGCTCGACTTTGGCCAAGTGTAAGGGCATCGCTGACGAACGCCTTGTAAGCATCTAGGGCCTTCTCTGCTGCTTGGACGAGGGGAGTGAGAAACTCGGGCCTGGCACTCAAAAGTTTTCCTAACTGCTCTTCGTTAAACCGTGTGTGCGCCACATCGGCCTTCACATGCTCCTTGATAAAGCTGAGGCTTTGCAGAATAGCGGGACCTAAGACATCAATGCACTTTTGAATCAAGCGCGGACCGTATTCGACTGAGATTCTCTCGATCTCGTATTCGATGGCAATCTGGCCATAGGGCGTATCACCGGCAATGGTCTCCTCGTGCAGTTCTTGATACCTCACCACACCAGGCGTGGGGGGCAATCCCAATATTTTTTCGACGTCAAGATGGGGTGTTCTCCTCGCATTCCAATTTGACACCAGCGCCCTCGTGTCTTCGATCATCATAAGATGGTGCCCGGCTTCATGCTTGGAGTGCGCTTTTAGAAACTTTCCAAGTTCCAAGAGACCGAGCTCTTCAGACCGCTGTCCCGCTCTCTTGATCCAGTCTTCGACCGGTTCTGTCATGCGGACCCCTAAGGCACAAAAATAAATGAGAAATAGTTCCCGAAGCACCGGATCGTCAAAGGTGAGAACATAAGTCAACGTAGGGTCTGTGGCCATTTTTGTTCGAGCCGGAAGAATGCTGGATTCATATCGGAGCAAGGCCGCCTCTGAAGACAGCAAGGCAGTTTTTGGTTTCAACCCCATATGGTCTCCTTCTATGGCGCGCGTGGAATGTCCTTATACCGTATTCTGTGAATCTGCAGCAACGCAAAATGTGCTGCAGCTGGCGATTGCCCGTTGCTTCTCGAACCAGGGAATCTTTTAATCTTGGCCTGCGGGTCGGCTACGGAGGAGAAGGACTATCCAATTGCACCCCACTTCGCTGTCAGACACCGGAGCACAGTCCTAAGCCGGAGAGCAAGCCATGAGCCTCCGGGTCACACTCGCGGCGGCTACCGGTTCGATATCACTAGTCGCGGGAACGGCTCCGCTTTCTGGTCGCGATAAACGAGTAGACTACTTGCTCTTCTCGCCCTATCATTGCGGCTAGTCCATTAAATCGGCTCGATTTGCTAGCATTCCAAGATTACCGTCCAGGCGACTAGGAAATCCTCAGCCCTGTCACGGGACGCTCCTGAGAACGGTGCGCTTTTTGAGACGATCGATTGGCAATTTGGGTGTATTCTCTGAGGCTGTAACACATTGCCGTGACATCGGCGCTTACATGAACAGGGACCTATGGGGTTGACTCCTGAAGAGGTAGATGCCAGCAACCTTGACAGCACGTACAATTCTCTTCTCACGCTCTGGACCTCAGGGATTCGTGACTACCATAGCCTGCTCTCCGATTATTTGACCGCCAATTCAATCTTTATCGCGGCTATTGGATTCCTATTTGCCCGGCAGCCCGTCACTCTCCTCTTTAGCATTGTGACTATCATGCTGTGCCTGTTCGGGATTCTCATGTCGCTGCAAATGGCAATCGTAGTGGGGCGCTTTTCGATCCAGAATTTCATCTGGGAATGGCGGCTTCGGGGCATTGAACAATCCCCAAACTGGCGCAAGCCAACATTATTCCTGGATATGCATCGATTTCGTGATCAACACACGCCATTAGAACAATGCGGCTCTGATCCGCCGACCGTGTACCCGTCGTGGGCGATCCGTCAACACCGTCAGTGGTGGGCACGCCGAGCAATCAGTTTCCCGTTATTCTTTGGCCTTGTTTATGGACTGCTTGCCCTGTGGGGGCTCACCCAGCTCTTTGCTCAGCCGTAAGATTCAATGAAGGTTAGTGCCGTGAGCTGTGACAGAACGAGTGACATTTTCATGCGCAGCTGACAGGACGGTAACAAAAATTCCCACCGCCGTACGAAGCAGTTCGATGGGAAAGACTCTTTGGCATACCTTGACCTCCGACGCCATCCTGAAGGAACTGCAGTCAGATGGCGATGACGGGCTGACTGAGGACGAAGCGCGACGTCGCCTCGCTGAACTCGGCCCCAACGCGTTACCGCAACCCTCGCCAACCTCGCCGCTAAAGCTCTTTCTTCGGCAATTTTCCGGCGTGATTGTCTGGGTGCTACTCGGTGCCGCGCTGATCTCGGGCCTACTCGGGGAATGGGTGGACGCCGCGGCGATCATCGCAATCGTGATTGTCAACGGAATCCTCGGCTTTATACAGGAATACCGAGCCGAGCGGTCTCTCGCCGCTTTGCGCAATCTTGCAGTCGTCATGGCCCGGGCCATCAGAGAAGGTCAGAGTCGCTCGATCCCTGCCAATGAGCTTGTCCCAGGCGATCTCATCCAGATCGAGGCCGGCGATCGAATTCCAGCCGATGCGCGGCTTATCTATGCAACAGGATTGCAGGTGCAGGAGGCCGCGCTCACCGGCGAATCCACGCCAGTGACCAAATCCACGGTGCCCATCGCTGAGGCCGAGGTTCCGCTCGGAGATCGCCGGAACATGGTGTACACGGGAACGATCGCGGTGTCCGGCAAAGCACGGGCCATCGTCGTGGCGACAGGCATTCATACCGAACTCGGGAAGATCGCTGCGTTGATTCACAAGGCGAGCGAGGCCGAGCAGGAAGACACACCCCTGCAGCGCCGCCTCCAGCAGTTAGGCCACACCTTGCTCTGGCTGTCCCTCGGCATCGTGTCGGTGGTCTTTCTGCTCGGCCTAGCGCGCGGCGTTCCGCTCTTTACGATGTTCCTCACATCCGTAAGTCTCGCGGTGGCCGCAATCCCCGAAGGGTTGCCGGCTGTCGTCACCATCACGCTGGCGCTGGGAGTGACGAGGATGGCGAAGCGTCACGCCCTTATCCGACGCCTCTCGGCAGTCGAGACGCTGGGCTCGACCACTGTGATCTGCTCCGATAAGACCGGGACGCTGACAAAGAACGAGATGACAGTGACGACTATCTACCAGGCCGGTGAGATCTTCACGTTGTCAGGGGAAGGCTATATGCCACAAGGCCAGATCCAGGCATTAAGTGAACAAGTAAAGCTCGAAACGCGCCCCGGGCTCGAGGCTCTGCTCCGCGCGTCAGTGTTGTGTAACGGAGCCGAGCTCCGGCAAGAAGGCGGAGCTTGGAACATTCTAGGCGACCCGACCGAAGGTGCCCTATTGGTGGCTGCCGCAAAGGCGGGCCTGCGAAAAGATCCGCTTGAGCAGGAGGCGCCGTTTCTCGGTGAGGTCCCATTTGACTCGGAGCGTAAGAAAATGACCATCGTGCGCCGAACCGAATCGGGCCCTGTTGCCTTTGTCAAGGGCGCTCCCGATCTCCTCTTACGGGACTGCGGCGGTTGGATGGAAAAGGACGGCCATACGAATGTTCTCACAGATGAGATCCGCAGGGAAATCGAGGCGGCGAATCAACGCTTCGCCTCGCAGGGGCTGCGCGTGTTGGGCGTCGCCATGCGGCCCCTGGACCGAGAACCAGAAGCCTATGCCGCGGCAGAACTTGAACGTGACCTGATCTTCCTCGGCCTGATTGCGATGAAAGACCCTGTCCGTCCGGAAGCGAAGCTGGCCGTGAAGCAATGCCGCGGAGCCGGGATACGGACGGTGATGATTACCGGTGATCACAAAGAGACGGCGGTCGCCATTGCCGGCGAGCTCGGCATAATGGAGCCGGGCATACAGGCGCTCTCTGGTATTGAATTAGATCTCCTCACCGACGGAGATCTTGCTCAACGAGTGGAGCGGCTAGCCGTTTACGCCCGCGTCTCGGCAGAGCACAAACTGCGCGTCGTGCGGGCATGGAAAAGCCGAGGCGTCATCGTCGCAATGACTGGTGATGGGGTCAATGATGCGCCGGCCGTGAAGGAAGCGGACATCGGCATTGCGATGGGCCTCACTGGGACGGATGTGACGAAGGAAGCCGCGGATATGGTGGTGACCGACGACAATTTTGCCTCCATCGCGGCAGCCGTCGAAGAGGGCCGCGCGATTTACGATAATATTCGGAAATCGATCCATTACCTTCTGTCGTGCAACATCAGCGAGGTCATGGTGGTGCTGGTCGCTACGCTTGTGGGTCTCCCGCTGCCCTTGTTGCCGGTCCAGATCCTTTGGATCAATCTTGTAACGGACGGCCTTCCTGCATTGGCATTGGCCGTGGATCCGAAGGACCCCTACTTGATGCGCCGCGCCCCGCGGCGCCCGCAAGAACGCGTTCTCGAGAGAGATGGGATGTTTCGAATATTCGGACAAGGTCTCCTTATGACCGTGATTACGATCCTCGTCTTTGTGTACTCTCTCTACAGCATGCACCAAGATCTCGAGCGAGCAAGAACGTTGGCTTTTATGGTCCTCGTCGGGGTGCAGCTTGCGCACGCATTTAACTGCCGGAGCGATCGGGAATCGCTCTTCACGCTTGGATTCTGGACGAACAAGCCGCTGTTAGTGGCGATCGCTGGTGTCACCGCTCTGCAGGTGGCGATTATGGTGCACCCCTGGAGCCGAGATATTTTCAAAGTCACTCAACTGAATCCCGAGGAGTGGATCCTAGCGTTCGCCGCCGGAGGTGTCATAATTGTTGCCATCGAGACCTGGAAGGCGGCCTCCCGGCTGCGATCCGGCGCCGGATCGGCGGAGGCCTGATCGAGGTGAAGGAATAATGCCAGCCTCCGGCGATTTGAGGTAAGAGTCCTGCTACACGGGGAAAGAATAGAGTCGATAAGCAATTTCAAATAATCGAAGTGCCGTCAGCCGGGCGTGGTGATCCGCTACGTTGACCAGACGAAACATATTGGGTAGTAGGCTTCCCACCAACACCGCGCTCAGAATTCTGATTCTCGCCGTCATCGTTCAACTCCCTTGGCAGAACCGCTGCAATAGAAATCAGCAACCGCTATGCCAAAAACGGCCCGCTGGATTAACAACGGAATATCATCGAATATGGGCACCTACGGGGACTGCGTACCCCACAGTGGGATGTCGCCGATATCTACGGGGATACAGAGGAGGTGAGTTTAGATACGCGTGTTAAAGCCAATCAAACAGCCCAGACTCGCACAGACGAGCCCGGTGGACGAGAACAATCCTTAAAAGCTCGCCGGGACATTCGGGAACGCCGGACAGTGTGATGGTTGATCCTGTTCGTTCAGTATGTGATATTTCAGGAAGGAGGGGTGGCTGAGTGGACGAAAGCGGCGGCCTTGAAAGCCGTTGAAGGCCATGTGTCTTCCGTGGGTTCGAATCCTACCCCCTCCGCCAGCGATTCTGTATTTACGCCTAAGGTATGAGCGATCTAAGCGAGTTACCCATCATCAGACCCATCAATAACGAAGCAGTGGGGAGAGTCGCGCCGCCGTGATTTTTGGCTCATTCTTTTCCGAAATTTCAGGCTCATCGGCCAGATTGACCAATTTCTGGAAAAAAGCCCGCCTTAAAATCGCCTGAGTCTTGGAGGGATTCTGGGTCGCCAAAATGTGGGACTCCGGTATAGGGTGGGACTCCGAAGATGGCCCCCTCCCCCCTTGATAATACGTACGGCATCCATAATACCCACACCGCTGCCGTCAGACTTATGGTATTCTAACTGCATAAATACCCTTAAATCTGGTGATACGGGCAAGCCATGGACTATCGTCTTCTCGCATTGGTGCCGTTGGTTCCTATCCTCATGGGGTCCGGCTCCATCAAACTCTACGATACCGACTCAAAAACCACCTTTACGATGGTCGAGCCGATGGATTGCACGGTCATAAAGACCGCGGCCAATGGCATTACGTTGGGCTTTAAATTCGGCGCGTTCTTCATCGGAGTGGGGCCGGAAGTCACGTTCGGTGACCGCGAGCACGTAAAATGGGAAGAAGCGGTGCAGGGCCTCATTGTCCAGTACAAAGAACTCTGTGCCCGCTTCAATACCGGGGCTCTCTCCAAGAAAGGATATGAAACCCGGTTGCGGGAACTCGACCAGGCCTTTCAACAAACGCGAAAAGAGCTGGTTCAGGGTCCCAACGAACGAGCCGACCGCATGTTCGATCGGCTCCAGAACGAAGAACAGACTCACCGTAAGTAACTCTTAAAGCGGCCCAAAGCCGGTTGCACAGCCGGTCAGTGCAGGCGACGGCAAGGGGTGCCCCGGACAGATTCCTTTGCCGCCTATTACACCCACCCGCCCTGGAGTTTGCCAAGACAAACTCCCTTGCCCCTGGGCCTGACGATTATTTAAGGCCGCCGGGTAGTGTCATTTTTGAATCTTTTCCAATCCACCAAGGTAGGGTCGAAGGGCCTCGGGAATGACTACTGTTCCATCCGCCTGCTGGTAGTTTTCGAGAATCGCCACAAACGTGCGGCCGGCCGCCAGGCCCGATCCGTTCAATGTGTGAACGAACTCTCCCTTGCCGTCCGGACGCTTATAGCGGATTTGCGCGCGGCGAGCCTGAAAGGCCTCGAAGTTGCTGCACGATGACACTTCGCGGAACATGCCCTGCGAGGGTAGCCAAACTTCGATGTCGTAAGTCTTCGCGGCTGAAAAGCCGAGGTCTGCTGTGCACAGTGAAACAACACGATAGTGCAGATTGAGCCTTTTCAACACCTCCTCGGCGTGCGCCGTAAGTCGCTCCAGTTCATCATAGGATGTTTGCGGATCACTAAATGTCACCAACTCCACCTTGTTGAACTGATGCTGTCGGATGAGGCCCCGGGTATCCTTCCCGTACGACCCTGCTTCGCGCCGGAAACATGGGGTACAGGCGGTGTACCGCAGCGGGAGACACCGATGATCCAGTGTCTCTTCGCGATGAAGGTTCGTCAACGGCACTTCTGCCGTGGGGATCAGAAAATAATCCTCGTCCTTGAGTCGAAAAAGGTCATCCTCGAATTTGGGGAGTTGTCCGGTGGCGGTCATACTCGCCCGATTTACGAGAAACGGGGGAATGACTTCGCGGTAGCCGTGTTGCTTGGTATGCAGGTCCAGCATGAAATTGATCAAGGCACGCTCAAGCTGCGCGCCCGCGCCGCTGTATACCGCGAAACGGGCGCCCGTCATGCGAGCGGCCCGCTCAAAGTCGAGGATCCCGAGGTGCTCGCCCAAGTCCCAATGGGGTTTCGGCTGGAAGGCCATGGGTGGAGGGGTTCCCCATCGGCGGAGCTCTACATTCTCGGAAGAATCTTTCCCGGCCGGGACGCTGTCATGAGGCAGATTAGGGAGGCCGAGCGAGATCGCACTGAATTGCTCTTCGGATTCGCGGAGGGTTTCTTCGAGGACCTTGATGCGGTCCCCCACCACTTTCATCTCTTCCACTAATGATTCCGCCGGGTGCTTCTCGCGTTTCAGCTTGGCAATCTTCTCCGAGGCCGTGCGTCGCTCGGCGCGCAGTTCCTCGACTTTGGTCAGCAACGCGCGGCGCTCCCGGTCGAGCTTGAACAACGTGTCCCAGTCGACGTGCTGTCCCCGGGATCCGAGGAGACGTCGGACGTCATCGGGCTTTTCCTTAATCAATCGGGGATCGAGCATAATCGCGCAACAATAACACCCGTTTTCAGAATCAGTCAATTAACGGATGCACGGGAAAAGCGGCTGTCCAGGGGCAAAGGAGTTTGTCTTGGCAAACTCCAGGGTGGGTGGGTGCAATGGCAGCTGCGGGGAAGGGCGGGTGTAATGGCGCGTCCAGAGGAAGAGCTGGTGTGGCGGGTACAATGGCGAACTCTCGGGTGGGTTGGGAGTGGGATTCAAATCAAAGATCAGAGAAACTATCCCGAGCAAGCTTTGCTTGGTGGGCGGGTGCAACAGGGGAAAAGAAACTTGTCTTGGCAAGTTTCAGGGCGGGTGGGTGCGATGGCAAGGGGCGCGTCCCGGCGCAATTCATTGCGTCGCTCGTGAACGGGCGCGTATAATGCCTGGATATGCCTGATGTGAGTTTAATTCGCATCGACGGCCGCCGTTCCGAAGAACTGCGCCCCGTGACGATCCATCGATCCTTCATTAAGTACGCCGAAGGATCAGTGCTCATCGAAATGGGGGCAACAAAGGTAATCTGTACGGCCACGGTCGAAGAAAAGGTGCCTCAGTTTCTGCGGGGGCAGAACCGCGGCTGGGTAACCGCGGAATATGCGATGATTCCTCGCGCCACGCCGGAGCGAGTCCCGCGCGAAGCCACCAAAGGCAAACAAGGCGGGAGAACTCTTGAGATCCAACGACTGATCGGCCGCTCACTTCGCGCGGTGACCGATATGGACCTTCTCGGCGAGCGGACATTCTGGATCGATTGCGATGTCATACAAGCCGACGGAGGCACGCGCACGGCATCAATCACCGGGGCCTTTGTCGCCCTTGCCGATGCCATTACTGTCGTACGGCAGAAGGGACTGATCAAGAAGAACCCGCTTAAGGATTATCTGGCCGCCGTGAGTGTCGGCAAAGTGGCGGGCAACATGTTGACGGACCTCTGCTACGCGGAAGACTGCGTGGCGGATGTTGATCTGAATCTGATCATGACGGGCAAGGGTGAGTACGTCGAGGTCCAAGGCACCGCCGAGCGCGCGCCTTTCTCCCACGTGGAGCTGCAAAAGTTTTTGGAGCTGGGATGGAACGGCATCAAGGCGCTTGTCGAAATGCAACGGGAACTGCTGGGGGACCTGCGCTGATTACGGAGCTCGTGCTCGCGACCCAAAATCCGCACAAGGTCGTCGAAATGCGGAACATGCTGACGGATCTTGGTATTCAGGTCCGATCATTGGCTGAATTTGACGGCGCTCCGGAAGTGATCGAGGATGGAACGACTTACGCGGAAAACGCGCTCAAGAAGGCCCGATCGGCGATGGCATTTACCGGAAAACCGGCTCTGGCGGATGACACTGGCCTCGAGGTGGAGGCGCTCGATGGCCGTCCTGGAGTTCATGCCGCTCGATTCGCCGGAGAGCATTGCAGTTTTCAGGACAATATCAAGAAGCTGCTGGGTCTCCTGAAAGGGATCCCCGCAGAGCGAAGAGGCGCGCGGTTCATCTCCGTGTTGGCTCTGGTGACGCCTGACGGTCGTGAGGAGGTCGTCCGAGGGGAATTAGAAGGTCGCATCACGGAAGAACCAACCGGTGTCGGCGGGTTTGGATACGATCCTGTGTTCTTTTCTGTGGAAGCGGGAAAGACCTTGGCGGAAATGAGCCCAAAAGAGAAGAATCGCATCAGTCACCGGGGTCGCGCTGTCGAGATGGCGCGGGAATTATTTAAACGGCGAACGATCGGGGCGTAGCGCAGCCTGGTAGCGCACCAGCTTTGGGAGCTGGCTGTCGGAGGTTCAAATCCTCTCGCCCCGACCACTTTACACCCGCCCGCCCCGCGCCCGCCGGGACGGGCGCTTTTCGCATGGCGCTCCGCGGCCAAGACCTCGTCGCTGAGGAGGCCGCAGGCGCCATAAGCAGGAGAGGTTTGAAGCCGGCGAGCGCCGACCACGTTGCACCCGCCCACCCCGCCGCGCCATTACACCCAACCCGCCCCGAGCCTGAAACAGGCTCTACTTCCGTTGGACAGCGCCTTGTCCCGTGGCCTATTGCTCTAACACTCCTCGTACGCTGTTCAGTAGGGTTTCTAATTTAAAAGGTTTTGGCAGAAAGGGCATTCCCGCCTGGAGTACGCCGTCTCGAAAAATGGCATCGTCCGTGTACCCCGATACATACAGGACCTTCATTTCCGGGCGTGACTCGGTAAGACATTCTGCCAGCTCTCTCCCGTTCATGCCAGGCATGACAACATCCGTCACCATGAGATGAATAGGACCTTCGTACTTTCCGCAAACCTGGAACGCCTCCTTGCCATGGCAGGCTTGCAGAACCTTGTACCCATCACGTTCCAGAATCTCCATCGTCATTGCCCTGACTGCATCCTCGTCTTCCACGACGAGCACGGTTTCTGATCGCTGCGGATGCGAGATCATGTTTTGTTTCAGTTCGACGGTCGGCACGACGCCTTCCTCAACTCGCGGGAGATATACTTTGAACGTGGTACCTTTTCCGACTTCACTGGACAGGACAATCCTTCCTCCACTCTGATTCACAATCCCGTACACTGTAGACAAGCCCAGCCCGGTTCCTTTGCCTTCCTCCTTGGTCGTGAAGAACGGCTCGAAGACGTGCGCTTGCGTTTCAGAATCCATTCCACATCCCGTATCAGACACGGTCAATAAGACACAAGAACTGTTCCCTGAGTGCTGCTTAGTACCGTCCACACCGTTCGTGATGGCAATGGTAAGTTTGCCGCCTTGGAGCATGGCATCGCGAGCATTGACTACTAAATTCATAATAATTTGTTCAATTTGACCGGCGTCAGCTTTAACAAATCCTGATATCGGAACTGGAACAACAATGAGTTCAATATCTTCTCCAATAATCCTTCGAAGTAACGGCGCGAGGTTGGTGACTACCATATTGAGGTCTATTACCTGCGGCAAACGGATCTGCTTACGACTAAAGGCGAGGAGTTGTTGCGTCACGAGGGTCGCCCCCTGACTGGCTTTGACGATAGCTTCTGCATATTCCCGGTGCGTCCCGTCGGGTTGGCTCTGAAGCACAAGTGAGCTATATCCCATAATGACGGTCAAATAGTTGTTGAAGTCATGAGCAACTCCGCCCGCCAGTTGCCCAATGGCTTCCATTTTCACCGCTTGACGTAATTCTTCTTGGCTCTGACGTAATGCCTCCTCCGCCGCCTTACGAGGAGTAATGTCACGAAAGATGAGAATTATGCCGAGGATGTTTCCCTGAGAATTTCTGATCGGGGCGCCGCTGTACTCTATAGGGATTTCGCTTCCGTCTTTGGACACCACTAAGGTATGATCTGACGCTCCCACGATCACGCCTTCATCGATAATCTTCTCGACCAAACCGAACAGGGGTGTGTTCTTTTCTTTGCCCAAGATTCTGATGATCTCGGGTAAAGGTCGACCTAGGGCTTCTGTCTGTGGCTTTACAAGCGACTCCGCAACTCTATTCATGGACACGATCCGGCCGTCTTTGTCGGTAGCAATCACAGCGTCAGTGATACTCATGAGCGTGGTGGATAGCCACTCTTCACTTTCTTGTGTACGTGTCCATTCTGTGTGAACCCGTCCCGTCGTCCAGAGAAGGACCGAAAAGATCGGCAGACAAATGATGAGGCCTATCACACCCAGTTTCCAGAGAACCGATCGTACGGGCGTTAAGATATCACTGCGGTCCATACGAAGGAGTATTCCCCAATGGAAACCCTTAAAATCTCCATGCCCTTTCGTTTGAGCGTAACCAGTTATGACCGGCAGGTGACGCCGAAGATGCATCTCCTCTACGTAGCCTGATTGTCCTGTATCCACGAAAAGAGCGGAGGGCAATCCTATTTGTTTGAGGTTTACCCTGCCCTCTTGCCTTAGCGCTGAATCGACGATGATCTCTCCATTGCGTGAAAGGAACTGGTACTCCAGCCGAGGCGAGGTTCCTAACCTGTCTAAGACCTCTTTTGTCGACGTGAAAATATCCTCAAGAGAGGTCAGTCCTACCCGGGTTGTCAGCGCGCCGAGAAATTCATTCCGATCCCCCTTGATTGGCGCTGTGAATGCGAGGGCAGGAATACCCCCGGTCTCTTGATAAATCTGTACATCCTGCGCATCGACGTCCTTTCCTTGACTGACCGCTTGAAACCATGGTTTCCGGCTCATGTCCTTGCCGATGTCCGTCGGGTCTGTGGCAGCCACAATTCGTCCCTTCGCATCGGTCGCAGCCAGCCAGCGGTAACTAGAGTCGGTTCTTTTCATCCAAACAAGATACTCGGTAAGAGAAACTGTATTATGTTTACGGAGAGCCTTTGCTGCCTTTCGTACGTCCCTGGATCGCTCGTACAAAATGAGATCAAGCTTGTCGGCGATGTTGGCGGCGGCAAAAGCCAGGCTCTCCCCGGTAGTCGCGACGAGTCGTACCTCCAGATAATAAAGAGCCATGGCCCCCAGAAGCAGCCCCACGCTCATCATCAGAAGTGTGAGACCACGCAAATACGCGTACGGATGTTTTTGTGGGGCCGGGACGCGTTTGCCGGAGAAAGCTTGTAGGTGTGTTATCCTATGGATGGCGGCAGAAAGGGACGGCAGTGAAAAATACGTTTTTACCAAGACATGTACCTAATTATTATTATCTATCAACCCTTATCCTGTCTCTCTTGGTAACGGCATGTCAAGGAACAAGTCGTACGGCGGACAACGCCGACGGTCCCAGCGCACTGCAAGCCAAGAGGGTAGAATTCACATCGCCCGCGAACTATCGGCTAGCAGAGGCGATCACCATTGTTGACTTTAAAGAGGTTTTTCTAGGTGCGAAGGTTATTTCCGTCCCAGTCACCTGGGACATCGCAAGTAAGTCGGATACAATCAAAGCGATTAAGTTCGTAGGCGAGAGGGCACAGCCGTTCGCGGCACAACTGATTCGCAGCTCTGATAAAAAAAAGGCCCACTCTCATGTATTCTTTGTTTTCTCTCCATCCAAAGCCGGACGGTTTGAAGCACTTGCGACACCAACCCTCGCTGATGATGTGCGTGTCGAGGGGATCAAGCTTCGTGGAATCGGCGTGGCAGTCCTAAATCAAGGAAAGCTAATGAGCTATGACATTCCGGATTCACTCAAAAAGGGCTTGGATTTCGGTAGAATACCGGCCGGAACATCGGTTCAACGTAAGTTCCAAGTGAAGAATCTTGACACCTTGCATGCTGTCGAAGTGTCCGATGTGATCGTTTCATCCGACTTCGAGGTCAAAACCGTGAAGGTCTCCGCTTCGGTCATCCATCAGGGACCGGTGCGATCTTTCAAAATTCCCAAGGGTCAGACGGCTGAGGTTACTATTGAATTTAAGCCGCCTGCGGGTTTTCAGGATAATGAGAAATTGTTTACAGGTTCTTTAGAGTTCCGAAGCAGTACCGGAACGAGTCGAACGGGGATCACATTGTGCGGTATAGCGTTCCACCCACCCCATGCTGAATCCATCCCTGGATGTTACGAGTAACAGTTGAGGGGAAATCCGCTCGCCCTGGAATTCCATTTCACCCACCCACCCCGGCCCCGCCGGGACGGGGCCTTGGCCCGTGGGACAAACTCCTTTTCCCCCATCGTACCCCACTTGACATTGTTCTAGTTAGAACTATATATCCATAACACGCGGGTAGCACGAGATCCCTTGAGATCGGAGGACACCATGAAAACACAGGTAATGAAAAACGTATCCTTCATTAAGCGCAGCAGTGACAGGCACTGGGTGGGCGATGGATTTCCAGTCCGCACCATTTTCTCATACGACGACCTTGCGGAGAAAATGAGCCCATTTCTCCTTCTCGACTACGCGGGCCCGGCGACCTTTCCCCCCACGACGCGCCGCCTTGGAGTGGGCGAGCATCCCCACCGCGGATTTGAGACCGTCACAATTGTTTACCACGGCGAAGTCGAGCATCGCGATTCTTCGGGCGGAGGCGGAAAAATCGGTCCAGGCGATGTGCAGTGGATGACCGCGGCCGCTGGAATCGTGCATGAGGAATTTCACGGGGCCGAGTTTGCAAAGCAGGGTGGCCTCTTTGAGATGATTCAGCTGTGGGTCAATTTGCCCAAAAAAGACAAGCAGGCGTCCCCTGGATATCAAGGCATCACGGACGCGCAGATCCCTCGAGTTAAGCTTCCTCAGGACGCTGGGAGTGTCCGGGTGATCGCCGGCCAGTACGAAGACGCTTCCGGGCCTGCTCATACTTTCAGCCCGATGAACGTCTGGGATGTGAGGCTAAATCCTCAGCGTCGTGCGGAGTTTCATGTGCCGAGCGGCTATACCACAGCCTTGTTCGTGCTGAAAGGCCAAATCCGATTGCCTGGAGGGGAACTGGCGGGCGAGGCGGAACTGGTGGTCTTGGAGCAGGACGGCGAACAGGTCGCCATCGAGGCGCTCGAGAACACAACACTGCTGTTCCTTAACGGAAAGCCCCTGAATGAGCCCATTGTTGGCCGCGGACCGTTTGTCATGAACACCGAGGCGGAAATCCGGCAGGCGTTTGCAGACTATCAGAGTGGACAAATGGGCCGAATTGTCCATTAATGACAGTCGGCTACTTAGCCTTTTTGCGATGGGACGCATAAGAAAGTCAGTTTTCAAGAACAGCAGATTTCATCCGACAACGCTTGAATCAATGTCGGCGTTTGCCGTTTTTCAGAAATGGCCTCTAAAATGGCTTGCGCGAAACCGGTCATTGAAAAAGAGGATGCTTAAGTGATTGAATATCAAACGATGCGCTCGTAGCTCAGTTGGATAGAGCACCAGCCTTCTAAGCTGGTTGTCGCAGGTTCGATCCCTGCCGGGCGCACCAAGCTTTTCAATCTGTTACATCTATCTCTAGATTCTTATTTCGAGATTATGCCGGTTTTTGTTACGGTTGGAAAAGAGTCAACCCTCTGTTTACCACAACCTACTTCCTGTTAGTACACATTGAATTTTGAAACGTCGCTGGTTAAGAGTTCCAAGCGGGAGCAACCTAGATACGTAAGCCCCCCGCGAACTGTTCTGGTGAACAATATTGAACATACCGGACGAATCGACAGATCATCCCAGTGTTCTGATGAGCAATATTGAAGAGACTAGTAATATTTACTGTGGTATAAGCAATGGGGAATGCAAACATGGACACAGGCGAACAAAGAGGGAAAATCTATGCGGGGGCAAGCTCTGAATCCAACTCCTGAAGTCGTAGCATAAATGTGTTGAAACTTATCAAGAAGGAACAATTGCAGTAGCTGAACCTAATCCGGTCAGGGACAATTACACGTAGAGTGCCCGGACTAGTCATAGCTGGCGACGCGCCTGGCACCTGGCTGTGCGTGACCAGATCCTGGCATGGAGAGTTCCGGTGGATGCTCCTCACGGGCATTCTCACAGTTGCTCTTTTGACCCCGTGGGCGGCGTTCGCCGAGGAACCCCCCTCACCCCCCGTGGCCCAGTCGCCGGAGTCGCAATCGCCTTCAGAGACCGCTCCGGTGCCTCTGCCAAAGGTACCGAAGACGGTTCTGTCCTGGGAGACGGGGGCCGGCCGGAGCTACGTCATCCCGGCCCTCGAGGTCGTGGGATACCTCTTCCTGCTCAATTGGTACGACCGCAACTATCTCGATGACAAACAGGTCTACCGCACGGACGGCAACACCTTTTGGAAGCACTTGACCGATTCGAAGTGGGTCATCGACGACGACCAGTTCGAAATAAACCAGTTCCTGCATCCGTACGGCGGCACGGTCTACTACGGCTTGGCGCGATCGGCCGGTCTCAACTTTTGGGAATCGTTCCTCTATACCGCCGCCGGTAGTTTTCTCTGGGAGCTCGGGGGCGAGACCGGCCCACCGTCCATCAACGACCAGATCACGACCACCTTCGGGGGAACTTTCCTGGGCGAGCCGCTCTTCCGGATGGCCAGCCTGTTGCTCGAAGGTGGCGGCGGCAAGCCCGGATTCTGGCGCGAGCTCGGTGCGGCGGTGATCTCGCCACCCACCGGCTTCAACCGGCTCGTCTTCGGCAAGAGGTTCGATGCGGTGTTCCCGAGCCACGATCCGGCCATCTTCACGCGGTTTCAGGTCGGCGGGACCCTGACCTCGCTCTTCAACACCCAGATCTTCTCAAAGGACATCAAACATAATGGAGTGATCGCAGACTTCTCCCTCGCCTACGGCCTTCCCGGAAAGCCCGGCTATACGCTACACGCGGCCTTTCGACTATTTCGATTTCCAATTCACCGCCGCCACCGCCAACGTCTTCGAGAGCATCAAGACGCGGGGGCTCCTTTTCGGAACTGACTATGCGGTCGGCGACTCGACCCGCGGGCTGTGGGGCCTTTACGGGAGCTACGACTATATATCGCCGCAGGTCTTCCGCGTTTCGAGCGCGGCTCTCTCGCTCGGAACTACGTGGCAGTCGTGGCTTTCTCGTGCAGTAGCGCTCCAGGGCACGGCGCTCGCCGGTGCCGGTTACGGCGCGGCCGGCAGCGTCCACATCACTGGTGATCGCGACTATCACTATGGCGCTACGCCGCAGGCGCTTCTGGCTCTCCGTCTCATCTTCGGCGACAGGGCCATGATCGACGTCACGGGGCGCGAGTACTATGTCACCGGCGTGCTCTCCCCCGAGCCAAATGCATGGGAGAACATCGTGCGCGGAGACATGTCGTTCACGTGGCGCATTTATGGCCGCCATGGAGTGGCGCTTCAGTATGCCGTCTCACACCGGGACGCCCACTATCCGTTCGTCGAAATCAGGGACCAGACGGTCGGAACATTCAGCCTCGCCTACGTTTTCCTTGGATCCACGGGGTTCGGTGCGGTGGAGTGGCGCGGTTTGCAATAATCTCCCGCTGTGAGCAATTTTGAATAGACCGCATTCTGTCCTGGAGGCATACTATAGCCAAGATTTCTGGTGGTCGCATGACCTGCCGGGCTTGCCCGGTCGCCCTCAACTCGTATGAATGATGGTTCAAAGAACAGTAGGGCACACTCACCTAATGTTTAGCCTGAAGAGCTCTGAGGACCGTAGACCCTGCCCGTCCATAGCAGCCCTTGTTGTATTGATGGCCGTTCTCGCTTACCTCCGCTGCAGATGCCGCTCCTGTCGCGGTGCGGTTTCCTGAAGGCCTTGTCCATGGCTATCTTCTCGTGCGTTCGCTCGACGGGGAGACAATTGGCCAGGGTGAGTTAACCCAAGTCGTCAAGAAGCGAGGTCTTGTCGAAAGTCATTTGGTCTTCCGTTTCAACGACGGCTCTTTGCACGATGAGACAGTAACCTTCTCGCAACAGCGTGTTTTTAAGATGATCCGCTATCGTCTCATCCAGCGCGGCCCTTTGTTTCCGGAACAGATTGACGTCTCGATAGACCGAGGTACAGCTGAATACAAGGTTCGATCTCCAGCGGGCAAGGATGGGAAAGAGGAGGTCTGCACCGGGCACTTGGATCTCCCGAAGGATGTGTACAACGGCATGCTTGTCGTGGTGTTGAAGAACCTACTGAAAGGTGCCAATGAGACGGTCAACATTCTCGCGTTTACACCGGCGCCGCAGGCAATCAAACTGGAGCTCCTTTTAATGGATGAGCAAACCGTCAATATTGGCGACTTGTCGAGCAAGGCGACCCGGTACGTCTTTAAGCCTCAGATCGGAATGATCCAGGAGTTTTTTGGTAAGATCGCCGGCAAGTTGCCCGCCGATTTACACTATGACTGTTGGATCGTGACCGGTGAGGTGCCGAGTTTCGTGCAAATGGAAGGGCCGTTGCAACTCATGGGGCCGGTCGTCCGAATCGAACTCGTGAGTCCTCGGCTGCCTGCAAGGCCAGAAGACAAGAAGATTGCTGCAAACTGACATGGTCGGCACGTCCAGAGTAGTTCAGTCCACTTCTGCAAGCAATTTTGCCCATGCCGCATCGTAACATTCCTGATATATCAAATAGATGCAACCGACTAATTATTAAAATGTCGATGGTGAGCAATATTGAACATGACTAGATATATTTACTTTGGTATAAATATGAGTATTAAAAGATGACACCTATGCGAACACGAAGGAGATTGCTATGAGTGATGAAGGCCGGGATCCGGGAGGCCAGGAAGCCCCAACAACATCTGAGAGCCAGGAAACCTCTGAAATCGTGCATAAGTGCGTTGAAACTTACCAGAAAGTGGCCACTGTAGTAGCAAACCCTAAGGTGGTCATAAATAATTACACATAACATCGTAGATTGGTCGGTTTGTGAGCAAAATTGAACAGACTCGCCATCCTGATTCCTATATAAAAGATATACATAAAGGTACCTAATTAAAGGAGACCTATTTGCAGGACGAGTTGAGCGATGAGCATCGAACGGATGGTGGAGAAACTGGAAAGCCTGAATATTCCGAGCTCCTGCGAAAATGTGTCCAGACCTATCGCGATGTGACGACGCTCCGGCCGAGCACCGGGGACAGAGTACTGGATTACGTCACGTAGACTGAGGCCGGCTCCTTTCCCTTTTACACCCGCCCAACCCTGAAATCATTGAAATCATTTCGACCCCTTGCAAGTGAAGGCAAGGGCTGCACCCGCCATTCCAGCAAGGACTCCACTCACCCTTCCCCGGACGGTGGAGAGAGTGATCTTTGCCGGGGGCGGTGTCCTGGCTGTATCATTCCGCTGTGTACCATGACACCATGACTTGGTGAAGAAGGGACGTATGCGCGGGTTTGTGACCGGCCTGTTCGTGCTGGCGAGCGTAACCCTGGCGTCGGCCAGTCCGTTTATTGATGCGCTGAAATCCGACCTCAATGTCTACAAGGAACCTGCCTTGCCGGCGATGGGGCCGCGGGGGAGCAAAGTTGTCGATCCCACGTTTGGCACCACGATCCTGCGCGTGACGGACGCAGACGATGGCGGCGACTGCATCGTGGAATATGCCTATTGGCCCGCGGTGAACAAGGACAGTACGAGGGTCATGGTCCTGTGCGCCTCGGTGCAGGAAGGGTCGTATTTCGCCCGGTTCTACACGCTGAACGCGACGGCGTTCACGGTGTCTAGCGGCACGACGCTCTCCAGTTCTCCGTCAGGAGATAGCGTCAAGCACTCGGACGCGATCTGGAGCGGGGTCACGTCGGACCTTATGTATTTCCACTCCGACACTGCGCTCTACAGCTATCAGGTGGCCATGAAGGTGTGGACGAAGATCAAGCAGTTTAATGGCCTCCCCAGTGGAGGGCGTCTGCAGCAGATGAGCAAGAGCATCGACGATAACGTCTTTGGTTGGCACACGACCGGCGGGAGTTTTCTCACCTGGACGCGCAGTACCGATACCACGTTTGCCAAGCAGGTGAACAACATCAACGAAGTGCAGGTCGATAAGACGGGGCGCTATCTGACTGTCATCCGAGACAGCGGAGGCCCCCAGGTGTGGGATCTGCAAACAGGCACGATGGTGCAGTTAGACGCCGACGTGGATGGCTTCTTTCACTATGACTCCGGGCGAGCGGGTCTGTTCAACGTGGACGACAATTCCGCGGCGGCGTATCGGTCACTGGCGACTCCGCGTAAGCTGGTCTCCGCCCTGCCGGGGACATTTAGTCGCGCCGATCAAAACCATCATCACTCCATGCAGGCGGATAACGATGGTTGGGCGCTGATCTCCCGCCAGTCCACGACCGGCTCGGGTGTGACGAAAGCCTTTGACAACGAGCTTGTTCAGGTGGCAACCGATGGTTCAGGCAAGGTGCGCCGCATTGCGCATCACCGGAGCGTGTTTAACGATTATTACGACGAGCCGCACGCGAGCATCAGCCGGGATGGCCAGTTTGTGGCGTTCACGAGCAACTGGGGCCAAGCCAGCGGCCGGCGTGATGTGTACCTCGTGCGAATACCACCGGCACCCTAAGCCCCTTCACCCGCGCTTTTCTCGCGTCCGCCGTATGCTGGATCGTCCAATAATTTTTACCTCCCGATCTCGCGAGCTAATAATTACGTAAGATATTATTCATACATTGTTTCATTGGGCGTCGACGGCCTTCAAAAGCTTTTACCGGCACCGTAATTATGATATATATACTTAATACTGTAAATCTAATGCGCAAGAAGGAGCAGTCATGCAACAGAGTCATGAAGAGGAAGACGAAAATAGCTCATCGATCCGGTCCGGCTAAGATAGCGACAGATATGCCGGGATTTGATGCGCTCACACGCGGGGGATTGCCCAGGGGCCGGACGACTCTGGTCATAGGTGGTGCCGGTTCGGGCAAAACGGTCTTCGCTCTTCAGACCCTCGTGAGCGGGGCGCGTCGGCGGGAAGAGCCCGGCATTTTCGTCGCCTTTGAGGAAAATGACAAGGAGATCATCGCGAATGCCGCCTCCTTCGGCTGGGACCTGCCTGGCCTGGAGAAAAGGAAGCTGTTTTTCCTGAATGCCCATCTATCCCCGGCGGTGATCCAGTCCGGTGCGTTCGACTTGACCGGCATGTTGGCCATCCTTAAAGCAAAGCAGCGGGAGATGCGCGCCACGTGGATCGTGTTTGACGGACTCGATGTGCTGCTGACACTGCTGGCAAATCCGGCCTCAGAACTTCAGGAAATTTACCGAATCCGGGACTGGTTAGTGGAAAACAAGCTGACGGGCATCCTGACGGCCAAAATCGGTCTTGATAAGGTGAGCCAGACGGACTACGGCTTCATGCAGTTCATGGCTGATTGCGTGATCAAACTCGAACAACGCGTGGAGGAAGGGGTCTCCGTGCGCCGGCTCCAAATATTGAAATATCGGGGTTCGGATTTCGCAACCGGTGAATATCCGCTGAGTATCGGGCAGGACGGGATGGAGGTGGCCATCCCGGAGACACGAGAACTAGGCGAGGAAGTCACAAAGGAACGTATTTCTGCCGGCTTTCCACGCCTGGATGTGATGCTGGGCGGTGGCATTTTCCGCGGCAGTAGTACCCTCATCACGGGCGCGCCCGGTACGGCCAAGACGACGTTGGCGGCGAAGTTTGCCGAGGCCGCCTGTAAGCGGGGCGAACGAACCTTGTATGTGAGCTTTGACGAAGGACAAGCGACGATCATGCGGAATCTGACGTCGGTCGGATCCATTTCGAGAAACTCGTCAAGTCCGGGCTTCTGAGAATTTATTCGGAACGCACGGAATCAGGCAGCACCGAAGCGCACATGATACGCCTCAGAGAGGCGATCAATGAGCATCGTCCTCGCTGCATGGTGATTGATCCGCTGTCGGCCGTGGCCAAGACCGGAGGCCTCAGCGCAGTCCGTAGTGTTGCAAACCGGCTTATGTACCTGATGAAGGACAACAATATCACCATCATGATCACCGCACTCGTCCCGGGCGAGGATCGGGCTGAGGAACCCGAGGGATTTTCTGTTTCGACAATGGCAGATACCTGGATCCACCTCTCGTACCTGGTCGGCGGCGGCGAACGAAACAGGGCGCTGACCATCATCAAATCCAGGGGAACGTGGCATTCGAACCAGGTGCGCGAGCTCATCCTGACCGACGCCGGCCCGTTTCTGACAGACATATATTCCGAACAGGGTGAAGTCCTGATGGGCACGTTGCGTTGGCAAAAGGAGGCGCAGGAGAAACTCAGAGAGACACAGCGTCGCGCCCAATTTGATTATAAACGCCGCGACCTTAAAATGGCCGAAGCGGAAACACAGCTTCGGATTAAAGCCTTGCAGCGCGATCTCGAGAGGCAGCGGATCGAGCTGGTGAACCTCACCGGTGAAGAGAAAATCGATCCTCACGCTGTGACAAGAGATGCGAGTAAAAGTCGCAGGGCCCTCGGCGCAAATGTCGGCATGCGGCGGGGAGGGGGACAACATGACGCCTAACCCCACTACTCACCTATCACGTGTGACGCGCCTGGCTGCCTCGTCTTCGGTGAAGAAAGCGTTAACAGGTGCTCGAACAGGGGCCGTGAGGATGGGAAAAGGGGCGCGTCCCTCGGGAAGAGAGGCTGTCTTGGCAGGCTCGGGGCGGGCGGGTGAGATAGCGACACGGGCTGGGCGGGTGCAATGGGACAAGAGGCCGTCCCGGCGGCCTCGGGGTGGGCGGGTGTAATGATCCGCGGCAGGAAAAAAGATAGCGGATTCAGCCTCCGCACACGTGCGACCAGGCTTGTGATGCGTCTGTTCGTCGCAGGACACGCGCCCAACTCGGTTCAGGCCATGGCTAATCTCAAGGCGATATGCCGGCAATACTTGGACCACAACTACAGTCTGGAAATCATCGACACCCTCGAAGATCCATTTCGCGCATTGGCCGATGGGGTTCTCATTACACCCACTCTCGTCAAGGTGTCTCCGAAACCAGCCACGAAAGTCGTCGGCAATCTCAGCGAGAAGAGCGCTGTGCTGCTCGCCCTCGGAATCAAAGAAAAACTAGGATGAAACCAAAGCTCCGCGCGCCGAAGCCCTCTCGCATGAAGGGCCAGGCCGGGTTTGAGGATCTGATCCGGCGGCTCGCTCAGGGGGATTCGGCGCTTCAGGCGATGGAATCGGGCCAGGTTGACGCGATTATTGACCCGACGACAGGCAAGGCCATTCTGCTGCACAAAGCGCAGGAGGCGCTATGCGAGAGCGAGGCGCGCTTCCGCGCCATCTTCGATCACGCCAAAGACGTGATGTACACGGTCGAGCCGGATGGAACGTTTTCCTTCATCAGCCCTGCCTTCGAGCCCATATCTGGATGGTCTTCGGCTGAATGGATCGGCCGGCCATTCGCGTCCATTGTGCACCCGGATGACCGGCCGCGCGCATTGGTGATCTTCAACAAAGCGTTATCGGGACAAGCGACCTCCCTATTCGAGATGCGCATGGCGCGTAAATCAGGGAGCTATTGGGATGCCGAGATCAGCACGGTCCCGCTGATCCGCCATGGCACGACGGTCATGCTCGGCGTCGGCCACGATGTGAGCGAGCGCAAGGCCGTTCTGGCCAACGCAGGGGAAGGAAGGATCATTGCGGAGTACGAGAAGGACCAGGCCGTCTTTTCGCAAGGCGAGCCGGCGGATGCCCTGTTTTATATCCAGAAAGGCAAGATCAAGCTCTCGATCAGCTCCCCACACGGGAAAGAAGCGGTCATCGCCATTTTGGGAACTGACGACTTCTTTGGGGAGGGATGCCTGGCGGGGCAGCCTCTGCGCATGGCCACAGCCAAGACCATGACCGAATGCTCGATCGTTCGGCTGGAGAAAAACTACACGATCCGTGTGCTGCACGAGCAGCCGGAATTTTCTGAGCTGTTTCTCTCCTATATGCTCTCCCGCAACCGGCGGCTGGAGGAGGATCTGGTGGATCAGCTCTTCAACTCCAGTGAGAAGAGACTGGCGCGGCGTCCTGCTCCAGCTGGCTAACTTTGGGAAAGAAGGCAAACCTGAGCCGGTGATTCCGAAGATAAGTCAGGAAACGCTGGCGGAGATCATCGGCACCACTCGCTCCCGCGTCAGCTTTTTCATGAACAAGTTTCGCAAGCTGGGCCTCATCGACTACAAGGACGGCATGGCCGGCTTGGAGGTTCACAGCGCGCTGCTGAATATCGTCCTCCACGACTGAGGCGATATGATCCGTTCTCTTTTCAATTATCATCTCGACAGAAATACTTCCTGCCTAGTCCGCCACCGCATCCTTCCCGCTAACACGCGGATTCCATGAAAAAACGTATAGGAAATATGACAAATTGCGTAATTTTTACCGCCATGGTCTTTATGTTTTCATATAGTTATCGGCCCGACTGTCAAAACATATACTTTTGTGAGCAATATTGAACAGACCAGGCGCGGGGACTGCGCTATAACAATACACGTACATATACTATCCCAAGGGGGAACACTATGATTTCGGAAGTACGGCATACGGCGGGTCAAGAAGGTGAAGGACGATCAGAGCAACGGTCAAGATATGAGAGCATACGAAAAACTTCCAAAAGCTATCTGCAGGTATTCAAATCCTTCATCAATAGAGCCTCTGCCAGTGGGCAAAGCAAGTTCTGAATAGATTGCGCGACTAATTACAGACCATCCGTCGCTGGGTGGTTAGGCCCCTCTCCGTATACTTTCCCGCAACACCCGTCAGGAGAGAGCCTCCAGGCCAGCTTTTTAATCGCCGCAGCCAACTTCTATACGCACGCGCGGGCAACGGCACTGTTCGGCAGGCTGCCGGCGACAGGTCGCAAGAATAACCTGAAACTTAGTGAAGACCAGGGTACAACGACCCTGAGGCGTCCAGGGTTTGCGGCTCCATTTTCCGTCAAGCTCTTGTCATGCGCGGTCGGCAGTAAAGAAATTCACAGAATGTTTTTGACTTAGGTAATTATTGATGTTAAGTAATAGCACTAACGCACCGCCAGCAGCCGGGCCGCTTCTCACTCGCGCTATTCAGATTCTCGCGCGCTTCGTGATGTATTGTCCGTGACGAGCAGGCCAATCTGGTGTGGCGGTGTTTTGCATCCACGGTGATGAATGCCGGAGGGTCGAAGTCAGCCGAAGAGGAGAAATATCAAGCAGCAGCCACACTTAGAAAATAGAATGCAGCGAGATTGGGCAGCATTACACACTAACAATAGAGGGGGAGCTATGCTGGGAGCCTGGGAATTTACGATTTTAGGAAACGTCTCCATGGGAATTATGGCGATCGCCGGTGTTTGCTCCATGATATATGCCGTGGGAACTTCGCTGAGCCCGTTTAGCCCGATCGAGGAACAGCCGCTTGATGAAGCGCGCTCGAGCGAGGCCAGGAGAGCCGCATAGTGATCAGAAGTCTTGCAGCCGCGCCACTTCAAAATCAGCGGCGCGGCTGCGGAAGCCTGCACCGAACTATCCCAACTTATCAGACCCTAAGTATTATTTCTTCCTCATGTTGAGGCGGCCGCGCCGCTTGCTTAGCGTGTCAGATTCTTGACCGAACTTAGTAAAAAATAGTAAAAGAAAATTTTGTTTCGCGCGTTTTTTTATGATAGGGTAAACCACTATTTCGAGACAGCATGCGTACAACGGTGTCGACGTGGCCAGATGTTCACGCGAATGGTTCCTGTCTATGGGCTCCGAGCATTGGGAAAGTAGAGTAGTCCTCTACGGAAAGGAGGCGAATCGGCCAGGACACATGCAAAGCGAGAATCAAGATGGCTAGTGGTCTTTAAGGCATACAATATAATCCATAAATGAAATCAAGGAGGGGCATATGCTCGGAGCATGGGAATTTACGATGTTAGGAAACGTGTCCATGGGAATTATGGCGATCGCAGGAGTCTGCTCCATGGTCTATGCCGTCGGAATCTCACTCACCAATGCCAGCCGCGCGGAAGAGATCCAAGTGGAAGAAAAGGAGTCCAGCGAGGCGAATAAAGCCGCTTAGTCATTGGGGGCAAAGGAATCTGTCCGGGGCACCCCTTGCCTTCCCGTGCAAGGGGTCGAAATGATTTCTTCAGGGCTGAGTGGGTGAAGCTGGGTGGGTGAAATAGTGTCAGCGGAGCAATAGTGCTCAGCCACGCGCGTATGGAATGTAGGCTAACTGCTTGGGTCTGAACGGTTACCGAAACACCATCTAAAACGGAGGCAACATATGAGCATGAGCACCATCCTACTGGTCATCGTGATCTTGCTCCTCATTGGCGCGTTCCCGACATGGCCGCATAGCAAAAACTGGGGTTACGGTCCCAGCGGGGGGGTAGGCTTGGTTGTCTTGATCCTGGTCATTTTGTTGTTGACTGGAAGGATTTAGCGGCGGCTCCCCTCGGAATAGGTTGGGGATGTGAGCAATTGTGAACAGCCTATCGGCGATAGATCGGTTACGCTAAGGCTCAGGCCTCAGGCGTAAAAAGCCGGCCACTTTTCGAACAGGGCGGTTCAGCAGCGCGCAGGCATTTCATGCGGGATCCGCCGGAGACGAATAATGAGAGCGGAGATCTTTACGGAAAAGTTTGTTTCAAATCATGGAGGACACAATATGCATGACGATAATGACAAATACTTGAGCGCACTTGTGGGATTTGGGCTGGGGGCATTGGTAGGGGCGGGCCTAGCGCTGCTGCTGGCGCCGAAATCGGGGTCTGAAACGCGCGATCTGCTTAGCGGCTACCTCGGACAAGCAAGGGATGAAATCTACACCCGCGGCCGCGAGGCAAAAGCGACTCTGGATTCGGTGATTGAGCGGGGCAAGGCGGCATATGAAGGTGGAAAGGCGCGTGTCGGTGACGCTTACGACGCTGCCAAAAAGCCGAACCGCGCTCCCGACGGCCCGCGGAACATGTGATCAGCGACGCCCGGAGCAAACACCCTATGAATGACCAACTCACTGCTGGGAATCATATCCAGATCACGGAAACTCTCCTGCGGCTTTATGTTTTTCTGGCCCAGGAGTTGGACCGCAGCCTGAACCAGGCCGCGCGAGAGACCTTTCCCGAGCAGGAGCTTCGCGAGCACCTTTCCTCGACACGGGACAAGGTGATGGAAATTTTATCGGTGAACCCCGTGGTCAAGGAGAAGGTGGACAAGGAGTGTCAACGCGTGCTCGCGCTCGCCGCCGCCTGCCTCGCAGAGAGAAACGGGAAGTCGTCCGCCGCGCTTGAGAATGTGAGAGCGGAGCAGGCTGTGCTGAAACAAAAGACAATGGCATTGAGTGATTTGTTGGCGGTCTTCCGGGCCGCATAATAGACGAGTCGCGCCCGTGGCTCCCGCAACTGCCGGGCGTTTTCACTGGAGCCGCTAATCCAAGGGACGGGAAAGGAATACGGACATGGCGTTGATAGACGAGATTGATCCGCAGATGAACAACGGGGATGTGTTCTCAAGAGTCGAGCAGACGTTTCGCACCCCCGTGGACCACGTATTGCAAAAGTATGGTTACGATCTTAAGGGCTCCTCAATGTCTAAACACGATCATCAGTTCTACTCGCATTACCGCACGGGTCATTCACTTGTCGTCAACCCGGAAGGTTTCTGGATGCACATGCAGGAAGGCCCTTCCGGCACGGTACGGGTGCAAAATGGGCATGGCGCGGCGGACCTGAATACATGCCTTAAAGGTGCCCACGCAGATACGCAGTATGAGCGGGCGGATGACCTTTTGCGGCGCGCCGCTGCACGTTCCAGATCGTCAAAAGGTATGTCGAAAGACTCGCTCTATGTCAATAAAAAGAGCGCGCCGCGCAAGGTCCGAAGCTAAAACCTCAGAAAGCTAAACGAGCTTAGCCGCTATTTTGGCCGCGATCAGGGCCGCCGAGACGACCGTATCCAAAGTCTTCTTGGCTTTTTGCCGCGCGGCGACATCTTCCTGAGCCCGCTCGAGCTGATCGGAAAAACGAGCGATATCGCTATCGGAAAGCAGGCGCGGGATATCCTCAAACACACTCATCTCCAATAATAGGCCGAACTGATTTCGCAGAGCATTGCGCTGGGCCTGGATCGTAATGACGGTGGTCTCCGGGAGCGGTGTATTGTTGGAGGCGGCTTTAACCATAATTTCGGTCAGGACCCCCCGGGCCGCCACAATGGCTTCTGAGCGCTGGGCGAGTGATGCCGGGGTAGGATCGCCTGCTTCGGAGATGAGTTTGCTGAGGCGCTCGAGCGCCTTATCTACGCCACGGCTTGGTCCGTCATCCCCGTCGCCCGCTTTTTCAAAGACCCCCTCCAGAGCCGGTATTAAGAAATCGCTGAACTTTTTCAGATCGGTCAGATTGGCCATCGCGCAAAGACTCCTATCTCACCCGCCATCTCACCCACCCTTCCCCGGACGCTCATTGCACCCGCCCGCCCCGAGTCTGCCAAGGCAGTCTCTTTTCCCGAAGGACGCGTCCTTGCCCGTGGCCTGGAGTTATTTCGACCCGTTGCAAAGGAAGGCAACGGGTACCCCGGACAGATTCCTTTACCCTGGCACCAGCACCCGTGAATCGCCATTACACCCACCCGCCCTGGAATCCTTTCACATGGGCAAGAGCGCGTCCCTGGACAGATTCCTACCTGGCACCCAGCCCTGGAATCATTTCCCCATGGCGCTGCCATTCCACCCGCCCACCCTGGAGTCTGCGAAGACAGACTCCTTAACCCCTGGACAGCGCCTTGTCCCCTGGGACAGATTCCTTTGCCCCTGGGACTCATGATTATTTAAGGCCGCCGGGATAGTTTCTCTCCTCTTTGGTAGATCTTCATCTTACTGGCCTCAACGCGGAATCTGGTTACTTCTCGAAGATATTGATGAGAAGGCTTCGTGTCCTCTCGATTGCGTGCTCGGCAGACTCCCGCCGCCCCTGAACTTCTTTCTCCGAGACCTTTTTGAGATGCCCCAGCTCTTCGCCGCCCTCGCGAATAGTCGCCGCAACGCGAAACATGCCTTCGACGTCCAAGCTCCTGAGCGCAAACGCCGCGTCTTTGCTCTCAAGATACTTGAGCAGGGTGTCGCTGTTTTGTTGCAGCCGTCCCAGAGCGCTTATCAGCTTGTCATAGAGCTTCAAAATCGCGTTTTTTCGCGAATCATCGATTTGTCGAAGTCCGGCAACGCGATGCACCGATTCCAGGTCCAGCTCAGCCAGTTTCATGTGAAGCAATCTATCGGCGCCGGTGACATTGGGATGTCGCGCCAGGAGCACCTCCGCCTTTTCCAGGTCGCGTTCGCCAATCGAGCAGATTTTGTTCTCGGGTCCGATCGACTTTTAATTGTTCCTCTAACGCGATCGTGAGAGTCTGGCGCTTTTGTTTGAGGGTGTCTTCGAGCTTGGCATAGTACTGCTGCTGTTCGTGGGTGAGCGCCGTCACATTGCCGCGATGGACCCCGCACCCGGTGCTGAAAAGAATGGTGCAAGAGAGAAGGCCGATGGCCCAGCGGCTTTTTCTCACTTCCCACCTCCCCCAAACTGTTTTCCAGCGCGGACCAAAGCCTCTTTCAAGCTGTCAGCCTGTTCCTGGGAAACACTCACATCAAGCGCCAGCCATGCGTCGACCTTCGTGGCGATGGATTTCATCACGGCTATTTGTGCCCGCAGGATTTCAAGCAGCTGATCCACATCATTCGCGGTTTGGCGTTCCCTGTCCAGGTCGGCAAGAATCACCTCCTCGATTGCCGCAACAGGCTTGGGTTTATTCTGGACGATCCGCGCGCGTGCCTCTTGAAGATCTTGAAGATCTAACGTCAATTGTCCCTTCCTGGCCGGATCGCTGGTCCCCGCAATCCGTTTCGTAAGCGACGCGATCTGATCGTCGATGTCCCGCCACACAAGCGCGTTGTCGATCCAGGGCCGGACGGTGGCGTTATAAGATTCAAATAGGGCGTCGGCGGTAATTTGTTTCATTGGTTGACTTTGCGGATAAAGTGCAGCAATCGCCTGCCGGGCTACGAGCATCCGTCCCTCTTCTTTGATGCGGGCTTCCTTATCGCTGTGGAATTGATCGAAGGCCTGCTGAAGATCCACGATCGTCGCATCCAGAGCCTCGATTACCGTCAACTGGGCTTTGGAGGCCGTCTTTACTTCGACAGGCGACGCACAACCGGCAAGCGCCATGATGGCGATTGTGAAGACCCCTGGTATTGACCGCAGTATCACGCGCACATTAAACATGTTATGTCCTGCGATGGCGGGAGCGAGTATACTGCCAAAAATTCGTTGTCGTCTAGCGGAAAAAAAGAGGGCGAACATGAAAAGGAGGAGCGTATGAGACTTCTTCACTGGCTGCTGACCACGTCAATCGTCACCTGCGTAGCCGGGTGTGCCGAGGTCGGTCCGCCTACAGTCGGCACGACGCCGCCGGACCCCCAGCCCGGGCCCGTGGCGTTCACCGTGCCAAACCTGGAATTTACCGGCATGGACGAAGGCTGGCCACCGCGGCCCAAAGGCCGACAAAACGAGCAGGCGATCGACACGGCCGGCGTAAAAGATCTTGCCTCTGCGTCCAGAGTGGCGGGACCCAAGGTTCAGGCCCTGAAATCGACCGTGCAACAGGACCGGGCGTTGAGCGAGGTGCTCGGGGAACGTTTCGAGGTGTTACGCGCCCAGAGCCGCGGCCCACAAAAACTGATGGGCCCTCCCACGGGCAAGGTGACGGTCTACAGCTATACGATGAACCGCGCTGTCGATGTGCATATTCAGGCCGATCCGCCTGGGCCGCAGCCCGCGGCCGGAAAGGTCGCGAAGATTGTCGTGCGGGAACAAGGATATCAGCCTCCCGAAAGCGCCAATGAGATCCAGCATGCCGTCGAACTCGCGGTGGCAAAACTTGGCGGAACCGTAAAAGATATGGAGAGCAGCGCGATTCTCGCGCCGGACCCCCAGCAGACCGATCACAGGGTGTTATATGTAACGTTCAGACAGGCGCAGCTCCCGGTGTATTGGGCCCTCGTGGATCTCACCACCGATACGGTTCTGTCAAACGGCAAATTTGCTCGGTCGTAAGGAGGTCATTATGGCAAAACTTGCGCGTCTCGTTCTCGGCGTCTTGGTCTTCATTGGAATACCCGGCGTGGCCGCCGCGCAGCCGGAGGCCAAGGGCATCTTTGATCGCATATCCGGACATATCAAAGACGGCAACTGGGAGTTTGATTGGGAACTAAAGGACGATGCCGGCGTCGAGCTACTGAATGTGGATTTCAAGGGCCAGCGGGTGCTGTACAAGGCAAGCGTCCCGGTGATCCGTGTGAAATATGTCAAGGATGAGCCTGCGCTGCAGCCGTTTCCGCTCCAGCGGGAAGGCTGTGGGCCCTATCAGGACCGCTTAACGGTCGACCATCTGAAGGACATAGACAAATGTGAGGACAACAAGATCTGCCGGAAATCCTACACCCTGGGCGGTGACCACTGGCTGGAGATCGGAATCTTCGCGAAGATCGGGGAGTACCGTATCTATCAAGCCTGGTATTTGAATGACAAAGGCTACCTCGGAGGGAAGGTCTGGAGTCACGGCCTGTCTTGCTACACCGACCACATTCATCATGCCTATTGGCGTATTCATTTCGGCGATGCCAAGACTCAGGTCTTCGCATTTCCGGAAAACACGCTCTACGCGAAGGAAGCCGAAGATACAAAGAGCGCGACGAAACAATACTGGGTGCTCCAGGGAAATTCGTCGAAGCGCAAAATCGTCGTGATTCCCGGTGCCCAGGATGGAAGTGCCGATGCGTTCTCGAGCCTGGACGTCGGGCTGCGGCGCTATGACCCGAGCGAAGATGAGCCATGGCCGTTCGGAACGGGTCCCTTGGAGTACAAGCGGTACACCGAGGACATCAACAACAAGGACGTCGTATTCTGGTATGTGGCCCATCTGGCGCACGTTGCCTCGGAGGGGCCGGATCAATGGAAAGGCGTGGGACCATGGATCTATGTAAATCCTCAATAGGCTGGATGCCTGGCCGTTATCGGGGGAAGCCATGTCGCTCAAATTAATTCTGACGAATGTGTCGCGGTTGCAGGGAAAATATGGCGCCGGCTTTGCGAGTATTCAAACACAGATCGACAAACTGATCACGGCCGACCAGGCGCGCGGCTTGGAGACCCGGCTGATCGCCCTCGACGATCCCGCCCAGATGCAAACCTTAAAGGCGCCGGCGGTTACCAACGTACTCGACCCCAAGCAGAACAAGAGGGCCATTGACGGCGTCTACAAAGAGCTCGCGCCGGAATACATGATGATTTTGGGCGCCCAGGACGTGGTTCCACATCAGGATCTTTCCAACCCTGCCTTTGATCCCGAGCACGGTGAGGACGCCGACGAGACTGCCGACGGCGATCTGCCGTACGCCTGCGAGGCCCCGTACAGTCAGGACCCACAGGACTTTACCGGGGCGACCCGCGTGGTGGGCCGGCTTCCGGATCTTCCTAACGCCTCCGACCCCGCGTATCTGATGGAATTGCTCGATACGTCCATAACCTGGAAGTCAGGCCGTCCCGAGGACTATTCCAGTTATCTCGGCATGAGCGCCGAAGTCTGGCAGGAGTCCACGGCTCTGAGCCTCAGTAATATATTCGGGGCCGGCGGGAGTCTGCAGCTGTCGCCATCCGAAGGCCCGAACTGGGCGGATGCGTTAGTGGCGTGCCGCTCGCATTTCATCAACTGTCATGGAAGCCCATCCGATTTTCAGTTTTATGGCCAGAGCCCGGCGGATGAATTTCCAGTCGCGCATACCGCAACAGGCATCGACGGAAGGATCTCGGAGGGTACCGTGGTCGCGGCTGAGTGTTGCTATGGGGCGCAGTTGTTTGATCCTGCGCCGGTCGGCGGAAAAATGGGCATCTGTAGCGCCTATCTCAAGGACAAGGCATACGGGTTCTGGGGCAGCACCACAATTGCGTATGGACCCAAAAAGGGAAATGCCTGGGCGGACCTGATCTCTCAATATTTCCTGAAGCGCGTGCTGGCCGGCTCGTCCCTGGGAAGGGCGGCGCTTGAAGCTCGTCAGGCCTATGCGCAGTCCGGGGGGCAAATGGATCCCTTCGATCTTAAGACACTTGCCCAGTTCAATCTGCTCGCGGACCCGTCTATCGACCCTGTGAACATGCCCAGCGCGGACGTTCCGGTGGGTGAGCCGCACTTTAAGAAAGCGGGTGCGGAGTCCAAAGGAGCGGTGAAAACGAGCGAGCGACGCAGGCAGCTGTTATCGAAGGGTTTATGGTTAGCCGAGAATATCCCAGTCGTACGCCGGGCCAGAGCTCGCCGTTCGCCGGTCCTGAAGCGTTTGCTGGAAGACCTCGCCGGGCAGAATAATATGCATCATCTGAAAATTCTCTCGTTTGACGTCGAGTTGAGCCTCAAACGGCCATCCAAGATTTTGAAAAGCATGTTGGAGAAAAAAGCTGCCGCCGTCGAGGGCATTCACGTTGTCTTTGGTCGATCGGGTAGTGACACCTCGGTCGAGACCAAGATCTCCCGCGCGGTTGCGGTTGTCGCCAAAGAAGTCGCCGGTGAAATCGTTTCGTACCGGGTGGCATTCGCCAAATAGGGTAGACAGGGTTACGCGTTCAGAATGGAATTACGCGGCAAGGTCGTGAAAGAGAGCTTCGGTCAGGGGACGAAGAGCGAACGCGTCGCCGTGCAGCTCGTCACTCCTGCGGGCAAATACGTCCTGCGACGAGCCGGAGGGAACGCTTTCCAAGATCCGGTTTTAGAGGAACTTGTAGGAAAGACAATCGTCGGTACGGGCGTCCTGCAGGGTTACGTCTTCATCATGTCGGCGTGGCAGGAAGTCACCGGCGACTGATGATTTCTCTTCGTTCCCCCGCGACCGGGTGCATCCACCTGAAAGCAAGGGGGACCTACTAAAAGCAGGGTCGACAGGTGATCCGACGCTTGATACCTTCGAAGGGTCGATCCTTATCGGCATATTCGAGGTGGGATGTTGCTATCCGAGAAACTGCTAGAGAACGCCAAAGCGGCCATTGATGAGGCGCGGCAGTACGCCAACGAAATCAACAGGCTGAGTCAGCGCGTGCAGGAACTCGAGCTGAGCAAGGCCGAAGAGGCTGCGAAACGCCAGCAGGTTGAGGAAGAGCTACAACACCTGAAGGCGGAGAACGCCCAAGCGGCCATTGATGAGGCTCGGCAGTACGCCGACGAAATCAGCAGGCTGAGTCAGCGCGGGCAGGAACTTGAGCTTAGCCTCACCGAGATGGCGCACGGCAAGGCCGAAGAGGCTGCGAAACGCCAGCAGGTTGAGGAGGAACTACAACACCTGAAGGCGGAGAACACGAGTCTCGCCGACACCCTCAGCAAAGAGACGTCACGTGCGACGAGCCTGCACCATGAAGTCGAACGGCTTCGTCAAAAACTCGTTGGGTCAAAGGCCGATGAAGGCAACGCGACACCGCACTCAGAGGAACGTGTGGCGAGGCTGGAGGTCGAAGTCGACAAGCTGAGGCGAAGCCTGGACAACCTCTGGCGCATTGAAAGCCGACAGGACGCCGGCGCTGACGAGGAAGATCGGCCGGTCAAGCGATGGGTGACATGGCGATCTATGGCATGGCTCTGTGCGACAGCACTCGGAGGATGGTTAACGGCGATCTACATGGGGCTTCTCAAATAACATCGACGGCTTTACTATCACTGACTCTCAATTTATCGCTTAGAGATGCTTGCCGCGTAGCCCTGAGCGACCCTGTTATTAAGATGGGCGATCACGTGGTCCCCTACGGTGAGATTGCCGTCTTTTTTCGTGTGGTCGTCAGTGTGTAGCTTAACTTCTTGGCCCCTTATGTCCTGGACCACGAGGTTCTCCCCGCGAATCTCCCGGATTTCTCCCTCCACGACGTCGGGGATGGCCTCCGTTTTCGCTTTGTTCCCGTTTTTGCCTTCGGAAGTGACCTCCAAGGATTTGGTAGAGACATCCGAGGGGAGAGCTTCCACGGTCGCGGTTACTTTATCTCCGATGTTGGGAATGTCCTCAACCTTGGTCTTGGGGTTGATATTTAACTTGATCTCCCGGCCGGACCGCTCCCTGATGACATAGGAAGTCGCGTCCTTCTTGATGACTTCTCCCTGGACCCGTTGTGCCGGAAGCTTGCCGCGCGTTGGCGCAGGCGCTTGCCGCTTCGGCTGTGAGTCCGCTGTGGGCTGCGACACGCGCCCCAGGAAGTAGGTGATCCCTCCTAAGACGGCGAGGCCCGCTACGATCACAAGTATAGCGAGTATTGCAAGAGCACCTTTGCCGTAGCGCATCCTGGCCCTCAGCGTAATTACTGCAAAGAAGCTATTCTAGCATGCCGAGCCGCGCAGATCGCTATGGATCGGCGCTTTTACGGCGCGTAGCTGGCTGTGGCGTGGATCGACTTCCTACCCTTCCTTTGGACGTGGACCCCCTGATTGCCACCACCATAGTTAAACCTAGTGTGATATCTTTTGGCTCCCGAGTTGCCGATTTTCAATGGAAGGAGTCATCGACAATGCTCAATAATATACTCAGCTGCTATTTCGGGCATCATTCGTGGCAGCACCAACGAAACCTGGGTCAGATGGATCGGCAAGGCAACTTGCAAAAGCAAGGAACGATGCAACAGTGCCAGTTTTGTCAGGCCACACGTACGGTTCTAACTCAAGAACCGATTCCCGTACGGACTAGCGACAGTTTGTAATTCGGTTCCGTCTCTATAATAACCAGCCCGCTGAAAGGGCGTGAGAAATGGAATTTCTAGTCCGATGGGTCTGTCCCTGCGAATCCCCTCAGACATGCCCTTTCTGTGACGGTCAAGGCTATTTTGAACGCTGGATGCCCCCCGACTTGCTAATGTAGTCAAGAACCGTACCTACGTCATCACTTCCAGTCGTATATTGCAGCAGTCTGAACAACGTTGTGACGTCCTGCCGGATTCTTTCCCAGTAGCCGCGAGCAAGAGTCGTTAACTAATACCGGAGCAGCATCAAGGGAAGGTGGGCTTAGCCGCTAGAGGGCCCGTAGGGGCTCACCGCGTCCTGATCTCGGCCTGGTTCATAGGTTTGGAGTACCTGAGAAATGGTCGGCATCAGGGTGGTACGAGCCGAAGCGGGCATTTTGATGCGGACGCCGCGGCCTTCATTCCGGCCCACGGAGAAGATGTGAAATTCAATGAAGTCCGTCTGGTGCTCGTCGCGGTAGGAAAAGGTCAATTGTATGGCTGGCCGGCCGCCGAGCGTGAGGGTGTGCTCGCGTTCCCATTTCAGTACAATGGATTTCTTGGCATACAGATCCTGAATGATCCGTCGGTGCGCCGTGGCAAATTCCGCAATGGTCTGCCGGCCATCCTGGCTCGTGCCTTCGATCAGGTTCAGGTATCCAGACAGCATCATTTGGGTTTTCGGCACCGGCGGGTAAAGGGTAATGCCCAAGCCGTCCGCTAACGGCTTGCCGAGTTGCCACTCAGGGGGATAGTGTATCGAGAAGCCGAACCTTCCATTCACGTACTTCTTCCAGCCCGCAGGCGCAGGCCGCGACTCCTCGGCACTGAGAAGAGACGAGCCACCGCCTAAGAACAGCACGCTGACGAGGATAAGCGCAAAAATCACTGTCTCGATCCTGCAAGGACAGTTGGTAGAATACACATGAACCAGGTCGAGATTTGATGTAAGGAGGTCACGACTATTTGACTCCGTGTCAGTACCTGCGCCAGCGCCTACCCGATTTAGTGGTCCTGCCCTTCCTTTTACAGTCCATGCAGATCTGGCCGAAAATACCCTTTCAACGGTTTACCTTCTGATCATGGACACCTCCTTCTGCTGGACCCGGCCACATTTCTGGCAGTGCTTCGCGGTGCCGTCACCCAACCCTTCGTATCGTTACGGATTCGAGTGATGGTCTCTGAGTCCTTGTGGTTGGTTGCCGAGACAATCAGTGTATCCAACCGCTCGGAAAGCGTCTGTACGGTCGCCGAGGTTAAAACGATTGATCCGCAGGAACTTGTAGCCGTAAGCCTCCAGCACCAGCTGCCGCTCCACATGGCTCTGGACGGTAATACTGGTTCCACTGGCCTTCGTGAATCCGCTTATGTTCTGTGAAGTGCTCGGCGAAGCCGTCGTACTCGATCACCACGTTTACCTTTCTTTCCTCACCGTGATAGCGCAGCAGTATGCAGTGAGCAATTGGCGCCGATAGAAAGTATCGAGCTGGCGCAAATTGCCGACAGGGAACTGCGCGATCACCTCCAAACGTTCTTCGTTCAGCTGATAGAAGGGAGTCTTCTGTAGCCAGTCTAGCACCTTCCGCTCCATGGGCGAGGATGGATCAGTATCACCGGGATCCGGGAAGGGACGCTCCTTCAGCATGTGTGTAAAATGCGCAAGCGCCCGCCCGATCGAGCCGCGAAATTGCTCCACCGGCTTCGAGAGCACGAAATGGATCGTCTCCTTTGCCCGAGAGAAACCAACGTTAAGACGCTGCATTTTCAGCTTCTCCTCCGCCTGGTCAGCGGCCTCTTCCATATCTACTGGGAAGACATAGTTCAACACGTCGTGCTCACCAGTAGCCACCATCGAGTAGAAGATGATGTCACGCTCTTCACCCTGGCAGGTGTCGAAGGTCATGATTTTCAACTTGAGATCGGTCTCGAATTGCTGGGGCATTCAGATCGCAACAAGATGCTAATTAGATATTGCTTGCTGCTTATGTAAAGGCGTTACCACCATACTTGCTCCACCATCGTCGAGTCCCGGGAGGCAGTTGGCCCAGGGCATTAAATGTTGCGCATTGTCCTTGCCGTCGTGCTCCAACAATGTGAAGCGAATCACCTCCTCAAGGGGCTTACCGCGCACCTTGATGGGCTTGTTGCCCCTCGTAGAAGTGTATTGAAGAAGCCGCCACGAGCTCCGATACCCGCGGAAATGCTTGCGTAACATATCGTTGTAAGAGGCGATCAGGTCAAAAAACTCCAGGATCGACTTCTTTACGTCGAAGTGCTTGAGTCGCTGGATCTTGTCGGCCGCAGGCGATATGCGCGCCCGAAAGTAAAGCCTCGGTTTCAGTGAGGTAGCTTGTGTTGAGCAGGTTGCTCGCTTGAGCGGACTTAACGTTCGAGAATTGCTTTCTATCGCCGAATACTACCATCTTTTTTAGCCTGCGGAACAGCGCCGGGAAAGCCTGTGCTACAGAGACCTGGCTCTCCGGCCCCTTGTCCATCACAACCACATCGAAGAGCTTAAGCTTTAGCGGCACGTACTCAGCAACTTCCGAATGCCGGCCTTATGATACAAGGGAATGCCTGTTTTAGGCTGTCAGAACTATCCTGTGGAGTAACTGCTGCTTAGCACGGATGACCCCGCCGAGGGTAATCGTGGTCGCGCGGGAGTTATCAATAAACTCGATGAAGCGCTGTTGATCTTGTGAGTCATTTGGGAGGTGTACAATTGTTCGAGTTTGGCCTTCTCACCAACATAGTCAAGCGCGGGGGCGGAGTTGATTAAGCCCTTCACCTTTGCCCAAGACTCCGCATACCTGACGGCGCGACGGAGGAAGGAAAAAGAGCTGGAATTGTCCGCAACGGTGGGTTGCCCGAGGCGAGTGCCACACCGTCTGTACCCGCATCCGGTCCCACAACTGCCAGATAGGCTTTTAGAAATTGATTCACCTCAGTCAAGCCTTGCGGAAGGGTCTCGGTGGAGAGCAGCAGCCTGTAAATTCTTTTCACCATCCTCCGCAGGGAGCCCCGCTCTCTGTGAGCACCTGACGGATGCGTGCTAGCACCAAAAGTACGGCTCGCATATCTGAGAGACGCCGGTGCAGGTCAAGGGGGTTTGGACATGGCATTACCTGGGCAAGCCGGGTGGTGACGGCTCTTACCTTAACCCTACGGAACAAATATCCGAAGAGAGGCATGCGCAATGCCTCGTACTCAGCGATAAATGCCGCGAAGCAGTGCTTCGTGGTGTGGCCCGAGGGCGGTGAAAGAGCGTGAGTGCAGTGCGCTGGTCCCGAAGGTCGACGATACTCTGCAGAGCCAGGTACCGCTGGACCGTCATGCATAGCTGACCCACACTGACACGCTCGAAGCGTTCGGAAAGCCAGGCGATCCCAGTCCTGGACGCTGCGCAATCGAGTACTGCTGCGGCCTGTATTAGTGTTGGCAGTCGAACCGCCGTCCCCCTAAGCTCCTGCAGCCGCATCGAATAGGCTGGCAACTGTTCCTCGATCTCTTGCTCCAAGAGGTGCAGCTCTTCCACCTCTGATAGCTTTACCTCGCCATAAGCATGGATGGTCTGCTGGATTGCTCCCTTGAGCCGGTCACGGGAAGCAAGGATCTCTGCTTCCAGTCGTCCAGCGTTTGGGCGGTGGGCGCGGTACTGCTGGCGTATGCGTTCCTGAGAGGCCTGGGAGATGAGTCGTGTGTAACTGCCGCCAATGCGACCCAACCGCAAGATCGGGTTCGGGAAGTCGTCCCCGTGGCGTACTGTGGAGAGTGCTATTTCCAGTTTGTCTTGCACAACATCCAGCAGCCTCTTGCTTGTCCGAGAGAATCAAAAGGTTCTTGCCGTGCAAAATGCAGTCGAAGGCAATCGCTGTAATGGTGTGGCTTTTACCCGTCCCAGGCGGGCCTTGGATGACGACGTAGTGGCAGTCTTCGTCGCGCAGCGCGAGGAGAATCTTACGTTGTTCTTCGTTCACCGGGATCGGGGAGACCGCCATTAGCCGCTCAGGCACCGGTGTGGCTTCCCACTGATCATCGATGCTTTGCCGTATGCTCTTTGGGTCGTTTTGTACGAAGCCATCGATGATTGTGCTGAAAAGGTCACTAGCGGCTTGCTGGTCGTCATTTACCACGGCGAGCAGTGCTTCATAGTCGTTAAGCAGCGCTTCGTCTGATTTGTCAAACACAGCGAAATAGGCAGTATTTTTGAGCTTCAGTGACGCGTTGGATGCGACCTGCAAGCGTGACTGTCGTACGTCTAGATCTCCCGCTAGATCAAGGGCGGGCAGCAATGTACTGAGCACCCGTTCGATCTCCACGATAAACGATTGGTTCTCACCGATGTAGACGATGCGTTCGTTCACCGGGGAGATTGGTAGTCGTTTCGCCTCGCCACGGAACTCCTGGAGAACGAAGTCGACTGCTCGCTTATTCACGAACAGATGGGGGTCGAAGTCCAGCACGTAATCGCCGCGTTGCTCGTCATAAGTCGACGGTCGTCGGGACGTAGAAAAGCGGATACGTCGAGGTGCCAAAGCGCAGCTCGCACAAGTATAGATAGAACTGTAGGTTGTCCGCGGTGCGAGTGAAATTAAGTAAGTCGCGAAGCTCCTGAAAGGCGTCAGCCGTAGCGAAATCATCGAAGAAGGCGATGATACGCATCCTTGGCCTCCTTCTCGCCGAAGAACTCTTCCATGACAGCGCGTGCCGGCTCGAGATTCTCCTTTCACCACATAGGTGTTAAGCGTAGTAGGAAGCTGTTCAATCGCGGCGGCAGTGAGTGCGTCTACGAGATCGGTCTCCACTTCGTAGACTGACTCGATTGCCGGAATAGGACGTTGCTGGAGGAATGGCCCTTCGAGTAGCGACAGAATGGGCCGCACGATTCGCTCTCCCACAGCTTCGACGAAGGCGAGTTGCACATCCTCAACGTATTTCTCTTGATCCTCAGCAGCCTTTACGCGGATGCCTCTCGAATAGTCTGCGGTGACCGAGCGGACTTCGGCAAAACTCTGAGTGGGCAGTGTGTCGACATGCTGACGGATCAGATCGCGCAGGATCGGGCTGATGAGCGCGGTGTAGTGCCTGCGCGGCAGCCGCAGGTGTGAGCCCTTTAGCCACAGTCAGATTGCAGAGCGCCCATACCTCATCAGAGAGGCGTGGGTACTTGCGCAGGGCCATTCCGCTGCGGAAGCCAGTATCGGTTTTTAGTTGGATACGCCGGCGCGGGGCTTGCTGACGCTTAAAGTCGGTCTCCAGGAAGTCTAGAAAGTATCGGCAGACCTTCTGCGAGAACTCTTTGAGCGCAGGTCCTGCAACTGGTTTTTCCATACCGTGGCCGGTCCTCTTTGATCCTCGTGGCGTTCCAGCTACCAGCCTTTTCTCAACACTCCCCCTTTTAGGGTATTTTGTTAAGCTAGATTATGTCAATCCTTTTCCCGACAGGGCGTCCGTGGTGTTGCATTTCTTATATACGACTGATGCCCCCTTCATATCTCCTCGTGCAGATTCTACTGAAGCGAAGGCGATCACTTTTTGTAGCACAGCATGTATTGTCCCCTGAGATCGCCGGTTCTTCTTGTTGTTCAGAGACTTACCTGTGTGATGTGCTAGCTTGGGGTAAAACAGAGGCGAACACAAGACTATCCGGTAAACTGGAGCGGGGCGACCCGCCATGAGGCGCGCAGTGAACAAATAACCGTTGTCTATGTGGTGACTGACACTGGCTTGCGCCATGGCGGCTTCTCGGCAATAATGGGAACATGCCCAGAAAAATCATTCTCTCGCGGATCTGGAGTCTTCTCTTCCTTCTCGCCCTCCTTGGTGGGTGCACAGCCTATAAGCACCAGGCTCTCCATCGATGAGGCGCTCGCCCGTGGTGGCTGGGACCGCCACTGTAGAGGGAAAAGTGAGTATCATATCTAAATACGGTGAGGTGCAAACAGGAGCGGATTCGACCGTCTATTTGGTTCCCGTGACGGCCTATGCCACGGAGTGGTTTGACCATTACGTCGTGCAGCAGCAGAAAATTGACGGCAAGGATCCCCGGTCCTTTGCGTCAGCGCATGCCGCGGTCGTGGATTACGACGGGCATTTCGAGTTTCAATCCATCCCGCCCGGCGCCTACTATGTCACCTGCAACGTGCACTACCCGCTTCGCCGGCCGGAAAATAGGCCGCTTCAACTTCAGCTTGCGTACGGTGGAGACCGTCGAGGCCTATGCCAAGATTCATGTTGCGGCAGGCGGGAAGGCTGAAGTCCTCGTGACTCGTTAATATATTTAGTGTTATTATACCTAGTAATGTAATATATAGGGATGAAACCTAATGGGGTATTTCTTGGGACAAAGTCATAATGCCCCAGGCCGACCTATCCGTCGAAACGACTCCGTCTGCATCGCCTAGTGACGTAACGACCCTTAATTCTACAAACCGCTCCCAATTAATCCTTTTACAAGTTCTCATCACGGTGGTGCTGTGCTACCAACTGCTGTTCAGCAAAGAGGCGCTGATCAGCTTCCAGGCCAAAGAGATCATAGTGGCGGGTCTGGCGCTGTTGCTCTGTGGTCTCCTCCTCATTCCCGCCCGGCTATGGGTGGCACACTGGCTGATAGGCGTCGTGGTCATCAGCGACACGATCGTGACCACCTGCATTATCTATCTCTCGGGAAACGCGGCGTCTGACCTGTATCTGACCTACTTTTTGATCATCCTTCTCGCTGCGTTCAGTCCGACGTTGAAGCAAATGCTCGGCCTTTCAGTGATTCTGGCCCTCATCTATGGATTGATGCTGTATCTGGGCTCGGGCAGTTCAGCACCTATAATGGAGGGCCAGCTTCTTCGCATCCCGGTCCTGTTGATCTTCGCGACCTTCTATGGAGTGGCCGCCGAGCGCGTGCGTACGGACATGGGAAAAAGGGTGTCCCTTGAGGACCAGCTCCGCCAAGCCCAAAAGCTGGAAGCGATCGGAAGGCTTGCGGGAGGCATCGCCCATGACTTTAACAATATCCTCACCGCCATCATGGGCTATAGCGCGCTGTTACAGGCCGGACTTGATGGCCACGATCCCAAGGCCCAGGAAGTCGAAGAAATCAAGAAGGCGGTGCGCCGTGCGTCAGCGCTCATTCAGCAGTTGCTGGCTTTCAGCCGCCGCCAGTTGCTGCAGATACAGGTCTTGGACCTGAACTCTGTGGTGCTGGACATTCAACCGCTGCTGCAACGGCTGATCGGCGAGGATATCGAACTAATCGTTCTGACCACCTCGTCGCTCGGGCACGTGAAATCAGATCCCGGTCAGATCGAGCAGGTTCTAATGAACCTCGCCCTTAACGCCCGCGATGCGATGCCGCAGGGCGGGAAACTCACCATCCAGACCATGAACCTCATGTTCGATGAAGCATTCGCCCGCAGGCACCTGCTACCGTACCCCGGACCATACGTCATGCTATCGATCACGGATACCGGCGAGGGCATGGACGAGGAGACCCTCGCGCACATCTTCGAGCCTTTTTTTACGACGAAGGAGCAAGGCAAGGGCACAGGCCTGGGCCTCGCCACCGTCTATGGAATTGTGAAGCAGAGCGGGGGCACGATCTCCGTCTACAGCAAGCCTGGAAAGGGCACTACGTGCAAAATCTATCTGCCCCGGGTTGATGACCCCGTGCTGCCAATGGAGAACGCAATGCCGCTGTTTCACCCCCCACAGGGCTCGGAGACCATTCTGCTGGTGGAAGATGAAGACTCCGTGCGAGAACCCGTGCGACAGGTGCTGCAGCGGATTGGATACACGATTCTGGAAGCCCGCCAGGGTGACGAGGCGCTCACGATTTGCAAACGTCACGAAGGTGAGATCTCTCTGCTCGTGACGGACGTGGTCATGCCGCGGATGGGCGGGCGCGAGTTGGCCGAACACATGGTGCCCATGCACCCCAAGATGAAGGTCCTTTACCTGTCTGGGTATACGGACGATGCGGTCCTCCGCCACGGCGTCAGAGAATCGATAACTGCCTTCCTGCAAAAGCCATTCACTCCGGAGGCCTTGGCGCGTAAGGTCCGGGAGGTGCTTGACTCGGGACATGCCTCTCAGAAGGTTGTCCGGTGATCGCTTGATGATCTTCCCGCTATCGTGCTATTGTTAGCAGATTATTGACCCGTCAGAGTACCCTGAACAATGAAGATCTATCTTGCCAATCCAAGGGGCTTTTGTGCCGGTGTGGACCGCGCCATAGAGATCGTGGAGCTGTCGCTCAAGGCGTACGGGGCTCCCATCTATGTGCGACATGAGATCGTCCACAGCCGCCACGTCGTGAATTCCCTGAAGCTTAAGGGCGCCGTATTCGTCGAAGAGTTAAATGCGGTGCCTGATGGACAGACGGTCATTTTCAGCGCACATGGGGTAGCCAAGGGAGTCTGGGAGGAAGCCAGCCGCCGCAATCTAAAGGTGATCGACGCGACGTGTCCCCTGGTGATCAAGGTTCATAATGAAGTGAACCGCGACTACCGACAAGGCTATGAGTTGATTCTTATCGGCCATGACGGCCACCCGGAAGTCATCGGGACGCTGGGTCAGGTGCCGGACAAGTTCCACCTCGTGAGTTCCGTGGAAGATGTGGAGCGATTGCAGGTAGAGCGCTCCGAACAACTCTCCTATGTGACGCAAACGACCTTGAGCGTGGATGAATGCCGGGATATTGTCGCCGCGCTGCATAAGCGATTCCCGACCATCAAAGGCCCCCATCAGGAAGACATTTGCTACGCGACTCAAAACCGTCAAAACGCCGTGAAGAAACTGACGGAGCTGGTGGATGTCATTCTCGTCATCGGCTCGCCGAATAGTTCGAACTCGAATCGCCTGCGCGAATTGGGCGAGCATTGCGGCATCCCCTCCTATCTCATTGACTCGACCAGCGACATCAACCCGGCCTGGCTTGTGGACATTAGGGCCGTCGGCATCTCCGCCGGCGCTTCTGCGCCCGAGGTATTGGTGGCGGAGGTGGTCGACTACCTAAAGGCTCACGGCGGCGAGGTTGTTGAAGAGGTCACGGTCATTGAAGAGGATGTGGAGTTTCTGTTGCCCAAGGAGTTGATTTCCGCTGCCGATATCAGCCGCCCCTGAAGGAACGCATCGCGTGAAGCCCCGCAAGCAGAGGGGGCGCGCCCCCGGTACCCATATCCCTGTTCTTCCCGCGCAAAAGCGAAAGTTTCGTGGCCGCCTGCTGAAGTGGTACACGCAACACGGCCGCGATCTCCCGTGGCGCCGTACTCGCGACCCCTATCACATCCTGGTCTCCGAAATGATGCTCCAGCAGACCCAAGTGGACCGGGTGGTGCCGAAGTATCACGAATGGCTCGTCAAGTATCCGACGATGGAACACCTCGCCGAAGCGCCGCTGGAAGAGGTCAAGAAAACCTGGTACCCCCTCGGATACAATGTCCGTCCCATCAGGCTCCACAGCATCGCTTGCGAGTCGGTCGCCCGTTACGGAGGTTCCCTCCCGCGCGCCCATGAGGAGTTGCTCGCGTTTAAGGGCATCGGCCGCTACACGGCCGGCGCCATCCGATCATTTGCATTCCATGAAGATGCACCCATCCTTGATACCAACGTCCGAAGGGTGTTGCACCGCATCTTCGTTGGACAAGCGCAGGCAAAGGAAACACACAGCCAGGCCCTGTGGGAGCTCTCGCAAGCGCTGATCCCCAAAGGGCAGTGCTATGATTTCAACCAGGCCATGATGGACTTTGGGGCGACCCTGTGCACGGCGCGCGATCCCTACTGCCTGCTTTGCCCGATGAAGGATTTTTGCAAGACCTATCCGTTCGACGGGCGCCGGTGAACACGGCTGCGGCAATTCAGGTCGCGGCCGCCGTCATCTGCTGCGATGGACGCTATCTGATCACCCGCCGCAAACCCGGTACTCACCTGGAGGGTTTGTGGGAGTTCCCCGGGGGCAAGCGCGAACCCGGTGAGACGCTTGAGGACTGCCTGCGGCGAGAACTTCGTGAGGAGCTGGGGGTCGAGATCTCCGAGCCGGTACTGTACCAGGCTGTGCGGCATGACTATCCGGAAAAGTCTGTCGAACTGCATTTTTTCCGGTGCAGGATTGAACCTGAGGGTGTGCAATTGCTCGAGGGCGCCGACCTCAAGTGGGTGCCTGCGGAGCAACTAGATTCATTCGCCTTCCCCGCGGCCGATCGGCAGCTTGTCGAAGCATTACAAAACGGAATGTGAGAGTCCTCGTTTACGATGCGATTTCCTCTCGATGCGAAGCTCAAGGACGGGACGCCGATTCAGCTGGTGTTGGCGGGTCGAGGTGATCGAGAACCCCTGCACGACCTCTATCGGGTCATTGTCGAGGAAGGGGGCTCCTATCCGCATGATCGCGTGCCCAATCTCGAGGAGTTTGAAGAGTACTGGTTTCGTGGGACGAGCACTGTGGCGGCGTATCGCATAGACGCGCAAGCGGAAGGCGCCATCGGCGCCTTCTATCTGAAGCCGAATTGGCCCGGGTCGGGCCAGGCATGTGGCCAACGCCGGCTTTATCGTGGCTCCTGCATGGCGAAACAAAGGGCTGGGGTGGCTGCTTGGAGCGGTGATGCTCGACTATGCACGCGATCTTGGATACCGAAGCGTTCTGTTTAATCTCGTCTTTTCGGAGAACCTGCCGGCACGACATTTATGGAAAAAACTAGGTTTCGTTGAGCTGGCCGCGATCCCGAACGCCGTGCGCAAAAATGATGGAACCTGCCAGGAGGCGATTATCATGTTCCGGTCGCTGGGACGGGAAGGGGGTCAGGCTTCTTTTCTGAACAGAGATAGCTCGGTCACGGCAAAAGCAGAAAAGATGCCTGACCCCTTATGAAAGATCGAGCATGAAAGTTGTACTCGACATCGAGACGATCCAATGTTCCAAGGAGGAGTGGGCCCGGTTGAAGGGCATCGCCCTTCTCTATGAAGAGGACCCTCCGGACCTGTTGACCGCAGGGGAAGCCGCGGAACAGGACAAGGAATACGAAAAATCCTGCTTCGACTCCACCTTCTGTCAAATCGTCTGCATCGGCGGGATCATTCTGAACGATGCGTTCGAGCCGCAGGAGACCATAGCCTGGTATGGCTCCAACGAGCGGGAGTTGCTTCGGCAGTTCTGGGCGCGGATCGGACAGCTCCGGCCGTCGCTGTTCATCACTCACAACGGCCTTGGCTTTGATCTCCCGGTTCTAAGAAACCGGTCCATTATTCAACGGGTGAAGCCGTCGGTGGATATCAGCTTAGCCAAGTACCGCACCGAGCCCGTCTTCGATACGCTCGCGGTCTGGTCCAATTGGGAAATGCGTGGAAGAATCAAACTCGATGTGTTGGCCAGAGTGCTGGGGTGCGAAACAAAGTCCGGTTCGGGGAATCAAGTGGCCGAGATGTGGAAGGCCGGACGAGGGAAAGACATCGCAGAGTATTGTGTTCGTGACTGCTACGTGACCTACGCCTGCTACTCCAGAATGAACTTCCGCGAGCCTCTGGATCCTGAGAAAGTGCTGTCTAGCCCCAACCTGATTGAAGTGGCGGGATAAGACAAACTGCGCTCAGAGTGACGAGGAAGGCTAGGTTGTCCGCTGCGGGAAGACCTGCATGAAGGGATGGATTTCGTAGCGGGCGAAGACGCCCTCCGTGACGTACGGATCGTCTTTGAGAAAGGCTTGGACCTCTTCCAGAGAAGTCATATCTAGCACGATGAGGCTTCCGGCTTTATCGGTGAACGGCCCGGCCAGCAGCACCTTTCCGGCCTTATCCAAAGGATCCATTCTATCGAGGTGGGCCTGGCGATGTACCTTCCGTTTTTCCTGGCCATCGGCCCCGTCATGGCCGATGATGACGAAAATCATGCATCCTCGGTAAGCGACTCGATGGGTTGGCGCCCGGTATAGCCATCCTCGATTTCGTGCCAGTAACCGATCTCCGATTCCCCCAATTTCCAGCAGAGATACACCACTCTGCCATCGTAAAGATAGGGGAAATCGCACAGCCCGACGTCCAAATCCTTTACTAAAACGCCCATTTCCTGGATCGCTTCGACGCTGTCACTGATACGCTCGAGGGCCCGTATATAGCGTGGCCCCGCGAAGCTACCACCGTTCATTTGGGCTTTCGCGCTGGCTCGCTTGACCTCTCCGTGACTGCGGACGAGGACCTCTTTTTCCTGTTTGACAGCGAGCAACCGCTCCTCAAGTTGAGGAAGCAGCTGTTTGGCCTCGGCGAGTGTAAAGGTGCGTTCGTCCATGGAATGCCGTATGATAGCAAGGGGAAATCAAGATCGTCAAACATGGCCGTGCCTGCCGGGGGAATACAGATCGCCAGGAAGAAAGTCATTGACACGAGAACTGGCGCAAGCTATCCTATGTTCTGTATTTGGCTTGTTTAGCCAACCACCTCCGTGATTTTCCCCGGGTTTTTTCTCAAGGAAATCATGCAATGACCACCCGGTAGAGGGTTCATAGCTTTGTGATGCATGAATAGCTCAGTGCCTAGCGCGTGAATCGTTCTTCACATCACCAAATGCGAAATATCCCATCGGCGTCCACGCACAGTACTGAAGGCTGCAATTTCGATAACGTGACTTAAGGAGGAAGGCCCCCGATGACCCCTACTACCCCTGCAAGCCCTGCCCCCCCGGCGAAGGACACCGTGATGTATTTGACCCAACTAAAACAGCGAAATATCACCGAACTCAACGAGGTCGCCAAAGATCTCAAGATCGAGGGCGCGGCGAACCTTCGCAAGCAGGAACTGATATTCGCGATCCTTCAAGCGCAAACCGAAAAGAACGGCGTGATCTACGGGGAAGGCGTATTGGAAACCCTTCCTGATGGTTTCGGCTTTTTGCGGGCGCCCGATTCCAACTACCTCCCGGGACCGGACGACATTTATATTTCCCCATCTCAGATCCGGCGCTTCAACCTGAGAACGGGAGACATCGTGTCCGGGCAGATTCGTCCGCCCAAGGAAAGCGAGCGGTATTTTGCGCTGCTCAAGGTTGAAAAGATCAATTTCGAAGACCCCGAAGCTGCCAGGGACAAGATTCTTTTCGACAACTTAACGCCGCTGTATCCTGAGGAACGGATCAACCTGGAGCACGATCCGGGCGAGTACTGTACCCGGGTCATGGAACTTACGACCCCCATCGGCAAGGGCCAGCGCGGTTTGATCGTCGCGGCCCCGCGCACCGGCAAGACCATGATGTTGCAGGCGATCGCGCGCGCGATCATCAAGAATCATCCGGAAATCATTCTTATTGTATTGCTTATTGATGAGCGTCCCGAAGAGGTAACTGACTGGCAACGTCAGGTCAAGGCTGAGGTAATCAGTTCGACCTTCGACGAGCCCGCACAGCGCCACGCGCAGGTGGCCGAGATGGTCATCGAGAAAGCGAAACGGCTGGTAGAGCACAAGCGGGATGTCGTGATCCTGCTCGACAGCATCACGCGACTGGCGCGGGCTTACAACACCATCGCCCCTCCGAGCGGCAAGGTGCTCTCAGGCGGTCTCGATTCGAACGCGCTTCAACGTCCCAAACGCTTCTTCGGCGCCGCCCGTAACATCGAGGACGGGGGAAGCTTGACGATCATGGCCACAGCCCTGGTAGACACGGGCAGTCGCATGGACGACGTGATCTTTGAAGAGTTTAAGGGAACCGGCAATATGGAAGTTCATCTGGACCGGCGACTGGCGGACAAGCGGGTCTTCCCGGCAATCGAAATTGCGTCCTCCGGCACCCGTAAGGAAGAGCTCCTGGTGGATCGCGAGCGGCTCAATAAGATGTGGATTCTGCGCAAGGTCTTAAGCCCTCTCGGCACCATGGAAGCCATGGAGTTCCTGCTGGACAAAATTTCAGGGACCAAGACGAACAAGGAGTTTCTGGATTCGATGAATCGGTAACCCCTCCTTGTTACCCTGACGGTAACCAAAATTTTGTTACCATCTGAACGGGGTAACAATTGTCATCCTGAAGATAACCAATTGTCATCCTGAACGAAGTGAAGGATCTAGATTCTTCGCTGCACTCAGAATGACATGACTAAGGAGTCTTGCAATGAAAGCTGGTATTCATCCGGAGTATAGCGAGGCGACGATCAGTTGCGCCTGCGGCTACAAGATCAAGACACGCTCGACCGTCGGTGACATCAAGCTCGAAATCTGCTCTCACTGCCACCCGTTCTTTACGGGGACGCAGAAGATTATTGATACGGAAGGCCGCGTGGAGCGGTTTAAGAAGAAGTATAGAGACCAGAAGGCTGCCCCCGCGAAACCGGCAAAGGCTGCGGCGAAGACCCGCTGAACGCGACAATGCCCGCTGTTAAGGATTCGCCTATTTTGAGCAAGCTCGAAACGGCCGCCGTTCGAGTGGAGGAAATCGACCGGCTGTTATCGCAGCCTATGAAAGCCGGGCAGCAGAGCGACATCCAACGGCTGAATAAAGAGCGCTCGGAGCTGTCTGCGCAGGCGGAGCTGTACCAAGAATTCTTTGCCCTCTTGAAAGCCATGACCGAGGCCGAGGAGATGTTGGAAGATCCTCGGGCCGATATGAAAGAGCTTGCTCGTGAGGAGCTCAAAGAGCTTCAGAGCCGCAGATTGGATGTCGAAGGACGAGCCCGGGATCTGCTGATCGTTAAGGATCCGCGCGATGATAAGAATACGTTCATCGAAGTCCGTGCCGGTACCGGGGGTGAAGAAGCGGCGCTGTTCGGCGCCGAGCTCGTGCGTATGTACACGCGGTATGCGGAAGGCAGGCGTTGGCGCGTGGAAATCATCGACTCCAGCCTGACTGAGCTCGGCGGAGTAAAAGAGGCCGTTCTCCTCATCGAGGGGAAGTTAGTGTACAGCCGCTTAAAGCACGAGAGCGGCGTCCACCGGGTACAGCGGGTCCCTGCCACTGAAAGCTCCGGGCGCATTCACACCTCGACCGTGACGGTGGCGGTCATGGCGGAAGCCGAGGAGGTGGATGTCCAGATTGACCCCAAGGACCTGAAGATCGATACCTTCTGTTCCTCCGGGGCAGGGGGGCAGAGCGTCAATACGACGTACTCGGCGGTTCGGATCACGCATATCCCGACTGGAATTGTCGTCTCCTGCCAGGATGAACGCTCCCAATTGAAGAACCGCAACAAGGCAATGCGAAACCTGCGCACCCGTATCATGGACGCGGAGCAAGCCAAGCAGGATAGCGAGATCGCGCAGCAGCGCAAGTCACAGGTCGGCACGGGTGACCGAAGTGAGAAGATCAGAACCTACAACTATCCCCAGAATCGGGTGACTGACCATCGCATCGGGCTGACACTGCATCGTTTGGACCAGGTGCTTCAGGGCGATCTGGATGAGATCCTCGACGCGTTGATTGCGGCCGATCAGACCTTGGGCCCGGACTAAGCAATGATCGCGCTGCCCGCAGCGCCAGCGCTCATGCTTCGCCAACTGCGGTTGCTGCGCCTCGGATGCGATGACAGCGGCGGGCGTGGAGAACCCTCGGCGCGAAGCGGATTGGTTATTGGCACACGCGCTGCGTCTCACCTCTGCACAACTGGTTACCGACACGGATCGCATGCTCGAGGCCGCGCAAGCCTGCAAGGCGTGGTCGTTCATTGAACGCCGCGTCGCCCGGGAACCCCTGCAGTATATTCTCGGCACTCAGGAGTTTCAGGGGCTTGAGATTGCCGTGACGTCGGATGTCCTCATACCCAGGCCCGAAACGGAGCTCCTTGTCGAAGAAGCGACCCACGCAATCGTGGCGCACCCAAGACCCGTGATCGCCGATGTCGGCACCGGTTCGGGGTGCATCGCGATCGCCCTGGCAAAAGCGTGCCCGACTGCCAGAATCTACGCGAGCGACATTTCATGGCCCGCATTGGCGGTTGCCCGTAGGAATGTTGCGGAACATGATGTCGCCCGCCAGGTGAAATTTGTTCACGCTGATCTATTGAATCCCTTTGCTGTTGCGCCTGAGGGCAGCTTCGACGCCGTTGTCTCGAACCCACCCTATGTCCCAGACGGCGCGATTGAGGCCCTGGAACCCGAAGTGAGCCGCTATGAACCACGCCTTGCGTTGGCCGCAGGCATAGACGGCCTGACCTACTACCGACGCCTCTTGAGTGCAGCCCCCGTCCTGCTGAAGCCTGGCGGGCATCTGATCGTGGAGCTAGGCTACGGGCAGGCGACTGCCGTCCGAAAACTGGCTGAGACGACCGGGCTGTCGGTGTTGCGCTGTCGAAAAGATGATGCGGGAATCGAACGTGTTCTGATCCTTCGGAGACCCATCTAGTGGAGAGCATGGTGATTCAAGGCGAGCACCGGCTTTCGGGCTCGGTCCGAATCGGGGGCGCAAAGAATGCCGCGCTGCCGATCATGGCCGCAACCCTGTTGGGAGAGGGGCCTTGCACGCTGACCAATGTTCCGCGCGTCGCAGATGTTCTCACCATGTCCAAGCTCCTGAAGCATCTGGGGGCGACCGTCGAGACTACCGGTGACCGGTTTACTGTCTCCGTAGATGGCATCTCGTCCTGCCGAGCGCCCTATAAGCTGGTGAAGACCATGCGGGCCTCCGTCCTGGTCCTCGGCCCACTAATAGCTCGGTATGGCGAGGCGGTGGTGGCCTTACCCGGCGGATGTGCGATTGGATCCCGGCCGATCAATTTGCATTTGAGTGCGCTTGAGCGGATGGGCGCAGAGATCAGGATCGAACATGGCAATGTGCACGCACGGGTCGGCGGACGGTTGCGTGGAGCACGGATTTATTTCGACGTCAGCACCGTCACGGGCACAGAAAACATCATGATGGCTGCCTGCCTGGCGGAAGGCGTGACGGTTATTGAGAACGCCGCGCGCGAGCCCGAGATCGGGGACCTCGCGCAGTTTCTGATGAGACGCGGCGCGCGGATTGACGGCGCCGGTACGGACGTGATCACAATCGAAGGGGTGCCAAGTCTGCACGGCGCCGACCATGAGATCATTCCTGATCGCATCGAGACCGCGACATATCTTGTGGCCGGGGCAATTACGCGTGGCGATGTCACGGTGGAAAGGTGCCGACCGGATCATTCCGAGGCATTTCTGGCCAAGTTGAGAGAGGCGGGCGCAGATCTGGTGATCGGGAAAGAGACGATCCGAGTCCGCGCGCCGCAACGGCTCCGCTCCGTGGACATTAAGACCTTGCCGTATCCGGGATTTCCCACGGATGGGCAGGCCCAACTAATGGCCCTGATGGCGGTTGCGCATGGTTCGAGTATGATAACTGAGACGGTGTTCGAAAGCCGCTTTATGCATGTGCTCGAACTGCAACGCATGGGGGCGGAGATCCGCATCGATGGCAAGCACGCGGTGGTGGCGGGGGTAGAACGGCTAAGCGCGGCGCCGGTGATGGCCTCGGACCTGCGCGCCAGCGCCTGTTTGATTCTGGCCGGACTGGCGGCCGAGGGGGAAACGCGGGTCGGCCGCGTCTACCACCTGGACCGCGGTTACGAGCAACTGGATCAGAAACTGGCGGGCCTGGGCGCGCGGATCAGCAGGGCGCAGGAGTGGGAATGAAGGGCGGTACCAGTAATCTGACAATCGCCCTCTGCAAGGGAAAGCTCCTCGAACCCGCGATGGAGTTGCTCTCGCGCATTGGCCTGCTCTCCAATAGAATCGGGAAGGACAGCAGACGGCTGGTGTTTGAGAATCCAGCCAGCGGCACGACGATCATGATCATCCGCGCCAGCGATGTTCCCACCTATGTGGAATATGGCGCGGTGGATGCGGGTATCGTCGGAGCGGATGTGTTGATGGAGCAAGCGACGGATGTGTATGAGCCTCTGGACCTTGGGTTTGGAGCCTGCCGCCTGGCGGTCGCCGGTCCGCCCCAAGTCAAATCAAACGGCAGGGTGACGAAGTTGCGTGTCGCAACGAAATACCCGAATGTAACAGAGAGGCATTTCACTCACAAAGGCATCCCCATCGAGATCATCAAGTTGTACGGGTCGATAGAATTAGCGCCGATGGTCGGCCTGGCGGACTGCATCGTGGACCTCGTCTCAACGGGGAAGACCTTAAAAGCGCACCATCTCGTCGTGAAGGAGGTGATTGCGACATCTACGGCGCGCTTGATCGTGAATCGCGCGAGCTTGAAGCTGAAGTACCAACGTGTGAACGACCTGATCGAGGCCCTACGCAAGGGTCTACAGGCAGGGCGCGCATGAAAATCGTCGCAGCAGGCGATCGGGGCTTCAAGCTGGCGGTCAAAAAGGTGGTATCGCGATCGTCGTTGCAAGGCGACAAGGTTGAAGCCAGCGTTCGCTCTATCCTCAAAGCGGTTGAGCGAGGCGGAGACACCGCCGTAAGCCGGTACACACAGAAGTTCGACAAGGTATCAATCAAGCCGGAAGCCTTTCGTGTAACGCCGGACCAGATGCGGGAGGCCTACTATAAGATTCGAAAGGAGCACGGTGACGCCTTACGCTATGCGGCGCACCGCATCACCGCCTTTCATGAACGCCAGAAGGCCGCCCTGCGTACCTGGATGTACCAGGATGGGAGCATCACGCTCGGACAGACAGTCCTTCCGTTGGACGCCGTTGGACTCTACGTGCCTGGCGGGAAGGCGGTCTACCCGTCCTCCGTGCTCATGAGCGCCATTCCGGCCAAGGTCGCCGGTGTCAGGCGTATTGTCATGTGCTCGCCCACTCCGCGGGGAGAGGTGAGCCCCTATCTGCTGGTGGCGGCCGATATCGCCGGCGTAGATGAGGTATATCGCATTGGCGGCGTACAGGCCATTGGAGCGTTGACGTACGGCACAAAGACCATTGCCCGGGTCGACAAGATCATAGGTCCGGGGAACATCTTTGTGGCTACCGCAAAACGACTGGTCTACGGCCGCGTCGATATCGATATGATCGCCGGTCCGAGCGAATTGCTGGTGCTCGCCGATGGAGCAGCAAACCCGGTTCACATTGCCGCGGACCTGTTATGCGAGGCGGAGCACGATGAAAATGCATCGGTCTGGTTGGTGACGACTTCGGCCAAGCTGGCGCAGGCAGTGGTGCGGCGGGTTGAGGAGCAGGTGAAATCGCTCACGCGCCAGAAGATCGCCGGACGTGCGATTCACCATAATGCCGTCGCATTCGTCGTACCCGACTTGGATGAAGGGGTCGACCTGGCGAACGAAATTGCTCCCGAGCATCTAACCTTGTCGGTGGAAAACCCTTTTAAATACATCGAAAAAGTCCGCCACGCCGGCGCGCTGTTTATCGGCCGCTACACCGCTCCGGCTCTTGCTGATTACGTGGCCGGCCCCAATCACATTCTGCCCACCGGTGGCGCCGCCCGATTCCATTCGGCGCTCTCCCTGGACGCCTACGTGAAAAAGTCGAATATCATTTCGTATACCAAAGAGGATCTGTTTAAGGCTAAGGATCACGTCATTCGATTGGCCCATATGGAAGGGCTGGAAGCGCACGCCCAATCCCTGGAAGTCCGTCTGAAATGAAAACAGCAAAAAAGACGGGACGGCCGGTCCTTGTCCGCGTGGCCCCGAGCGATCAGCCCCGCGCGCCGAAGTCCGCGCAGATCTGGCCCCTCGGCGGCGTTCGTCGAGCGGAATACGACGGAAAGTCAGATCAGCGTTAAGTTGGGTCTCCAGGGAAACGGCAACCGGAGGATCACCACGACAATTCCGTTTCTTGACCACATGCTGGACCTGCTCGCGAAGCATGGGTTCTTTGATCTCACGATCAAGGCCAAGGGCGACACCCATATTGACGACCATCACACCGTCGAAGACATCGGGATCGTTCTCGGTGAAGCGCTCAAGCAAGCGTTGGGGAAAAAAGAAGGCGTTAGGAGATTCGGAACAGCCTGGGCGCCTCTCGATGAGACCCTGGCGCAGGTGACTGTCGATCTTAGCGGCCGCCCGTATCTGGTGTATAACGTGAAGCTTCCGCATCGGCGGATCAAGGGCTTGGATCTCTACCTGTTCGAGGATTTCTTCCAAGCGTTTTCAACCCACGCGGCAATGAATCTTCACATTAATGTGCCCTATGGCCGCAACCCGCATCACATTATGGAGGCGATCTTCAAGGCGTTGGCCAAGGCCTTGGATCAGGCTGTCTCGATCGATCCTCGGGTCTCTGGGGTGCTGTCAACAAAAGGAAGTTTGTAGCGTCACCCCCCGAGTTCTTCAGGTAGAATAGTGAGATGATTGCGATTATTGATTATGACATGGGAAATCTGCGCTCGGTCGAAAAGGCATTCGAAGCCGTGGGTCATCGCGCGGTCATCACGCGTCAGCGTCAAGTCATTGCGGACGCGAGTCATGTGGTATTGCCGGGCGTGGGGGCCTTTGGCGATTGCATGCGCAATCTTGAGTCCTACGATCTGATCGATCCGATCCGGCAAAGCATTGCGTCCGGAAAACCATTTCTGGGAATCTGCCTGGGCTTGCAGCTCCTGTTTACCGAGAGCGAAGAGTTCGGCTCACACAAAGGTCTCAACGTGCTTCCGGGCAAGGTCGTCCGCTTTCGATCCCAGCAGACCGAAGGGGACCTGGAGCCGTTAAAGATCCCGCACATGGGGTGGAATGCAATACGCATGAAGAAGCCCTCGAGGCTCCTTGAGGGTCTTGGCGAGGGCTCCTACATGTATTTTGTCCATTCATATCATGTGGCGCCGGAGCAGACAGACGTTGTCTGCACTGCGACCGAGTACGGCGGGTCCTTTGTATCCAGCATTGCGCGAGACAACATCTTTGGATGCCAGTTTCATCCCGAAAAAAGCCAGGCAGGTGGACTTAAAATGCTGAAGAACTTCGGCGATCTGTCATGATGCGTCGCTCGCTTACATATTGTGCGATGCCGATCTTCATGCTCACAATAGTTGCGTGTGGGGGGAAGACTAACGAGGCCCTCACCGTTCCAGAGATCGAGCAATATAGAATCGTGCGGATTGCCGTGCTTCCCTTTAGCGTGGAACGCCGCCCCACGCTCGGTCAAGAGCGAGGGTATGCGGCACCGGCGCCGCCGTTGGAGGCGGGCGAACAGCTCAGTGACATTTTCTATCGAAAGTTGAAAAACTGGGAAGGGATCGATGTCATTCCCTCGTATGAGGTCCAAAGCGCGATGTCCATGGTTGCTGGCAGACCGCTGACCAAGGCAGCCATTACATTGATCGGACAAAAGCTTGGCGCGGATGCCGTTCTCGTGGGGACTGTTGAAGTCTACAAAGAGCGCACGGGAAGCGCGATGGGGTTGGATCGGCCGCAGGATGCCGCCGAGGTGGGTTTTGCAGCTCAATTGATCAGCGTCAAAGACGGCGTGCCATTGTGGACCGGTCAGTATTATGAGCGCCAACGGCCGGCCACCGAAGACCTCTCAGGGCTATTGGAACGAGGACCACGCTACCTTACGGTCGAGCAGCTCGCAAATTCCGCCGTGGACCACGTCCTGCGCAAGTTTCCCCTCGGCCGGCCTCCTCGAAAGTCGACCGGGGTCTACCCAGGCCGTGCAGTGATTGTTATCCCTGCCATCGATCTCAAAGACGGCCGGTGCGTACGATTACGGCAGGGTCAGATGCACGATGAGACCGTATATTCCAAGGACCCTGCGGAACTCGCCCGGCATTGGGAGTCCGAGGGAGCGCAACTTCTTCATGTCGTAGATCTAAACGGGGCGGTACAGGGATCGCCGCGCAACCGAAGCGCCATCGAAGCGATCCTCAAAGCTGTACGAATTCCCGTGCAGGTGGGAGGCGGCATCCGCGATCTGCGTACGATTGAAGACTACTTTACAGCCGGTGCGACGCGGGTCGTCCTCGGGACCGCCGTGAGCGAAAATCTGAAAATGCTCGAGGAGGCTTCCGCGCTTTTTCCCGGGCGCCTGATTGCCGGAGTGGATGCCAAAGACGGCAAGCTCGCGATCCGTGGATGGACGGAGATTCTTGAGCAAGAGGCAACGGAGTTTGTCGGGCGCTTCAAGAACTTTCCCCTGTATGCGGTCATTTATACCGATATCGGCCAGGATGGCATGCTGGCAGGGACCAAATGTTGAAGCGTTGAGACGCATGGCGTCGGCTTGTCCCGTGCCCTTGATTGCTTCGGGGGGTATCACGAGAGTTGAGGATCTTCGCGAGGTGCAGAGCATTGGGGCAACCGTGATCGGAGCCATTGTCGGAAAGGCGCTATACGAAGGGATGATCAAACTGCGGGTCGCGATGGCCGCTGTCGCATAACATAAGATGCTCGCGAAGCGGATCATTCCATGCCTGGACGTGAAAGCCGGCCGGCCACGGGACAAGCGCCTGTCTTGGCGGGCGCAGGGTTGGGCGGGTGAAATGGTCGACCCGGCCGAGTGTAATTAGCCAATGCTAGCAAAGCGCATCATTCCATGCCTCGACGTGAAAGCCGGCCGGGTCGTCAAAGGGGTTCAATTCGTCGAACTCAAAGACGCCGGTGATCCCGTTGAAGCAGCCAGGGCGTACGATGCGGACGGAGCTGATGAGCTGTGTTTTCTGGACATCACGGCCTCGCATGAAGAGCGCAAGATTCTTCTGGATGTCGTCAGCCGCACGGCGGAGCAGGTTTTCATGCCTCTCACCGTCGGCGGCGGGGTCCGAACGCTCGACGATATCCGCATTCTTCTCAAAGCAGGCGCCGACAAGGTCAGCATTAACACTGCGGCGGTACAGCGTCCGGAATTCGTGAAGGAGGCCGCCCAGCGGTTCGGCACTCAGTGTATCGTCGTCGCGATCGACGCGAAACGTGTCGGGGATGGTTGGCGGGTCTTCACGCACGGGGGACGCAACGCAACCGGCATTGATGCCGTCGACTGGGCACGAACCATGGAATCCTACGGAGCCGGCGAGATCCTGCTGACCAGTATGGATTGCGATGGGTCGAAGGCTGGCTATGATCTCGCACTCACGCGGGCCGTGTCTGAGGCGGTCAGCGCTGCCTGTCATCGCGTCAGGCGGAGCAGGCAATCTGCAACATCTGTACGAAGGGTTCACTGAGGGAAAGGCCGATGCGGTTCTCGCGGCCTCCATTTTCCATTATCGAGAATATACTATCACCCAGGCCAAGGAATACCTACGGGCGCGCGGCGTTGCGATGAGGATGTGCTGATGGAAAAGGCGGCGATCAGCGCATTGAAGTTTGATGATCAGGGATTGATTCCGGCGGTTCTTCAAGACTGGCGCGACGGCACCGTGCTGATGGTCGCCTATATGAACCGCGAGGCCGTGGAAAAGACAATTGAGACCAGAATCGCGCATTTTTGGAGCCGATCGCGACAATCCCTGTGGGAGAAAGGGTGCAGTGTCGGGAAATCGGCAGCGCGTCCGGGAGATCTTCGTTGACTGCGATCAGGATACCTTACTCCTCACTGTCACGCCCGACGGGCCCGCTTGTCACACCGGTGAAGCGAGCTGTTTCTTTCACCGCCTATCTGATCTGATGGAAGGTTGTGACGGAGCAGAAAACACACCCGAGGCGCGAGGCGGCAGTGATGCAGCGGGTCTATGAGACGATACTGGAGCGCAAGCGACAGGTCACTTCGGATTCATACGTAGCCTCGCTCTTCGCAGGGGGTCAGGACAGGATTCTCAAGAAGGTCACTGAGGAGGCAGGGGAGATGCTTCTGGCCTCCAAAGGAGGGAAGCGGGAAGAAGTCGTTCACGAGGCGGCCGATCTTCTGTTTCATATGCTGGTGACCCTGGGTTTCCACGACATTTCGCCTCGTGAGGTGCATCATGAACTGGCGCGTAGGTTCGGACAAAGCGGCCTCAATGAGAAGGCATCCCGCCAGGGGTAAAGGAATCTGTCTTGGCAGATTCCAGGGTGGGCGGGTGCAATGGGGGTAAAGGAGTCTGTCTCGGCAGACTCCAGGGTGGGCGGGTGCAATGGGGGTAAAGGAATCTGTCCCCACGGGACAAAAGCCTGTCTTGGCAGGCTTGGGGTGGGTGGGTGAAATGAGATTCCAGGGCTGAGCGTGGGTCATGAGGGCACGAAGGGACATATAGGAGTTTCCGTATGGCTGCAACCAGTGATTGTTTATTTTGCCGAATTGCATCCGGCGAGATTCCGTCGAAATTCGTGTGGCAGGACGAGGAGATCTTCGCTTTTGAAGACGTAAGGCCGCAAGCCCCTGTTCATGTGCTCGTAGTTCCCAAGCGGCATATAGCGGCGGTGAAGGACGTGAAGGATCAGGCTTTGCTGGGACGACTCCTCAATGCCTCCACGCTCGTGGCGCAAAACAAAGGCATCGCGGAATCCGGTTACCGCCTTGTTGCAAATACGGGGAGGGACGGCGGGCAGACGGTCTTTCATTTGCATTTTCATGTCCTTGGCGGCCGCCAGATGATGTGGCCTCCTGGATAATAAGACGGGGTACCTAGGACATCGGTTGACACTTGATCTACGGATTGTTACCATAATGGGTTATCTCGCTGGGAAACAAGAAATTTTCTGGCGCCTGCGGGGCACTCGTGGATAAAGGGTTGATCCCGGAAGATGTCATCCAGCGGATACGGGAGCGCGCCGACATCGTTGAAGTCGTCGGCTCTCACCTCTCCCTCAGCAAGGCCGGTCAGAACTACAAGGGACTCTGCCCGTTTCATTCGGAGAAAACCCCGTCCTTCACGGTCAGCCCCTCTCGGCAGATGTTCCACTGCTTCGGCTGCGGAGAAGGCGGGAATGTCTTTGGTTTCCTGATGAAGATCGACGGCGCCACTTTCCCGGCAGCCGTGCGGACACTGGGTGAGAGATACGGCATCGAGGTGGATCCCCAGCCTGCCTCCCCGGCGGCCCGGCAGCGGACCGAAAGCCGGGAGCGCCTGTTGATCCTGAACCGGCAGGCGGCGGAGTTTTTTCATCGTGCTTTAGTCTCTGATCCGAACGGGCAGGCGGCAAGGTTGTATTTGGAGAAGCGCGGGATGACCCCCTCGACAATTGAGCAATTTGGTCTTGGCTATGCGCCCGCGGGGTGGGATCTGACGCTGTCGGCGCTGACCAAGGCTGGAAGCAAGATCGAAGATCTTGCCTTGGCTGGGTTGGTCGTCCCTCGGGAACAGAATAGCCGTGCAGGCCAGACCGCGCCCGGCTACTATGACCGGTTCCGGGGACGCGTGATGTTTCCAATTCGCGACCTTCAGAAACGTGTCATTGGATTTGGTGGACGGATTCTCGACGATGGCCAGCCGAAATACCTGAACTCTCCTGAGACGCCATTGTTTAGCAAGAGCCGGACTCTGTACGCGCTCGACGTCGCCCGTGAGGGCATCAGCCAGTCCGAAGAGATGGTACTGGTCGAGGGATACTTTGATGCGATTGCCCTGCATCAGGCCGGTCTCACAAATGTAGCGGCAACCCTCGGTACCGCGCTCACGTCCGAACATATCGAGTTGATCCGTCGCTTTACGCACCGCATCGTTCTCGTCTTCGACCCCGACACAGCCGGAGTGCGAGCCGCGCTGCGGAGCATGGACTTGTTTCTTGATTCGGGTCTGACCGTCCGCGTGGTCAGTCTCCCTGCCGGAGAAGACCCCGACACCTTCGTGAGAGGACAGGGGTTGGACTCTTTTAAGGCGTTGATTCAACGCGCGCCTTCGCTCCTTGGAGTTCACGGTCGAGGTAAGCCTCAAAACCGGGCGAGGGGGAAGCGTGGAGGAGCGGGTGCGGTGTGTTGAAGACGTGCTCGCGCTCCTGCAAAAGATCAGTAATCCCGTTGAGAAGGCCGCCTCGATTCGCCATGTCGCGGACCAATTAGGCCTGGACGAGTCAGTACTGTTGAAACGGTACCGCACGATGGCCCCAGCGCGCCCATCTCAGGGTGCCAAGCCGTCGGCAGCCCCGGTAGCCACCCAGCCCAGGCTCCCTAAGGATGAGGAAGTCCTTCTCCAGTTGCTGTTGCATCAAAAATGTACGCCAGACATGCTGGCTCAACTGTCCGCCGGAAGATTTTACCGACCCCCGTGCCAGGCGATCTGATTTCGCGGGCCCATTCCGCCCTGGAACAGGGGCAAGTTGATTTCAGCATTCTTGGGCAGGAGGATGCCGATCCGGCATCGGAAGCTCTGGCCCGGTCGCTGTCCCTGAGCGAATTCCCCTATGACGATGTGATCGAGGCATTTCAGCAGAGTTTTGCCGCCTTGAAACTCCGGCGTCTGGACAAGGAAATTCAGGAAACCAAGGCCGCCCAGGCCGCTGCCGAGCGAGCGGGAGAACCAGAGATAGACAGGACCCTTCTCATACGGTCCAACGCGCTGCAACAGGAGCGGCAGCGACTGCTGAAAGGCGAGCGATCATCACAAACTGAAGCAGGGGGGAAGGTGCATGCCTGAAGAAGAACGCACAGTCGAAGTCAACCGCCTCATCTCCCTGGGTAAAGAGAAGGGGTTTCTTACCTACCGCGATTTGAATAACGGCTTGCCGGCCGAGATGGCCACTACCGAGCGATTGAACAGCCTGATGACAATGTTCGGCGAGATGGATATCGAGGTGATCGATGCCCCTGAGGGGGAGCGATATTCCCCGATAATGTCCGAAGGCGGCGAGAGCGCGACAGAAGAGACTGAAGAACCGGAAGAGCCGGAGGAGGAAGACAAGAAGATCGATCTGACTCCAGGCGCGTTGAGCCGCACCGATGACCCTGTCCGGCTGTATTTAAAGGAGATGGGCAGTGTCTCGCTGCTCAGCCGCGAGGGCGAAATCGAGATCGCCAAGCGGATTGAAGACGGCAAGAAGGACATCTCCTTGTTGGTGTTCGGGATGCCGATGACCATCAAGGCGGTGTTCGCGATCGCCGACCGGCTCAAAGCCTCGAAGATTTCGATACGCGAAGTGGTCGCCACCGCCGCCGAGGAAGAGTTTGTAGAGGTCGTCGAGCAAGACGAGGAGGAGTTGCGACACCGCACCTTGGAGGCCATTCGCAAGGTCAAAGCGCCCTCGAATACCTTGTTGGCACTGTACGTCAAATATAGACAGGTCAGCCTGAGCCTCGTCAAACGCAAGGAACTCAAAGCGAAGCTTCAGGAGGCGCGCCGCCAAGTCGTCGACAAAATGGACATGGTGAACCTGCATCCGGTTCTTCGCGAGCGCATGGTGCAGCGTGTTCGGGAGCTTGCGCAGGAAATCGGTGCCTGTGAGCGCGAGATCGCCTATTGCCGGCGCCGTCTGGGGGTCTCAGGAGAAGAGGGTAACCACCTGTTGGCGCGGATGCTCCGTGGCCGCAAGGATCTCCTCGCGGTCCGACGGAAGACCGGCGTGGCGCTCGATACCCTTCAGGAGATCGAGAAAGCCTTCCAAAACGCCCGGCGCCGTATCAGGGCGGTCGAGGCCGAAGCGTTGGCTCCGGCCGATGAGCTTCGCGAAGGCGCCAAACTGCTGGACTCGGCGGAAGAGCGGGTCAAACGTGGAAAAGCAGAATTGGTCGAAGCCAATCTTCGCCTGGTGGTCAGTATCGCTAAGAAGTACACGAATCGCGGCCTTCAATTCCTGGATCTTATTCAGGAAGGCAATATCGGCTTGATGAAGGCCGTAGACAAGTTTGAATACAAGCGCGGCTATAAGTTCAGCACCTATGCCACCTGGTGGATCCGCCAGGCCATCACGCGCGCCATTGCCGACCAGGCGCGCACCATCCGCATCCCTGTTCACATGATTGAAACGATCAACAAACTCATCCGCACCTCCCGCCATCTTGTGCAGAAGCTCGGCCGCGAGCCGCTGCCGGAGGAAATTGCGGAAAAGATGGATCTGCCGCTGGACAAGGTGCAGAAAGATCTTGAAGATCGCCAAGGAGCCGATTTCGCTGGAAACTCCTATCGGTGAGGAGGAAGACAGTCATCTGGGTGACTTTATCGAAGATAAAAAAGCCGTGTCGCCCCTTGAGGCCGCCATCCGGTACGATCTGCAGCGGCAGATTAATAACGCGCTGAAGACGCTCACGCCTCGTGAGGAGCGGGTGTTGCGTAAGCGATTCGGCATCGGCGAGAACACCGACCATACGCTTGAAGAGGTCGGGCAGGACTTCGCGGTCACCCGAGAACGCATCCGGCAGATCGAAGCGAAGGCGCTCCGGAAACTCCGTCATCCGAGCCGTAGTAAAAAACTGAAAAGCTTCGTGGAGAGCTTATAATGCCACCGGAATTCGAGGGGCCCATAGCTCAGTTGGTCAGAGCGGCGGACTCATAATCCGTTGGTCCCAGGTTCGAGGCCTGGTGGGCCCACCAATCTGAAGGGATTTTTGAAGGGATTGTGGTAAGATCGATACGACGATCGTAAGAAGAGGCGTTCTCGGCGTGAGTCATTCGATGGGCGCACAGTGAAAGGAAATCTCCAGCAACTTATCGAGCTCCAAGAAGCCGATCTTAGGATTGAAGAATTAGCGCTCCGAAAGCGCCGCCTGCCTGAGCTGATCGAAGCAGCCCGTCAACCCCTCCAAGCCGCCCAGACCGAGCATGACGGGCTCAAAAAGACGTACGATGTGGCCGTGCATGACAGGAAGTCCCGTGAACAGGATCTGGCTGTGCAGGAGCAAGCCATCAGCAAACTGAATGATCGCGCGGCCAAGGGCGAGATCAAGACCAACAAGGAATACCAGGCTCACCGCTTTGAGGTCGAATTGGCGAAGAAAAAGAAAGGCGAGATCGAGGACGAGCTTCTCCTCCTGATGGACATGGTCGACACGAAGAAAAAGGAATTGAGCCGCGTGGAGGAAGCGCTCAAGACCTCAGAGCAGCGATTCAAAACCGAGAAGGCGGATCTTGAGGGGTCGGTCGGCGCGCTCGAGGAGGAACTGGCGGAGATCACAAGCAGGCGCAAAGAGATCGCCGCGTCTGTGGAGCCTTCGCTCCTGCGGACGTATGACAAACTTCGCGTGACGCGGAAAGGCCGGGCGCTGGCAGGGGTGAGCAAAGAGGGCAGCTGCATGGCCTGCCGGCTGCACGTAGAACCCCAGATCGTTTCCGACGTCAAACGCGCACTCACGATTAACACCTGCTCGTACTGCCAGCGAATCCTATACTGGATTGGTGAGCCGGCTCCGGCCGCCGCTGAGCCTGCCGGGGCGTCGGCGGTGCTCGGAATTCAACAGGCCGCTGAGAAGAATTAAATCGTACCCCGTTAAGCACCTCCCAAAATCTGTTGCGTCGTCTTAAAGTGCAATTTCGCGACCTTTGCCAACCCTTCATGGCCGTACTTGCGCACGACTGACCGTGCAGCTGTTTTGACAGCCTCGGAGGCGCCCTTCGGCAGCGGCACACCGATTTCGGTGGCAAGGCGGCCGAGCCGACGGACGAATTCGTCTCGTGCGACGATAGAAGCCGCGGCGACCGCAATATCTTCCTCGCCCCTGTGGCGTTGTTCCAGGATGATCTGCTTGCCCTTTGCTTGCAGTGCGTTCACGATCAGCCGCTCATCACCGAATTGATCTGAAATCGCCCGTTGGCAGGGAACCTGCTCAAGCAGGGTTTCAAGGGCTTTGGCATGGCCCCACGCAAGAAGCTTATTGAGATTACGGATCTCCGTATAGAGCTGGTTATAGCGCTCCGGGCCGATCGCGACGATGGTATGCCGGCACAGGGTTTTGATATCAACCGCCAGGGTTTTGATGACACTGTCGGCGATCTTCTTACTGTCGCGGACATTGAGGGCGAGAAGATCTTCAGCGATGCGCGGGGTGACGTGGACCGCCGCGATCACCAATGGCCCGAAGTAATCGCCTTTGCCGGATTCGTCTATGCCGATCCACCCGATCGCAGCCGGCGGCTTGCCGGCGCCTGCGCTCGGTCTCTCTTCTGTCATGGGTGGGGACGGTACCACAGAACTGGAAGAGATAAGAACTCTCTTTGAGCGGGTCCTGCCGCCGGTTATCCCCCCCGGCTTCGGCTGCGAAGACTGGCCTCTAGTGCATGAGGACAGGACGCTCTTGGCCGTCCGGGGTGGGCGGGTGCAAAAAGCCCCCTACCGGCGTCACCCGCAGGAGAGGAGTAAGGATTCCGTCTGTGATTCTGATATAATAAGTGTGCGCGTGGGAGCCGGGCGGGTGGTCGCTGGTCTCGCAAGAGCCAGAGGAAAGTCCGGACTCCTAGAGCAGGGTGCTGGGTAACGCCCAGGCGGAGCAATCCGACACCGGCGCAACAGAAAGCACACCGCCGATGGCCCGAAAGGGATCAGGCAAGGTTGAAAAGGCGGGGTAAGAGCCCACCGCGGTCGTGGCGACACGACTGGCCGGCAAGCGTCACCCGGAGCAAGGCCAAATAGGAGGGCGTGAGAAGCGGGACACCGGTGCCGCTTCTCAACGGCCGGCTCGGCCGTGGCCCTCGGGTAGGCCGCTTGAGGCCCGGAGCAATCCGGGTCCTTAGAGAAATGACCACCGCGATCTTTCCGCAAGGGAAGGTCTGCACAGAATCCGGCTTATAGCCCGGCTCCTACGCGCACTTAACCCGGATCATCCACGAATACCTACTGCGTCGGCCGATCCTCTCGGCCGGCGCGGCTCTTCTCCTTTGTTCTCCTCGACGTACCGCGGTGGGTACGCCTGCGTCATCCTCAGTCCGAGGAGTCGCGGCGGTCTTCGGTCTCGACCGCCTCGCTACGGCATTCCTGGATAATCCGGGTTAAGCGCGCGTACGCACTTAACACCGGACCATCCACGATCTGACGACCGCTCCTGAGATTGCCGCCGCCACTTATATAAGTCGGCTAATACTATAGCTAGGTGATTACACTCTTGGGTCATTTACTGCCGGCCGCTTTGAGGCTTACAAACATTCTTACTGGCGGCCTCCGGCTGAAGACGACTCCCCGGAGAATTCACCGCTACCGGACGGGCTGGCCTTCCCTCCTTGGCTGGCCGTCCGCTCATTGGACTGATTGCACAATGACACATCGCAGTTGCACTATTGAAGAAACAAGCAATGGCTATGTGGTCCGGCTGTACGAGACAGAGGCAGGAAGTATGCCGAGCGGGGATGCCGAGGGGTTGTTCATAGAGCGCACCTTAGTAAACGTACAAATGCGTATTGACAGCTACTTCTTGTTCGCGCAGTCTACGGAATGAACGGGTCGGACAATCAAACGAGTGTGAACAGATAGGCGACTACGAGGCGTGTCAGACGCTGACCAAGATGTGAAGATGTAGAACCTATATGGAAGGAGGACCCGGTGCGGAGCGTCTGGCCCTCTGGCGGGAGTCCGCCCCGTAGGCGCAGATCAGCCCGGAGGAATACACCCAGGAGCGCGTGCGCGGACTGTTCCGGGAGGCACGTGCCAAATGCGAATCAGCACGAGTGCGACGTCGCCGGCGATGACGACTCAGTCCAGTCCGTCTTCTAATTCGCCTTATTCGCCTTCTAATGTCTGGGAGGTTAACTAAATGAAACCTAACTGGTGGCGAGAAGTCTTCTTGATAACTGGATGCTTTGCATTCGGCTGTCTGATTGTTGGTATGATCGAGCTGTCCAAGAACTTTGACTTTGAAATCAAGAAAGTGACACAAGAAAAAGTCCAAGCAGTAGAAAAAGTCCCAGCAGTAGAGAAAGTCCCAGCAGAAGACAAAGTCCCAGCAGAAGACAAAGTCCCAGCAGAAGACAAAGTTCCAGCAGTAGAGAAAGTCCCAGCAGTAGAGAAAGTTCCAGCAGTAGAGAAAGTCCCAGCAGTAGAGAAAGTCCCAGCAGTAGAGAAAGTCCCAGCAGTAGAGAAAGTCCCAGCAGAAGACAAAGTCCCAGCAGAAGAAAAAGTGGCAGTAAAAGATAAAGTAATAGAGGTAGAGGTAATTTCATTGGCGGAACCACCTGAGCGTGTAACCGACGAGATCAAAATCACTGAGAAAAGTCCACCACCTCGTGCCAAGTCTAATCTTGTGATCAAACCAACTCGGAAAGACTTGCAGTTAGACTTGCATTTATCTGACTGCCAAACTGGACAAATCCTCGTATACACTGAGGAGAAAGGTGTTCACTGCATAAGGGATATTGTGTTACCAGATTTGATTGTAGGAATTGATGAAGACGTTAACTCTAAGTAACCTAAGAGGAGGTGTTTTCTGATTCTAGGGCTCCTTCCATGATCATCAGCAACTCGTCCGTTGAGTGCACGTAATCTTCCCAGACCTGGCCGGGTGGACCCACTCACAAGCCGCAGCTAAAGCCGCGCGCTTTGCACTCGTTCGGGACTGCTCATAATACGATATCCCCCTCACCCTTCCCTCTCTGTTCGACCCATTGCAATTGGAGAGCAATGGGTGCCCCGGGGCGAGGGGATGCCCACCCACAGGCGTTCGCTAGAAGCGAAAACCGAGGCCTACCGTTAGTGCATCAATTCCAGGGTTGGTTGTTTTATCACTAAGCCAATTGAGACCGATCTGTTCGCCATTCGAGTTGTGGGTGTACTGGAGTGAGCCATACCATCTTTTCTTCGTCTCACTAAAAAAGAATCTAAGACTGATCCCCAGATCATATGTACCTTGAGATTGTCCCGGATAAGCTTCCCCATCGGCTCCGAGGCGTTTTCCCGAATAGGCTAGCCCTGCGTTGACGAGCGCTTCCCATCTAGAAAAGGAGACGCCGAGCACTATGCCGCCTGCGCCTTGGAAGACGTCTTCCACACCTGCCAATTTGATATAGGGACCGAATTCAAGTGACTCAAAGTACGGGATAGGGAACAGCAGGTCTGTAAACAGTTGCCCCGTTGGATGAGTCTTGTAGGAAGACGTTTCATTGAAACAAGTAAAACACACAGTCTCTGCGCCGATGCGAAGTTCAACATCAGCATTTGCGGCAAGGGAATGGAAAGGATAGAGCAATAACGTCCCTATAAGCACTACTAGAATGAAATTGAAACATCGCTCCCTTGACAGGGGGACGAGTAGGTTCATCTCGCGTGCGCGCTGTGGAAGGGGACGGGCTCCATTTCCGAAGGGTGCCTGTCCCAATCTACGATTTATAGCCGTAGAGCCATCGTGCGGTCGTCCCGCCGATGTTGCGGACGGTATGCGAGGTATGGGCAGGAATCAAGAGTTCTTCGCCGATGCCGGGGTGCAGGATTTTGCCCTGCATCTCGAGTTCCAAGGCTCCCTCCATCAGCATGAGCAACTCGTCGGTAGAGTGCACGTAGTCTTCCCAGACCTGTCCGGGTGGATCCACCCACAAGCCGCAGCTAAAGCTGCGCGCTTCCCACTCTTCCGCGATTTTCGTACGATCGAGTTTCCCCACGCTGCTACTCATGGAGAACTTTTACATCTTCTGGGGGACAAAAGGAAAGGGGCCAGAACAAAAAAACGATGGTCAGGCCCCTTTTTAGCGCAGGATCCAGACGAGATAGCCGAGATATCCAATAAGACCGGAGAAGAAAAATTTGCTCATGATGCGTCTCCTTCTCAGCACTTATCGGATTAGACAGTCCAAAACTGAAAAAGATAAATTCCTCTGACAAAAATGATCAGAGGGAGAAACGAGCACCTTTTAAGGCTGGGGACAGTGGCTCGCAGCGGGGGTCCTACACCGGGCCCGGGGTGGCGAGCATGGCTGGGCACTTCGGTGACAGGCCCCGCAAGGCACTCACAGATTGTCCAGATACTGATGGACGAACGCCACTGCCATGGCGCCTTCGCCGACAGCGGAAGCTACGCGCTTCATCGAAGTGGAACGCACATCACCGGCGGCGAAGACTCCAGAGTGGCTGGTTTCCAGAAAATGGGGATGGCGCTTCGCGGTCCAGAACGGTGAATCCATCACGGCAGAGCCGGTCTTGATGAAGCCCTTTTCGTCGGTTTCGATTCCTTCAGGCAGCCAGTCAGTGTGTGGTACGGCACCAATGAGGGTGAAGACCGCAGGCGTCTCGATCATGCGGGTTTCCGCCGTGCGGTTGTTCTTGATTTGGATGGCCTCGAGGTGTCCATTACCCGTCATCCTGCTGATCTCGGTGTTGGTCAAGACCTCGATGTTTTTCGTCTGCTCGATGCGGCGCGAGAGATACCGTGACATGTTCTTCCCCAAATCGTCGCCGCGTATCAGTAGAATTACTTTCCTTGCGTGCTCAGCCAGGAATACGGTCGCCTGGCCGGCAGCATTAGCGCCGCCCACGACGACAACCAGGGAGCCCTCGCACATCTGCGCTTCCATTGGTGTCGCGTCGTAATAGACGCCTACCCCCTCGAATTGTTCGAGCCCCTCGACTTCCAATCGGCAATACGAGGCGCCGGATGCAATCAGAAGGCATTTGGCGGAGACACGCTTCTCGTTATCGAGATGGAGGACCGGGTAACCATTCTCGAATTCCAGTTTGCACACCTCGCACGGTGTAGAGATCTGCGCGCCGAATTTCTGCGCCTGCAATACCATCTGACCGGCCAAGGTGCTGCCGGATAGGCCCATGGGAAAGCCGGGATAGTTCTCAATATTCGAGCTCGTGCCGGCTTGCCCGCCGGGCGCCTTCCGTTCCAGCACCACGGTACTCAGCCCTTCGGAGGCGCCGTACACGGCCGCGGCCAATCCCGAGGGTCCGGCCCCCACGATTGCAAGGTCATACGCGTCCTCTTTGAGCGTTTTCAGAATGCCCAACTTTTCAGCAAGTTCCCGGTTTGTAGGATTGCGCAGTGTCCACTCATTTCCAAACGCCACGACCGGGGTATCACCCTCACTGATTTTGAGCCGTTTGAGCAACTCCTCCATGTGTCGGTTCGTTCTCGATATCGGTCCACGAGAAGAAGACTCTGTTCTTGGCGAAGAAGTCACGAATGCGAAAGGTGTCGGCCGAAAAGCGCGAGCCGATCACCTGGAGCGGCGAAAGGTTCAAATCGCGCACGATCTGTGTGCGTGCGATCAAAGCCGCCAGAATGATGTTTCCCAACTTTGGCTCTTCATCGATCATGCGCCTGAGGGTTTCCGATGAGATCTCGAAAACCTCCACATCGCCTTTCGCGATTTTGCTGAGGGTCGAGGCCCTCCCCGAGAGCAAATGGACTTCTCCCATAAGCTCTCTCGGCAGTCGCAATCGCTCAGAAGTTGTCGCTCCCCACTGGCAAAGTAGAGCGATTTCCACATTCCCCCGACCGGATGATGTGGCAATTTTGATCTCGTGCCCCCACCGCGACCAGCGTCTCGCCGTCTTTGTATGTTTTCAACGGGACGAATCGCTCCAGGATGCGGAGCTGGTCATCATCGAATTTCAGCTGGCTGATGGGGAACCGCGCTCGTATTTCCTGTTCGGTCAACATGAGTGACCCCCGCAAATGTGGATGGGTCCAGCATGATACTAAGGGCGCGGGCGTGAATCAATCCAAGGTCAGTCACCTTCATGACACCGGAAAGATGACCCACCCCCTGATCCCTCTTTCACATAAGCAAAGGACTTGGAAATAAGCGGGTGGCGTCCAGTGGCGTTCGCTTAACGCGGGTGGCGCCGGGAGGGGGCCCACTTTTGCACCCGCCCACCCCGGCCGTCGCCAAGACGCGTCCTTTTCCGCGACTGCGCCTAGAGGCCAGTCTTCGCAGCGCGAAGCCGGCGGGGGAAACCGGCGGCAGCGACCCGGCGAAGCGCTGACCAACAGGACCCGCGATTGTACTATTATCCGAGCTCTCCTATTATCTTGCGGTACTCGGTCTCCGGATAGGCCCGTAGAGTGGTCGTGCGGACATTTCCGAGGGAGCCGATCTTTAGCAGGAACTTGGCCAGCGCGTCATCGTTTGGCATTTCCAGGATGAGCACAGCGTCATAGCTCCCCTGGAGCATGTAGAACGACTTTACCTCTCCGCCGATGTCTTTGACCGCCTTCTTTGCGGCGTCCACGCGCTTGGGAGAGTCTTTGATGTTCTTGATCCCCTGATCCGTCCAGTTGAGGAGCATGAAGTAGGTGGACATGGCGTACCTCCTGGTGTAATGCCGCTAGGCGCGAAGAGTGCGGAAGGTGACGGAGTAGCGGAGGCTTTTCACCGGAGGAATGCTGTGCTGCCACCTGCTGCGCGCGGCGCCGCTTAACACATACGCGGACCGTGGCTCGAGCGCAAGTGCGTAGGTTTCGCGGTTCGCGCCTTTGCCTCGCTGAAACCGCATCCGGCAGGGGGCCAACAGCGAGACCCCGGCTACATCAGGACCGAACATCGGCGCGTCCCGGTGCCAGCCGATGACGGCGCCTGGGGGGTATTGGGTGACCAGGACCTCCGCGATGGCGGCCGGTTCAGTTTTCAGCAACTCGGCCACGCGCGCCTGGAGAGGGATTAGAAACTCGGGGACAGGTGGGCCGGGCTCGACCCGCCAGGTTTCATAGCCGTAGACCAAGCCGAAATGGGCGACGCGGCGCTTCGCCGCGATGCCGTGCATCCGGACCTCAGAGAATTCCAGCCCCTCGATCGCCTCGATGAGCCTGCATTCCTCGTCTCGGGTGATAAAGTCGGGATGGTACTGAATACCCTCAGGGGCAGTGACGATGCTGAGTCTCAAAGGACTGGAATTCACCATGGATGTTACCTTACTTTCGAACCTGCCTGCCCCATCATCTCGCTTAAGTCCTTGCGCGCGAAGCCCGCTGGTGGTCGAAACTCCGACGCCGGCAGCGACCGAGCCTCAGCCTTGGTCACCTCCACTGAGCTGCCGCTGCCGCTTCGGTCCACGGTTTTCACGGCATATCCTTCATTCGCAAGTTTCCATGCGTTATCCTTCCCGAAGCCATGACGACTTTGACTGGCTCCACAGCCGGGCATCGCCGCCGTCAGCTCTGTCATAAGACGCTCCAGCTTTTTCGCGTCCAGCTCTTTCCACGCGGTGATGCTCTTGGCGATCCACAGCTCCGACTCCGGTTTCCCATCGGCCAGCACTTCATAGTTGATGGATGGATGGCCCGCAAGCGTAGCTTGCTGCCCGGTTTTCCGCATTTCGATCCGCGGCTCAGCGCAGGCTTCGGATTTCGGGTTGGCTTCCGGCATTCGCGAGCGCATCATCTTCTCCATCATCTCGACGCTGTTCCGGCGGTAGATCCTTTAATGCTTTATCCATGGCGCTTGTCGCGTTTTTCATGGCGCCCTGGATCATCTGTGCGTATTCCTGCACCTTGGCGGTTGAGTACGACCGGTCCCGATAATTAACTTGGGTGACCGTCTCATTATTCAGGTCCAGGACGAAGGCCATTTCGGGCTTGCCTTCCGGATTCAGCATAAGGGTCTTCATCTGGTTCGCCTGCATGGCTATCTGCTGTTTGCTTTCATTGCTTTGGCTCTTGACAGATTGATCGATGATCCATCCCGCCGATGCCTGGCTGGTCCATGCAATGCCGACGAGAATGCTCCACAGTACTCGATGTCGAATCATATGGAATCTCCTGACTTCAGCTTGTTGCGGTTAGGGGTAAAGGAATCTGTCCTGGCAGATTCCAGGGTTGGGCGGGTGCAATGGGCAAAAGGAATGTCGGTGCACATGCCGAATTCTGAGCATAGCCGATCAGCAATCCCGACGGCAATCAGTCATGGCGGGGGCCCGATTCTTTCTGTTATGAAACAGTGAGTATCTACTCTTCAATTTCCAATCTGAGCATTTTCCAGGTGCCGAGTGTTATGTTCGGGGGATCGCCCTCAATCCACTCTTCCTCATTTTGAGCGAACCGACGGTGCCAGCGACTTGACCCTTCTCTTTTTATCTCCCAGATCTGTCCGTTTGGATCCCGCAAACGTACTGTCATTTCGTAATCTCCTTCGGTCTGGATCATCGCGATAGGTGCTCCCTTATATTCTTTTTAAAATAAGCCTCCGTCCTCAGTTCACACACCTCCACATGTGCTCGGTCAGATAAAAGTCGACAAACACCTCTCTCACCATTAAGCCGTTACATTTTTTACACGTCATGATCATCCCTCCCGCATCGGACAATCTCCCGCGCCAAACTCCCCCAGGTTATCGACGCAGTATCGCGTGCGCATCAAATCGTCGTTACGACCTTGTTAATCCTGTATTAGAAGGTGCGCATGACAGCTCATAAGCACAGAACCATAAAAAGTAACGGCGGCTTAACAGAAGTTCCTTCGTAAGAAACGTCTGGTACCCATGGTCTGGTCGTCATGTCAGTCAAAGGGTGATCTAACGGAACAACAGGGAGGAGGGTATGATGAGGTTACATACCAGACGATGTATGACCGCCACGACCGCTTGTGTGTGCGCATTGTCGGGTACGCTTTTTAGTCAAGCAGGCAAGTGCGACATAGGCGCATTTTGCGGCGAAGGCGGAGCCTTGGTAATCTGGCCGAATATTATTTATCTTATTGACTTGCTGGCGGGGTTGGCTCGTCGACAGGGATGCGGCCTATTTGCTTTTCCATGGCGTCGTTCACCTTATTTCTCACGCCGTCGATTACGGTTTTGGGCTGAGAGTGGGTGATGTCTGGCTGAACCGCATGCTCCTTGACCCAAAATTCGTAGATCGCGAAACCAACGGCTACTACCACGATCACGAATCCCAAGAGAACATCGATCCGGCCGCGTTCATTTCGCATAAATCTTCTCATCAAGATAATCCTTTGTTAAATCCCTTTTCCCCTCTGCACCCGCCCACCAAGCCGAGCTTGCTCGACATTGCACCCGGCCCACCCTCGAGCTCGCCAAGACGAGCTCATCCTCCCGTGGTGGCCTGATGATCATGTAAGGCCGCCGGGATAGTCTCTTCGCATTGATTGGAACACTTCATTGCCTCCGCCCTGAAATCCTATTTCACCCACCCACCCCGGCGCTGCCAAGACAGCGCCTTGACCCGTGAGACAGATTCCTTTTCCCCTCAGGCAATGCTCAGGTCTTGCCGGCGCGAATCTTTTCGTTCAGAGTGTCGATCCACCGGCGCTGGAATTCCTCATAGGGGAAAAACAGCCGATCCTGCATTGCGGCGGCAATCGATTGGCCGTTGGCCAACGCGCCGATCAGTTCGCGAACTTTCTGCAAGCCGAAGCGCTCGACAAGATAGACCGTAGCGGAATTTCCTTCCAGGTAAGCCACCATTGCAAGCTTGGGCGGCAAAGCGCCCCAGGGACCTTCGAGATAGCTCAAGGGGATTAACTGAACCTCTCCCCGTATCAATTCAGGAATATCAGCCAAGGGGTCTCCGGCAAATTGCATCGCGAGGCCTTCATTGAGCCACGTGGGAATCGCGCCAACTCTGCCCCCTACCTTGTCGTGCAGCAGCGCATGGACGAATTCATGGCGCAGCACCCGCGTTAACCAGACTTGATCAGTCAACGCGCCGTTAGTTGGGATTTTAATGCGTCCTAGGAGCGGATCGAACAGGCCGTCGGACCACGCGGGTCCCCCCGTTGAGTTATGAAAAGATTCCTTGGTCAGCAGAACGACCGTAATCGGCTTCGATGGGTAGTGTCCCAACTCGCGGCCGATCTCCTGGTACGCCTCCTCAAGTATCTCGAGTACCCGGTTCCAGATCTCATAGTCGTCGCCCCCTTCGAACTTTACTTGAAAGTGAGAACTCTGGCGGTTGAGAAGCGGTTGCTCGGCTTTCGACGCTGCTTTGAGTCTGCTTGAGAGGGACTTCACCGCGGATTGGACGTCGGGATATCGGCTCACCAATGCCGCAGCATAATCCAGATGCGTGGTAGCGCCGTCAAAATCGTCCTTTTTGTAATGGATCTCGGCGAGGGCTAAGTGCAGCCATGGATCGTCGGTGACAACCACGAGCGCCTTCTCCAAGAAGTCTCGGGTCAGGCCGGGATCTTTGAGTTCGATGTAGAGCCGTCCAAGGTTTCGGTAGGCCTCGGGCTGCGTGGAGTCAATCGAGAGAGCAGTCTTAAACGCCGCCATCCCTGAACCGGCGCCTTTCGCCCTCTGTTGGACGCCAAGGTTGTTCCAAAGAACTCCCGCAAACTGCTGGATGCGCCGCTCACTGAAGGCCTCCGTGGGCAGCGTCTTTAACTTCGTCTCGGCTTCATTCTCTTTGCCCTCTTCAAGATTGATACGGACGGCGTCCAGGGTACTGGCATACACGGACGCGGGAACTATCCCTGCCGAGGCAATCCTAATTTCACTATCTTTTGGAGCTAGAGAATTCTTCAGCAACAGCGCCGCGCTCAACGAGTCCGACGAGAGAGGCTGATTTTCGGGGGCTGAGCGCCTCGGGATCGGGGAGCGCCGCGTCATGGTGCGTGATCTTCCACCCAATGGGGATGGCGACGGCCATGATCAGGGCTAGAAACACGCTGACTACACGGAGATTTCGTCGTCGCCGATTTCGCTTTTCGGCCGACTTGGGGTCTTCCGTGTTCCCCTTCCAAAGACCTAACTCATCGGGAGGAAGAATCTCAATGCTTCTTCCCGAGCCTTCTGAGCTGCGTTTGCGCGTCATGGTGAGGTGCCTAGCGCATGTCCAGGCGCGGACCGGCCTTGATCGCGATTTTCACCCACTTCTTTTCAGGCGGGTAGCCGATCACTTCACGGCCATTGACGACCACCAACGGGACGCGAGCGCCGTAGCGCTCTATCAGTTTCGCATCGGTCTGGATGTCAATCACGGTCAGATTGAACGGAAGGGTTTGTTGGACTTCATCGAGGTACGCCTTGGCCTCGTCACAGAGCGGACAGTCCGGTTTTGTATACAATGTGACATCGGGGATCGGAGACTTGCGCTTCCAGACACCGAACATGCCGGCGATTGTAACAAATTAGTGTGCGTCCAGGTCAATAAATGCATGATTTCACCTACATATTAACCTTATTATGGCTCGGAGTCGAGAAAAGCTTACAATCTCAACGGATTTTATGATTTTTTCTTGCGGGCGGTTTAGAATGAGGTAATGGGTAAGACCCAATTTGAGAGGGATTCGCGGAGATAGGTAACCAGCAGGATCTGTATGGAAGATAACTTGTCCCAGACTAACGTAGTGGACCCCGACTGGGCGGCCGTTTGCGCGCGCCTGCGCAACAGTCTGCCTTCCTTCTACGAACTCGAACCTGGAGGGGCTTTAATGATGGATCTCGGCGAAGAGGGCTGGCTGTTGGAGCTCACGCCTGATCGCCGACTGCTCTGCCAGATGGGCATGGACTTGGAAGATATCAAGAGCCTCATGTCCGATGGGACGCCTGAAGATCTTGGAACGGATGAGGTCGCAAAGCAGGTGAAGTACTATATCCAGCCGGCCGTGTCAAAGTTTCGGCAACGACTGCGCGACGCCGGTTTCGAAGAGACTACGGAGATGAACGACGATTATGTCGCGGCCATATTTCACAAAGACGTGGACTTTGCAAAACCAGATGAGATTGAACACGCCATCCAGTGGTGTCGAAAGCAATTTGGGGCGTAACTTGGGGTCTGACAAAATGGTGTCTGACCCGCTTCTTCAAAAGCAATCGTCCGCTCGACCCACAAAGACTCTCATCTACGACGGGCAATGCCGGCTCTGCGTCACCGCCAAGGAAGGGATTGAGCGGTTAGGCGGAGATCAGAATGTGCGGTTTGTTCCGTACCAAAGCGAGGAAGCGCTAGCTCATCTCGGCAAGGAGCACAAGCCAGGCCGTCCCGACGCGGCATTTCTCGTGGAACCCGACGGACGGATTCGCCGCGGTCTGGACGCCTTCCTGCCACTGCTGCCCGGACTCCCCGGCGGACGCTTTCTCCTGAGCTTGCTGCGTATCCCAGTCCTTCGCCCGCTTGCCTATCTCATGTATCGACTCATCGCCCGCTACCGCTATGCCTGGTTCGGCGCGGTGAAGTAACCCGATTATGATCCGCTCGATTCGTCTCTCGAGCAGTTGCCGGCGCCGCGTCAGCAATGCGGCCAATTCCTGCGTGCTCGCCTCTGGCAAAGGGCGGGGCGTCGGCCGTACCCGCTCGGCAAACTCGGCCAGAATCCCGGCATCCAGCCGATCGGTCTTGGCCAACCGGCCCATGGCTTTGGCAAAGTCGCGCACCTGCCGTGGATTGACGACACCACCGGGAGCCCTGCGGCGGCCAGCGCGCTCGCCAGACACATTTCCAAGCCGCCGGTGGCTTCGAGCACGACCAGCTGAGGCTGGCTCTGCTGCACGCGTTCCACCACCGCGGTGATGCCGCTGTCACTATGGACCATGCGACATTGTTCCCCCGTCGGCCGCACGGCCACATCCAGATGCCCTTGCGAAACATCGATCCCAATAAACACAGGGACAGCACTCATGGTGCACCTCCGAGAAGGCCCGGTCTTGCGCAATGCGGGCTTCGGTGGCCCAGGCGACTGTACGGGCTCCTTCTGGTAACGGGCGTGACGACCTGGCTGAGCGACGGTCTCAGAGGACCCAGGATGAGTCGGTCTATCACGCCCTGGTTGTTGATGCACCATAGGATCCATCAGTGAGGATCAAGATACAAGGATGACAAGCAAAGGATTCAGGATGACAGGCGAAGTGTTCAGAATGACAAAAGCTTCGCGGGGGACCCGCGGTCCTAGCTTGCGGAATCATCCTTCGTCTTGTATTTCTCGGCGAGCTTGTAGTAGCCTTCCAGATCGATAATTTCGTGAAATTGCTGGAAGGGCAGCAGGCGGTCCAAGGCATCTCGCGTCGTCCCGTGACTCTTGATCAGATTGAACATGTCCTGCATGGCTTTCGCTGAGGCGTAGAGCGCCGTGAGCGGGCAGACGATGAGCTGAAATCCGATCTGTTCCAGCTCATCTTTCGTCAACAAGGGCGTGACGCCGCCCTCCAGCATGTTGGCGACCAATGGGCCGGATAGTTCCTTTGCAATCCTTACCAACTCCTCTTTGCTTCGAGGCGCCTCGATAAACAGAGCGTCCGCGCCTGCTTCTTTATATCCCTGGCAACGCTCGATCGCGTCCTCAAGGTTGACTACCTGGCGCGCATCGGTGCGGGCCACAATGAAGAAGTCGCGCTTGCCGCGAGCATCCACCGCCGCCCGTATCTTCTGTATATGCTCCTCAGGCGGAATCACGCGCTTGCCCTTCATGTGTCCGCATCGTTTAGGCCAGACCTGGTCTTCCAAAAACATCCCGGCGGCGCCGGCCTCGATCAATTCGTTCACCGTGCGGATGACATTGAGCGCATTGCCGTAGCCCGTATCGGCATCAATGATGATGGGAATCTTGACCGAGGCGCAGACTCGACGCGCGGTGCTGATCATCTCGGTCTGGGTCAGATATCCGAAGTCCGGCAACCCGAGATGCGTCGCGGCCACGCTGTATCCGGAAATAAAACTGAGGGGGAAACCGGCTCGCTCGACAAGCTTGGCGCTCAGCGCATCGTACACGCCGGGGAAAATCAGGGTGCCATGCTTTTTTAACAGCGCCGAGACGCGAGATTCCATGATGTGCCTCCGCGATCAATACAGGTTTCGCGAGCCGTGGCAATTTTAGTGGTCGTCCCCGAATCGGTCAACAGCTATACTTTCTTGCGGTGTTCTTTACAGCAGAATTGCGCTAGAACTGCAGAGATCTGAAATTTCGTCTCACAAGCCTGGAGGATCTACTAATGAAACAGACCAAAATACTGCTTGCCGTGTTGTCTATTATGGTGGTCAGTATGATCGGGTGCAGCGGCTATCACCAAGGCAGGCCGGGGACTTCTGGAGAGCCTGCTTCGCAGGAGGTTGTTTCGCAGGTTAAACGGCTGGTTGAGGAGAATGTGAAGGATCCGGACAAGGCCAGTCAGGTCCAAGGGTTGATCCAGGACATTGTCAAAGAGGTCAAAAGATCAGGCGCAAGAGACACGCGGGTTTCACGAGCAATTGGCTGTTTTGAACGCCAACTATGACGCGCCGCCGGAGCAATTCACAAAGATCCTGGATGAATTGAACAACACCAGGATGGAGAGCGCGGCAAAAATCCTCAAAACAAGATTCAAGGTCAAGGAGATTCTCACTCGCGAAGAATGGAAGAATCTGAACGAGGCCATGCTGAAAGCACGGCAAACGCATGAACAACGACCCCCGTCGACGTCCGACAGGTATTGACGGGCTTCAGTAATCTCCTACTCGGGATGTGAGAAGAGTTGTCCAAGGAATTCTCTTTGCCTGCTTGTAAATGCCGGGGCATTTCGATTCCCGGGGTCCCGCAACGTTTAGAATGCGCACGTTATGTTCCTGGACCCAAGACAGTACAGCCGCGGTGGTTGCCTCATCCTTGGAGAGATCCAGAACGAGGCAAGGCTTACCAAGACCGCCGCGCAGTCGTAATTGTGTATGCGGTGCCTTCGGAAGCGCGGCCGCGCGTTAAGACGAGCGTTCCGTCGGAGTCACGAACATTCCATTCGGTCCGCTGCGCATACTCGCCGGTCGGTGTTTCTTTCAGCGGGTAGTAGTCCGCAAGTCGACCGTCTTCTGCCTTCCTGCCTTGGGGGCACCATCCCGAGGACGCGATCCCAAGTTCACGGGCGACATCCAACGCGGCGCGATCGACTCCCGTCTGCCCACCGGAAACTAGTTTTATAACCAGTTTTTCTCCAAAGGAAGTTAGAAGGGTTTCTGGGCCACCCCTTGATACATGTAGCCGGCCATCTTCAGCGCACCTTCGAGATAGAAGTTCTTGAGACTTTTGATGACGAATGGGTGCGCCTCGAGGGGAGTTCGTATGTTCCGGTTAAGGTGGCACCCATCGCCAAGGATTTTTGAGACTGGTGTGAACCGGTCTTGCCAGATGCGTACCTTCGGGTCGGGGCTTTGTCCGTGTTCAAAGAAAAGAAACCGGCCGCCTGGCCTGAGGACGCGATAGACCTCTCCAGTCGCGCGCGCGGCGTCCGGAACACTACACAAGGTCAGGGTGCTTACCACCGTATCGAATGCATGGTCCGGGCAGCGCCAGCGCCTCCGCACTTAATACCCTCATGTCCACGCACACCGGAGAAGCCTGGATGCGCTGTCGCGCGTGAGCGGTCATGCCGGGATTGGGATCCGCGGTTGTGAGTTTCCTGACGGCGCTGGGATAAAATGGAAGATTCACCCCTGTCCCAAAGCCGATTTCCAATACGTCGCCGGTTGCTTCCGATAAGACCTCTTGCCGAATCCGATTCAATACCTCGCGGTCCATGGCCCAATCCATGAGCCATGGAAAGATCCTCCTGGAGTAGAAGGACATTCACTCATTGCACCCACCCTGCCCCGCGGCATGCCGGGACAGCCGTTCCTGCCCATGGGACAGGCTTTTGTCCCGTGGGACGAAACTCCTTTGCCCCTATTGCGCACGAAGAACGTCTAGCTCTTGTTGAGTCGCTCTTCGAAGGATGCGAGATTTTTGCGAAGCTCAGGAACGCGGGGATCGCCCTTGAGCGATTCGAGGTTGGTCATGACGACCATGATTGCTGCGCGGCCGGCGGCTTGTGCCAGTGAAGCGCCCACCCTCAGGTCCGCGGCAAGGTGGTCCGACGCCAATGGAATCAACTGCCGCAAGGTTTCCATTCCCTGCACCGACCACTCGAGGATAGCCAACGGCACTGCTGTGGCGATCGCCATGGCCTGCTGCATCGCGCTAGCGCGGTCCGGATCGAGTTTGGATCGCTTGGAAGCCGCGAGCACACCCGCATAGGCCTGTGCGTCTTCCCGCACCGCGGCCTGTAGTTTATCCCGCAACCGAGCCAAAGCTTTTTGGGCCGGCTGAACGTGGTGTTTATTCGTCGTCGCCTGGTCATCGTGAAGCAAAACCTCTGATACCATCACTCCCAAGGACACAGCGCAAGCCGCGGTCATTGCGGCGACGCTTGCTCCACCCGGTCCGGGCATGGGTGTGGAGACAGCCTCCAAAAAGGGGCTGACCATCGCGGCCAGATCCTGCGTCATGGCTTGGATCATCCGGGCTTCGAGTACCTGATCGGTCTGAAATTTCTCCAGCTTCAGGAAATGCCCGGCAACTTGCGCAACTGCGTTCTCTGGAATCAGCCCGATCACTTCGCTGCTATGGACCTCGATCCCCCGTTTGAGCGCTTCGGACTCGACGGCTTCAAAGGCGACATACACGGGCGTTTCTTCGTAGTTCGTCAAATTCATGGAGACTTGCACCATGCTGCGGCTCTTGAGCGCGATGCCGACGGCTTTGACGGCGGGGAGGCCGCCGTTGGATTCCCTCACGGTTTGGGCGATAACTTTCGCGATGTTTAGGTCCTGGCTGGCCAAGTTCACGTTGTAAGCGATGAGCGGACTTCGCGCTCCCACGATTGTCACGCCGGCGGTCCGGTGCAGTTTCGCGTCTCCGAAATCCGGCGCCCACTTCGGATCGAGCCGCATACGCTCTGCCAGGCCCTCCAGGCCTTCCCGCCGTATATCTTCAATGCGCCTGCGAAATGGCGCCGGGGCGGCCTGCTCATACAGGAACACGGGGATCCGCAGTTCGTCGGCTAACTGCCGGCCGACGTGCCTGGCGATCTGGACGCACGTATCCATCGTGACGCCACGAATCGGGACAATGGGGATCACATCGGTGGCGCCCACGCGGGGGTGTTCTCCCCGATGAGTAGTCAGATCGATGCGTAAAAGCGCTTCTCGGGCGGCGAGCAAGGCTGCCTCGGCTACGGCATCCGGTGTGCCGACAAATGTGATGACCGTGCGGTTGTGGTCGGCATCGCTTTGCCGATCAAGCAAGACCACGCCGGAAACGGAGCGGATGGCGCTCAGCAGTGCTTCAATGGTTTCGGCGTTGCGACCTTCACTAAAGTTGGGAACACATTCAACGAGACGGTTCATCGGTCCTCCTAAAAGCAATGACCCTAGCGAGTCGGCTCAACATCTGTCAAGCATCCCTACCTTCTCCAAGATACTTCCAGTATGCTACCCTGCTGCCGGACATTTGCCTCGAGGACATCGATGACGAGATCTCTCAAGCACAAGAGCCACGAACTGACCGAAGGCCCTGGCCGGGCCCCCGCGCGCGCTATGCTGAAAGCAGTGGGATTCACCGATGACGATCTCGCCCGCCCGTTGATTGGGGTCGCGAATACCTGGATCGAGGTCATGCCGTGCAATTATCACTTGCGGCGCCTCTCGGAGAGGGTCAAGGCGGGGATCCGTGCGGCCGGCGGCACGCCCATTGAATACAATACCATTGCGGTCTCAGATGGGATCGCGATGGGGACAGAAGGGATGAAGGCCTCATTGATCAGTCGCGAGGTGATTGCGGATTCCGTGGAGTTGGTGGCTCGCGGGCACTTGTTCGATGGCGTTGTGGCGCTTTCGGGGTGCGATAAGACGATTCCGGGCACTGTGATGGCGCTGGCCCGGTTGGACCTTCCATCTCTCATGCTGTACGGCGGCTCCATCATGCCCGGGCAATTTCAAGGTCATGACGTCACGATCCAGGACGTATTTGAAGGGGTGGGCAAGTACGCAGCGGGGAAGATGACCCCAATGGAGCTTCGCGACCTCGAGAATCATGCTTGTCCGGGCGCCGGCGCCTGTGGCGGGCAGTTCACGGCGAACACCATGGCGATCGCGTTTGAATTCCTCGGCATCTCGCCAATGGGCTTTAACGGCGTGCCGGCGATGGATCCTCGTAAGGATGAGGTCGCCTTTCAGTGCGGTCAGCTCATCATGGATTTGCTGCGTGCAGATCTGCGGCCGAAACACATCATCACGCGCTCGTCGCTTGAGAATGCCATTGCCGCCGTGGCGACGACGGGCGGCTCAACGAATGCCGTGCTCCACCTGCTTGCCATTGCGAAGGAGGCAGGAGTTCCTTTGAGCATCGACGACTTTGATATCATCAACCGGAGTGTGCCATTGCTTGCTGACCTGAAGCCTGGTGGAAGGTTTATGGCCGCCGATCTTTTCGCAGCAGGTGGCACGACACTCGTAGCAAAACGTTTAATGGACGCCGGCATTCTTCATGCGCATCAACCCACAGTGACGGGTCGTACGATCGGTGAGGAAGCCCGGCTGGCCACGGAAACCTCCGGCCAAGAGGTGTTACGCCCTCTATCCAATCCCATCAAGACCACAGGCGGGCTGGTTGTTCTCAAAGGCAACCTGGCGCCGGAAGGGTGTGTGGTCAAAGTCGCCGGACATGAAAGAATGTCGCATCAGGGGCCGGCGAAAGTCTTTGAGCGTGAAGAGGACGCCTTTGTCGCCGTTCAACGCGGCGAAATTATAGCCGGGGATGTTGTGGTGATCCGTTACGAAGGCCCGCAGGGTGGTCCGGGCATGCGTGAGATGCTGGGCGTGACGGGAGCGATCGTCGGCGCCGGGTTGGGGGAGTCTGTGGCGTTATTGACCGACGGCCGCTTTTCAGGCGCCACCCATGGGCTGATGGCCGGGCACGTCGCGCCGGAAGCGGCCAGGGGCGGGCCGATTGCGGCGCTGCAAAACGGGGATATCATCGTTCTCGATGTGCCTACCCGCCGGTTGGACGTGCAACTCTCAACCGACGAGATCAAGCTCCGGCTCAGTCGGTGGACAGCCTCCCGCGCCGCGCTATACCATCGGCGTGATGGCTAAATACGCGAGGCACGTCTCCTCAGCTTCTGAGGGCGCCGTCACGAGCTAGAGAGACTTCGCTTTTTTAAGTCTTTCTGATTTGACGATTATTATCTCTCCGTGATAAACTTTCCGTTCTTACCTTGCTGATTTTCCATAGTATTTGGCATTTTAAAAAGGGCCGTCGGTTCGCTCAGTAGGGCACCGATAAAAATGGCAGCAGCAGAAACGAATCTTCTTACGAACAGGAGTCTGCTATGAAGCTCACGGGAGCCGAAATCTTTCTGGAAAGTCTTAAGTGCGAAGGGGTGAAGACTCTTTTCGGGCTCCCGGGTGGTGTCGTCCTCAAGATTTTCGACATCCTTCATCAGCAGAAGGACATTGAGGTCATCCTCACGCGGCACGAACAAGGCGCCGGCCATATGGCCGAGGGCTACGCGAAAGCTACCGGCAAGCCAGGGGTCGCGCTTGTGACATCGGGCCCAGGCATGACCAATATCGTGACCCCTTTGGTGGACGCCTATATGGATTCCGTGCCGATTGTCGTGTTCACCGGTCAGGTGCCCACGCATCTCATCGGCAACGACGCCTTTCAGGAGGCCGACAATGTGGGCATCAGCCGGCCATGCACCAAGTACAATTTCTTGGTCAAGGACGTGAACGATCTTGCTCAGACCATCAAAGAGGCTTTTTATCTGGCAATGACAGGAAGGCCGGGTCCGGTGCTGGTGGACATTCCCAAAGATGTTGCCATGAACAAGGGAGATTTTCGCTATCCCGACAGCGTCTCGATCCGTGGATACAATCCCACGATTGAAGGAAATAAATGGCAGATCAAGCAGGCCGTGGAAGCCATCCACAAGTCGAAGAAGCCCATCATCTATGTCGGAGGCGGGGCGGTGTTTTCCAATGCCCACGCTGAACTTCTGGAGTTTGCAGAGCTCACGCAAATACCCGTCGATATGACATTGATGGCTCTGGGCGTATTTCCCGGCTCGCACCCATTATCTCTCGGGATGATGGGAATGCACGGCTCCTACGCGTCAAACATGGCGGTACATTACTCGGATCTGGTGATTGCAATTGGCTCTCGGTTCGATGACCGGGTGACCGGTAAGGTGTCCGAGTTCTGTCCCGAGGCCAAGGTCATCCACATAGATATCGATCCGACGTCGATCCGTAAGAATGTTCAAGTGGACATTCCGGTGGTCGGCGACGTCAAAGCCGTGCTTCGTGAGCTGAACGCCATGCTGCGTGCCACGCCGAACGGCAACTCAATTGAACAGCGAAAGCCGTGGCGCAATCAGATCGATGAATGGCAGGAAAAGCATCCGATGACCTATGTCCAACCGCCGGATGCTCAGATCAAGCCTCAGTACATCATTGACCGGCTCTATGAGCTCACCCGAGACAGGGACCCCATCGTGGCGACGGATGTGGGGCAGCATCAGATGTGGGCCGCCCAGCATTTCCGGCTCAACAAGCCTCGCAAGTGGCTGACGTCGGGAGGCCTGGGGACCATGGGATTCGGGTTGCCGGCGGCCCTCGGCGCGCAGGCGGCTTTTCGGGATCAGTTGGTGCTGTGCATTGCGGGTGACGGCAGCATCCAGATGAACATGCAGGAGATGGCCACCGCCATGATCTCGAGGCTTCCCGTGAAGACGTTCATCTTGAACAACCACTTTCATGGAATGGTCAGGCAATGGCAGGACCTCTTCTACGAGGGCCGCTATGCGTCTTCGTATCTGGATACCGTCCCCGACTTCGTCAAAATGGCCGAGGCCTTCAATGCGGTGGGCTTGCGGGCCACCAAAGTTTCGGAAGTGGATGACGTCATCAAAGAATCGCTGAAGACCGATAAGCCCGTTCTTGTGGACATCGAAGTCGACGCCTATGAAAATTGCTATCCGATGATTCCGGCGGGCGGCGCCAACAATGAAATGATTCTTGAAGACCCGCCGGAGATGAAACGCGGAGCCAAGCCGGCCTCCAAGGTGGCGGGCGAAGATAAGGATACTGTCCTGACCGCGTAAATTGCCGTTTTGACGCCGCTGTCATTCTGAGCACAGCCGTCATTCTGAGCGCAGCGAAGAATCTGGGCGGGATTGGACGAAATCTATATATAGATCCTTCGCGAAACTCAGGATGACAAATGGGAGGCCAGGATAACAACTGGAAGGCTTCGCAGGGGCTTGTGATGAGGCGAGCACAAGGAGAATAGAGTCGTGGAGCATATTGTTTCGGTTCTCGTGGAAAACAAGTTCGGCGTGTTGTCCCGGATCGCGAACCTCTTCAGCGGGCGCGGCTACAACATTGAAACGCTGTCGGTCGCGCCGACCCTGGATCCCTCGATGTCCATGATGACGATTGTCACATCGGGGGACGATCGGATCATCGAGCAGATCGTCAAGCAGCTCAACAAGCTGATCGACGTGATCAAGGTCGTAGATCTGAACGAGAGCGAATTCGTGGAGCGTGAGATGGCGCTTATCAAAATTCACACGCGGCCGGAGGACCGGGCGGAAGCTCTTCGAATCGCCGACATTTTTCGCGCAAAAGTAGTTGATTCCACCCCCTCGACCTACACTGTTGAGATCACCGGGGACGTGAAGAAAGTGGAGGCGGCGATCAATCTTCTGCAGCCTCTGGGTATCAAGGAGTTGGTCCGGACGGGGCGGGTGGCGATCGCCCGCGAGCCGGTGCGCTCGACGGCAGCGCAACCCAAACGCGCATTAAAAGAAGAAAAATAGCGCCTCCGTGAAGGTCTAGAATCTTCGCTGCGCTCAGAATGACTAATGGATGACAAATAGGAGTCTTCATGCTGAATATTTATTACGATAAAGACGCGGACCTCAACCGTCTTCGCGGAAAAACTATTGCGGTGATCGGTTATGGAAGCCAGGGTCATGCCCATGCTTTGAACTTGAAGGAGAGCGGCATGGACGTCATCGTCGGTCTCAGGGAAGGGGCCTCCTGGCAAAAGGCTGAGCGCGCAGGTCTCAAAGTGATGCCTGGGGCGGACGCCGCGAAGCGTGCCGACATTGTCATGATCCTTGCTCCGGATGAAGTTCAGGCGGCGATCTATCGCGCTGACGTGGCGCCGAATCTCAAGAAGAACGGTTACCTGGCGTTTGGGCACGGCTTCAATATTCACTTCGGCCAGATCGTGGCGCCGTCGAACACCAATGTTTTCATGGTTGCGCCGAAAGGCCCGGGTCACCTGGTGAGATCGGAATATACAAAGGGGAGCGGAGTGCCGTGTCTCCTGGCCATCCATCAGGACCCATCGGGGGACACGAAACAGATCGGCCTGGCGTACGCGTCGGCGATCGGCGGAGGGCGCGCCGGGATCATTGAAACAAACTTTCGTGAAGAGACTGAAACCGATTTGTTCGGCGAGCAGGTGGTGCTCTGTGGCGGCCTCACTGCGCTGATTCAAGCGGGCTATGAGACGTTGGTGGATGCAGGGTACTCGCCGGAGATGGCCTATTTCGAGTGCCTGCATGAAGTGAAACTCATCGTGGACCTGATCTATCAGGGCGGCATCGCAAATATGCGCTATTCGATCAGCACCACGGCGAAGTATGGAGATGTGACTCGCGGTCCCCGCATCATCAACGATGAGACAAAAAAAGAAATGAAACGCATCCTGGATGAGATTCAGAGCGGCCGCTTTGCCAAAGAATGGGTACTGGAATGCCAAGCGAACCGCCCTCAATACAACGCATTGCTCAAGCGGGGTGAAACGCATCCCATCGAAGAGGTCGGCGGCAGGTTGCGCGGGATGATGCCGTGGCTGAAGAAGGATCAGTTGGTTGACAAGGCCAAAAACTGAGACATGGCGGATCAGGCGAGTGGATGGCCGATAGCCAAAGAAGGCTTGCCTTTCTGCATGGCCGCCGCGGCTTGCGGGGCCGGCGCTGCGGCTTTAGGATTGACCGGGCTCGGCGCCGTTTTTCTGGCCGGCACGACTATTTATCGCGTGGTTTTTCCGGAATCCCTCGCGAGCGGTCCCCCAGGCCCCCAAGCTGGTTGTCTCGCCGGGAGACGGGCGAATAATGGCAGTGGTAAAGGAAGAGGAGCCGCGTTTCTTAAAGGACCAGGCGACGCGGGTGAGCATATTTCTCAGCCCCCTGAACGTCCATATCAACCGAATCCCGTGTGAGGGTACTGTGACTGCCGTGGCTCATTCTGCTGGAAAGTTTCTGGTGGCGAGCCGTCCCAGGCGCCACGCTCGAAAATGAGCAGACCGCCGTGCTCATCGAGACCGATGAGGGCCACCGGGTGCTGTGTGTTCAGGTCGCGGGGTACGTGGCGCGCCGGATCGTCACGTGGTTAAGACTTGGGGAACGGGTGGCTCGCGGCGAGCGGTATGGCTTGATCCGGTTTGGATCGCGCATGGATCTCTATCTGCCGAGACTCGCCGAGGTAAAGGTTGAAGTTGGTGGTCGGGTCCGCGGAGGCGAAACAGTGATTGGAGTGCTGCCGTGAAGTACAACGCTCAGAGGCACGAAATGAAGCCCATAAGGCCACGGCTTCGGGTGCGCAGGCGCCAAGCCATTTATCTCATCCCTAACCTGTTCACGACGGGGAATTTATTCTGCGGGCTGTACGCTATCATTGCGTCCTTTAACGGAAACTATCTCCACGCCTCGATTGCGATTTTGGTGGCGCTGATCTTCGATGTCTTGGATGGACAGTCTGCGCGACTCACTAAAACGACAAGCCAATTCGGTGTTGAGTACGACTCTTTGGCCGACCTCGTTTCCTTCGGGCTTGCCCCGGCGGTGTTGATCTATGCCTGGGCCCTACACGCTCACGGCGTTATAGGCCTGGCGGTCGTCTTCGCGTTCGTCGGCTGTGGTGCGTTAAGACTGGCGCGCTACAATGTGCAAACGATCACCGGCGACAACCGTTATTTTACGGGCCTGCCGATTCCGGGCGCCGCAGGCGTGCTGGCCTCGCTTATTCTCTTCGATCACCACATTTTTCAACTCGGGCAAACCGTTAAGCCGTTGTTGGTCCTGGTCGTCTCCTTCTTGCTGTCGTTTTTGATGGTCAGTACGATTAAATACGCAAAGTTCAGAGGGATGCGGTTTCACGAGGGCGAAGGCTTCGTTTATCTGGTGTGGGGGGTGCTGGGAATCATGTTGATTGCCGCCATGCCGCCGGTCGCATTATTTACGTTGTTCGCAGGTTACGCCGTCTCTGGCGTCGTGATGTGGCTGCTAGCCCTTGTGAGGCCGGCGGCGCGCCGACCCGTCATGCAGGAACGCCCATCTTCTTCACTTTCCTCAGGAGAGAGAGAGGGTTAATATCACGCCATGGCCCGCATGATCCGTATATTCGATACGACACTTCGCGACGGCGAGCAATCGCCCGGCGCGGCGATGAACCTCGAAGAGAAGCTGATGATTGCGAAACAACTCGCCCGCCTGAATGTTGACGTCATCGAGGCGGGCTTCGCATACAGCTCACCCGGAGACTTCGAGGCAGTCCGCCGGATCGCGCAGGAAGTGGAGGGGCCCGTTATCTGCAGTCTGGCGCGCGCTCGTCCCGAGGATGTGGATAGGGCATGGGAGGCTCTGCGTGGTGCACCGAAGATCCGTATCCATACATTTATCTCCACATCGGATATCCATCTCAAACACCAGTTTCGGCTGACGAGGGATCAGGCCCGTGACCGTGCAGTCGAAATGGTGCAGCGCGCCAAGGGGTATCTCGACGATGTGGAATTCTCTCCGATGGATGCCACGCGCTCCGAGCCAAAGTATCTGTACGAGGTGCTGGAGGCGGTCATTGAAGCGGGGGCCACTACGGTCAACATCCCTGATACCGTCGGATACGCGGCGCCTCAGGAATTCGGAATGCTGATTCGCGGGATCCGGGAGAATGTGCCGAACATCAAGAAGGCGATCATTTCCGTGCATTGCCACAACGATCTCGGGGTGGCGGTGGCCAACTCCTTGGCGGCGATTGTGGAAGGGGCGGGCCAGGTGGAATGCACCATCAATGGGATCGGCGAGCGCGCGGGGAACGCCTCATTGGAGGAGATCGCAATGGGCCTGCGCACCCGGAAAGACTTCTATGGCGCGGATACCGGGATTCGCACGGAAGAGATCGTCAAGAGCAGTCGTCTGGTCAGCAGCATCACCGGAATGGTCGTGCAGCCGAACAAGGCCATTGTCGGCGCGAATGCGTTTTCGCACGCCTCAGGGATTCACCAGGACGGATTCTTAAAAGAAAAAACGACGTACGAAATCATGCGTCCTGATACCATCGGTTTGGGCAAGAGCACGCTTGTGATGGGCAAGCTGTCGGGGCGCCATGCCTTCAGGCAACGGCTGGAAGAATTGGGTTACAAGCTGACCGACGAAGAGCTCGGCAAGGCATTCGAGCGTTTTAAAAAGCTGGCCGATCAGAAAAAGGAAGTGTACGAAGAGGACCTCGAGGTGATTCTCTCGGAAGAGCTTCGCGCGGTTCCCGAGACCTACAAACTCAGGTCCCTGCGCGTTGAAAGCGGCACGAATCTCGTTCCGAAGGCTGAAATTGAGCTCGAAATAGACGGCAAGCCCTTCCGGCAGATAGGCAACGGCGATGGCCCTGTGGACGCCGCGTATCGGACGATCGCGATCATGACCGAGACCAAGAGCACGCTATTGACCTATGTCGTGAAAGCGATCACCGGCGGCACCGACGCGCAAGGTGAGGTGATGGTGAAAGTGGAAGAGGGCTCAAAGACCGTGATCGGTCACGGGTCGGACACTGATATTATTGTCGCCTCAGCCAAGGCCTACTTAAACGCGCTCAACAAGCTTGTTCACTGGAAGACACGCAAGGACGAAACGATCAGCTACAAACAGGCCTAGCCTGGTTTACACTCGTCGCGATTCCTCAGACGCCTTCAAGACGGAGAATGTGCACACGACCCGAGGTTTCGCCTGCAACAATTGTGTGTCCATCTTGACCCACAGAACAGGAGGTGATTCCCCCGTCGCCGTTAAAAGTCGCAAGCAATTTTCCACTCGTCACCTCCCACACCCGCAGGGTGTCGTCCTCTGACGCAGAAATCGTGTACCGGCCATCCGGCGTGATGGTCATCCCGCTGACCAAGTCCGTGTGGCCGACCAACCCCCGCACCTCTCATTCCCGTGTCGACGTCCCATACTTTCAACGTATCATCGTAAGACGCAGAAATTGCGTACCGGCCATCCGGAGTGACGGCTACCGCCCTCACCCAATTCGTGTGGCCGGCGAGAGTCCGCACTTCGGCTCCCGTGTCGAGGTCCCACACTTTCAACATATCATCGTAAGAACCCGAGATCGCATACCGACCGTCAGGTGTCACGGTTAGCGCCCTCACCCAGTTCGTGTGACCCGTGAGAGTCCTTACATCCGCGCCTGTATCCACGTCCCACACTTTCAACGTCTGATCCGCGGACGTGGAGATCGCATACCGGCCGTTGGGAGTCATGGTTACTGAATTGACTCCGCCTGAGTGGCCACTGAGGGTCCGCACTTCTGCTCCGGTGTCGACGTCCCACACTTTCAGCATGTGATCAGCAGACGCTGAGATCGCATACCGGCCGTTCGGTGTTACCGTCACCGCGCTGACCGAGTCCGTATGGCCGGCGAGAGTCCGCACCTCCGTCCCCGTGTCCAGGTCCCACATTTTTAACGTGTGATCGTAAGACGCCGAGATTGCGTAGCGGCCGTTGGGCGTCACGGCCACCGCCGTGACCGTAGCCATGTGACCTGTCAGGGTTCGCACCTCAGTCCCGGTTTCCACATTCCACACCTTTAATGTGTGGTCGTAAGACGCTGAGACCGCATACCGGCTGTTTGGCGTCACGGTCACCGCCGTGACCTTCGCCGTGTGGCCCGCGCGGCTCAGTTCCTGCGCTTTCGCCGTATCGAGGTTCCACACTTTCAAGTGTCTCATCAGTAGACGCCGAGATCGCATAGCTGCCGTTGACCGTCAGGGTGACAGCGTTGACCGAGTCTGTGTGGCCCAAGAGAGTTTGCAACTTCGTCCCCGTGTCGATGTCCCACACGTTCAACGTCTTATCGCTGGAGGCCGAGATCGCGTACCGGCCGTCCGGCGTAACGGCCACAGCATTGACCGCGCGCGCGTGGCCGGTGAGAGTTCGCACGTGTGTCCCTGTCTCCACCTCCCACACTTTCAATGTCTGATCGTCAGATGTAGAGATCGCGTACCGGCCATTGGGCGTCACGGTCACGGCACTGACCGATCGCGTATGACCGATGAGAGTCCGCACCTCTAATCCCCGTGCCAATGTCCCATACCTTTAAGGTCTGATCGTTGGACGCTGAAATCGCGTACCGGCCGTCCGGTGTCACGGCCACCGCATTGACGGCATCCGTGTGACCGGCAAGGGTCCGAACCGGCGTCCCTGTGTCGAGGCTCCAGATTTTCAACGTTTCATCGTAGGACGCCGAGATCGCGTAGCGCCCGTCGGGTGTCACGACGACTGCACTGACCGAGTCCGTGTGCCCGGAGAGAGTCCGGATTTCCGTCCCCGTGGCGAGGTCCCACACTTTCAGCGTGTCATCGTAGGATGCCGAAATCGCGCACCGAGCGTCGGGGGTCACGGCCACTCCTCGCACCCAGCTCGTGTGGCCCGCGAGGGTCCGTACTTCCGCGCCCACGTCAACATCCCATACTTTCAAGGTGTGATCATCAGAGGCGGAAATCGCGTACCGACCATCCGGCGACAGTGCGACCGCCGATACCGACAGTGTGTGGCCCGCGAGGGTGCGCACGAGTGCGCCGCCAGGCGGTGTAAGCATTGCGTTGAGGGGACGCAGCCATACAGAGCCCCGCCATTGTGCGGCCTGATCCCTCAGGTGTTGAGTGGCCTGGGAAGCGTCAATCGGCAATCGCCCCAGTAGCTGTCCTGCGAATTGGCTTTTGTCGCGAGCCAGCACATGCGCCGACAGCCGAATCGCCCCACAGGGTAGAGACAAATGAACATCATCGACAAGAGCGTCATAGTCGTTGATCAAATCTGCAATGTTTGTCGCCTGAAGCTTGGCGTTGATCCATCCAAAGTCAGTGAGAAGAGTTCGTAACTCATCTTTTCGCCCTGCCTTCAGAAGGTGGTAGTCGAGTCGCTGGAAGAAATATCCATCGTTGGCGCCTTTCTCCCAATGCCCTCCTGATTTCTCAAAGTACGCGTCAAGCAAAGCTTGGTTCAACCCGCTGGGATCTGCTTGCGCAGCCTGCAGGTAATCGTATTGCAGGTGATGCATCGTAATGTGACGACCTGGAGACTCGCCGGTCACTCGTATCAGAGCCGTGCATTCGAGCGTCGTCAGGAATTTTCGTGCGTCACGGTCCTTCATCGCGCCCGTATGGTGCCACAAGGTCACAATCGCGGCCTCCGGAACTACAGCATTGCCGGGAAAGACCGCCAGTTCATGGTACCGAGTCGCGGCGGATGGCTCTGTCCGGGTCAATACATCCACGCTCACCTTTAACGACTTCATCACATCGGAATAGGGATAGTTGGGAAAGGTCTTTTCCAAAAAGCTCAGGTCCGCTTCGCGCAATGCGTCCAGGAGATCGGCCCAGGGAGTGCCGTCGCGCACCATCGCTCCACACAGGGACAGCGCAAACGGCTGGTTGCCGCACTCTTTAATAAGGAGAGGCGCCTGTTCCGGCAGCTGCTTGAACAGGTTGGCCGCACCAACCTGCCAACAGCTTGAGGGCCTCTGCATCATTGAGGACGTCTATTTGACACGCCTGGGCGCCCACCGCCGTCACTAATCCGCGATCCCGTGTGGTGAGCAGCACGCGACACCGGGGACCGATGGCATTTATAAACGGCTCTGCGCTGGACACGTCCCACATGTCGTCAAGAACGAGCAGACAGTTCTTGTCCGCCAGCACCTGTACCAAACGGCTCTTGGCGGAAGTGATATCAATATATTGAGCCGGATTATCGTCGAACGCCAAGCCGACCTGCCGCATGTTTTGTAATAGGTGCGGCTCCTGTCCTATGGTGAGCCACAGGACCCCGTCACTAAATGCTCGCCGCGTATGCGTCGCACGAGCAAATGCCGCGGCCACGACGGATTTCCCCACCCCCGCCATTCCCTGGAGCGCGGTCGTTTGCTTGCGAGACGTCACGACGGTTGGCTGTTGAATATCGAGAAGCACCGTCTTTCCGATTGCCTCAATATCCTCAAGTCGAAGCAGGAAGTAAGGTGGCAAAGAGGGGACGAGCGTCAGGAGCCTTCCCGGCTCCACAACCGGCGTCGAAAGAACGCGGAGTAATTCGTCCAGTGCCTCCTGGTAAGGGCGGGACTCACGAAAGTCCGGGGCATGCGATTTAGACAGACTGCTGGAATCGACGTAGCCCGCCTCAGGCAGCATCGATACCGCGCCCTTGCTGAAGTACTGAGCCCAATCCGGATATTCGCCTTGTCGGAGAATCGGCACAATGCCTTTGCTGAACAATAAGGCATGCTCCCACTCGGCGCGCACGTATTCGGACGTAAGGGCATGGGGGCCGATGACGGCAATGACACGGTTCGATCCTTCGATCGCATCACGGATTTCCTGCAAAAAGGTCAGGCCCCGGCTCTCCATGGCCTGACGATCCCACCACACGTCGATGCCGTGTTGCTTTAAATCCTGATAGAGCTGTTTGACAAACGGCTCGTCATCGCCGCGCGCATAGGAGATAAAAATTCCGGCCATCCCTGGTCCCCTGCGCTTGAGTAGTCCTCTGGAGCCCCGGAGAGATTGATCGGCGCAATGCTAGCAGCTTTTGAGAAACATGTCAGGAGGGAAAACAGTACTAAAAATTATGGGGTTCTTCGCTAGTGCTCAGGATAATGAGCGGGGCTCGTCATTTAAAGAGCTTTAGGACTCCGCCCAAAAGTCCTTCCTTGCGCGATAACTGCTCCAGCTCGCCGGCATCCAGCCAGATCCCCTCGCAGTTCATGCAGCGGTCGATCTTCACGCCCTTGAGATCCATTTCGACCAGAGACTGCCCGCATTTGGGGCAGTGCATAAAATGCAGGTCCTTGAGCCGTTGCTTCTCCTCGGATGCCATGGACGATTGCGTGGCTTCGGCTTCACGGCGTCTTTTTTCGATCATCTGGCGCGCGAAATATTCTTCTTCTTTCTCACTGAGTTTATTCAGATCCCATACGGTTTCTCCAGAGTAATGATCATTGCTGGCGATTAGCCCGGCGCGCGCGAATGACCAGGAAGAGTGAGCGACCACCTTGAAACAAAACATAGATAAAGAGGCCAAAAAAAACCGCGTTCCATCCGATGTCCTGCCACTGTTTGGGGGAAGGATCGTGCAGGACTACCCCAAGCGCGACATGACCCCCTAGCCCGATGCTGAGAGCAAAAATGATCCATTCTCTCGCCCACACCGCTTTTTTTTCCTGTTGCATTGAACCGTATCCCTGTAAAGACCCTCCTTTATTGTACCTGCCGGTCCTCGATCTTGCCAAGGCACATTCTTTTTCGGAAAGCGGCCCGCCAGAAGTGCATGCGGTTTCGAAACGGGGACAGATTTATTTTTCGAAGGTAGGCGCCGGCAGGACCAAGGGGATCTGGAATCTAGCCAATCAGCGATGTGGGATCGACATCCACATCGTACCGTAGCTTGCCCGCACGGCCTTCGGCTTCCACCGTGACCAGTGATTTTCGAACCGCTTCCCTCATGCGCGGGCCATCTTCGCCTTTGACGATAAGTTGACGTCGAAACCGGCCACGAAGTCGGGGAGGCAACGCCGGGATGGGGCCGAGTAGTTGTATTGAAGAAGGTGCGCTTTTCACCTACGAGCTTCTTGATTTCCAGCCGTAGCGCCGTTGCCCAACGCTCGGCAGCTGTGGCAACGGCCTCATCCCGTATCCCTGTCACACGTAGGCCTATGAGCCGGCCAAAGGGAGGATAGCCCAGTGCTGCGCGCGCAGCGAGTTCGCTGTCATAGAACACCGAAGGATCGTGGGCGGCGAGCGCGCGGATGACGTGATGATCCGGCATATACGTTTGAATTATGACCTCGGCGGTCAAAGTATCTTCGGGCGCGAGGGTCATCACCTCTCGCAAAGTATGATATGCACGCTCTGCAGCCAGAAAATCCGGCTGGTGCAGAGCTGTATCCGGCGCCAAGATGCCGATGAATGAGAACACGGGACGGGGGACGACGGTCAAAACCAGTTGCGTAGCGATAAGAATATCGTAGTCGTTGGCCTGAAAATGAGCCGACAGCCCGGCGTCCTTCGTTTTTCCGCGAGCGCCGGCACGCTCTACGCGTAGAAGCCGGGCCTGTGGGAACCGACGCTGTAATGCCTCTTCAGCCGCTTCCGTTCCCAGGCCGGAGGGATGGAGACGAGGTCCTCCGCAGGCCGGACAAACCGACGGCGCTATCTCCTGCTGCCCACAGTGACTGCAGCGCAACATGGCCTCTTTTTTGTGAAAGGTCCAACCCAATCCGCACGCCGTACAACGCAGGGCTTCTCCGCAATCGCGGCAAAACAGAACCGACGCGTAGCCCTTCCGATTCAGAAATAGCAAGACTCTCTGGCGAGCCGCGAGGCGTTGCGCAATGGCCTCCACCATCGGGGCAGACAAGATCTCGCCGGATGTACCGCGCAAGTTTATGGTGCGGACTGGCGGGAGGCTCCTCCCCGTACCGGGACCCAGCCAGGCCGTCCCGGGATTGTGGGTGGCGTGCACGGATTCCAAAGAAGGATGAGCGGACCCCAACAAGAGCACCGCTTGGAGTTCGCGCGCGCGCTGCGTTGCGACCACACGGGCATCGTATCTGGGAACATTTTCAGCTTTGTAGGCCCCATGATCTTCCTGGTCAATGAGCAGCAACCCCAGATCCACCACCGGCGCAAACACAGCCGAGCGGGTACCGATCACAAGCCGCGCCTCACCTCGCTGGATTCTTGCCCAAGAATTTCTTCGTTCGGACATCGAAAGCTGGCCGTGGTACGTTTCGCTTGGCACTTTACCGCCGTCGGAAAGTACTCGCCGAAGTGGCTCCACCTGATGGATCTCCGGCACTAAAACCAACGCGCTTCGCTGCGTTTGCAACGTGGTACGTACCGCCTCCATATACAATTCGATGAGATCCCGGGTGGAACCAGGCAGCAAAACAGTATGGTGTCGACGGTCCCCAATGGCCGTCAGGACTTCGTCGCGAAGAGGCGCGAGGACCGGCGAAATTACATGCCCGTCGGTAAGAACGGGTACGGGCGCCGGCGGGGAAGACTCCATCTGTGGAGTGGCCGCCCGGGTCTGTTTTTCGACCTGGCTGGGGAACACCAGGCGCAGGCACTGTCCTAGAGGCGCCAGATAGCGGTCGGCGACCCACCTGGCCAGGGCCAGGAGTTGCGCGCTGACGACGGGCGTGTCATCGAGGCGGGCAAGGATAGGCTTGAGATGCTTGCCGGCACTGTCACTATCCGGCTCTGACGTGACGCCGAGTATATAGCCTACGAGAATTTCGGAGCCGAAAGGAATGCGAACGCGCATGCCCGGTGCCCATGGCCCGGGAAGGCCTTCAGGTATCGAATACGTAAACACCCGGAAAAGACGACGCGGGACAGCCACCTCGAGGTACTGGCGCTGGAGCGTGGGCAAGTGCGAAAAGGAGCTACGGGGTTACTATTTTAAGCGCTTGATATTTGCCTGCCGCGACCTGAAATTCAACTGTCACCTTGTCGCCTTGCGTGAGATCTTGAAGGGATCGACGACTTCCGCTGAAGGCGGTGGCGCTGTCAACCACGAAGGTGAAACGATTGCCGTCGGGTTTCTTCACCGTCAGTTTTTTTGCCGCCACGTCGACCTTCAGTACTTCACCGGCGAACTGTTCTGCCGCGGACACGACTGAAGACATGGCCAGCCACAGGAACACGCTGAGCACAATTGCGAAGCGGTTGCGTTGGGAACAAGCCGGTTGCTGCATAACGCAGGCTATCGGACCTCCTCCGGCGGACGGATCTCAGTGTTAGGGTCAGTATTAGGGTCCTGCACGGGCGGGCTGGGCCTACGAAGCAATCGGGTGACCAGGTCACCACGGTGAACTGCATCGATGCTCTTCACAATCATGGTAGTGGCACTTCGTTGCTGCACAGAAAGGACTCTGAGCTCGGCCAATGCGTAATCAGGCAAGAAGGTTTTCCTCGATTCGCGGGAGCCTTTACGAATCACTTTCAATCGATCCCCGACCTCAAGGCCGTCATGGGCACCCAGATCGATATAGACGATTTCGCCTTGCGCCGTCAACTCTCCGCCTTCCTCAGATTGAACGACGGCTCCCGTAATAGGTTCGTCGGACTTGCCTGCTTCCGGCACCTCGGACGGGAGCTCATAGAGCATAACGGTATCTCCCGGCTTCAGGGCGTCGAGAGGCTGGATCACACGGGCCTCGGCCACCCGGTCCTTCGGTTCCGAGGTGACCTCCAGGATTCCGAGAATCTTGACGACCCGGCCCATATAGGCGTTGGTGAGGGGGTGAAAGACCACCTTAGTCATGCTGTACGCAGTCAGCCAGTCTCCCGGGCGAACATCGAGGTTTCGTATAAAACGAATGTAGAGGGTGTCGCCCGCGCCAAAGTAAGTCTTTGCTTCGCGCGCTCCGATGACGGAGCCGACGACCTTTTCTACCGGGATGATATAACCCCCCTGAAAAGCCAAGGCTTGATCGCTGGTGGGCCGCGTACGGTGGAAACTAGTGCCCTCAGCGGCCATGACGGAGGACGATAACAGGACGCTTGCGAGGAGAAACAGTGTTGCCTTCAGGTAACCAGGTGACATTTCAAGGCGGATCGTGCTCATGAGAGACCTCCATTTACAGATGTACGGAGCATAACAGATCCGGTAATCATGTCAATGTTTTTACTTAATTGACGAGGGGTTAGCAAGGTGTTACGGTGCGGCATGCGATGGCTTCAAAGCACAGCACTGGCCTTGTTCCCGTGGGCGTTGGTCATGGCCTCTGATGAGGCGTCCAGAGGATCGACGGGCGATTTAGTGGTAGGAGCTCCGGTGTTCAGCCTTCCTCAGGAGCCGGAGGAATTCGATCGGCGAGAAGTGGAGGCATATTACGACTGGCGGAACAACTTATTTTTTCGACGCTTCAGCATGTCCGGCAGCGAAGACCAAACGACTTTTATGACGGCCCGCCGCACGTATAAGGTCTCGGTCAACCGATATGGCTATGAAGTCGCGGTGACGTTTGCCAATCCACTATTCTACTGGTTGGATCTGAATGGAAACGGAGAGTTTGAGACAGGGCAAGGAGAGATGTGGATCGATATCGAAGAGGATGGTGTTAACGGCAATGAGAAACTGTATGATCCAATAGTCAAGGAAGACACTCCTCGCGGCCCCATCCCGACTCCTCCTATGCCTTTGCCGGGGCCACAACAGAGGCTGTGAACGATGGCCAAAGATGACCACAGAACCCTGACCAATCAACCGGACCCCCCGGACTTCAGTGCATCTAAGCCGAAGCGTATTAGAACGCAAATTCATCGTCGGACCAAGTCCTCGGGACCGCTCCGGGATCAATGGAGTCCTGCATCCGAAAATCCCTCCGAGGGGACTCTTAGGACCCCTTCCGATAGACGCGATAAGATGATGCGCCGGCGCCCGCGGGACCCTCTTTAGGGAACCCGCTTATCCGTCCTCCGATCTTGGGGCTTTTTGTAATTATCAGCGGGTTTTATGGGCGCTTGCAGGGGAAACGCATGCCGTGAGAGTCTAAGCACAGAAAAGTATCCCCCGGCGGCCTTAAATAATCATCAGGCCCGGGTCGAGCAAGCTCTGTTTCTAGGTCTTTTGCCCGCTTGCTTTGCATAAAATCGCGATGTTAGACTGCTTTTCGCTCGTAACAGGACAGTCACTAAGTAGCGAGAATAACTGAGAGAGCTCATGCGGAACGCTGACCAGCTTCTGCCGTATCTGTCTAATTATTTTCCGATTTTGGCGTTTATCGTGGTGGCGTTTCTGTTCGGCGTTGGCACCTTGGTGCTCAGCTACTTTGTGCATCCCAAACTGCCCGATGCAGAGAAATTGAGTGTGTACGAGTGCGGAAGTGAGCCATTTTCGGACGCGCGTATGCCGTTTCCGGTCCGGTACTACATTATTGCCATGTTATTCGTTATCTTCGACATTGAAATCATTTTTCTTTATCCATGGGCGGTTGCGTTTGACAAGGTCGGCATCATCGGCATGATTGAGATGACTATCTTTATCGTGCTGTTCGTGGTGGGTTATGTGTATGCCTGGAAGAAAGGCGCCTTAGAATGGGATTAACTCCCCTTATCCAAGTCGGCCGTGGCCATGAGAAAGATAGCGGCCTGGGCATCCACCTGTTGACCCTCGAAAAGGCGGTCAATTGGGCCCGTAAAGGGTCGCTCTGGCCGATGACTTTCGGCCTTGCGTGCTGCGCGATTGAGATGATTGCGGCTGTATCCGCCCGGTACGATATCGATCGCTACGGCGCGGGGGTTTTTCGTGCGTCGCCCCGCCAGTCCGACCTCATGATTGTCGCCGGGACCGTATGCGTCCGCATGGCTCCCGTCATTAGAAAAATCTATGATCAAATGCCGGAACCCCGCTACGTCATCGCCATGGGGTCATGCGCCACATCCGGGAACATCTATGACAGCTACAGTGTGGTCCAGGGCGTGGACCGCTTTGTTCCCGTGGACATGTACGTGCCGGGCTGCCCGCCGACGCCCGAAGCCCTGTTCGATGGCATACTGAAATTGCAGGAGGAGATCATGAAGCGGCGGGTCTTCTACAAAAAGCCTCCGGAATCGGTTCAGGTATAACGATAGTGCATCACGATCGCGGCGCAGATCCAGGAAGCCTTCCCCGGCGCGGTTCAGACAGCCGTGGAGTGGCGCGGTGATTTGGCGATCACAGTCGCGCGCGATCACCTGCATAATGTCTGCCGCTATTTGCACGATGCTCCCGAGATGGATTTCGATTACATCGTTCATGTCAGTTCCGTCGATTGGCCGGATGAGCCGGAGCGATTCGAAGTGGTGTATGAGGCCTATTCGATCCGCCGCCGCAATCGCATTCGGGTGAAGACCAGGGTGCCCGAAGATGACTGTATCGTCGATTCTATGACGGATATCTGGAAAGGCGCCGACTTCATGGAACGCGAAGTCTTCGACATGATGGGAATTCGCTTTCGCAATCATCCCAATCTCACCCGGATCCTGATGCCTGACGACTATCCTGAAGGCTACCCGCTCCGCAAGGATTTTCCGCTGAGAGGAAAAGGTTGGCGGGACACATTCACATTTATCGGTGAAAAACCCGCATGAAGCCGATCTTCGAAGACCAGCGTGAGACGATCTACCACGTAGATCCGGAACACCCTGAAAATCCGGGTCTCCCGACCCTGCGCACCGAGGAGATGATGCTGAATATGGGGCCCCAGCATCCCAGCACGCATGGGGTGCTCAAAGTGGTCCTCGCGCTGGAAGGGGAGCGCATCGTGAAAGCCACGCCGGTCCTCGGGTTTCTGCATCGCGGCGTCGAGAAGCTGGCGGAAGACGGCACCTACCACCAGTTTATTCCTCACACGGATCGCCTCGACTACATCTGCGCGATGTACAACAATTTTGCTTACTGCCGTGCGGTGGAAAAGCTTGTCGATATCAAGGTGCCTCCTCGCGCTGAGTATCTGCGCACAATCGTCGCGGAGATCCAGCGGATTATCGGCCACCAGTTCTGGCTAGGGACGCAGGCGCTGGACATCGGCGCGATGACGGTGTTTTTCTACACCTTTCGCGACCGCGAAATCCTTTTGGACTTCTTTGACGAGCTCTGCGGAGCCCGTCTGACGACAAGCTGGTATCGCATCGGCGGGGTCGAGCGCGATTTCACGCCCGAAATGATCGAGAAACTGCGTCGCTTTGTGGATTATTTTCCTCCAAAGATCGACGAGTACGTGACGTTTTTGGAAACCAACCGCATCTGGCTTTCCCGGACAAAAGGCGTGGCGGTGATCTCGGCGGAGGACGCGATCAGCTTTGGCTTGAGCGGACCGAGCTTGCGGGGCTCCGGGGTCGACTATGACCTGCGAAAGTTCGAACCTTATGGGGCGTACGACCAGTGTGAATGGAGCGTGCCGGTCGGCAAAAACGGCGACACCTATGACAGGTACTGGATCCGGGTGGAAGAGATGCGGCAGAGCCTCAGCATGGTTCGGCAATTGTTGGAGAAGCTGCCGGATGGACCGATCATGGCAGACGTGCCCAGCGTCACTCTGCCGCCCAAGGAACGGGTGTTTAACGATCTCGCCAGCATGATTCAACAGTTCAAGCTGTTCTCCGACGGGTTCATGGCGCCACGCGGCGAGATTTATTGCGGGACGGAAGCGGCCAAAGGCGAGTTGGGCTTCTACATTGTCAGCACCGGCCAGGGGAAGCCCTATCGGCTTAAGATTCGGGCCCCCTCCTTCATTCATATGGGCGCCTTCGATTATATGGCTCGTGGGTATATGATTGCGGACGTCGTCACTATTTTCGGGACGTACGATATAGTCATGGGCGAATGCGACCGTTGATAATGCATTGTCATTCTGAGTGCAACGAAGAATCTAATCGAGATCCTTCACTTCGTTCAGGATGACAAGCAAAGGATTCAGGATGACAGGCGAAGTGTTCGGGAGGACGGGCTCGTGATACATAGGATTGCGAGCGGGCGATAAGGAAATGAAATGGCTCTAAAACCAGTCACTTCACCGGATGTCGAGGCCCCCAGCATTGAGCTGACCATCGACGGCCAGCCTGCGCGCACCAGAGCCGGAGTGTCGCTCTACGACGTGATTTCAGAGACCGGCAAGATCATTCCTGCAATGTGTTATCACTACACGTTCGATCCTTTCGGGTCCTGTGGAATGTGCTTGGTCATGGTGGAGGGGAAAAAGGCGCCGGTTCGGTCATGCACCGCTAAGGCCGAAGCCGGTCTCGTCGTGCGGACGGCGGGCGACGATCTGTTCGCCGCCCGGAAAAAGGCGGTCGAAAAACACCTCAGTATCCATCCGCTCGACTGCCCTGTGTGCGATGCCGACGGGCACTGCGAGCTTCAGGATATGGCCTTTCAGCACGGGGTCACCAATCTTGTGAATGCCAAGCCGAAGGGACTGCCCGAGGATCGGCGCAGTCTTGTGCTGGACTTCAACATGAACCGCTGCATTCTGTGTGGAGAGTGCATCAATATCTGCAAGGACGTGCAGATGATCGATGCCTTGCAGTTCTTCAAAAAGGAAGGCACGACCCATGTCGTCGCCAAGGGCGACAATGCTCTCCAATGCGAGTTCTGCGGTGATTGCCTGGCTGTCTGTCCGGTGGGGGCGATCACCAATAAGTATTCGAAGTACATCTACAAGCCCTGGCAATTGAAGAAGACCACTACAACATGCGGTTACTGCGCCGACGGTTGCCAGTTACACGTCGAGACGAGCGGTCGGGACGTTCAGCGCGTCACCTCTCCTCTCTCATGGAAAAACAAGTGGGGCGACCGGGCGGAAACAGCGAAAGGCCACGGCGGCCTCTGCGTGCTCGGGCGGTTCGGCTTTCAATATATCGACAGTAAGGATCGGCTGACCACGCCGCTTGTCAGGACAGACGAAGGCCTTGTGCCGATGTCTTGGTACGAAGCCGTCACGCTGGTCAAAGACCGGCTGGCGGCGATCAAAGCCCAACACGGGGCGAATGCTATCGCGGGATTGATCACCGCGCGCTGCACGAATGAAGAGCACTACCTTTTTCAGAAGCTCATGCGCGCAGCCATCGGGACGAACCAATTGGACAGCAGCGCCCGCTATGGATATCTCAACTTCACGCGCGCAATGCAGCATGCGGTCGGCGTCGGCCGGCTGATGAACAGCTATGAGGAGATCACCAAGGCCAAAGTCCTGTTGTTGATCGGAACCGACATCACCGAGACCAATCCGATCACGGGCCTGCGCGTCAAGGAAGCATTACGTGTCTATGGCGCCACCGTGGTTGTCGCCGATAGGGCGGTGACAAATATCGCTAAGCTGGCATCGCATCCACTGATGATCAGTCCGGGCGGTGAGGGGTGGTTTATCAAGGGCCTGGTCAAGGCGGTGCTGGATGGGGATCTGGTGGATGAAGCCGCGATCGGCGCGGCGCCGCAAGCCTTTGCCGCGCTCAAGACGGCTGTGGAGAGTCTGCCTTGGGAGACAATCACAGCGTTCGCGGGAACGTCCAAGGAGTCGATCACCGACGCGGCCCGCATTTATGCCGAGGCTGCCACGGCGGTCATCCTCTGCGGTGAGGGCGTGATCCAGCGCGACCATGGATATGCCAGCATCTTAAACCTCGTCGATCTTGCCTGGGTCACCGGGAAGCTGACCAGGCCCGGTTGTGGCATTAATGCCTTACCCGAAGAAGCCAATGAGCAGGGGGCGGTGGACATGGGGGTGGCGCCGGAGCTGCTGCCGGGCCAGGCGTCTTATACCGACCCGGAAATGCGCGCGAAATTTGAGCGTGTCTGGAATGTGGCGCTTCCCGTGGAACCGCAGGCATCCGGCGGGCTGATGGAAATCTTGGAACGTTGCCGCTCAGGACAGATCAAGGCTCTCTACCTGGTCGGGGAGAATCCTTTGGCGACTCTGCCGGCCAACAGCGGAGTTCGCGAGGCATTGGAAAAAGTCGAGTTCCTCATCGCCCAGGATCCGTATCTGACTGAAAGCGGGCGCCTCGCCCACGTGGTATTGCCTGCGTCCACGTCAGCCGAAAAGGAGGGGACGTTTACGGATCTGCAGGGCAAGGTAAACCGCGTTCGCCAGGCCCTGGAACTGGGTGATGAAGCACGGCCGGACTGGGAGATTTTTACCGCGATCGGCTCCTTGTTGGGTTACCCGATGGACTATGAGCATCCGAATGCGATCCAATCCGAGATCATGAAACTTCTCCCAGGTTATAACAACCTCGGCGAGCGCCCCGCGGTCGTCGCGCGTCCCGACCGTTATCTTAACGGCAGCTATGTGTCTGAAGTCGCGTTGCGCTATCGGCAAGACGAAGGCCGGCCGGCCGAGAGGCCTTTCACGTTGGTGATGGGACAGGTCTTGTACCATCACGGCAAGCTATCCACGCGGGCATCCGGCTTGACCGTGCTCTATCCCAACAACGGCGCTCTTCAAATGCACCCCGACGATCTTGCCCGGTTGCAGGTGGGTGACAAAGACGCTGTACGGGTTCAGTCCGGCCACGGCAGCCTGGAGATGAAGGCAGAGGCGAATGCCACGTTGGGCCTTGGCACCTGCTTTTTCCCGGAGCACTTCAATGAGCCCCCGGTCAAAGATCTCATGGACTGCGTGATCGATCCGATTACCGGTGTCCCGACCTTTAAGCTCACGAGAGTCTCAATTGAGAAGATCCCCTCCGGCACACTATGAAAGACGAGACTGAAGAAAAGAGCCTGCTGCGAACGTTCTGGGATGCCCTGTCATTCTCGGAAATCCGGACTGCCATGAGAGTCGTGATGCGGCACATGTTCGTAAAGCCGGTGACATTTCAATACCCGCGGGAGAAACGCACGATTCCGGACGCGCATCGCGGGGCGCTGGGCCTGCTACGGTACGACGACGGCGTGGAGCGCTGCGTCGGATGTGATCTGTGCGAGGCCGCCTGCCCTTCGCGTTGCATCAAAGTAGTGAGCGCCGAGAATCCCGCGAAGCCGCTCACCCGTATTGCGACGGAGTTTTACATCGACATCACGAAATGCGTCTTCTGCGGCTACTGCGTTGAGGCATGTCCCGTGAATGCGCTTGCAATGACCAAGATGTACGAGTATTCTACGCCGGACAAACGGACCCTGATATTCGACAAAAAGCGATTGTACGAGGTGGGCGAGAAACATATTGAAGACGCCAAGCGATATCTCTATGCCCACAATCAGGAGAAAAACGACTCTGACAGCCGGGCCTACCGTTATAAGTTTCCGCATACCGTGACCGCCCCTCGCTCCGATCCCTAGAAATGGTTCCGGTTTTCTTCGCGTACTTCGCCCTCGTCAGCGTGGTCTCCGGAATCCTGACCGTGTCTCTCAGAAATCCTGTGCAGTGTGGGATCGCACTGCTCTCCCTCCTCGGCCACATCGCGGGATTGTTCGTGCTGTTAAACGCTGAGTTCCTCGCCGCGGTGCAGATCATTATCTACGCGGGCGCGATCCTGATTCTTTATCTCTTTGTGCTCATGATGCTCAACCTCAAAACGGAGGAACGGTACGTCCATCAGCGGCACGCCTGGTATATCTTGGGCGTAGGGGCGGTGAGCATCGAATTGCTGCTGCTCTTGCTGACGGCGGACTACGCCGGAATCAAGGGGACGCATCCTCCGCAGGTGGTCGAGACGGTCGGCAACAGCACTGCGATCGGCATCCTGATGTTCAGCGATTACCTGTTACCGTTTGAAATCGTGGGTATTTTTCTCTTGGGCGCGATTGTCGGCGCAATAGTGCTGACGAAGAATCCGACCCGCGCCGACCTCGAGCGTGAGCCGTCATGATTCCTCTGTCTGCCTATGTCGCCGTCAGCTCAATCTTGTTCGTGACGGGAGTTGTCGGCGTGCTGATCCGTCGAAACTTTATTATTGTCTTGATGTCCATTGAGATCATGCTGAACGCAGCGAATCTAAACCTGGTAGCCTTTGCGCATCATTTGCAGTCTCTGGGGGGCCAGGTAGTTGCCCTCTTTGTGATCGCCATTGCCGCAGGGGAAGCGGCCGTGGGGCTGGCCATCATCATTGTCGTGTTCCGCGGCAAAATTGCGACGAACGTCGACCAAATTAACATCTTAAAATGGTAGAGACTTCTTTTGTTCTTCGACCCGTTCACCCTGAGCCTGTCGAAGGGCGTCGTTCTTCGACTGAGTCATTCAGATTGTGTCAATTTTATTCTGAGAATGCCGTCCTTCGTTCGACAAGCTCAGGACGAAGGGCCAGCGTATGACGGGTGCGTATCATTGAGTTCCACAAGAGTTGACCAAGCGGATAATTCATGTTTGATCAGATTGTTATTCTCATCGTAGTTTTCCCGCTCATCGCGGTGCTTGCCAACGGCCTCAACGTAATGCTCGGCAGGCGCTACTCCGACGCGATCGCTCATCGGCTTGGTTGGGGCTCGGTTCTGCTGTCGTTTGTATGTTCTCTTTGGGTGTGCCGCCAGCTTCTTAGTGATCCAACGCCCCGGACGGTCATCGTCTACCGCTGGTTTTTCGGCGGAGATCTCGAGGTCAATCTCGGCTTTCTCATCGATCCGCTCACTTGCGTGATGCTCCTTGTGGTTACCGGAGTCGGCTTTCTGATTCATGTGTATTCCGTCGGCTACATGCACGGTGAAGAGGGTTTTGCGCGTTTCTTCACCTATATGAACCTGTTCATGGTCTCCATGCTCCTGCTGGTCATGGGCAATAACTATGTGGTGCTCTTCATCGGGTGGGAAGGGGTTGGGCTCTGCTCCTATCTGCTGATCGGTTACTACTACGACCGTGTCTCCGCCGCGCAGGCTGCCACGAAAGCCTTTGTGGTGAATCGCATTGGGGATGCCGGATTTCTGATCGCCATTTTTCTCATCTTCGACAAGTTCGGGACGCTCGACTATACGCAGGTGCTCGCGCGGGCGGCCGTCTTGGATTCCGGTACGGCGGCCGCGATCGCCATTTGTCTGTTTATCGGGGCGGTCGGGAAATCGGCGCAGCTCCCGCTGCACACCTGGTTGCCCGATGCCATGGAAGGCCCGACGCCGGTAAGCGCGTTGATCCATGCCGCAACCATGGTGACCGCGGGGGTCTACATGGTAGTCCGAAACCATGCGATTTACGACCTCGCCCCCATGGTGCTGCTGCTGGTTGGCACGGTTGGCGCGATCACCGCCCTGTTCGCCGCGACCATCGGGCTCGTGCAAACGGACATCAAAAGGGTGCTCGCGTACTCCACGGTTTCCCAGCTGGGCTTTATGTTTCTCGCATGCGGAGTCGGTGCCTATGCGGCGGCGATTTTTCATTTGGTCACACATGCTTTCTTCAAGGCGCTGCTCTTCCTCGCCGCGGGCTCGGTGATCCATGCGATGGCCGGGGAACAGGACATCCGCAAGATGGGGGGGCTTTGGAAGTCAATCCCAGTGACGTACTGGGTTTTTCTCATCGGGACCGCCGCAATCGCCGGGTTTCCATTTCTGTCGGGCTGGTGGAGTAAAGACGAGATCCTCGGCCATGCCTTCATTCACGGCCACTACATCCTCTGGCTGCTCGGCGCCGTGGCTGCTTTCTGCACCGCCTTCTACATGTCACGGCTGCTGTACCTCACTTTTTATGGACAATCCCATCTTGATGCACACGCCGGGCATCATGTCCATGAGTCGCCACCGGTGATGCTGGCCCCGCTGGTGATCCTGGCGATTCTGGCCGCGATCGGCGGGCTCATCGGGGTCATCCCGGGCGGTTTGGAGAACGGCTGGTTTCACCAGTTTCTCCGTCCCGTCGTTTCCCTCAAGAGCGAAATGTCAGAGGCTCATGAACCAGGAACGACGCTGCCCTTCGTGCTGATGGCCGTGACCACTTTGATCGCATTGGCCGGCTGGTTCACCGCGCACTACTTTTATAAGCTCAGGCCGGACACGCCGCATAGGCTTCGCGTGCGGATGTCGGGGGCATACCTCCTGCTGTTGAACAAATACTGGGTCGATGAGGTCTACGACAAGGCGTTCGTGGAGAGCACCAAGACCGGGGGACGTGCCATGGACGACGTGGACACACGAGTGGTGGACGGCGCCGTGGTAGGTGTCCGGCAGCTGACGGAGATGGGTGCGCAAGGGTCGACCTGGATTGAAAAGTACATCATTTACGGCGGCTTGAATGTCATCGGTTATGGCAACCACCTCGCCGCTCGCGTACTCCGGAAGTTACAATCCGGCCTCGTCCACCACTACGCAACGATCCTCGCCGGGGGTTTTGTGATCCTCGTGAATCTCATCGTTCTGTTTTGGTGGTTGGGGAGTCGCTCGTGATTCTAAACGAGGTGTTCGCGGCCGAACAGATCGGATTCCCCATCTTGACCGTCCTCACGTTTCTTCCGCTTCTGGGAGCCCTGATCATCTGGCTCTTGCAAAGTGACGAAGATCTCGTTCGAAAGACCTCCTTGGCCATTGCCGGTCTTGAGTTGTTCATTTCCGCACTGTTGCTCTGGAACTTCGTGCCGCACAGCGCCGACATTCAGTTTGCCGAGAGGGTGCCTTGGATACCGGCAATCGGAACCAGCTACCACCTTGGTGTGGACGGGATCAATGTCCTCTTCATTCCGCTCACGGCCTTTCTGACAGTCCTGATCATGGTCTATTCCTGGGAAAGAGGAAAAATCCTTTTCAAGCCCTACTTCATGTCGCTGCTCGCGCTGGAAGGAACCATGGTAGGGATCTTTGCCTCTCTCGATCTCATTCTGTTCTTTGTCTTCTGGGAGTTGATGCTGATCCCCAGTTACTTCCTGATCAAGTTATGGGGGCCGGGACCTGAGCGGCACTATGCTGCTTTGAAGTATGTCCTCTATACGCTCACCGGATCGGTGCTGATGTTGGTCGGGATTGTGCTGCTCAATCTGAACTTTCATGCCGATGCGGTCATGCACCACACCGAGCCCCTCTATTCGTTCGACCTGTTGGAGCTCTTGAATGTCCCGGTGCCTCCGGCCCAGCAGACGTTGATTTTCTTCCTCCTCTTTTTCGGTTTCGCGTTCAAGGCTCCGGTGGTTCCGTTTCATACGTGGCTGCCGACCGCGTTGGTGCAAGGTCCATTCGTGGTGAGCGTCATTCTGGCGGGGGTGAAGTTGGGGCCCTACGGATTTCTGCGCTTCAGCATCCCGTTGTTACCGGAAGCGTCCCGCGAGTGGCTCTGGCTCATGGCGGGACTGGGACTCATCGCGATTATCTACGGTGCTGTGATCGCACTGGTGCAAACCGACTTTCGGCGGCTCCTGGCGTTCTCGAGCATCAGTCACCTGGGATTCGTCATGCTGGGCCTTTTCTCGCTGAACTATCAGGGGCTTCAGGGCAGCCTGTTGCAGATGATCAATCTGGGCTTCTCAACGGCGGGCCTCTTCTTTATGGCCGGCTTTCTCTATAACCGGACCGGATCCGCAGAACTGTCGGCCTACGGTGGATTGGTGCGTCACGTGCCATTGCTGTCAACCTTCGTTCTGATTCTTGGACTGGCATCGATCGGTCTTCCCGGCACCAATGGGTTCATCGGTGAATTCTTGATCCTACTAGGGGCCTTTCGCCAGCACTGGCTCCTCGCGGCCGTCGGCGTCCTCGGTGTCATTTTGGGGGCAGGATATTTTCTCTGGTTTTACGAACGCGCGTTCTTTGGGCCGGTGGGTAGCCGGGTCGCGGGGTTATTGGACCTGCGGCCGCGCGAATGGGGCATTGCCGTGGCGCTCAGCGCCATGATTTTTTGGATTGGCCTCTACCCCGCCCCATTTCTGAACAGGATTAACGCGTCCATACAAAAGCTCACCGAACGGATTGAGCAAGGCTCCGAGGTGCGCGTCGGCGCAAAGAGCCCCCTCTCCCTCACCCACTCCCTCGAGCGGAGAGTGAAGGGTGGGGGTGAGGTTCAGCCGTGAGCGAGAGCTATTTGCTGAGCATCATTTTATTCGCGCCTTTTGTAGGCGCTGTTGTCCTGCTGTTTGTCTCGAACCGGCGGCCACTGTTGGTCCGGCAGGTGGCTGTGTTCTTCTCCGGGATTTCGTTTGTCTTGTCGTTCGTGCTCCTGGCCGCCTTTGATTGGGAAAAGGGTGGCTACCAGTTTGAGCAAAACTACCTCTGGTCGGAGCAGCTTGGGATCCAATTTCACCTCGGAGTCGACGGGATCGGGGTGCCCATGGTCCTGGCGTCCTCGATCTTACTGTTCACCGGCGTATTTATTTCATGGCATATCAAGGATCGCACGAAGGAGTTTTACGCGTTTTTGCTGGTGCTCGCCGGAGCGACCATCGGCGTCTATGTGTCGTTGGATCTTTTTTTCCTCTACTTTTTCTACGAGATGTCGGTCATTCCGATGTATCCCCTGCTCGGGGTCTGGGGAAGCCACACCAAGGGCTACTTGGAGATGACCAACACGGCAGGCAAGGAACTGCGGGATTCCCCGCGCTTTATCTTCAATTTTGCCCGTAACAGCAAAGAGTACGCCGCCATGAAGCTCACGCTGTTCCTGTCCGCGGGCGCGGTCATGGCGCTTATGGGCATCCTGCTGATTTACAAGTACTCCGGCCTCAATACTTTTGATATCCCGGTGCTTGCCGAAAAGGCGCATTTCGACGGTACCCTTGCGACTATTATTTGGCTTCTGTGCTTTTTCGGTTTTGCTTCGATCGCGCCGCTGTGGCCTTTGCACTCCTGGTCGCCCGTTGGGCATGCAGCCGCCCCTGCCGCGACCAGCATGCTGCACGCCGGCGTCCTGATGAAGCTGGGGCATTTTTCGATCATCCGGACCGATTTTCAGATTTTACCAGAGACCACTTATGAATTGATGCCGATCGCCGCCGTCCTCTGTATCGGCAGTATTCTCTACGGCGGGTATGTGGCGTATTACGCCCGTGATACGAAATACGTCATCGGTTACAGCAGCTCCAGTCACATGGGCTATGTCTTTCTCGGAATGGCGGCCCTCGACTACATCAGTCTGACCGGCGCAGTCTTGTACATGTTTGCTCACTCGCTTGCCACAGGCATGCTGTTCGCCATGGCCGGCTGGGTCTATGACCAGACTCATAGCCGGGACATTCCCTCCCTTGGGGGATTGGCGGGTAAGATGCCTTTTGTCGCGGGGGCTTTCATCGTCGCCTGCATGGCGTCCATCGGCATGCCGGGCACGGTGAACTTCATCGCCGAGGTGATGATTGTGTTGGGGAGTTGGGCCAGATATCCGGTCCAGACAATCATCGCCGTACTCGGGATTGTCTTGACGATGGCCTATCTGTTCCGGATGATGCGGGGCCTGTTCTACGGAACCTTAAGCGAGCTCGGGCATCATGCCCATGACGCCAACACGTGGGTCGACCGCGTGCCGTTGCTGATCATGATCGGGACAAGCATCTACTTCGGGATTTTCCCGGGACCGCTGTTAAACGTGATTCAAGCCGGCGTGGATCCCATCCTGGCTAGAATTATTGAGGTCGCGCCCATTGCGGCCCAGGTGGGGTCAGGCTTGCCATGACGTTCGAACTTGATCTGTCGTTGTCGGACCTCATCCTGATGTTGCCGGAGATCTGGACGACAATCTGGATCTGCGTCGTGCTGTGCGTGAACTTCCTTTTTCCGCGTCTCACGACCCGTGATATTGCATGGATAAGCATCGGTGGCATGGCAGTGGCGTTCGGCATGTTGGTCTGGTTCGAAGTCGCAGGCACGCAGGGCGTGTTATTCAAAGGCATGTTTGTGCTCGACCGGTTGGCCCTGTTTTTTAAACTCTTCGTGACGGGCGCGGGCATCCTGGTGCTGTTGTCCTCGATCGATTTCGTCAGCCGGTTCAGATTCTTTAAGGCTGAGTATTACTTCCTCGTCATGATGACGGTGCTGGCAATGATGTTCATGGCCTCGGCCAACGACTTGCTGTCTGTATTCGTGACTCTGGAATTCGCCAGCTTTGGGTTTTATGTCCTCGTGCCGTACCTGCGCGAAGACCTGCGGTCCAGTGAGGCCGGCTTGAAATTCTTTATCCTGGGTGTCTTTGCCGCCGCGATGCTGGTTTTTGGCATCAGCCTCGTCTATGGCGAAACAGGACAGCTGATCTTCTCCGAGATGGCGAAGACGCCGGCGAAACTCACCACCGGCCTTGCGGTCGGGTGGTTGCTCATCATCGCGGCGTTGGGTTTTAAGATCGGCGCGGCGCCCTTCCATACCTGGATTCCCGATACCTACCATGGCGCCCCGACGCCCGTGACTGCCTTCCTCTCGATCGCACCGAAGGGCGCGGCGTTCGCCATTCTGCTCCGTATGCTCTTCTCAACCCTGCCGGGTTTCAAACCCGAGTGGGTCTGGTTGATGATCGGCACCGCGATCTTGTCGATGCTGTACGGCAACATTGTCGCGATCGCGCAACGGAACATCAAACGGTTGCTTGCGTATTCCGGAATCGCGCAGATCGGTACGATCTTGATCGGCATGGCAGCAGGGACGCGGATGGGAGCCGACTCCGTCCTCTTCTATCTCTTGACATATTTATTCGCAAATCTTGGAGCCTTCGCAGTCGTCATTGCTTTCAGCCAAACGACCAACAGCGACGAAATCGAAGACTATAGCGGTCTGAATCGCCGCTCGCCCTTTCTTGCATTTTCGATGCTGGTCTTCTTACTGTCCCTGGCGGGCGTTCCACCGCTGGCGGGCTTTATCGGGAAACTTTACGTGTTCGTCGCCGCCGTTCAAGAAGGGCTCTTCGTGTTGATCACGGTGGGCCTGGTCAGCATCGTCATCTCGATGTATTACTATCTCGTCGTCGTCAAGAAGATGTACATCAATGAACCGTTGGATCCCGCGCAGATTTTAGTTCCGGTCCCATTGAAAGCGGTCATTTACATCAGCCTCGCAGGAACATTTATACTTGGAGTCTGGCCGCAGCCCTTCATGAACTTCGCGGTCGCCGCCACCGACATCTTCTCCCACCTCGGTCCCACGCCCGTCGTCTCGATTCTGCCATAATTCTCACCTCTCCCCTTGAGGGAGAGGGAAGGGTGAGGGGTTCTTCACTCGGTCATCCTAAGCCCTTCGTTGTCATCCTGAACGAAGTGAAGGATCTCCCTCGCGCCATTCGGGGCACCCATTGCTCCTTCTCATGCAATGGGTCACTAGGAGAGGGCAGGAGGGGTTCTTCATACAGTCACCCTAAGCTGTCGAAGGAGCTTCTTCCTACGCTTAACTCGGGCGGGACGAGCTCTGCGTTGACTCTACTCAGCGTTTCAATTAGGATATATAAGCTAGTGCGGTATACTAGATATGCCAGTATGAGGAGGAGCGCATGAAGATGACGTATACAGCCCGTGTGATTATAATCGCGACGGTTCTAGGCTTTGCCGGTACTATCAATATGTCGGCAGCGGCGGATGAACGTCCCAAGGCCAAAAAATTAACGAGGGAAGCCTATACCCCAAGCACCCAGCCGGGGGGCGGCATTAAGAGCATACGGGCTTCGGGCGCCGATAAGGTCGCGAAGTCGCAGAGTTGCGCCGGGGTGACCCCCAAGATCAAGAATGTCACTCCGGGTGAAGGCAGGACGGGCGATACGGTGACGATCACGGGAGTCAACTTTGGCAATTCAGGCTGTGTGAGCGGCGTGTCGTTTGGGCCGGGCAGTCCTGCGAAATTTACTCAGCGTGATGATAAGACAGTGACCGCTACCGTGCCCGAGGGCAATAAAGGCCTTGAAATGCTCACTCTCACCGGCTTTACCGGGGAAGACTCCAAAATCTTCTTGCGCAAGTAGCCGGTCGTTCTGGAAACGCGTCTGCGCCGTCCAGTAGAGGACGGCGCAGCACCTCGTTTCTGCCCTGCCAGGTTTTTCACGTATAATGTTTCAGTTGCCGCCAGTTTCTTGAGGAAGACGCCGAGTGCCTAGGAAGCATGACCCCCCGCAATATATTCGGGACGTGGCTGGCCTGAATGAATTGTCAGAGCGGCTCCGGAACGTTGATCGGCTGGCGCTCGATACGGAGTTCATGGGCGAGGAGACGTTCGCGCCGCGACTCGAGATCATCCAGATCGCGACCGATGATGTCATCGCGATTATCGATCGCCGCGCTATGTCAGGCCTTGGGAGCTTCCTGGAACTGCTGACAGACGCGCGGATCTTAAAGATCGTGCACGCGGGTCGTCAGGACCTCGAAATTTTTTCGGCCGAGGGCGGGGGCGCGCTGGGGCCGGTTTTCGACACACAGGTGGCTGCCGCAATGGTGGGGTACGGGACTCAGATTGGATACGCCCAACTCGTCCAACAAGTCGTGGGAGTATCCCTGGAAAAAACGGAGACCTTCACGAACTGGGCGCAACGCCCGCTCACTGCCCAGCAGGTGGATTACGCCCTTGAAGACGTCCGTTACCTGTTCGAGATTCATGACCACCTGCGCGAGCGCTTGACGGCTCTCGGGCGAGTGGAATGGGCCGAGGAAGAGTTCCGCCGGCTACAGGCCGCTTCCGGTGAAGAAGCGCGTGCTCCGCAGTTGCGCTATCAGCGAATCCGTGGATGGGAAGGCCTCAGGCCCCGCGCGCGGGGAGTCCTGCGCGAACTGGCGGTCTGGCGAGAACATGAAGCTCAAAAACGGGACCGGCCCCGGGGAAGAGTCTTGCGTGACGACATTCTGCTTGAAATCGCCCGGCGGGGACCGACAAGCCTCGAAGGACTTCGTAATCTACGGGGAGTGCAGCCCTCACAGGTGGACAAATACGGCGAGGCGTTGGTCACCGCGATCCACCGTGGCTTGTCCGTGCCGGAACGCGACCTGCCGCTCGCCGAAAAGCGAAAGCGCATGGATCCTGAGTCCGCAGGACTCGCCGATCTCCTCGTGACGGCCTTGAAGGTTCGCGCCGTGGAAGCGTCGATCTCACCTCAACTTCTCGCCTCTTCTGCGGAACTGGAAGTTTTCGCACTTGAGCGCGGGCGAGGCGAGGCGGAGAAGCTGCCCATTCTTCAAGGTTGGCGGCGCGCGCTGGCGGGGGAGCATTTGCTCCAGGTCATGGACGGAAAACTTACCGTCGGTTACGATCCCCAGACTGGGCAAGTGAAATTGTTCGAACGATAGTCCCGCCCCTTCGTGCTGAGCCCTTCGATAAAGTCGCCGTTCGTCCGGGGTACCCGTTGCTCTTTCCTTGCAACGGGTCAATTGTCGAAGGAGACGGCTTCTTTCCTCAGGACAGGCTTGTCGAAGCACTCACCGCTCTTGCTGAGGCGAGAAGTCTAGTAGAATCGTCCTCGAATGAGATTCTTCGCTGCGCTCAGAATGACATGATAGGACTTCGACGGCAGGGCTAAATTGGCTGTTTAAGCGACAAAGGCAAGAGATGCGATTAGCGTGCCTTGCGGGTAATCATAAATACGCCGTCACGAAGTGGGAGCAGCACGGCGAGAACGAGCGGATCGGACGCCACGAACCGGTTCAACTCTTGAATGGCGGCCGTCGACGGGTCCGGCGAGCTCTCATTGAGAACATCCCCGCTCCAGAGGACATTATCGATCAGGATGACTCCCCGCGGTGACAGCAGCTCGAGCCCGCGCCGGTAATAACCGACATAGTTGATCTTATCCGCATCAATAAAAATCAAGTCAAATGAACCGGCGAGGGTGGTGAGGGTGTTGAGCGCGGGACCGATTCGAACTTCAATTTTTTTGCCGTGTGGGCTGCGATCCCAAAAGGTGTGGGCCATCGAGGCGGTATCGGGATCGATTTCACATGTAATGACTTGTCCGTCATCCGGGAGCGCTTCTGCCATCGCGAGGGCGCTGTAGCCGGTGAATGTTCCGATCTCGAGTACCCGTTGCGCGCCAATGGCCTGGATCAGAGTCTTTAGAAATGCGGCCTCCAAAGGGCCCACCAACATTTGCGGAGCCTCCTGCGTCCGAAAGGTCTCCTCGCGGATCAACCGGCAGATCGTGGATTCAGGGACTTGAAAGGGCCGCAGCGTAGGATTCGATTTCTTCGGGGACGATGGGCTTCATCTAGTCAACGCTCAAGACGATCGCTTCGCCTGCGCTTTGGGGGTGATCACCATGACCCCGTCCCGTACGGGGGCCAGCTGAGCGTCCAGTCTGGAATCAGACGCGAGCTCCCGGGCAAGCTCGAAAATCGCGACGGCCGATTCGTTGCTCTCATGGCCCCCGCCGCTGAGGACCAATTCGCTCGCGCGCATATTGTCTATCAAGAGAACACCGGACGGTCCCAGCAGCTCCATGGCGAGGTGGAAGTAATGAACGTAGTTCTTCGTATCGGCATCGATGAAGATGAGATCGAAGGGCCCCGCTAAATGACGCAGCGTTTCCAGTGCGGGGCCCGTCCGAATGTCAACCTTGTGTCCATGAGGATGACGGCCGGCTCGCTTCCGAGCGAGCCCGGCCAGGCCGGAATTGATCTCGCAGGTGATCAGCTCTCCATCATCGGGCAGGCATTCAGCCATGGCAAGCGCGCTTGTGCCGTCGAAGGTGCCGAGCTCTAGAATCCTTCGCGCATTGACTTGTTGCACCATTCGCTTGAGAAAGATGACCTCTTTCATTGTGTGATACTGTCGTTATGCAGTTTTGGGCGCCACGTCCCAGACGCTTGTAGCATGCCCGGCGCTGACTCGCAACAAACTCTTCCGATGGATAGCTAGTTTAGAAAAGACTAATGGGTCTTATCGAGTCGGCGGAGAGGTAGGGGAGAAGGAGTCTGTCCGGGGAGACTCCAGGGCTGGGCAGATGCAATGGGTCACGGGATCTTCAATGGAAACGGAGGACAAGCGGGCAAGGGGGAGGCGTAACGTGACCGTTGTTCCGTGGCCCTCGCCTTGGCTGCTCACTCTAAAGGTTCCCCCCATCAGCTCGATGAGTGCGCGAGAGATGGCCAGGCCCAGCCCGGTTCCGCCGGAGCGTCGCGTGCTTTCTCCGTCAACCTGCACAAAGGCCTTCCCCAGGCGTTCGAGCTGCTTGCCGGAGATGCCGATGCCCGTGTCCACGATGCTGATCTGACACCACTCGCCGTCGCCGGCGCCGGTTGCGCTGACGCGTACGCTCCCGGCCGGAGTGAACTTGATCGCATTACCAATGAGATTCACCAGAACCTGCTTGAGTCGCCGAGGATCGCCTCTCACGTCAACGTCTTCGCCCTCCGCGGTCTGGAGTGAGAGCTTTAACCCTTTCTGGATCGCCTGCACATCCATAAGCACGCGCGCTTCCTCAAAGACAGTCGCCAACCGCACCGGCTTGTTTTCTACGGCCATCTTTCCGGCTTCGATCTTGGCAATGTCCAGAAGGTCATTGATCAGGGTAAGTAAATGTTGAGCGCTGTCGAGAGCATGCTGCACGAACTCGTTGTGCTCCTCCTTGCTATTGTATAGATCATCCTTGATCAGATGGAGAAAGCCGATAATCGAATTCAGCGGTGTCCGCAACTCATGGCTGGTGTTCGTGAGAAAATTGCTCTTGAGCCTGGTCATCTCCAGAATTCCTTCGTTCATCTGTTCGAGAGAGCGAAGCGAAGCTTCAAGGTCCTGCGTCCGCTGCTGTACCTGAAATTCCAGGTTTTGGTTCTGGGTCTCGAGCTTACGGAACAGCCGGTGATTCTCAATGAGAAAGGAGAACTGACTACCCAGGATCGACAGAATTTTGAGCTGCTCGATGCTAATCTCACCATGCAGCCGATCGCGGAGGATCAAGCAGATTCCGATAATACTGCGGGTCGTAAGGAGCGGCACGATAGTCACTTGTAAATGAGGGTTGACCGTGGAGGCGTCCACGACTGCCGGTCGGCCGGATTTCAGGGTCCACGCCACTAGCCCTTCGCGGATCTGTTCAGCGCCGACTTCCTTTAACTCCATTTCCCACTCGGGGTTATTGACCGCCTGCATCTGCATTTCGAGTGTGTCCTGCTGGACCACATATAAAGCGGAGTGAGCCATGGGTAGGAGGTGATCAATCTCGGTCGAGCAACGATTTGTGAAGGGTCTGTTCACGTGAGGTCTCGCCGGGGCCGCTTGCGTGGTTGCTGAAACAATCGGGAAACGCGTCGAGGCGCTCGAACCACCATTGAATAGAAGCCGGATAGTTTTTCGTCATCGCTCCGAGACTACCGTTCTAAAAATGCGACTGCGTCGTCAAAATGCTCCCCGATGCGTTGCAATACTTGTTCGAGGTCGCCGATCGTTAAGCCCCAAACTGGCCCATGTGGCATGATCGAGCATCGGGATCTTGTTGTCGCCGCCTGAGCCGAGCCCCTTCGCCCGGCTGAGAATATCCGCAAGATGAATGACCCCGGCATCGCGCTGATACTCGCGCGCCTCCGCGGGTTGATGATGAAAGCGTACCATCGCCACGACCTTGGGAGGGAGATTCCACTGAGCCAGCAGCAGGCCACCTGTTTGATCATGGGTGAAGTGCATGACTTCCTGCTCTGCTTCCCGCAACAGAATGTCATTGCTGAGCGCCAGGTTGCACGCCTGCTGGAATGGATCCCCGAAGTATTCCTCATGCACCAGCTTGCCGATGTCGTGGATCAATCCGCCGACGAAAAACTCCTCTACCTGTTTTTCGCCGAGATGCCGTGCGAGTTCTTTCGCCGCAAGAGCCGTCCCCACCGAATGTTTCCAAAATTCGGCAGGCCGAAAGATGTTCGTGCCTTGAGAGCGGAACAGGTTGACCACGGAACTGGAAAAGATCAGGTTGCGCAGCGCTTCAAAGCCGATGATTCCTACCGCGCGCGATATCGTCGTGACTTTTTGAGGAAATCCGTAGAATGGAGAATTCACCAGTCGAAGCAGTTTGCCGGTCAGGACCTGGTCCTTGGCGATGACGACCTCGATGTCCTTGGCCGATGTCTCAGGTTGGCTCACAAGTTCGTTGATCTTGTTTACCACCATCGGCAAGGTGGGAAAACTGCGGACCTTCGACAGGACGCCTTCCCAGGCGGTTTCCATCTCCGGGCTGCTGGTCGAGCTCATTTTGAGGTCTCCAAGAGCTGCTTCTTCACAATCGTAAGGATTTCCCTCATCATGACATCATCCTTCACCTTACTAAACCGATTGTCGATCGCGAGGTTCGCCGCGGCCAATGCAGGGATTAGGCTCAGACGCATGTCGACATCCTCAAGGGTCGGCTCTGAGCATCCCTCTGTGTCGACTTCAGAGACGCCCCATGCCCTCATCAGTTCGATATTCTTGTCACACAGGATGGTCCCGCTCGGAAGCAATAGCTGCTTGCGAAAGGTATAGGCATCCTTGGCCAAGAGCATGCCGGGCTGCACATGATCGATGCTCAATCGTCCCATAGTAATGGCTTACCGTCCGCTTTCGACGGTTCTCCTCGACTCCTTATCGGCGCGTCGGGGACGGAGCTTGAGGTCGTAAGGGCGGCAAGATCTTGACAAATGGCCGCCAAGAGACTAAATAAATACCTAGAATATTCTGTGCATAAGCAAATTCTGTTCCCCCACCGTCCAAGGGCCCATTGCCATAGGAAACGAGCATGAGTGAGTTCGACCCTGACCGCTCCATCCTGGTTGTCGACGACGAGGAAGCCATTCGCTCTAGCCTGTGTCGCATTTTGCAGCGAGAGAATTATCATGTCGATGTGGCGCCCAACCCGCGGGAAGCGCTGGAGCGGCTCCAAGTCAGCCAGTATGGCCTGGTCCTGACCGACGTCAAAATGGCCGGCGGGAATGGTCTCGATCTGGTCCAGACGATCAAACAGGTCTCCCCTAAAAGCATCAGCATTGTGATGACGGGCTTCGGAACGATTGAAATGGCGGTGCAGGCAATGCGCGTGGGAGCCTTCGATTTTATTACGAAGCCGTATGAGATCGAACGCGTGATGGTGGCCGTGAAGAATGGATTTGAGTGTCGGAGGCTCAAGGTCGAGAACGAGAACCTACGAAAGGCCGTGCGGCGTCAATATCGTGCCGACAACCTGATGGGAAGCAGTCCCGCGATCCTCGAAGTCCAGCGCCTCATCGGCAAAGTTGCGAATACCGACAGCACGGTACTGATCTTGGGCGAGAGCGGCAGCGGCAAAGAACTTGTAGCCTGCGCGCTGCATTACCAAAATCTCACGCGAACCGGCCCATTCGTGCCGGTCAACTGCGGCGCCATCCCGGAAAACCTCTTGGAAAGCGAACTATTTGGCCATGAGCGCGGCGCGTTCACGGGGGCCATCGCGACCCGACCCGGGCGATTTGAGCTCGCGCATAAGGGAACGCTTTTCCTCGATGAGGTCGGCGAATTGACCCCGGCATTGCAGGTCAAGTTGCTTCGCGTGTTGCAGGAGCGGTCGTTTGAGCGGGTCGGCGGGACGAAGACCATTTCCGTGGATGTCCGGGTCATTGCCGCCACCAATCGGGATTTGGAACAGGCGGTTGAAGACCGTCGGTTTCGTGAGGATCTGTATTATCGCCTGAACGTGATCCCGATCGTCGTACCGCCGCTCAGGGCGCGGCTGGAAGACATTCCTCTCTTGGCGCAATTCTTCCTCGATCGCGTCAACCGCGACAAGCGCACCGACATCGCCGGCATCGCCCCTGCAGTCATGGAAGCCCTTACGCGCTATAAATGGCCCGGCAATGTCCGTGAGTTAGAAAATCTGATTGAACGGCTGGCAGTCCTGAAGAAGGCAGGGACGATCGAAATCGAAGATCTCCCGGCCAGAGTCCTGTCGCCTAAAGATACGGTCTTGCCGGAACAGGAGATACTTTTTCCTCCGGAGGGAGTTGACCTTCCCGGCATTCTTGACGAGTTCGAGCGTCAGCTTATCTCCAAGGCCCTTGATTTGAGCAACGGCGTCAAAAGCCGCGCGGCCCAGTTGCTCGGCCTGAATCGGACGACCCTGGTTGAAAAGATGAAGAAGAAAGCGATGATGGCCTCCAAGCCGGTTGAAGTTTTCCGCCTGTCTGATCATTGACTTCGCCGTCAAAGTTCTAGCTGTTTGACCTCCTGATACAGTCTAGTTAAAATACCTTACGCTATATATAGTAGTCGCCTGCTCCCGGCCCCCCAACGCGTGAACGGTCCACTTATTGCGTTTTCCTTGACATGTATGGTGTGTAACCACATGAAAAGCGCGTTTTCTGCCCTGCGACGAAGCGGACCACTGGTCAGAAGGAGGCGCGGTTGTAACCCTTTGCTTTTTGGGAATATTTGGCGTCTTCACATCGGCCGGCTGGAGCGCCGTCACTCACAGCGCATCTCGCGCGGAAGCCCAGGCTTCTCATTGGCTGGAGCGCGCCCTTCCGGAAACGGGATTGGGCGCTGACGAGCTGCGCGAGGGAATCCAAAAGTTTGAAGAGCAAGATTTTCAGGCCGCGCTGAGAAGCTTCATCGAAGCTCGACGGCTGGGAGTAGGGACCCGGGTGGAGGAGGCCGCACTATTTCTCGCGGCGGAATGCCGCGCTCGCAGCGCTGTGGGCCCGCAAGATCTCCGCGCAGTCATCCTTGCGCTGGACGAAAGCCGAAGACGCTATCCCCACAGCCTCACTGCTCGATGGGCCCTGTGGCGGATCGGCAGCATTTATCTGCGTCAAGGATTCGAAGACGAAGCGGTGGCGAGGTATGAGCAACTTTTGCGCGAGGATCCGTCCAGTAACCCCCTTATCTCGTTCATCAGGCTCGACCTGGCCGATGTGTACGTTATCCAAGGTCGCTATGAACAGGCGGCCAAAATACTGCGACTCGTGCGCCAATATCCTCCCGACCCCGACAGCCTGGGCCAAGCGACGGTCGGCTTAGGCGACATGGCGCACGTTCAAGGTCAGTATCGACAGGCCAAGGAACTGTATGAATTGGGCAGAGCTTCAGTGGCCGGAGGTGCTGCACAGCCGCCCGGTCAGTCTTTTCGGCATGGGGGACACCTATCTTCGATTAGGAGATTGGCCACGGGCGCTGCATCTGTTGAATACCGGTTATGCCCTCCATCCGCGAGCTCCGATCGCCCCGATGATGTTGGTGCGCATGGCGGACGGTCTGAAGTTGCATGGCCGGACTCAGCAGGCGCAGGCCATGTACCAGACGGTGGTAGAGCGTCACCCCGGGACCGAAGGGGAATTGTCAGCGCTGCTTGGCTTGGGGAGACTCGCTGAGACCGAGGCCATTGCCGGAGCCCCGGAAGCCGAGGTGCGCAACATCTTTGGCGTCATCGTAAAGCGCTGGAATACAAATATGGCCGCGTCGGAGGCGCTTTTGCACATCGCGCAAAGTTACCAGCGAACAGGATCGCTCGAAGAGGCAGCGGCAACCTATGATCAATTGCTGCAACGAGGGGATAGTGGCCCGTGGCGGGTGCAAGGTCGTCAGGGACTGGAGACGATGCTGCGGGGTCTAAGCGCGGCAGGGGACGTTGTGCAGGTGTCGAATCTTTATCTTCGCCATAAGGCGCTCTTAACCAAACCGACCGTGAACGGCCCCACTGGCTTGCTCATTGCGGGCGCGCTCACTCGCCTCGGCCTGGTTGATTCAGCCATTGCCCTGACACAGGCTGCCCTCTCGGCCGGGGTGCCCGAGGCGCAACGCGAGTACGGGATGTTCGCACTCGCCGAAGCCTATCGCAGGAAAGGGGATGTCCTGCATCAGGAGCAGAGCTGGAAAGCGTACCTGCGGAAGTATCCTCGAGGTACCTGGGCAGAAGAGGCACGCGAAGGCGTGGTCATGGCTCTGGGCCGGGCGGGAAAACAAAAGGAAGCCCAAACAACCTGTGAGACCTATTTTCCGGGAGGCAACGACAAATCCACGCGAGGTCGCAAAAGGCCCCGGCACACAGGCACTGGCGCAGCTGTGTGCGGATCGTTTTACCCAAGCGGGGCTGCTGCAGTCCGCTCAAGCATCTCTACAGAGAGATTTTAAACAATGAGCCTGCTCCCGAAGAGGCGCTATGGGCGAATTATCAGATTGCCCGCGCTTCCCATGCGACTAACCACTCGGCCGAGGCCAGGGGCTTATTCGAGCAAGTGTCGAGGACGGACAAGGACACCCTCCTTGCCCTGGCAGCCTCCGCCCAGTTGGCGCAGCTCACGGCCTCGGAGAAACGCTAGTGGAGCAAATGAAGACGGAGGAAACCGCGCTGCTGAAACAGGCCTTCGCCTCGTTTGATGAGGCAGCGCTTACGTTGGAGCGTTCCTATCAGGTATTGAGCATTCGGGTGCAAGAACTGAATGTTGAGCTCGAGCAGTCGAATCAGGCGCTGCGAGTGAGTCTGTCGAGCAACGAGGAGATCAAAAGCCATCTGCATGCGATTCTTGAAAGTCTGACCAGCGGTGTACTCGTTACTGATTTAGACGCTCAGATCACGACGGTCAACCCGGCGGCAGAGGAAATGTTGGAGATGAACCGCAAGGAACTGATCGGCCAGTCCTTGTCCGAATTATTGAGGGATTGGGGATACCCCGGCCCGCTGGCCGGAGAGGTCGTTAGAAAATCGCGCAGGCTCACCGTAGCGCTCACAGACCTGCGCGGAGAGCATGGATGGCCCATCGGCCGCGTTGCGCAGTTCCATGACGTCACAGAGCTCAAACGCATGGAAGAGCAACTCCAGCGGCAACAGAGGCTGGCCGCAATGGGAGAAATGGCCGCCCGCCTGGCCCATGAGATCCGGAGTCCGCTCGGGAGCATTGAGCTGTTCGGATCACTCCTTCGGCAAGAATTGGCCGATGATCCGGTGCGTCGACAATTAGCGGAGCACATCTGCACCGCGGTTCGCGCGACAGACCACCTCATCGGTAATACGCTGTCATTCGTAAGCCCCAGGCGGCCGCGGTGCAAGCAGGTGAACCTTCGCCGAGTGATCGAAGAAGCGATACTGCTGGCGACTCCGATGATCGATAGCCATGCCGTGTGTGTCAGCAGTGAATTGGATAAGTCGGCCTCCACCATTTGGGGCGATGAAGATATGTTGCGTCAGGTGGTCCTTAATCTGGTGCTGAATGCCGTCCAGGCAATGCCCGGCGGCGGGAAATTGAGTCTCACAGCTCTTGAGATCGATGCCGGCCATACGGCGCTCCGGATTACCGATACAGGGCGAGGCATTCCCCGTGAGGATCTCACGCGGCTGTTCGACCCTTTCTTTACCACGCGGCACGATGGCACGGGCTTGGGCCTGGCCATCTCGCATAACATCATGCTGGCACATGGAGGCTCAATCGACGTTGAGAGTGAAGTCGGAACGGGCAGCGCCTTTACGCTGATTTTTTCCAAACAGAAGGGAGCCGAAGCGCTTCATGGCACAGCAGCCACAATCTGATTCGAGGCGAATTCTCGTCGTGGACGATGAGCCAAGTATCCGCACCGCCCTCTGCGAGGTGTTAAAGCGGACCGGCCACCCCGTGATCGTGGCACGGGACGGTCAGGAAGCCCTCGGCCTGCTCGAGGAGCAGGCCGTATGGCTCGTGGTCACCGATCTGCGAATGCCGCGCCTCGGAGGGTTGGACTTGCTGCGTGAGGTCAAGACGTCTCTACCCGGGTACTCTCGTCGTACTGATCACGGGCTACGCGACACTCGAATCCGCCATCGATGCGATTCGGGCGGGCGCCTCGGATTATCTGCTGAAGCCGTTTGACAGCGAGGCGGTGGGGGCCCTGATCCGTCGCCTTGAAGAATCCGAGGCCCAGGAAGGGCAGGCGACCCTGCCGCTCACGGCAAGCGGCCCTGCTGCGCCTCCATTGCTGGGTACCCTGGAAGGCCATACGTCAACGGTCTTGGGCCGGCGTGCGGGGCAACTGATTGCTCACGATCCTGGGATGTTGCGGATTCTTCACACCCTCGAAGGAGTCGCGATCAGCCAGGCCACAATCCTGATTCAAGGCGAAAGCGGAACCGGCAAAGAAGTGCTGGCCCGGTATGTCCATGGGCGAAGTCCCCGAGCCCATCGGCCGTTTGTCGCCGTGAACTGTGCGGCGTTGCCGGACGGCCTCTTGGAGAGCGAGTTGTTCGGCTACGAGCGGGGGGCGTTCACCGGTGCGGTCGCCCGGCGTCCCGGAAAGTTTGAGCAGGCGCACGGCGGCACCTTGCTTCTTGACGAGGTGTCGGAGATGAATCTCGCCTTGCAAGCGAAGCTGCTACGGGTGATTCAGGAGCGCGAAGTAGATCGTCTCGGCGGAAAGGGCGCCATCCCCGTCGACATCCGGATCATTGCCACGACCAACCGGTCGCTGCGTGGTGAAGTCGAAGCAGGGCGATTCCGAGAGGACCTGTATTATCGTTTGCATGTGTTTCCGATCACGGTGCCCCCGCTGCGCGAGCGGCTGCTGGATATCCCCGGGCTGGTAGCGCACTTTGTGCAGGCCTCGTCTGTCCGCAATCAAAAAGCGGTAACGGGCGTGACGCCAGAGACCGAGCAGTTACTCCTGCAACGCGCCTGGAAGGGAAATGTGCGTGAGCTGGAAAACGTGATTGAACGTGCCGTGCTTCTCGCGGATGGTCCGCTGCTGCTCCCGGAGCACATTGCACCTGACGCCCGGGAGATTCCGCAGGCGACAACTCCCGTTGCTCGTTCGGTGGTGGATACGGGCCGCAGCGCTCCGCCGGTGTCTATCTGGGAGATGGAGCGAGACCTGATTACGCGCACACTCGAGCGGGTGAATGGTAATAGGACACACGCGGCCAAACTGCTGGACATCAGCATCAGGACCCTGCGGAACAAGCTCAGAGAGTATAGGCAGCTCGATACCGGCTCGGCAAATTCGGCCGGGGACGGCGACGCCAGTCCTACGGCCGTTTCCGGGAGAGGGCTGTTATGATCAATAGTTTCAGTGGCTTAGGTAGTAAATGCTACGTGTTAAACCGATGTCGCTTTGATGGTACGGAGATTGCGTCAGGGCGTATAGGCGGTTTAGCGCCGGAAAGGATGCCACCCCCATGTCTGAGCTGATTCCAACGACGCCGACGATGAAGATGTTGGAGCGGAGTCTGGATCTCATAGCGCAGCGCCATCAGGTGCTCTTAGCGAATATCGCGAACGAGGAGACGCCGCGCTTCAAGGCCAAGGATCTGGAGTTTCAAGCTGTTCTGAACACTATGACCCGCCCCGGCTTAAACGGGGTGCCCATGGCGATGAGTGATGCGGCTCCTCATCCCCGTCATTTTCCGCTGCCGGGCCAGCCGGATGGGATCAATCCTCCCGTGATGAAAGACTCCCCCACGAAGTCGCCCGGGTTGGACGGAAATACGGTGTCCATGGAAAAGACGATGGCGGCCTTGCATGACAACAGTACCCTCTACAGCGCCGCGACCCAGATTCTCACTCGGAAGTATCAAGGGTTGCTCGGTGCGATCAGGGACTCCCGATAATGTCGAGCAACCTATCATTTGATTGTTGTACACGGGAACGAAAGGCGGTCTCTCATGGAACTCGATAAAGCAATGGCCATCTCCGCGTCCGGACTCGAGGTCCAGCGGCAACGTATGAATGTCATTGCCAGCAATCTGGCCAATGTAAACTCGACCAAGACGGCGAACGGGGCTCCCTATCGGCGCCGGGATGTGTTGGTCCGTGCCGATCGCACCGTCACGCAGCCATTCGGCGCCTTGATGAACCGCTCAGGCTTGCCCGACGCGCCGGGCGTCAAAGCCGTAAAAATCATCGAAGATCAACGGCCGCCTCGACAGACGTATGAGCCGCTGCATCCGGACGCGAACGTTGAGGGTTTTGTAATGATGCCGGACATCAATACGATCGAGGAGATGGTGAATCTTATCGGCGCCTCACGGGCGTACGAGGCAAATGTCACAGCGATGGGCGTGACAAAAGGCATGACGCAACGGGCTCTGGATATCGGAAGGTAACTTTATGGCTGATATACGCATCATTCCACCTATGGCCGGGGCTACAGGGGAGTTCCCTTCAGTGACCGCCAACGCACTCCCAACAGCCGCATCCGGCGACTCCTTTGTCGCGAGCTTGAAAGACGCATTAGCGAAAATCAATGAAGCTCAAAGTCAAGCGGACGTCTCGGTCCAGTCGCTCATGACCGGGCAGTCGACCAACCTCCACGAGACGATGATTGCGTTGCAAAAGGCTGACGTCTCATTCCAGCTCATGCTCCAGGTCCGCAATAAGATTGTCGGGGCGTATGAAGAAATCATGCGGATGCAGCTCTAACCACGCTGATTGCAAGGCTTCACTGGTTCAAGCTGACAGGTAAGGACGGAGTGGCTCATGTTTGAACGAGTGTGGAACGGATTTCTCGAACTTCCTCCGGCGCGCCAGCTTCTTCTCGTGCTGATCATGAGCGGCGCCATCGCCGCACTCGTGGCCGGCTACATGTGGAGCCAAGAACCGGATATGCAGGTTCTGTTTTCGCACCTCGCTGCGGAGGATGCCGGCGCGATCGTCATAAAACTCAAGGAACAGAAGATTCCCTACACCCTGGAAGGTAACGGCACGACGATTATGGTGCCGAGCGACAGGGTCCATGAACTGCGTATGCACTTGGCGAGCCAAAGCCTGCCTCAAGGCGGAGGCGTTGGCTTTGAGATCTTCGACCGGACCTCAGTCGGTATGACGGATTTTGTACAGAAGCTGAACTACCGGCGGGCGCTTCAGGGTGAACTGGCCCGGACCATCGGGCAGCTTGCGGAAGTCGAGCGCGCACGAGTGCACCTGGTTGTCCCCGAGCGCAGCCTTTTTGCGGATCAGCGCGAGCGATCGCGCGCATCCGTCGTGCTCACCCTTCGCGGCGGGAAATCTCTCGCGCCGGGGCAGATACAAGGCATTGCTCATCTCGTTGCGAGTAGCGTGGAAGGCCTTCAGCCGCAAGAGGTGACGGTCGTCGATTCCCATGGTCAGATTCTGTCGCAACCGGCCGGTGACCCCTCTTCTCAACAGACCGGCGCGTACGCCGATGCCAAACAGGCGGTCGAGAAGGACCTTGAAGGCCGCGTGCAAAGCATGCTGGAACGCGTTGTCGGCCGAGGCAAGGCGGTCGTGCGGGTATCGAGCGTGCTGGACCTTCGGAAAGTCGAGCGCACCGAGGAGACCTTTGACCCGAATGTCCAAGTCGTCCGCAGCGAAAATCGCTCCCAGGAGAAGACCTCCGGGAAGGAAGAAGCCGAAGGCGGCATCGCCGGCACGACATCAAACTTGCCTGACAAAAAGACAGCTACAACCGCGGGGGGCAGCTCGAATTCTGCGGCGCGGAGCACTGCCACCATTAATTACGAAATCAACAAGTCTACCAGCCGGATCATTGAACCTGTCGGCACGCTGAAACGACTCTCCGCAGCGGTATTAGTGGACGGCACTTATGAAGTGACCGCAGCCAAAGACGGCAAGTCCAGCCGCAAGTATATTGCTCGCGCGGACGAGGAGATGAAGAAGCTGGACGACTTAGTGAAGAAGGCCGTCGGCTACTCCGAAGAGCGTGGCGACCAGGTGCAGGTTCTCAACGTCGCCTTCGATGCATCGGCAGCGGACGATGGGCAGGGCAGCGAATCCGCCGCGTCAAACCCGATGATCGGACAGTATATTCGCTACGGTATGTTCGGATTGTTGGCGCTGCTGATCGTGATGTTCGTGGTGCGGCCGATGATACGGCTCCTGACGGCCCCGACCACAGTCGGTCCCAACGCCGGATTTCCCCCGGGGACCCTGCCGGCCACGGTCGGCCAACTGGAGGGCTCGTTCGGCGGCGCCTCGCCGCAAGGGGCTGTGTTGGAGATGGCCCGTGCGAACCCGCAGGCAACAGCGGTCGTTGTGAAAAAATGGCTGAAGGAAAAGTAGAGTCCCCGTGACGAAGAAGCTAAGCGGCGAAGAAAAGGCGGCGGTCCTCCTGCTCACCATGGGTGAGAACGCCGCATCTGAAGTCATGAAGCATCTGGAACCCAAGGATATCCGCCGCCTGGGGGGGCCGATGGCGACAGTGGCGGATTTGACCCCGGACGTTCGGAACGAGGTGTTGCAGGAGTTTCGGACCTTGTCAGTCGGCGCTGCGCCGCCCGGTGCCGACAGCAAAGACTACATGAAGAAGATTTTGACGAAGGCTCTGGGGCCGCAGAAAGCGACCCAGTTGTTGTCGACGATTTCCTCACAGGAGTATGCGGGGCTTGATTCGCTGAAGTGGCTCGATACCAAGGCCATCGAGCGAATGGTCTCTGCCGAGCATCCACAAACGGCGGCGGTCATTCTGGCCCACCTTGAGGCCGATCAGGCCAGCCAGGTGATGTTGCTTCTTTCAGAACAGGCACGCGTGGATATCGCCTATCGATTGGCGACGATGGAAGAGATACAGCCGGATGTGCTCCGGGAACTGAGCGAGGTGCTCGAGTTGGAGCTAAAGGTCGGGGTCAAGACGCAAGGGCAGCAATTGGGCGGCGTGAAATTTCTGGCCGACCTGATGAATGGCCTGGACAAGACGTCCGGGCAAACCCTCACTGCCAGCCTGACCGAGCGTAACCCGGTACTCGCAGATTCTGTCCGGCAATTGATGTTCGTATTCGATGACCTATCGGGAGTAGACGATCGCGGCTTGCAAGAATTGCTCAAGGAGATCGCCAAGGAAGATTTGATTCTGGCCTTACGAGCCGCCAGCGAGTCGGTGAAAGAGGCGATCTTTCGCAACATGTCCTCCCGCGCTGCGGAGTTGCTGAGGGACGATATGGAAGTGAGCGGTCCCGTGAAGCTCAGTGATGTCGAAAAGGCGCAGCGCAACATTCTGCAAGTCGCGAGGAAGCTGGAGGAAGAAGGCCGGATCATACTAGGAGGCAAAGGTGGACAAGAGATGCTGGTCTAACGTGCTGAAGGCAGGTGCGGCCTGGCCGATGGTTAAGAGGCGCCCTCTGATTCCGCTTTCAGCCGGTAATAGATCGACTGCCGATGCGCCCTACAGGATGGGATTGCCATCGGAACAGACCGCAGCCGCCCGCTTGGACGCCGAGCGGGCCGCTTTGGCGGCGGAACGGAGCCGCTTGGAGGAGGCGTCCTTGTTTCTGGAGACCTGCGCCCAGTGTATCACCGATGCCCGCGAGGCCGTCCTTACGGGCGTCGAGCAGCAACTCGTGGACCTTGTGATGCAGATTGCGACGCAAGTGATCCACGACGAAGTGACGCAGCGGCCCGAGCTCATCACCTTTCAGGTGCAGACGGCGATATTACGCGTCAAGGAAGACGGGATGATGACCGTCCGTGTCCATCCGTTAATGCTCGAAACTCTGCGTGAAGCAAGCTCTCACATTTTGGTGACGCTCGGACCTGCGGCCCGACTGCATTTTGAGCCGGATCCGTCGATCGCGCCCGGCGGCTGCATAGTCGAGACCACCCAACAGATCGTGGATGCCCGCATCTCGAGCCAACTCGCCCGAATCAGCACCGCGCTCAAGCCCGACCGCCCCGCATGAAAACAGTTGAGGACGTGCAGGGAATTGAAACAATCGCCGTGTACGGACGCGTCGCGCAATCCGTGGGCCTGGTGATCGAGGGGTACGGACCGATCTCCTCCATAGGGGAAGTCTGCGAGATACGCTCGGGAGACGATCAGGAGGGCATTTTTGCCGAAGTCGTGGGATTTCGCGGCGAGCGGGTCCTGTTGATGCCGCTTGGGGACGTGCGCGGAATCGGACCGGGAAGCCGGCTCATTCCGCATGGGAAGCCGGCTTCAGTTCCGATCGGTGAGGGTCTGTTGGGACGTGTCATAGATGGCCTCGGAGTGCCGCTCGATGGACTCGGTCCCCTGGGGCCGGGCCGGGCGTACTCGTTATATGCCGAACCCATGAACCCGTTGAGCCGTGCGCGGATCAATGAACCTCTTGATCTGGGCATTCGCGCGATCAACGGATTGCTGACTTGCGGCCGTGGCCAGAAGGTCGGCATCTTTGCGGGAAGCGGCGTCGGCAAGAGTGTCGTTTTGGGCATGATGGCGCGCTATACGGAAGCGGATATCAATGTCATTGCGCTGATCGGCGAGCGAGGCCGAGAGGTCAAAGAATTTCTCGAAAAGGATCTGACGGCCGAAGGGCTCCGTCGCTCCGTGGTAGTGGTCGTCACCTCCGATCAGCCGCCGCTTGTCCGTATACGCGGCGCGTATCTCGCAACTGCGATCGGCGAATATTTCCGTGATGCCGGGCTGAGGGTCTTATTGCTGATGGATTCCCTGACCCGGTTTGCCCAGGCGCAACGGGAAATCGGTCTTGCCATCGGGGAGCCGCCGACGACGAAGGGGTATCCCCCGTCGGTCTTCGCCATGCTCCCGCGCCTTCTTGAGCGTGTTGGGAGCTGTGTGGGCAGTGGCAGTCTGACGGGCCTATATACCGTACTCGTGGAGGGTGACGACCTGAGTGATCCTATTGCGGATGCCGCGAGGTCAATTCTCGACGGCCATATTGTCTTATCACGCGAGCTGGCATCGCAGGGACACTACCCCGCTATTGACGTATTGAGCAGCATCAGCCGCGTGATGCCGGATATTGTGACACCCCAGCACGTCACTTACGCACGGCACCTTGTCGAGTTACTCGCCGCGTACAAACGCGCCGAGGATCTGATCCACCTGGGCGCCTACAAAGCGGGCACGTCCTCGCGGATCGATCTTGCGATTCGGATGCACGATCCCATTAGGGAATTCCTTCGTCAGGACATGAACGAGCGGGTATCTTTCGCCGAGAGCCTCGAGGCCTTGGGCCGTTTGGTGCAAACGCCGGCTGAGGGCATGGGAGAATCAGCATGAGTTTGAAACGTATTGTGGAATACCGCAAACACGTCGAAGATCTTGCCCGTGGGGAGCTTTTCAGCGTCACGCAGGCCTTTGCGGCTCAACAGAACGCCGTGAGCAGGTTGGAAGAGGACCTGGAGAGGGTGTTGGAGAAGATCGCCGCGAGCAAGCGCGATACCGTACTGGCTGATGAAGCGCTCAATCTGTACCGTCTGGCCGGCGGGGTGAGTGCCGACCTTGGGACTGCGCGGCGCCTGGCGGAAAGCCTGAAGGTGCGGAAACAAGGCAATCAGGAAAGTCTCATTTCTGCGGCGCGAGAATCTCGAATGACAGAGAAGCTAGATGCAAAGCGAGATCGTGAAAAGACAGTGGCACTGGATCGAAAAGAGCAGAAGTCGAACGATGAGCTAAGCCTGCACCGATGGCAGGCTCTGGCCGCAACCGGGCGGCAGGGGAATTTCTTGCCGGAGTCTGACACCAAGCGTTCCGGGTCCGTCCACAAGAAGCGAGGAGGCGGTGGTCAAAAGGAGTCGGGTGGCTCCTGATGAACCTGACAATCGCCGTAATCCTTGTACTCCTATTCTCTCTTAATACTCTGGCAGAAGAATTGCCTTTGGAACTCATGGGAACGGCACCGGAGACTGACCCTGTCAAGACCATGAGTGTGCCGTCGGAGACCTTAATGAAACTAATGGAAGCACGTCAGCAAGATCTGGATCGCCGTGAAGCAGTCGTGCGGCGGGACGAAGAACGATTGAAGCTGCTGCGTTTAGACGCGGAGCAATTATTCAAGAAGCAGGAAAAGCCCGGCAAACCAGGCGCTACCGTAGCGAAGCCTGGTTCAGGTGCCGCGGCACCATCAGCGAACCTGGTGCACCTTAGCCAAGCCTTTGAAACCATGCCGGTCGAAGAGGCGGCCCAGCGGATCGACAAGATGAAGGAGCCCGTGGCCTTAAATCTCCTCGGCCGCTTGAAGGGCAAGACTGCGGGTGCGATTCTCGCGGCCCTTAGCCCCGGAAAAGCCGCACGGTTAGTCGAGAAACTCGCAGCCGAACCCCGAACCGGTTCCGAACCATCATTGGAAAGAAAGTAGGCAGAAAATGGAAGTTGTGAACGCTGTCGTGCCCAATACGCTCGCAGGAACCCAGCCCTCAGTGTCAGGAACCCCCGTCAATCCCGGTAGTCCAGCACTTGCCAAGGGCGCTAGCCTCGCAACCGCCGGCCTGGTAGTTGCGGGCACCGGTGCCACCGTCCCATCTGCGGCGATAGATTCGGCGGCGGCCGGATTACTTTTTGGAATGGTCCTGGCGCAACTCGCCGTTGTCAAGGAGGCCGAGGTCAAGGAGGCGGATACAGAGGCTGCGGACGTATCTCAGACCCAAGCGCAACCTTCTCCTGACCAGATATCGATGTTAGCCTCGCTCGTACCAGCGCTGGTCACGATACAGGTTGCACCTCAAGCTATCACCATGCCTCGCGAAACGTCGGCTGCGGAGCTTAGTGGGATCTCGAGGCCTGGTACCCAGGCAAGCTCTGTGCAGCTCAACGCGAGCAACGTTACCGCAGAACCCGTATTGTCAACGGACCTTGGTAAGGATCTCAAAGCCGGCCAGCGCCATAACCAAGGGCCGGTCCTCGACCGGACGCTACCTGGAACCCCGGCGCCGACTCCGTCTGTGGTCCTGCCCCTGGCTCTAACGCAGGATCAGGAGCAGAGCGTTCAAACATTCATGACCCCGGTTCCATCAGCAGCAGAGGTGGACAATCAGAGTGAGACCGCTGCGGTGCACGATGCCGGCTTTAATGCGGCATCATTGAGTGCGCTTGCGAAAACCGACAAAAGCCCTGATCGATCCTCAGCCGCGCTGCCGGCTTCACTCCTGGTTGATGCGATGCCGACAAATATGGACAAAAACCGGAATGACCTCTTGAAGGGTCTTTTGGAGGACACGACCGGAAGTGTTCTAGAGCTTGCGCCGGTAGTAAGCGACAAGATTCCCACCGAGTTTATCGCCGGTCGCAGCTCATCTCCGGCCCCAGTAACAGAGGGGACGGCGCCTCAGGCGACGGCGGTGGTATCTACCCCCGCTGCTTTGCCGACGATAACGCCTCGGGAGACGATTCGTCTCGATCTCGGCCCCTCGGACCTGGGCCGCGTCACCGTGCAGGTTTCCGTGCAGTCCCAGCAAGTCCAGGCAACGGTGGGAGTAGAACACCGAGGGCTAGGGGAATTTCTTGCCGCCGGCCACGTCGTCCTAGACCAGGCCATGCGACAGCATGGGCTCCGTCTGGAGGAGCTTCATGTCGAGTCCCTCGTAAATCCAGATATGCTCGGACCTGGGGACGGCCGGACCGGATTCCTAGATCATGGCCAATCCCGAGAGGATGCCCCGGGTTCCATGCGTGAGTCTCAGGCCCGACAGGGCTCGGACAGCGAAGCAATCATGGCCAACGCCGATCACATCCTTGAACCACTTTCTGGCCGGTATCGCATCAATCTGTTTGCCTGAAACAAGGAGACTTCATGTTAGAAACAAGTTCTATTCAAGGCGCATCAGGGCAGCCGACAGTAATCAAGGGGCCGGACCAGACCCTGGGACAAGACCAGTTCCTCAACCTGCTGGTCGCGCAGCTCAAGAATCAGAATCCGCTTGACCCGTTCGATGATGCCCAAATGATGGCACAGCTCGCCCAGTTCAGCCAATTGGAGCAGACCAAGCAAATGACGACGGCAATGAATGCCTTCATCAAGCAGCAAGGCGCCGCAAACGCGACGAATCTTACGGCCCTGTTGGGCAAGCACGTGACCGCGCAAGGGTCTGCATTCTCCTTGACGCCAGGAACGCCCTCAGCGCTGTCTTTCAACTTGGAGGGCAATGCCGCAACAGTCACGGTGCAGGTGCTCAACGCGGCGGGAGCGCCGGTGCGTACATGGAATGGCACGAATCAGGCCGCGGGTATACAGAATACGATGTGGGATGGCAAGGACGACGCAGGCAACACGTTACCGACCGGTCAGTACTCGTTTACGGTAACAGCAAAGGGTGCGGCTGGTGTCGCAGTGCCTGCCACGACGCAGACGACGGGTGTCGTCAATAGCATTCGTTACGACGCCGCGGGTCCGGTCCTGATTTTCGATAACGGGCAGGTCGTTCTTCCGAGCTCAATTGTCAGCGTTCAATCGTAAATAAGCACATAGGAGATACTAGACCATGGGAATTCTGTCAGCACTCTTCGCCGCCGTCAGCGGATTAAACGCCAACGGCACTAACCTTTCCATCATCGGCAACAACATCGCCAATACCGGCACCGTGGGCTTTAAGTCCAGCCGCGCCAATTTCGCCGACATCGTCAATTCCAGCTTGGGCGGCGCGTCCGGCTCCACCTCCAGCGGCATCGGGGTGTTCTTGTCCGGCATTCAGTCCAATTTTACGCAGGGATCGTTACAGACCACCAACAACGCCCTCGATATGGCGGTGGACGGTAACGGGTTCTTTCAGGTGAAGGATAATTCGGGCGCGGCCTTTTATACGCGCGCCGGCCAATTCAATGTCAACAAGGACGGTGATGTCGTGAACCCCGACGGCTTGAAACTCCAGGGCTTCCAGGCGGACGCTCTGGGACAGATTACGGGCAGCATCGACGGTATCAATCTGTCCACGACCACCTCGCCACCGAATGCCACAACGAAGATTGACATTTCGGCGAATGTGAATTCGCAATCCGATCCCGTCGGGGTGGAAGCGACCCTCGTCTCATCAGCCGCGAGCGCGACAACCAGCGCGGCAGGCAACCTGTCATTTAACATCAACCTCAATGGCGACGGCGCCCAGGTCGTCACCGTGGCCGCCGGGTTGACCACGAGCCGGGCTGGCTTCGGCGATCCAGACTGCCGTGCGCGCTATGAACGCGGTAGATCCATTCAAAGATGCCGCCTATGACGGTTTCACGGCCGCATATGACATCAATACTTCGAAGTTCACCTTCACGTCAGGCATCACTGGCGTTCCGAACAGCGCCGGCAGCACCGGCACGGCCGTGGTCACGGCGGTCGCTGGGGATACGCTGGGAACGACGACGTTCATGACGACCGGCGTGTCAACCACCGGGACCGCTTTTGACATTGCCGATCCGACGTCGAACTCGAATTTCTCGACGGCCTTGACCGTCTATGACTCGCTCGGCATCGGCCATGTCATGAACACGTATTTCACGAAGACCGGGACGAACGTATGGAACTATAATCAGGTCACCGATGCCAGCGATGTCACGGTGAATGCAGGCTTCGCCTCCGGCGCCAACGCGTTGGTGGCATCCGGGACGATCACGTTTACCACCAACGGCGCGCTCGACCGCGAGAGCACGATCACGTATCACAATGCAGGTGGCAATGGAATCGACTTCCTTGGAGCCACGGCCGGTCTGGCACTCGAGACGAATTTCGGGACTAGCGTCACGACGGACGGCGGGACCGGCTTTGATATGACGACGCAGTTCGGGTCACTATCCGCATTGGTGAATCAGGCCCAGGATGGGTACGCTTCCGGTTCGCTCCAGGGGCTGTCGGTGAACACTATCGGCATGGTGACGGGCCGTTTTTCCAACGGCCAGCTGCGGACGCTGGCCCAGGTGGCTCTGGCGCGCTTCAACAATTCGCAGGGGCTGTCCAAAGTCGGAAAGAACCTTGTGGCGGAGGCGGGCGACTCGGGTTCGCCGATCATCGGCAAGCCGGACAGCTCAGGCCTGGGCCGAACACTATCGAATTCTCTCGAGCTGTCGAACGTGGACTTAGGTGAAGAATTCATCAGTCTCATCGGCGCTCAGCGAGGCTTCCAGGCCAATGCGCGGGTCGTGACCACCGCGGACGAAATTCTCGGTGAGCTCGTCAATCTGAAGCGATAGTCTTCTCTCATGGGCGGGCTGCATGACGCAGCCCGCCCAGTTTGAGCGGGGGCCCGTCGGGAATCAGGATGCCGCCCAAAAGGGGACAGGCTACTTTTTTTCCGGTTCATCAGCCTGCATCCCCCATCCTCACCCCTAAAAAAGTAGCCTGTCCCCTTTCTATGAGTCGTGGACAGCGCCTTATCCCGTGGTCCCCCTCGAACCTGTCCCGGTTTGTGTTTCTGTATCCCGCGGAGCCTCAGCGTAGGTTCCGTCAGTCCAGCTGTACTCTCCCTTGCGCAATTGCGCTCTAAATTGACTAAATAAATACACGTGCGAAACATATCCTAACTATGTTCTCGAGGGGCAATCCTTCTCTTTTGCAACGTCAAGAAGGTGACAACGCCGCCTGACAAGTTTGACGGCGATTGGTGATCTAGGCGGCAGTGGTCCATCTAATGGGGGTTGCCCGAGGTAGCACCCTCTATATTCCGTGTATTCCTGGCATATCGCTTGCTCACTCTGTCAAGCGTACTAGGTTATTTTACCAAGGTCGTCTGGAGGACGTATGGCAACGAAAGAGAAGACCAAAGAGGCGACCGACGGCGAAGGCGCGGAGGCGGTAGTGCCGAAGAAAAGCTCCATGAAGTGGATCATCGTGGGGGTCGTGGTGTTGTTGCTTGTGGGCGGAGGAGGCGCCTTTGCCTGGTTCAAATTTTTGGCGCCCCATAAGGTGGAGGCGAAAGCGGGACGAGAACAAAGCCGGGGAGGTGAAAGCCACCGAAGGTAAGCCGGAGGCGGGGACGACCACAAAGATCGGACCCATCTTCGATTTGGACCCCTTTATCGTCAATCTGGCTGATGCTGAACCGCGTTTCCTGAAAGTCACAATCAAGCTCGAACTTGACGGACCGCTCGTGAAAGCGGAGGTGGGAGAGCGCATGCCCCAGGTGCGGGATGCGGTGCTCCTTCTCTTGAGCAGCAAAGAAACCCAGATGCTCAAGCCCACGGCAGGAAAGTTACAGCTTCGCGATGAAATCCTGCTTCGAATCAACGCCCTGCTGGCGAACGGTCAGGCCAGAAACGCCTACTTTACCGAGTTCGTGGTGCAATGAGCGAAAAGATCCTAAGCCAGGATGAGATCGACGCGCTGTTAAAGGGCGTTGCCACCGGCGCCGTGGAGACCGAGCCCGAAGGGGGAGACAGAAGCGCCGGCGGCGATCACCGCTTTTAACTTTGCTGGTCAGGACCGAGTGGTCCGTGGCCGTATGGCCGCGCTGGATATTATCCATGATCGGTTTACGAAACTTTTGACAGCCACCTTCACCCGATCTCTGCATCGTTCTCTCGACGTCAAGATCCTGGGCACTGAAATCGTGAAGTTTGGAGTGCTGATGAGTCGACTTCCCCTTCCATCTTCACTGGTCATCTTCAAAATGGACCCGTTGCGCGGCAATGGTCTGCTGGCGATGGATGCCTCGCTGGTGTACCTGCTCACGGACTATTACTTCGGCGGCGGCGGGCAGGGTGACGTCAAGCCGGAAGGTCGGGACTTCACGCCGATTCAGCTCAGGATCATTCGCAATATCGGCGCTCTTGCTCTTCTGGATCTGGAGAAAGCCTGGAAGGGCGCCCACGCCATTAAAGCCGAGGTTCTGCGGGTCGAGAGCAATCCCCAATTCGCGATGGTCATTACGGCTCGCGAATTGGCCCTGGTCGTCACGTTACAGCTCAAATCGCGGATATCACGAAAGAGTTCTTTCTTTGTTATCCGTACTCCATGCTGGAACCGATCAAGGAGAAGCTCTATGCCGGCTTCATGAACGATCAGTACGAAGTGGATCAGCACTGGGCGATTCGGTTGCGTGAAGAGATCCAGTACTGCTCTATGGAAATCGCCGTGGAGTTGGGCCAAGCCACGATTCATGTCGAAGATCTCATGGGATTTGCGCTCGGCGACGTCGTTCTTCTGGACAAGAGCTATGGCGATCCGGTCGTGGCGTCGATCGAGAACATTCCGAGGTTCAAAGGCACGCTCGGTGTGGTGAAGGGACAACAAGCGCTCCAAGTGGTCTCCATGATCACGTCCGGAGAATGAGAGCGCAAGAGGAGAAAACATGAGTGAGAGCGAAGCCAGTACCGTCGCAGAAGACAAGGCGGCAGCCGCGGCGGCCGCACGCCCTGCCGATTTCCCGACGCTTGAGCCGACCGCCCCGACCGGCACCCCGAATCCCGTCGACTTTATCCTGGATATACCTCTGCAGCTGTCTGTGCGGATCGGCTCCACGCGCATGTTGATCCGCGATTTGCTGCAGCTCGGGCAGGGATCGGTGATTGAGCTGGACAAGTTGGCGGGCGAGCCGATGGAAGTGTTGGTCAACGGGAAATTGGTCGCGCGCGGGGAAGCGGTCGTGGTGAACGAGAAGCTCGGCGTGCGCCTGACGGACGTCATCAGTCCGATGGAGCGTGTACGGCATCTCCAATAAGTTCACGGCCACACATCTAACAGAACCGAGGACACAGTGGATTTAACAAACAGCTTGGTGAAGATGGTTTCATCTCTGGCCGTGGTGCTGGCGCTTGTTCTCCTGGCGGCAGCGGTGGCGCGCCGCTGGCTGGGCACAAGCCTGGTTGCGCGGCTTCCGAGGCAATCCATCCGCATGGCTGGCTCCCTGGCCTTGGGCGGCCGCCGCAGCGTCCTGGTGATTGAAATAGCCGGGCGCACTCTCGTCGTCGGAGCCACCGCGCAGCAATTGGTGCTGTTGACCCAATTCGACAAGGCCGATACCGAAGTAATGGACGAGCCCTCGCTTTTCGAGTCGGAGTTTCTCGAACCGCGGCCGCCGTCCCTGGCTGATTCCTGGCAGGCGCGCTGGGCCCACGCGCTGAGCGACTGTCGGCAGCGGTTCATCGCACGGAGTCCCCGGTGAAAATGCGGATGTTGGGGGTGATCGGGCTTGTGATGCTGATGGCGCTCGGCTGGCTGGGGACTGCTCTGGGAGCGTCGCCTCCCTTGCCGGTGATTTCGATCCAAGTCGGGGAAGCCGGCGCCGGCGGACCGTCCGTGGCGATGCAGATCGTGCTCCTGTTGACCGTGCTCTCGCTTGCTCCGGCGCTTTTTGTCATGGTCACCTCCTTCACGCGCATCGTGATTGTCCTGGCGTTTCTGCGACAGGCGTTGGGCACGCAGCAAGTGCCCCCGAACCAGGTCCTGGTCGGCCTCGCGATGTTCCTCACATTCTTCATCATGAGCCCCGTCTGGGACAAACTTAACGCGGATGCCCTTCAGCCATATTTCGACCAGAAAATCTCGCAAGAGGAAGCGCTGACGCGGGCAGCCAAGCCGCTGCGGCAATTCATGCTCAACCAGGTCCGAGAGAAAGATCTTGCCCTGTTTGTGCGTATCGCCAAGCTTGCGCCGCCCAAAACCCCGGACGACATCCCGATTCACATCGTGGTTCCAGCGTTTATCGTCGGAGAACTGCGCACCGCCTTTCAGATCGGCTTCGTGATCGCGATCCCGTTCATGATCGTCGATATGGTCGTGGCCAGTGTGCTGATGTCCATGGGCATGATGCTGCTTCCGCCGGTGCTGGTTTCGATCCCGTTCAAGCTGGTGCTTTTCGTACTCGCCGACGGATGGCTGCTGGTGGTCGGCTCACTGGTTGGGAGCTTCGTGCCATGACGCCGGAGATGGTCATGGAACTCGGCCGCTCTGCCATCGAGACAATGATCTTGCTCTCGGCTCCCATGTTACTGTTCAGCCTCGGGGCAGGGCTGCTGGTCAGCGTCTTTCAAGCGGTCACGCAAATCAATGAAGCGACCCTCAGCTTTGTTCCAAAGATCCTCGCGGTCTTTTTAGCTTTCCTCCTGTTTTTCCCCTGGATGATGAGCCTGGGCGTCGGCTACACGGTCACTCTCCTGAACAACATCCCCATGTACGCCAAGTAACCCATGGCGAATCTACTCCCATTGATCCAGGACTACCTCCCGCTGTTTTGGGTGATTTTGATTCGGGTAGGGGGGATTCTGGTTGCGATACCCGCCATCGGCAGCCGCACCGTGCCGCTTCAGGTTCGGATCGGATTAGTCATCGGCATCACGGTCATTCTTTTTCCGATGGTGTCGGATCATGTTCCCCTCAGCATCTCGTCCCCGCAGATTCTGCCTCTCATGTTCACTGAATTCATGATCGGAATGGTGCTTGGGTTTGCGATCCGCTTTGTGATGACTGCGTTCGAGATTGCCGGGGAGCTGATCGGGGTTCAGATGGGCATCAACTTGATCGGCGCCCTCGATCCTGTTCAAGGGGGGGGAAGCGTCCCGATTGTCGGGCAGTTCATGGGCATGCTGGGCATGCTGGTCTTCCTCGCGATCGACGGCCATCACATGATGTTTGAAGCCCTCGTAGCAAGTTTTCAGCTTGTGCCTCCCCTGCAGTTCCACTTCAGCGGCCGGCTTGTAGAAGCGATATTGACCCTTGGCGTCGGCATGTTCGTCCTCGCCTTGAAAATAGGAGCGCCCGTGATGACGGCGCTCTTTATCGTGACATTGGGAATGGGAATCCTTGGGCGGAGCATCCCCCAACTCAACGTCATGCTGAATAACGTTCCGGTGACCATCGGTGTCGGCCTGCTCGTGCTTGGGCTCTCCCTGCCGTTATTCGGGACCATCGCGGAAGCTAATTTGCGCGGTCTCGGTCCGACGCTTCAGGGGCTGCTTTCCTTAATGGGACCTGCGCAATGAGTGACGAAGCGGGAGAACGTACTGAAGAGGCAACTCCGCGGCGCATCGAGGATGCGCGAAAAAAGGGCCAGGTCGCAAGCAGCCGGGAGCTCTCCATGGCGTTATCGCTGGCGGCGATCGTCGCCTCTGGGAGTCTCATGGGCGTGTACGCGTTCGGGCAGTTAGCAACTACCATGCGGCAATGGCTTGCTACCGCCGGCACCACGAAGGTGACGGAGAGCACCTTTCAGACACTGGCGATGTACGCCGGGCGCGATGTCCTCACCATAGTGGTGCCGTTCGGTCTCGTGTTGACGGCGGTGGCGATCGGCGCCCAGATCGTGCAGGGCGGTTTGGTCTTGTCGAGCGAAAAGCTCAAATGGGACCTTATGAAATTGAGCCCGCTCGCCGGATTTAAGCGCATCTTCTCGATGCGCGCGCTCATGGAGCTGCCCAAAACTATCTTCAAGATCGGAATCGTAACAGCAGTCGTCTATTGGAATCTTAAGGACGAGATCCTGGCGCTGCCTCTCATGCTCCAGATGGAGCCGACAGTGGTGCTTTTCCACGCGGGAAAACTCGCGTTGTCCTTGACGATGTGGATGGCCGGCGCGCTTGGCGTACTGGGGATGGCCGACTACGCATTCCAGCGATGGCAGCTCGGACGAGATTTGCGGATGACCAAGCAACAGGTGAAGGAGGAACACCGTGAATCTGAGGGCGATCCGATGATTCGGTCGCGCATCCGAGCCCTCCAGCGCGAACAGGCAAGAAAACGCATGATGCAGGAAGTGCCCAAGGCCGACGTGGTCATCACGAATCCCACTCACGTGGCTGTGGCTCTCAAATATGAGGGGACGCGGATGGCGGCGCCGACGGTGGTGGCGAAGGGGTCGGGCTACATTGCCGAGCGCATCCGAGAGGTGGCCGCCGAGCACGGTGTGCCGATCATCGAGAACAAGCCTTTGGCCAGGAGCCTTAATGAACTGGTCGATCTCGGCAAGGAGATACCGGCAGATCTGTATCAGGCAGTAGCCGAAATCCTCGCCATGCTGTTGCGAGCGAAGGGACGGCTCTAGAGATGGTCAACCATTTCCCTGTCATCCTGAACGAAGTGAAGGATCTAGGTTTGTAGCATGGCCAACGCGATGACAAAAACAGGGACTATGGCGGCCGGACCGGACTGGCTAAAGAACGGCGATCTGGTCCTTTCGGTGAGCGTCGTCGGCATCCTCATGGTCATGCTGCTTCCGTTGCCGCGATTCGTCCTCGATCTCCTTTTGACTCTCAGCATCACGCTCTCAGTGGTGATTCTACTGGTGTCGATGCATGTTCGCCGGCCATTAGAGTTCTCCTCCTTTCCATCGATCCTGCTGGTCGGGACACTGCTGCGCTTTGCCCTGAATATCGCCGCGACTCGCCTGATCCTTCTGCACGGCAACGAAGGGGCGGCGGCCGCGGGCGATGTCATCCTTGCGTTCGGCAATTTCGTCATGGGCGGAAACTACACGGTCGGCATCGTGGTCTTCTCGATTCTGGTTATTGTGAATTTCGTCGTGATCACGAAAGGCGCAGGCCGCATTGCGGAAGTCGCAGCTCGCTTCACCTTAGACGCCATGCCCGGCAAACAGATGAGCATCGACGCGGATCTGAACGCGGGGATGATCGATGAGGGCGAAGCGCGACGCCGTCGCAAAGAAATCGCCGATGAGGCGGATTTCTATGGCGCCATGGATGGCGCGAGCAAGTTTGTCCGGGGCGATGCGATCGCCGCTGTGATCATCATCCTGGTTAATATTATTGGCGGCCTGACGATCGGTGTGCTTCAGCAGGGTCTGAGCATCGTGCAGGCTGCCCAAAACTATACCATCCTTACGGTCGGCGAAGGGTTGGTGGCTCAAGTCCCCGCGCTGCTTATGTCCACTGCCTCTGGTTTGATCATGACCCGTGCGGCCTCCGAATCGAATCTCGGGGAGCAAATGGCCCGGCAGGTGCTGATGAATCCGAAAACCATCACCACCGCCGCGGTGCTACTGGGAGCTCTCGGGCTGGTTCCGGGGCTCCCTCATGCGGCTTTCTTATTCCTCGCGGCGCTCCTGGGCGGGCTCAGCTACAAGCTCCGCAAAGAGAAGGCCGCCGAGGCGCTCACGGAGGCAATGGAACCCATAGCGCTAGAGGGTGCGGCCGCCGCCGGCGCGGCGAAGCCCGGGGAGTCGGAGGCTCCGGCGCCGGTGGACTTGATGGAACTGCAGGTGGGGTACGGATTGATCGGCTTGGTGGACGCGGAGCGGGGCGGAGAACTGCTGGAACGGATCAAAGCGATACGTAAGCAAATCGCCCAGGACTTGGGCTTCATGGCGCCTCCGATTCACATCCGCGACAATCTGCAGCTGCGACCGAACGGCTACACGATCCTGATCAAAGGCGCGGAGGTGGTACGGGGCGAAGTCATGACGGGGCACGTGCTCGCAATTGATCCGGGCACCGCGGAGAAAGGTCTCGAAGGCATCGCGACGAAGGAGCCATGCTTTGGGCTGCCGGCGCTCTGGGTGCCGGATTCCAAGCGCGAGCAGGCCCAGCTCATGGGCTACACCGTCGTCGATCTGGCGTCGGTAATCACCACCCATCTCACGGAGTTGATCAGAGGGCACGCCCACGAACTCCTCGGCCGTCAGGAAACCCAGGCGCTCCTCGATAGCATGGCCAAGATTGCACCAAAGGTTGTCGAGGAGCTGATTCCCCAGACCATTACCCTGGGTGGATTGGTCCGAGTGCTGGGAAATCTTCTGCGCGAACGGGTGCCGATTCGGGACATGCGGACGATCCTTGAGACCGTGGCCGACTATGCGTCCACGACCAAAGATATCGACATCCTGACCGAACACGTCCGGCAGGCGCTGGCCCGGACAATTACGCACCAGCATCTCGGGGGCGACGGATCACTGAGCGTGATCAGCTTGGATCCGACGCTGGATCGGCAGTTGTCCGAAGCCATACAGACTCACGGACAAGGCTCATATCTCTCGATCGCGCCCAGCCTCGCCCAACGGGTGCAGGCAGCGATCAAGCAGGCGGCCGAGCGCGCGATCGGGCGCGGGGTGCAGCCGGTGCTGCTGTGCTCGCCGCCGTTACGCCCGTACCTGCGGCGTTTGATCGAGCGGGGACTCTCATCGCTCCCCGTGTTGTCACTCAATGAAGTGGAGGGACAGGTGCGCTTGCAGTCCCTCGAGATGGTGAAGGTGACCGATGCAAATTAAGACGTTTCGCGCGCTGGACATGAGAGAAGCTTTACGGGCCGTGAAAGAAGAGCTGGGCCCTGCCGCTGTGATCCTTTCAACGCAGGAGGTGAAGTGCGCCAGCGGCGCTTTTGGCCTCTTCAGCCGGGCGCTGGTGGAGGTGACTGCTGCTGTGGATCGGGAAGGAGCGGATTCAGCAAGGACGCGTTCCTCGGGAAAAGAGCCTGCTGCGGCAGGTTCCGGTTATGGGCAAGGGACGCGTCCCGGCGCGTCCGGGGCGGGTGGGCGGCCTGCGGAAGGCGGCCGTTCTGACGAAAGGCCGCGCGGGTTGACAGAAGCGATTCTGTCACATGGAAGGCTGGTGCGAGGCTGGGAGAATCTCCAGAAGGGTCGACAGGAGCCTGCACGCTTAAATTCATCCTTCTCTGAGCATATGCAGAGCGCCGACGGGGTTGAGGCGATCCGGGAAGACCTCGCGCAGATCAGAGAAGAGCTAAGGGATCTTCGCCGCTTGTCTGTGCCGGCATCCGGCGACCGCGAAGGCTGGACGGCATTTGAAGAAGATCTGCGGGGAGTCCGACGCCTGGTGGGGACCCTGGTGAAAAACGACCGGGATCTCTTTGTTGAGCAGATGACCACGCCGCTCAAAGCCGCCTATGACTGGCTGCTCGATACGGGGTTGGCTGTTGATGTGGTCTTCAACGTGATTCAGCAACTACATGTTGACCTGCCACTGGAAGATCAGCAACTGACCCAGAGGTTGCGGGCGTCTCTCCTCGCTCTTATCGCCAGGGAGGTAAGGATCTCCGGCCCGTTACTGGCAGAGGACGGAACATCGAAGGCCGTCATGCTTGTCGGGCCCAGCGGAGTAGGCAAGACGACGACCATTGCGAAGCTCGCCGCCCTCTACGCGCTCCAGCAGAAACGCAAGGTCGCGCTGATCACCTTGGATACCTATCGCGTCGCCGCGGTCGAGCAGTTACGGGTCTACGGCACGATCCTGAAGCTCTCCGTCGATGTGGCCCTGACCTGTGAAGACCTGGCCGGGCTGCTTCGAATGCGCAGGTCGGCCGATCTGATTCTTATTGATACGGCGGGACGAAGCCCTCTGGATCAAGCCGCGATGCGCGAGCTCAAAAAACTCGTCGGGCCCAATCGCGAGGTGGAGGCCCATCTGCTGCTGTCGGCGGCCACTCGTGAAGCGGATCTGACCGTCGTCTTAGACCGTTTCATGACATTGCCGGTGAAAAGCTTGATCTTCTCCAAGCTTGACGAAACGACGCAATACGGAAGCCTCTTTAATGTGCTTCAACGGACAGGCCTGCCGCTTTCTTACCTCAGCACAGGGCAGCGGGTGCCGGAAGACCTTGAAGTCGCGACCCCTGAGCTTCTCGCCGAGGTGCTGTTGGAGGGAATCACGGCAGTGAAGAAAGTCCCACCCGGGGTCCAGGCTCTCTCCGGGTACACACCGAACGTTCCTGTGGAAACAATAAAAAACGTCCCGATGGTTGCTCAAGAACCGGCGCCTCAAAGAAATCTTCTGGGAGCGCTCGGCTGGGCTCTTGGCCGTCGCTCCGGCAAAAAAAGCACTGAGTAAAGAGGAGAGCGAATGGATCAGACAACGACCTTGCGACAAGCCGTGGCCATGAAAGCACCCGGCCATTCCATCCGCGTCGTGGCCGTCACAAGCGGGAAGGGAGGGGTCGGTAAAACGAACGTCACCGCGAATCTGGCGGTGGCGCTCGCGCATCTCGGGCGGCGGGTGATGGTGCTTGATGCCGACCTGGGACTGGGCAATCTCGACGTCCTCCTGGGACTGACACCCCGGTACAGTCTTGCGGACGTGCTGACCGGACAACGGCGTCTCCGCGATGTGCTGGTTTCGGGTCCCGGCGGAATCACCGTCCTTCCGGCCGGCTCCGGGTTCCAGAATCTCACGGCCTTGACCGACCCCCAGATGCGCGAACTGCAGTCGGAGATGGACGACCTGCAGGAGCAGACGGACGTGCTGTTGATCGACACGGGCGCAGGGATCGGCCGCAACGTCACGTCGTTCGCTACCATGGCGCAGGACATCATCGTGGTGGTGGCGCCGGAACCTACCTCTCTCACCGACGCGTACGCGCTCATGAAAGTTCTGTCCACGCAACACAGCGAACGGCGGTTCCGTTTGCTGGTCAGTATGACCCGGACTCCGACCGACGGTCGGGATGTCTATCGCAAGCTCAGTCTCGTCGCCGAGCGGTTTCTTCATATCTCAATCGATTTTCTCGGAAGCATTCCCTATGACCATCGCTTAGTCGAAGCCGTGTGCCAACAACGGCCGTTGGTCGAGTTGTACCCCCAGTCGAAGGCCGCCCAGGCATTCCTCGGCCTTGCGCACGATGTCGCCGATTGGCCTCTGCCCGAGAGCCCCAAAGGCGGCCTGCAGTTTTTCTGGAAAAGTCTATTGAGGAAGGATCAGCCAATATGATGATCGTCGGAAACACTGCCAAATCACCGGCGGCCCGGCAGGCCTATGAGGAACGCAGGGAGGCGCTGATCAAGGAATTCGCGCCCACGATTAAATACCTCGCGTCACGGCTAGCGGTTCGGCTTCCATCGTATCTCGACGCCGAGGACCTCTTCAGCGTCGGCCTGATCGGATTGCTGAATGCCTTCGATCGGTACGATCCGACGCGCGAGGCGAAATTTAAAACGTATGCCGAGTACCGAATCCGCGGAGCGATGCTCGATGAAATCCGATCCATGGATTGGATCCCGCGCTCGGTGCGCGACCGGATCACGCTGCTCCAGCGCACCTGTGATGGACTCCAGAAGCAACATGGCCGGCCGCCGACGGAGGAGGAAATCGGAGAGGCGATGGGTCTCAACCAGGAACAGTTCACTGATTTTGTGGTCCGTTCGCAGGGCGCGTTTGTCCTGAGTCTTGACGATCTCCAGAGTCAGGAGCCGGAGCCACGCACATTGCTCCAGTGCATGGGCGATCCCTCTGCGAAGGATCCCTTGATCGAGTTGGTCAGCGCTTCTAAACGGAAACAACTGGCAGAGGCGATAGAGGCGCTTCCCCATAAGGAGCGGATGGTCTTGACGTTCTACTACTATGAAGAGCTCACCATGAAAGAGATCGGCAAAGCGCTCTCGGTCACGGAATCGCGGGTGTCCCAACTGCACAGCCAGGCGTTAATTCGATTGAAAGGGTCGTTGAAGATTGAAGTGTAGTGAGACATACGCGTCCGTATTGAGTCAAAACTTGAATTAGATAATATCTAGTTATATTGTCCTAATATAGAACGCCTACATCTTGTCAGCCTCCATCAAAACAACCAGACTTATGGCCATTTCAAAACTCATTGAATCCCTTGAAAGGCCAGTAAAATTTGGGAAGGAACAGGTGAACGCACAGCATGAGCAGTAAGAAACCTGTGGACCAAGGAACGCCTGCAGCCGTCGTACCCGAGCATGAACTCGAACACGATACGGAAGTCAGCCTTGCGGCTATGACGAAACAACTGTGGGAGCGGTTCGAAAATACGATGCTTGAGCGTATCGCCGTGCTGGAGCGGGCTGCCACGGCCGTCCTAGAAGAGGCGCTTGATCAGGGCTTGCGACGTCAAGCGGAACGGGAAGCGCATAAGCTCGCCGCTTCACTGGGGATCTATGGTTATCCGCTCGGCACGGACTTGGCTCGTGAGATCGAAGAGCTATTGCATGGCGATGACCTCGTGCAACCGGAGCAGGCGCTCCGACTGTCCCAATTGGTGGTTGCCTTACGGCCTCACCTTGACCAGTCTTCCGCTGAAAAACGATTGCTGACCCCGGGCCCTACGCAGCGCATGCTGATGATTAGTGACGATGCCGAATTGGCTAAGCGTGTTGCCATCGATTCCGCGGCTCGCGGATTGCAGGTTCAGCGAACGACGATCTTCGGCCTTGAACAGAGCCTCGAGATGCGGCCAACCATTATCCTAATTGACGTGAAGGTTTCCCATAGCCCTGCACATGCCCTCGCCACCGTGGCGGCCCGATGGCCCGAGGTCCCGCTGGTGGTGCTAGCTCTTCAGGATTCCCTAGTGGATCGGGTTGGAGTAGCGCGGTGGGCAAGCCAGGCGTTTCTGCAGAAACCGGCCACATCCCAGCAAATCGTAGAACTCACGGCACAAATTCTACAAAACGCAGAAGCCGATAGGGCGAAGATCTTGGTGGTAGAGAACGACCCTCTCGTCCTGGCTGCGCTGGACATGTTTCTTCGGCCGCCGCGGTTTACGGTTGTCGCCCACGGCGATGCGCTCACCTTTTGGGAGGCGTTAGAAAAAACGTCGCCGGATCTGTTGATCCTGGATATCGACATGCCTGGTCTGAGCGGCATGGAGCTGTGCCATATGGTGCGAAACGATCCCCGTTGGTCCGCATTGCCTATTCTGTGTCTCACTGCACACACGGATTCAGTATCAGTTCACAAGATCTTCGCTGTCAGGGCTGATGATTATATTCCGAAACCTTTTGCCGGCCCCGAACTTCTGGCGCGCATTCGAAATCGGTTAGAGCGCATGCGGATGAAGACCAGCCTGGTCGAGACCGATTCCCTTACCGGCGTGGCCACGCGGACCAAATCGGAAGGGGTGGTGACCCGATTGCTGAAACTGGCCGATCGGCATCATCAGCCAATCAGTTTGGCCGTTTTGAACATAGACAAATTGAAGCTGATTAACACCCGCGAAGGGCATGCCATCGGGGATGCGGTGTTGAGGACGTTGGGGCAGATCCTGCTGAGTTCCTTCCGGGGAGAAGATATCGTCGCGCGATGGGCCGGCGAGGAGTTTGTAGCGGTGATGTACGGCATGACACGGAGCGACGGGGTGCACCGCCTTGACCAGATTCTGGCCGCATTTCAGAAAAAGGGATTTCCCGCCGAGAAAGGAGCCGCATTTGTGGCTACGTTCAGTGCGGGGGTTGCCGAGTATCCGGTCGATGGATCCACTCTGCAGGAATTATATCGCGCCGCTAGCGACGCGCTGTGCCATGCCCAAGCAGCGGGAAGAAATCGGGTGCTCCCCGCCGGCTGGCAGGGCGATCAGGCGCCGGTCGTCAAGCAAGTAGATGTCGTGCTGGTTGACGATGATGAGGCCCTCACTGCGCTTTTATCCCATACACTCAAAATTCGCGGCTATACCACCCACTGCCTAACGGATGGCCAGGCCGCTGTCGAGGCAATGTGCGGGCGCGAGCCGCGTCTGAAGGCTAAAGTCATTTTGCTGGACGTGAGTCTGCCCGGCCTGGATGGATTTGGGGTGTTAAGACAGCTGGCCAGCGATCAAATCCTGCGTCGCACCAAGGTGATCGTACTGACCGCCCGTGCACTCGAAACGGAGGTGCTGAAGGCCCTCGAGCTTGGGGCGTTTGACCATCTCGCTAAACCTTTCAGCATGCCGGTGTTAATGCAGCTTGTGCGTCGGGCGATTGAGCTATGAGTATTTCTTCTGGCTTCCTTGCTGACATGCTCCGCGCCATCGTGGTCGTTGAGGGAATCTTTATTCTGCTCGGCGTCGCGCTCGTCGTGGGACACGGGCTCTGGCTTTGGCGCGAGAGAAAACGAAGCAAGCGCCTACTTGCCATAGCCCATGTAAGATTGGCATCGCTACTTGAAGAAGAGATGCCGCGCACAGGATACCAACAGTTTGAACACCTTCCTGCGAGGCTGCAGTTACGGTTGCTAGCCGAGATCCTTCCCAGTCTCAGCGGCGCTCAACGCGAGAGGCTTTCCGGACTTGCTATCGGGCTGGGGCTTGTAAGACGGGCGTTCAAGCAGTGCCGCAGTCGGTGGTGGTGGCGACGGCTTCGCGGCGCGCGCTTCTGCACTGCGTTGGGGTATCCCCACGCCATGATCCTGACGCTGTTGACCGATGCTCACCCCATCGTCAGGGCTCAGGCTGCGGAATGGGCCTCTGAGTGTCCATCACCCCTTCTCATTACACATCTGTTGGACTTGCTTCGTGATGAAGCGACTTTGTGCTACTACACCGCGCAAGACTCCCTCCTTCGCATGGGAGTTCCCGTAATAGAGCCGTTAATCGATTACCTCTCGAGCCATTCTGAGCAGGCCTCTCTCGAGCCGGCGCTGACCGTCGCGCTGGGCCTGTCTGCGCCTGAATTCCTGCCGGTCGCGCTCACTCTGACCGGTCATGAGTCTCTGACGGTGCGCTTGCGGGCCGTCGCCTTACTCGGAGCACTCGGCGGAAAGGATGTCGTGAATGCGTTAATCGAACGGCTCGATGATGTTGCTCCGGAAGTCCGAACGGAGGCCGCTCGGGCGTTGGGTGCCCTCGGCCATTGGCCGGCGGCCAGCCGTCTGGCTACAGCGCTCCGGGATCAGGAATGGACCGTGAGGCGGGAGTCAGCCTTGGCGTTGCGCGCCGTGGGCGCTCCGGGCATTTTGTTTCTGCGCCGGGCGCTCTCCGAAAAAGACGGCTTCGCCTCGGACATGGCCAGACAGGTCCTGGATATACCGGAGACGACGGCGCTCTTGCCGTCGGCCTCATAATGTCTACAGCGCTTATTGAGGGCTGGCTGGTTTTTCTCAACTGGGGAATCCTGATTTATTTCTTGGCGATTAATGGTTTTTATGGTGTGTTGCTGCTCAGCGCGGCCTGGGAAATTCGGCGGCACGTTCTGACCATCAGAGGTGAAAGTCGCTGGAAACTATTAAGCTCTCGCGTCGTGCCGTCCATTACCGTGTTAGCGCCGGCCCACAATGAGGCCTCGACGATTGCCGAAAGCGTGCGGGCGCTGCTTGGCCTGTACTATCCGAATTTGGAAGTCATCGTTATCAACGATGGGTCCAGTGATCAGACGATAGAGGTGCTGCAGCGGGAATTTGACCTCATTCCAATCCATTCAATTTTTCACCGCCGCCTACAAACCAGGACCATCAAGCAATTATATCGCTCGCAGAGCCATCCCAGTCTATTGGTCGCCGATAAGGAAAAGGGTGGCAAGGCGGACGCACTGAATGCCGGACTCAATCTGGCAACCGGCGATCTGGTCTGCGCGATCGACGCGGATACGATGATCGAGCCGGATGCTCTGCAACGTATGGTGCGGCCCTTCTTGACGGGGCATGACGTGGTGGCCGCGGGAGGAACGATTCGGGTCGTCAATGGATCCTCTGTTTTGCGAGGCCGGGTCGTCAAATGTCGAGTCCCGCCTCGGCCGCTGGCAGGCATGCAGCATGTAGAGTACCTCCGGGCATTCCTTTTTGGTAGGCTCGGGTGGAATTCACTAGGTGGAAATATGATCATCTCAGGCGCCTTCGGGCTCTTCAAGCGGCAGGCAGTCATGGCTGTTGGGGGCTATACGAGAGCCACCGTCGCCGAGGACATGGAAATAGTAGTGAAGATAAGGCGCCTTGGATACGAACAGGGCAACGTTCAGCGAATAGAATTCATTCCCGATCCAGTCGCGTGGACCGAGGTGCCCGAGTCGTTCCTTAACCTCGGCCGACAACGGGACCGATGGCACCGAGGTCTTGCCAATGTTCTGTGGCGTCACCGCGGACTTTTGCTGAATCGGCGCTACGGCGTCCTGGGCCTGGTGGTCTATCCATACTTTGTGTTTATTGAATTCCTCGCGCCCGTGGTAGAGGCCACCGGTCTTCTCGCGGTGGGAGTCGGTCTTCTGCTCGGCGCCGTGGACATACAGTTTGCCATCTTGTTCTGCTGCGTTGCCTACGGCTTTGGCCTGATTTTAACCATCGCAACATTGGCAATGGATGAGGTGATCTATCGGCGTTCGGAGACGCTCTCCGATCGCTTGCTGTTATTGGCCTGGACTCTCTTGGAGCCGATCGGTTACCGGCAATGCACCGTCTACTGGCGTCTGCGTGGGTTGCTGAAGTTTTTTCAAGGACGGACCGATTGGGGAGTGATGGATCGCCGAGGATTCACGCGATCGCCGGCGGAAGTTCAAAGTCATTCACAGACGTGAGGTGGGTTGCACTGAGTGTCGCTATTTGGAGCTTGGCATGCGGTGCCGTAGGTGCGTCGGCTGAGAGTGTCCCCGTAAGAGGACCGATCCCCGTGGACATCCAGGAAATTGAGATCATCTACCCGGACGGCAGGTCGCCTACCGTCATATTGAAGACCATACCTGGGTCCCCGATGGCGGTTCCGGTGCGGCCTTCCACGGCCACAGTCGATCTGCTGAAGATGGTCACCAACGTCAAGGCCTTTGGAGAGTGCGACGCGTCGTCGGAACGCAAGCTGGGCGCGATTGTCCTCGACACGACCTCCCGGGTTAAAAACCTGTGCGGTCATGTCTTGATGCTTCGCCAGGGAGATGCTCCGCAAGATTTGCTTTCGTATGACACACTGCATCTCCGCGGAGAAACCACAGAACCTCTCCTCATCAGCCTCATCGATGAAGCATCGGAGCGCCGCGAGAGCGCGGTGCCGGTGATCCGCGTGAACGGCAGGTTTGATCTTCGTGTTGCACTGCGGTCATCCGCCCGGCGACTCGACTTGCGCCGCGTGGTTGCCGCCTCGATCATTCCTGAGACCCGGGACGCTCATGTGATCCTGGAAAGCCTCACTGTCGAACATGTCGGGGCTGCTCGCCAAGCGCAGACGAAGCGTGGTTATTGGGTCTGGAAATACCGCGAGGCTTTAAAGGCTCCCGATACGATGTTGGACTCGTGCCTGCGCCAAGGGTGCCACCGCATCCTTGTGCAGATGCCCGACATAAACGATCCGGAGAGTCTTTGGAAGGCATATGCGCGTTTTCTGAATACCGCGCACGGCCGTCACATCGAGGTCTTTGCCTTGGACGGCTACCCGGAGGCGGTTGACGCTCCGGGGCCGTTGATCGCCAAGATCCAAAAACTGCTCACAATGGTCGACAGGCGGAGCCTCGACGGGGTCCAGTTGGATCTTGAACCGTATCTGCTGGAGGGCTGGGCGATGGACGAAGGGGGCGTATTCTCGCTACCTGGACACGGTGGATGCCATCAAGGCGGTCTTGTCCGGAACTCGCTTCTCAATCGTGATGCCGTTTTGGTTCACTTCGCAGGTGGTGCGAGATCGGCCCGTCGCGTTCTCGGTCATAGACCGAGTGGACGAGGTCGCGGTGATGACCTACCGGACCGACGCGACTGAGCTTCAAGCAATTGCGGAGGACAATCTGCGGTATGGAGACCTCGCAGGCGTGCCGATCTGGTTGGCTATCGAAACACGGCCTCTTCCTATTGAACGGCACGTCGTGCTGAAGCGAACACCAAGACGCGATCTCGGCGATGCCTATTTGGATCGCCCGAACCGGCACGTGATCTTCCGGACGCCGCCTGTGGAGAGCGATAGTTCCGACTGGTTCCGTGTGCATCACCGGGTGACGGTCTCACCCGAAAGACTCAGCTTCGCGGGCCAAAGCCAAACAGCCGTACTTAAGTTCTGGGATGAGGCGCTCAAAGCGATGCCTCATGCCAGCCTGGCTGGAGTGCTGATTCATGATCTCGAAGGGTTCCAGGCGCTGGCCGAGGGCAAACCATGATCGGTCAATCGCGGGGGGCCTTACCAATTGTACTGATCGTGTGCCTTGTCGGTTGGGTCGGAGTGGCGACGGCAAGTGCAGCCTCCGCCAAAGCCCCGCCCCAGGACACAAACACCGTGGCTCGGGCGCGCGCATTCGAAGCTGCCAAGCAATATGACGAGGCAATCGCCGCGTACCGAGCGTACCTGACGAAGCGATCAGACGATGATGAGGCACGGGGAGCCTTAGCCCGTCTTCTCTCGTCGCGCGGACGTTATGACGAGGCCGTGATTCTCTATCAGGACATTCTCACGCGTCATCCGGTTGATCTGGACGTTCGGCTGGCATTGGGTCGAGTCAGATCATGGCAGAAGCGTTGGGAAGAATCGCGCACCCTGTATCAAGATATTCTAAAGGAGGCGCCGAATAACAAAGAGGCCGAGCGTGGTCTCGCAGATGTCTCCTATTGGAGCGGCGATTATTCGCGGGCCTTGGCGCAGTATCAGCGGCTGTACGCTGAGACGAAAGATCCGGAACTTGAGAAGAGAATTGCGAACGTCAAGGCAGAGCTGGCCCAATCAGTAGTAGTTGAGAGCCCACGCGCGCCGGTGAATCCCCCGACCCGGACGCTCGCCTTACCCTATCGCGACTATCTGAAAATCGGCTACAGTCACTTTACCTATAGCGGCCAGATCGCCGACGAGCGGGACTGGCTACTGGAAGCTGCCAAGCCTCTTGGCGCGCAAACGGTGGTCGCCCGTGTTGAGGCGCTCAACCGCTTCGGGCTTCACGATACGCCGGTATCTGGGGAAGTCTATAGCCCCTTATGGTCCAAGGCCTGGGGGTATGTCGGGGCTTCCGGCGCCGTAAACCCGCATTTCTCACCGAACTGGACGGTCGGCACGGAAGTGTTCCAGGGCCTTGGCCTCATACACTCCCTCTTGTCCCGCTTCGAAGCGTCCATGGGTTATCGGCATCTGAGTTTCTCGTCCGAAGACATTGATCTCCTGATTCCAGGGCTGACGATTTATCTGCCCCATAATCTCTGGCTCACTGAAAAGGTGTATTACGTTCCGGATACCGGGGCTATTACGCTGTCTTCACAACTCACGTGGCGTGCTAGGGATCGACTGCAACTGTTTGTGGCGGGATCCTTCGGCACTTCGGGCGAGCGGATCCTGTCTGTCCAGGATTTTACGCGCGTCACCACGCGGATTGTTCAAGGCGGCATCATGTTCCCGGTTGCCTCGCGGATCTCCGCCGATGCCTCACTGTATTACGAAGATCGCGAAACGCTGTTCGTCCGCCGTGGCGGAGGCGTCAATCTGATATATCACTGGTAGCGCGAGGCCCGCTAATGAGCGTATTTTCGAACAAGCGATATCGTGCCCGCATCCTACTTATGCTCGCGCTTATCTTGCTCGGATGGTTCCTGGGCCCCGGCGTCCTCAGCCGCTACAACACTGCGCAAGGGCGGCCGTATCTGTTTCCAGGGGTGCAAGGTCCCGAAGGAAGTTTCTGTCGTCACGACACTTCATCCGACACTCCTGGAGCCCTATGGGACACCTTCCAAAAGCCGCTTGGCGGTGCTTGTTACGGATCCCGCGTCGAACTGGCTTGGCCTGGTGCATGGCTTTAAGTCCATCGGTCTGCCGTTTGTCATCACGCAGGATTACAAACAGGCGCTTGAACATGGAATGGTACTCGTCTATCCAGAAATCTCAGGAAGCCTCCTAAGCGAACATGCCCTCAAGGCCTTAGCCGAGTTTCCCGCAAAGGGTGGCATCCTCATCGGCATTAATGTGCTGGGTGCGGGCATGCAAGAGGTGTTCGGCTTCAAGGAAGCCCTTCCCTCGAGGAATCATTTTGAAGTCAGCTTCAACTCGAAAGACCCGTTGCTCTCGTCTTTCAGCCATCCAAGAGAGATCACGATTCGTGTGGGGAATCCGCTTAAGGGCCCGGAGAATATGGGCACCTATAGTTACACGCAGACCCGCCAACCGCCGCTTGCGACCTATGAGGACGGCACGGTGGCAATCACCCAGAAGTTCTATGGCCGGGGCCGCGCCTATGCAGTCGGAGTCGACCTCGGCTTTCTACTGCTGCGGGGGTACAACAACCGCGCGGAGGAGTTTGCGAGGAGCTACGTCAATCAGTTTGAACCCAGCCTCGATGTGTTGCTGGGTCTGATCAAAGCAATATACCAGGCGGGAGAACCGGGTGCAGTGACCATTGGGACAGTCCCGTTCGGGAAATCCCTCTCCGTGTTGCTCACTCATGACATTGATTACACGAAATCAATGGAAAATGCGATTTCCTACGCGGAATACGAAAAAAGCCAGGGCATCAGGGGCACCTATTTCATTCAGACCAAGTACGTTCGTGATTACAATGATGACGTGTTTTTCAATGAGCATGGCGTCGGGCTTTTGAAACAGTTGGCCAGCCTGGGCATGGACCTCGGCAGCCACACGGTGGCGCATTCAAAAGAGCTAAAAAATTTTCCACTGGGGTCAGGCGCAGAACAGTACCCATCCTACAGCCCTTTTGTAAAGAATCGGACCACCGCCTTGAACGGGACGATTCTGGGGGAATTGCGGATCAGCAAGTTTCTCATTGAAACGTTTTCAGGCCAGCGCGTTCTCTCGTTCCGGCCAGGCGAGCTGTCGAATCCTTTCGCCTTGCCGCAAGCGTTGCAAGCCAGCGGCTATCTGTTTAGCTCGTCGGTAACGGCGAACAGCTCCCTCACCCATTTACCGTTTCAGCTGAACTACGGACGAGGGACGGACACAGAACTGAATGTCTATGAGTTTCCCGTTACGATCGAGGATGAGGAGTTCCCGCAAATGGGAGAGCAGCTTCCACAGGCGCTGGAGCTTGCTCAACGGATTCGTCGCCATGGCGGATGCTTTGTGGTGCTGATTCACCCCAACGTCCTCGATCATAAGCTGGAGTTTGAGAAGAGGTTCGTCGCCGCCGTGAAAAGCTTTGCGTGGTTTGGATCTCTTACAGAGTTCGGTCAGTGGTGGTCCGCTAGAAACACGGTAACGATTGATGTCTACTCCCACGGGGAGAAACATACCGTGGTGGTGGCGGCGCCACGAAAGATAACGGGATTGACCTTGGAGGTTCCGGAGGGGTGGCTATTGCGAGAGATTGAGCCCAAGGCAGTGACAGGTGAGCAGTCTGGCCGTTCTGTGATGATCGCGGAAGCAGTGGGTGAGTCCAAACTGTTCTTCGAGACCGGAACATCCGGTACTCTTGTTTCTCATGCCTCAAATTGAGGAGAGACTGAACGTGCGCAAATAACTTTGACATTCTTTTGCCCTAGTTTATAATACCTATGGTATTGTACGACATACTTAGGTAGCATAAATACATTCGGGTCACCTCGCCTGAATCTCTCGTAAGACCGCCCGATTCCGGGTGTGAAGGACTGAGCCAATCGTTGTAGGGACTAAAAAACTTCACTATGCGTTCGCGCGGACTTAGGGGTAATGAAATATATGGATCGTAAGGGAAGTCGCGGCAAACAAGCCGGCAGCGTAGCGTCGTCCCGACAGGCGAGCGCCGCAGCCGCTGATCTGAATGCCCCGGCCGTTAAGACACAACTTTGGCGGCAGTTGGAAGGGAATATCCTGGAACGTGTCACCGTACTCGAAAACGCCGCGGCGTCCTTGTCGAAACAGGGACTCGATCGGGATCGGCGACGACAAGCCGAACATGAAGCGCGCAAGCTCGCCGGCTCACTCGGCATTTTTGGATATCCCATTGCCAAGGAATGGGCGCGCGAGATCGAGCGTCTCCTGGAAGGCGATAGCGCTCTTCAACCAGCGCAGGCACTTCGAGTCAGAGAATTGGTGGCCACCTTGCGGCAGCATCTGGAAAGACCTCCGGCCGAAAGCCCGTCTGCGAATGCCGAGCTACTGCTGCGGCGCATGTTGATAATCAGCGATGATACCGACCTTGCGGAACGTGTGGGAACAGATGTTGAGGCAAAGGGATTGCAAATTGAACGCACGACCATCTCCGGCCTCAAGACCAACCTCGGCGTACGGCCGGAAATTATCCTGTTGGACGTCGCCGCTTCCGGCAGCCCCGTAGACGCTCGCACACGCGTCGCCGCCCAGTGGCCGGAAGTGCCGGTCGTGGTGTTGGCCGCTCAGGGTTCTGCTGTCGCTCGGATCGAAGGGATGAGTGGGAGCGGCCAAGCCTTCATTCGCAAACCAGCAGCGCCAAGTAAAATCCTCGAAGTTGTGAATCAGGTCCTGCGAACGCTCGAGGCCGAGAAGCCCAAGATCCTCGCTGTGGATGACGATCCTCTCATTCTCACGGCGCTCCAGACGCTACTCCCGTCATACGAATTTGCGCTTGTGACGCATGCGGATCCGCTCACCCTTCTGAATGCCCTGGCGAAGACGACCCCCGACCTGTTGATCTTAGATATCGATATCCCGAATTTGAACGGCATTGAGTTCTGCCGCATGATACGGAACGATGCTCGATGGTGCACATTGCCGGTGCTCTTTCTCACTGCCCAGACCGATCCTCAAATCGCTCATAAAGTTTTTGGCGTCCGGGCGGAGGACTATGTCTTGAAACCCTTCGTCGACGCCGAACTCCTCGCGCGCATTCGCGTCCGCCTGGATCGAGCCTCTGCCTTGAATCAAATTACCGATGATCTGCACAGGATCACCATCTCTCGCGATGATCTCGTTGCGGAGGTCAAGAGGCGGAAGGAAGTTGAAGAAGAACTCAAGCGATCCAATGACGGTATTAAGATTCTGAATAAAGAGCTTCAGAATACCAATGCCAAATTGAGGGAGTTCGATCAACGCAAGGATGACTTTGTCAATAACGTCTCTCATGAGATCCGCACACCGTTGACAATCATTCGGGAAAGTATTGCTCAAGTGGCCGATGGCCTTTTTGGCGAAGTGCCGGCCAGACAGAAAGAATATCTCGACAAATCGTTGCTCTCGGTGGATCGCCTGGGGAACATTATTAATGATCTCCTGGCTGTTGCGAAGATCGAAAATCTCAAGCTGCAAGTTGTGAAAACCAAGGTCCGTATGTCAAGCCTTGTCGAAGACGTGATGTCGAACTATGAGGCTAAAGCACAAGCCAAGGGTCTAGGGTTGAGGTGTGAATTGCCGCAGACAGACTTGCACGCTTCGATTGACCAAGAAAAGGTCCTCCAGGTGTTTGGAAACCTCATTAGTAATGCCATAAAGTTTACCGAGGAGGGCCATATCACGATTTCAATTGCTGAGAAAGGCGAGTTTATCGACTGTAGTATTTCGGATACGGGGAAAGGGATAGCGCAAGAAGATATCCCAAAATTATTTAATAAATTTGAGCAAATAGGTCAGTCCGATGGGAAGGGAACCGGCCTGGGTTTGACGATCTCCAAAGGGATTGTTGAGCTTCATGGAGGAAATATTTACGTGATCAGCCAAGAGGGTAAGGGATCAACCTTTACGTTTACCTTGCCGAAATACTCGTTCAACGAGAATTTGATACAAAGTTCAAAAAAGTTATTGGTTGCAGCGATCCAGAGGTTTCATCACTTTACGATTGTGAAATTGATTATTGATACCCCGGACCACAAACTGACATCCAACGTAGCTCTCCTGAATCATCTAATCCGGGCCTGCTTGTATCGACGGGTTGATGAAGTCGTCCAAGTAGGTAGCACGGTGTATATCGTATTGCCCGACACAAAGAAGGCGGACGGTCATGTGGTCATTGAGCGCATCAGGAAGGAACTGAAACAACATAATAGTCAGGTTCATCTAGGGGTGCAAATGTTGAGTTATCCGGATGACGGCAGGACAGAGGACGAACTGACGGCAAAATTTGAAGGAGAGAAGGTGGGAGCCTGATGAAAACAATATTAGTGGTCGATGACAAGGCGGATATCGTCGAGTTGGTAAAAAACCGGTTGGAAGCCAACAATTACAAGGTTCTATCTGCATGTGATGGCAAGCAAGGCATACAGCAGGCTCAACAACACAAACCCGATTTAATCGTGATGGATATCATGATGCCCAATGTCTCAGGTGGAGAAGCGGTGAAGGCCTTAAAATCCGATATGACCACAAAGGATATACCCGTGATTTTTTTAACTGCGGCTGCGTCTAGTGTGCCGCAAGGTAAAGAGCCGGGGCGCGTTTACGTCGACGGTCAATTTTACCCGGCTCTGGGCAAGCCATTTAAACCAGAACAATTATTATCTGAAATTAACAAGTTGATAGGGGCCGAGGCCCTCACTAATAAACCACCTTCCTTGAAGTAGGGCAACCGGCGCGCTTGAGCCGATTCTCGCCCTTGAACGAGGCGCCCAAGCGGACCCAGTTTGTCGGAAGTCTCGGGAGGCGAGTCGGTCCTGGAGATGAGCAGGGTGCCGAGCGTCCTGCAAATCTAAACCCGTTCGATTCGAGGTGGAATGTTGACCGACCTGCTCAAAAGCCTCTCCGTACAGTTGTTGCTCTTCAGCCTAGATGGTTTTCACTACGCCGTCCGTCTTCTCATGGTGGAGCGTGTCATACCCATGGTGGAAGTCTCACCGCTTCCCAATGCGCCCCCGATTGCCCTTGGCGTAATTAATTATCACGGGAAAATTGTTGCGGTCGTGGACATCCGGCGCCGTCTCAACGGCCCGTCGCGCGAATATGGGTTAGCAGACAAGCTCGTCGTAGCCCGGACAGCCCGCCGGATACTGCTCTTTCCAGTGGACGAAGTCCTTGGAGTGCGGAGAAGTAGCCGCCGACTCTGTGGCTCAACCGAATACCATCCTGCCCGGTATAGGCCATCTAGAGGGGATCGTGTCGCTTCCAGACAGCGTTCTGTTTATCCATGACCTCGAAGCGTTTCTCTCGCTGGATGAGGAGCAGCAGTTGAGCGAAGCGCTTGCGGAGGTGACGACGTGAAGCTGTCAGATGAGGTCTTCCTGCAGGCGCGAAGTCTCATTGCGACCCGGCTCGGCCTGGACTTCCCGGAGTCTCGCAAAGCTGACCTGGAACGAGCGCTGGTCCAGGTCATTCAAAATCCGTTAGTCGGGACACTCGACAGCTATCTTGCCTGGCTCGTCACGGTCTCAGATGAAAATCCGGAATGGCAGCGGCTCGCCAGTCACCTCACGGTGGGAGAGACCTATTTTTTTAGGGATCGTTCCTGTTTTGAGGCGTTAGAGCAGCACGTTCTTGTTCCGTTGATCGCGTCGCGACGAGCCGAAGGGAACCTGAGGCTTCGACTTTGGAGCGCCGCCTGCGCCAGCGGAGAGGAACCCTACTCCCTGGCCATCCTGCTGACGCGTCTTCTTCCCGATCGTGCCGATTGGAATGTGACAATTCTGGGCACGGACGTGAATCCCGAAGCGTTGAAAGCTGCCCGCGAAGGAATTTACCGGCCAGTGGTCCTTTCGGGAGTCCATATCGGTCGGCGAACAGTATTTCCGACGGCATGGCGCGGACAGCTTCGAAGTTGATGCGGGGATTAAAGCCATGGTGACGTTCGCACCGTTGAATCTGGCCGAGAATGAAAATCCGGACGGGATCACGAATACCGGAGCCATGGACGTGATTCTTTGCCGTAATGTCTTGATGTACTTCACTCCGGAAGCGCAGCGGGCAACTGTCATTCGCCTGCAGCGGGCGCTGGTTTCCGGAGGATGGCTCGTGGTGAGTCCGGCCGAAGCCTCTGAAGAGCTTCTTTGCCCGCTTGTCTGCCATAGCTTCAGGGGAGCGATCCTGCATCGGAAGGAGGAACAGTCATCGATCAGCCGGCAGCAATCTAAGGTCAGGGATGTCTCAATTCGCCCCGACCCCCCCGAGTCCCGAAGTGGTCGTGGAGACACCGCCTCTTACTGTCCGAGCAGCGCGAGGTAGACAGTCAGAATCAGGCTACCGCTAAGCCGCTTCTAGACCGGGCCAGATCCTTGGCGGACAAGGGAGAGTTGGATGAGGCACAGCAACAGTGCCAGGCGGCGATTGCTGCAGACCGGCTCGATGGTGAGGCTCATCTTCTCTTAGCTGAAGTCTATCAGGAGCAAGGAGAAACCGAACGCGCTCTCGAGTCGCTCCGCCGCGCTCTCTATCTTATTGCTGATTCCGCGCCGGGCCACTTTCTTTGCGGCAGCCTGCTGATCCGGCAAGGCAAGCGAAGTCGAGGACTGCGACATATGCAAACCGTCGTGAATCTCTTAAGTCCGGTCCTGCCGGAACAACCGGTAGCGGGCAGCGCTGGGGTGACGGCCGGCCAGTTGCTGAAGATGGCTGAGATGTTCTTGGCAGCGAAAAGCTGAGATCGAATGCCTACGAGCTTAAATTGGAAAGAGATCCATGCCCGGCTGGAACGCACCAGCCGCGCGATAAAAGAGGGCGAGGTAGTCTTGCCGGACGCTGCCAAGCGGATATTGCGAGACAGGGCGAAGGTCCTTGCGCGCCCTCTTGCTGCAAGCGGAAGCGGCCTCCGAGATGCTGGACCTGCTGGTCTTTTCTCTTGCCGACGCCCGATATGCAGTTGAAACGGGCGGCGTGGCCGATGTGACGCCTCTCCGAGAGCTCACACCTGTGCCGTGCACGCCGCCATTCGTCCGGGGTGTCGTCAACCACCGAGGTCGAATTCTTGCGGTATTGGACTTGGGAAAGTTTTTTGAGCTCCCGGGACAAGTGATCAGGCCAGACAGCTTTATTATAGCGGTGGAAGCCGGGGGTCTGTCATTTGGGATCCTGGCCGACATGGTGGTCGGAACAGTGCAGTGCGCTGAGTCTGATTTATCGCCTCCACCGACGGGACTGCCGGCTGCCCGGCGAATCTTTGTGAAAGGCGTGACTGCAGAGATGGTTGCAGTCTTGGACCTCGAGGCGCTGGCACAGGATCCACGTATGATCGTGAACGAAGGAATCGGCTGAGGACGAAGGAAGAATTGCCGATGCAGTGGTGGGTGCAGGCCATCAGAGAGGAAAGCCCATGAGTAAACCCATGAGTTGGACGGTGGGGCAACGGATCGTTCTCGGATATGCGTTGATTCTTTTGCTGCTTCTTGTGGTGGCGGGGGTCGGGAGCTACCAGTTGCCTCGCACCAGCAAGACGTTCGAGACCTCGATCCATGCGCAGGGACAGGACCTGATCGCGCCGTTGGAAGCGAAGAGCACGATCGCTTTCGCGAATCTCAATGTGCTCCGCTACGTGGTGACAAAAGACAGCGTTTTTGTGAAACAGTGGGAGATTGACATCCTCCATGCCGACAGGCCTTGGGGGAGCTGCAAAACGCCAGTTCATCTGCCGACCTGAAAATCGGATGGGGAGAGGCACTTCGTCTGCTGCAGAGTTGGGAGGAAACCGCCAGGTTGACGCTTTCGGCCGCGGCGTCGGGCCGCGAGCAGGAGACAGTTCGTCTGTTGAAGGAACGCATGCTCCCTCTGCAGATGCAGTTGTTTGCCAAGCTCAGCGAGCTGATCGACCTAGGACAAGCGCGGACGAAAAAGGTGACTCAGGCAGCGGTGACGGAATCCTACGCGCGCCATGTGGATCATGCTTGTCACCGCGGTGCTCGCGATCGGTTCAGGGATTGTTAATTGCCTGGGGATTGACGCGCTCGGTTACGAAATCTCTCCGCGACACCATCTTCACCCTGGCCTCCTCGTCCTCGCAGATTCAGGCGGCAACCGCCCAGCAAGCCGCGGGGGTCCTTGAAGAAGCGACGGCGGTGCAGGAGACGACGACCACCGTGGAGGAAGTAAAGCAGACCGCCCAGCTCGCGGCGCAGAAAGTGCGGGACGTCGCCGAGGCGGCGAAGAAGACGGCGGAGATCTCTCTGGATGGCCGGCGGGCCGTGGAGGAAAGCATTAAAGGGACGCAGGAAGCGAGGACCAGAATGGAGGCCCTGGCGGGCCGGATCGTAGCCCTGAGTGAGCAAGGGCAGGCGATCGGCGAGATTATCGCCACAGTGAACGACTTGGCGGAGCAGTCTAATCTCCTCGCAGTCAACGCGGCGATCGAGGCGGCGAAGGCGGGAGAGGTCGGGAAAGGGTTTGCGGTGGTTGCCGCCGAAGTTAAAAGCCTCGCGGAGCGCTCGAAGCAGGCTACCGGGCAGGTGCGCAGCATTCTAAACGAGGTCCAGCGAGCGACGCAGGCGGCGGTGATGGCAGCCGACCAAGGCGTGAAAGCATGGGAAACGGGTGAAAGTGTGGCGAGGCGCGCCGGGGAGGCGATTCGCGTCCTGGCCGACGCCCAGATCGAATCGGCTCAGGCGGCCCAACAGACCCAGGTGGTTGCACATCAGCAGGCCGTCGGCATGGATCAAATTGCGGCGGCAATGGCTAACATCCAGCAGGCTTCCAGCCAAAACATGGCGTCCACGCGGCAAGTGGATGACGCCGCCCGGGACCTCAATGAGCTGGCCGGACGTCTTTCAGTCCTGGTCGGAGGCACTCGCTAGAGCTTGACCGCAACGCGTAGAGGATTTGCATGCCGATGAAGAATCAGGATTTCAAAGCGCGGCTGCTCGCGACGTTCAAGATCGAGGCACAAGAGCATCTCGAAGTCCTCGCAGCGAATCTGCTTGCACTGCAAGGTGGTGTTCCCGCAGAGCAGGTGCCCGAGTTAGTCGAGGCGACCTTTCGCGAACTTCACACCCTTAAGGGAGCGGCGCGATCAGTCAGCTTGAGGAATGTCGAGAATCTCTGCCAGGCAGGCGAATCCCTCCTAAGCAAGATTTCTCACGGGAGCCTCAGCGTGAACCGCTCCATCCTCGACGCGCTAAGCGATGCGATCGGCGGCCTCACCCTGTTGTTAAGCGGCGATGAAGCCTCGGTAAAACTGGCCGAGATTATTGAACGTCTCGATGCTGCTGGGACCGAGACCGTATCCGACCCAACTGAGCTCGTGGGGAGGTCTGTCAGCATCATGAAAATGACCGGGCGCAGTGGGGCTCAAACCACAGCCAACCGATACCATCCGTCTCACCACCGCCAAACTGGATACGCTGCTTCTTCAGGCCGAGGATTTGCTGGTTCCTAAACTTGCGAACGAAGAACGGCTTCGAGAGGCCGGCGCGCTGGTCGAGGGGCTGTCGCAATGCCGCTCCCAGTGGAATCGGCTGCGGGGCGCTCGCAGCCTGAATGGCTCAAGCACCGATGCTCCCGAGCTTGCGACCGAGGTGGATATCGCGCTGCGTACCATGGAAGGCAATGCTCGTCAGCTCCAGGGGCGGCTGACTCGCGATCACCAGGCCATTACCGGAATTGTGGATGGCCTCCTCGACGCAGATGCGACAGGTGAGGATGACGACAGCCTCATCGGTGCTCGGCTTATTCGCGCCGATGGTCCTCGACCTGGCTCAGGAGCTGGACAAAGAAGTGGAATGTCTGGTGTACGGCGCCGATCTTGAGATCGATCGAAAGGTGTTGGAAGCCATCAAGGACCCGTTGATCCACTTGGTGCGAAATGCGGTTGACCATGGGATTGAAGCGCCCGCGGCACGTCTGAAGGCCGGCAAGCCGCTCACGAGGACGCGTGACCGTGAGCGTTGCCGCGATGGAAGGGAATCGCATTGAAATTAGGGTGGAGGATGACGGTCGGGGTTTGAACCTGGCGCTGGTCAAGGCCGCGGCGGTTCGGGCTCGACTTTTGACCGTGGAAACGGCTGAAGCATTGACCGACGAGCAAATCCTCGAGCTCATCTATCGTTCCGGTTTCAGCACCAGTCCGATCATCACCGATCTTTCCGGTCACGGCTTAGGACTGGCAATCGTGAAAGAACGGGTTGAAGGTTAGGCGGACGTCTCGATATGGAAAGCCGGCCCGGTGCCGGGATGGCGGTCCGTATGATCCTCCCTGCCAGCATCGCCACTTTCCATGGCATCCTGATCCGCGCCGGCGGCCAGCAGTTCCTTCTTCCTGCCGAAGCGGTCGAGCGGGCCGTGCGGGTCGCCCAAGATGCCGTCGAGCATATCGAGGACCGAGAGGTCATCCGTTGGGATGGGCAGCCAGTATCCATAGCACGGCTCAGCCAAGTGCTCGGCATGCCTGAGCAGAACGGCCATTCAGACCTCGCCGGGTCGCACTCCACGCGTGATCGTGCGAGTCGGAGAGGAGCGTGCCGCGCTCATCGTTGAGGAAGTTCTAGGAGACCGAGAGGTGTTGGTCAAGGAGCTCCGGCCGCCGCTCGTTCGCGTGCGGAACGTCGCAGGGGCGGCGCTGCTTGGAACCGGGCAAGTCGTCCTGATCCTGCGCGCAACGGACCTCCTGCAATCGCTTCGCACGATCCAACCCGTCTTTGCGTCTCCAGCGGCGCGGGACGCCAAAGAGGAAGAGCGGACTGTCTTAGTGGTTGATGATTCCATTACGACCCGTACGATGGAGAAAAATCTTTTGGAAGCGGCAGGCTATCTGGTGAAGGTGGCGGTGGACGGACTCGATGCATGGACAGTTCTGAAGAGCGAGAAGGTCGACCTGGTCCTGTCGGACGTGGACATGCCCCGGATGGATGGACTGGACCTCACGGCTCGGATCCGCGCGGATTCCAAGCTTGCCGAACTTCCCGTCATCCTTGTCACGGCGCTGGAATCTCGAGAAGACAAGGAGCGGGGTATTGAAGTGGGCGCCAACGCCTACATCGTCAAGTCGAGCTTCGACCAAACCAACATTCTAGAGATCATCCGCCGGTTCATATGAAGAACGCGCGCTCATGATTCGCGTGCTCGTCGTGGAAGACTCGGCCGTAGCCCGGGAGTACCTGGTCCATTTGTTCGGCCAGGATCCGGCGCTAAAAGTGGTCGGCACGGCGAAGGACGGACTGGAAGCGGTGGAACAAGCGGAACACCTCAGGCCGGACATCATTGCAATGGACGTGCACATGCCGCGGATGAACGGCTACGAGGCTACCCGCCAAATCATGGAGCGCACCCCAACGCCCATCGTGATGATGAGCGCCAACACGAGCGAGGAAGTGCCGATTGCTTTCGACGCCCTCAAAGCCGGCGCCCTGGGTCTAGTAGATAAGCCTCTTGGAATGGATCATTCGAACCATGCCGAGAGTGTCCGTAAGTTGCTGGAGCAGGTGAAGTTAATGGCGGAGGTTAAGGTGGTGAGACGATGGGCAAGGCGCGGAGCGACACGGTTCGCCGGCTCCGCCTCTTCAGACCGATAGAAAAATTCGGCTGATCGCAATCGGCGCGTCCACCGGCGGGCCTGCGGCCGTGGCCGAGATTCTCGATGGGGTTAACCGGCACGCTGCCGTTGCCGATCCTGGTCGTGCAGCATATTGCGCCGGGCTTCACGACGGGACTGGCCGAATGGCTCAACCGGTCGACTGCTCTGACCGTAAAGGTCGCAGAAGGAGGCGAGCGAGTCCGGCCGGCCACGGTGTATGTCGCGCCTAATGGCTCTCAGATGGGAATCACCAAAGACGGCCGGATCACTCTGACCAAGGAACCGTTGGAGGGGGGCTTCTCGCCGTCCGCGACATATCTCTTTCGCTCCGTGGCGGAAGCCTATGGCCGGTTCGCGGTCGGCATTCTGCTCACTGGTATGGGCCGGGACGGGGTGTCCGGTCTGTTGCGGATGCGGGAAGCCGGAGGAGTCACGTTTGCGCAGGATGAGGAGACGAGCGTGGTCTTCGGCATGCCGGGGGAGGCGATTCGCGCGGGAGCGGCCATGCACGTGCTCTCTCCCGCACGGATCGCAAACGCGATCAGTTGGCTTCTGGCGCATGGAAAGTGAGGTCAGGCCAATGCAACCCGTGACCAGCGATGGGGCCGAGATCCTCATTGTCGAGGACAGTCTGACACAGGCGGAACAGCTCAAATATTTGCTGGAAGAGTCGGGGTATCGGGTCACGGTTGCGGCCAACGGCAAGCAGGCGCTGGCATTGGTTCGCAAGCGGAAGCCGAGGCTGATCATCAGCGACATCTGATGCCGGAGATGGACGGCTATACGCTCTGCAGGACCATCAAATCTGATCCCGCGACGAAAGACATTCCGGTGATCCTCCTCACGTCCCTCGCAAGCCCTGACGATGTGATCAAAGTCCTGGACTCCAGCGCCGACAACTTCATTCATAAGCCCTATGACGAGAAATATCTGTTGTCACGGGTGCACTACATCCTGACGAACCGGGAACTTCCCAAGACCGACAACCAGATGGGGATCGAGATCTTTTTTGGTCGGAAGCGACATTTCATTACCGCGCAACGGGAGCAGATTCTGAACCTGCTGATTTCCATGTTTGAGGGCACCATCCAGGTCAATGAGGAGCTGAAAGCGAAGGAGAAGGAACTCGAGAAGGCAAATGCCAAGATGAAGGTCATGCAGGGGGAACTCGAAGATGCTCAAGCCAAGTACCGTGCGCTGCGCGATTCACGACGCCCGGGAGTCAAATAAGCGACAGATCAGTCCAGGCAAGGATCTGTTGGGCGGGAGCCTGGGAAATAGCGTCGCCCGGCATTTTGGAAAAGTACCGATGGCTGATGAGGTTGGAGCAGGAGGTAAATACAGCATAAGAAGTCCGAAATTGTCATAACCTGCCGTTTGCGCTCCCGGAGCCGCCGTTTTCTCAAGTCAAACCCTGCCCCCACCGATATAGTAACGAGCAACAAGCACCACTAAAAACCTCGGTTGGGAACGAAGAGATGTCTCCTGAAACCCAAGTATTGACCTTGGCGGAAGTCGCTGCGCTTCTTCGCGTGCCGAAGTCAACAGTTTATAAGTTGGCGCAAAATCACACCGTTCCAGGTTTCAAGGTCGGTAAGCACTGGCGTTTTCTGCTCGGCGATATCGAGGGATGGCTCCGGAGTCATGGAAACGGCCCTCTTGTGACAGGGGGCGAGCGGTGACAGCGCCGAGGAAGTCTACTTCATGGACATTCTGACTCTCGCCGGCATTATTCTGGCCCTCGGTGCCATTCTCGGAGGCCAGGTGCTCGAAGGCGGCCATATCGGCTCCATCATGCAGGCGACGGCATTCCTTATCGTGATGGGGGGCACGGTCGGCGCGGTGATGGTGAATTACCCCATGGCCGTTTTCATGAAGGGAATGGTGAATGTCAAGATGGTCTTCTTCAATGTGCATGTGGATTCCAAGGCGATGATTGCCCAGATCGTCGAACTTGCGACCCTGAGCCGAAAACAAGGGCTGCTCGCGCTTGAAAGTAAATTGAAGGGGCTCACCGATCCGTTTCTTGCGAAGGGTCTTCAACTGGTCATTGATGGCACCGAGGCGAAAGCCATCCGGGAGATTCTGGAAATCGAAGTGGAGCAATTCGAAGAAGCGAATAATCTCTCGGGAAAAGTATGGGAGTCATTGGGCGGTTTTGCGCCGACCATCGGCATTTTGGGCGCGGTACTTGGCTTAATTCACGTCATGGAAAATCTATCTGATCCATCGAAACTGGGATCGGGCATCGCGACCGCCTTTGTGGCGACTATTTATGGTGTAGGCGCCGCCAATCTGTTCTTTCTTCCGATCGGCGGGAAGATCAAGCTCAAGACAAAGGAGTTGGTTCTGGCTCGCCAGATGATTATCGAGGGCTTGGTGTCGCTGGCACAGGCGGAGAATCCAAAGATGATCGAAGAGAAGCTGAGCGGCTACCTGCCGGAATCTCAGCGGGCGAAACCGAAATGAGGAAGTCATTCTGAGCGAAGCGAAGAATCTAGACCCTTCATTATATTCAGGGTGACATAAGGGTAGCCATGGCCAGGAAAAAAAAGCATGAAGAGCATGAGAACCACGAACGGTGGTTGGTGTCGTATGCCGACTTCATCACGCTTCTGTTCGCCTTTTTCGTTGTGATGTACTCTATTTCGTCCGTCAATGAGGGCAAGTTCAGAGTCGTCAGTCAGTCCATCGTCGAAGCCCTGAACCCCATGATCAACATGTCCGCTACGACGCTTCGCTTCCAACCCGAAAACCAGGGAGGCCCCACGTCGAACCTTGCGATTTCCATAGACATGCAGGTCTATAAGAAGTTGTCGGAGGCGATTCAGGCTACGGACAGCAAGGGCCGGGTGAAAGTAGCCCAGGGCGAACGAGGAGTTACGATCAGTATTACGGACACGACCCTTTTCAAGCCAGGCGAAGCCATCGTTTTGTCCGAGGCGAGCGAAACGCTCATTCGTGTTGCCTCTGTCTTGAATGATTTTCCGCATCAGATTCGCATCGAAGGTCATACCGATAATATGCCCATCCACACCAAAGAATTTCCGACCAATTGGGAACTGTCAGCCGCGCGCGCGCTAAACATTACGCGATTCTTGACCGAAGGCGGCTATTTGCCTGCGGAGCGATTAGCCGCCAGTGGCTATGGCGAGTTTCATCCGATTGCATCCAATGATACCCCTGAGGAGCGATCACAAAACCGCCGCGTTGAGCTGGTTATTTTAAAAGCTCTAAAAGACGTCGACGGTAATAAGGTGGTCGAGCCCATCGGGGCTCCTTGCGTGCCGACCGGGCTACCAGGCGGCTGCGAGCCCAAGGGATTATGAAAAAAGTACCTCTTCACGAAACAGTGCCGGGAATGGTCCTGGCGAAACCCATTACGAATGCGAGCGGCCTCGTGGTGGCGGCGGCGGGCTTGATGCTGGATGAGCAAATGATCGCTCATCTGGAAAGAATGGGCAAGACGGTGGTGCATGTCGAAGGGGCTGGCGAAGAGGCGAGCAAATCTCTCGAAGATCTGGAGCGGGAGCTCAACGCGCGATTTCGCAAGGTCGAAGGTGATCCCCAACTTCTGAGGATCCAAGAAGCCATTCGCCGCCATTTGCGAGAGCAGAGCGGGGTGTCGCGATGACCGAGACAGAACACGCTGCGTTGAAACAACGAATCGAGAAACTCGGACAGCTTCCGACGCTGCCCCAGGTTGTGCAAAAGATCGTGTCAATGATCGATCGCCCGGAGACCTCCGCGGAGGCGCTGGGGCGGCTGATTGAGAAAGACCAGGTCCTATCGGCAAAGGTGCTGCAACTCGCCAATTCGCCCTTTTACGGATTTCCCGCGCGCATCGCCTCCGTCAGCCATGCCGTCGTGGTGCTGGGTTTAAATGTTGTGAAAGGCCTGACACTCAGTGCCAGTGTCTTCGACATGATGAAGGCCGCAGGGATGGACGAACTCTGGCGCCATTCCTTGGGAGTGGCCATGGTGGCGCATGTGCTCGCCACCCGGGTGGGCCATAAAAACCCCGAAGAGCTTTTTGTCGCCGGTCTGCTGCACGATCTCGGAAAGGTTGTGATGTATGTCAAGATTCCCGAGACCGTCTTGCGGATCACGGAAGCGGCGCAAACGCGGGACCTGTATATGATCGAGTCCGAGCGGGAGGTTCTCGGACTCACTCACGCCGATATTGCCGGATGGCTGGCCACAGCCTGGCACCTGCCCATCGTCTTGAAAGAACCGATCATGTATCACCACCAGCCCTCATTGGCGACGGGAGCGCCGATGCAGACGGCGATTGTACATGTCGCCGACGTGCTCGTGAAAGCGATGGGCTGCGGCTGCTCGGGCGATGATCTTGTTCCACTGTTAAATCCGGAAGCCTGGTCGGCCATGAACTTGAACGATGAGGGCCTGGCGGCCTGCGTCGCCAAGGCCGCCCATGAGTTCGAAACCATCGACGATTACCTATGACCACGACCGCTACGGCGTCACGGCGTGTACTCCTGCTGCATGGGGATCCAGGCGAGGCCTCACGCCTCAATGAGATCCTGACCAAGGCCGGATTCGCCGTCGAAATCTCAAGCGAGCCCAATCCCACACTCGCGGACTTCTTCGATCATCCCCCATCCATGCTGCTGGTGGCCGAGGGCACGGGGGGACGGTCGGTGGAGACGCTGGCTCGCGATCTCAAAGCGGATCCTCTGCTGGGCCGGTTGCCGATCGTGTTTTTGATCCGCGACGTGCGGGTGGCGGACGTCGACTGGGAGACGTTGGCGGTTGATGACTACATCACGATGCCCTACTCCCCTGATGATGTCGTGCGTCGGTTACGTTTGTGCCTTTCCCGGATGTCCCGCTCGCTGGACGCGAATCCACTGACCGGCCTTCCCGGCAATACGTCCATCCTCTACGAGACAACGCGCCGGATTGAAACCGGCAGGCCTTTTGCGCTTGCGTATCTCGACATCGATAACTTCAAGTCGTTTAACGATCGTTACAGTTACGGCAGGGGCGACGAGGTGTTGGTGGTCACGTGCCGTCTCCTGAGCACCGCGGTGAGTGAAGGCGCGGGTCCCGAAGGATTTGTCGGGCACATCGGCGGCGACGACTTTGTGCTCATGAGTTCCCCTACTGTCATGGACGACATTTGTCAAACAATCATCCGCCGGTTCGATCTCGTCATTCCGGATTTTTACGATGAAGAGGACCGCACGCGCGGTTATCTCAATTCGGTGGATCGACGGGGTAACCGGGAGCAGTTTCCGATAATGACCGTGTCTATCGTGATGGTTTCGACCGAGACGCAGCCCATCACCCACCCCGGCGATATCAGCGGGCGGGTGGCGCAGTTGAAGAAACAGGCGAAGGCCCTTCAGGGGAGCAATTATCTCTCCGACCGGCGGAAGTGATGTGGACCTGGAGCTTGACCGTTTTGGCTGCTGCAATCGAGCGGCTCAGGCGCTTGAGAGACCGCAGGACCTTTTCTATGGCATCTGCTCTGTTTCGGGCGCGGATCGTGTGGGCGAGAATTGTACACGCCATGTTGAAGCCCTCCTGCCAACCCTGATTCCCGTCCACGTCAATGAGGGATTCAGCCAGTTGAGCGCACGCTTCCCGCTCATCGGTGACGGACACAGTCAGCTGCTGAAGAGCTTGGCAGTATTTGCACCAATGGTCTTGATGGCTCGGCCCACAGATCGCGACATCAAGATCCGATTGTAGCTCCGGGTCGGGCGTCATATTTCGCCTCGGAAAAGCTAAATCGTGGGACACCTCGACCGTACCGCTAAGGAGGAAGCGTGTCAAGATTTGCTCAAGACATTCCCGCACGCTGTCTCTTTCCGCCCGGTAGAATTCTCCTAGCCCCGTACCCTCCTCGGCCAAGCCCGAACACCGTAAATTACAGCCTAGGGCACAACATATAGGTATTATAGTGGTCACCTACCCTCCAGGCTGGATTCTCAAAACGAACCCGGCTAGGGATTTGGTCGTCATGGAAACGGCATGTGTCTTGCTGTTATCCCTTGTAACAGCGAGGTGCGCAATGGATCGTGGGGTTTACTCGATAGTGTCAGGAGCAGTGGGGCAAGAACGGCGGATGGACGTCGTAGCCAAGAACCTGGCCAACGCCCAAACCGTCGGCTACAAGCGCGAGAAAGTCCTGTTCAAGACTTTCCTCGCGAAAGCTGTGGTAGGCAGTCCCCGCATGAAGGTCGGGGGAGATAAGGTGTTCAGTCGCGTGAACGGGACATTCCTCGACTGGAAGAGCGGCACCCAGCGGCCTACAGGGAATCCTACGGATCTGACCTTGAACGGAGATGGATTCTTCGTCGTGCAGACCCCTCGCGGTCCGGAATACACCCGCAGCGGAAATTTTATGGTGAGTGACAAACGACAACTGGCGACGCTGGATGGACTGCCGATCCTCGGACAATCCGGCCCACTATTGATTCCACCGGGGAAGCTCCTGGTTAATGGCCAGGGAGAACTCACGGTGGATGGCGCGACCATCGATACATTAAAAATCGTGAATATCAAAGACCTCGCATCGAGCACGCGAGTCGGAGAACGGTACATTACGAAGGGCCCGGTCGAACCGGCGCTGTCCACGAGCGTTATACAAGGCAGTCTGGAAGAATCGAATGTCAATGCGATTGAAGAGTTTGTCTCGCTTATTGACCTCAGCCGGCAGTATGAAGCCGCTCAGAAAGTTGTGCATGCAATGGATGATGCGACCAAACAAGCGGTGAATGAGATCGGTCGACCGGCTTAATGCTTACCTCAGCAAGTTACGCACAACGAACATCCGGAGGACCAAGATGATCAGGGCAATGTGGACTGCGGCATCGGGCATGGCCGCGCAGCAACTCAATATGGACGTGCTGGCGCATAATCTCGCGAACTCCAACACGGTCGGCTTCAAACGCAGCCGCGCCGACTTTCAGGACATGCTCTACCAAACCTTGCGTTCGCCGGGGGCCAACGCCTCTGCCGCCACGACATTGCCCACAGGCATTCAGCTCGGGACGGGCGTGCGCGCGGTGGCGGTCCAGAAAATTTTCTCCCCTGGGAGTCTCCAACAGACACAAAACGACTTAGACCTGGCGATCGAGGGCGACGGCTTCTTTCAAGTGAGCCGTCCCGACGGGACGATCGCCTATACGCGGAGCGGCGCGTTCAAGAAGAACAGCTCGGGGGCGGTCGTCACATCGGACGGGGATCCGGTGCTGCCGAATATCACCATTCCTGCGAACACAATCAAGCTCACCATCGGAAGCGACGGCACGGTCTCGGTACTTGCCGCGGGCGCCGTAACGTCGAGCCAAGTCGGCTCGCTTGAAATCGCGCGTTTCGACAATCCAGGCGGGCTCGACGCGCAGGGCAGCAATTTGTTTCTGCCATCAGGTGCGTCGGGCGATCCGACGACCGGCGCACCCGGAAGCCCTGGCTTCGGCTCCCTAGCCCAAGGCTTTCTTGAGAGTTCGAACGTAAACATCGCGGAAGAAATGGTCAACATGATCATTGGGCAACGCAGCTACGAGATTAATGCGAAAGCGGTGCAGACCGCCGATGAGATGCTGCAGACCGCGAACGGGTTGAAGAGATGATGAAGGTGCGTAGCACATCCCAGCTAGTGGTGTTAGGGATCCTGATTGTTGGCGTCTTGTATGGCGCGCCCGGCTTTGCGGCCGACAAGATAGTGATGTCTCAAGAAGAGGTTGTCATCTCAGCGCTACGCGCGTACGTCGCGCATGGCTTGCAGATAGAGCCGGCGGCTGTGACGATCCGCATCATGTCCTCCCTGGATGGGCTTGCCATCCGTCCACGCGCCAAGATCAGCCATATCGGCCTGGGAAGTCCTCTCGGTCGAGTGACGTTTGTGATCGGATTGGCCCGCGTGCAGGCCCAGGTGGAGGCGGTCAAGGATGTGGCCGTAGCCTCCCGTTTTCTGCGTCGCAATCAGCTTTTGGAGGAGGCAGACGTCGTCATGGCCACCGTACGGATGATCCGCCCGGACACCCGCTACATGGGGAACCCGGATCTGGCAGTGGGCCAACGTGTGACGCGGAGTCTTCCCGCTCGCGTTCCCATCACCGAGGAGGCGCTCGGCAAGCCCTTCGCCATCCGACAGGGCGCGCGCATTACGATTCAATTTGTGCAGGGACCTCTCAAGGTTCTCGCGCTCGGCATCGCCAAGGAGGATGGAGTGGCAGGGATGAACATCCGGGTGTCCAATCTGGATTCTAAAAAAGAGTTATCGGCCCGGGTGGTGGACGGCGACACGGTCCAGGTAGGACCATAGTCATGGAGGCCTTAGTGACACAACATCGGCATCCCGTGCTCGCCACGGCATTGATCCCTATCGCAGCGATGGTCCTGTTCGGCGGATGTTCCTGGGTAAATCCCAGCGTGACAAAGACGCCGCCGCCCAAGGAGGCTTCAACTGTGCCGACTGTCTCGCAGGGGACGACCGCCTCACTCTGGAATGATAACGGAGAGATGGCCCGACTCTATTCGGATAACCGGGCTTCACGAGTTGGGGACATTGTCACGATCCGTATTACGGAAAACGCGAGCGGCGCGAAGTCGGCGACGACCAAGACATCCAAAGACAGCTCGCTAGATGGCTCGATTAAGGGTGCGTTCAAAAGTTTCTTCGGCATCGCCGGTCAAGCGCTCTCGTTTCTGTCTCCCGAGGCTTCCGGGAAGGTGACGATGAAGGATAGTTATGCGGGAAATGGCGCGACGACCCGCAACGACCAGTTGACGGCGAGCATGACCGCTATGGTCACGGAAGTGTATCCCAACGGCAACCTCAGGATTCTCGGCCATCGTGAAGTCGTGGTGAATAGTGAACGCCAGACGATGGAAGTGACCGGCATTATCCGTCCCATTGATGTGGATTCAAGGAACGTCGTGCCGTCGACCGCCATTGCGGATGCGAAGATATCCTATACCGGTTTCGGAGTCGTGGACGACAAACAGCACCCGGGTTGGTTTGCGCGGGTTTTCAATTTTATCTCTCCATTCTGAAAACAATTCTGTCCTGGTCTAGAAGCATAAGCCGAAGGTAAAAAGGACCTGACAATGACAAAAACGATGTTCACTAAAAAACCTCTGATCGCGCCGACCCTCGTACTAACGCGTCGCATCCTTACGGGCGGCGTGTACCGCCGACGACGGAACGGTTCTCTGGCTATCCTGCTGCTGCTGGTGTTTGCGGCAACCGCCGCCGATGCCTCCCGCATCAAGGATGTGGCGAGCATTGAGGGGGTACGCGAGAACCAGTTGATCGGGTACGGGCTGGTCAGCGGGTTAAGAACTACCGGCGACAGCGTCGTCGGAGCGCCGTTCACGATCCAAAGCTTGATCAGCATGATGAACCGGATGGGCGTCAATCTCACCCTGGATCCGAAACAGATCACAGCGAAAAATGTGGCCGCCGTTATCGTGACGGCCAGGCTGCCGCCCTTTGCCAAGCCGGGAACCCAAATAGACGTCATTGTCTCTTCCATTGGAGACTCCAAAAGCTTGCAAGGCGGCACTCTTCTGATGACTCCACTGAAGGCGCCCGACGGGCAGATCTATGCAGTCGCGCAGGGGCCCGTGACACTGGGAGGATTTATCGGAGGCAAGGCCGGGGACACCACGTCAAAAAATCATAGCACCGTGGGTCGGGTTCCGAACGGGGCGATCGTGGAGCGGGAAGTGACCGTAGATCTCGCCTCCTGGGAATCGATCTCTGTCGTGTTGCATCAGCCCGACTTTACGACGGCCCTTCGTCTCTCGGAAGCCGTCGACCACGTGTTCGGCAAGGACACTGCGTTGCCTGTGAGCGCGGGCGTTGTCCGGGTGGCGCTGCCGAAAGACTATCAGGGACGAATTGTGCAGTACCTGGCCGCCGTCGAAGGCCTTGATATCGAAGTGGATCAGCGGGCGCGCGTCGTGGTCAACGAGCGCACCGGCACGGTGGTCATGGGGGGTCATGTGCGGATCTCCACGGTCGCAGTGGCACACGGGAATATCACGATTCAGGTCAAAACGAAGCTGGATGTCTCTCAGCCCGCCGCTCCGTTGATCGGAAATGCTGCCGGCCAAACCGTCGTGACCCCGGAGGTGGAGACCACTGTGAAAGAAGATCCGGCGCGATTCATGCTGCTTGAGCAGTCTGTGACGCTGAGCGATGTCGTTCGCGGTCTGAACTCCGTCGGCATCACGCCTCGAGACATTGTGGCCATTCTGCAAGCGCTCAAAGCAGCCGGCGCGCTGCAGGCGGACTTGGAGGTCATATAATGGATATTCTCGGGATTCAATCTCTTATCCCGTCCGGCCCTTCCATTGCAATCCCGGTTGAGCCCTCCGCGGGCGACCCAAGACTGCGGCCCGAGCCGACCGCGGCAGAGCGGGCCAAGTTTAAGAAAGCAGCGACAGAATTCGAGTCGTTCCTCCTGTACTACATGCTCAAAACGATGCGCCAGGCTGTCCCCAAAGGGGGGTTACTTGATACCAAGGTAGCGGACACCTATGTTGGCTTCCTTGATCAAGAAGTCGCCAATCAAGCGGCAAAACAAGGCGGATTTGGTTTGGCCAAGACTCTCGAACAGCAAATGTTCCCTAAGCGCCCGGACACCTTAAGTTTTCAGGCACTCCCTCCGATAAAACCTACTGAACAGGAGGGACGCTAAATGAATATTTCCGACAAGGGCCATATTAACGACCTGGCGGGGCTGCTTTCCGGCCTGCAGGATGTGACCAAGATCAGTAAGAAGGTGTCGAAAGTCGAGCCGAAGGCGGATCAACAAGACAAGGTCCGTATCTCAACCCAGGCCAAAGAGTTTCAACGCGCGTATGAGCTCATCAACAAAACCCCTGATATTCGCGCGGACAAAGTGGCGCCCCTGGAAGAAGCGATCAAGACCGGGACGTATAACGTGCGCGGCGAGCAGGTCGCGAACAAGTTGATCGAGCAGACTATCCTCGACACCATTCTCTAAGGTCTATAAGGAGAGATCGTGAGCACATCTTCCGCGTTTGCGGTGAAGGCATTGGAGGACGCTCTCGATATCGAATCCGAGCTTCAGAGCGAGCTGGCCGCGGTGCTCACCGATGAGCAGCAGCTCCTGACGAAGATGTCCCTGGAAGAGCTGCCCCGGCTGCAGGTGCAGAAGGAAGCGGTGCTCGAACGCCTTGGAAAGCAGACGCAGAATCTGAAAGCTTGCATAAAAGGCTTGGCGCAAGCGTTCAAGCTTCCCGAATCCGAAAGCCAAAGCTTGTCGCATATCGCAGGTTTTCTCAATGAGCAGGATCGCATTCGGTTGCGAAAAGCTCAACAAGAGCTTAACTCGCTGACCGGCAAGGTCCGCGATCAAAATCTGATCAACGATCGGTTGATTCATGGATCCATGTCGTATGTCAGCCAGTATCTGACTCTGCTTCGGGGCTTTGTCGCGCAGCCGGCGGGGTATCTCTCGAATGGCATCGTGCCAGAGCATCAGAAAAGCGGCCGAATTCTCGCCCTCAGAGGATAGCCTCCCTTCGGTCAATCTTTAGGAAAGGCTTACCATGGCTGGTATCTTAAGCATCTTTAACACTGGGGCAAACAGCCTGCTGGCGCATCAGCGCGCCCTTCAGGTGGTAAGTCAAAACCTCGCTAATCTGAATACCCCCGGCTTCTCCCGGCAGGAAGCGGTGTTCGCGCCCACGGAGAGCGTCACCGTCGGGAGGACCACAATCGGCACGGGCGTTGAGGTCACTCGGATTCGCCAGGTGGTGAATACCTTTGTAGAGCAGCAAATCAATGTGTCCCAGCAGGACCTCGGGCGCTTGCAGACCCAGGCGGACAGTTTTGTTCGTTTGGAAGGATTGTTTCCCGACACGGTCACCCAGGGTCTGAACAAGGCTCTAACGGATTTTTTCAATTCTTTCCGAGACGTCTCTGTTAGCCCCGAAGGATTCACTCAGCGGACCGTTCTGTTGAACAAGGCCACAGCCTTGACGGATCAGTTCAACAAGGCAGCGACCGCTTTGAGCCAGCTCCGCAGAGATTTGAACACGCAGGTCGCGCAGACCATCACGGACGTGAACAGCAAGGCTTCACAGATAGCCGGCCTGAACAGCAAGATTTCCCTCGCCGAGGCGAGCGGCCAGACCGCGAACGATCTTCGGGATCAGCGCGGCCAACTGCTGCACGAGTTGGGCAAGCAGATTGAAATTCATACGTTCGAGGATGCGAGCGGACAGGTCGCGGTGTTTGTCGGCCGGGGCAGTCTTCTGATAGAGCGCAATACCAGCTATGCGTTGGACGGGGACGTCGTCGGCTTCAAACGGCGGGTTTCTCAATGTGTATTACAAAGGGACCGACATTTCAGGGTCTATCGGAAATGGAGCGCTCAAGGGATTAATAAGCCAGCGCGACACGAATATTCCCAATGTCCTTGCTCAGATCGACACGCTGTCAGCGTCCCTGATCAATGAGGTGAACAAGGTTCACATCAATGGCTATGGTCTCGACGGCAGCACCGGCAACGATTTCTTCTCGCCGCTTTCCGTCACAGCGGCAGCCAAGAGCGCAAACACCGGCACGGCAACGATCGGTAGCGGCGCAATCACGGCGAACAGCCTGCTGACCATGCATAACTACGAGATCCGGTTTTCATCGCCGACCGCCTATTCCATTGTCGACGTCACTACGGGCGGGACAATCAAGGGGAATTACACGGGAACCGCCATCACCGCACCGACGGCGAGCGCGCCTGTCCTCGTTACCACCGGCACGAACGACACCTTGAACGTTACCGTGGACGGCGTCGCATCCGGCGTCATCACGCTAACCGGCGCGGCGGCTCCGGGCAAAGCTTACCCGAGCGGCTCCGACCTGGCCACCGAGCTTCAGACGCAAATTAATGCTGACGCCACGCTTGTGGCCGCCGGCAAGAACGTCACGGTGTCCTTCGATACCACGACTAACCGGCTTGTCATTGCTTCAACGTCGTCCGCCGCGACCTCCGCCGTCAACGTCACCGCGGGCAGCGCCCGGGCGACCCTGGGGCTCCTGACCGGCACCAGCACCGCGGCGTCCGGCACCTATGGATCTCCAACAACTTTCAACTTCGACGGCATCAGTGCGCGAGATCTCAGGGACGAACGCTGCCGACGACGTCTTCGTCGTGAATACGACGACGGATACGGCCAAGAACCTGGTAGTCGCGTTGACCGATCCGAACAAGGTCGCGGCCTCGGCAACCCAATCGGGGCTTCCGGGAGACAGTACGAACGCCTTTACGATCATCGCGCTGCAGAACCAGGCCCTTGCGACGCTTGGGAACGGGACAATGACGACGTACTATAGCTCGGTAGCCTCGACGGTCGGCTCCAGCGCGCGAGCCAATAAGGACGCCCTCCGCGCCCAGGAAGCAATCCAGAACCAATTGGACAACCTTCGCGGCGAGTCATCGGGCGTCTCAATAGACGAGGAGTTGACCAAGATGCTCGAGTACCAGCGTCTGTATCAGGCCTCGGCGCGATTGGTGACGGTCGCAGATGAACTCCTGCAGACGCTCCTGGCGATTAAATAGCGGAGAAACCCATGCGCGTATCGGATTCGGCAAATTTCGCCAACACCATTTTCCACCTGCAACAGGCTCACGGTCGGCTGGCCGACACCCAGCAACAAATCGCGAGCGGCAAGCGGATCCAAAGGGCTTCTGATGATCCCATCGGCTTCGGGAAAGCGCTCGACTACCGCACGACAGTGGCGACGCTGGAGCAGCGACAGAGCGGCGCCACGCTCGCTATCCAGCCAATTAAACGAAGTGGACAGCGTCCTCCAGAGCGCCAGCCAAACCGTTCTGGCCCGCGCCGAAGAGCTCGCGGTCGCAATGACGAATTCCACCAACGGCGCGGACGAGCGCAGGGCCGCTGCGGATGAACTCAAAGGCCTGATCGAACAGATGCTCACTCTCGCCAACAGCAAATTGGGAGACCGCTCTCTTTTTTCCGGCGCGACGACGAGAGGGCAATTGGTGGGGACGGCAATCGCTTCACCGAGCGCGGGGGCGCCAGCGACGATTACGGCGGGTAGTAATGACACGTTGACCCTCAAGGTGGATGGCGTTTCATCCGGCAGCCTCACGCTTACTGCGGGCAATTACGCAAGCGGGGACGCCTTGGCAGCTGAAGTCCAAGCCAGAGCGAATGCCGATGCCACTCTTACTGCCGCGGGCAAATCGGTGCAGGTCAGCTTCACAGCAGGTCATCTGGTCATCGCCTCGAACTCCTATGGAAGTTCCTCCACGGTCACCGTCACGGCGGGTCGGCCCGCCGAAGCATCGGTCTCGCCGGCGGCACGATCTCCAACGGAGCGGATCCTTTCAGTCTCGCGGTACAGACCGGAGAAGCCGCGCGCAATACCGGGGGGGCCGTGGTGAGCCCGGGCCTGGTGACCGATGCCAGCAAGCTCACCTTTAACGATTATCTACTCAAGTTCACAAGCGCGACGACCTACAACATCTACAATGCCAACACTCCTGTTGTGGCCGCCGGAGCGGCGGCGAATACCGGCGGTGGGATCGTGAGCAAGACGGCTGTCAACGATCCCGGCCAGGTGACCTTGGACAGCTATGAGGTGCGGTTCAAGAACATCTCCACGGTGCAGACGGGAGTCAATGACACGATTCGATTTGATCCGGGGACCGGCGCCGTGACGGCGACGCTTGCCGCCGGAGAGTACACGGGCGCCCAGTTGGCTGCGCAAATCAAGTCCGCGCTGGAAACCGTGAGCGGCGGCAAGACGTACACGGTGGCCTTCAACGAAACGCACCGCCAAGTACAGCGTGACCAACGACCTTGCGAACGCGACGTCCCTGAGCCTGCTCTTCAGCGACCCGCTTTCCACCGCGACGGCGCTGGGCGGCTTCAATGCATCGGACAAGACAGGGATATCCGCGGGGACTGCCGTCACCAGCGATGTGGACACGACCGGCGCGGCGGGGGTGACGAAACAATCCAATGTCTTCAACGTCAGCGCTGGAACCAACGTTTTGAATATCACCGCGGAGAACAACACTCTGGTCGTCAACGATACGGCCGGCGGCGCGGGCTCTGACACAATTCTCACGCTGGCGGTGGGGAGCTATACCGGCGCTCAGCTGGCGACCGAAGTGGCGGCAAAGTTGAACGCGAGCCGGGATACCGCGAATACCGTCGCATATACGGTTTCCTACGCGTCCCGGCGCTTCACGATTAACGATCCCGCTCTTAACGCCAATAGCTTGATTCTGAAGTTCGGCGATGCCCGATCGACCGCGGCACAGATCTTGGGGTCGACGCCGATCACGGTCACGGATACGGTTGGTGCATCCACCACCACGCTCAATAGCGACGCCGGCAACAGTCTCTATGCGAGCGACGGGAATATCGACTTTGATGGACTGCGCGTGGCGATCAAGGACGGCGGCTCGACCATCAGAAATGGCGACGTGTTCACGTGCAAACCAAGCGGCTACGGTGATCTCCTCCAATCTATACGCGTCGAAGGCGATAGTGGCTTTCGACGGCCTCCAATTGTCGATTGACGGCACCGGCGCCACAGCGCCGAGTCGCGGGGGATATTTTTAGGGTCCTGAGTAAACAACAGTACAACGGCGATACAAACGACAGTGCCATTGAAATTGGAAACAACGTCACGACCGCGACCCTGCTCAACGGCGACAGCGTCTTCGTGGGGTCAAGGGGCGGGACGGATGTGTTTGCTGCCTTGCAGTCGTTGACCAGGGCCCTTAGCTCCAACAACGTGGACGGAATTCAGACGGCCCATGCCGCCTTGACGAACGCCCACAACCAGGTTCTCCAGTCCCAAGGGACCGTCGGAGCCCGAACCAACCGTCTGCAAGGTATCCAGGACGGGTTGGGCCAATCCAAGGCCGACATCGAAACATTGCTGTCCGGCATCGAAGATATTGATTTTGCAAAGGCAGCGTCGGATTTGACCATCCAGCAACTGGCCCTTCAGGCCGCTGCGCAATCGGCCAGTCGCGTGCTGCAGACCTCGCTGCTGGATTTTCTAAGGTAGCGCTCTCCCGGCTCGACCCCGTCACTCTTAAGTATTTACTTAAAAATACCGCTATATCATCAGGACATCTAGCCATGGAGGGCGCCATATGTTGGTCCTGACACGGAAGTTGGGAGAAGGAATTGCCATCGGGAGCCGGAATCCGCGTGGTAGTTCTTGGTATTCGCGGTAACCAGGTCCGATTGGGAATCGAGGCGCCGCAGCACACAGAAATCTACCGCGATGAAATCTACACGAAAATCATTTCCGAGAACCGGCGCGCCGCAGAAGGCATGAGCGGCCATGCCGCACTCCCGCCAAGCTTAAGTCCCGGAATATGGCAACCAAGGAGCAAACTGTGAAACTAATGACAACGCGATTTGGGGCAATCGAGGTTCCCGATAAGGATGTCGTATTCTTTTCATTCGGAGTCCTGGGATTCCCCGAAGTGCGGCGCTATGTGCTTGTGGACCACGATGGGAATACTCCGCTTAAGTGGTTGCAAGCCGTCGACAAGCCCGAACTCGCTTTCCCTATCGTCCAGGCAACGGATCTTGTGGAAGATTATCACATCACCGTTCCGCCCGATGAGCTGGCAGCGCTGGGAATGGAGGCCATCACGCAACTTCAGGCGTATGTGATTCTCACCATTCCGCAAGGGGCGCCGGAACGAACGACGGCGAATCTGAAAGCGCCGATTCTGATGAATCCGACGACCCATCTTGCCCGGCAAGTCCTGGCCGCGGAGGATTATCCCATCCGCTACATCTCTCGGAAACGCAACCGGTCACCACAGAATGCGCCGAATGATACCCGATCGGCCGGACGCCATCTTGCGAAGGGACGAGACCATTCTCCGACCGAGGGCGGCATTGCAGCGGGCCGGCAAAGAGCGGTCGAGGCTCTCGCGCAAGCGGGTCTACATGGGGCGCCGCTTTTCTCAATCGAACTGTGCATTCAGGAAGCTCTCGTCAACGCCTTCGTCCATGGCATACGCGCAGAGCGGGGAATCCAAGATCCGGCTTGCATATGCGCTCGGGAATGAGTGGGTACGGGTGGATGTGGAGGATAACGGCTGCGGGTTCGGGGAGACGCACCACCTCGGGGTCAATAACCTGCAGGAGCCAGGCGCGCGGGGTTTATCATTGATTCAGAGCCTTCACGTCACGCATGCATTATGAAGGCAACATCATCTCAATGGAGCTGGATCTCGACGCCGATCCGGCCTCAAGTTTAGAGCAGATTGGGACGATGCTAGACGCAGAGGAAGGACTTCTTTGTTGAAGCAGGAAACACCCGTAATGCCGGAGACCTCAATGCAGATCGAGCGGTCGGTCTTCAAAGGGGCCATTGTCGTCAGGATCGAGGGTCGCTTTGAATTCGGCACCCGTCAAGAGTATAAGCGCTTGATCGGCCAGATCGTGCAAGAAGGGCATCGGCGCTTGGTCGTAGATCTGGAAGGGGTCACGTTTCTGGACAGTTCCGCACTGGGGCTGCTTCTCCTCACCCACCAGAACTTCAAACTCAAGAAAGGCACGGTGAGCCTGGTCAAGCCGACCGGCTATGTCCGCCAGGTGATCGAGCTGGCAAATCTCCCGCGTGTCATCCCCGTCTTTGATTCCATAATCGAGGCAACGGCTGAGCCGGCGGAGAAAGTTGTGCTTCGTTCGCCGATAGGCTGAGCATACCGATTCTTCAATAAGGAACGCCATGCCGACTGAACCCTCTGTCAATACTGCCCTGGATTTTCCGCAGGGCTTTTTTTCACTGGCATGTAAGGAATCACTTAAGGAGTCGCTGGTTGGCCCGCGAAGCAATGGCCCGGTGCCCGAGAGTCATGTGCTCATCGTGGGCGGTGAGAACTCTGCACGGTTATGGGTCAGCAGACTTCTCGAGCGCCAAGGGCAGACGAAGATCCTCACTGGCTTCCGATATTCAGTCCGCCACGGCCATCCTGCATCATCAACCCTGCGCGGCGCTGGTGATGAACCTCTCGGCTCACGCACCCGAGGCTCAGGGCTTGCGCTTGAACGGGGTGGCACTCATTTCAAAGGCCAGGACTTTGGATCCCGACGTTCAGATCATTGTCGTCGTCGATAGATCTGAGCTGCAATTAGGCGTGCAAATGATGCGCGCCGGCGCCTTTGATTGCTTGACGACAGACCAAGCGCCCCAGGAGATTGTTTCCTGCATCGTTCGCGCGCTCGGACGCCGGCAGGAGACAATGAACGAGCGGGCATACAACGAACTCCTCGAGCAAGCGGTGTACCAGCGCACCGGCGAGCTCAACAGCATGGTAGGCGAGCTCGAAGAGGCCTACCGCCAAACGCTGTGGGCGCTGGGGTCCGCTCTGGAAAGCCGGGACGTGGAGACGAACGCCCATTCTTTTCGTGTGATGAAATATGCGCAGGCATTGGCCTCAGCGATGGGAATCGACGGCAAGGCTCTGAAAGACATTGAGTACGGCGTGTTCCTTCATGACATTGGGAAGATCGGCGTCAGCGACGCGATCCTTTTCAAGCCCGGCAAGCTGACCGAAGAGGAATGGACCGTCATGCGTCAGCACCCGGCCCGCGGGCGGTATTTGCTTGCGGGGATCAAGTTCCTGGAAGGCGGCCTGGACATTGTCTACAGCCATCATGAGCGATGGGACGGGAAAGGCTATCCTCAAGGACTGAGCGGCGAGGGGATTCCGCTTGGCGCCCGCATCTTCGCGATCGGCGATACGCTGGACGCGATGACGTCCGATCGACCGTATCGAAAGGCGCTCCCCTACCAAGATGCGCGGTCCGAGATTCTCAAAAACAGCGGAATTCAATTCGATACAGCAGTGGTGAAGGTCTTTAGCCAATTCAACGACGCCGACTGGAATCGGCTGCGTGAAGAGGGAGAGGACTTGGCCCGCTCAATCGTGCGCCGTAAGCACGAAAGTCTGCTCACCTAGCTTTTGGGTTCATAGCCCTGTTACTCCCGGTCGTCGATTTCCGAACAGCCTCCAGCGGTTATCTTCACTCCCCCGAGCATGCCCTGTCCCATTTTTGACACACCTCTCTGTTAGTTACTTAAGTTTTACTAGCTAACTGACGATACCATGACCAGTCAGTGTATGAACGGTGTCACAACATAACAGGATCCCCCCGAATGGTCACGCTCGGCCTTGAATTCTTTCGCCCCACAAAGGTCATGCGGGAGTTGTTTGTGCTGCTCTCATTGGATGAGTCCCAGCAGGTCAGCCAGCACGGATTGGCACGCAAGGTCGGTGTCAGCAGTTCGATGGCGAACAATTACATTAAGACTCTAGTCGGCCAAGGGATGGTTTTGGCCTCCGGTGATACAAACCGGACCATGAGGTACGCCGTGACCGCCAAAGGGAATGAACGCGTCACACAATTGATGAGCATGTACTCTCGGGAAACCGCCCTCTTGTATTCAATCGCTAAGCGGGAAGTGGAGAAGCGCCTCCGTCAATTGCACGCGGAGGGCATGAAGAACGTCGTCTTGTTTGGAGCAGCGGAGACCGGCGAACTGGCCTACGTTGCGGCGAAGGCGACTCCGATTCATATCGTCGGCTGGGTCGATAACGATGCGACGAAGCATCAGCTGCGATTTGGAGAGATCCGAGTCGCGTCGCCCTCTCTGATTGAAACATTTCATCCTGACGCGATCCTTATTGCCTCTTCCGGAAAAGCCGATGAAATTCGACGTCAGCTTGATGGTTTTCCGCAGCGAGGCATTGCCGTTGTCACTCTGTAATCTCATGAAGACATCCTACGCCAAGCCAAATGAGCGACTCCGTGCCGCGATTATCGGACTTGGTCAAATCGGCAACCAATTTGACGACGATCCCAAACGTACCGACGTCTGGACTCACGCCGGCGCCTATAGCTCGGTGCCCGCGGTCGAGTTGATTGCGGGGGCGGATCCCGATGAAACCAGATTGCATCGCTTCCTGGACCGTCGCAACGTGAGAGCCGGGTATCGCGACTATCAGGAGATGCTTGAAAAGGAAGCCATTGACCTGTTGAGCGTCTGTTCTCCGACGGAGTTGCATTACACGATGGTTCTTGCCGGAGTCCAAGCCCGCGTCAAAGCGATTTTCTGTGAAAAGCCATTGGCATCAACTGTCGAGCAGGGCATGGCGATGGTTGAGGCCTGCCGTTCGGCAGGAATCGTCCTCGCGGTCAACCATACGAGAAGGTGGGAGTCGATCTATCTGCAAGCGAAGCGTCTGATCGACGAAGGTGTCATCGGTCGCATCGAATCGATTGCCGGTCATTATCCGGGCAAGGTCTTCACGATGGGCACGCACCTTTTCGATCTCATGCGGTACTACGGGGGCGACGTGGAGTGGGTATCGGGCGTAGAAGTCGGTGAAGCCAGTTCAGAGCCCAATCTCGCCGGCCATTTGAGGTTCCGCTCCGGCGCATACGGAGCGATCCTTTGCGGCTGGGACCGCAGTAACCATGTCTTTGAGCTGGAGGTACATGGGAATGGAGGGCGAATTCGCATCTCAGGCGACGGCAGTCTGCTTGAACTGCACCGTTTCGAGGAGAGCCCGCGTTATTCCGGCTATCGAGAACTCACACCGGTCGAACTTGCAGTCGGTCAAGGCCACGCACCTGCCGGCGAAGAGAATCGCTTTATCGCGGCAGTAAAGGATCTGGTGAGATGCGCCGGGGCTGGCGAGAGTCCGGCGTGCTCCGGGCAGGACGGTTTAGCGGCGGTGGAGATGGCTTGTGCCCTGGTGGAGTCCGCGCGCAGTGGATGTCGGCCAATCGATCTAAGGATGCTCATGATAAGGAGTCGTAATGGCCTCTATCGCAGCACTAAGTAAATTAGCGATCTTAGGAGGAAAGCCCATCCGCACTACCCCCTTTCCCGCGTACCCGGTGATTGGAGACGAAGAGAAGCGGGCGGTGATGGAAGTGTTGGACTCGGGTCAGCTCTCCACATTCTCAGCCAGCCGGCAGGGCTTTCTCGGCGGCCGCAAGATTCAGGCGTTTGAAGCGGCGTTCGCAGGATACCACGGGGTAGAACACGCGATTGCCGTGAATTCAGCAACCTCGGGGCTGCATGCCGCAGTCGCGGCCTGCGAGGCAGGACCCGGGGATGAAGTGATTGTGCCCCCCTACACATTTACCGCGACCGCGACCGCTGTGCTTCATCACAACGCCATCCCGGTTTTTGCCGATGTGGATCCAGTCACATTCTGCATGGACCCCGCGCGACTTGAGGCGGCAATTACCCCGCGCACCAAGGCGGTGATACCGGTTCATCTTCTCGGACATCCGGCGGACATGGACCCGATCCTCGCCATCGCGCGGCGGCATGGTCTCAAAGTCATTGAGGATTGCGCGCAGGCGCCAGGAGCGCGGTACAAAGGCCGCCTGGTGGGAACGATGGGGGACTGCGGGGTCTTCAGTTTCCAAGAGACGAAGAACATGGCAACCGGCGAAGGCGGAATGGTCATCACCAATGATCCCGTGCTTGCGGAGCACGCGCGAATGATTCGCAATCACGGCGAGGCCGTGGTCGCGGGAGAGGCGCGTAAATATCTGACCAGCACCATAGGGTGGAATTACCGAATGACCGAGATCGAGGCAGCGATCGGAGCTGTCCAGCTCACCAAACTGGACGGCTTGAACAAGGCGCGGCATGAACTGGCTGCGTATCTTCTCGATGCCATGCCCGCTCATCCGGGTCTCACTTTCCCCACAGAGCCGTCGATGATCAATCACGTCTATCACGTGTTCGGAATGCGGTACGACGAGAGCAAGATCGGCGTTCCCCGATCGCGCTTTCTCGAGGCGCTCATCGCGGAGGGAATTCCCATGAGCCCCGGGTACCCGCGTCCGCTCTACCATAATCCGTTGTTTCAAGACCGTTTGGCATACGGCAAGCAGGGCTGCCCATTCACCTGCAGTCTCTACGAGGGAACCGTCTCTTATGCAAAGGGCCTGTGTCCGGTCGCCGAGGATCTCTGCGCGCGGTCGGCGCTCTGGACGTTTGTCGTCCGCCCTCCCGGGACCATTCGCGATATGCAGGACATCGTGGCGGCGTTCGAAAAGGTCTTGGATAACAGCGCAGCGTTGAAAGAGGAGCACAATGATAAAGCCGCAATCAGTTGACACGCAGGGCGTCCTCGGAGTGATTCACGCGCGGGGTGGCTCGAAGCGCATCCCGTTGAAGAACATCAAGCTGCTCGCGGGCCGGCCGCTGATCTCGTATATGGTGGAAGCGGCGATGGAAAGCCGTCTACTCGATCGGCTGATCGTGTCGACGGACCATCCGGAGATCGCTCGAATCGCGCGCGAATATGGGGCGGAGGTGCCGTTCATGCGACCGATGGATCTGGCGGAGGACGTTGCGTCCGAGTTGGTGACGCAACACGCCGTGCGTTTCGTCGAAGCTGAGGGCTATCCCGTCCGGATCGTGCTCACGATGCAGCCGACCACTCCCTTCTGCTCGGCGGAAGACATCGATGCCTGTATCCAGAGAATGCTCGACACCGATCTGGACACCGTATTCACCGGCTGCGAAGTCCATGAGCGGCCGGAGTGGATGTACCGGCGGGACGCATCCTCCGACGATCGCGTGCTTCCATTCACCGGCCGGTTGGTTCAGGGCGACGCGGGCATCAGTCAGAAATTGCCCAAGCTCTTTATTCCCAACGGGGCGGTCTGGGCCACGCGACGGGCAGTCTTAATGGAGCAAGGGCTGATTACGGGACGGAGGGCGGGCATTGTCGTGATGAGTCGGGAGCGGTCCGTGGATATCGATGAACCCGTGGACTTTATTACCGCAGAGGCAATAGCAGGCGAACTCCTCAAGGTGAGAGTCTAGAAAGTGGAGCGACACGAAAAGGAGCGCACATGGCGAAGCTGATTGGCAATTACAAAATGGCGGGACAGCCTGATGCGGTTCCTGCGGCATCCGGTTCAGAAAAAAAGGAAGAAACCACCGTGGCCGAGTTCGAGCGGCGGGCGTTGGAACGACTCGGTGGCAGCATCGCCTTTGTCATGAAGGGCAAGAATGTGCTGTGGAGCGGACACTCCTCAAAAAGATGCCAAGAAACCATGAAGACCGCGCTCAACGAGACTGAACTCGAGATGATCGGCCGGGCCACGTTCAAAAAGACGGCGGAGATCGGCTTTCGTCATGCGCAGGAAAATCTGCCGTATATCAAGCAATCGATCCAAGATGTTCCAAAGCCGGCGCCGGCAAAAGGCAATTCCGCCATTGCGATGTCCGCCGGCCCAAGCCTTCACCGCCAGTTTACGATCCAGCGCATCATCGCGCATCGCTATCCGGGCACGGTCGTCGTGGCGGATGGCGCTCTCGGCTACTGCCTCCGTAACGGCTTGGTGCCGGATTATGTGGTTACGGTCGATCCGCATCCTTCCTGGATCATCAGGTGGTTCGGCGATCCGGATCTCGCGAGCCGTCCGGACGACGACTATTTTCGGCGGCAGGACCTTGATCCCGCGTTGAATACCCATGAGCGCGAGCGAAATGAGGAGCTGATCAGCCTCGTGAACGAACATGGCCATAAGATCAAAGTCATCATCGCGACCTGCGTCTCACCTAATGTGACGCGCCGGTGCCTTGAGGCCAAGATGCCGCTCTACTGGTGGAATCCGATCTGCGACGACTACGACGACCCCGCCAGTCACACGCGCCGGCTCTTCGAATTGACCGGGATGCCGTGCATGGTCACGGGAGGCAATTGCGGCGCTTCCGCCTGGATCTTTGCCAAAGCCATTCTGGAGCGTGAGCCGGTTGGGATGGTCGGGATGGATCTAGGCTACGCGCCCGGCACGCCGCTGAAGAAGACCCAGTACTATCACGAACTCATCAAATTCTATCCGGAAGAGCGTCTGGAGGAGGCCTATATCCAGATGCCTAACCCGCATTTGGACGAGACGTGGTACACAGACCCTACGTACTACTGGTACCGCCAGTGCTTTCTTGCAGATGGTCCAGCAGTCGGGATGGACGGCCTACAACTGCACAGAGGGAGGCACCTTGTACGGCGATGGCATCGAGTGGCTTGCCCTCGACGCATTTATTGAATCTTGTTCCGCCAAGTCGTCTGTCGCAACGAAACTACCGAATCATGAAACCGCTTCATTGCCCGCGAGGAGATCGTAACATGGCTAAAGTCCTAATCGTTAATCCTGTCATTCGTGCGGAGGATGATCCCCGGCATGTCCCGTATGGCCTGGCGCTCCTGGCCGGCGTCGCTAGCCGTGAGGGTCATCAGATCCAAGTCTTCGACTCGAATGGCTGGCGCCCCTCCGATGAGGAACTTGTGGAAGCCATCCAGGCCGATGATTGGGATGTGATCGCAACCGGCGGGATCACGACCGCCTACGGCTATATGAAGAAGACCGTGCAACTCGCGCGGCAGTATGCCCCGAATGTCACTGATCATGATGGGCGGCGGGGCGTTGACCGCGATGCCGCGGGACATCATGGGGTTTTGTCCTGAGATCGACCTCGGTGGCATCGGCGAAGGCGTCGAGACCTTCCCCGAAGTCCTGAAAAAGATCGATGAGGGTCGCACGCGGACAGCCGATTGGTCGGACGTCGCCGGCATCATCTGGCGCAGTGCTGCCGGGGAGGTCCGTTTGAATCCCGAGCGCCCGTTGATGGCGGACATCGATACGCTGCCGTTTCCGGCCTACGAGCTGTTTCCGTTGGACATTTATTTCAAGAACTCCTGCATCCTGCTGTCTGAAGAAGCCATGCAGGCCAAACGGCGGCTGGACATCAACATGTCCTACGGCTGCTCGCTCATCTGCCGCTTTTGTTTTCACCTCGGGCTCACGGGCGACATGAAGTATACCGACACCCAGCAGGTCGACGGCGGCGACGTGGTGTTCAACAACGATCGGAACATCCGCTGGCACAGCGCCGAGTATGTCGTGAAACAGGTCAAGTACATGAAGGAACGATTCAACGTGGATTTCGTCTCGTTCCTGGACGAAAACCTCATGACCATGCATGTCTCCACGCATAAGAAGTGGCTGTTCGAGATCAGCGATCTGTGGATCAAGGCGGGCCTGCAGCCGAGCTGCGTCCGTGACGGCGTTCCCCACGATGCGAAGACCTGCGACGGGGTTCATTGGGGCGGCACCAGCCATGCGACTCTCGGCCTATCCGGAAGTCCTCCAGGCGATGAAACGCGCCGGCTGCACATATCTGGACTATGGCCTCGAGTCCTTCTCGGATCGGGTGCTGAAGACGGTCGGCAAAGGCGCCACGGTCAAGACCAACGAGCGTTGTCTCAAAATCACCATGGAGGCGGGGATCCGGCCCATCCCGAATCAGATCATCGGCTTTCCGGACGAATTCTTCGACAGCCTGTACGACAACATGGCCTTCTGGGAACGCATCGGGATCATGGTGAAGCCATTCTTTGCCACGCCCTACCCCGGCTCGGAGTGGTACTACACGTATAAGGACAGAATTCTCGAGCAATACGACGGCGACCTCGAGGCGTTCATCCTGGACCTGGGGGATGCCACCAAGATCACGGCGGTCATCTGCCACAACTTTAACGACATCGAGCTGCTCGGCCTGCGCGAGCTGATGCTGCAACATGATGTGAAGCGGATCAAGGTATATGAAAAGCAGTGGCGAAAGCTGCACGGCGAGCCAATCTTTGCGAAGGAGGCTCTCCGGAAGAAAGATCGAGCAACTGGACCTGCTCACCCCTCCGAAAATGGTCACGGTGTCCTAAGCCCCGAGCGCTAGGGAGAGCAACGGAGACGATATGGCAACGGCATGCTCCACTCGACAGATGACGGTTCGCATCGGCGATTACCTTGTAGGCGAGGGCAGACCGCCGATGGTCATCGCGGAGGTCGGGATCAATCACAACGGGGACGTGAAACTGGCCAAGTTGATGGTGAAGGCAGCCCAGGCGGCCGGCGCGCAATGCATCAAGTTTCAGACGCATATCACTCCGAAAGAGATGACCCCGACCAACATGACACCGGGAAACATCAGTGCGGAGCCGTTATGGAACATCATCCAGCGGTGTGAGCTGACGGAGACTGAGGAGCAAGAGGTGAAAAGGCTCTGTGAGGAGTTGGGAATCCTTTTTCTCTCCACGCCGTTCTCGCGCGAAGCTGCGGATCGGCTGGAGGCGCTCGACGTCGCGGCTTATAAGATCGGCTCGGGTGAGATCACGAACCTGCCGCTGATCGAGCATGTCGCGAAAAAGGGCAAGCCGATGATCGTCTCCACTGGCATGACCGAGCTTGAGGAGATCGCCGAGACCGTGAAGTTGATTCAAGGCTATGGCGTGCCCCTCATCCTGTTGCAATGCACGTCGGTCTATCCCACAGCCTATAAGGACGTCAGACTCGGCGCGATAGGCGTTTTGCGGGAGCGCTTTAACGTCCCTGTCGGCCTTTCGGACCACTCCGTGGGGATCTACACCGCCCTGGGCGCCGTGGCAAAGGGCGCCTGCATTCTTGAGAAGCATTTCACGATCAGCCGCGACTGGCCAGGGCCCGATCAGGGCCTCTCGATAGAGCCCCACGAACTCCGCGAACTCGTTCGCGGCGCAGAGGCGATCTACCTGGCGCTGGGCGACGATAAGGTCATCCTGGAAGAGGAACGTCCGGTCATCGAGTTCGCGCGCGCTTCTGTGGTCGTCGTGAAGCCGATCGCAGCCGGCGAGCGGTTCACGGAGGACAACATCTGGGTCAAGCGTCCGGCGGACGGGGAGATCCCAGCGAAGGACTTCAGTAAGGTGATCGGCAAAACGGCCAAGGTCGCGATGGAAATTGACCACCAGCTCAAATGGAGTGAGGTGCGAGTGACATGCCGAGACCTGTCCGCCAACAGCCGGGGCCGTGCTCGCTCCCGAAGCACCAAGTCGCAGTGCGCGCCTGGGCGCTCGTTCAGCGGCCACTCGCAAGCGACTGGCTAGGGCACCCGACTCGGATGCCACCCGCCTCGGCAGTACTCGAGTGATCACTGCTGAAAAAATTGAGCCTGGCAGAAGTAAAGGAAACGGAATGAGAACGATTGCGATTGTGACGGAGCGGCGTGCGGATTACAGCCGCTACAAACCCATCCTCGAACTGATTCGTGAAGATCCCGAATTAGACTACAAGCTGATCGTCACCGGTATCTCCCTGCTGAAGGAGCACGGGAACGATATCGACGTCATTAAGCGCGACGGCTTTGCCATTGAAGCGGTCCTGCCGATGTTCGCTGAGAACGCGCCGGATACGGGAGCCGAAATGGTGCGGGCCATGGGCCGGGTCATGCCGGCGCTGGCTGATCTCTTTGAACGATTACGGCCCGACGTCATTCTGTCCGGATTTGATATCGGCGCGAACTTCGCCGCGACTGTGGCCGGCGCCCATATGAACATCCCTGTTGCGCACATTCAGGGCGGCGAGGTCACGGGGAGCATCGATGAGTCCTTGCGCCATGCCATGTCCAAGTTTGCGCACCTGCATTTTCCGGCCACCGAGGAATCGAAGCAGCGACTCATCCGGATGGGGGAGAACCCTCACAATATTTTCGTCGTGGGATGTCCGTCCCTGGACGTGGTCTTGGGGACTCCTGTCATGTCGAAAGAGCAGGTCACAGGAGCGCACGGGCTCGATCCGAGACGGCCGTACGTGGTCATTCTGCAGCATCCCGTCACCACCGAAGTGAAGCAGGCCGGACTGCAAATGGCGGAAACATTGGCCGCCGTCGCCAACCTGAATCTTCAAGGCGTGCTGATTTATCCGAATAACGACGCAGGCGCGCAACGAATCATCACGGAGATCAACAAGAGCGGAATCAAGATCGTGCGAAGCCTTCCGGCTGAGGGATTTGTCAATCTGGTACGGCATGCGGGTGCCCTCGTCGGCAATTCGAGCAGCGGGATTCACGAAACCGCGTCGCTTGGCGTGCCGACCGTCAACATCGGCAGCCGTCAGCAGGGACGGGAGCGAGGACCGAACGTTCTTGATGTCGGCAATGATCGCGATGCGATCCGGGAAGCGCTCCTGACCGCCTTACACGATGAAGCGTTTAAGGCCGTCGTGGATCGACGGATCAATCCCTACGGTGATGGGCGAGCGGCGGCACGGATCGTCCACGTTTTGAAAACAGTTTCATTGGACAACCTCATACAAAAGAGATTCTACGATGCCACGAGCGATGATTGCGGTGATCGGCGGGACGGGGTTTATTGGCCGGCACTTGCTTGAGCGGCTGACTGCCGATCCTCCCGAGCGCATTCGAGTGTTGGTCCATGCCCAGGCGCCTTCCTGGCTCGAGAGCTTGACGGCCGTTGAGATCGTGAAGGGTGATCTGCTTCAAACGAGATCCCTTGAAACGCTGTTGGATGGCGCCACGTGTGTCATTAACCTCGCAGGACAGGTGAGCGCCGACGTGGGGGATTACCAGAGTGTGAATCTTCGAGGGATGGTGAATCTCGCGCAAGCCTGCCTCAAGCATCGCGTGCCGCGGATAATTCATGCCTCCTCGGCGCTTGTCTACGGGACCATCCTTGACGCCACCGAAGATAGCCCGTGCCGGCCAATCTCGCCTTACGCGACGATGAAACTTGCCGCGGAGGAAATCCTCAGCAGCCTGCTCGCCCCGACCGCGGAAATCCTGAGTTTGCGGCTCTCGAATGTCTATGGGCCCCGGCAACGCAACGGATTGATGCCCTATCTTGTCAAACGCATCTTGAAGCGCGAGCCGATTACTATTGATGCCGATGGCGCACAGGTCCGCGACTTTGTCCACGTGGGGGATGTGGTGAATGCGTTTCTAAAGGCCGTCGACGCGCCCGGATGCGTCGGCGCGATAAACATAGGCTCAGGCGAGGCGACCAGCATTATGACGCTGTTGCGGTTACTCGAGGAGGTGCTGGAGATGCCCGCCATCGGCCAGTATTGCCCGGAGCACAGCGGCGGCGAGCGCAAAAACACGGTGAATGTCTCGCGGGCCCAAAACACCCTCGGCTGGCAGACTTCGATCGCGCTCACAGAAGGAATTCGGACGCTGCTTGCATCCAAGCAGACGGGCACAGGAGAGAGGATGTACGCATGAGACAATTTATTGAAGGAAAAACGGTCTTGGTTACCGGCGGCACCGGCTCGATCGGTTCCGAAATCGTGCGCCAGGTCCTGGAGTTCGACCCGAAGATGGTCCGCGTCATGTCGCGAACGGAGCATATGCAATATGCGCTGATGCAGGAATTGGGAAGGCTTCCGAACCTCGTGTGTTTCATCGGCGATGTGCGAAGTCCTGAGCGGTTGAACCGGGCCGCCGTCGAGGCGGATGTGATCTTTCATGTTGCGGCGATGAAGCATGTCCCGATCTGCGAATTCAATCCGTTCGAGGCGGTCGAGACGAATGTGATCGGCGCGCAGAACGTGGTCAATGCCGCCATCAGCAATCGGGTCAAACAGGTGATAGCAATCAGCACCGACAAAGCCGTCAATCCGATGAATGTCATGGGGGGCACGAAGCTGTTGGCTGAAAAGCTCTTCACCAGCGCGCATCACTACGCGGGAGTAAGCGGCACGAAGTTCGCCTGCGTGCGGTTCGGCAATGTGCTCGGGTCGCGCGGTTCCGTCATTCCCGCATGGCTGGACCAGATCGCGAAGGGGCAGCCCATGACCTTGACCCATCCGGACATGACCCGGTTCTTTCTCTCGATCCCGCAAGCCGTGAATCTTGTGTTCAAGGCCATGCGCCGGATGGTCGGCGGCGAAATTTTCATCCTGAAGATGCCGGTGCTGCGCATGGGGGATCTCGCAGAATCTATTATCGACCGGTTCGCGCCGATGTACGGCCGCGATCCAGTGACGGTGGAGCGCAAAGTCGTCGGCATTCGGCCGGGCGAGAAGATGTACGAGCTGTTGATGTCCGAGGATGAGGCCGCTATCGCGCTTGAGGTGGACGAGATGTTCATCATTCCGCCGCATATCGAGATTCCCCATCGGGGATTGATGCGGCGGACCTATGAGGGCGCCAAGGCGGCCCCCAAGATGGGTTATGACTCGCGGCGGGATCTGCCGATGGGCCGCAGAGCGATTCAGGACATGCTGCGCGTCACCTTCCCCGAGACTGAACAGCCGCTCGAGCGCCTGCCGGTGCCGGTGTTGATCTGATGAAAGGATGGTCATGAATTATCTCGAGCAGAACCTTGCCATCATGCGCACACGCGACCCGGAATCTGGCCTTATTAATGGAAAGCGAGATCGACTGCAGCCATATCGAAGTGATCCCCGACTCATGATCCAAACGTCGTGACCGCGCGGGTCACACTCCCGTCTGGAGAGAAGGTTCTGCTGCACAACATGGATGACCCGATCGGCAGCGCCACAGCGCGTCGGCCGAGAAGCAGGACATGAAGGCGGAAAACGCCTCGATCCTGCTTGGGCTTTGGCTTGGGCTACCTGGCGATCGAGCTTGCAAAGAAGCTGGAGAAAAAGCATCCCATCATCGTATGCGAAGTGGATCCTGCCATCCTGAAGACGGCGCTCACGCATGTGGATTTGTCCGAGGTGCTGAGCTCGGATTTCATCCGCATTTTGGTGGGCGACCAGATCCCTTTACAAGATTGGATTCACAAGCTTTCGACTCAAGTTCATGACCGCCAGGGTAGACGTGATTGCTTACGGGCCTTCGAACCGCCTTGACCCCGACGCGTACCAGCGGCTTACTGAGATTCGCGCAAAAGGAATCCCGCGCGATCATTTTGAATCGCAATACTGTGCTGAAGGCCGGACAGCTGATGATGGAGAACTGTCTTGTACAATCTTCCGGACGTGCTGCAGTCCGCGGGAGTCCGGAATCTGGAGGGTCTCTTCAAGGGAAGGCCGGCGATCGTCGTCTCCGCAGGTCCGTCGCTCGAAAAGAATCGTTCACTTGCTGCGGGAACTGGACGGGCGCGCCGTCATTATCTGCCGTCGACACGGCGCTGCGGTTGTTGCTGCCGTTGGGGATCAAGCCCGATGTCGTCACCACGATTGACTTCAACCCGAAGAACTTCGAGAAAGTTCGCGAACGTCCCGATTGACTCGGATATCTCGCTGGTCTACCATCCCGGCGGCTACTACGAAAGCATCCGGGCTTTCCAGGGACCCAAGTTTACCTCGTCGCAGGTACCCAATCCGCATTCCCCACTGGCTGATGCAGTTTGTGGAGGATAAAGGAGGTCTTCCCTCCGGGACCACGGTGGCGCACTTGTCTTTCTTTCTTGCCCGTCATATGGGATGCGATCCCATCGTGTTGATCGGCCAGGATTTGGCATTTCCCGCAGAATAAGATCCATGCCGGTGATCTTTCGCTCTGGGACATCAACACGGATGAGATGGAAATGATAGAGGACATCTTCGGCGAGCCGGTCGGCTCGATGACCTCCTTCAAACATGCGATCTATTTTTTTGAAAAAGCGTTTAAAGAAACCCAGGCGACACATCATTGACGCCACGGAAGCAGGGGCGAAGAAACAAGGGGCGCTCGTCATGCGCCTCCGCGATGTCATTGACGAGTATGGACAGGTCCCGGCCATCAACATTAAAGAAATACTCCGCACCGCCAGCAGAAACGTGGAGGCGGTGCGCATGGAGGATCTCCTCCGGGAGCTGGAACAGGTAAACGCGGAGCTCAACGTGGTTCAAAAAGGAAGCCGCGAAATCGTGCGGGTGGCGAGACAATTACAGAGAAAAATTGTCGCGCGTCAGACTAAAGACGACGAGTTTTTGAAACTTAGCGAGAAGGCAGAAACGCTGACCCAGGCTATGGATGAACGAGGCCGGGTTCTGCATCTGCTGGGCGAGCATAATTACGGATTGGAACTCTACATGGTCAGGCATGAGGTCGCGGCAATCGACGAGATCGAAGAGGTCGACGAGAAGATCACGCAGCAGGTCATGCGGGCAATGGTCTTCTACCCCAGCGTGGCGCAGGCTGCCGAAACATTCAAGAAACCGCTTAACCGGCTCATCCAAAGACTTCAGCGCGCGCGCGAGCTGGACAGTCAAAGGCCTGATGCGACAGCCTCACCTGAGGTGTGGTATCGGCGTGCGCAGGACTACAACAAGATTGAATCGCGACGTGAGGCGCTCGAGTCGGTTCACGAAGCTCTTGTTCTCGATCCGAAGCATGTGCCTGCTTTAAAGCTGCTTACTCGTCTTTGTCTGGACGGTAACCGGCTGGACGAAGCGCTTGCAGCCTTGAAGGTGCTTGGTGATCTCGCAAAGCCTGATCGCAATCTGGCCAGTCTTAAGCAGGAGGCGCAGTCAAAACACGATGCCTGGTCTGAACGCTGCACTCGTTTGAACGCTGAATTCAGCCGCAAGATTAGTAAGGAGTCGGAGGAAGAAGCCGGCTGGTTTTATTACCGGACCAAGGATTACCCACGAGCCGTAGCTCATTTGGAACGAGTGATCTCCGGAAGTCCGACGGCGGAGGCCTATGCCCGGCTTGGTCATGCCCGCTCCAAATTGGGAGACATCAACGGTGCCTTCGATGCCTGGGAGAAAGGGATCGAGCTCGATCCCAGCCGTGCTGACCTCTATAAAGAGCTCGGAACGCTTGCTCTGGCTGAGAGTATGGGTGAGCAGGCGGAGCAGTTTTTACGTGAAGCCTTTCGACTGGAGCCCGATGATGCCGTGACCTGCGAGCGTCTTGCGCCGCTGTACTTGGAGCGGAGCGCGTATCTGGAGGCCGCACAGTGTTATGAAAGCTTGTTGCGCTTGAGTCCCGGGCGGTCAGATCTGATTCCCCAGATAGCAGCGCTCTATCAGCGCCAAATTGCGATCGCGACAAATACCCAGTAGATCTTGTCGACCATGAAAATCATCGACAAATTTGTGGTCCATCAGGGAAAAGAACCTGCCCTTTTTCCCGGTCTGACGCGCGCCGCGAACGGCAATCTGCTCGTCAGCTTCTGTACCACGTTCGATTGCCAGAAGGGCGGTCGGGCCTATCTGCTTCGCTCTTCAGACAACGGGAAGACCTGGCCGGAGGGCGCGGTCCTTATGCAATCCCGCAACTCCGACGGCGCCATCAACCTCTCAGTCGGTATGACGAGGCTCCGGGACGGGACCATTCTCTATCCCTGTTGCGATGCGCGCATCACGAGAAAATGGGATCAGCATGACGCCGACCTAATCATTCTGCGGTCCAAGGACCATGGAAATACATGGACAGATGGAACGCCGGTCCATGTCGGAGTGAAGGAGCCATTTGCGTATGGTGGGATCATTGAGTTGAAGAACGGGGAGGTTCTCTGTCCCATTTGGGGCAAGCGAACGAGCGAGGAGCCGTGGCGCAGCGGTATCGTGCGATCTCGGGACGGCGGTGTGAGCTGGGGTGATTACCGGACGATTGCTTATGATTCACAGGTCGTCGTCGGTGCAGGGGCAGACAGCGACGAGGTACATTGTGCCGGCTTCAACGAGACCAGCCTGTTAGAACTCGCGGATGGACGTGTCCTTGCTGTTCTTCGCCAGCAGGGCGTACACGGAGGGCAGCGTGAGCTCTATCGTTGCATCTCTTCGGACCAAGGGCGCACGTGGGATACCCCGACGCGGCTCGATGTCTGGGGCACATCTCCTTCGCTACACCTCACCCCATCGGGTGCGCTGATTCTAGGATACCGCAATCACCTCGGTAACCCCCAAGGTCTGGAGACTCCAGGAGTCGCGGTGAGCGTGAGCCATGACGCAGGAGAAACATGGGGTGAGCATTTCATGCTGGAGGACCCGAAAGGGTACCAGTACCTCCAGGAATTCGAGGCCGGCTATCCGGCGTTCCTCACCATGCGGGATGGCTCCATTATGGTCGTCTTTTATAGCTTTGACCCTTCTCGAAACGATCGCTATCTCGCCGGAAACCTTCTGCTCGAACAACCGACAGTAACGAGCAACAACTGACACGTCCGCCTTATTTCTGTAAGCCAGGCCTCTAAAGTCTCCTGTTGCCGCATCCGATAGTACACCTTAAGGAAAAGTGTCATGCTGTCCAGGCGAAGCGAAAGGAGACTACGCCCGGGGAGGCTTGGAAAAGGAAGTCCAGTAAATCATCAATAGGAAGGCGCGCGGCAAGGACGTCGGGCGCTGGACAGTGCTCAACAATCAAGGAGGATCTCTCAATGTCTCTCATTATCAATACAAACATCGCCAGTTTGACGGCCCAGCGGAACTTGGGCCTCAACAACTCACAATTACAGGCTTCTCTGGAACGCCTGTCATCTGGTCTACGTGTGAACCGTTCCGCGGACGACGCGGCCGGATTGTCCATCGCCAACAAGCTGAGCTTTCAGGCACGCGGTCTGAACCAGGCTGTCAGAAACGCGGGCGATGCGACCTCTCTGGTGCAGACGGCTGAAGGCGCGTTCAACGTTGTGACGAACATCCTCGGGCGGCTTCGTGAGTTGGCGGTCCAGTCTGCCAGCGATACGAACACCAAAGCAGACCGTGCGACATTAAAGTCTGAGGCTGACCTGTTGACGGCCGAGCTGACGCGGTTGGCGACAACCACGCAGTTCAACGGCGCCAACCTGCTTGGATGGGTCGTTCTCTTCAGGCAAGGTTCAGGTCGGCGCGAATGCCGATCAGACGATCTCCTTCTCACTCGCAGATGCCCGGGCATCGCAGCTCGGCAAATTCGCGGCGTTCTCGGCGAACATTGCAGACGGCATCGGCTCGCAGGGGACCAGCCAGGCCAGCGGATTCGGCAATTTCACGACAGGCGAGTTCAATGTCAACGGACAATTAGTGGGCGGAACCATCGCGACCGACGATCAAGTGTCGACGCTGGAACTGTTCTACGGCCAGACGGGCGGCGTCCTGCAACTAGGCGACGGTACAGCCGGTGCCTCCGGAGCTGCGGGAACGAATGCCGCCACGAACATCGCGGGCCAACTTGCTACTGGGACCGTAGGTTTGTACATCAACGGGACGGTCGTGACGGGCCTGGCGAACGTAAGCGGAACATCGGCGTTTGCCGGCACCAGTGCCGCGTTCGCGTCGAACAGCTCGTTCGTCTCAGCTTTTGTCGCCAAAATCAATACGGCGGGCATCACCAATGTCACCGCCCGTCAGAATGTGGACGGCTCGACCTATAGTCTCGTGGCCACCGGTGGCACGGACATTAAGTTAGCCTTCAGCGGAGCTGCCTCGGTAGGAAGCCTGTTGAGCAATATAGGATTAGCGAACCAGGTGGTTGGCTCGGGTAACGCGGCCAGCGAAGTCAGCACATTCAACGGCCAGTCGGGCGCCATCGCGAAGGCGGCGGCGATCAACACCGTGAAGAGCAAATCAGGCGTGACGGCTACAGCGGTAGCCACCGTCTTCTCGCAGGCGACCGCAGTTGCTGCGGGCTCGCTCGTAGCGGCCGATCTCATCATCAATGGTGTAGCCATTGGTGCCACCACGGCGATCACGGCCGGCGATGCAACCGGCGCCCTTCGCGCCGCCATCAACGCCAAGACGGCTGACACTGGAGTCGTGGCGTCGGTCAATACGTCGGGCAAGCTGGTTCTGACAGCTGACGACGGTCGCAATATCTCGGTGTTTTCGGGTGCCAGCGGAACTTCCGTTGCCGGGCTGGCAGCGGGCGTGGATGTCTATCGCGCGTCGCTGAAATTCGTGTCCAACGAAGAGGTGACCTTCACGGGCACCACCGTAGATGCGGGCGGCTTGACCACGGGTACTCCGTACCAGCCGGATTTGTCCAACTCGCTGAGCTTGCTCGACATCAGCACTCAGAGTGGGGCGAACACGGCCATCACGTCAATCGACGCGGCCTTGCAACAGGTCAGCAAGTCGCGTTCCGACGTCGGAGCCCTGCAGAGCCGGTTGGACCTCACGGTCCAGTCCCTGCAGACCGCTTCCGAGAACCAGAGAGCGGCCGAATCACGGATCCGGGATGCTGACTTCGCTTACGAAACAGCGGTGTTCACGCGTAACCAGATCCTGGTGCAGGCCGGCACGGCGATCCTGGCGCAGGCCAACTCGTCCACGCAGATCGCGTTGCAGCTCTTAAAGTAACAACGTAGGAGAATGAGCGTGGGGGGCTGCAGAGCCCCCCACGCCTTCCCGAGGGACTTATGATTCCTGAGATTGCTCAAATTGAACAGGTGGCTTCGGTCCGTGTCTCCGCGGGCAACGCGGGGCAATTACGGCCAGCACCGGACGCGAGCCGCTCCAATGGGTCCGCGAAAGCGGCAAAAAATGCCGACCGCGAGGTGCAACCCCGCCGGGCTCCTGTTGCGAATGATCATGGGCTCCGCTTAACCGTGAAGACGGACACCCATGAAGTGATCGCCACATTGGTCAATACAGAGACCAATGAGGTCATCCGCCAGATTCCGGGGAAGGAGACACAGCGGGCCGGGGAGGTGATCCGCGGCATTGCTGGGCAACTTTTAGATAAACTCGCCTGATCCCGCGATTTCCCTCAAGTTTCACAGCAAACCCCCGATAAGAGTATTAGGTAGGAGTACGCCATGGCTATTACATCCGCAGGTCTTATTTCTGGAATAGACGTCGATAACATCCTCGCTCAGGTGCAGGAGCTCTGCGCAAAAGCCTATTCAGATACTCCAGACACGGCAGACCGCATATCAAAACCAAATCAGCGCCGTGCAAGCGCTCAGTTCCAAGCTCTCAACCTTTGCAGCCGTTGCCACATCGGTCAATAATCCTGCGAATTTCAATACGCGAACGGCCGATGCCACGAAAACCCCCACGGGGGTCTCAGTCCTGTCGGCGACCACTGACAGCACCGCGACCAACGGCTCTTACTCAGTCCTCGTTCAGCAGTTGGCTCAGGCGCAGAAGCAAGCGTCCCAGGGCTTTGTGGATCAAAACACGACCCCCGTGGCGAGTGCAGCGGGGACCTTTAAATTCAAGGTGGGTAGCGCCGGGACCGAGTATAGCGTCAGTGTTTCCGCGACCACTACTTTGCAAGGGCTGCGGGACGCGATCAACTCGGCCGCGGGGAGTGTCACGGCGACGATTATCAATGACGGCACGGGCTCCAATCCATACCGCCTGGTGCTGACCGCCAATGCAAGCGGCGCCGACAATACACTCACCCTTACCAACAACGACACGACGCTGGACTTGACGAATAAAAAGGTCGAAGCGGCCTATGCCTCCGTCAGCAACAGTTTCGCCGGAACGGTCTCCTCGAATGCGGGCGACAACTACACCGGAACCACCAATAAGAGTTTCCTGGTGAAGGCAGTCACCGGAGGCGCGACGGACACGGCCACATACAAATACTCAATCGATGGCGGCATCACGTATCTTGGGTATGGCGGCGTAGCTTACAACGCTGCCGCTGTAGGCGGCACTGCCGGCGCGGCCATCGTGGCTGCCTCGGCCCTTACTGCCATCGACGGAAGCGCAGCCACGAACGAGGGCGTGCAAATTGGATTCGGGGCAATCGGAACGCTGGCAGTCAATGACAAATTCACCGTGGATGTCTTCAATCCTGCATTTCAAAACGCCCAGGATGCGGTCGTCAAGATCGACGGCACCACGATTACGAAAGACTCCAACAAGATCACCGACGCGATCCAGGGAGTCACCTTGAATCTGGCTCAGGTTGATGCTGCGAATGCCGTGACCGTAACGGTCGCGTCGAACGCGAGCGGCGCTGCAGAGAAGATCAAAAACTTTGTGGCGGCCTACAACGATGTCACCAAGTTCCTACACGATCAGTTTACGTTCGATCCCAAGGTCAATACAGCCCGGAGCGTTGATGGCCGATGCGAGCGTGCGCGCCGTACAGACCTCACTAAGAAGGATCGTCACCGGCAGCATTCTGGGGCTGACGACCGGCAAGTCGAATCTCTCGCAGATCGGTATTACCTCAAATAGCAAGACCGGCGCCCTGACCGTTGATGACAGCAAACTATCCGCGGCGATCACCTCCGACCCAAGCGGCGTCCAACGCCTGTTCTTAGGGCTGGGCACGGCCTCGAATTCTGCAATCAAATTCCAGGCGCTTGGGCTGAAGACAAGCCCCGGAACCTACGGTGTTGCGATCTCTGTTCCACCGCAGAAGGCAGTTTTGGGTGGTGCCTCGGATGTCACCTTCCAGGATTTATCGAGCACCGGCATTACCAACGCGGAGATCCTGTCTTTCACCTTCAGCGATAACTACACCGCGACGGCACCCAGCACGACCGCCTTCTCCCTGACGTTATTGGCAGGATCGAGGATCAACGATGTCGTGAATGCCCTGAACAGCACGTTCGCGAGCAAAGGCGCCTCGCTCTCGGCCTCCAATGACAGCGGGCGGTTAAAGGTAACCTCGACAGACTATGGGACGGACATCCGTATCACAGTCGTGTCTGACCAAGCCGGCGCTACCCAAACCGGCATCGGGTCAGTCGGACTGACGGTACAGGGCGCGGATGTCGCGGGGACTCTTAACGGCCATGCGGCGATCGGGAAAGGCAACCTTCTCACAAGCCAGTCCGGATTTGCCGAAGATGGATTGAGCATAACAACGGAAACCACCACGACCGGGCTCTTCGGCACCATCGCAGTCTCGCGTGGAATCGGCGACCGGCTGGTCGGTTCTCTCGCCGACTATACAGATCCCCTGACGGGCATCTTCATCGGCAAGACAAAGAGCTTACAGGGAAGTGTTGACGGGATTTCAAAAAACATCACAAACATCACCGACCGCATTACCAAGGAGGGAGACCGTCTGCGAGCCCAGTTAGTCAACCTCGAGAGTCTTCTCGGGAAATTCCAAGCCACCAGCAACTTTCTGACAAACGCGCTGGCGAAGCTCCCAAGCTTCTCATCGTCTACAGCAACAAATACACTATGAGCAAGTCTCCAAGCTTCTCCCGCCTTCGAAAGGACACTATGAAAACCAACTTCCGCAGCGACAATTTCTCAAAACAGTCAGATCACTCAGGCCGATCCAGCACAGTTGATCGTGCTGCTGTACAACGGAGCTCTTTCTCACATCGCTCAAGGACAACAGTTCCATAAAGAGAAGAATTTCGTGCAAGCCGGTCTCGCCATCAGCAAGGCGCAGGCTATTGTGGGTGAGCTTCGGCAGGCGCTGGATCTGGACTCCGGAGGCGATATCGCGAAGAATTTGGATCGGCTGTATGCCTACATGCATGAGCTGATGGTGAAAGCCATGGCTGTAAGTCGAGTCGAACCGTTGAACGAAGCGGCCAAGTTGCTGACCGAGCTACGGACAGCCTGGAACGAGGTCGCGACACTGGTCATGCCTATCTATACGAACGAGCCAGCGAAGGTGAGAGCGTAAACTTTTCGAGGTGATCTAGGTCGAAGCATGAATTGGATGCCGCCGACAGCGTCTCATGACGCTGTCGGCGACTTCCAAGTGTCTCATCCCTTCAGCTCAATAACTCGAAAACATGTGTGGTGAGCGAGCCTCCAAGGTTCTCATCATCTTCAAAGGATAATATGCCACCCAACACCGCGTCCGCAGCGACAATGTATCAACACAACCAGGTCACAAACGCCGATCCGGTGCAGTTGATCATGCTCCTCTACAATGGTGCGCTCTTCCGTATTGCTCAGGGCCGACAGCGGCTCCAGGAGAAGAATCAACTGCACGCCGGTCTCGCCATCAGCAAGGCGCAAGCTATCGTAGGCGAGCTTCGACAGTCCCTCAATCCGAACGCGGGGGGCGACATCGCGAAGAATTTAGATCGGCTGTATGCCTATCTCCATGAGCTGATGGTGAAGGCGATGGTCGAGAATCGAACTGAACCGTTGGATGAAGCGGTCAAATTGCTGACCGAGCTGCGCGGGGCCTGGAGCGAGGTGGCGACGCTTGCCACACCTCTCTGGGAAAAGAATCAGGCGGCGGCGCACTCGACGACTCACACAAGTGGATCCTCGGATGCGGTCCGCATGCAGGTGAAAGCTTAATTTTCTGAGGCAAGCCATGCCGACGCAGGAATTATACACAGCCTACACACGGTTCATGACGCTGATGGATCGCGCGACCGAGGCGATTGATCGCAAGGATTTAGATGAAGCCGGCTTGCTAGAAGAGCAGTTGGAATCGTCGACCTCTGAAATGAAAGCCCTGTTGCTGACCTCTATCGCCAATTCCACAACTCCTGAAGCGGTCGTTGAGTTGAAGCGGCTGCTCGAGCAGGCATTGGATCGTGTGACGAGGAATCAGACGCAACTAGCCGGATGGATCGCTGAGACGGGGATGCAAGTTGGAAGACTTAAACAGGGCGCCCGCGCGGTTCACGGCTACGGACCCTCAATTCCCTCACGCCTGCCCTCATTCGAACAAAGAGCCTGAAACCCCACGGTCCTCACATTTCTTTGCGTTTCTATAAGATAAGGATAAGATAGGATAGCAAGTCGATCCATGCCCAGGAGCGCTACCATTCCATGCCTCTGAACCGACCGCCTGAAGATCGCCGTGAAGGTGTGCGGGTTGATGATCGTGTCTTGCTCGAATATTGGCTGGTCAGCGACACGGGCCATACGACGGACACGTTTCGGCGCTTCGGCCAGATTCCGTTACCGGTCACCCCAGAAGCTGGAGAGCCACTCAAGCTTGATCCACTGGTGGTGCAATGGATGAGCAAGATCGAGTGGACGTTGGAAGCCATTTTGCACACGCTCGAGCACCAGTCCCCGCGAGCGTCCGCCGCCCGTTTGATGGATGTCAATGTCAGCGGCGACGGCGTGCGGTTTCTTCCGGAGCGGCCCTTAACCGACGGGGATCTCATTGGGCTCCGCATGGTCCTACCGCCCTTCATCGTCGTGGAGGCACGCGGAGAAGTTATGCATATCCCTCCGGAACCTGGTGGGCTGGACCCTTCCCATACCGTCGTAGCGCGGTTCACCGACATCGCCGAAGAAGATCGGGAAAAGGTCATCCGCTATGTCGTGCAGCGTCAGGCTGAACTACAAAGGCGGCAGCTACGCAGCAATCGTTAGCAATATCAAAGATTGGCATCAATTACCCTCAGATTCTCAGCGACACCAATCGCACGCCTGCGAGTCTTTCATTTCATGTTCCTCCTGCCGTTTCTGCTGAGCTGCTCTACTCATACCCCTCCAAGTTCCACCTCGGTTTCTCCGGCAGCGGACGACCTTGTGCCCCTAAACGCATATTCGGGCTCACTTCCCGAGCCTCTGGTGGTGTCGGTGTTGAACTTTGAGGACCGTATCCACCTCCCGCAATTTACCTGGGTGCGCAAAGGCCTGGCGGATATGTTGATTACGGACCTTCGCCAGGGGATCGGTGTCGAAATGGTTCAGAGGGAACGGCTGGAAGACGTGATGCGGGAACAGTCGCTACAGGCCGCGGGACGGATTGAGGAGAAGACCGCCGTCCGCGTTGGGCGCTTAACGGGCGCTACAGTGATGCTTTTGGGAAGCGCTACCCGCGTCGGCGATGTCCTAAGACTGGACGCTCATCTTTTAGATGTTGAACGGGGGACCGTCCTGGGCGCCGCATCTGTTGCCGGTCCTCTTGATGACGTCCTGAGTCTGGAGAAGCAGTTAGCTTCCCGGCTACTAGTGTTGCTTCAGCGCGCTCCAGGACCTATTCAACCGCTGGCTTCATCCCAGAGTCCTACCAGGAAGGCTGTCGAGACCTTGTACCAAGGCGTGGACGCCGCCGATCGAGGCGACGTTGACGGCGCCTTGTCCAAGTTTGAAGCCGCCATGGAGAAGGGTCCGCCCTATGCAGATGCCGAACGGCGTTATGAGCGCGCACTCCGGAAGGTCGACACAGCACGGCTGTGGGCTAATGCGGGGGGGCTGAAAGGCGGCCCGGAAGATCGAAGGCGCCTCGGCGCGAGGATTGCCGATGACCTGTTCCGGGAGGGATTGCTGGCCGAGGTGCAGGCGGAAGAGGTAGATAGGGGAATCGTGCATCTCCTCATCCGCTTCAGTGACGTCACCATTGAGCGCGTTCGAAAGGAAGTTGAGCGTTTAGGGGGGAGTGCTACCGAGCAGGCGGGGACGCTGGTTCTTCATCTAGGGCAAGACGAGGTCCATTCCGGGTTTGTGCGGGCCATTGAAACGCGCCGGCGGGTATTTCTTCATGTGCAGGGCTCCGACGGGGGACAGGTGGCGATCTATTCCCAGTTGAAAGGTTGGAGAGGTCAGGACTGGATCTCAAGCACCCCTGGAGGTGAAGTGCGGCTCTATCTAGGGAAGCGACACATACTGGCGTTTCCCTGGCCGGTTGTGTCCTTCGAGCGTGGATCCTTGCGGTACGGGGTCAGTCTGGAGCCGGTGCCTCGTGAGCAGGCTGTTCTGCAGGTTGAACTGATCAGAACAGGCAATGACGGCCGCGAGACGATGCCAGGAACCACTTCCGAGCTGTCCGAATTGGAGACCGAAGCACTTCTCATGGCCATGACCGGGGAGTTTGAACGACGCTGGAATCCGGACTTATGGGAGCGACCGCCGGGACCTGGATATTTGCCAAGTGCCCGACGTTCTATTATGGTGTCGGCCCAAATCCAAAACCGAAAAGTCACGCTCCCGCGCATTGTCGGGGGCTCGGGAGATCGATCTTTCGATGAGGCCTGTCTGAATGCGGTTGAGGGCGCTGACAGTGGCCGTCTGGAGCCACTGCTGGCCCAATTCGAGCGAACTGGGGGAACGATGCGAATGAGGGTCAGCTGCGACCTGCTCAAAGATGCCCCTTCGCTGCTCGATGGTCGCTAATATTGGACTGTCCGGCATGCCATCAATTATTTGACACTCTTAGTGCGAACTCCGGCCTTTTCCTGACAGGCTTTCTCAAGTTATAGGCTGATTCGGCCGAAAATTAGACTGATAGATACCTAGTTCTATGAGAGGTGAGGGCCGTTTAATGCCTATGAAACAGCGCATTTGGGGACAGCCTTGCAGATCGTAATCGTCGAAGACGACCCCATGAACGCGCTCGTCATGAGCAGGATTCTGACTCGCCTAGGTGGCCATGAGGTCACGGTGTTGGAATCCGTGGAGAAGTTACTCGCTCTAGTCCGCGCCGACAGCGTCGACGTGATCATCATGGACGTGTCGCTCTCAAACACCGAGTTCGAGGGGCGACCGATCGATGGCGTCGAATTTACACGTTTGCTGAAGTCCGATAGCTCTAGAACGGTTCCCATTCTGCTCGCAACGGCGCATGCGATGAAAGGGGACGCCGAACGGTTGATGCTCGAGAGCGGGGCGGATGCGTACATCGCGAAGCCCATCAGCGATCCTCAAGCTTTTGTTGCCAAAGTGGAGGCGTGCGTGCGTAGTGCCACGAGCCGTATAAAGTGAAGGAGACTCCAATCCGCTTGAAGCATGAACTGCCAGCTCCGACCGTCCCGCCGGATGCGAGCATCACCGCCGAAGTGGCGGAAGAGGCGAATCGCCTAAAGAGTGAGTTCCTCGCCATCACGTCTCACGAGCTGCGTACGCCATTGAACGCGATCCTCGGGAGCCTCAGCATGATCCAGAGCGGCCTGTGCGATTCACGAGAAGAAGAACTTGAGTTCGTCCGCAAGGCCTACATCAGTTCACAGCACCTCCTGAGCGTCGTTGAAAATCTGCTGGACCTTGAAAAGATCCAATCCGGAAAACTGCACGCGGGCCTGGAGCCTGTCAGTCTCACAGCGCTCTTTGAGTCCGTCAACCGTCGCACGCTTGGGCTCGCCAGCCAAAAAGGCCTGACGTTATCCTTTGATGTGCCATACGGATTGGATCTTCAAGTCAGGGGCGACGATGCGCGTCTGCAACAGATCCTTCTCAATCTTGTTGGAAATGCCATCAAGTTTACGATGAAGGGATCCGTACGGGTTCGTGCCGAGGCCCTCCCCGAAAAAGGTCATGCGATTGTTCTCGTGGAAGACACCGGGGTTGGTGTCCCACTAGCAAAGCAAGCGAAGCTCTTTCAGGCGTTCGTGCAGGCCGACGGCAGTACGACCCGCAAGTTCGGGGGCACAGGGCTTGGCTTATCTATTTCCCGACAGCTCATCGAGCTCATGGGAGGGACCTTGACGTTGTTCAGTGAGGGTGATGGAAGAGGTACCCGGATGATACTGACGATCCCTTTGTTCGTCGAACCGATCCTCTCCGAGGAACGGGAGGACGACGCGGATCCTCCCCATGACCAGCCTCTTGCGCTTGTTGTAGAAGACGACGGGGCCATCCGGCAGTTTTTGGAAACCGTGCTCGAAGGAGAGGGCTATCGGACGAAAGGCGTCGAAACAGCAGACGAGGCATTGGCGGCCTTAGCCGTCGAGACCCCCTCCCTGATCACGTTGGACATTGGTCTTCCCTCCAATGCTCATGCACAACTTCGCACAGGATGGAACCTGCTGCGTGTCATTGATGAATGGATGGCAAGCCACATGCAGGGTGGGCCGCGGCCGTCTGTCCTGATCGTCTCGGGCCACGATGGCGAGGTGTCTCGGCGTCTCGTGGAAGAGCAGTATTTCTGCGACCCCAAGGTTCTTCCGAAACCTTTTACCGTGCATCAGCTCGTAGCCGCATTGCCACGGCGAAGTCTCTCGCCGTTGCCGTCAGATGCCGGAGTAGAGTCATGACGGCGATGGCGCACGATCCTGCCCCCCTAGGTGTTCCGCAAAAGCCCGAGTTGAAAATCCTCGTCGCGGAAGATGATCCCAATTTGAGGATCATTCTAAATAAGCAACTGGCCGGGAAAGGTCAGCTGCGTCTTGCCGTAGACGGTGCCGACGCGTGGAAGCAGTATCAGGAAGATCCCCCTGACATTCTATTGTCCGATTGGAACATGCCGAACATGAGTGGACTTGATCTCTGTCGCAAGGTGAAGGCTGTTCCTGGACGCTGCTATGTCATTCTGATGACCGCCCGGGACGCGTTGGACGACAAAGTCGATGCGTTGGATTACGGCGCGGATGACTACCTGGTTAAACCAGTACATCCCCGGGAGCTAGACGCCCGCATCAAGGCCGCGGCTCGGATCTGTGAAGCGCAACAGTCCCTGGCGGCGGAGAGTAGATTGGACGGCTTGACCGGATTAAAGAATCGGCGTGCCTTCGAAGAAGCCCTTCCGTATGAAATTGCCAAGGCAGACCGCGCCGGAAAACCGTTTTGTCTCGTCATGGGTGATGTCAACCGCTTTAAAGACGTTAACGACCAGTACGGACACCAGGTGGGAGACAAAGTGCTCGCGGCAGTAGGGGGAGTCATGACTCAGAGCCTTCGAAAGATTGATTTCATGTATCGTCTGGGCGGGGACGAATTTGCCGCCATTTTACCCGAGTGCCCCCGGACGGGAGGAGAGAATTGCTTGCTTCGGCTGAAGAAGGCCGTGACTGCCCTTCGCGTAGACGAGATGCCGGAGGCTGTCGTAATTAGTTGGGGACTGGCGGTGTTTGATCCATTGTCTCCTGTGGCAATGGATGTCTTGATCCGCGAGGCCGATCAGGAGATGTATCTGTCAAAGCGCGAGCGGATGACTCCCCTCGAGGGCGGTACGCTGCAAAGATAAAGGGAAGACTTTTCTATCATTCAGCGCTTTGTGAATGGCAACTCGGTCAAGACGAACGGCTTTTCAACCGATAATTAGGGGACGCCGTGTTGTCTTTTGGAAATCTCTGATGAAACATCGAAAGCGCGTGCGAGTCCAAGACCTGCAGGTGGGAATGCGCCTAATCGGCCTCGACAGGCCGTGGATGGAAACGCCTTTTCTGTGGCATCGGATGGTGCTGCGGGACAAGGGCCAGATTGAGAAAATTACCGCCTGCGGCGCTCAATATGCGGAGATCGAGACCGAAGAGCTTGTGGAGAAACAAGCCGAGAAACAGGCCATTGAGCATCCCCTAGCAAACCCTAAGGAAGAGGCCTTTCAAGATATTCCCGAGACGCCGCCGCCTGCACTTACGGCGGCCCTGCCGGAACCGGTCCCGTTCTCCGAAGAGCTCGCTCCAGCCAACGAAATCTATAACGCGGCAAAGAATCTGCTGCTCGAGGCTGTGGAAGACGTCCGGATGGGACGAGAGGTTAATGTCGCGGCCGTCATCGGCGTCGTTGAAAATATCCTGGACAGCCTGGTTCGCAATCCCGATACGCTTCCAAGTCTCACGCAATTAAAAAGCCACGATGAGTATACTTTTTCCCACTCGGTGAATGTCGGCATCCTGGTTGTGGCCTTCGGCCGCCATCACGGGCTGGCGCCGGATGCGCTCCTTCGCCTGGGAGTCGGCGGCTTGCTACACGACATCGGCAAGGTCCACGTTCCGTTGTCGATTCTCAATAAACCGGGTCGCTATACAAAGGATGAGTACGACGTGATGAAGCGGCATCCTGAGACCGGCGGCGAGATTCTACATCGAACGCCGGGCATTGCGGAAGACTCGATTCACCCGGCGCTGGAGCATCATGAGCGAGGAGACGGCACCGGGTATCCCTACAATAAGACCCTCGCCAAAATGAACCCCTTCGGATTGATCACGCAATTGGCTGATGTCTACGACGCAATGACCAGCGAACGCGTCTACCACAAAGAGCGACCGCCCTACGAGGTGCTTCGCTATCTGTATGCGCGAGGACAAAGCGGCCACTTTGACCTCAGCATGGTTCAAAAATTCATTCAGTGTGTGGGTATATATCCCGTCGGAAGCCTCGTCGAATTGAATACCGGCGAGAGCGGCATCGTCATGAGTGTCAACCGCAACTGGCTCTTAGCGCCCCGGGTGTTGATCACGCAAGGCCGCAATGGGCCTTTATCGCCGCCCTACCTGGAATTGGACCTCGCCGAACCCAACCTGCGCCCTCTGCGGACGATTATGTCGGTTCAAGACCATTCATCTCTCAACATCAACCTGGCCGATTATCTGGCGAAACCTCAGCATAACCCAGCCGAATGAGGCATATCGGATCTCCCACGATTGCCGTCGGATAGTCTTCATCCTCGACGATACAGCCAAACCCTTGGCGTTCGCACCAATGGGTGATCCACGGAATCTCTTCCACCGAGGTGGTCACGAGACCAGGCCGATCTAGTTTCTCCAGACAGGCAGCCGCCAGCGCCGTGACGGCACTGCGTTCCATGGTGAACACGTCAGGATCGAACGTGACCGGGTTCGCCCGTCCGGAGGACAAGGCTCCGACTTGAGGGAAGCACTCGGGATCGTTAAGGACACTGACAATACACAAGTGATCGACCGTATCCTGTGCCGTTCGGGCGTCCGCGGCATGGAAGCTGAACGGCAGGCCCCGGCACGCGTGGTTGAGGACCGTCACCTCAGCCGTGCGCAAATTATACGCGTGGACTTCACGACCGAGCTCGAGAGTCTCCATGATCAGGGCGGGTATCTCGGCGACTCCCGCGCCTACGTACAAGCTTCGGCCCTTCGGGCGAAGGCGACTGAGCAGAACTTCTGCCAGCTGAATTCCAAGCTCCTGCGCGGGTCCTCGCCGCTCCTCCCAAAAAGCCTCTCCGCCTTCGTCGCAATACACAGCGCCGAGTGCAGAATAATCGAGCGTGTTAAAGACCTGTATAATGGCGTCGCGGGTTTTCTGGGTGAGATGTCGGGCCATTACGGTTTGACTTTCAAGCTTCCGATAAGACCCACCCGCACGAACGTACTCATTCGCCCGAGACTTGGAAAGAGTTTTTTTGGAGATTTGCCGTGTACGCGATCTATCGATTATCGCAGATGTTTCTACAAGTAGAGTTGTGGATCTTTATGTGCCTTATCGCCGCGGCCTACCTCGCTCTTCGAAGGAGATTCCTGCCGTCGCGGAGACTCTTGCTGCTGGGGCTCCTGCTGATCTATTTGATGGGTCTGACGCCCTATCGCCAAGGCGCTCATCGGTCCTCTGGAGACTCGCTATCCCCCGCTGGTTCCCGGACAGGAAGCTTCCGCTGACGCGATCGTGGTGATGTCCGGGGGGATACGTTGGCAGCCCCCGATCCATTCGCATACCATCCTGGGCACGGAGAGCCTGGACCGTTTGATCTGCGGCATCCATCTGTTCAAAGCGGCATCATCGCCATTCCTGGTGCTCACCGGAGGCGACGCCCAAGCCTCTGCGCGGCCCGCTCTGGAAGCGCTTGCCATGCAGGACGAAGCCGTGCGTTTCGGCATTCCTAAAGAGGCGATTCTGACCGAGACACAATCTCGCACTACGGCAGAGAGCGCCGTCGAGGTGCGGCGTCTGTTGCCGAACGCTCGGCGCATCGTCGCTCACGACTGCAGCCTACCACCTGCCGCGAACCGTGGCTGTGTTTGAGAAACAGGGGTTTGAGATTATTCCAGCGCCATGCACCTACCAGGTGACCGGCGAGGAGTTTACACCTACGGACCTTCTGCCTCGGTTGGGCAGCATGAGACTGATCAACTCAGGCGATTCACGAATACGTGGGCATGGCCGTGTATAAGGCTCTGGACAAATTGTAATTGATCGGCGTCAAGACAGCTTCCAGGTTTGTCTGAAGCCGTCTTTTGGAATCAACGATTTTCTGGCTTGCCGTTTCCTTGGGTCATCTTTTCCACAATCTCGACGCATTGAATGACAAATAGCCCCTCCTCCCCGCCGGCATATAGGCCTGGGACCACCGCTGCCAATACCACCGGAGGATCCATCCGAGCCAGAGCGAGGCGCACCGCCTCCCGCATTACATTATTGAACTTCTCACAGTCGGCTTTGCGGAACGGCCCCGCGGTGCGCCACACGCCCCAAACGCTGTCCACGGCCATAAAGCGTGGCTCGGCGGCGGCGAAACCCACTTGGGTAAGCAGTAACAAACGGTCAATACCAGTCCCGAATGTCCAAGGTGAGCATATGATTTTACGAATAACCACGATGCCGCGTGCCTCCAGATTCGCTCGCGTGCTCAGACCATCAAGACGAGAGCAGACTATACCTGATAATTCTTAATGGGGATGACTAAGAAGGAGGGAACGGCATTCCTTCGGGGTACTGCCGGTTAAGTACAGTGTTCGGCATCACCTCGAACTTTATGAATGAGCGGCTTGGCCCTGAAGTCTAGCCTGCTAACGCGGGTGGTAGGTTGTCTCTGGCTCTATAACGACGGGAGGGCCCTCGCAACCAACGACACGGTTCTGGTTTTGGAGGATCTTCAATTGATCTTGTAACTCCGCGTTCTTTGCGCGTTCGCGTTTCAACGCGGATACCAGGCTTGCGATGATGTCTTGCACTTAGACCTCTCCCTTAAGTTGCGCACTATACTCCTTTATGGGTAGGCGTCAAGTCTGGGGTGACCATGGGTTTGCGAACGACGGGAGTTACGTTCTGGTGCGACGGATGGTTGAATAAGCCGCCCATCTGGTGGACGGCGTTTCCCCGAGAGGGCGTCAGGCAATGGGTCTTGAGCTGCTGGATTTCTGTAGATTTCGGTCCGGTGATATGCGTTATTTTTCCTATACACAAGTGGCATCGCTCCGTCATGGGTGTGCGCTGCGGGCATAGGCGATCAACGCGCTCAGCGCCGGTCCGCCACCCGCAGCATTGAACGCGGTGTCCGACGTGATCGGACAATTGGCCTCGGCGCTTTGCACGGCGACCACGCGCGGCCATGGCTCCTCACCAAACCATCCCCAGACCGCGCCCCCGGAATGCCCCTGGGTTACGTCCATCAGGTGATCGAGGCGCAGCCCGGTCTGTCCTTGCGACGTCTCCGTATGCTCGTGGAGGATCGAGGCCTTGTTCTGGAAAGCGGGACGCTCGGCACCGGCCAGATCATTCGGGTATCCCATGGTTTGCCAGAAGTCACCACCGTTCCATCTGTTGGCGTACGTGATGAAGCCGGGGTAGCCCACGACATCTCCGATGCGCCAGTCCAGTACGCACACGACGTAGTCGAAGGCCTGCTCGTGCAGGGAGATTCCCCTCGCGGGGACGTTGCTGAGCCAGAAGATGACGCGCGTCGCGAACGCAGTTCCATAGGGGCCCGGGCCCCGGTCGTGGGCAGGGTCGAACCGCACCCAGCCGGTCTTGCCGTCGAGCCATTGGATGCCGTGGGCAGACGTCAACAGATGCCTGGGACCTATGGTGCAGCCGCTCGACGTGCCCACGGGCGTTTCGACCCGGCCCATGGTGCGCCATGGAAACGTCAAGGGATCATAGAGCATCCGGCTGTCCGGATCGGTCACGCATAGCGGTCGGCTGCGTCCTTCGCGCAAGGGATCAAAGTCGAAGGGCGGGCGCGAGCGCTCGCGTAGCCGGAGCGGCACGCGCGGCGGAACGAATTCGACAGCCAGATGCGGCGGCCGGTAGCCCACCGACCGGCTGTTCATTAAGCTTTCGTTCATGCGTCCGAGGGCAGGGCGCTCCGCCGGAATCTTGTCGTAGGGAGTCAACGGACCCCGCGCTCGTCCACTCTGAACAATTTCGACGACGAACCGGTCCCCGAACCGCCTGAGGTGAACCTTGCCAGCTCCGTCCGGGAGCCGGAATGCGCTGTGCCTCGTAACAATTCGCCGCGGAGTCGGCGCCTCGGGCGGCAACGGCTTCCGTCGGGCGAGCAGACGCGCAGTGAGTGGCTGCGGCAACGCGGTCGTTCGATTGGCGGCCATGGTCACTTCCTTCGTGCAAGTCGGTCGGCGAAATACGCCCAAGCGTCTGCGACTGGGGCCGGAAAAGCGGCTGCAAGTGCTTGAGAAGTCTGTGGTGCCGAAGGCGGGATTTGAACCCGCACGCCCTTGCGAGCGCTAGACCCTGAATCTAGTGCGTCTGCCAGTTCCGCCACTTCGGCTCGTCGAAAGCGTCTTCAGTTCCGCATTTTCAAGTATTCAACGGGGCGAGTCAAGCCGAGCCATGCTGGTAATCTTTCCGCGCGCGGTGTTACAGTCGCTTCCATCCATGAGATTAAAATCTTAGGAGCGTTCCGGGTGACGTTCGTCTCTCGATGGGGCTCGTCCCTCATCCTCGCTGCATGGGCATGGATTATTCTGGTGCTTGCCGTCACCTTCCGGCGAGCCTGGGAACATTCCCCGGCGCCTGCCGGATATCAATGCCGTCGCGACCGAGCACTTGTTTTTGGTTCCGATATCGTTCCTGTTGTTTTTCACCTTGAGTTGGATACGGAAGAAACAGGATGAGGCCGACGGACGGAGCAACACGTTCCCTCGCTGGCGTGCGACGATCGCCATATGGTTGCTGGCCTTCCTCCATCCCGTATCCTGCGGACTCTATCCGGCGGTGTTCAATCTCGACACCAGAACGCTGGAGCAAATTACCCGTTCGGTAGCCGGGATGCAGACAGGGATGTCACGAAGCGAAGTGGAGCGGGAAATCATTGTCCTTAATGCCAAACTTCCCATCCCCATGGGGGCGGATCAAGCCGAGCACGAAACTCAGGCTCGCGCCGTGGGGCGCTACCTCACCACCCATGATGCCGAGGAACGGGCAAGACTCTGGGCACAGATTTCGCGCGCGATCCTCATCTTCGTTCCCTGGGGACCTGGCGGGACGCCTCCGGATCCCGGCGACGCCAGCCAATTTTTTCAACGCCGCACCCGCGCATCGAGTGACATGGGCCAGGACAGGATCAAAGTTCGATATGGGCCCGGCGATAAAGTGGAGGAAATCATATATTCGTCCAATCGCCAACTGACCGAAGCCCGTGGTCCCTGCACAATCCATCTCATCGTGCCGGCGCCTCCAGAGGCCTCGTTTCCCATACCATGCCCGAAGTGAGACCTACTGATGCGCGGTGCCGGCGGGGAAAAGGCTATCGGCGGGAAGGCTTGCAGGCCATCCCAGCAGCCAGCCGGCGTCCAGCATTGGCTTAGCTTCTGGAAGCTCGCGGGGATCTCCCGCCAGCACGATCCGCTCACGAGTCATGCACGCGCAGATGAGGAGGAGAGGAAGGGGAATGCGTGGGGCCTCATACACCAACAAGGCATCATATCGGAGCGGGGCGAAGATCGTATCCCCCGCCACGGTTGCCGCGGTCGCGGCGATCATACGCTTAGCTTGGAGGAAGGGACGCCGCGTCTTATCCTCTTCCGTCGCGATCACGTCCCTGACCCGCTCAACTCCGCCTAAGCGGGAGATCTCGTCCTTCAACTCGTTATACTCAGGGCGCATCTCCGGTGCGACATAGGCTTCCGGTTTCAACTCGCTGATGCGTGCCTGCGCAATCTCCAGTTCCTTGAGATACTCCTGTTTCTGCTCCTCATACAACGCGCAGTTCTCTTTCATCGACTCGATGTTGTTGCCGACGACCTGCATCCCGACGCGATGCCAGATCGGCAAGGTGTCATAGGCGGCGGAGATAGTTTCCAGTCGTTTAATGCTTCCCTGGACGTCCCCCAACGCCGTGAGTAGGCGCCATTCCAGGTTGCGGACCTCATCGAGGTCCTTCTGTTTCTCAGCTTTGTAGTGGAGGATAGGCGCCAATTCAAGATAGCGCGTGAGCTTGCGGCGAAGCCCGGCCTTGTCCGATTGAGCTTTACCGAGGAACGAGGCGATCTGAGCGTCGAAGCTTAGCTCGCGTAGGTTGATGCCGGCCTCCGTGGCGCTGGTCGTCGGCTCGTACCGACAGAGAAAGCTTCGATATTGAAGACCCGCTCCCCGCAGAGCTTTCGCCGAAGCGAGCAATGCCTCATCCAACGTCCGATTATCCGGAGCGATGAATAGCACCCGTTTGTTGGCTTTAATCAGCTCGGTCATGGCGCCGCACAGCTTGGCTTGTCGCACCTGACGATCTGCGGTCCAGATCGGTGTGAGGACGGAGGTGACGGCGGTGGAACGGAGGCCTGCATCAAGCGAGGCTTGCTCCGGCGCGACCCAGGGGACCAAACGATCCGCGGCGCTAAAATAGTAACTGTTTGCATGATGCAGGACGTCTTCTAATCGTTGCCGCACTTTTACAGAAATACCCGAGGGGTCCCGTGTCAGGGCCTCCTCTTGAACCATATGCTGGATGAGTGCCGGGATGAGATCGAATGCCTTCATTCTTGCAGGGCCTCAAGTAAGGATACGGCCAGGCATCCGAGTTCGCCCGCAGGGTCCATTCTTTGGTGCCGGCAGTCACGGGTTTGCGCATTGGACATCGCCCTGGACAGCCTAGTGCCTACTTCGAGCGGCAGGTCTGCCACCCGATACAGGCGAATGCCTCCGTCGTCTGTGGCGGAAAGGATGAGGAGACGTTGGTGCTGATCATCGTCGATGATTGCGGCCCGAGGGGCGCCGGCCGGAAGCTTTCCAAGGCGATAGCCGTCGAGGACCCAGGCCTGCTTGATAATATGCGGAGGAGGTTGCACGGGGGCCCGACTCATCCGAATGTTCAACAAGAAGGGATCGAAAGCCGTCTGCGTTTCCGAAAGCAGCGAACCCTCCTGGGCACCGGCTGGAGCGGTGTCGGCGTGGACCGAACTGACCCTTGTGCCGAGAGATCCAAGGAACAAGACGGCGACAATGAGAGGGATCAGGCGCAACAATAGTGCTCCTTTTCCATAATTGTAGCGAAGGTAACCCTGAATCACAATCACGTTTCATTGACATTCAGTCGGTGGTTAGGTAGGATTCGAACCCTCTTCAGAAGGAGTTTTATCAATGAAAGTTATTCTGCGGGAAGACGTCGAAGACGTGGGAAACATTGGGGACGTGCTTGAAGTCGCCCCCGGATTCGCTCGAAACTATCTGATCCCAGGCAACAAGGCGGTGGAAGCCACCACTCGCAGCATCAAGACGGTTGAGCATGCGAAGCGAGTAATCGGCGAAAAGGCCAAAAAGGAGAAGGCTGCGCTCCAGGATTACGCGAAAAAAGTGAGCGCGACGAGCATCACAATTCCGGTGAATGTCGGCAAGGACGATAAGCTATTCGGCTCTGTGACGACGAAGGACATCGCGGATCTCTTACTCGCGCAGGGCATTGACATCGACAAACGCAAGATTCAGCTCCCACATGCCATACGCGAGCTTGGCACGACTAAGGTAGCGATCAAACTTAATTCTCAGGTCACGACGGAGATCAACGTGACGGTCGTCAGAGCTCAAGCCCCGGACGCTCCAATCGAGCCTCCTTCAGTCCCGCAAAGCTGAGCTCGGCATGGCAAGTCCACTTCGCACCACCGATCGAGAAGTGTATGACGCGGTTCGTCGGGAAGGGCGCCGCCAGCGGGACAAGATTCTTCTCATCGCCTCCGAAAATTTTGCGAGCCCGGCCGTGTTGGCGGCACAAGGCTCGGTGCTGACGAATAAGTACGCGGAAGGGTATCCAGGCCGACGCTACTACGGCGGCTGTCAGTACGTCGATGTCGTAGAAAACCTGGCAATCCAGAGGGCCCAGCAACTATTCGGCGCCGAGCACGTCAATGTGCAGCCACACTCCGGATCTCAGGCGAACATGGCGGTGTACTCCTCCGTACTCAAGCCAGGCGATGCCATTCTTGGTATGGATTTGGCCCATGGAGGACACCTCACCCACGGAAGCCGAGTGAGCTTCTCGGGGATGCTGTATCGTGCCTTTTTTTATGGTGTCGACCGCACGACCGAGCGAATTGATTATGACGCCGTGCATAAGCTCGCTGAAGAGCACCGTCCCCGGATGATTGTCGTCGGCGCCAGCGCCTATTCTCGAGTCATTGATTTTCCGAAGTTCCAGGAGATCGCGAAGGCCGTCGGCGCCTACGTGATGGTGGACATTGCGCACATCGCCGGACTCATCGTCACCGGCCTTCATCCCAGCCCCGTTCCTTATGCGGATTTCGTCACGACAACCACTCATAAGACGCTCCGGGGCCCGCGAGGCGGAATGGTAATGTGTAAGGCGGAGCATGCCAAGGCGCTTGACAAGGCGGTATTTCCCGGTTTGCAGGGTGGACCATTAATGCACGTCATTGCGGCCAAGGCTGTCGCATTCAAGGAGGCATTGCAGCCGGGCTTCAAGACTTATCAGCAACAAGTGGTGACTAATGCCCGGGCGCTTGCTGGGGGGCTGGAGAAGCGCGGGTTTCGAATCGTTTCCGGCGGCACGGACAATCACTTGATGCTGGTGGACGTGACCGGGAAGGGGGTCACCGGCAAGGAAGCCGAGGCGGCGCTCGACGAAGCGGGAATCACGGTCAACAAAAACGCGATTCCCTACGATCAGAAGCCCCCGGCCATCGCGAGCGGAATTCGACTCGGCACGCCGCTTGTTTCCACCCGTGGCATGCGGGAGGAAGAAATGGAACAAATTGCGGATGCCATTGAGCAGGTTTTGTCGAGCCCGGGGGACGCCGCCGTCCGCAAACTTATCCGTTCCCGCGTGAGGGTGCTCTGCGGAAAATTTCCTATCTTTTCCGAATACCGGTAGTAACTCCGGGAAAAGGCCGTCGGGCGTTATAGGGAATAGCGAGGGTAGCCGGCTAAATGCGATGCCCGTTTTGTAGCCGCTTTGAGGACAAGGTTGTAGACTCGCGCATGGCCAAGGAGGGCGAAGCGATTCGCCGCCGTCGGGAATGCCTTGGTTGTAAGCGACGATTCACTACCTATGAGCGGGTGGATGAAGTCCTTCCAATGCTCGTGAAGAAGGACGGCCGCCGTGAGCCTTTCGACCGGGCCAAAGTACTCGCCGGACTGAAGAAAGCCTGCGAGAAGCGCCCAATCAGCATTGCGACACTAGAGGCGGTCGCCGATCGGGTCGAAAAGCGTGTTCAGGAGCGCGGCGAGGCTGAAGTACAAGCGCGTGTTGTGGGCGAAGAGGTGATGGCGGAATTGTATCAACTCGATCAGGTGGCCTATGTGAGATTTGCCTCGGTGTACCGTGAGTTCAAAGACGTCGCGCAGTTTATGGATGAAGTTAAAGTGTTGATCCGTGAACGCGGTCCCGCTCCGGTCGAACCGTAACTTGTTCCTTCCCTCCTTCCGTTGCAGGGCCTTTCTGATGCAGGGGAAAGAATGACCGTAAAATTGAAGTCCACCCGCCGCCGTCCGATCCTGAAAACGCGCCGGGGGTCCACCCGTCTGTCGCCGCCCGCAACCCGTGTTGCCATCATCGGCGCCGGCGCTGGGGGTTCGGCCCTACTCTCCATTTTGGTGGGCGATCCACTGGTTCAGTTGGTCGGCATTGCTGAGATCAATCCTAAAGCACCTGGCCTGCGCCTCGCGAAACGGTACGGCATCCCAATAGTTCGCGATTACAAGGAGCTCCTGCGCTCCGAAAACGTCAATCTCGTTATCGATGTGACTGGTCACCAGAAAGTCGAGGAGGCGCTGGCTGAATTCGACCGCGTGGGCGTGGCCGTCATCGGCGGCACCTCCGCCAAGTTCATGTGGCAGCTCATGGAAGCGCACGTGCGTGCAAACGCTGAGACAAAGCGTTATCTGAAGAAATATCAGGACCTTTATAAGCTTTATGTGAAAGAAGCGGGCGCGGCGGTTACCGAAGAGCGAAGCCGCATCGCCTGCGAGATCCACGACGGGCTGATTCAGACCTTGGCCGGGATCAACTTCAAGATGGAGCTGTGCCGCGAGCTGATTTTCTCCGATCCCACCCGATCCCATGCCCTCCTCAGCGACGCGAAGACGCAATTAAAAGAGGCTATTGAGGAGTCCCGGCAGGTCATCTTCAATCTTCGGCCGCTCTATTATGAATCGATGCGCCTGGTTCCCGCGCTGACGGCCTATCTCAAGTCCTACGAGACCCAGTCCCACATTCGCACGGAATTCAAAACCACCGGTGAAGAAACGGCTTTGACGCCGAAGATTAAAATTTTTCTGTTTCGCATTGTGCAGGAAGCCTTGAGCAACGTTCACAAACATGCGAAGGCCGGGTCGGTGACGGTCACCCTGATACTGACTAAACAGTATCTCTGTGCGACGATTGAGGACAACGGAGTTGGATTTGACGTCGACGCGGTCTCGCTGGATCCCACCAAGTGGCACTCCTTCGGCTTAAAGGGGTTTGTCGAGCGGGCCCGGCTCGTCGGCGGCACCGCCAAAATCGAATCCCAGAAGGGCTATGGGACACGCGTGCAGGTGGATATTCCCCTCATGAAAGAGCAGGCTGATGGCCGTTGAAAAGACGAAGGTGCTTATTGCCGATGACCACCGCGTAGTGCGCGAAGGCCTTGTAGCGATTTTGCGAGAGTGCCAGGATCTGGAAGTTGTCGGAGAGGCATCCGACGGACAGGAAGCGGTTGAGAAGGCGAGGAAACTTCAGCCTGATGTGATCTTAATGGATGTGAGTATGCCTCGAATGAATGGGGTTGAAGCCACCCGCGCGATTAAGCGGGAGTCGCCACACATCGGCATCGTGGCCTTGACGATGTATGATGAGGAAAAATACATCTTCGATCTGGTACGGGCCGGCGCAACGGGATACTTGCTCAAAGACTCCGACTCGGCGCAGATCATCTCATCGATCCGTTCCATCTATAAGGGCGAATCGCTGATCCATCCGTCTGTGGCAAGCAAGATTCTCGCGGAATTTTCGCTACTCGCCGAAGGAAAGAGCAAGAAGCAGGGTCGTGCGGAGCACGACTTGACGGAACGAGAGATCACGGTGCTTCGTCTCGTTGCGGCGGGTAAGACAAACAAGGAAATCGCGAATGATCTGGACCTTAGCGAGAAGACCGTAAAAAATCATGTCCGTAACATCTTCCACAAGCTACAGGTCTACGACCGGACACAGGCGGCGATCCTTGGGATCCGCAAAGGTCTGATCGAGTTAGACCCGCCGATTGAGAAACCGTCTCGCTAACCGTAACGGTCCTCGTCCCATGGTAACGCGGTGTTGGAATAGCCACGGACTTCCCAGAAACCCGGGGTGTCACGTTCAAGGAAAGTAATTTCTTTAACCCATTTGGCGCCTTTCCAGGCATAGCGTTTCGGAACGATCATGCGGACCGGCCCTCCATGCTCCTTCGGCAAGGGCTGGTCGTTCCAGGTAGACGTGAGCAGCACGTCATCATCGTCGCAAGCCTCCAGCGGCAAATTAACAGTGTAGTTATCGTAGGAAGTAAATAGGATGAACCGCGCCTGAGGCAGGGGACGTACGACCGCCAGGATATGCCGAAAGCTCACACCTTCCCATCGATTATCGAAAGTACTCCAGGTAGTCACACAGTGAAAATCGGACGTGGAACAGAGTCGTGGCTGCTCCAAAAATTGGGGCCAGGACCAAAGGATTTTGTTCTCAACAAGACCGCCGATTGCGAGCGTCCAATCGGTCAAGGCGATCTCGGGATGGATTCCCAGGTCCAGCACGGGCCAACCTTTAGTGATATGCTGGCCGGGAGGGAGACGACTGTGCCGGACTCGGCGGTCCGGGGGAACGCCTTCTTCAGTCAGCCCCCTTTTTGCTTCGGCCCAGGCCTCTTTTTTTGCAATGAAGCGCTCGTTTGATTCCATGGTATATCCTGAATGTTCCCCGCAAAGTGGAGAAATTGACCGTACCATTATGGCCCGCCGTTGGGCAACTCTCAACATTGACGATGCTCTATTTTATCCCTGAAACGCCTCATATGAGGTCTTTTTGCAACACCCCAAAAGGTAAAGTTTTCATGGTGTTTCTACTAATGTATAAAAAACAATTGATTATAGCTTTTCCGTCAGTGTAAAAGGATGGCACTCGAATTGCTCTCTATGAACAATTGATGGCTCAAATGCGCTTACAACAGACAATCAGCCGCCCTGTGCGGTGCAGCGGCATCGGTCTTCATTCCGGACGGAGGGTTTCTCTGTCCCTCCTGCCCGCTCCTCGCGATACAGGCATTGTCTTTGTTAGGAAAGATATTGACAGCGGGGTCCACGTGGACGCCTTGATCAAAAATATCCGTCCAGCGCTGCTATCTACGGTCGTGGGTGTGGATGGTGTGCAGGTCCAGACCACTGAGCACGTCCTGGCGGCAGCGATCGGCATGGGGATCGACAACCTTCATATCGAGGTGGACGCCCCAGAGCTTCCGGTGATGGACGGGAGTGCCGCCCCCTTTGTCAAGATGATCCTCGACGCGGGAATCACGACTCAGGACCGGCATCGGTCATTTTTGAAGATCCTCCGTCCGGTTGAAGTCAGTGACGGTAATAAATCTGTCGCCATTCGTCCGGCTTCATTATCGAGCATTAGGTACACAATCGACTATAACCATCCGTTGATTCGCCGCCAGGATTATATGTACCGGGATTCGCCTGAGGCGTTCGTAAGCGAAATCGCTCCGGCACGAACCTTCGGTTTTTTGCGGGAAGTAGAAGCACTGTGGGATGCCGGTTTAGGGCTTGGCGGGTCGTTGCAAAACACGCTTATTCTGTCCGACAATGGTCTTCTTAACGAAGACGGACTTCGTTTCACCGATGAATTTGTGCGACACAAAATCCTGGACCTGATCGGAGATATGGCCCTGCTCGGTCTGCCTTTTATCGGGGAAGTGGTGGCTTTCCGCTCGGGACATGCCTTGCATGCTCGGCTCGTCGATAAGATCCTGGAGTCCCGCGAGAACTGGATCATGGTATCCGGAGAAATCGTCATACCTGCTGGGCGCGTCAACCATCTGGCCGCTGCTTGTGTCGCCAGCCCTGAACGCGGTTAGGCCGGCGCGTCGTAGTCAGTTTGCAATTCCCTCACCTTCTCTAGAATCGACTTAAAGCAATCCGGGTCAGAGTTATCAGAAGACAGGTTACTTTCCGATTGTTCCGCGCTCGATCGCACGCCTCATGGCGGCAAAGTTGCCTGTCCCGTCTGTCATAAATCGACTCTGACCCGGATTATTTGGATTATTAAATTGAGGGTGGGGTGAGTGTTGGGGGCAAGTGGCCTCGCCCCCAACACGCGATGCTAGAGGGGAGTTATCTCTTTTTCTTCGCCTTTTTTTTCGCTGGCATTAATCTTCACCTCCTTTCATCATTCGATGGTGTACTAACAGTAGAGTGAACCAGCTCTACCGTTTCTTTTTCGCAGCCTTTTTCTTCGCTGGCATGTGATCCTCACCTCCTCCCCACGGTTTTATGTGCTATACAGCCTGGAGCTTTTCCTCCAGCGCTTCAAAAGTGTTCGGCGCGACCTTCCTGAACCGTCGATCTCTCTTCAATGATGTGGCAATCGACGTCACCGGTGTCTTTCCTTTGATCCGCAGGCCCCCTTCAATCAGCCGATGACAAATATCCTTCGCATGCATTGCCGAGTGCGCATCCCTGAGAATGTGGAATGCGGCTTCTGAAACACTCATGCCGACATATTTAGATCGACCGAGAAGAATTTCGCGGGACTGGTCAGTGACGTCTACGAGAACGCCGGGACGGCCCGTTTTGTCTTTATCCGTATCCGTTATTTGGCTCGAAAGGCTGGCCAGCTTGGCTTTATCCACCTCTACCCGGTAGAGAGTCTCGGCAAGCTCGAGATACTTCTTAATCGTTGCAATTTCGTCGTCGATTTTTTCGCGCTTTTTTTGCAGATCCTGAAGTCTTGACTTGTAGACGTCGATACGCTGGTCTAATCCGACAATAATGTCTTTAAGTTCTTCCAAAGCTTTACCTCACTAAGCAGCTTGCTTCTTAACATTTGCTTTAAAGCATGTCAACAAAAAAAATATACGGAGTTGTTTTAGTACTCTGTTAAATCGTGTGAAGTAATGGAAATAGATGGCTGCTTCGGCTAAAACTCGTAATTTCACCTAAGCGTGCTTGAACATGTCTGATCCAGTCATCACGTCGAAAACCGCTGATTTTGGCGCTGACAAATATGTGTTTTAGAATGCTGTTAATATTATGGCTTGCCACTATATCTCGATAGGGCGACGTCCTTTACCCACAAGCGTGCTTTAGTGCAGATTAAGTCTTGGGTAGGCTGGAGCTTACGGCGGACGGCTTCAGCGGGACGGCTTCCCAGCTGTTGGCGCCATCCACGCTGCGAAAGAGTCCGCTGCCGTTAGTGCCGGCGAAGATTGTCTGTGACTGCATTGGGCTTATCGCCATTGATCTGATGTTCAGCGTTGTCAGCCCCTTGCTTGCCAGGGTCCAAGTATCGCCCCCGTCGGTCGTCTTGTGTACGCCTCGGCGCGTGCCTGCATATACGGTGGCCGGATGCTGCGGGTCAATCAATAGAACGCTCAAGTAGGTATCGTTCAGGCCGTTTTCGATGCGTTTCCAAGATGCCCCGGCATCGACCGTTTTGAACAGCCCTTTTGTCGTGCCGGCGTAGACCGTGCCTGGCCGTGCGGGATCAGTCACGATGCTGTTCACTCCGAGAGCCATCGCGGCGTCCAGTTTTTCTTTAGGTATTAATCCGTTGTTGACGAGTTGCCATGTCGCCGTTCCGTCCGTCGTCTTGTAGACGCCGCCCGTGGTTCCGGCGTACATGACATCAGGATTGTGGGGATCCATGGCGATTGTCACGACATAATGCACTTCCTTCATGCCGTGCATGCGCTCTGTCCAGAGACGTCCCCCGTCCTTCGACCGAAAAATGCCTACTGTAGTGGCGGCGTACATTGTGTCCGGCTCGGTGGGATGAAAGATGATTTGATTGACGACCGAAACATGCTCTTTCAGCCCGGCATTGTAAGGAAGCCAGGTTTGTCCGCCGTCGGAGCTCTTGTACACGGCGTCTCCCATGGTTCCCGCGAACACGTTTGAGGGGCTATGGGGATCCACGCCCAGGGTCAGCACGCGAAAGCTGCTGAGGTCCGTCGTGATCCTGTTCCAGCTCACTCCGCCGTCGCGGGTTTTGTACAACGATTCATTAGTGGCTACATAGATGATGGCGGGATTGCCAGGATGTGGAGCGATGGCAACGATCGTGTCGCTTTGTGACCCACAACCGCTTACCACGAACATGAGGAGAAACGAAAACGATTCGGGCCATCGAAATCACCTATAGGTCTTTCAAGGCGAGCTACAGGCGTCGACGCAGTTCCGACGCGTACCCCGTGAGCTCGACATAGCCGTCGCCCGAGACCGACTGATCTCCGCGAGTGCCCTTTACTGTCACGCTTCCTTCCCAATAAGTCACCTGAGTGCTGAACCGGGTAATCAGCTCTTGATCGCTGACTGTGGGCGTTAACTCAACAACAAGCCTGATCGCCGGAATACCGATTCGCCAACGACTGGGATAGCGGGCACCGCTCTTAGGGGAGCGCCAGTCGGCGAGAATCTCCACCCGGACATCTTCACGTTTCAGGGGAATGCTCGTACCGTCCCGCTTGATCCAGGTGCCCGCTGACGATGGTTCGATCGAGCCATCTCGCCGGCGGATCTGATAGAGCATTAATTCGCTGAGGTCATTCAGTTGAATCGAGAACCAGTCCCAACCCACTTGCTCAGCGCCGAGCTGATTGCTTCCAAATTCATGATCCATCCAACTTATTCCGGTGACGGGAATCTCCCGGCCATCCAGGATAAGCCTCCCCACGGTCTTCATCCGGGTAAACGAGTAGTAGTGTGAGGCCTCAGTCTCGGCATCACCCTTCCGGCTGATACCTTGATTGCCGTGAATAATTGGCGGCTTCTCCGCAACCAGTTCCAAATCGATTACCTGGCCGTCCTCCCCGGCATGGAGGCGATGACCGGCCGCATCACCTTCTGCCCGCCACTGGTCGATCCACACACGGAGCCTTCCGGTCTCCGCCCCCGCCTTGCCCAGACCCTCTCGTGATATCTTCTCGGCTACGTGAAACGCGCCGCGGCGTTCATCCGTGATAGCGAAGTGAGCAAAATAAATATTACGAATGGCCCATCGCGACGGGTTTTGGCTGACGCTGCTTGAAGCGATGGCGCGACGAAAGAAGGTGAGCTGGTACCCGTACTGCTGCTTGTCGGGGCCGACCAGGTGTCCGGTGTAATACCACCATTCGGTTTGAAAGTTCTCATGGCTGCCATGATCCCAGGGAAATCGGTACTCATAGCCGGGAAGGGCGGGACGGAAGGAAGGATCGGCTGAGGCGAAAGGCCGAAAGAAGTATGCAGCTGCCGATTAGAATAGGGGCAAGCCTGAGCCACGAGAATCGGAACGGCGGAATGAGGGACCACATCAGTTACGTCCGCAGAGCCTACCATATGGGCGGATAGCTCTCAACGTCAGTGGTTCTTGTTAAGAATTTGACCGCGCCGGACCCCTATGCTAGGCTCCGTCGCTGTGAAAGAGGTGCGACGAAATCTATGGATCGGCTGGATGGAAACGCTCGACGGGATGGGTTATATCACCGCGGGCTTCAGCTTCCTTGTTCTTGGAATGATTGTTTTCGCTCACGCCTGGTATGCGTTCGTCACAACGTTCGCGAAAGGCGTCCTTCCGGCGGTGTTGGTCATGATTCACGATCTCTTATTGGTCGTGATCCTCTTGGAACTTTTCCGCACCATCATTAACTTTCTTAAAACCTTCGTCATTACGCCGGAGCCGTTTCTGTACATCGGCATCATCGCGTCAACCCGGCGAATCCTGACCATAGGCGCGGAGGCATACTCCGAGAACCTCGCCCAGGAGCAATTTGATCGGTACCTTCAGGATGTAGGACTCAATGTCCTCGTGATCGTGGCTCTGGTCTTCGCAGTATACCTGGCTCGCAAGCGTCCCCCGGTTGATGGAAGCGCCGCGCAGCTCGGCTGATTGCCCTCAAGGGCGAGGGCGAAACCGGTCTATATTGTTTATTCGTCCGGAGCGATCGAACTCCACCACCACAATCCAGTCGCCGACATAGCTGTAGCGCAATGCGTTCGACACAGGGGCGATCAGTCCAGACCCTGCGACCAGCGGCAAGCCTGAGATATACGTAGGTGGACCCGCACGGGCCAGCACCTCCGCTTCGGTCATCCCGATTGAAAGCATACGGTACACCTCAAAAGGCATTTCTCGGTATGGACGTGGCTCCTCGGCTCTCGTAGAGATCGAAGGCTTCCCGGGTTCCGACGGAATCTCGGGCATGAAGCCGGATTCCCTCGGGTTGCTATAGCGGCTCGTGATGATTTGCAGTAGCTGCGATTTGGGCTCGTACGATTTACAGTCCGAGTAGGACTCGGGTTTGTTCGTGTAGATCTCGGATCCATCCGGAAGGGCGCACCGCCACATATCCGCCCCAGCTATCGGGGGCAGTCCCAACAGAAGAAGGAAAAACGCAGGGAGAAAAGAGCGCTTGCTGACCATGAGTAACTCCTCTTTTAAATGTTTAGGCGCTCAGATTACCCCTTATTCCTGGTTATCTCTCTTCATCTGATGGTGGGTACAGTATTCCCCACTATTAGATTAACCTACCAGTCCATTGTCTAGTCCGTGCATTGTTAAATGTTTTGTCTTGGGTGTCGGTACCTAATCCATGGTACAGGTCTTCGGGAAATATCGTCCGAGCGGCTGACCCGCCTTGGACTGGAGGACTACATCGTTCTCCCATCGAAACACCAGGCAGCGAAAGCCGTCCCATTTCGGCTCGAATTGCCACTGTTCTCCTTCAGGGAGGCTTCGTAGCGCGCCTCGCCTCCATTGGAGGGTACGGGATCGGCAGCAGGTAACACCGGAAAAGTGGATGTTTCAATGCTCGGGGTCATCGTAGAACTTTTCCCGGTAGATGGGGCAGAGGCCTTTGCTTCGAACGGCTTCCGTGACGTCCTTAAGCATTCCGCTGTTGCCGCACAGGTAGACCGCGAGGTTGTCCACGGATGTAATGTACTCGTCAATGAGCCGGGTCACTCGCCCCGTCTTGCCGCTCCAACCGTCCCCCGGCTGGGACAGGGTGATCACGAATCGGAAATTCGGATGAGCCGCGGCGAAGGCTTCAAACTCATCCAGATAGTAAAGGTCCCGTTGATGACGCACACCCCAAATCAGTGTGACCGAAGAAGAACAACCGCGTTCAAAGAGAGTCGACAACATCGATCGAAAGGGTGCGATACCGGTGCCTGTCGCGACAAGCAGATGATCGCGGCCCAGATCGTCATGGAGATAGAATGCGCCGGCGGGCCCCTTGAACTGCGTCACGTCACCCGGCCGGAGACCGAACAGGTAGGTGGATCCCGGTCCGTTGGGAACCAGGTTCAGCAGCAGATCCAGGCTGTCCTGTCGGCTGGGAGGCGAGACGATCGAGTAGGGCCGTACGAGGGGAAACTTCCGACCCTCCTGATGAATCTCGAACGAGATGAATTGGCCGGCTTTGAATGCCATCGTGGCGGGCTGTTGCAACCTAAAGCTGATCTCACGCACATCATGCGTTAAGTCTCTGAGCCCGCTTACTTGCGCGCTGAAGGATTGGATCGACATTGATCTATTATACTGCCTAGAGCAATCGTATACGCTTCACCCACGGAGAGATGTCGGCTCACTTTGGTAAAGGGCTCCGGTCCGTTTACCGGGGGGTGGGTTCCTGCTGGGCTTTCTCTATTTTAGCCCAACTGTCTCGCAATGCGACGGTGCGGTTAAAGATCAACTGTCCGTTGGTCGAGTCCTGGTCGACGCAGAAGTATCCCTGCCGCTCGAACTGATATCGGCTGAACGGCGCGGCTCCGGCGAGACTTGGTTCGATCTTACACCCGGTCAAACGCTCGAGAGAGTTGGGGTTTAAATGAGCGGTGAAGTCCCGGCCGTCCGTGACATCGCCCGGGTCGGGCTTCAGAAAGAGATGCTCATACAATCGGGCTTCGGCCCCAAGGGCCTGGGCGGCCGAGACCCAATGTAAGGTCCCTTTCACCTTTCGTGCCGCTTGCGCCTCCCCGCTGCGTGTCTCCGGGTCATAGGTGCAATGCACCTTGACGACCTCGCCGGTCTGATCATCCTTCTCGACGCTGACGCATTTGATGATATAGGCGTACCGAAGGCGCACTTCCTGCCCCGGCGTCAGCCGGAAGAACTTCTTCGGGGGAACTTCGCGGAAGTCATCCTGTTCAATGTACAAGGACCGCGAAAAAGGGATCGTCCTGGTGCCCGCAGCGGGATCTTCCGGGTTGTTAACGGCTTGCAGGTCTTCAACCTGGCCTTCGGGATAGTTGTCGATAACGACCAGCAAGGGGCGGAGCACCGCCATGACACGCGGGGCCCGTGTATTGAGATCTTCCCGGATGAAGTGCTCGAGCAACGCCATCTCAATCACACCATCGCGCTTGGCCACGCCGATGTGGTCGCAGAACGCCCGGATCGCCTCCGGGGTGTAGCCGCGCCTCCGCAGACCTTGGAGTGTCGGGAGGCGCGGATCGTCCCATCCGTCGACAAGCTTCTTCTCTACCAAGTCAAGCAATTTGCGCTTGCTCATGACGGTGTGGCTGAGGTTGAGCCGGGCGAATTCGATCTGCTGCGGCCGAGACGGAGCGTCCGATTCTTCCACGACCCAATTATAGAGTGGCCGGTGGTCCTCAAATTCCAGGGTGCAGATCGAATGAGTAATACCTTCAACCGCATCGGAGAGGGGATGAGCAAAGTCATATGTAGGATAGATGCACCAGGCATCCCCTGTCCGGTGATGGGCCGCGTGCCGGATGCGATACAGAGTGGGATCACGCATATTCACATTGGGGGAGGCCATGTCGATTTTCGCGCGCAGGACATGCGCCCCGTCGGGGAATTCCCCCGCCCGCATGCGCGCGAACAGATCAAGATTCTCTTCAACTGATCGCGTGCGGTAAGGACTGTCCTTGCCCGGCTCGGTCAAGGTGCCCCGATATCGCCGGATATCCTCTGCGCTCAGGCTGTCGACGTAGGCCTTTCCCTTCTTTGTCAGGTGCACGGCGAACTCATAGAGCCGCTCGAAGTAATCAGAGGCATAAAACAGGCGATCCTCCCAGTCGAAGCCCATCCAACGCACATCCTTTTGAATGGCCTGGACGTATTCCGTGTTCTCCTTGCTTGGATTTGTATCGTCAAACCGCAGATTGGTCTTGCCGCCGAATTCCTTGGCGATGCCGAAATTCAGACAGATGGATTTGGCGTGGCCGATGTGCAAATAGCCGTTGGGTTCCGGCGGAAAGCGGGTGACGACCCGACCCCCGTGCTTGCCGGACGTCAGATCATTCGCCACGATCTCACGGATAAAGTTTCCTGCCTGCGAAGCATCAGGCGCTGGCATACCGATCTCCTTGTGAATTCCCTGAGCCGGATAGTTTTATCACAAACGGCCGTGGTTCGTCCTGCCGCGGCGGCGTGGTCCTCGTGGTGCATTCACTTGCCGGATCGAGCGCAGCGAAATCCCACGGTGGCGACGCGTTGGTCGGGGATGGCGCCGTTACGTGTGGCTGTCCGCAGTAGTGAGGGGCTGCTCTTCCAGGAGCCACCGCGGATGCTCTTGTAACGGCCGGAGGCGGGTCCCGAGGGGTTCCGCTGAGGCATCCTCGCGTAGTAATCAATCCCATACCAGTCTTCGACCCACTCGGCGATGTTGCCGGCCATGTGCCGCGCGCCGTAGGGACTCCGGCCTTCCACTCCGCTGTCCACGGCCGCAACCAACGGTATCTCGTGCGCATGATGCTTTCCGAACACCGCGAGATCCGGCGCCGGCCTCTTGCTGCCCCATGGAAAGAGATTGGCCTGGGTCCCGCGCGCCGCTTTTTCCCACTCGGCCTCGGTCGGGAGACGTTTGCCCTGCTCGCGGCAAAACTCTGCTGCCTCGTTCCAGGAAACATACAAGGCAGGCCAGCGTGCGAGAACGTAGTCCGGGAGAAAGTGCACGCTGACGGTATGCCAGATCAGTCGCTGCAGCTCCTCAGAGGGCAGCTCATGCTGTTCTGCAAGGAAGTCGAGATATTCCGAAAGGCTTACCTCGTCGCGATCAATATCGAACGCATCCAGCCAGATGCGTCGTTGGGGCTGCTCCGTATCGTCGAATGGCCTTGCGATGCCGTAGGAATTGGTGTGTTTCAGAGCGGTGCCCATGAAGAACCAGCCTGGGGGCACGCTGACCATTGGAGACGGCCTGGAAAGCTCGGCAATGGCCTGCAGATGAGGCCCCAGTTCTGGCTGAGGCTCACCAGCCAATAGCCGGGACTGGACGGCGGAGTCGGCGGTGATGAACAGAACAAGCCCCACAAGACCTATACGTAGGAATTGGAACAGACGACCCAGGAGTCTCACTAGGTTGATAGTATTAGTCACTTTACTTGACATGGTAGAGATAATTAGTGAAAATAACGGAAGTACCAGGTAGACAGCCGCTGCAAGGAGGTGATGATTGTGAAATGTTTGCGCCCGTTGTTTCGAAAAGCTTTGTCCCTGTACCTGATTATCGCACTTATGGCGCTTGGGTGTCTGCCATATGACCTGATGGCCGCGATGATTCCATCAGAGTTGGACAGTTCAGGAACGGCGAGCGCAATAGATCGCTCCGCTGACATTCAAACGATCCAGCATGTTCTGGAATCCAAAGTGGTGGCGCAGCGACTCGCCGATCTCGGTCTCTCTGTCGAGGAAGTCCAGCAGTCAATGTCCAAATTGACCTCGCAGGAATTGCACCAGATCGCCAGTAACCTGGATGGCCTGCAAACCGGCGGTGACTTTGGCCTCATCATCGGCGTTCTGGTTGTCGTCGTTCTCGTCTTGCTCATCATATTTCTGGCAAAAAGAGCCTGAGATGAGGAACGCCTATCTGATGGCGCGGGGCATGCTTTCCTTGTGCCTCGCTGCGACTATAGGGGGCTGTTCCACGGCCTGGCCGCTCCTCACAATGGAGGAGCGGCCCCTTTCTACAAATGCGATCTATGTCAAGCAAGTGCCGTTCTATCCGCAAACGCAATATCAGTGCGGCCCGGCTTCTTTGGCCACCGTCCTTAACTATTGGGGTCGGCACGTCACGCCGGAGCAGATCGCTGAAGAGATCTATCGGCCGCGGATGAAAGGCACTCTGAGCCTCGATCTTTGGCGATACGCAAAAACGCAGGATCTTCAGGCCTCGGTACAGCAGGGCTCTTGGGAGTTTTTGGAGATGCAGGTCAGTCGCGATCGCCCGGTCATCGCGTTCTTGAACTTTGGTTTTCGGGAGGTCCCCCTCGGGCACTTTCTGGTAGTGGTGGGGGTGGATCCGGACGATAAGAATGTCATCGCTTACTCTGGGGTCGATAAGAATCAACGGATTCCCTTCGATCGTTTCAAGGCGGCCTGGGAGAAAACAAACTACTGGTCCCTGCTTATTGAGCCCAACCCAGGTTCTGATCAAGGCGCATAAAATGCCTGGAATGTTGATTGTCTTTGTTGCGGGATTGCTGGCATTCGGGTGCTCCTTCCTGCCCAAGGCCTACGAATTCCATGACCCCTTAACGCCTACGGAACATTTGGCGCTGGGAGTGAGCTACGAGTCCGAAGGCAAAACCAGCCTGGCCATCGCTGAGTACAAGAAAGTCATTGAGAGCGATGCCCGCAACCACGGTGTGACGGCGAGGGTGTTCCTTGGAAACGTCTATGCGGGACTGGAGCAATATCAGACAGCAGAACAGTACTATCGTGAAGCGCTTTCTCTTGATCCGCACCGTGGTCAGGCCTTGAATAACCTGGCATCCATTTTTGTAAAACAGGCTACCAAACTGCAGGAGGCTGAAGTTCTTGCACAAACGGCTCTTGCCGAGGCGGAACTCAGGAATACCGCCGGGCAAAAGGGCGTCTATCTCGAGACGCTGGGTGAAGTGCTCTTGCGGCAAGGGCGGTATGCAGAGGCCCTCGAGAATTTTCAAAAGGCTGAGGCCTTCAAGGATCAGGGAAAGCCATATTGGACGTTCCAACTCTACACAAACATGGCAGATGCCTATGAAAAACTAGGCCGGTTGCCCGAAGCTGAGGAAGCGCGAAAACGTGCTGAAGATTTTCGCGAATCCCGAGGCAGCTGACAGCCATTTGTCCCGTACCGGATGCGGCTTGTCCTCCTAGGGCATTCCTTGCTCCCACGATCCATTGTCCGACTGATCAGCCCATAGCCCCCAGCCCACCAGCCCCCAGCGTACTAAATCCTCACCAGGTCAGCGCTTGCTCTTCTCTCAACAATCCATTCGGTTCTGGTATATATCAGCCGTTGTTCTTACACGCGTCCATCAGGCCTACGGTAAGTCATCGCGTAGCGAAGAGATTTGGTATAAATACTTAGAATAATAAATTTAATAGAGCTTGACGAACTTGCCCGTCACGCGTAGCATCCGGAGTGTGACGTCATAAGCTCCGTCGGCTGCTCGCGTTTTTATTGCCTACAGCGCGATTCCGCTCCCAGTCTGCGCCGCTTCTACGCCAGCCTGTTTGCTTGCTGCATGTATTTTGACCAGGGTGGTGCGTTTCGGCAGAGATTGGATAGGAGGGTGACCTGTGGAACAACTGATGTGGATCGGCATTTGGGTCGTGGCCGGGGTGGGCCTTCTTGCCTTGATCCCGGTGCTGGTTGTCGGAGGGTGGTTTATTGTCGTCACGCTCATCATGGGTCTGGGTGACAAGACAATAGGATTACTGGATCAGGGATGGAAGACAATACGCCGAAGGATTCGAACCCGAGAAAAACCAGTACTCAGAGTGGGACAACAACAAGCCATTCAAAGTAAAGAACTGGCTTCAGCCTCGGGATCGCCGCCCGGATCACCATAGTTTCACGACAGCGTGGGGCCTTGCAGCCCCTAATCTCAGACAGCTATTAAAGAATCCCCCCTAAGCGAGGTATTGCGAAGCGATAAGCACGTAGCTACATCTACGTCCGGCACAGTCCAAGGATATCCGCAATCCAGGGAGGGTACATGTTTACAAAATCCAAGGGAAGAGGGGTGGTTTCCTTGACGGAACGGGAACAGCAGGTTCTCAATCTGATCTGGAATGGCCTCAAGAACCGCGAAATTGGCGATGAATTAAGAATCAGCCATAAGACCGTGGAGGCGCACCGCGCCAACATGATGAAGAAGCTACGTGCGACAAATGCCGCGCAATTGTTGAAAAGCTGCTTTGAGCAAGGCTTCCTGCGACAAAAACAAACAGTGGCCTAAACGTGGTTTGACGTCCGCGACGGCGAACCTTAGGCTTTCCTGGCGCGACCCGTGTCCCCGCGTTCTAAGGAGGGCGTGCTTGGTGCTTTCGCCGGGGTTTTACTTCGTCGCGGCACGCCGTGCTCCTTTCTTTTTGGGCAAAGCTTTCTTTTTGGACAAGCCTAATTCCTTTCGGGCTTGCACCAACGACGCCTGCTCTTCTTTCATGGCTTTTTGAATCAGTGCCAAACGACGCTTCATCATTGCCAAACGAAGCTCTATCTTACTTCTTCGTGGCATCTTTCCCCACCCGCTCACAGAACCACTCCCACCTCTGTCCCTCTGTTTTTGGCATCAATCAAGCTATTAGCCAATCATTCGTTGGTAATCCCATATACCGCTTCCAGGAACCATGGGCTACCTTACAGGATGCCGTCAATAAGAGAAGCTTCGTTCAGAACCGTGACTTAGAGCGCAGGCAGTCGAAAAGCGCCATATCGCCCCTGGTACCAAAGTTAGCGGAGAACAAGGGGAAATCCTGGTGCGCCCGGAGGGATTTGAACCCCCAACCCTCAGATCCGTAGTCTGATGCTCTATCCATTGAGCTACGGGCGCGTATCGTCAGGAGTGCGGCGTTGAGTCGTGTTTTAGATCAGCTGGATTCCCGTGTCTTGGGATGTCGTGCAATCCAGGCAAGCACCGCTTTTATACCGGTCTTTCGAGAGAGCCGTCAAGTCAGCCCGCCAACATTCAGACCGTCATCTGATATCTCTGTGCTGAAGTTAATACATAAAGAATTCCGCATTTTCCGATCGCGTGCGTTTACCAACCTCTGAGGGTTGATTGGAGAGGGATATACGGCGGGCCGAAAAGCGTACGCTGTGCTTGGCAAAGGGCAATATGTGCGGATCGGGCGAAAACGCGAACGTGAAGAAGGACTTGGTGGCCGGGAATACGGGAAGCGTAGCGCTAAAATGACGGAAGTGCAAATCTTAAGGAAGTGCGAGCTTAATTAAGAAGAGGTGCGCCGGCTGGGTTCGAGCGTCAAAACGCCGTGCGCTTTCCCTTTAAGACGATCTTAAATCGAAGTTGCAGTTTTTGTTGATCGGCTTCGCGAATGTAGCTTTCCGGCAGGATGATCGTGTGGCCTGTCGAGAAATTCCTCAGCTCGACGCGTTTATCTTGAACTCCCTGGATCCGCCATTCGTTGGGAAAGAGCGCCATGGTTTGGCGCTTGGCATTCACCTGCTCCGGCACCGGCAAGATTTTCATTTCCGAGCCGATCCTTGAATGGAAGTCGAATATGGGCATTGCGAGTTCCTATGGCGCTCATGCCGGTGCCTGCCGGCTCGTATAGCCAGCTCAAAGCCTGACGTAGCGCGAGGGCTTTGTCAATGGATTAAAGTAGAACGCCCTAAGTGTAAAGATCTCAGAGCTCGGGTGCTTTGCGCGAAGGGAAAATCAGGGACACTTTGAATCGTGAAGCGAGGAGGACTGTAAACAGCTTTCTTTTGTTTCTCTCCATTCGCGGGCCAATTTCTGCGCTGCCGTGATCTGTTCGGGTGTCATCATCTTGGACACTAAGATTCTGGCCCGATGCGCTTCTCTATGACCTTGGCTGGCAGAAAGGTTGAACCACATATGAGCCTGGACAAGGTCGCGAGCCACTCCGTGGCCTTCTTTATACATCACGCCGAGATTATATTGTGCTTCCGGAAGCTGCTGTTCCGCGGCTTCCTCGTACCAATGGATCGCTTGCGCATAATCTTTTGGCACGCCATAGCCTTTGGAATACATTCCACCGAGATTGGACATAGCCTTGGGAAAACCCTGCTCCGCTGCGAGTCGATACCAGTGAATCGCTTTCTGAAAATCCTGCGGCACGCCTTTGCCTTTGGCGTACATGACGCCAAGGTAAAACTCGGCCTCCGGGAGTTCTTCTTCCGCCAGGGGGCGGAGTTCTTTTAGCGCGACGCCATAGCGACCTTCGTAGTAGGCGTCAATGCCTTCTTTAAGCCCGGCTATGGCCACCGAGTTGAAGGACCAGAAAAGCGCCGTCAGTATGAAAAAAAAGCCGAGACAAATGCGTGCATTCGTAAAAGAGCCCTAGATTAGATCACCTACTGTAGAGTAGGTGCGGATTTGACTGTCATTCCCCTTTTCGTAGGGACTATCCCGTTGGGACCAGTTCGATTTCCATTTGCGCGCCGCCGCCCCTTATTTAGAAGCGTCGCGTGCCCGGCGGAGTGCGTTAGCGGGTCAATGAGTCTTTGATGTCAGGTGGCGTCGTTTGGATACGGCCCCCGAGACTGGGAAAGCGGGCCTGCAATGCCTGTTGAATAAGCCAGGCAATCTGCGGTACGAGAAATGACCTTTGACTCCTGACCGGACTCGTGCGATGTATTCTGCTTCCGCGTAGTCCATCTTGAACAGACAACGGGTCCGAAACCCGAAAGGTGTCAAGTAGGCCGCGGCCTCCGGATGGGACAGCGCAAAGCTTTCCAACTGCTCACCAATGACGCCCATAGTCTCACGATATGGCGAATCCATGCCGGCCGCAGTGAGAATTTCCGGGGTCTCATAGCCATGGATCGTGGTGAACTCCTGGCGAATCTGCTGGCAACGCCGGTGCCGATGCAGGTCCCTCCAACCGCCGAGGTCCATCAAAATGTCAAAAATGAAGCCGTACCCGCAATGGAACTCCTTTAAAAGCTCGTCATGAGCACCGCGGCGATGCAACGCTATGTCGATCAGCTCCAGCTTGTCTTTTTCTGCCCAGTCCTGGATCGCGGCAAGAATCTGTCGGTACGGATAGGCGGTGACCTTGTACAGTAAGGTCGAGGCAAGTTCGTCCACAGGGTCGTGAGGAGGAAGAAGTTCTACCGGTTCACTCACCTGAATCGGCACCGAGACGTACCCGGTCCAGCGCGAATGTCTTGAGGTCCTGATATGTTTTCAGGAGATAATCATTCGGCCTGGCATATCGCGCAAGCGTGGGGGCCAGCGGCTCAGTAAGGGCAGCCGATTGTCCGCCAGCTCGCTCCAGAGATTCAGAGGGGGTGCGGCGCAGGCGCCTTTGAGGTCCTCGCCGATCCCACGCAGTTCTGCGACGGGGAGAGACAGTAGGCGGCTGATCTGCTTTTCCAAGGTGCGAATGCTCACTACCTGGCCCACGTTAGTCCGTGACGCGAGGGTCAAAAGGTATCTGGTCACGTCGAACGTTCGGGCGGTCATCGTCCGATCGTAGGCCGCCGTCTTCATTTCTGACGGCTGCGGGGTCGTGCGGCAGAGGTAGTCCTTAATCGGCTGGTAAAGAGATTCGTAGGTCTGATGCAGGCGCGCAGCAATCCCCCGGTAGGTGGCTTCGACCGGCGTGCCCAAAATCTCGTCCGGAACAAAGACACCCCCGGTCCGAAGTCTTGATAGCGCGAGGATTTTGCCTGCCCATCCCACAGGACCTCGTCTTCAATGTGGATCGCCGCCAGCTCGGAGATGCCTTCAAAGCAAATGATGACGTGCCCCAAATCGGCGATCGAGGCGTGGCCATAGTCGAAATAGAATTGCTCCCAGAATTTTTCCGACGAGTGGCTATGGACCCACCGCAGACTGTCCTCGATGGAATCGGCAGAGCGACTGTAGCGCGCCAAGGCGTATGCCGATTTTTCGGGTGGCATAGGAGCGAGCGCAAGCACCCGCCGAGTAGACGCGGACATGCTGGGCATGATAGGGGCCTCTGCCTAACCCGTCAAGGGTCTGGATCGTGGCAATTGAATCCCTATAGATGGAGTGTTAGGGTTCGATCGTGTGGACCACGTTCCACGTCCAGATCCTGGACGCGGAACTTTGCTGGAACAGAGTGGAAAGGAAGAGGGGCCCGGTGGATCCAATTGTCTTCACACGTGAAGAGCTGAGCCTGATCACCGACGACAAGTTTTTCCGCGCCAAGGCGCGGATCATGCGCAAAGTGCGCGGCATCCTGGACACCTTGTATGCGGGGCTTTTGGAAGAGCTGCGCGGTGTGGATCTCATCACCCCACAGGGATTCAATCCTCTGGCACACCAGTTTGTAAAGGGCGAACATCTGGAGGATTTTCCGTACCAGTACCTCGACTATTTTAAACACTTCGATGATGACAATAAGTTCACGTTCCGCTCGCTTTTCTGGTGGGGGCACTACTATGTGTTCGCCTTGATACTCGAAGGGGAAGGCTTGAGTCAGTACAAGAAGAACTTCGTGAACCGCTACGAGCAACTTGCCGACAGGAAGCTTTCGCTGTGCTTGGGAGGAAGCCCGTGGGAGTGGAAGCGCGGCGAAGGCTACACGATGGAGCTTACCTGGGAGCGCAAGGTGGATCTTGTGGCATTGCTGTCGAACCGGTCTTTTCTGAAAGTCGCGCGGTTTGTGCCCTACGATGACCCTGCCGTGGAATCGGGCCGGCTCGACGAGATTGGGCGCTCGACGCTGCGCGAGCTGCTGCCCATCATCACGCCGTAATCTTTCTTCTAGTTTGTCACCCTGAACGAAGTGAAGGGTCTCTCACATATACATTAGAAGCAGTGCGGCGAGGTCGAGCCTCTGTGTTAGTGCATGCGATGCACCGGGACTTCTCTCCTGTCCTTAGATTCTTCGCTGCGCTCAGAATGACAACGCGAGGTTATCGGCTGTAGGTCTTCAGGATCTCCCGCACGCGGCTAAGGTTTATCGCCTCGGCTTTATAATCGTCCCGTCCGACCACGGTCGTCGCCATGGTCAGGGCATTGAGAATCGCTTCATTCGTGGACTCGACGGTGGCCGTGAATAGGGGATTCATATGGGTATCAGCGAACGCCGTGATTGGATAGGTGGGTTGTTTAGGGTAATGAGGAATGACGGTCGCGGTCGAGAATGCCAGTATAAAGTCGCCGCTGCCATGTCTTGCTGTCGAGCCGGTGCGGGCCAAGCCCGATCGCCGCGCGTTTGGCTAAACGCTTCAGCTGGCGAGCATCGAGGGGCGCGTCGGTTGCAATGACAATGATGACGGAGCCTTCAGTGCCCTTGCTGTCCGGCGGGCCATATAGTCTGCCGATCGGGACACCGCCCATCACGAGTTCGCTTCTTCGGCCGTGGTTGGCGTTCACGAGTACGCCGACCGTGAAATTGCCTTCAGTTGAAATGATGCGAGACGATGTACCGATTCCGCCTTTAAAGCCATAGGCAATTAAGCCGGCTCCGGCTCCGACGCTCCCTTCCGGTACAGGACCGCCGGATGCTCGATCGAGAGCCCGGATAACGTCGGCTTCGGAGACATGACGACCCTGGATATCGTTGAGCCGGCTATCGTCACATTCCGCGACGACCGGTGTGAGGGTGTCATCCGTCACTCCAATGCCGGGGTAACGGCCGATCATCCAACTCATCACACCGTTCGCGACCCGGGAAGATTTAAGGTGTTGGTCAGCGCGATCGGATATTCCAGGAAGCCTGCTTCCTCAACCCAGGCCAGGCCAGTCATCTCTCCTGTGCCATTCAGCACGAATGCGCCGGCGGGAACCTTTTTGTGCCATACGTCGTCGCGGGGAACGATCACTGTGACTCCGGTGCGCACGGGGCCTTGGCCGGGAATAAGCCGGCCGCTGCCCCGGATCAATGTCGCATGACCAACTCGCACGCCGGGGACATCCGTGATAGCGTTGAGGGGCCCGGGGGAGAGCTCGCCGAGGTACAGGCCGAGTGTTCGGGCCCGCACCCGGGATTCTTCGGGGGCGGAAGCGGGCAGACCTTGGGCTTCGGCGCAGGCGGAGACCCAAATGAATAACAGGAGAAATACCGGCAGGATCAACGCCGGCCGCCGGCCACCGGATAGCCGGCTTGCAGCCAGGCGTTCATGCTCCCGCGAATGTTGTACACATTCTTATAGCCGAGCTCACTCAGGGTGTCTGCAGCAACATTGCTCCGCTTGCCGGATTGACAATAGACCACGATATGGTCATCGAGACCTACGCCGAGCTCCTGGTGGCGCCGGCCGATTTCCCGATAATCGATATTGAGATCGGTTCCCGGAATCGCCCCGCGGTCATGCTCCTCGACTGTCCGGACGTCCACCAACACAAAGCCTTTCTCACGAGCGTTCGGGGCCTTGTCCAGAACGGCTTTGACCTCCTGGACGTCAGCTGCCGTACGCCCGAGGCTGATCCTGTCGGTCAACGAAAGCGAGAAGAACGACTAAAAGACTGAGGGATGAGGCCCATCGAAGTTTCATGGTTTGCCTCCTTTGTAAGAATGGCGTCTGGTCATTCTGAGCCTTTGTCATTCTGAACGAAGTAGAAGGGCATCTTCACTAGTATGACAGCCGAAGGGTTTAGGGTGACAAGATATGCTACGGCGACGGTTTTACGCCGGTCAAGTGGAGAGAAGATCAACAGGCACAAATAAGTGCGATGCTGGCGGTGTAGCTGTGCAGAAAGTTATTTCCGCCGACTGGTCCGATCTCCCCCATCGCAAAAAACCCGGCCTACGGGCAGTTCGCCCATTTCATCCTGGATAGCGCCGGCGTCATGGTGGGGAGCCTGAAAAAACCGCTCTCCGCGCCCGTTGCAACTGAAGACAAGGGCGCCCGCAGGCGGCTTTTCCCGCCTGAGCGGTCGCGCTCTCCGGTCAGCAGCGCATGCAGGTCTTCACTGGCAGCTGCGGCATCCCGAAGTTGGAACTGGACCGTCTGGCCTTCCTTGACTATATCGCCGACGGCAAAACTGCCGCTCTGCTGATCGGCGCCGATAAGGTTGCGGATGAGAAAATCGCCACGTTCAAAATGGTCTTTGTGTTCGTCAATGACGATGCCTAAATGAAGGGCGCGCTCGGCTTGCTGTTGATCGGCCGGCGGAAGGAGACTGAATACTTCGCGCAGGCGTTCGAGGGCGGGCTTTCCGCTCAATTCGTGCACAATGTTCTGTTCGGCCTGGGTGATCATGAACCGCTCGCCGACAGGGCGGCACCCTTGAGAGACGACCGTACGAAGGCGGACGGCGCCAGTGAGGACTACGCCGACGGCGCCGTCTTCAACCGCCTGGCCATTGAAGATCAGACGGTTACCGCCCGGTTGATGGGCGCCGCTTGCCATGCCGCCGATGGCCGGCGCCTTCGGATAACGTCCCCGGAGTTCTCCCAAAAGGGCTTCAACCGGAGTCGTAAAAGGCTCCCCGACAACGAGGAAGGAAGGTTTGCTCTCAGCATCGGGCATATCCGTAGGCCATCCCGTCGTCGTAAAACCTCCTTCACCCTGTTCGAAGCGGAGGTGAAACGGCACCAGGTCGGCACCGGGAAGATGGGCAGCCCACAAGCATAACGCGGGTAGTCCCTCAATCTCCTGCTTTCCCTCGATAATGCTTTCCGCGGAACAGCCCAGAACGACTTTAGGATGCAAACGATCCGCAATGATCGAAGCGAGAAAATCGGCTGAGCCACTGTGATGCGGGGAAAAAAAGACAAAGGCGAGATCCACCGGATCCCCCCCGAATGCTGTCTCAACCTCACGGCAGACGCCGTCAATGGCATCTGCTGTGATCGTCGCGCGCGAAAGGCTGGTACAAATTTTCATAGATTCATGGCCTTGCCATAAAGCTCCTGAAGCCTAGGACAGCTTTTTTCGCTATTGCACCAGCGATTCACCCGCCCAGCCCAAGCCATTGACCCATTGCATTTGAGGAGCAACGGGTACCCCGACAGGCTGTCGTCCCGTGGGACAGCCTCCTTTTCCCATTGCACCCGCCCAGCCCTGGAGGCTGCCAAGACAGCCTCCTTTTCCCATGGCACCCAGCCGCCCCCGAGCTCGCCAAGACGAGCTCGTCTCACCCATGGCACCCGCCCAGCCGCCCTGGAGTACTCGACCCCTTGCACAGGAAGGCAAGGGGTGCCCCGGACAAACTCCTTTTCCCCTGGGGGTGAGGAATTACCGGTACCGGAGCCGGTCAAACGTGACATTTTCCATATAGATGATTTCATTGCCGTTGATGCCGTCAGAATCCATATCCCTCCACAGCGCGTGATCGTACCAATAAAAAACTGGAAAACGCTCCATGTCGTAGACGCCATGTCCATAGTCATTGACTTTCCAAGTGAGGACCTTGCGTCCCGTGACATAGTCTACGACCCCGTCCCTCTTCAGCGAATAGGTAAAGATTACGAGCCCTGCTTCGTTGTCATAAAGCTCCTCAATGACTTGCTCCTGCGGGGGTTCGGGGGGAGGGGGCATGTGGCTTCCGGCCTGAACGATAGACGCTACCGCAGACCAGCCATCAGACCCAAGCCGCGCGCAAGCACTCGCATCATGATGTCCTCCAGATGAGGGGATCACGGCAGGTCGCCGTAGAGTCGGGCATGGCACTTGTTTGTAACATACTCCGATGAGACCTGTAAATTGTGCGGCCTTCTTTTGTGGTAGGCACTCCCTTCTAGAGGTCGACGAAAGCGTTAGGGAACGACGTTCGAGTTATGCCATACTCCGCCGGCCATGACGCCCGATCTCGTCCTGTATCATGCCAACTGTGCCGATGGATTCGCCGCCGCCTGGGCGATCTGGAAGAAGTATCCGGCGGCCGCCTTTGTTCCCGTGGATCATGGTCAACCGCTCCCCGTTGATCCATCCGGCCGCCACGTCCTTATCGTCGACTTCAGCTATCCCAGACCAATGTTGGAGGACATCGCAAAGTCCGCGGCCTCCATCCAGGTGCTGGACCATCATATCACCGCGAAGGAAGCGCTGGATGGTCTGCCGTACGTCACATTCGATTTAAATAAGAGCGGCGCCGTCCTCGCATGGGAATGGGCGCATGGCACGCCGGCGCCGTGGTTACTGGAATATGTGCAGGACAAGGATCTGTTTACCTGGAAGTTGCCGGGCAGCCGTGAGATCACGGCTGCCCTGAGTGCGTATCCGCATGATTTCAGCAGTCTGGGATCGTATGCAGCGCGATGTTCTCGAGCAGGAGGGGCGGGCGATTCTCCGGTACGAGAACAAGCTGGTCGAGCAGATTCTTCAGGAAATGGTCCTCGTCGAATTCGAAGGCGAGACCGTGCCGTGCGTACAGAGCGCTGTGCTCACCAGTCAGATCGGGGAGCGTCTGACGGCCACATGTGCCTTCTGCTTGATCTGGCATGACCGCCATGGTCGACGATACTTCAGTATGCGTTCGCGTGAAGGGGGTGTTGATGTCTCACGGATCGCGGTGAAGTACGGTGGCGGAGGACACCCGCACGCCGCTGGCTTTTCTGTGCCGTGTGACGCTTCGTGCGCCCCTCCGGCGAACCAGTCCACCCCGGCGTCCCGATATTTCCGGCACGCTCGAAGAAGTAGGTAGCGACAAGGTGCCATTGCACCCGCCCACCCTGGAGTTTGCCAAGACAAACTCCTTTTCCCCTTGCTTACGCGCTGTACCGTGCCTCAAAGATAGTGGCGCCTTGAGCAACCGCTATTGCGTGGTCGGGATTTGCGGCGAGGTGCTGCAGGATCCTGAAAATCGCTTCGCGTTCCCCCGGCTTGCCGAGCGCCTCAGCGATCTGATCGACGGTGAATAATTGCTTTTCTGTGACTGGACAGATGGTCCAGCACGCGATGCTGCAGGGCAATGACCGCTGCGGCAGCTTTCTTGCCGGCTTCGACGCCCGGCTGATGATACGCATTGACATTAATCAGTGACGCGTAAAAACCGACTGCCCGCTCGAACAAGCGCGATCAGTGTTCCGATGCTCTCCGGACTGACGGCGTTCAAGGTGATGGTGATCGACTCGCGGTCGTTCTCAAACAAGGCTCGGCGCGTGCCCTGGAGAAAGCCGCTCAAGTAGTCTCCGCTCGTGACGCCCGGATCAACCTCCATAGAGGGCCCCGCCCGGTCCTTGAGCACCTCGATGAAGACCACGAAAAAATTGTTGATTCCCTCACGAAGTTGCTGCACGTAGGCATGCTGGTCTGTCGAGCCCTTGTTGCCGTATACCGCCAGGCCCTGATGCACAATTGCGCCGGACAGGTCTTTTTCCTTGCCCAGCGATTCCATCACCAGCTGCTGCAGATAGCGGCTGAACAGCTCAAGCCTGTCTTTATAAGGAAGCACAACCATGTCCTTCTGCCCCTTGCCCTTGCCTGCGTGATACCACATCAAGGCAAGCAGCGCCGCCGGGTTTTGTCGCGGGTTGGTGTTGCGCGTGACCTCATCCATGGCGCGCGCGCCGGCCAAGAGGGCGTCGATATCGAAGCCCTGAAGCGCCGCGGGCAGCAGGCCGACCGCCGAGAGTTCCGAGGTGCGGCCGCCGACCCAATCCCACATGGGAAACCGCGCCAGCCAATCCTTCGCGGTCGACGTCCAGCTCGACTGCCGTGGCTAGTGACCGCCACCGCATGAAGGGGAAACCGCAAGCCCATACGCTCGTAAGCGGCTTTGGCCTCCAGCATGCCATTTCGTGTTTCCTTGGTTCCCCCGGATTTGGAAATCACGATCGTGAGGGTATCCTCCAGATTCGTGCCCGATTTGCGACAGGACCTTGTCCATGCCATCAGGGTCGGTATTGTCAAAGAACCACGCGCGCAGGCGATCCCCGGCTGTCGTGAGGGCTTCGGTGACGAACTGTGGGCCAAGCGCCGAGCCGCCGATGCCGATCAGCAGCAGGTTCTTGAATGTCTTGCGTCTCTCCGGGCGGATCTGACCCTGATGAATGTCGCCCGCGAAACGCTTTATCTCATCGAGTGTGGACTGGATGTCCTTCTGGATCTGCGGGTCGGGGGCCAGTGCGGGATTTCGTAACCAGTAATGGCCGACCATGCGGCGTTCGTCGGGATTGGCGATGGCCCCATGCTCGAGGGCCGACATGTCTACGAAGGCCTTTTGGATGGCAGGGGCCATCGTGGTGAAATACGAGTCCGGAAAGTTCATGCGGCTGATGTCGACCGTCATGCCGACGGTGGGATTGACGTTCAGATAAGCTCTGAAACGGTTCCAAAGATCAGCGGATAGAGTCATATACGAACCGTAGCGCGGGAGATTTTGCTAGTCAATTGGCTACCCTACTCGGAATCACGCGGTAAATTTCTCCGCTTTGATGCTCGAGGAAATAGATCTCTCCCCGCGCATCCTCTCCAAAAGAGCTGATGCTGTGGCTTCCGCCGCTCGACGGGGGTGTCAGCTGCCGGGTGACATCCTGTAGGTTTGTCGCGCGGCCTTCGACAAGTCTGAAGGTCCGGATAAATCCCTTCATGTAGTCGGCGTAGAAATAGGTGCCGTGCAGGTTCGGCATCCGACAGCCGCGATACACGAAGCCCCCGGTAATGGCAGCGTGAGGAGCGGTAGGGTATTCGAGCACAGGTGTCGTCAGGCCATCGGTCGGGCACTTAACTGGAGGATTGAAGCAGTGAAGACCTTCCATATATCGCCAGCCATAATTCTCGCCGCCATGGCTCGATGCCGGCTGGACATCCACTTCTTCCCACATGTTCTGTCCGACATCGCCGATATAGACGTCGCCCGTGCCGCGATCGAATGAGAATCGCCACGGATTGCGCAGGCCATAGGCCCAAATTTCCGGTGCGGCGCCCTTCCTATTCATAAAGGGGTTGGAGGGAGGGATGGCATAGGGCCGATCACCGACCCGCTTGTCCACATCAATGCGCAGAAGTTTGGCGAGGAGCGAACCGAGATCCTGGCCATGATTATCGGGGTCTCCTCCTGGATCCTCCGTCACCGGTGCCGATGTAAAGAAAACGATCCGGACCAAAGGCTAATTGGCCGCCGTTGTGGTTCGCATACTTCCGATGGTCGATGGCCAAGAGCCGTCGTTCAGTAGAGGGATCCGCATGATCCGGATCATCGCCGCCTGTAAATTCGGAAATGATCAGATCGCCGGTTCGGTCCGTGTAATAGACGAAGAAGCGGCGGTTTTCGGCATAGCTCGGATGAAATGCAAGACTCAGCAACCCTCGCTCACCACCAGAACGGACCCGCTCCTGAATATCCAGAAACGGTTTTGACAGAGTCTTTCCATTCTGAAGAATACGGATGACCCCGGCCTGCTCCACGACATAGACCCGGTCCAACACGTTGGAGGGTGCCGTCAGATGGACCGGCTGCTTAAAGCCGTCCCCAACAAGTTCCGCCTCAAGGCGTTGTTCCATCCGCCGTGGGTACGCCCACGCACGAAGTTGCGGTCGCAGACAGCCGCCATCTTGACGGCGTAGATGCGAGAGGTACCAGGAGCATCACGGCAAGAAGGACTATGAATTTGATATGGCACATGTATGGTCCGCCTGGACTTCCGATACAGCACCGACGCGGCTGCTTTCCCCTCCGGCGATGGATCTTCATCAGTTCTGCTGGCGGGAAACCTTGACAGGGTCGCATACGGCTCATTAATATACAACCGTCCCACGGTAGATCATTGGCCCAAAGACGGGCGGGAATAGCTCAGTGGTAGAGCATCGCCTTGCCAAGGCGAGGGTCGAGGGTTCAAATCCCTTTTCCCGCTCCAGTCTTTCCATATCTCGTCTTCAGCAACTCCGGAAGCAAAGAGCAATCTCAGTATATCCACATAACTTATCCTGAATCTGTAAGGCGATAGCTTCCGACGTCTCCGCCGAAGCTTCATTCCTTAGTCAAGACACGGTGGAGACGCAGCGTAACCTGCTTGACTCGTTCGTTTCGCACTGTGGGCCTTTCATCTGCTGTTGACCACCGAACAGCGCGGCCTGAATGTTGGGTCGTGTCTACGAAGCTTTGCCATATCCTGCAGATCGTTTGATTCAATCCAGAGGTCGCTGACCCGATCGGCCATGTAACAAGCTCACCATTTGCTAGCGGCGGAGAGGGCAAGCCGATGGACGAATCGCGCCACATCGTCCCAGTATCTAAAAGCTTTCAACTAATTTAACGGTCCACCCAGTGGATGGATGTACTCAATCATGTACACCCCGGCCGCCATGTCACCAAAGTTTGTTCGACATTTGCCGGGAATTGCTCAGATGATATATCTAATTGATTACACTTAATGAAAATGGCTGCCAAACGTTGAAAAGTTACGGACACCGATTCGGGGTCGATTTGGCGGTGATCTTGCGTACTTGTTATCCCGGCTACAGGTTGGTCCCTTGTGGGAGTTCTCGGAGAATCCCAGGGCAAAGATGTCACCTCCGGTTGCCGAGCGTAGCGATTGTCAATTTTTGGTCCCTAAACGATTGTTTATCGGATGGAGGTACCTTTAGATGCGCAGTGAACGCCGCCGTTGGCCTCGCAGTCCGATCTCCTCTGACGCGCAATTGCTCCTCAATGATGCGCTCTGGCGTGGGAGCGCATTTGATATAAGCATCGGCGGGTTATCTCTTGTCTTTGATGATAGTTTCAGCGTATCGGAAAATCAGCAGATTCAACTCGGCCTCGCGGCCGAAGGCGGCGTTTTGCATCTTTCGGGACGTGTGCGAAGCGTGAGGCCCCATGACTTCTGATGAGGGCCTGGAACAATCACGGCTTGCCATTGAGTTTTCTGAGCTCGGTTCTGTGAAGCAGCAACTCTTAGCATCGTTCCTGGAGGGAATCCGCCAGAGCAGTGTTTCTGTCAATGTCATCGGGTTGATTGCCCCAAACGACACGAAGGTCTTGGTGACGGCGCTAGCTACTCAGGAGCTGACCACCCCGGCATTTGATCAACAGAAAGGATCGCGGGAGCATCGCTTGGTGCCGCGGACCAGTATGAAGATGCGTGTGGCGCTTGGAGATGTGGACACCCATGTGCATCAGAAGGTCATTGAGACAGAAGCTTTGGATGTGAGCGCGACGGGAATTTCAGTGCAGTATCCAACCGGGCTCGTGGCGCCCGGTAACCACGTAAGTCTCCGTCTTTTTCCGGAAGAGCACGGCTTCTGAGACTGGTCTCCCGATGGGGGAGGTGGAGATGGTTATGCCTGAGAGGACAGGTGGCCTGGGTGGCGGCGTCAGGCGACCGGATAGGCCTTCAATTTCTTCCGGGTAATAGTAAAGCAAAGCAACATATTGCTCAACTCGTGCAGCACGCCCTCATTGCTAGTGAGCTCTGATGAGGCGCAGCCGGCTGCGCTGGAGATCGTCAGCACGCACTTGGAATTTCACAATGAGCTCGGGCAACGTATTTCCGCCTATCATGATCGGCTTGAAGAGGCGTTGCCTAACGCGCCTGTAGCAGTCATCGCCCCTGGGTATGGTGAGACGAAGAAGGAATACATTGCGCTGTCTTATCATTTGGCGTGCAATGGTTTTCAAGTGCTTCGGTACGATCATACCAACCATGTCGGCGAAAGTGAGGGGGACCATATCCACTCCACGCTTGGTCGAATGCAACGCGATCTTGTCTGCACTCTGAACTATGTGCAGAGCGCAATGGCCGCAATGTCCGCTTGTCGTGATCGCTGCAAACCTCGCCGGCCGCGTGCTTATGAAAGTAGCGGCGCATGATCGTCACATCAACCTGGTCGTGCTGCTCGGGGGCGTCATGGATGTCCGACAGACTCTATTGACCGTGCATCAAGATGATCTCTTGAAAAAGTATCTTTCAGGGGTGCGTCACGGGGTCATCAATATGCTCGGGTTGAACCTCCAGGTGGATCGCTGGTTGGAGAATGCCGCGACCGAGGGTTACGCGGACTTGGCCACGACACTCCGGGATGTTGCACTCGCTCAGGCACCGATGGTCCTGTTCGCCGCTGAGCAAGATGCGTGGGTGAACTTGGACTCGGTCAAGCGAGTGAGCCGTGAGATCGGGCCTCAGCGAGCGCATCTGGTCGTGATCCCGGAGACTGTTGCAGCGTTTGCCAGAACATCCTCGCAAGGCGGGCGCAACGTTTCGCGAGATTGTCGGCGTATGTGTCACCCGACTCAAAGGAACTGTTCCGGACGCTGGGCTCAAGCGAGCCGGGTGAAGGGCAGATCCGCCGCCAGGACCGATTCGAAATGCGAGAGTGGCCGGGCGCAGCACCACAGGGAACTCAAGACCAATGTGGAATTCTGGAAGGACTATTTAAGCCGCTTTCAATTCGTCGTGAATATTCATGATTATTGGCAACTGCTTGATCACGTGCATCGATTATTGGGTCTCGATGAGGTGGGGGCGGAATCAAGCGGGAGTACGCGTGCTCGATGCCGGCTGCGGAAACGGACATTTCGGCATGTTCTTGAAGGTAAACCAAGAGTATCGAGCTCTGAAGGGCGACAATAAAGTGTCGCTGATTCGCTATACGGGGCTGGACTTCGTGCCCGCAGGGTTAGCAGAAGCCAAACGCTCCCTTGAAGAAGAGCAGCAGGTGGCGGCCGGAAGGCTCTTGGACGCTTCCTTCGTGTGCAGCGATTTGAACGCGCCTCTGCCGTTTGCGAATGAGCAATTCGATCGGGTCGTGTGTAACCTCGTTGTCGGTCATTTAGACAATGCATCCTTCACGATCAGTGAGTTCTTGCGCGTGTTGAGTCCAGGCGGAAAGTTGATCCTCACAAATTTGAAGCCAGACTCTGACATGTCGCAAATCTACCGAAATTTCCAGCGGCAAACGGAAAATCCAGACGATGTCGAGGAGGCCAGGGAGTTGCTGAATAACTCAGCAGACATCAGACAAGCTGAGACAGAGGGTGTCTTTCGTTTTTTGGACCGTCAGGAGTTCGCGATGCTGCTTCTGAGCGCAGGTGCTGAGGATGTCCGCATTTTTAAGACTTTTGCGGAGCAGGCCTATATTGCGGTTGCGCACAAGTCTGGATCTGAGGCGTTTACCGCGAAGATTGCTGTTTCTGACGATGCTTCTATTCCGGAATCAGCGGGGGTGAGGGCTCACATCTGAACAAGGCGAGGCTTAGTTCTTAAAGGGCGTATGGCGCTTGGGTGGCTCCTCAGAGGTGTCAGGAGAAGAGCTTGGTATAGGGGATTTTCCTCGGCAGAAGTGCCACGTCCAATTCGTCAGTGCGCCGTGGGAATATCTCATGACATAGTCGATGCACAAGGGTTTCACGTGTCCTCCCCTGTACAGGTATTCCGTCCCATCCGGGTCTTTCTCATCAAAAACATTTTCAGCGTAGGGAGGACCCAGTTCGAGGTCCAGTTGTGCCTTGGTGTTCAGAGACAGCAGATAAAACGCCGGCTTTGCCATCGATATGGTGGAGTACATAAGGATTAACGCTACAGCGCCCAACAACAAGTGCTTCATGGCCACTGAACGCGTACTCCCGTGGATATACGGCATACATAAATATCATATCCTAGAGCATTTTACCAGTATTCGTATATGGCCTGCACAGCTGAGCTATACGCTCGCCACACGATCTCTTCAGGTTCCTCAGGCGTAATGGCACGTGATGGATTTGCCGGAAGGCGGCACAAAGCGTAGCGAAAGCCCCATTCCGGGGGTCACACAGACAGCGGTCTTAGCATCAATGCATCACTGTGATTGGGGATGGACATTTTGGGAAACCAGACGCCATGCTCCCTGCTGCTTGACATAAAGGTTGGTGTAGCGATGTTGCCCGCTGATATCCTGCTCCTTGTAACGGCCTTTGACTGTATATCTGCCTGTCACCAAGACCGCGTCGCCATAGACACGGACCTTGGCCTCGTCGATTTCTATCGACTTGAAGGCGAAGTCGCCTGATGCAATTTCCGCCAGGTATTGGGGTTTGTTCAAGACTTCGATGTTCCAGGCCGTGGCGATTCCATTGTCCGCCATGGCCCGCTCGAGACTCCGTGTGTCACGGCGCACGAGAGCGCTTGCCCAATCACGGTCTAACTTGAGCACTTCTTGAACCGGACGAACAGGCTTCTCCGGGGGCGCAAGCGTCTGTACTTCCTGAGGAGGCGCGGCTTTTTTAGAAATGAAAGTGACATTCCCGTCGGGCGTAAATTCAGCTTTAATCTTGTCCCCTATTTTGTAAGTGCCCTCGACCTTCGTGTCTTTCGTAAGCCTTAGTTGAACATTTTTGCCAGGCCCGTCCGCCACTGTATAGACATCGCCGTCTGCCTTAATTAGCTCTCCCTCTAGAGCGTATCCGGCGGGCGATCTCTTAATGCCCGTGACGTGTAGGTCAGACGAGATTTGAGCCTCGATCCATTCACCTACCAAGGATTTGCCATTCTCATCGGTCGCAGCGTCCAGAGGAGCGCTGACGCGAACTTCCTTGCTTGGTGCTGACTCAATGACGTAAAAGCCCTTTTCAATTTTCAATAACTTGCCCTTGAGAATCTCCGTTTCCGTCTTCAATTCATCAAGCACTCGGGCTGTGGAGGGATCCTTTCCCCGCGCGGGCTCAATCCTTGGGACCCCCACAGGTGCTGAGCTCGCGCGTGATGGGGCATCTTTACCCGTTATCACGCCCGTGCCGCCCCAGTGGCCGGGATGGAGCTGGCAATAATACCTGTACACCGAGACTGACTGCTCGAAATCTTCCAACGAAACCGAGATGGCGACTTCGTCGCCGGGCTTGATGATCTGCTTGATTTTTAATGCATCAATGGCGAATCCATGGTCGCCATCGAGTCTGTTCAACAGCCGAAAGGTAACGACCTTCGAAGCTCGGAATTCCCTCACATCAATATCGCCGCCACCCAGCCATAGTTTGACACCTTCAATTTCAACGGCGACGAATCGCAGCTCTGTCCTGACTTGGTTGGCAGGCGCCTCCGGTGTCAGATTGGGTGCAGACAGGGGTGAGTGCGCCGATGGGGCGATGTGACCTGCGTGCCCGGGGTCGATTTTGAGCGCGGAGGCCCTAGGGGGGCGTCGGCAGCGGCATACGGCAAGTCGCCTATGAGTCCCAGGGTGCCCATGAGCCCGATGGCGAGGATGGCCGGCCCAAGGGTCAACGCATCAGTCTTGGGTGAAGCAGGCTGCCTTTGCTCCATGAGAAGAAAGCCTCCATTGGTTGAAGCGCCAAAAGCCCTCATATTGATCATTTCCGTCGGTCCTGACAACATGTTTGTTAGTAGCTCCGTGTCCACAAAAGAGGTAGAGATTTGTAAACTAGAGCCTCCTCCATAGCTAAGTAGATCTACTGCCTGCTACGAAAGGAGCCTGCCAATGGACGAGTCCGCGGCATAGTAATCATTGTGCTCTTTGCGTGCGCGGCCCCGGCAGTCGCTGTTGCCGAATCGAATTTTAGTATTCCCGCAGGGGCGTCGAGCTCGTCACATGGCTTTAGTACCCCTGCCGGCGCTCAGTCCAACGGGCCTTTCGTTTCCTCTAGCGGATTCAGCATCCCCGCGGGCTCTGCCAGCAATATGGCGGTGCGCGGGCAGGTCACAGATATTCAAGGCGACACCTACATCGTGCGGGATGAGTACGGCCGAGAGGTGCGGGTGCAGCCGGGCAAGGATATCCGGATTTGATTACACGCCGCGACTGGGAGATAACATTGAGGCCCAGCTTAATAACGGCCGTGCCACCTCTGTGCTCAGGGCCCCGGGAACGAGTGAGGGAGTCAGGAGCGTCGGCGGGCGAAGGTTCGGCTGCCGGAAAATGATTCCAGTCCAGATCCTGACTATTTCTCGGAATCTTTCGGCCTTGCTTCTGGGACCGGTTCCGATTTGCGGGAGGCATCGGGGGCGAGAGTCACATTAAATTGACCGCATTCGGTTTTCTGTAGAGTTTGCTTTAAAGTCCTCTTGTGCTCTTCAGGGTAACTCAGCGAGTCAATCTGAGCGGCCAGAATCTGTTGAGCTCCGCTGCCCCATCCCCAGTGAAGGTTTTCGACATCAGCTTCGATGAACGTCGGTCGCTTCGTCTTTTCGTTTTGAACCAAATGCCACACGCAACCGGTACCGGTGTCGATCAAAAAAAGGCTGCCCGGCCCCCCTGACGCCGGGACGAGTTGATAGCGGCCTACAGCCTGCGTGGTTGTTACGGTTGGTGTCGCACTGTCGATTTTTCGCGGTGCATCCTTGCCCACTGTGGGCGGAGTGGTACAGCCCGCCCATGTGACAGCCAGAAATAAGATCCCTGGAACAAAAATGTGCAGCAGTTGTTTGCTAGGGACCATTGGCTCCGGCCTCGATGTTGCGAAAGGATACCTCTTACGCAGCGTGGCTTCAAGTCACTGTCCTTTTTCAGGATCGGCGGGACATAACCCGTCGGTCCAAGATAATGCAACCTTTGACTTCCCCAAGCAGCTCATAGGGTAGCCATTTGTCAATGTAACCCAGACCATGGCAACTGGGACAGTTGGTTCTGGTTGGAAGAGGGCAGCGGCAAAAAATGCGAACGAATACTTCCATGGTCACCGTGTTGCGCGGACGCCAAGCGGCCCGGCCGTGTAACAGGCTACAGTGGGGGAGTATGGCGAGAAATACCTTCTTTAGTAGGCAAGGCTACTGGCCTTGAGCCCAATTCACGGTCATAATCAGGCGTTGTGGATCTAACGGTTTGGCGATATACACATCGGCGGCATGCTCGAAACTCTCGTCAATAGCCTCCTCGGAAAAAGGTCCAAGCACGGCGATAGGAATATTCTTCAGATTCTGATCTTGCTTGATGGCCGTCAAAAGATCGATCCCACTGTTCATAGCAAAGGTAGATCAAGCAGGATCAAATCCGGGCGGGACGCATCATGAAATTCCCCTTCGCGGCGCAGTAAGGCCAATGTCTCCGCACCCTTGGCCACCCGAAGGTGGACCGGGATGTTTGCTTCCGCGAGTGCCGTGCCTGCCCTCTCTAACTCTTCTGGGTTTTCCTCGACCAGGAGGATTTCAAATAATGTCGGGTGGTTGGAATTGAGCATTTGGAGATACTCGTGAAAGTTGCTCAAAGCAACAAGACACGGACCAGAATGCCGGTCCGTGACGTGCTTTTTGTTTTTGCCATGATTCTCTGAAGGTGTTCCTTCACAGTCTGTTCCGCTACTTTGAGCTCGTAAGCAATCGCTTTGTTCGACCATCCTTTTAATAGATGCTGCATGACCTGCACTTCGCGTTGCGTGAGTCCGAAAATATTTTTCGCTTGGAGAGCGGCGGCTTCCTCCCCGCGTCCGATCTGCTCCACCAAGATCAGTAGGCGTGACGCCTTCGGGGTCTTCGGCCGGAAGTCCGAATGCACACACCGAAAGCGAACCGTTAGGGCCGGTGATGGGCTTGCGAACAAGTGGTGAATCCAGGGGCTTCTTCGGGTCGCGTTCTTTGAGAGCCGTGATGGCCTTCGCGCCCAGCTCTTTCAGGGCTTTAGGAATCCGGCCGCTGTACTCCTTCCCCCCCGGCTTTGTGCCTTGGTATGCATTAAACCGTCGGCACAATTCCCACGCCCGACAATCTGCCCAGACAACTTTCATCGCGGCATCAAACATGAAGACACCTGGACAAGCGCGGTTTTCAGCGATGCGTGAAAAAAAATCTTTCGCTGAATCCACTGTCTCAGTCATCCACTGGCTGGGGCAGTCCCTCAACGTAGGGTTAACAAAAGCCCTGCATGGGCACAATGGACAAAATAGCCGAATCCTTGTGAAAAAAGTCGCAATTGAGTTTGAACGTGACAACGTAGCGGGTGCGAGCTCTGCCGCGTGCGTGAGCTGATCTATCCTTCAGCCGATTTAGTAGGATGTCGGTGTCGGAGGGAAGAAGGACCCTGTTTTGGCAAAGACGCCGAACGCTGGAGGAAGAGTTCGTCCGGGGGGAAAAGGAGTCTCTGTCCGGGGCACCCCTTGCCTCCAGTAGCAGGGGGTGAGTACTCCGGGGCGGTTGGGTGCGATGGGGCAAAGGAGGTTGTCTTGGCAAACTCCAGGGCGGGGGGGTGTCGAATGGGCCAGGGGAGCTCAGGCGGGGCCAGGAGCCACTGTGGCGATCCGGATGGCAGGAGCCTTAAAGTTTTGCCACCGGGGTGGCGATACAGTATGGAAGAAGCACTAACGGCAAGGCATTCACTAGACCCAGGGGCGAAGATGAACATCTTTCGAGTAGGCATCCTTCTAATTATGGTCGTGGCCGCTGGCTGTGAAACGACCGGGACCACCGCCGCCAACGATGACAGCGCCATCGCAAAAATTAAAGTCGGGACCTCTCGAAAACCCGATGTCCGCCGGCTTCTGGGAGAGCCATCCGTCGCATATCATAATCTGTTAATACAGGGGAAAACCAATGATGTTTGGTCCTACCGCTATTCACACCGTCAGAAGGACCCGTATACACTTGTACCTATTTTGAATTTTTACTCAGCCCAAGGTACCTTAGAAGAATCGTCTGTGAACGTTTTCTTCGATCCCGTTGGCACTGTCACCGACGTGCAGATCGCGCGCCATAAACTGTCGAGTCATCCGCGCTGACCTCTTTTTTTTCGCCTCCCGACCCACTATTGAAGCACGCCAGTACCGATGGGGAATATCCCTAGTTACCCAAGGAGTACATCTTACGTCCCTCAGCCTTTGAAGAAGGATTGGAGGGAGGGGCCGTGGGATTCTCGCTCAGCAAGCTCTTTAGTCGCCCGACAAAACAGCTCCGGATAGGACGAATCCTTCAAGGCCGTAATTCAATCCAAATACTATGCCCGGTGTGTCACCGGCACCAACCCTCGTTGACCAGTTCAGGGTTGGTCATTCCTTATGATCCACGGGTTGTGCGCGGAGCAATCTGGACGTGTGAACAATGCAACAAGGGGTTTCTTCTCACGTAACCTTCGTAGCCATCTGCCCCAATTGTCTTCAATCTGCATCATGCGGGTGACAATTCCTCGCTTTTTGCATCTGAGTTACAACGTGCCCTGCATAGCGCGCGCACGTAACTTCACTCTTTCGCAGATTGCCGCGTTATCCTTATCTAGCAAACTGACTGTCTGAACCTGCATGCGCGCTAGCCGAGATCGTGCACTCACATCAGCAGACTTTGACCGGGAGCCGTGATCAGAGAATCACTATAGTGTGCGTAGAACCGGTTTCGCGAGTGAAGGAGTTTTGTTTGTAGTCTCTCATGAGTCGGTCGAAGACCTTAGACACGTCAGTCAGACATTTCCTCTCAACTTCTCCCACCGGAATTTTTTCGATATCGGCTCCAGTCAGGTTTCGTCCGTTCCCTACAGACAGAAACCAGAAGAAGAATAGTGTTGAGTTAATTAGTGCACCAACAAACTTGCCGTAGCCTTCATCCAACATAATTAAGTCTCGGAAGTGATGATCCGAACGCGTCCGGGTTGGACTTTTGAAGTATTGCTCGAAGTCCATGGTTATTGTGGCGCTATAACATCTTTCGTATGTCAGGGATTCCCCGACAGACAAATTCTTAGGATTGTGCAAGCATTGCGGGCCCTGCGTTCCCCATTAAAGCAGCGCGGCCTGCGTTTTTTGAAGTCTCCCGAGCATCGGTGGCCACGGTTGCGGCCACATAATACAGACAAGGAGTATTGATATGGCCTTCGAATATGGCTCGATTGATCTCGGAATCCGCAATCCCTTCAAGGTGGAGGGCATGATTCGCGCTATACAAGGCCTAATAGTCGTGGGGCTAGGCGCAAGCGCATTATTTCAGGTGAAACATCTCACACTTGTTGGAGGAACGGTTGTGGCACTGCCGGCGTTGGCCGTTGGAGCGGTGCTGATCTTTATTGGTGGTTACTTTCTCGGTGGGGGCCTTCTGAATATGCTCAGGTTTTTTGTCGGGCGCGGCGTACCCACAAGCCTCGCAGACAATGGGGCTAAGAGCGAGGCTCATATGAGGGAACACGTCAAGTATGATGGCCAAAAATTAGCGCAGATGCTGCAAGGGCGCAAGATCCTCATCGAGATCGATCCGGGGGCGAATCCGTTATCTCGTTTGGTCTGTACGCTTGCGGAGTCTGTGCTCTACCTGCCGGAGAAATATTACAACACGGCGATGATCGTTGCGCAGGCCTTGGTGCAATCACTCGCAGTGGCGGTGCTATTTGCATTTGCGGGGTTTCTTGGCTATACGGGCTTAGTTCCTGTCATGTCCGGACCTGTCTTGGGATGGACCGGCGTAGTCATGGTGCTATATCTTCTCCGGCTTTGGTTGAAGGCAAGAATAATCCCGCCGCGAATAGTCGAGATTGGTTGGAAATGGGCAGTTTGGCCGCTTGGCTTGACCGGGGTCACTTATGCGGGACTCTTATGGGCATCCTTCAATTCAGTTTCATTGAGCCCCGTGCCTCCCACCGTATGGGTGATGCTGGGCGGCATTGCCCTACTCGGAGTAGTGACAATGGGCCTGGTCATCGCACAGATCCGAGCCCGGGCTCAGATGACAACGCCTGAGACCGAAGTCTCGGAGTACCGGACGAATTGGCAAGAATCCATCCATCCAGCCGAGGTGTTTATCAACTTTGAAAGCATTGTCATGGCAAACCGTCGCTATAAGGAAATGCCTAATCGGGTGTATCGTGCTTTTGACCCGAGCTTGCTTGAACAAGGAAGCGCCAAAGGAGGTTTCGACGGGGAAACCATTCAGGAAACTCAACCGGTGTGTCGAATGGTCGAGGCGCATCCGGCATATCAATGGATTCGGATTGGGGCATCAGCAGTGGGGCATGGGTTGATCGTTCTGGCCGCTGTCCTCGTCTATGCTGGTCTTGGGATTGTGAGCACCGCTAGCGGTAGATTAGCAGGAGCTTCGTACTGGGCAGAGTTGTTGCCGTTTTTCGCGGGCGGTTTCATATTGTATGCATTCGGTCGGACTATTACTGAACACGCAAGGTGGTTTTGGAGCGAGGTGCAATTTGAATCCTTGCTCATCTACTTCCAGTGCCGGGGGACCTATACCGAGTCCCGACTGACGACCGGCAAGAGCGTGTATGACAGCACGCAGTCGGACAACCTGGTTTACCGCTCCAGTCTCACACCGTGGGTGGTGGCGACCCGCGTGGTGACCTCCTGGTTTGCCTCTAGCGCTAAGGGGATAGAGCCACGATATGTGTTGGAGATGCACAAAGCAGACGCCGATCTGAATGCTATCATGGCTGAGTTGAAGCAATTCATCACTGCCCGCGCTGGCTTGACCGCCTTAGAAACCGAAAGGGACGTGGCTGCGGTAGCGCAAATTGCCGAGATTAACCGACAAACTCGCATTGCCACCGCCGCGTCCATTCCACAACCAGTTGCTACCTCACCGCTGGAACACACGCAGGGCTCTCCTCTCGCAGTTGGATCCCCGGCCAGTTTAGAGAGGCCACAGATTGGAAGTCAGTAAAGGAGCCCGTTCAACGTCCTAGCTCCGAATGAAATTGTCGGGGCTGTCCCGGTTCGGCTCCCCACAGTGAAAGTGGACGCCGCGTCGAAGGCCGCTATCTCCTTCCTCTGGTTACGGCGAGAGTCCGACAGTGTCCTCTGTGCAAGAGCGGTCATGTCTGTGACGTGATCGAAGGCGTGATCGGCATCCCCTCGTTCCTCATAATGGCGATCGGCATTTTAGTTACTGTTTTCTCTATTGCCAAATATTTCAAGTTCCTATAATTTCCCGCAGCATGCTCGCCGATCGGCCGGCATGGAATAGAGTACCTGCGAAAGATGGCCAGAGGGGTATAAGAAGGAACCCTCTCACAAGGCTTGTTGCTTTGGTAGGATTCGTGAGCTATTTGATTTATTGGTGCGCCCGACAGGATTTGAACCTGTGGCCTGCGGGTTCGAAGCCCGACGCTCTATCCAGCTGAGCTACGGGCGCATGGCGCTAGACTAATACCGCCGCCGACGAAGTGTCAATTGACGCTCAGGTGGACGAAATTGTGAGAATGCCCATGTCCAAGGAAAGACAGCCGGGCTTCGGAGGCCTTCGAATCGTTGCCTTTGAGAGCCGACGGGCAACGGAAATGGCGGCTCTGATCGAACGCGCCGGCGGACTGCCACGTGTTGCGGTGTCGATGCGTGAGGTCCCGCTTTTGCGCAATACGGCCGTATTGGATTTCGGCGCGCGGTTGACTGCCGGAGAAATTCAAATGGTCATCTTCCTCACCGGAGTCGGGACGCGGTTTATGTTAGAGATTTTGGATTCCCGATGGCCTCGCAAAGATATTCTTGGCGCATTGACGCAAATGATTTTGGTCGCGCGCGGGCCCAAACCGCTAGCAGTTCTTCGTGAGATGGGCCTTAACGTCGTCGTCGCGGTGCCGGAGCCAAACACCTGGAGGGATGTGCTGGACGCGATTGATACACTCAAGCCCTCGCTTATCGGACTGACGATTGCCGTCCAGGAATACGGGATTTCCAACCCGGCCTTGCTCGAAGGCTTGCGGGAGCGTGGCGGCAAGGTCGTACCCGTTCCTGTCTACCGGTGGGAACTACCGGAAGATACGCAACCGCTCAAACACGCGGTGCAGGCGATCATTGACGGTGAAGCCGACGTCGTCTTGTTTACAAACGCCGCGCAAGCCGATCACCTGCTCCAAATCGCTGAAACTCTAGGGGTAGCCGAAAAACTCCGCCGGGCGCTGAACAATACTGTGGTGGCATCAGTCGGCCCCACCGCCGCCGGGCATCTTCGAGACTGCGGTCTCCCGGTAGATTTTGAGCCCTCTCAGTCTAAAATGGGCGTCCTTGTCAAAGAGACCAGCGCGCGCGCCGCAGAGTTACTCCGTCAAAAACGAGCAGGCGCGGTTTCGTAAAGTCCTTCCTTCCAGGTAATTCTGGACGAGCCGGGACAGGAATGCTAAATTAAGTGACCACTTACTCACCAATGATGGCGATGACACGGACCATAGCCGGAAACGGAACGAGGACCTCGGCAAGACAACGCCACGCCAGCATTATTTCTGCGGCGACCGCCCTGTTCGCGGCCAAGGGTTTTAACGGGACGACCACGAAAGAGATTGCGCAAACGGCGGGTATCAGTGAAGCTCTGGTCTTTAAGCATTTCCCGACGAAACGCGCCTTATATGCCGCGATCCTGGCGGAGAAAGTCCAACTCTCGCAACTAATGGACACCGTCGAGGCTGCCGCTGAGAAACGCGATGACGCCCGGGTGTTCACCTTGATCGCGAGCTTTCGCATACACCGTGCCGCCGATCCGACCTTACTGCGGCTGCTGCTGTTCAGCGCCTTGGAGGGCCACCAGCTTTCCGACATGTTCTTTCGGAACCGCCACAGGGTGTTCTACGAATACCTAGCCGGCTACATTCGTGGTCGGTGCCAAGAGGGGGCGTTCCAGTGCGTAGACCCGCTGCTCGCAGCCCAGGCGTTCATCGGTATGATCGTCTATCATCGGATCCTCCACGAAATTTTTAAAGTGCCGTTGCATTGCACTCCCGAAGAGGCAGTTGACGCCTACGTCGCGGTGTTTCTTTCCGGGTTACGCGCACGACCGGGCGGCCGGCGGCGGCAGAACCTTCGAAGGATGGGCACAAACCATAGCCGATTGAGGCGCCGGCGATCATGAAACGGATCCGGCAGCATCCACTGCTCACGATGACCGTCCTTGTCCTGCTGACGCTTCTCGCGTTGGTGGCATTTCGTCTGGTCGGCAACGCCGGCAAAAAGGACGTGCGCAAGGATCGGGTCATCACGGTCGGCACGATAACGCCGGTCCGCAGCGATCTTGAAGTTCGCCTGGCTTACACTGCGGACGTGCAGCCCTACCAGCAGGTCAATATCTTTTCGCGAGTGGACGGTTATATCTCGAAGATTCACGTGGATCGAGGCGATTTCGTGAAACCAAACCAATTGCTGGTCGAAATCGATCACACAGACTATGTCCACGCGGTCAATCGGGCAAAAGCGAACCTGGCCGTTGCGCGTGCGGATGTTTCGCGCCAAGAGGCATCGATCAGGATCGCGCGGCTCAGCCTGGATCGGATGGGAACCTTGCTGAAGGACCAGTTTGTCTCGCAGCACGACGTGGACAGTGCCCAGGCGACATATGACACGGCCCTGGCTCAAATGGACTCGCAGCGGGCGCAGGTCAGGCAGATGGAGGTTGCGCTTCAGCAAGCCGAGACGAATCTCACCTATTCCTATATCCGGGCTCCCTTCGCGGGGTACGTGGCGGTCCGCAACCTGGACGTAGGCGCCTATGTCACCGGCTCGACCGCCAGCACCTCCACGCTGAGCCGCGGCATCCTTATCCTTCATGATATCGATCGGGTCCGGGTCCTCCTGGATGTAGTGGAAAAAGACGTCCCATTCGTCAAGATCGGGCAGCCCGCTGAGCTTCGCGGCGATGCCTATCCCGACAAAATCTTTCAGGGTGAGCTCAGCCGCATCGTGCAAGGATTGGATCGCAACACACGCACCATGACGGTTGAAATCAACATTCCCAATCCCGATCGCTTACTCAAGGCCGGGATGTTCGCCCGGGTGGAATTGAAGATAGGGGTCCATCCTAATGCGATCCAGGTGCCGATTGATGCGGTGACGCGACTGGAAATGGATCAGTATGTCTATACGATCCAGGACGGGAAAGCCCGCAAGGTTCCGGTCGTGCTCGGCGTGCGAGACAACCAGCTTGTGGAGATCACGCAGGGACTGAACGGCAATGAGGTGGTGATTGTGCAGGGGAAGGATCTGGTGACAGACGGCGTTGCGGTAAAGGGGCCCCCGGTGAGTGTCCCTTCCGGCACAAAGCCCCAGACAGGCGCGGAGGGGAAAAGCTAACGTATGTGGCTGACCCTTCTTGCACTCCGCAACCGTATCGGTATCTTGATGCTTGCCTTAGCGATGGTCGTGTTGGGCGCCACCTCGCTCGCGCGACTGCCGGTGGATCTATTCCCTCAGATCCAGGTCCCGGTTGTCTTCGTCGGCGTGATCTATAAGGGCGCGCCGCCGATCGACATCGAGCAGAGTGTGATCTATCCCCTCGAGAAAGCCGTCAGTTCTGCGTCGAATGTCGATCACGTCGAGTCTTGGGCAAAGCAGGGTATCGGCGGCATCATGGTTTACTTGAATTGGGGCGCGGATATCAATGTCGGCCAGATGGAGGTGATGCAGCGGGTCACGCAGATCCTCAATCAATTGCCGCCTGGAATCTCCCAGCCGTTCGTGTTTAAGTTCGACGTGTCCAACATCCCCGTGGCGTTCGTCACGGTTGCCGGTGGCAATCTCGATGAACGGGCTTTGTACGATCTCGCTTACCACACGATCGCGCCGCAAATCGAGCAATTGCCGAGCGTGGCGGCTGCGACAGTTGAGGGCGGCCGCATCCGTCAGATCAATATCAATCTGGACCCCACCCTGTTGCAGGCGCGATCCCTGTCCATTTTGGATGTTGTGAACGCGGTCAAAGCATCCAACCTGATTCTGCCGTCGGGCGACATCAAGGCAGGGAATCTCGATTATAACGTCTTTACCAACACCCAGTTTAAGACCGTGGAGCCGATCAATGATGTGATCGTCAAGGTCACGCCGGAAGGAAATCAGGTGCGGGTGCGGGATTTGGGAACCGTGACGGACTCCTCGGACATCCAAACCAACATCGTCCGGACGGACGGAGAGCGGTCGGTCTATCTGCGGGTCAATAAGCAGCCGGTCGCGAATACCGTTCAGGTCGTCGATGCGCTCAGACAGGCGCTGCCGAATATGATCGGCGTTCCATCGGGTGTGAAGCTCGGCGTCTCGTTCGATCAGTCGGTCTACATCCGGCAGTCGATCCGAAATCTAATGGAACAGGCTCTCCATGGCTCATTGCTGGCAGCCGCCGTCATTCTCCTGTTCCTCAGGAACCTGACCAGCACCTTGATCATCTCCGTCGCAATCCCCCTCTCGATTATGGTGACCTTCATCCTGCTGTACTTCACCGGTCAGACCCTCAATGTCTTCACACTTGGGGGTCTCGCGCTCGGCATCGGCCGGCTGGTTGACGACTCAATCGTGGAGCTTGAGAACATTCAGCGGCATCTCAACACCGGGCAGTCCAGATGGGAAGCGGTTCTCGAGGCGGCGCGCGAAGTGGCAATGCCGATCCTGGCGTCAACGGTGACGACCGTGGTGGTGTTCCTGCCCATCTTTTTTGTTGTGGGCATCGCGAGGTTGCTGTTTATTCCGCTGGTCCTGACGATCGCCATCTCCTTGTTTACTTCCTTTTTCATCTCCCGGACGGTAACGCCGGCGCTTTGCTACAAGTTTCTTAAGCCCGAACACGATGCCCATCGCGGGATGCCGGATTGGTGGGTGAAGCTGATGACCTGGAGCCGTACCCGCTTCGAAGCATTGGACGCCGGATACCAGCGGACTTTAGCCTGGGTGCTTGCCCAGCGCCAGGCCGTCATGACCTCTGTCCTACTGATGTTTCCCGCCGTGTTGCTGGGACTGCTCGTCATGCTGTCCGTAAATGTCGCCGTCGGTCTGATGGTGATGGCGGGAGCGATGGCTCTCAGCGGTTTGTATATCATGTTGTTCCGCAATCCCGTGATCGGGGGCGTGGTGGTGGTCATCGCTGGCTCCATCGCGCTGATTCCGCTCATCGGCACGGAGTTCATCCCTCTTACCGACGAAAGCCAGTTCCGCATTGTTTTGCGCGCCTCAGTCGGCCAACGGGTCGAGAAGACCGAACAGCAGACCGCGGAAATTGAACGAGTGATCCGCGAGAATGTCCACCCAAACGAGTTGGACACGATTGTCTCCAGCGTCGGCGTGTTGCAACAGGGCCGCTCATCGCTGTTCAATCCAAATACGGGACCCCATGCCGCGCTCGTCCAGGTATATCTCAGTCCACCCGAAAGGCGCCGCCGATCGCAGGAGCAGATTCTCGACGCGGTCCGGCCGCACCTGCTGAAGCTGTTTGCCGGTGTCAAGATGATTCCGGACCCGGGGGGCATCGTCAAGCGCATCGTGAGTTTCGGCTCATCGGCGCCCGTGGATGTCGAGATCTACGGCTATGATCTCGAGAAAGCACGCGAGGTCGTACGGCAGGTAGAAGAGATCATGCACAAGACTCCCGGGCTTGCCGACATCCTTCCGAGCCGGGAGGAGAATTACCCCGAGGTGAATATTACGGTGGATCGCGAAAAGGCCGGTCTGCTCGGCATCAACGAGCGGGACGTGGCCACCTCCGTCCTGTATTCGCTTAACGGAAATGGTCAGACCGATCCGATCATCTATACGGACCCCGAAAACGGCAATGAGTATTTCATCAGCGCATGGCTCGCGGAGCAATACCGGAAAGACCTCAAGGATCTGGAAAACATTCTGCTGACGACGCCGGGCAAGAGCCCGGTGCTTCTCAAATCCGTGGCCACCCTAAAGCTGAACTCGGGACCGGTCCGCATCGAGCGTAAGTACTTTCAGCGGGTGGTGCATGTTACGGCCAATCCAGTCGGCCGCGACCTGGGCGCCATCGCCGCGGATCTCGAAAGCCGCTTCGCTGAGCTTCGCCTCCCGGAAGGCTTTAGTGTGCGCCTTGCCGGTCAGATCCAGCAGCAACGAGAAACCTTCAAGGGACTGCTTTTCGCGTCAGTCCTGGCCCTGGTGCTCGTCTACATGGTGATGGCGGCGCAGTTCAAGTCGCTGATGGATCCCTTCATCATCATGTTTTCCATCCCCCTGGGGTTCCCCGGTGTCATTGTCATACTATTCCTCACCGGCACGACGCTATCAACTACATCCTTCATGGGCGTCATCATGATGCTCGGGATCGTCGTCTCAAATGGTGTGCTGCTGGTGGATTATACGAATGTCCTGAGACGTCGCGGGGCGGAGTTGCATCAGGCGGTTGTCCAGGCGGCCAGAACCCGACTCCGCCCTATTCTGATGACATCCCTGGCGACCGTCTTCGGTCTCCTGCCGATGGCGCTGGGATTCGGTACCGGCGGCGAGACCAATGCTCCGCTGGCGCGGGCTGTCATCGGGGGTCTCAGCGTCTCGACGGCGCTTACGCTGTTCCTGGTGCCGACGCTGTACACGTTGCTGGAAGAGCGTTTTCCTCGAAAGGCCGAGGCCGCGCAAGCGGAACGCTATATTCCGACCGTGCCGGTCTCAGAAGAGCCGGTCACCTAGTCGCCTCTATCTATTGGCTGTTCGCCTTAATTCCCTGAACTCCTGCCCTGTGCTGGCAATTCTCCCGTCGACTTTTGTCATGCAAGCCTGAATAGGTGTATATTACTAGGCGAATGAAAGCCTTTGACTCGGTCAAATCCGTCATCGAAACTGTGCAGGCTACCGCGGACACGCCGTGGAAGATTGTGCCGTTGTGGCAACTGTGTGTGACGTCCTTGGGTTTCGGCGGTCTGATATATTTCCTAAGAACCGCCGAAGACGGTTGGATCTTCATTGACCACGCCAATCTCGTATTTCACGAGGCCGGACATCCGATCTTTGGGCTTTTGGGCTCCACGATGGGATTATATGGCGGCACGCTCGGACAGCTTGTGTTTCCGCTTGTCGCGCTAGTGTCCTTCTGGACTCAGAGGGAAACTGTGGGATTCGCTGTGGCGGGTGCCTGGCTGTTTGAAAATTTCTTCAACATTGCCCGGTACATGGCGGACGCGCGCGAGCAAATACTTCCATTGGTGGGCGGTGGTGAACATGACTGGACGAATATCTTCAGCCGATGGGGTGTGCTTTCGTCGGACACGCTCATTGCCGGGCGGGTGGCCGGCGCGGGCTGGGTCGGACTTCTCGCCATGTGGATTTGGCTTGTCTGGCGATGGAGGAGCGGGAGAGTTTGTCCCGTAGGCTAATTCAGCCCGTAGGCTTTTGAGATGTTGGCCTTCCACCGATCCATATAGGCTGGAAACTCAAGGGCCGGCCCTTTTTTTTGGATGTGCACCAGAGGGTACTCCTCGTCGCTCAACGCTCTTTCCCGATGAAGCCGGTCCACGAGTGATGGCCCTCCCGCCTGGAGACCTTCCGGAGGGCGGTCGAAAACTCCGTTCTGCAACACGCGCGCAATTTCATCCTGGGTTTCATTGGACACGAGGAGCATCAGGTAGGCCGCATACCATGCAGCCAGATGCTCCCGCCGAGTGTCAGGGGTAATATCGCGGTCGGGCCAGTAATGCGATGCGTTAAAATAGCGTTCAGCGATGTCGGTGAAGAAAGGGGGCACCAGACGGACATCCAGGTACTGACCGTCCTGATTTTCAATCAAAATCGACCGTGAGATAATGTCCAGGGCCCACAGCGAATCCGCCGACATCGGACTCAGCGGCGAATCAAGTTTCTCCATGAGACGTTCATTAGAGAGAATCTGGCGGGTGAGGGATTCATAGAGATAAAGAGCATACGGCGGCGAAAGGTGCTTTGCGACGGAGATGAGCGCAGACTCCGCAGCGGCCGGTGAGCTGGGCGGTGTAGCGGTGGCGGTCCAGCATGGCACGGCCGATCCAATCAATATTAGCGTCAGGAGAACAGTGGCACCCGGCTTCATGACGAGGATTCTTTCTTATGGTTTTGAGCGCGGGTCTCCCCGCTGCCGGCCTTGTCCGCAAATAGTTCCGGCCGGTCGCGGCGCATGCTGCCGAAGAAATAGCAATCCTCACGCACTGTGTGCGATTCCGTCACCAGCACTGCGTCCGATAATTCGTGGGTGATGTGATCCACGATCAAATCCATATTAGACCCACCATCTACATTATACCGCCAAATCGAGGCTCCAGTCGCTTCGTCCCGAGTCTCTTCGAGCAGGTGCCACTGCTGGCTACAGGCCGTCGCGCGTTGGACAATGGCGGGGAATGTATTGATGGCCCAACTTTGATGGTCACTCAGAGCCTTGGAGAGGGAAAACACGACGCTTCTACATGAAGCCATGAATTGAGATTAACTGGTGATTGCCGAGCGGGTCAACGGTGAATGCTCTGCATAATTGACCCCGCGCGGCCGTGAGAGGTAGCCTTAGCAGTACATGGCTAATTCATGGATATTCTAGAAAGGAAGATTCAATGCCGAGCTATATAAAGGTTGCGTCGGTCTCACAGATAGCCCCGGGGACCGGCATGGTCGCGAACTGTCAACGACAAGGAGGTGGCGGTCTTCAACGTCGACGGCACTTTTTATGCGATCGAGAACATCTGTAAACATCGAGGCGGGCCGTTGGGCGAGGGAGAATTAGAGGGAGAGACGGTGACCTGTCCCTGGCATGCATGGCAATACAACGTCAAGAATGGAAGCTGCCTCACGAAGGAAGGGATCAAAATGGACACGTACGAAGTTCAAGTGGAGGGCGACGACGTTAAGATCGCCATACCTTGAAAACGCATGAAGATTCGCCAGCATGTCGGCGAACAGGATTTCAACGATCAATCACGGTCCAATGGACCTCGTCGTCATGGGTGAGGGAAGCAAGATGGTTCTGAAATCGATAGTGCTGCACGCCCCACTCGTGGTCTCGATAGTCGATAATCAGTCGGTCTGGACTGAGAACGCGCTGGATCCGAACTTTCTTTAGATCACGTAGACCCGCACCAGTTGCCTTGAGCACAGCCTCCTTCGCCGTCCAATACCGAAAAAAGGTTTCCCATTCTCGGTTTCCGGCAAGCTCCCATTCGGCGTCTTCCGCCACATACCGAAACAACCCCTTATCTCTGGGGACGATTTCCTCAAGATCGATACCCACGGGGTTTGCCGAAACAACCGCGGCCACAAACTGAGGCTTATGGGAGACGGACCAGTACCAGCCAGCGAACGGCATTGGGACATTGTGCACGTCTTTTTCAAAAGGGCCGCAGGGTCGGCCGCTGAGCTTACAGGCCTGAACAAGAGCTTCCCGCGCCGTCTCGCGCTGAGCCTGCATGTGACGCGGGCCACGCAGGGATCTGTGCTCGGGAGACAGCGGCAGTATGACTGGATAGAGCAAGGGACTTTGGTTCCAGGGTTATTCTAAACGCGGCGACGGTGAGAGACAACACTATGGCCCGGGACGTTTACTGTCTCCGGCCGTAAGGAGTAATATGCGCCGATATGCCTGCCTTCCCGCTCCGACGGCTGCGTGACGTGTTCTTTCTGGCGGGGCTGATTGTTGTAACCGGATGCCAGCCTGATCATTCGCCGCTCAAGGAAGAGAATGAACGTTTACGTGATCAAGTGGCGAAACAGGAAGCAATCGTCAGCTCGATTCAGGACGGAACCAAATTTTTGCAGGAGCAAACCACTCTGTTAACCCAAGAGGCGCGTGAGGCCAAGAAGGAAGCCATTCGTCTTGAAGCGGAACGGCAGGCTACGGCTGCAAAGCTTCAGGCGCAGCTTTTGGAGAACCGCAAGCTCACCAAAGACAATCAGCTCATTTCGGCAACGAAGAGTCGAAGCGAGCAGAGTTTTCGTGTCGATGACAAAGGCGGCCAATCCGAAGAAGTCCCCCAGCCACTGGCGGCCGTGTGCAGGGCCGCCGAGGAGACTTTGGAGAAAAATGGATATACGCTGCGGGTGAGCGTCAAGACAGATCAGAAGGCAGTCTATGTCACGGACCGTAAACTGTCATCCCTATCGACACTGGAACTTTCCGGGTTTCGCAATCAGTATCTTGTGTCGATTCAAGCGCTTCCTTCGAACCACGCACGTGTTGCCGTAAGGGCAGACTTTGAGAAAATGGGGCAGGGAGGCCGCGTCTTGGTTGCCGGTACTGAAGAGATCGCAGAGATCGAGCGGCGGCTCATCGGTGAAATTCGGCAAGCGCTTGCCGTGCCTGGAAAAGTGTAGGGTTTCCGCGAAGGACCTGAACTAGAATGGCTCGTTCCTCATGACTGGGGTCGTCAAGTCTTCAATAGCGCTCTACCAGCACGCCCTGCATGCCACGCTGCGCTCATTCGTGCGCGGGTGGATCATCGCGGTTGCGGTCGTTGTCTTCGCGGGCCTGATGATGGTGGCCTCGATGATCGCGCGACCGTTGGGCATGCTTGGTGGCTTCCTGCTGGGCGCCGTGAATTCCCTACTGATCGGGGCCACCCTCAGTCTCGTTGAGCAGGCTGTGAATAGTGGGCGTCAGTTGGCGTTGGAGGATATCAAGGCGAGCTTTGGCCAGTACTTCTGGGATGTCATTAGCGTGGGTTTTGTTCTCTGGCTACCGATCGTGATCATCGAGCAGGGCGCAGCGGCGAATCCATACGGTCCCTTCCTCGCCGCCGCGATTTTCTTATTATTATTCATTCTATTGAATCCTGCCCCTGAGGTGATCTATCAAGTGCGGCCAGGCTCTCCGCTGGACGTCATTCGAGTGAGCTACGAGTTTATTGTGCAGAACTGGCTTGAGTGGTTTTTGCCGTTAGCGTTGGTCATTGCCCCCTTCGGCCTGTCATTTTTCTTCACCATCTCGGAGCGGATGGGCCGGGGAGCGCTGCTGGACTTTTTTCAGATCCTTGCTCTCCCGTTTCAGCTTCTGCAAGCCGGCCTCAGTTATCTCGGCCTGCCGAGTGTCGTGAGTTTGACGCTCGTGCTGGTGCTCACGCCCCTGGCGACTGTCGCGATGCTCATCTTTCGCGGGCATCTATTTGCCGCGCTTCACGGCTCTTCGAGGCGGAAGCGGGCGTTTGAAGCGCGGCAATAACACGCCTTCGGGTCCTACCTTCCTAATTCCTTTGATTTAGAGCATCCACAGTATAGACTTCTGCTAGTATTTAACGACGCCTCAGGCCTATACGACGGGACGGCTAGTAGAATCCCTTGCGCCCAGGAATCAGGCGATGAGCATTTCGACCAGTGTGCATGACCTCAAAACCCTAGTGCTCTCGTTCCATCCTGTGATCGTCATCGAGACGGTGGAAGAAGATCGAGTCACTACCCTTCTGAGGAGCGTTGCTGATCAACTGTGGCTGCCGTTGTCAGAATGGACGGTCACCCTAGGGCTTATACGGGCTTCTGATGGCGAGACGATTGCCACCACCACCGAACCCTTTCGGCTTCTAAGACATCTGCAGGGACTAACCGTCGAAGGTCTGTTCGTCCTGAAGGATTTTGCGAGGCATCTGGATGATGCCAAAGTGTCGCGGCAATTTCGGGAAACGGCGCAGAGTTTCGCGCGCGGTCGTTCCACGATGGTATTGACCGGCACACCGATTCATCTACCTGCGGATATTGAATCCGATGTCGTGCGATATGAGCTGAAGTTGCCGGACAGAGACGAACTCCTCAAAGTGGTCTATGCCGTCATCCAGTCATTGAGAAAGACCCATAAAGTCGAGACTCAACTGAAAGAGGAGGATCGCGAGCAACTCTTGCTTGCCCTACAAGGGATGACCTTGAATCAGGCCCGCCAGGCCGTCGCCGAAGTGGTTATGAACGCCGACGGGCGTACGGCTGCGGAAGATATCCGAGTAGTACTGAAGCGAAAAGCGCAGATGATTCAGGAGGGCGGCCTGCTGGAATATTATCCGGTCGAGGACAATCGGTTTCAGCTGGGCGGCTTCGGGAACCTCAAAGCCTGGCTTGAGCGGCAACGAATCGGTTTTACCCAAGAAGCTCGCGCGCTGAATCTCAGCCCTCCTCGTGGACTTCTCATCGTCGGGGTGCCCGGCTGCGGAAAGTCTTTAGCCGCAAAGGTTATCGCTCGTGAATGGAAGTTGCCTCTAGTAAAACTGGATGCCGGGCGGCTGTTCGACAAGTACATCGGAGAGTCGGAAAAGAATTTTCGGAAGGCAATCGCCATGGCCGAGTCCATGGCCCCTGTGGTGTTGTGGATTGATGAAATCGAGAAAGGAATGGTTGCAACCGGCGGGGGCGAGGCGGATGCGGGCTTAAGCCGGCGCCTCTTCGGCGCATTCCTGACATGGCTTCAGGAAAAACGCCAGGAAGTGTTTGTGGTCGCCACGGCGAATGATCTTTCCATTCTTCCCCCCGAACTTCTCCGGAAGGGACGGTTCGATGAGATCTTCTTTGTTGATCTTCCGGATCCTCAAGAACGCGAAGCCATTCTTAAGATTCACCTCACGCTGCGTAAACAGGATCCGTTAGCGTTTGACGTAGCCAAAATCGTGGCCGCATGTAACGGCTTCAGCGGAGCGGAGATTGAGCAGGCGGTGGTGGCCGGGCTCTACCGGGCGCTGTCGTCAAAGCGCGCGTTGAATACGGAGCTGCTGCTGGAAGAGATCGGCCACACGATTCCATTGTCCGTGACCCGGCGAGAAGATATCGAGCGTTTACAAGAGATGGCCAAAGGACGGTTTGTCAGCGTGCGGTAAGACTGAGCCTGCCGGCCCGCCTCCTTGAACAAATCATCAGTAACATCCGAAAAGGATGGGATTCAAAGGGTTTCGCCCGCAGGTCACCCCGCTCGTTTTCATACCAGTAGGGTAGGAGCCTGACTCAAAAGGCAAGCTTGCTGATGCGCGTCTTGACGTAGTTCTTCGGGCGGGTGTAGCTTCCGTGGATGGTACCCGAACATAGCCAGGCCAGGGTCGCTCTGGTCAACATGCCGTTCAGTTCGAGCAAGTATCCTTCTATCCAATTAGGTACGCTGTCCTCGATCCTAAAATCGCAGGGAATCGGCGTCAAGAGCCATCACCTCTACCTGCATTTTGCCTATCAGCTGGGCGTGCCGCTGTACGAAAATCTGTGCGAAAAACGGGGCTTACTCGGCGAATGGCTCTTCTCGCATCTGCTGTTCCGCGACAATCCGAAGAATGCCGCATATCCCAGCACGTTTAAGCCGATCTTTGAGGATGTCTGCCGTGAAACCGGGTGTCCGCCCTCATATCTTCTGGACCTCAAGACTTCGGGCGCGCCGCAGTACCTCACGCGCATGCTGACGGAGATTGACTGGGGGCAGTACCAGGTGGTCGGCTTTACTTCCACTTTTGATCAGAATGTCGCAAGTCTCACCATGGCGAAGTTGATTAAGGACCTCTATCCTTCCGTCAGAATCGTCTTCGGCGGCGCGAATTTCGACGGCGAGATGGGGTTGGAGCACTTCCGGGCATTTCCGTGGATCGATTATGTGGTGGTAGGGGAAGGGGAAGAAGTCTTTCCAGCGCTGGTGAAACAGATCCTGGACGGAAAAGAGGACAGCTTCGGGCCTGGCGTGGTGCACCGGCTGGCCGGGAAGATTATGTTTGAGCCCAATGAGCGGCTCTTCTCAGAGTTTGAAAAAACCGGGCCTCCCGACTATGACGATTATTTTGAACTTCTGCGTGATCTCAATCCACAGTTCGCGGAGGGCCTGAACAAGATCCTGCTCTATGAGGCGGCGCGAGGGTGCTGGTGGGGGGAAAAGCATCATTGCACGTTTTGCGGACTGAATGCGCAAAGCATGACATTTCGCTCAAAATCCGCCGGGCAAGTACTCAACGAGATGAGGCAACTGTCGAGCCGTTACAACACGACGCGCTTCCGCTTTGTCGACAACATCATCGATATGAAATACATCGAGGGTGTCTTCGCCAAGCTTGCAGAGGAGCGTTATGACTTCGAAGTCTTCATTGAAACCAAGAGCAATCTCAGCAAGCGGCAACTGCAAACACTCGCACACGGCGGCGTGAGATCCTTTCAGCCCGGCATCGAGAGCTTGAGCATCAATCAGCTGAAGGAAATGAAAAAAGGCGTGACGCCGCTGCAGAATCTCACGGCGCTGAAATGGGCGAGCTATTACGGCATCGAGACCCTATGGAACATTCTTCTTGGCTTTCCAGGGGAGACGGACGAGGATTACCGGCGGCAGATCGCATTGATCCCCTCGCTTTTTCATTTTCAGCCGCCGCTGAGCGTCGGAGAGCTCTGGCTGGAGCGCTTTAGCCCGTACTTCAAGTGGCCTGCCGACAATGGGATCCGCATTACCGGTCCAGGCCTGGCCTACGAATACGTCTATGACCCGAAGGTCGTGAATCTCGAGAAGATAGCCTATGATTTTGAGTATGAGCTTCTCGAGAAGAAGGTCCATCCAAGCTTAATCGAGGAACTGACGCATCTCACGGCGGAATGGAAGCGCCGGCATACCACCGACGACAAACCCTTCCTACTCTATGCCAAGGCAATTGATTTCGTGACCGTCTTCGACGGCCGTTCTGAGCAACCTCTCAAAGAACGGTACGACTGGCCGCACGCCTTCATCATTGACTTCTGTAATGAAGCGCCGAAATATCTGGATCAGCTCAAAGCCGGGGTTAAAGAACATAGCCAGGGCGGCGGTTTTGATGACGGAGATGTTGAGCAGGCTGTGGAGGCTCTACTCAAAAAACGTGTGCTCTATGAAGAAAGCCAGCGCTATTTCACCCTCGCGCTTCCGGTCAATCAGACGCACTAACGATTCCCGACTGATGACGTTTGGGACGTCCGTTGTAACCTCACGGTCCCGTCGCCCGAGAAAGAGATCGGCAAGAACAGCGCATTCAAGGCCAAAAGGAAGATATCCGGCATAGCCGAGCGCGGGCATTTCGAAGAGTGAAAAGTGCTGGACATAGGGCACGGCATATTGCCAGTGTGCGAGGCTCTTCGAGTTCCATAACTCCCACAGGACACCGCAGGCGAGTCCGGCAAGCGCGGGCACCCACACCGCCCGCCAATCGCCCTGCTTCAGATTTGCAAATCGTGAGGCGCCGCCCAACAACACCTGAAGCGATGCCAGGACCAGCAGTGGCGCCATCCATAATAGCGGAAACAGCGCATTGGGCCGGACGCCCAGAGCCGCCAAGCCGGCGGCTCCAACAGTCAGTGCCAGGACGGCCGCGGCTTTCCAATTGCGGATGTGAACCCGCCAAAGATTTTGTAGCGGCACGGTTAGCCTGGGAAAGCCCGCTAACCACTGCGAAGTGCTCAGCACGGCCGGCAGCACGGTTGCGAAGGGTAGCGTCGCGTAGATGAAGTACTCGAGAGGGCTGAACTCTGCAATACCCACATAATGCCAGTTCTGCACGAACCGGTTCAGATACTCAAAGTACCACCAGAACGCTGCGCTGAGAGGGAACAGCCAGAGAAAATATGTCGGCCGGTCCAGCATCAGGCAGTGGCCTGTCCGCCGCAACGTCCAGGCGTTGATTGCAAGGATGTAGCCGAGCCAAATCGGGCTGAACGTAAACCCTTGCCAATCTTTGAACCAGGTGAAACGCGACCACGCAAACACCCAGGCCACAGATAACAGCACGAACCCGAAATACCCCCACCATGGAAAAGCTTGTCGAACCGGTGGCGTTTCACTCGGCGTGCGGGTTCTGATAATCCGAAAGATAAAAGGACCGGTCACCAGGCTGACGAACAGGACCAATGCGAAAAACACCGGCCAGGAGAACCCTTCGTGGGTGATGTATCGGGTGACCGGGGGGAACTCCTGGTATCGCGAAATCGGGTATCCCGCCAGTAGGACTCCAAGTAATGGCAATCCGACGAGTAGGATGGTGACAAGAAACAATTTAAGGATAAGCGTGAAGGGTGCAGCGTGGTCCGTGCTCGAGGCGGGGATACCGAAAAACCGAAACGATGCGACCAGAGGATTTATGATGGGATTCCGTGGGGCTTAGCGGCATGGAGATATTGATCGACGCTTGCCGCCATCTTCCTGCCTTCAGCGATCGCCCAGACAATCAATGACGCGCCCCGCCTTACATCGCCGCCTGCAAACACACCGGGCAGGCTCGTCATGTAATTTGGATCCGTTTTGACATTGCCGCGCGCGTCGTATTCGACCCCCAAACTATCGAGGAGGCCGCTCTTTACCGGTCCCGTGAAGCCCATCGCCAAAAGGACCAGATCCACGTTCAACGCAACGTCACCGTCGGGGAGCGGCGTGAATTGGCCGTTCTGGAACGTCACGCGCTGAGCATGGAGCTTGGTCACATGGCCGTTGTGACCGGTCAGTTTCGTTGTGGACAGGCTCCACTGCCGGTCGCATCCCTCTTCATGGGCGTGGGAGGTGCGAAGCTGCATCGGCCAGAGCGGCCACGGAGTAGACGTGGCGCGCTGCGGCGGAGGCTCGGGGAGCAGCTCGAACTGATGGACTTCGACGCAGCCCTGCCGATGCGTGGTGCCGAGGCAGTCCGATCCGGTATCTCCGCCGCCTATGATGACCACGCGCTTGCCTTTGGCGGTGATCGGCTCGTCCGCCAGGACCTGCCCCGCATTGCGCTTGTTCTGTTGCATAAGGTAATCCATCGCGAGATGGATTCCCTTCAAGTCACGACCTGCGACCGGCAGCTCGCGCGGTTGCTCGGCGCCCATTGCCAGGCACACCACGTCATAGCGGCGCCGGAGATCCTCACCGCTCATGTCGACGCCGACATTGACGTTGGTCTGAAACTCCACTCCCTCCGCCTTCATCTGCTCGAGCCGACGGTCGACGACCCATTTTTCCATTTTGAAGTCGGGGATGCCGTACACGAGGAGCCCCCCGATCCGGTCCGCCTTCTCAAATACTGTCACGTGATGTCCCGCTCGCGCCAATTGTTGCGCGCAGGCCAACCCGGCTGGTCCGGACCCAACGACGGCCACCGTCTTTCCGGTCTGATAGGGAGACAGGATTGGCTGCACCCAGCCTTCATCGAAGCCTCTATCGATAATATTCCATTCGATGACCCGAATAGAGACCGGGTCTTCATTGATGCCGAGGACACACGCAGATTCGCATGGGGCCGGGCACAGGCGGCCGGTGAATTCTGGAAAATTGTTGGTGGTATGGAGCGCTTTCAGGGCGTCTTTCCAGCGGCCTCGGTGAACAAGGTCGTTCCATTCGGGAATCAGGTTGACCACAGGACAGCCGTTGTGGCTCTGGCAGAACGGCACACCGCAGTCCATACAGCGCGCGCCTTGCGCCTTGAGCGCGTCCTCAGGCATCGGCTCGTAGAACTCTTTCCAGTCCTGGACGCGCAGTTCAACGGGCCGTCGCTTGGGCCCTTCCCGTGCATATTTCATAAAGCCCTTGGGATCAGCCATGGGCCGCCATTTCCTTTTGCGCCACGACCTTCGCCGCGGCTGCTTTGCGCTCCGCCAGGACGCGTTTGTAGTCGATCGGCATGATCTTCACGAATTTTCTGACCATCAGCTCCCAGGAATCGAGAACCGTCTTCGCCTTGCGGCTGCCGGTGTAGCGATAGTGGGATTCAATGAGTCTCCCGCAGGAGGCTCTTGTCCTCTTTTCCCACCTTCTCAAGTTCCACCATCCCCATGTTGCAGCGTTGCTCGAACTTGCCGTCTTCATTCAGGATGAAGGCCATGCCGCCCGACATGCCCGCCGCGAAGTTGCGGCCCGTCTTTCCGAGGACGACCACCACCCCGCCCGTCATGTACTCGCATCCATGATCACCCGTGCCCTCGATCACGGCGCGCGCGCCGCTGTTCCGCACCGCGAAGCGCTCCCCCGCCGTTCCGTAAAAATAGGCTTCGCCCTGGGTGGCGCCGTAGAGAGACGTGTTGCCGATCAGGATCGTCTCCTCGGGGACGAACGTGGAGGCTTTCGGAGGATACACAATGATGCGCCCGCCCGCACAGGCCCTTGCCGAGGTAGTCGTTGGATTCTCCCTCTAGTTCAAGCGTGACGCCTCTGGCCAGAAATGCGCCGAAGGACTGCCCGGCCGAGCCGGTGAACTTCAGATGGATGGTGTCCGGCGGCAAACCCTCGAGGCGATAGCGCTTCGCGATCGCGCTGGAGAGAATGGTCCCCACCGTACGGTTTACATTGCGAATCGGCAGATCCAGACGCACCGGCTTTTGATGCTCGAGGGCCGGGCGCGCACAGTTCAAGGAGTTTCCAGTCCAGGGCGTCGGTCAAGCCGTGGTCCTGTTTTTCCCGGCAGTAGCGGGCGACTCCCGGTTTGACTTGCGGCTGGTGCAGGATCGCCGAGAGGTCCAAGCCCTTGGCCTTCCAATGGTCAATTGCCTGCTGTGCCTTGAGCCTGTCAGTCCGGCCGATCATCTCCTCGAATTTCCGGAAGCCGAGCGCCGCCATCAGTTCGCGTACCTCTTCGGCGATAAAGAAGAAGTAGTTCACCACATGTTCCGGCTGTCCCGTGAACTTGGCGCGCAATGCAGGATCGTGCGTGGCAATGCCGACCGGACAGGTGTTCAGATGGCACTTGCGCATCATGATGCACCCTTCGACGATCAGCGGGGCCGTGGAGAAGCCGAATTCTTCGGCGCCGAGCAGGGCCGCGATCACTACGTCACGACCGGTCTTCATTTGGCCGTCGGTCTCGACCTTGATACGCCCGCGCAGATTGTTCAGAACAAGCGTCTGCTGAGTTTCGGCCAGCCCCAACTCCCAAGGGATGCCCCCGTATTTGATCGAGGAGAGAGGGGACGCGCCGGTGCCGCCCGAGTCCCCGCTGATCAGCACCTTGTCGGCCTTGGCCTTGGCGACGCCGGCGGCGACGGTCCCGACCCCGACTTCCGCCACCAGTTTCACCGAGACATCCGCGTCCGGATTCGCGTTTTTCAGGTCATAGATCAATTGGGCCAGATCTTCGATCGAATAGATGTCGTGATGCGGAGGCGGAGAGATGAGCTGCACGCCTGGGGTGGCATAGCGCAAACGCGCGATGGTCTCATCCACTTTATGACCGGGAAGCTGGCCGCCTTCGCCGGGTTTCGCGCCCTGGGCCATCTTGATCTGCAGTTCTTTCGCGTGGACCATGTAGTCGGTGGTAACGCCGAAGCGCGCCGAGGCGACTTGTTTGATCGCGCTGTTCTTGCTGTCGCCGTTCGGGAGCGGCACGAACCGCTCCGGGTCTTCGCCGCCTTCGCCGGTATTGCTCTTGCCGCCGATCCGGTTCATCGCAATAGCTAGCGTTTCATGAGCTTCTTTGCTGATCGCGCCGAACGACATCGCGCCGGTGGTAAAGCGCTTGACGATCGCCGTCGCGGGTTCGACTTCCTCGATGGGAATCGGCTGAGGGCGCCATGACTAGCTCCAGAAGCCCTCGGATGTTGGATCGGCGTTTGCTTTCGTCGTTGACCAGCGCTGAAAATTCTTTGAATGTCTTCGGATCATTGCTGCGGGTGGCGTGCTGAAGCTTGTAGATCGTCTCCGGGTTCCAATTGTGGTGCTCACCTTGGACGCGGTAATGAATCTCACCGCCGAAATCGAGCTGATGAATGGCCGCAGGGCTATAGGCCAGCGGTATGCCGGCGAAGCGTCTCTTCGCCGATTTCGCGGCATCCCGATCCCTTCCAGCCGGGATGCGGTGCCGGTGAAGTAGCGATCCACAAGACGATGATTCAGTCCGATCGCCTCGAAGATCTGGGCGCCGCAGTAGGACTGCACGGTCGAGATGCCCATCTTCGAGAAGATCTTGAGCAGACCCTTGTTGATCGCCTTGACGAACTTTGACGCGGCGGTCGCGGCGTCAATGCCTTCCGGCAGGTAGCCGTCCCGTTCCATGTCCACGAGCGTCTCAAAAACCAGGTAGGGGTTGATGGTGCCTGCGCCATAGCCGATGAGACAGGCGAAGTGATGCACATCACGCGGCTCCCCGGTCTCCAGGATGAGCCCGACTTCGGTTCGCGTGCATTCACGGATCAGATGATGGTGGACGGCCGAGACGCCGAGCAAACTTGGGATCGGCGCCCATTCTTCATTGACGCCTCGATCCGAGAGGATCAAGAATTTGTAGCCGTCCTTGATGGCCTGCGACGCCTGCGCGACAGAGATCATCGACGGCGGCGCCCAGGCCCTCGGGTCCGTCGGCCACGCGAAAGAGCATCCGCAAGGTCTTGCTCTTGAAATGCGGATCAGCGATTTCGCGTATCTTCTCGAGCTCGGCGTTCGTCAGGATCGGTTGCTGGACCTTGATCCGGCGGCAGGATTCGGGCGCCTCTTCCATGAGATTCGGTTTTGGCCCGATGTTGGTCACGAGCGACATGACGAGTTGCTCGCGGATCGGATCGATCGGCGGGTTGGTGACCTGCGCGAACAGCTGCTTAAAATACTTGAACAGAAGTTGCGGCCGCTCGGACAGCACGGCAAGCGGCGTGTCGGTGCCCATGGAGGAGACGGGCTCTTCGCCCGCCACCACCATGGGGGTGAGCACCATCTTTAATTCTTCGACCGTGTACCCGAAAGCCTGCTGACGTTGCCGGATCGTCGGATGGTCCGGCTGCGGGACGTTCAACGGCTCGGGCAAGCTCATCCAGGGAGATCCGGTACTGTGTGACCCAGGCGCGGTAGGGTTTGCGCCCCACAATCTCCGCCTTGATCTCCTCGTCGTCGATCAGCGCGGCCCTGGGCCGTGTCCACGAGGAACATGCGCCCCGGCTGCAGACGGCCTTTCTGGCGGATGTCTTTGGGATCTGCGGGCAAGCACGCCGGCTTCCGAGGCGAGCACGACGAGATCGTCGGTGGTGACTTGGAACCGGCAGGGCCGAAGTCCGTTTCGGTCCAGCGTGGCCCCGATCAGCTTCCCGTCGGTGAAGCACACGGCCGCCGGGCCGTCCCACGGCTCCATCATCGCGGCGTGATATTCGTAGAATCCGCGCCGATCGAGATCCATCTGCGGATTGCCGACCCAGGGCTCGGGAATCAGCATCATCATGGCGTGCGGAAGCGAGCGGCCGCCCATGACCAGGAATTCGAGCGCGTTATCGAGGCAGGCCGAGTCGCTCTGGTCGCTCGTACACGATCGGGAAGAGCTTCGGGAATGTCCGTCGCCGAAGAGATCCGACTGCAGCCGGCCTTGGCGGGCCCGCATCCAGTTCACATTGCCCTTCAGCGTATTGATCTCGCCGTTGTGGCAGATGTAGCGATAAGGATGGGCCAACGGCCACGTCGGAAAGGTATTGGTGCTGAACCGCGAATGAACCAGTGCCAGCGCGCTGACAAGGCCTGAGTCGTTCAGATCCTTGTAATAGTGGGGCATCTGGTAGGGAAGCAGCAGGCCTTTGTAGACGATCGTATTGCCCGACAGGCTGGGAATATAAAAGTACTCTCGGCCCTCGATGTCCGGATTCCCGCACGGCCTTCTCGACCCGCTTGCGGATAACATAGAGCTTGCGCTCGAACTGCCCCTCGTCGAGAATGATCGCGGGCAATGAAGATCTGACGGATGAAGGGCTCGGTCTCCCGGGCCTGGGCCCCGATCGCCTCGCTGTTGACCGGGACGGTCTCGCCAGCCAAGGACACCTGACGCCTTCTTCGGCGACGATCCGCTCGAAGAGTTGCTCACATGAGAGGCGATGAGCTTCGGTCCGGAGGCAGAAAGACCATTCCGACCCCGTATTCGCCGGCGTCCGGAAGTTTCACATGTACGTCGGCCGCTGCCTGCTTTAGAAACTCATGTGGAACCTGAAGGAGAATTCCGGCGCCATCGCCGGTGCAAGGGTCGCATCCTTGAGCGCCGCGGTGAAAAAGATGATCGAGGACCTCTAACCCTTTGCGGACAATCTCGTGGGATTTCGCGCCGTTGATGTTCGCCACAAAACCGATCCCGCACCCATCTTTTTCAAAAGCGGGATCGTAAAGGCCTTGCTTATGAGGCAGTCCTGGTGTGTCCATCGTGTACTCTTTTGTGAATGAAACGCTCTAGATCGGCAAGAGCAACGGGTGGTATTATCCTACTTGAGAGGAATTCAGACTGTCAAGGAAATGCTCGCCAGTGAACGGCAAAAATGCGAAGGTGATCAGGCTCTTAGGAGGCAGGCGTGAGCGCCTTTCGTGTCTGAGAATGATGCCCGCAAGTCTCGAAGAAAAGCACGTTCATAGCATGGCTATTTTCTTGACAATCTCCCGAAGCTCCCCTTAGTATCCGGCCGATGCCAAACAGCCCCGCAAACGTGTGCGATCGGAGGGATGAGGGAAGTTTGGGAGTCGTATCGACCGGAACTTGACGCTGTTGAAGATCAGATTCGCCAAAATCTTGATTCCAAAGTGGCCCTGGTCAATATCGTCTCCGCCCATATTCTCAACAGCGGAGGGAAACGGATCCGCCCGTTGTTGTTGATTTTGTGCGCCCGACTCGCCGGATACACCGGCTCCCGAGACATTCTGCTCGCAAGCCTGATCGAGTATATCCACACCGCGACGTTGCTGCATGACGATGTGGTGGACCATGCGGATCTTCGGCGGGGAAAGACAACGGCGCGGGGTCTGTGGGGAAACCAGGTATCGATTCTGGTCGGTGATTATCTCTACTCAAAAGCCATTTGCCATATCGTCGGTTTCCAAAATCAAGACGTCAATGAATGCTTGTCCGTTGCCTGCCGAAAGATGGCCGAAGGCGAGTTGATGCAGCTCTCTTATAAAGACCAAGACGTCCATTCTGAGCAGGACTATGTAAGAATCGCGGAGTACAAGACCGGGGCTCTGATCGCGGCGGCGTGCCGGATGGGGGCAGTCTTGGCAGGCGCCGGGATCGCCCAGCGAGACGCTATGTTTCAATTCGGCCAGTCCTTAGGGGTGGCGTTTCAGGTCGCGGATGACGCCCTCGATTACGTCGCGCAAGGGGAAGTGCTCGGGAAATTGCTGGGCAAGGACCTCGGAGAAGGCAACATTACCTTGCCATTACTCCATGTGAAGCAGTGGTGCACTGAGCCGGAGCGCCAACGCCTCGCCGAGATCATGAAAACCCATGACGGCATCGACTGCCATTTTGGGTGGATCATCGCGCTGATGGAACGTTACGGTTCGATCGACTATGCGCACGCGACCGCCCGTCGTTATGTCGAGGATGCGAAGGTCTATCTGGAAGCCTTCGAAGATTCGGTTCACAAGCGAGCTCTGCACGTGCTGGCCGACTATATGGTGGCCCGCGACCATTAAGGTCCTTTCATCACATCCTCACCTTTTTGTTTGCCTAGCACGTGATGCCATCGGGTGCTATCTGGAGACCGGCCGAGTGCTGATCCCGATGGAGAGTGTCTATGAACAGTGTGAGAGCCTGCGGCGAAAGGCAGGAGTCTTCGTAACGGTCAGAAGACATCAAGAGCTTCGTGGGTGCATCGGGACGCTTGAGCCTACGTACGGAGATACGGCACACGAGATTATTGAAAATGCCATTGCCGCTGCGTTTCGCGACCCCAGGTTTACGCCGGTTAGCGCGGATGAATTGGCGGATCTTTCCATCTCCGTTGATATCCTAAAACCCTTGGAGCTTGTCGGAGGCATCGGTGACTTAAATCCCATGCGGTACGGCGTCGTGGTGCGCAGAGGGAAGCGGCGCGGATTACTGTTGCCTGGGATCGAGCAGATCACGTCCGTCGAAGAACAGATCGCGGTCGCGCGGGCCAAAGGTGGCATCAAAGAGCATGAACCCGTCAAGCTCTATCGGTTTGAGGTCGAGCGGTATCATTGATATTCACTTAGGAAATCTCTCGCCCCCATAGTAAAGTAGGAGACGGTCAAATGGACTGTACATTGGAGTTACCCTACCCGGACTCTCTCCCTTCGAGGGAGAAGGCATGAACGAAGGAAAGAATGGCTGAGATCCGTCCATTTCGCGGTGCCGTGTATGATCAGTCGAAGATTGGGGACATCGCCAAGGTCGTGGCGCCTCCGTATGACGTCATAGATTCTTCTGAACAAGCCGTGCTCTACGGGCGGCATCCATCCAACATCATCCGCTTGGAGTTGGGTCAGGACCAATCCGGAGACGGAGTCAAAGAGAATCGGTACTCTCGCGCGAGACAATTTTTAACCGAATGGCTCAATAACGGTACTCTTCGACGAGATGACTCGGCTGCCATCTACCTGTACACCATTCAATACCGGTTGCGGTCGGGAGACGAGCGCACCATGCGCGGATTCCTGTCACTCGTAAAGCTTGAAGAGTTCGGAACGGGACGGATCTTTCCGCATGAAAATACACGCGCCGCGGCGAAGTCGGATCGATACCAGTTGCTGGACACTTGCCGCAGCAATTTCAGCCCCATCTTCTCCTTGTATTCAGACCCGCGCGGGCGCGTCCTTGAGACCCTCGAGAAAGCAGCGGACAAGGACAGCCCTCGTCTTGAAATGACGGACGGCACCGGTGCCCGGCATCGGTTCTGGGGAATTACGGACAAGAAGACTCTCGCAGAGGTGGTCGCCCTCATGGCGCCGCTGCCGCTCTTTATCGCGGACGGCCACCATCGCTATGAATCCGCCCTGCGCTACCGGAACGCCCAACGAGACCTGAATCCCGGAGATGCCGGCGAGTTACCCTCTGACTATGTGATGATGTATTTCTCCAACCTTGAAGACGCCGGGTTGACGATCCTACCCACGCATCGTCTCATTCCCCCCCCCTTAACCTTGGATCTCCAGGAATTTCGAAGGCGTGTGGGACAAAATTTCGCCTTGCAGACTTTCCCCTTTACGAAAGACACGGAACCGGGGGTGCGGGAGCGATTTTTGGCAGCACTGCACGCCGCACAGCCGACCAACGCGCATACAATGGGTCTCGATTGTGCGAGGCGAGACACGTTACGATTTGCTGACGCTCAATGCGCTCGCCGAGGCAAAACTCGGCGCCTCGGCGCGAGACCATCTCGATGTGTCGATCCTTCAGCGTTTCCTCTTTCAGGAGGCAATGAACATGACACCCGCAGATGAAGAACGGTTGAATTACTTAAAAGACGAAGAGGAAGTCTTGGCCGCCGTCGTGCAGGGTGACGCCGAAGTGGCGGTTCTGTTGAATCCGCCGAAGATTTCCGAGGTCAAAGAAGTGGCTCGCGCCGGCGACCGCATGCCGCACAAATCCACGTATTTCTATCCGAAGCCTCTCACCGGCTTTGTTCTGAACGTCATGGATTGATGCCGTATCCTTTTCGAATCGCAGAAGTATCTAAGACGATACAAGATTTCGGCGCCATACAAGCTCTTCCGCACTCGCACTGACATAACTCGCGGTAAAATTTACATTTATTGTACTTGTCACTTCGGCACTGGCCTTGCATTTCGATGCCAACAATAGTCTGTCAGGGTTTCCCCGACAGACAATATTGACGGGACTTGATAAACACCTGCACGCTCCTGCCGAGTGTTTGCCGGTGTGAAAGGATTTTATGGGGATGCCAGTTCTCATTGTTGATGATGAACCGGACATTACCAGGCTTCTCGCTGATCGCCTGGAGACACTGGGGCTCGAGGTCCAAGTCGCTCATGACGGAGAGGAAGCGCTCCAAGCCGTACAACAGAATCCACCGGCGTTGGTATTTCTGGACATTCAGATGCCCAAGCTGGACGGTATAGAAGTACTCAAGCGGGTGCGTAAAGACTCGCTCGACGTGCCGGTGATCATCATGACTGCGCACGGCACGATCGGCGGCGCTGTCGAAGCGATGAAGGAGGGCGCCACCGACTTCCTCACCAAACCGTTTGATCTGGATTACGTCAAGATCGTTCTGAACAGAACATTAGAACAGCACGGTTTGAAGCGCGAGGTGGCAGCCCTCCGAGCTGAAGTCGAGAGCCGATACGATCCGCTCATTGCAAGCAGTCTTGAGATGACCGAGGTCGTGCAGATCGCCCAAAAGGTAGCCCCCAGCGATACGACCGTCCTGCTGTTGGGCGAAAGCGGGACAGGCAAGGACATACTGGCCCGCTCGATCCATGCCTGGAGCAATCGTGCGGCCAAGCTCTTTGCCCCGGTCAACTGTGTCGCGTTATCGGAGGAGCTCCTGGAGTCTGAACTCTTTGGGCACGAGAAAGGCGCCTTCACAGGCGCCTCGGCACAGAAGCGCGGAAAGATCGAAGTGGCCGATGGCGGGACCGTCTTCCTGGACGAGATTGGCGATATGAAGCCGGGCTTGCAGGCCAAGCTCCTGCGATTCTTACAGAACAGAGAGTTCGATCGTGTGGGAGGAACCAGGACCGTCAAGGTCAATGTCCGCGTGATCGCGGCCACGAATCGGGACCTTCAGGTAGCCGTCAAAGCCGGGACCTTCCGGACAGACCTTTTCTACCGATTGAACGTCGTCAGTATCACGCTACCTCCGTTGCGCGAGAGGCTCGACGAAATTCCTCAGCTTGCCGAGCTGTTCCTTAAAAAGTACTGCCGGGACGCCAAGAAGCCGCCCATGAAGTTCTCACCGGCCGCCGTGAAAAAATTGGCCGGGCATCTGTGGCCGGGCAATGTCCGGGAGCTACAGAACGCCGTTGAGCGCGCGGTCGTGCTGAAAACCGGCGACACCATTGAACCGGAGGACCTGGCGTTAGAGCCGATGGATCTCGGATCCGAGGAGTCGAACGGCATGGACCTTCCCTTCCATGAGTCCGTCGACTTCCATAAGAAACAGATCATCAAGCAGGCGCTCAACCGCGCAGGTGGCAGCCAAACCCAGGCCGCCGCACTGCTGGCGCTGCAACGTTCCTATCTGGCGCGGCTCATCAAGCAGATGGAGATCCGGTAGAGACGAAAGATGAGACATTGAGAAAATCAACTCCCTGGCGTCCCTGGTTGATGTTGCTGCCGATCAGCCTTTCTCTTTCGCTTGATTCGGCAAGTGCGGCAGATTCCAAAAGCGCCCTTCCTGAACTTGAAATTATGAAGGAAGAGAAGGTGAGCATCTCCGCCCGCCACGAACAACCCATTTCCGAAGCCGCTTCTAATGTCTATGTCATCACAGATGAGGACATTCGGCAGTCAGGTGCTACAGATCTTCCAACTGTGCTACGCCGCATTCCTGGAGTTGAAGTTATCCAAATGACTGGCGCAGATTTTGACGTCAGTTTCCGCGGGAATAACCAGCCTCTGGCCAATAAAATACTGATTTTAGTGGATGGGCGATCAATTTATGAGGACATTCAGGGACAGGTCTGGTGGAGAGCTATTCCGGTGACCCTGCCTGAGATCAAGCGGATCGAAGTATTAAAAGGCCCCGCTTCAGCTCTTTACGGGTTTAATGCGTTTGACGGCGTGGTGAATATCATCACAAAATCTCCTGACGAGATGAAAGGAACGACCCTACAATTCGGCGGCGGAGAGTTTGGGACTATTACGTCGTCGGCAATTCAGGCGGGCACGATTAACAAGCTTGGCTATCGGCTTTCCGTAGGACGTGATCAGACGAATCAGTGGAGCAACCGTGACGCTCTTGCCTTTCGTGATCACAAGGTCAATGCTCAAGCAGAATACTCTCTTTCAAGTGTTTCAAAACTAATCTTTTCCGGTGGAGTCACGGATGTCAACCGGTTTGACGGCCCGGTGTTTGATTTTCTTCACAACGCTACGAAGATCAGGAATAGTTATGCAAATGTTACGTACGAGCGGCCAAATTTCTTTGTGCGTTCGTATTGGCAACACTGGGATCATACCGTTACGAATATTACGGACCCTCGTATCTCACGGTTCATTCTGGTTGCCGATCGCGATCGAAGTCCTATGTTTGAGCTCAAGGAGGACAGCTATAATGTCGAAGCCCAACATACGGTTGAATTCGGGGCGAAAAACCGGCTGATCTACGGACTGAACTATCGCCATAACGCCGACTCCTCTCAAGAACTCGATCAGTTCCATCGTCATCAGAACCGGCTAGGACTTTATCTTCAGGATGAGTGGTACCTCACCAAAGAGTTGACCTTTGTCGCAGGGCTCAGGAACGACCTTCATACCGAAATCAATCCCACGTACAGCCCGCGCGTTGCGCTTTTATATAAGCCGGCAGCAGACCACACGTTTCGAATCGCCGGGTCAGCGGCCTACCGGCCACCTACCATGTTTGAATCTCACGTTGACATACGATCGTTGGTATTCTTCCCGGGCATTCCTCCGTTTGTGCCTCCATCAACCACACAAGGGACTTTCCAAGGGTCTACGAACCTGACGCCGGAGAAGATTGTCTCCTACGAGGCCGGCTATCAGGGCTGGTTTTTTCGGCACCGGCTGCGGGTGCGCGGGGATGTTTTCATCAATCACATCTCCGATCTGATCACCTCGGTCAGGGTTTCGGCTGTTCCGTCACGTTTTACCTTCGTCAACAACGGGACAGCGGATATTCATGGTGTGGAGGCGGGGGTAGAGTTTTTAGCGACTCCCTGGCTGAGCGGCTTTGCTAACTATAGTTATGAAGAAATGGGTCAGACATTCACGGTTATTCCTCTCCGGCGAGGAGCGCCCCGGGACAAAGTAAATCTTGGCCTTCGTGCGGAATGGACGAATGTCCCCGAATGGTACAACGGAGTTAGCGGAGAGGTGGCTCTCCATTTTGTCAGTTCTGCTAATTACGCAATCTCTGATACCTTTTCCCAGTTTGCGGGACCTCCGTTTGGCGGTCCGGCCCCACCCAGTGGCTTTGTCGATGACTACACGCTGGTGAATCTGCGCCTCGGATATCAGTTCTGGAAAGACAAAGCAGAAGTCGCGATTTCGGTTTTCAATACCTTTAACGATAAGCATAAGGAACATCCGCTCGGCGAGACCATTGGAAGTCGGGTACTCGGCTGGCTCACCATTAGATTATGAGCATGGGACAGTTGTCTATACCAAGTGCACAGGGTTCGAGGCAACCACGCAACAGAAGGGAGGAGAGCATGCCGAAACTTGTAGATATGGGAGTGAAGCTGCCCAGAAAACTGGACAACCTCACACTTCAGGATCTTCATACTATCCAGAGGGCCATTAATACGGCCAGAAAGAAAAGTCCCAGGACGGGCTTCTGCAGCTGTTGCTGTAGCAGTTCATAGGCAAACATTGCCGAGTGAGGGCCGCATGCGGCTCTCACTCGGAGTCGATGGGTCTTAACGGGATAAAGGGATCAACTATGGCTCTCACTCCAACACAGATGTTGCGGGCAGCCCCCGTGCAATTCATTGAAACTCCGGATGGCGCCCTTCTCAAGCGGGGTGGCACCGAAGTAAAGGTTCGTGGAGAAGGCGCTGCCGAAGCGCTTCATCTCATCTTCGATGCGCTGTGTATGGAAGGAAAGACGCCGGATGATATTTGCGGGCTCTTTCCCCCTTTGAGCAGACCCGTTGTAGAAAACCTGCTCGAGCAGTTACTTGCCAGGCGCCTTTTGGTTCCCGAAGATTCCCTAGCATTTGATGTCCAAGCGCCGGAAAGTAATCTGGATATCTTCTATTGGAATTTCCAGGAGCGGACTACCCGTGTCACCGAACAATTGAATCAAGTGCATTTTGTCATTCTAGGCGTGAATTATATTTCGCGCCAGCTTGCGTCCACTCTCAGAGCGTCAGGCATTGAGAATATCATGGTGGTGGATCACCCTTTTCTACGCAATCTGAGTCTGTTTGATGAAATGGGCACGTTAAAAAAGGACCAATGGTTACCTTTTCTATCCCCATTGGAATTGTCTAAAGACTTCGATCCGAAAGCCCAATGCATTATTGGGACGTCGGATTTCGGTGGAAGCCCAGTATTGCGCGAATGGAATACGTTCTGCATCACTCGCAAGCGTCATTTCATGCCGGTGGTGCTCCGGAACCTCATCGGCTACATAGGTCCTTTTGTCGTACCCGGCGAGACCGCTTGCTTTGAATGCCTTCAAGCCCGCGAGAACAGCCATCGAGAGGAACCTGAAGCCCGGCGCGCAATCGAAGACCGTGCCTTTGAGGCGCAGAAGGTCATCGGTTTTCATCCTTCAATGGCCTCGGTCTTGGCTGACATTGCAGCGTTTGAGCTCACAAAATTCTATAGCGGCGCCATCTCCTCCTGGAACATCGGTAGCCTGATCGAAGTCAATCTGCTCGATACGCGGATGACAGCGCGCAAGGTGCTCAAAGTTCCTCGCTGTGCCGTTTGCAGTCCTATGAGCACTCGAGCCTCCACTACGGCGTATCAAACCCCCGTCTTTCATTTTCAGAGGCGAACCCATGAGGGCTCTTAATCCACGCCTTCATCGTCTTGGTGAGGCGACAAGGTATCTGGTGGACGATTCTGTTGGAGTTATTGAGTCTGTGATGGAATTGCCAAACGAAGCCGGGAGCCCGAACTTTTTCCATTTCTCGGCGCGTGCGTGTAATACGCGGGCTTTTTGCCCGCAACAAAATTCAGCGGATACGGGCGGTGCTTCATCGGATCGGGGGACCGCCGCGGCCAAAGCCATAGGTGAGGCGGTAGAGCGTTACTGCTCAGCAGTCTATCGAAGAGAGGATTTTCCGCTTTCCTCCTTTAATGCCGCCGCCTTTCCATGCGTCCCGCCGGAGAGTTTTGCGTTGTACACCCGCGTGCAATGTGTTCAGAAAAACTTTCCCTATGTTCCGTTCGATAACACGACTCTTGTGCGTTGGGCTGAAGCATTGGATGTAGGGACTGGCGAGAAGTGCTGTGTGCCTGCCGCCACGGTATTCGTCCCCTATTTTTACGACAAGGAGCGTGGCGAATTCCCTATCCTGCAACCGATTTCCACCGGCCTTGCCTGCCATGACAGCTCCCCGCGCGCTGCCGTTTCGGCTGTCTGCGAGGTCATTGAGCGCGATGCTTTTACCATTACTTGGCAGGCTCGATTGGCGCGCACACAGATTGATATAGGGACCTTGAGCGATGCCAACCGTGACCTCGTAGCACGGTTCGAGAGCATTGGGGGAAATGTCACCGTATTCAACCTTACCCCGGATCATGGCATCCCCGTTATCTTGTCGGTACTCCGAAATACGACATCAGATGCGCCGGCGCTGGTTTTCGCTCCTTCTTCCCATCTGGACCCTGAAGAGGCAATGCGAAAAAGCCTTGAAGAATTAGCGCACGGCTATCGTTTCTGCCGATCGCTCAAAGGCGAACAGCCCCGCTTTGTCCCTGAGCCAAATTTCGCAAACGTCGTGGATCGGGATAGTCATGTAAGCTTGTACTGTGATCATGCGAATGCCCATCTGGCGGATTTTGTTTTTGCCTCGCCCGAACGGATCGATTTTTGCGAGATCGAGAATCTTGCCACCGGGGACCCAGAGCAGGATCTTGCCGTGCTCGTTGACCGGGTAGAGTCGGTAAACCATCGGATTCTCCTGGCGAACGTCACCACCGATGATATCCGGGACGTTGGACTCTCGGTGATCCGTGCAGTGATACCTGGATTCCATCCTTTGTGTATCGGACATACATTCCGTGCACTGGGAGGCTTCCGTCTCTGGGAGGTGCCTCAAAAGCTTGGCCATGCGGGAGTCTCAAGGGACACCGGTGATAACCCCGTCCCCCATCCCATTCCCTAACCGGGAGGTTTGTTGTGTCAGCATCACCATGGCGTGCCGTGTGCCTATCGCCGGCCCCCAAAGATCAGCTCTGGGAACTCTTTCATGAAAACTCTAAGATCGGCCCTCATAACCAAGGTCTTTCAGAGGACGAAATCGTGGAGCGAACGAAGGATCTCCATGAATCATTGGATTTCGTGGGCTATCCTGTCGTGGCGCTGCCTCCTGCCGCGGTTCGGCTGAAGCTGTCTCTTGCCGAAGCGATCTCTACCCGCGTATCGGCTCGCGGCTTGACACCCGGCCGTCTGAGTCTGAAGCAGATGGCGACGCTTTTGTATTACGCGTACGGCATCACGCGCGATAACCGTGGGACGAGTTACCTTCGTCCGTTCAGAGTCGTTCCCTCCGGCGGCGCCCTCTACCCCTCGAGATCTTTTTTCACAGCGCCAGGATAGAAGGATTGGGGGCAGGCCTTTACCATTACAATGCTTCAAAGAACCAGCTTCGATTTCTCCGCGAAGGTGACCAAACATCTAGAATATCCGAAGCTGTCGCCTATCCTGACCTTATAGTTGGGGCCTCTGTGCTGATCTTCATCACCGCCATATTCGAACGGTCCGTCTTTAAGTACGGTGATCGAGGCTATCGGTTCATTCTGCTGGAAGCCGGCCATGTCGCACAAAACGTCAACCTCGTAGCCAATGCGCTGGGACTCGGCTGTACGAACATCGGCGGCTTTTTCGATCGCCAGACCGACGATTTTGTCGGTCTCGATGGCGTGACCCATTCAACGATTTATATGATCGCCATCGGAAACAAGGTGAAGGATTAAACCCGCTCAACCCCAAGGAGGCCGTTGTGGCTATCTCAAATGGTGAATACGAGAAACAGTTTACGCACCTGTACCAAACTTTGGTGACGAATGTGACGCTTATCAGTAATGAAACGGCGAATGGTCGGCGAAACAAAAAGCAAGTCGCGAAGGCGGGGCGACGCAGGGTCCCTTGGATGGACAAGAATAAGTTTATTATCCGTTCGAAGATTCGAAGGGCAATCGCTAAGGGCGCTCTAATCCTCCCATTGGCATATCAGGATATGTATGTCAAGCCACTAAGAGAAAACTTAAGCCTTGTCTTCAATCAATCAGATGATCGGCTCATCGAAAATCTTGTGGGAGCGGTTTACGATCAGGCTGATAATTTGAACGATAGACAGGATGATGACGAACTTCAGCGACAAGGTGGCAACAATAATCCCCTTACGCAGTGCCACCATCTCTCCCATCAGATTCAGCAAGTCCTGGCGGTTATCTCGAGTCTGTACCGCAAGTTTTTGGCGGCAGAGGTCCGCAACGATTTCAACTTAAGGATCGAGAATTGGCTTCCGCCGTTGGCGACCTTCCAGTACGAAACAACATTGCTTGATGGGCACTTTGCTCCCTCTATCTTGACGGCTGATGAGGCCAAGCTACTCTTCGGATCGTCCGTAGGCGTCGTCGTTCTGCCGTCCACCTACCGCAGTCACCCGCTGTTGTGGGGAAGCTTAGCGCATGAGGTGGGCGGTCATGACGTTTTAAAGGCCGATTCCGGGCTGCTAACTGAGCTAGAGGAAGGTGTCTATGACTTGTTTGAGGGTGAGAAAGCTAAGGAAACACTGAGCCCCGATAATCTAGCGGAAAGCGACGAAAAAAAACAGCAAAGGTTGACTGCTCTAAGCAACCTGTGGGAAGCCAGCGACCAGAGAAGCGAGGAATTTAAGAAACTAATCGAGCGCGAGCCGGATAGGGTGCTGCTAGGACAGCTCTGGCGGTATTGGATCAATGAAGCGGCGGCGGACATTTACGGGATTTTGAATATGGGCCCCGCTTTCGCATTGTGCACGGCCATATATACAGCCGTGCTGAACAAGCAGCTCAATCCGAGTCTTCAGCAAGCAGCCAAAGATGACCTCAAGGACGCGGAGGCTGATAAAAACCGGGATCTTGAGATTCGCCACGCCAAGCGCGCCGTCGAATTGAAAGCGATCGGCCAAACGATGCAGGCCGTCCCAATCCTGCGCGCGTCGCCGCCGCCTCCTATGGGTGATCTCGATACGCACCCTTCGGATGTCTTGCGACTATGGATGATGATCGGCGCGATTGAGAACTTGAACGGTGAATATCTGCAAGCTCAAACCAAAAAACTCTACGTCGAGCTGATCGAGAAAACGATAAATCTATGCACGACAGACGAACAGAATGGAACGCGCCAGCGTCGCGAAGATATGGTAAAGATCAGGGGGAACATCCAAATCTCGTCGGATATCTGGAGAACTGTGACAAAGCCGGGAGATGAAAATCTGTCTAATCCGGGTTTCCGTGAAATACCCTTGGACCACATGAAGGTATATGCCCGGGAAGTTGGCCGATACGTTGTTACTGAACACATGAAGGCACTGAACGGACTAAGCATCCAGCAGCTCGTGACGTGGGATGACCATCACGAGAGAATCGCGACTACTGTCAGGGATAGGCTTCTCGGTGAAGGTCAAGCCGATATTCCTGGTTCGATTTGCAATATCGGAAGCGCCGCCCAGGTTCTGGCCGGGGCCACCATGGCTGCTTTAGAGAAGCCGGAACTTTACTCAAAGATTAATCGGCGGCTGGCGGAGGCGCTCCAGGACAGCTACCAGAGGGACGAGGTTTGGGGTGACCCCGTATTATCGCGGATCTGGTCATCTCCGAGGAAAAAGTTTAAAAGAACAGGCTAAAGTTAATGCCGGAGAATAAAGGATGACAATGGCCAGTGTTGACGCTGCGGCCGTGAGACGCCTTCTGTGATGGGGGCTGACATTCCAGACACCTCTCAGCCTCGCAAAAAAGTGCTCGTTGCGGGGGCAGGACTAGCAGGACTTTCATGCGCCTATGAATTGAGACAGCAAGGGCACGATGTTCTCATTCTAGAGGCCCGGAATCGCATCGGCGGCCGCGTCGAGACAATAGATGCGTTTCTTGACAACCAGTTAGCCGAAGCGGGGCCTTACTTCATCAGCGATCGACACAAACTTACATATCATTACGTCACGAAGGAGGTACCAACAAAAGAACTTCCTCTGACAATACTTCGTGTTTTGCCTGACAAACTCCCACTCCGATACTACCTTAACGGTGAACGCATTGATGTGCCCGAAGATGGAAAAATCTCACAGCCAGGTCTGCCGCTTACGAGCCTTGAAAAGCAATTGGGCATTTATGGAATGTTAGGCTTCTATTCGACACTCCGGGAATTAGGAGATCCAACCGCACCCGAATGGCCTCCGCCAGAACTCAAGAAATATGACGACATGAGTTTCCTCCAATACTTGCGCTTTCGGGGGGCATCTGATGGTGCGATAGCCCTGCTACGTCCCTGGTTTGCGCCGTGGTTGGATCAATTAGACAAGGTATCTGCCCTCATGATACTCCGCACTGCTGCCATAGGGTTTGCCTTTGCTGATCAAGGACAAAAGTGGTACACGCTCATGGAAGGCATGAAGACCCTTCCCCAAGCTTTTGCTGCAAAGCTCAGCGCACTCGGCGTGGAAATTCGCACAAGCTCGCCCATAGAAGAGATTACGCAGGATAAAAATTCTGTAACAGTAACGTATCGCGGCGGACTCAAGCCCGAATCGGGTGATTATTTGGTGTGCACAATTCCATTTCCAGTCCTGAAGAACATCAAAGGCATTACAAGTTTCTCTCAAGGGAAGCAAAATGCAATCGCGCAGTTGGAAAATTCCTCAATTGCCCGGTTCTATCTGCAGTTCAACGTGAGAGTCTGGGACGGACAACCTTCGAACGGCGCCACGTTTACGGATCTTCCAATCATGAATCTTATGGAACATAGCTATGGGCGGCCTGGCAAACGCGGAATTCTTCAAAGTTATGTTTCAGGCGATCAAGCAAAAACAATTCAAACGATGAAGGAATCCGAAAGAACTGATTTTCTTCTCACACAGATGGAGCGCGTTTATCCTGGCCTTGCAGAAAGTTTTATTCGGGACACTTCAAACAGCGCGCTAAAAGCTCATGCGACGAAATTTTGGGATGATGATCCGTGGGCTCTAGGCGCCTATATTTGCTTTAAGCCTGGACAAATGATTGCTCTCATGCCGGACATCGCAAGCCCGGAAGGGAGGATCTATTTCGCCGGTGATCATACTTCCTCCAACCCAGGTTGGATGCAGGGGGCGTTTGAGTCTGGCATTCGTGCAGCAAGCCAAATAGACGCAAGGATTTCGCTTCAGGGCGTCCTCGCGCGTTGATGTCCTTTTAAACAAATAGTCTCGCAACAGGTGTTAGGATCGATGGTTGACGTAAGTCAAGGTAGTGCTCTATGACGACGTGGCTTCGCCTAGGTTCTGCGACCCCGATTTTGGTCGGTCGGAGAGTCTAAGACAGACGGCGTACTCCTATCAGTTGTGATCAGAAATTGTCCGTGCAATTGTTTAGAGATTGCTGCTGGACCCCCGTGTTGACTGAGGAGACGGAAAATGAAGATACCAATGACGCGCCGGAAATTTCTCAACACCAGTCTAGTCGCCGCGGCCGCCGTCGCCCTGCCCTCGCTGATCCGGGGCCAGCCAAGCAATCCGGAAGGTCGCAAACGAGTGATCATTGTGGGCGCTGGACTGGCAGGTCTCGCGAGTGCCTATAAACTGAGCCAGTTGGGTAGCTACGATATTATCCTGTTGGAAGCACAGGATCGGCCGGGAGGTCGCATTCAGACACTGCGGACACCTTTCGTCAATGGCCAGTATGCTGAGGTCGGTCCCTTTTTTATTTCTGAATTTCATTCCGTGACTTTGTCTTACATCAGAAACTTCAAGTTAAAGATACAGGAGGTTCTAAAGGAGGGCGCACGCATTGATTATCATTTTGGAGCGCTAGGAACTTCTCTCTCGGTAGGCCAAGGAGCGGGTCATCCCATAGGTTTGGATCCAAAAAAAAAGGCTCCACGAGATTGGCCTGATTTAAGGGCTGATGAGCAGCTCCTTGGTCTCTGGCCTATTTTCCGAAGGTACATATGCTCTCGCCCAGAGCGTTTTGATGTAACGGCGGCGAAATGGCCCTACCTGGAGCTCGCTCAGGACCTACAACAAATTGATAAGATGAATTTCATTGATTTTTTGTCCCAGCCCCATCTCAATCCGTCCCCTGGAGTAATAGGCCTGATACGTCCGTGGTTTGGGTGGTGGGACGATCTTCAGAATATGTCGGCGCTAGCATTGATGCGGGAAGGGACGGTGAGCCGTCAGATGTGTAGTGATGCGCACGTCAAATGGTACACGGTTACAAACGGAATGGACTCCTTACCTAAGGCTTTTGCAGAACAACTGAACAATCTCGGTGTGAAGATTCTCTACGGCGCCCCGGTTGTTGCGATCAGTCAGAACGCGACGTCCGTGACCGCGACCTATGAAGGAAAGAGAAGGTCTTATGGGTATCTGATTGAATACTAGTGTAATCCTTTTCGATACACTCCAGCGGCGGCGCTTTAAGGCTTACATCGAGCGAGAGTCTTCTCTCCATAAGTTGGCGTAAAAACATCCATAATTCGGTAAATCGCTAGCGCTATATGGCATGCCGAATGCTTTTCTTTTACTCCTAGGCCGTGCTTTGTCCAGAGACGTGGGTCTGGGACGCAGTTGGAAAGGAGCCCGATGAAAGGAACGTCGCTGGGAAGAACCATTTGGATTATCGCCTCGGTTGTGATCGCGGCCTTGGCAATTCACGCAAGCGAAGGAAAGGCAGATGCCGAGACTGCGGGCGGAATGGCCGAAGAACTTCAATTATTGAAGGAAGAGACGGTCAGCATCGCGGCGCGCCATGAGCAGCCGATCTCAGAGGCACCCTCCAATGTCTATGTGATCACTGACGAGGACATCCGCCATTCGGGCGCGACCGATCTCCCGACTGTGCTCCGTCGCGTCCCGGGGCTCGAAGTGATGCAGATCAGCGGGGCTGAGTTCAATGTCAGCGCCCGCGGCGATAACAAGACCAACGCCAACAAGATGCTAGTGATGATCGATGGGCGCTCAATCTATTTGGATCAACAAGGAATAGTTTTCTGGAAGGCCATTCCCGTGACATTGCCTGAGATCAAACAAATCGAGGTTCTCATTGGACCCGCCTCGGTGCTGTATGGGTTCAATGCCTTTGACGGGATCATCAATATCATCACGAAGTCTCCGGAGGAAATGAAGGGGACGACGCTTCAGTTCGGCGGCGGCGAGTTTGGGACAATCTCAAGCGCTGGTATCCAGGCCGGTACAGTAGGAAAGTTCGGTTACCGTCTGTCGGTCGGGCACGATCAAAACCAGCAGTGGCGGAATCGAGATGCCCTGGCCTTTCGGGATAACAAGTTCAACCTGCAGACCGAGTACGCATTGACAAGCGATTCCAAGCTTCTGGTCTCTGGCGGCTTGGTCGATGTGAACCGATGGGATGGGACAATTACCGAGATAGTAACTAACTCAATCAAGCCAGCTCTTGGTTACGCTTACGCCGCCTACGAGCGACCCAACTTTTTCTTCCGATCCTGGTGGAATCGGTATTCTGATACCGTTACTACTCTTACAAATCCACTCCTCGCTAATTTTTTACGAGTCACTGATCGGAATGCCAGTCAAGTCTCAGCCGTGTCCAGCAACACCTATAACATCGAGGCTCAGCACGCTGTGGAGTTCGGGCACCACACACGTCTGACCTATGGCATTAATTATCGGCTCAATACTGAATCAAGCAGCCTTTTGGATGGGTTCAGCGAGGAAAATCGCCTGGGATTCTACATTCAGGACGAGTGGAAGGTCACGCAGGCGTTGACCATTGTGGGCGGAGTCCGTTACGACCTTGACAGCTTTATCCACGCGACAGTCAGTCCTCGGCTCTCGCTGGTTTACCGGGCCGCTCCGAATCATACATTTCGGGCATCAATATCCGTCGGATACCGGCCTCCTACCTTGGATGAGACACACCACGACCTGCGGGAGACCACGACGCTTCCGCCGCCGATTCCTCCTCAACCACCAATCAATATCCAAGGGTCCTCTAATTTGGATCCCGAAGAGATCGTTTCATACGACGTGGGTTACCAGGGATGGTACTTCCAACACAGGTTAAGACTTCGTGGCGACCTGTTTCTTAATCACATTTCGAATTTGATTGGGGCCTCGACCGTGAACCCGACGACGGTCACATTCCAGAACGGAGGACAACAGGACATTTACGGAGGGGAAGCCGGGGTTGAATTCTTGCTCACAAAGTGGCTAACCGGATTTGCGAACTTTTCGTACCAAGAGATTAGTCAACGTTTAACGGCAGCCACGACGACGGCTGTGGGCACTGGGCCTCGATTCAAATGGAACGCAGGTCTCCGCGGAGAATGGGACAACGGCCTGAGCGGTGAGGCGGCGCTCTTTCATTATGGGGCGGTCACCTATCCTCTTGTCGAACCATTCTTTGCGTTTGCTCCGTTTGGTGTCACCGCTCCAGATTCAAGGGTTGGCAGCTACAACCTTCTGAACCTCCGGGCTGGCTATCGCTTTTGGCATGAGAAGGCGGAAGTCGCGGTGTCCGTTTTCAATGCGCTGAACGACCGACACAAAGAGCATCCTCTCGGCGATACGATCGGCAGCCGGGTTATGGGCTGGGTTACGATCAAATGGTGAATCATGAGTTCGAATCCGTGATTTCTACATGATTGTGTAAGGCATAATTTGCTCACTCGTTGCCGTTCCACTTTTCTTGTTGCCGTGCTTGCCGTGCTCTGTCTAATTGGCATCGGCTTGCCTGGAACTATCTCCGCCCACGAAGTCGTTATTCTAAAATCCGCTGATATCAGCGCCTATACTCAAGGAGTCGATGGTTTCAGAACCGCCTTGGGCGGCTCCGTCACAATTACCGAGTACAACATGGAAGGAGATGTGGCGCGAGGCCGCAAGCTGGCAAGGAAAGTACGCGCTTCCAACGCCGATCTGGTTCTAGCTGTGGGGATCAAAGCCGCATTGGCCGCGAAACTCGAAATCGTCGACATTCCAATTATCTATTGCATGGTGTTGAACCCTGAAAAAAACGGCCTGACGGCGCCCAATATGGTTGGTATCTTGCTGGAAGTTCCCGTTGACCGGCAGCTCAAAGAGATGCGCTCGGTGTTGCCGGACCTCAAGCGGCTCGGCGTCTTATACGATCCGGAAAATACCGGCGCCTTGGTGGAAGATGCACGCCGCGTAGCAAAATTTTTTGGTTTCGATCTCATCACACGCGTGGTCCGATCCGAAAAAGATGTCCCGGCGATGCTCCGTGCGCTGATGCCCCAGATTGACGCCCTGTGGCTGATTCCTGATAGTACGGTTCTGACAGAGGAATCGATAAGCTATCTTCTCACCACGACTCTCGACTCCAATGTCCCCGTCATCGGGTTCTCCTCGGAACTGGTACGAAACGGGGCGTTGGTGGGCCTATCTGTCAATTATGAGGACATCGGCCGCCAGGCGGCGATCTTGGCTCGCAAGCTCTTGAGCGCACCACAGCTCAAAACACCCGCGAGCTTTCCCCCGGAAAAATTTCAGCTGGCGCTTAATTTGAAGACCGGGAAATTCCTGGGGGTCCAGATTGCTCCTGATGTCTTGAACCGGGCAGATCAGTTGTACTGAGTGGATATGAGTGACCCCGTGATGGAACGTCCCAAGATCTCCAGATTTATCAGCCTGAGAACGAAATTCGTGCTGTTCATTGGTCTGATTATCGTAGCGGTCTGCTCGTCTCTCAGTTGGTACTTTATCGAGCAGCGCAGAGCACTCATGACGGAATCACTGACGAACACCGGAAGGATTCTCGCTGAAAATCTGGCCTATAACAGCCGCAATGCCATCTTTCTTGAAGATCAAATCACATTAGGTCGCCTGATTGATGGGGTCTTGGAGGTGGAAGATGTGGTCTACGTCGTCATGACGGGCCCAGAAGGCAAACTCCTCGCGGCCCGAAGCAAAGGGGCCTTACTAGGGGAGAAAGAACTGGCGAGGTCGCCCACTATTGCTGTCCATCCAGACCCGTCAGTGGCCGGGTCTCTTTTGAAATCCGTCTCTCGGGAGAAAGTGATCACGCCGTTTATAACTGCCGGCGGGGCCACAAGAGAAAGCCATATGAACCGAGGAAAGGGCGGCACTGTCACAATTCCAGTGACAACCGGCGGTGCAGAACTGATCTATGACTTTGCCATCCCGATCATGCGCCGACCTGTCTCGCTGCCTCTCGTGCCTCCGCTCTCTTCAGAATCTGATCTTGGCGATGTACCCGCTGAGAAATCAAAGGTCTACGGGGTCGTACAAGTAGGACTGACGTCGGCAACGATGCAACTCGTGCTGGTATCGATCATCAAAAATGTCGTCCTGATCACGACACTGATCATTGTATGCGGCATAGCGGTTAGCTTTCTCCTCGCCGGGCATATTATTACGCCGCTCCGAAGGCTGGCTTTTGCCGCTCGGAAGGTCGCCGAGGGGGATCTTACGGCATCCGTTCAGCCGACAAGTGAAGACGAAGTCGGCCAATTAACGCGGGTCTTTAAGTACATGATCGAGTCTTTGAAGGAACGCGATGCTGCGATCTCAGCGCATATCAATACGATCACAAAGCAGGTCCGTCAGTTGACCGCGCTGAACAAGACGGGGGCGGCTATCGCTTCCACGCTGGACATCGATAAATTGCTGACGACAGTCTTGGATCTCCTTCTGGAGAACATGGGGTTTGCCAGGATGGCCCTCGTGCTCTATGACAGCGAGGAGCAACGGGCGTATGGCATCAGAATCGCGGGTATCCCAGAGGAAACAGCGAGCACGGTACAAAATCTGGAGTTCATCGTAGAGGATGACAGTAGCATCCATGCCGAGCTGTTGATTCACGGCCGACCGGTGTTGGTCCCGGACATACGAGCCGTCGAAGCCCAGATGCTGCCTGAGTTTCTCGCCGTCTGCCGGCAGGTGGGTGTCACGTCGTATGTCTGCGCTCCATTGAGAAGTAAGGAGCGTATTGTCGGATTTGTCGGGGCTGATCGCGGGCATCAGCCCTGCGCTCCCGAAGATCTCGAAGTCTTGACGACCATTGCCCATGACATCGCGGTTGCAATCGATAATGCGAGAGCCTACCAGCAACTGGAGCAGCTTACGGCAACGCTGGAACTACGCGTGCAAGGACGCACGCAGGAACTGCAGAGCGCCAACGAAAAGCTGAGAGAACTCGACCGGCTGAAGTCATCGTTTGTCTCGATGGTGTCGCACGAGCTCCGCACCCCTATGACATCGATCAAGGGATACGTGGATAACCTCCTGGATGGCGTAGTCGGGCCATTGAACGAGAAGCCGGCCTACTACCTAAAGCGCGTCAAGCACAATGTCGAACGACTGACGCGGATGATCAATGAAATGTTGGATCTGTCACGGATCGAAGCCGGCGCCGTGAAGTTGGCCGTCGGCGCTGTTTCGATCCCGGAGTTATTGAGCGATGTCGTCGAAGGGTTTCAAACGACTGCTCTTGAGAAAGGGGTGACCGTCCAAGCTCATTCTGCGGAGGGCTTGCCGTACATTCAGGGGGATCGCGACAAACTGTACCAGGTCTTAAACAATTTGATTCAGAATGCGGTCAAGTTTACTCCTCACGGCGGCAAGATTCTTGTAGAAGCGCAAGCGGGCGATACAGGATTCATTAAAATTGGAGTTCTCGATACGGGTTGCGGCATCGTCCCGGAGGAACTTGTGAGGGTCTTCGAAAGATTCTATCGTGGTGAATCCGTGGCTGTCGAGAATCGAGGCGCCGGGCTTGGCCTGGCGATCACGAAGAATCTCGTGGAATTGCATCACGGACAAATCTGGGCCGAAAGCACTCCGGGCGAAGGCAGCCGGTTTTTCTTCACACTGCCCGTCACTCGCCCTGGAGCCTAAGGTTCCCCGGCTTCCTTTTCGCTCTCTGTCGGCGGATGCAATGATTACCCCTGCGTGAAAATCCTTGACATGCCCACCCCGGACTCTGTATCACTCCGCTGTGGTACGTAAACCTTCCGTATAGAACCCGAGGGGGCGTATGAGCAAACTCATAGGAATCGTCGGCCTTGTCCTCGTCGTCCTAGTGCACTATAGCTCTCCGGCATTTGCCGGCGGGTTGGCGCTCAATGAAAATGGCGCCGCCGCCACCGGAAAAGGTACGGCCTTTGTTGGGGAAGCCAACGATCCCTCGGCGATCTTTTATAATCCAGCAGGCATCACCCAGTTGCCGGGAACCCAGTTGATGATAGGCGCAGCGGTGATCAAGTTGGACTCGACGTTTCGGAGCTCCACATCGGGTGAATCCACTCAGCTTCAAGACCAGTTTCCCGTGATACCCCATATTTACCTTACCCATCGGTTTAAAGCCTGGGGTGAACGGCTCGCTATAGGTCTCGGCATCTATACGCCCTTCGGTATCGTCATCGATTGGCCGGATAATTGGCAAGGCCGGTTTGTGACCACAAATGACCGGCTGCGGGCGACGATTTATAATCCAACGATCGCCTTTCAAGCGACGCCGAAGCTTTCCCTTGCTGCCGGGCTTCAGGTGGCTGATGTGGCCGCCGGCTTTGAGCAAAAGTTCAACGCCGGTAATGGAGAGTCAAAGGCCCGCGTGCATGGCCTGTCGGCCCACCCGATCGGGTGGAACGTCGGGGCCCTGTACCACATCACCGAGACGACATCCGCTGGGATTCAGTTCAGGAGCGAGTTGCAGGCCAAGCTGGAAGGCGAGGCCGCGTTCAGCGGACCGGCGTCTGCTTTATTTGACAATACGGGATTTCGAAGCAGTATCAAGCTTCCACCTCGCATCGTTGCAGGCATCTCTACAAAAATCATACCGCGCTGGACGATCAATGCGGACATTGAATGGCAGGGATGGAAGACCGTGGGCACGCTCCCAAAGAGTTTTGTCCCGACGACCTCGTCGCCGGTCCCTCAAACGGCGTTAGATTCCCAGGGGCTGCGCTTATGGGAGAACTCCATGGTCTACAAGATCGGAGCGGAGTATGCCGCCACGGACCGGCTCGCGTTGCGCGGCGGCTATTTCTACGATGAGTCTGCGATACCCAATAGTACTTTTAGCCCCCTTGTCCCGACGGCGAACCTTCATGCCCTCACCGTGGGTTTTGGTTACAAATGGCCGAGGTGGATTGTAGATGTCGCGTATCTGTTCGGTAAATACGGGGAGCGCTCAATCGATAACCGTACGATCGACCCCGATAACCGATCCGGGCCAACCGCATTCGGATCTTATTCATCTATGGCCCAAATACTGATCGTCAGCGTGACAGCGAAGTTCTAAGCCCTACCTGGAGTCATTTCGACCCCTTGCAAATGAAGGCAAGGGGTGCCCCGGACAGATTTCTTTACCCCTGGCACCCGCCCAGCCCTGAAATCATTTCGATCCCTTGCAAGTGAAGGCAAGGGGCGCCTGTCAGGTTTTTCCTGACAGGGGATTTGACTATATCCTTTTGCCCCCTTGGCAAGGCACGTTTTTCGCATAATACTAGCAGGGGTAGTATGATGCTTTGCCATCCTGAGGAGGCAATGTGAGCAGTTCTATTCTGGTCGTGGACGATGATGCGGACATCGGCCTGCTCCTCTGCGACAGACTGAAGGCGATGGGCCATGAGGTTCAAGCAGCTGCCGATGGGGAAGCTGCGCTTGCCGCGATCAGAAGGGACCTGCCCATGTTGGTGTTTCTCGATATTGAGATGCCGAAGATTGACGGTCTTGAAGCGCTTCGGAGAATCAGAAAGCAATGGCCGGAACTGCCTGTCATTGTCATGACTGCCCATGGCACAGTTGCCAGGGCGGTGGAGGCGATGAAAGATGGAGCGAGTGATTTCATCACGAAGCCCTTTGACATGGAGCAGTTAAGGGGCACCGTCGCCAAGGCTCTGGAACGCAAGGCGTTGAGCCGTGAAGTAGTCCGCCTGCTGGGTGACATCAGCCACGAGATCAAGAATCTTCTGATGCCGGTGGTCTGTGGAGCCGAGCTCCTGGAATCAGAAATCCATGAGTTGGTGGACCGGCTGCCTGAGATGGATTCGGTCAAGGCTCAGGCGAGCCACAAGGTTTGCGACCAGGTCATTGCGATGCTGAGGGACACCGCAGGACGTATTCAGGAGCGGACAAAGGAGATCGCCGACTATATGAAGGGTGTCGGTGGCGTTCCCCAGTTTGGACCCTGTAGCATCGCCGAGGTCGTGGCCGGGGTGTTTAAGACATTGCAACTGGTTGCGGAGGAAAAAGGCATTCTGCTGCGTGACGAAGGCCTTGCTTCCATGCCTATGATTCGCGCCGACGCACAACGTCTCTACACCGCGTTTTATAATCTGGTGAATAATGCGCTTGCCGAAGTGCCTGCGGGAGGATCAATTATTGTTCGTGGGGAGGACCATCAGGACCGGGAGGAGCTGTGGCTATGGGTGACCGACACCGGCGGCGGCATGCCGCCGGAAGTTCGCGACACGCTGTTTACGATGCACACCATTAGCCTCAAGGCGGACGGCACGGGGTTGGGCACCAGAATCGTCAAGGATGTCATCGAAGTGCACGGAGGACAGATTTCAGTGGACAGCCAACAAGGCCTTGGGTCGACCTTTTCTATTCGTCTACCCTATAGGCCCCCGGAAATAAAAGTCCGCGAAGGTACGCGATGAGTGCTCCCGTCCTGGTGGTGGACGATGATGAGGATATTGCGACGATCCTGTGTGATCGTTTGCGAGTTATGGGGTACGAGACATTGAGCGCTCAAGACGGCGAGGCCGCGCTTCTACTTCTCGAGCAGGAGCTGCCCGGTCTTGTTTTCCTTGACCTGGTTATTCCCAAAGTCAATGGCATTGACGTCTTGCGCCGTGCCCGGAAGGAATGGCCCGACCTCCCCATAGTCGTGATGACGGCGCATGGCACGATCTCCCGCGCTGTCGAGGCCATGAAAGAAGGCGCGACTGACTTTATCACGAAGCCCTTTGATGTTGATCACCTGAAGATCGTCGTTGAAAAGGCTTTGGAGCGCGGAGGCCTGCAACGCGAAGTGGCCGTGCTCCGGGCGGAGGTAGAAAGCCGTTTTGACCCACTCATCGCTTCCAGCCCGAAGATGCTGGAGGTGACAGAAATGGCGAAGAAAGTCGCTCAAAGTGATGCGACCGTCCTGCTGCTCGGCGAAAGCGGAACAGGGAAGGATCTGATGGCACGCTCGATTCATGCATGGAGTGGTCGCCGGGATCGAATTTTCTCACCGGTGAACTGTGTGGCGCTTTCGGAGGAACTTCTCGAGTCCGAGCTCTTCGGTCATGAAAAGGGCGCCTTCACCGGAGCCTCAGCGCAAAAGCGCGGCAAGATCGAGGTCGCCGATGGCGGCACGGTGTTCCTAGATGAAATCGGGGACATGAAGCCGGGTCTTCAGGCGAAGCTCCTGCGTTTTCTCCAAAGCCGTGAGTTTGATCGTGTCGGTGGTACCCGGTCTGTAAAAGTGAATGTGCGCATCATTGCCGCCACAAACCGCGATCTTCAAGCGGCCGTCAAGAGTGGAAGCTTTCGCTCAGACCTTTTCTTTCGCCTCAATGTTGTTCCTTTGACGCTTCCTCCCCTGCGTGAACGGACCACCGAGATTCCTCAGCTTGCCGAGCTCTTTATGAAGAAGTATTGCCGCGAGGGAAAGAAGCCCATCATGAAGCTGTCCCCTGCGGTGCTCGACAGGCTCACCGCGTATCATTGGCCGGGGAATGTCCGTGAGCTTCAGAACGTGATCGAGCGCGCGGTCGTGCTGAATACCGGAGATTTGATTAAGCCCGCAGATTTGGCGCTACAACCCATGGAAGAGGACAGTAGCACAAGTAATTCACCGGATTTGCCGTTCCATGAATCGGTTGAGCAACATAAAAAGCAGATAATTCGTCGCGCCCTGGCGCGAGCCGGCGGGAGCCAAACACAGGCGGCCGCCGTGCTAGGGCTACAGCGCACCTACCTCGCGCGCCTCATCAAGCAGATGGACGCAGGGAAGCAGATGGACGCAGGGCCCGACAGCACGCCTTGATATTCATCGATAGAGCCTTATAATCATATTCTTCAGCAGATTCCATGGCCGTGGTGAAAAAGCGGCAATGGTGACAGGGAAAGGGAGTTTGTCGCAAACTCCGGGGTGGCCAGGGGCAAATTCCCGTTCGTGCTGAGCTTGTCGAAGCAGAACGGGATCGAAAGTACGATGTCCCCCTTCACAGGTAGGACAGGCTCAGCGACTGTCTTGAATGTCAAGCATGCGACCCATACGTCGCAGCACGCCAAGGAGTGTGATGTTTCAACATCGCGTTCAGAATCGTGAGCAGCTTTCGCATACAGGCCGTCAACGCGACTTTGGCTGGCTTCCCGGCTTGGCGCAGACGCCGATAGAATGCCTTGATCACCGGATTGTACCGCGCCGCGACCAGCGCGCTCATGTACAAGGCCACACGGACCGGTGCTCGTCCGCCGCGGACGATCCGTTTGCCCCGGAGCATGCCACTATCGCAGTTGAAAGGCGCGACTCCCACCAGCGCTGCGATCTGCTTGCGATTGAGCGTGCCCAACTCCGGCAGACTGGCGAGCAGGGTAGTGGACAGAACGCGCCCAACGCCCGGCGTGCTTTGCAACAGGTCATCTTTCTCCCGCCAGACCGAACTGGCTTGAATCGTGGTGGAAAGATTGTTATCGGTCTCCGCCAACTGGCGTTCGAGCCACGTAATATGGGCCTGAATCCCTTTGCGGACCGGCTTCAGCGCGCTGCTCAGCCGGTTCTTTTCCGCGGTCAGCATGTCGATGAGCTGGCGCCGGCGCGCCAGCACGGCAGCCAACTCCTGGGTGCTGGTTTCTGGCAGAGCCCGCGGGGTGGGTCGGACGCTGTCAGCAAAGCGCGCCAAAATCTGCGCATCCAGGCGGTCCGTCTTGGCCAGTTGCCCCGTGGCGCGGGCAAAATCACGGACTTGGCGCGGATTCGCCACCACCAACGGCACGCCGGCCGCCGCCAATGCCCCGACCACCGCCACTTCCAAACCGCCGGTGGCTTCCAGCATGACCAAGTGGGGCTGCAGTTCTCGCATACGCTCGACCAGCGTGGTTATCCCCGGCTCATCGTTCCGCACGGTAAACCCTTGGCCCTCCGGACGCATGGCGATGTCCAGTTGGGCTTTGGAGACATCGATTCCAACAAACACAGCGGATTCACTCATAGCGCACCTCCGGCGCGGCCCATCCTTGCGCAATGCGGGCTTCTGAGGCCCATGCGACTGTTCGGGCTCGTTCCAGCAACGAGCATGACGACCACGCTGAGCCACGGTCTTGGTGGACCGAGGGCGAATCGGTCTGTCATGCTCTGGTTGATGATACGCCATATCATTCACCGGTGAGGATCAAGATACAAGAATCAAGATACAAGGGCGAACGTTGCATAGTGGAAAAGGAATCTGTCCGCGGGCCAAAAGCCTGTCTAGGCAGGCTGGGGGCGGGTGGGTGAAATAGGATTCCAGGCTTAGGCGGGTGTAACAGGGGCAGAGGAGTTTGTCTTGGCAAACTCCAGGGCCGGGTGGGTGTAATGGTGGGTGTAATCTAGTGGCTATCGATCCGGTCTGTGGCATGACGGTGGATGAACACGACCCGGCCGCGACGACGGTCCACAACGGGACCACCTATTACTTCTGCGCGCCCGGCTGCAAACGCACCTTCGACGCCGATCCCGCCAGAGTTCTCGCGGAAGTCCCCAAGTCTATGGGAGTCATGGTTCCGGCAGCGCCGCAAATGATGATGCCGAAGCCCTCTACAGCCCGACACACGAGCGCGGATCGGGCGACACTTATTCTTCCAATCGAGGGGATGTCGTGTGCTTCCTGCGTTGCGAAGATCGAGCAGGGGTTAAGGCAACTGCCCGGCGTTATCGACGCCGCAGTGAATCTCGCCACGGAAAAGGCCAAAGTGGACTATGAGCCGCATCGAACCACCCCGATTGCGATCCAAGACAAAATCCGGAGCCTGGGATTCACGCCGATCACTCCGGCAGTTCGGAAAGAGTTCGAGACCCTGACCATCCCGATCGAGGGCATGTCCTGCGCTTCGTGCGTAGCCAAGCTCGAGGAAGGCCTGGCGGCGGTAGCAGGTGTTAAAAGAGCGGCAGTCAACCTCGCGACCGAGAAGGCGACAGTAGACTATCGACCTGCCGTGACGAGTCCTGCAGAAATCCATGAAGCGATTCGCCGACTGGGGTATACCCCGCTGGCGTCGGTCTCAAACGCTGATAAGGTTCCCGCGGCCGAGGACCGCCAGCGGGCGGCGTATCGGCAGCTTCAAGTCCGCTTCTATGTCGCGGCGGCACTGACTATCCCGATCATGGTACTCGGCATGTCCGATCATCTCGGGCTTCCCGTTGGGCCGTCTCTGTCAGCGTGGATGCAACTGCTGTTGACGACGCCAATTCTATTTTGGGCCGGCCGGCAATTTTATAAGGGGGCGATCGCCGTTGCCCGCCGGGGCTCAGCCGATATGAATACGTTGATCGCGCTGGGAACCACAGCAGCCTATGGGTACAGCCTGGCCGTCACGGTCTTCCCCGCTGGCCTTCACCGTGGGCGGTGCCACTCCTCCCGTGTATTTTGACTCGGCGGCGGCGATTATCACATTGATCTTACTGGGCCGGATGCTCGAAGCCCGGGCCAAAAGCCGTACGTCCCAAGCCATCACCAGCCTGCTTGGTCTTAGACCCAAGCTGGCGCGCGTGATTCGCAGTGAGCGGGAACTGGAAATCCCCATAGAAGACGTCAAGGTCGGCGATGTCGTTGTGGTCCGACCAGGGGAAAGAATTCCGATGGACGGCGTTATTGAGGAGGGCACCTCATCAGTGGATGAGTCGATGCTGACCGGCGAATCGATGCCGGTGGATAAACGTCCCGGCGATCCGGTGATCGGGGGCACGCTGAATCAATCGGGGAGCTTTCGGTTTGTGGCAAGCAAGGTCGGCGCCGACACGGTTTTGGCGGGGATCGTCCGGTTAGTGGAAGAGGCGCAAGGCTCCAAACCGCCGATCGCCAAGTTTGTCGATCGCGTCGCCGCGGTTTTTGTTCCCATCGTGATTGGAATCGCCTTCTTCACGTTTGCGTTGTGGTTCGCCTTTGGACCGGAACCGGCCTTTTCGTGGGCGCTCCTGAACGCTGTTGCCGTCCTTATTGTCGCCTGCCCCTGTGCTCTTGGGTTAGCCACTCCGACCTCTATTATGGTCGGGATTGGACGGGGGGCCGAAGAGGGGATTCTGTTTCGAAGCGGCGAGGCGCTTGAGCGAGCAGGTCGGGTCACGACAGTTCTTCTGGACAAGACGGGAACATTGACGCAGGGCCAACCGTCCCTGAAGGAGATCATCGCACGGGATGCTGATTGGAACAGAGAGACAATCCTTCGGCTCGCAGCCTCGGCGGAGCAACTTTCGGAACATCCCCTCGGCCAAGCGATTGTAAAGGCGGCTCGCGCCGCAGCCATGAGTCTGGAGCCTGCGAAGGAATTTAAGGCCATTCCTGGCCATGGTGTCCACGCTCGTGTACAGGATCATCTGGTGCGCATCGGGAATCTTCGGATGATGGTCACGGAGGGCCTCCCGTTGGGTGGATGGGAGGAAGCTGAGTCGGAGAAGTTAGCCATGGCGGGCATGACCCCGATGTTCGTGGCCGTCGGATCACAAAATAGTCGGCATCATTGCCGTTGCAGATAGTGTGAAAGAAGGGTCCCGGGACGCGGTGCAAGAGCTGAAACGGATGGGCCTTCAGGTTCTCATGGTCACAGGAGACACCCACTCGAACGCGATCGCCATCGCGCGGGAGGTGGGCATTGACCGGGTACTCGCTGAAGTCCTGCCGGACGCGAAAGTCGCCGAGGTGAAACGCTTACAGCGCGAAGGAAAGCGGGTCGCGATGGTTGGCGACGGCATTAACGATGCGCCCGCCCTTGCGCAAGCCGATGTCGGGATTGCCATCGGCGCCGGAGCTGACATTGCAATTGAGGCGGCGGACATTACACTGATTGGCGCAGGATGTGCGCGGGATCGTCAAGGCGATCGCGCTCAGCCGCGCGACCATGAGGAACATTAAGCAGAATCTTTTCTGGGCGTCGATTTATAACATCGTGCTGATTCCCGCCGCGGCCCTCGGCTGGCTGAATCCCATTCTGGCCGCCGGGGCCATGGCCTTGTCCTCGGTGAGCGTCGTCAGCAACGCTCTGCGCCTCCGATACTTCAATAGAACAGCGTAAATATTTACACTTCCATTAATTATAGTATAATGCTATAACGCATCGTAGTCACCGGAGCTGTGACTCAAGCGTTATGACAATCATTGTCCCCAGCTATTTCAACCACATCCTGGCCGTGCTTGGTCTTTTGCTGGTCTGGAAGCTTCATGCTCTCCAGGTCCGAATGGGGCGCATCCAAGCGGTGGATTTCTGGGCTCGCTCCGGCATCCGAATGTTTATTCATATCACCCCGACCGATGCGAAAGCCTGCCCTGCCTGCGTAGAGGCGAGCGGCATGGTCTTTCATCCTTCAGCTGTTGTTAAAAAAAAGTTCAAGCCGTTAAGCAAGCCGTGTACGAGCCCGAATGCGTGCCGATGTCTCCTGGTCGGCCTCTACGGCGGGTGGCCTGATGCCCAAGGCCTTCTCGCGAGACTTGTCAAGTCGAAAATGCTACAACTCTCGGGCGAGGACCTGAAACAACTGCTGGGGGCCCCTGGGAACGGCACCATGGCGCGTCGGGCGACCGGATCCCGGTGCATCTGCTCGAGGCGATGCAGATGGAGGCGAGCGACCCGGAAGGCGCGATCTTTCGGTATCGATTTATTCAAGAGAATGCCCGAAGGGAGCGCGACTTCCCTTTTGTCGTGCACTCCTTTATGCGTCAGAGCGATCTATTAGAGACGGCGGGTCGTCGTCGGGAAGCCCTTGCCGTAATCGACCAATTTCTCAAAGTCTACCAGTCCAAGAAAAAAACACTGAATCTCGCGAGTGATAACAGCTATAACGCCATGTCCAAGCGCAAAGCGTCGCTCCTCACTGCGCTCCGATAGAACTCACCGGGCATTTCTAGTGTCGTCCGATCCCTGCTGCGATCTGCCATGACCTGTACAATCTCCTAAGAAACGTGCTATAAGTATAGACACCAAGGAGCCGGACGTGGACATCCATATACCTGATCTTATTCCGTATTTTCTTTCCGTACTGGGCTTGCTCCTGATCTGGCAAATGCATGAGATGCAGGCGCAGGCCGGGCGGATCGATGCGATGGATTTCTGGGTCGTCTCCGGAATTCGGATCTTTCTCTACGGGACGCCCTGTGACACCTCAGCGTGCCCCGCTTGTCGAAGCGCCCATGGCATGGGGTTCCTTCCCGGGTATATCGCCTCACAAAGCTTTCGAGAACAGATTCCCAAATGCAGCAATCCCATCGGCTGCCGGTGCCTGCTGGTAGGTCTCTATGGAGCCTGGCCGGGGGCAGAGCAAGCGCGCAAGCAGCTCAAAGGGAACCGTTCCAAGATTCAGTTGACCGACGATCAACTTCAAGTCCTTGTTGAAGGGGGGAAGACCCGGCGCGCCGGTTTCAGCGCGGACAGGATTTCTCTTATTTTGCTCGAGGCAATGCAACTGGAAAAGACGGATCCGAAAGCAGCGATCAATCGTTATCGCTTTGTGGTTGAGGAAGCGCAAGAAAGCAGAGATTTGCCCTTCGTGATTTCGGCGTACCTCCGGCTTAGCGAACTGCTGGAATCCGTTGGCGACGATCAGGAGGCCCGCGAAGTCGTCAGTAACTTCCTAGAGCGGTACCGGCGCCGCAAAAGAGGCCTGCGGCTTCGCCGTGGTGAGCGCTATCGGCCGACCGAAGGCCAGCTGGCCATGATGTCGACCCGCCGCACACGCCTCGAAGCCCGTATCGGGACCCCCGACGCTACAGCGATCGCTTGAGGGCAAGACCGCTTGCCGGCGCGTTCTGCGGGGGTGACAGCAGTCCCCGTGACACATCCCCTTCCGCGGCCGCATACCGCTCGGGTGTCCCTATATCAGACCAATACCCGCTCATCCGGTAGCCGGCCAATGGCTGTCCCTGCCGCAGCAGCTCAATATAGACGTCAATAATAGAGCCGGGACCCGGGGGGATGGCATCCACGACGGCCGGCTCCAGGACATGCGCGCCGGAGAACATGTAACCTCCAAGACCCATAGCATCTGTGGCCGGCTGTGGACCTGCCGTGGAGGGGAGATCTGCAATCGGTGGTTCCCCTTTAATTTGAAGGATTCGCAAATCGTCAGCCACCGTCACAGCACCCCATTGCGACGCGAGCGGGTCTGCACGAAGTGCGAGAGTCGCAAGCGCTTGAGATGCGACGTGGGTTTTGAGGAGCATTGTAAGGTCGCAAGCCGAAAGGGTGTCACCGTTCAAGACGAGACACGGGCGATTTTCAAAATAGGGTTGGGCCTGTCTGATGCCGCCTCCGGTACCGAGTATTATCGGTTCGTGGGAGTATGCTAATCGCATTCCGTAGCGGGAACCATCACCTAACGCCTCAACAATCTGATCGCCACGGTAATGGAGATTGATGAGCGCGTCGGTAATACCATGCTGCCTGAGGAGCAGAAGATTCCAGACGACGAGGGGATGCCCTCCGATGGGCAGCAGCGGTTTGGGGATTGTCTCGGTCAACGGTCGCAGGCGGATTCCATAACCGGCTGCGAGGATCATGGCTTTCATTGCAGTTCAGGGACGTGACGTACGAGCGCTTTGCGTAACGGGTGCAGAGCAGGATACCGAAGCAAGTTTCGTTTGACGTTCGCAAGAGTACGAGGGAGGTACTGGAGATACCGATCGTTGTTCTTCTCCGCGAGGATGTACACGAACCGCCCCGCTGCTTTCAAGTTGCGTTGGATGCTTGTCATGTCAAAGAGGCGCATGAACTGCACGCGATCCAGCGGAGCGCCGAATTTTGCCCTCATCTCGAGATAGCGCACAACCAGCTCTTCAATAAGCTCTTCGGGAAGAGATACGTAGGAATCCCGAAGCAGTGATGCGAGATCATAACTCGCAGGCCCCATCAGGGCATCCTGAAAGTCGATGACCCGCAACCGTCCATCAAGCACCATAAGATTGCGGCTATGATAGTCCCGATGTGTAAAAATGCGTGGCTGGCTTGCGAGAAGCTCTGCGATTTTCCGCATCTCGGCCCGAATCGTCCCGGCCTCTGCTTCAGCCAATGTGATCCCCGCCCGTCGCTCTATCCCGTATTCGATGAAATGGTCGAACTCCCACATCAGCAACGGCACGTCAAACGCGCGACCGAAAGCAAGGCAGGTCGCATCAGCAGGGAACGATGCCTTGAGGTGCAGACGAGCGAGCGCTTCGACTGCGTCGCGATAAAGCTCGGGAGTGTCGGGGTGTGTGCCCTCTTGCGAGGCTAAAGCCAGCGTCACATCGCCAAGATCTTCGAGGTACAGCAGTCCGGCCGTTTGGTCATAGTAGTGCAGCTCGGGAACGGCGACATCGGCTTTCGTGAGATGTCTCAAAATGTTCACGAACGGCAATTCGGTGATTGCCGGCGCGTGCTGGCTCACTGCTTCTTCCGACTGCTTAAAGGCATCCGGAGAGGACAGTTGCATGAGTACTAGAGAATGAGGGGGCCCACCGGATACTTGGAGACGGAAATATCGGCGGTTCGAGGCATCTCCCGCCAGGAGGGCCAGTTGTGTGAGTTCGGTTCGGAAGGGGAGTTTGTTACGCAGGGTGTCCGATACGTGCTGCGGTTCCGGGACCGGGGGAATGATACAGGTCATTAAGCGTGGATTATACCTGGTTCCGTGGCTCAGGAAAATCTTTAACCGACCGTCGCTGCGGCTCGATGTGCGACCAGCTCCAAACCCCGAGCATTGATCCCATGCAGTCCGCGACGAGATCCCAGACATTGGCGTCGCGCAACGGGACAAAGGCTTGGTGAAATTCATCCGTCATGCCGTAGGCTGTTGAGGCGGCGACCGCAAGAAGCCCAGCATGCGCCGCTGACCACGTGCCCCCTGCGTATCGAAAGGCCCGATACGTCAGAACCGCCAGGAGGCCGTACTCAAACGCGTGCAGAGCCTTATCCGCATAGGGGATCGGCAGAGGAGGAACGTATACATCGGGCTCTGACAAGGAAGACAGAAAGAAAATCAGCGCCGCATAGAGAACAACGGGAGCCCAGTAGAACAAATGAGGAGATTGAAAGCGTTCCACAATACGTAAAGGCACTCCATGGTGCGCCTAAGCATACCGAGGTTTCTGTGTGAGGACAATTCCTTAGTCTGCCTCCCAGCCGAAAAGGTCATTCTCGATTTCTTGACCGGTTCTGTAGGCGGGTGCTAGGTTGATGCCACATGAGAACAGTCGCGGTCGCTTTCCTCTGGCATCTACATCAACCTTATTATACGGACCCTCTGACCCACACCTCGCCCTTCCCATGGGTACGGCTCCATGCGACGAAAGGCTATTTTGATATGGGCGTGCTGTTGGAAGAGCATCCGGAGATGCGGGCCACCGTCAATCTTACACCGTCGCTCCTTCTCCAGATTCAGGAACAGACGCAGGGAACCGTGCAGGACGCGTTTTTCTTACATGCCGCCTGCCCCGCCGCGGATTTGAGCGCCGAACAGCGAGCCTTCATCCTGCGACACTTCTTCGCCGCGAACTGGGACACCATGATCAGGCCGCACGATCGATACCACAGCCTGCTTATTCAACGGGGTCGTCAGTATTGCGGGACCGAGAGGCGAAGGCACTGACGACTCGGTTTTCCACGCAGGATTTTCTGGACCTGCAGGTGTGGCACAATCTGGCATGGTTTGGGCATCGAGCGGTGGCCCGGTATCCTGCCCTAAAAGAACTGATCACCAAGGGACGCCAGTTCAGCGAATCTGACAAGCATGAGGTTCTCTCTACGCAAAGGCAAGTGCTGGCACAACTCATCCCATTGTTCAGGCAACTTGCCGAAAACGGCCAAGTAGAGCTGTCGACGACGCCATTTTTTCACCCGATCCTCCCCTTCTGATCAATACCGAACTCGCCAGGCGATCGCGCCCCGAAGACACCTTCCGGCCACTCTCGTTCAGCCGGAAGATGCTCGTGAGCAGCTTCGCATGGCCGTCGAATTTCACACCGCAGTCTTCGGGCGAAGACCGGTTGGGATCTGGCCATCGGAGGGATCGGTATGTCCCGAGATGGTTCCCATGTTAAGTGAGCTTGGCGTGCAATGGACCGCAACCGATGAAGGAATCCTTGCGGCTTCCTGCGAGGGATCCGGAACCGGGACGTGCAGCTCTATCGGCCTTATCTCTTCTCCACGGAAGGACGTGAGATCGCACTCTTCTTCCGTGATCGGGAGATCGCGGACGCCGTCGGATTTATCTACGCGCGTAATGATCCCTCTGCCGCTGCCGCAGATTTCAGCGGTCGGTTGGCCGCCGTCGCTGAGCGCTCCCCCGAAGGACGTCCATTGGTGTCGGTCATACTGGATGGAGAAAATCCCTGGGAACATTATCCAGACGGCGGCGAAGCCTTTCTCAGGACCCTATATACAAATATGATCCAGGGTCGACAGGGAGAGATCGAATTTCAAACCGTTACGCCCGAGCGTGAGCTTCTGGAGCACCCGCCCACGAGTCGCTTGGAGCGCCTTCATACCGGATCGTGGATCAATGCTGAGCTTCGGATCTGGATCGGTCATTCTGAGGACAACAACGCCTGGGAGCGGCTGGGTCGGACTCGCCGATTTCTGCTTGCGGAACAACATCGAGTCGTCAGACCAGAGGAGACGATTCAAGCAGCCTGGAATGAGCTCTACGCGGCCGAGGGCAGCGACTGGTTTTGGTGGTATGGTGATGAGTTCGTAACCGAGTATAAGAGTACCTTCGATGAGTTGTTCCGGATGCATTTGGGAAACGTCTTTCGGCTGTTGGAGAAGGAAGTCCCGGAGTTTCTGAGGCAGCCGATCTGGCGTCCGCAGAGCCTGGAAGCGACGGTGCAACAACCCGTGTCATTGATAGCTCCGTGCATCGACGGGATCGTAACTGACTTTTATGAATGGCGAGGGGCAGGTTACATCGACGGACAATCCCCACAGGGTGCCATGTACAAACGGCCGGCGTTGTTCCGCCGGGTCTACTTTGGCTTCAATCTGGAGCAGCTTTATCTGCGGTTCGATCCGGTCGGACTACGTCCGCTATACCGTTCCCGTGGAAAGCGAGAACCAACCGGCTGAATCGATCAACGGCATGACCGGTCGCATGGTGCAGGTCCAGTTTTTGGAACCGAACCATATACAACTTGTGTTCCCGTGAGTGGAACGGAGCCGGACCATTTTTCATTGTTGAAAAGCGCCGACGGCGCCAGCTTTTTTCACGCAGGGACATACGAGACCATTCGCAGCAAGAAAATTATTGAACTGATGGTGCCGGTAAAAGATCTCGGATTCAGTCAAGGGTCCGACGATGCAACTCGTGATTAAAGTCTTGGAGGGTGGGCTCGAATGCGAGCGTCTGCCCGCGGACGGACCGCTCACGTTGCGCGTGCCGGACGAGACCTTCGAGGCGACCATGTGGAAGGCATGACATGAGCTTGGTGACGCTGCTTCTCGGCATTCACAACCACCAGCCCGTGGGCAACTTCGAGCAGGTCTTTCGGCAGGGGTTTGATCAGTGTTACCGGCCATTCCTCGATGTCCTGGAGCGGCACCCCCACATTCGCCTGTCATTGCACTATACAGGTCCACTGCTCGACTGGTTTGCCAAGGAGGAACCCCTCTTTCTGGAACGACTCCGGAGCTTGATTGCAACCGGCCAAGTAGAAATGCTGGGAGGTGGCTTGTACGAGCCCATCCTGTCGGTCATTCCGGATCGCGATGCCGTCGGCCAGGTCAACGGCCTGTCGCAACGCCTGGAGGACCTCCTGGGTGTCCGCCCGCAGGGCTTGTGGCTCGCGGAGCGTGTGTGGGACGGCGGGCTACCGAAAAAACTCGCGCCCACGGGGTTCGCTATACGATCCTGGATGATTCGCATTTTTCCAATGCCGGGTTCGAAGCGGACTCTCTTAGTGGATATTACTTGACAGAGCGGGAAGGTCACCCCTTAGCCGTTTTTCCGATCAATAAAGACCTGCGGTATCTGATTCCATTCCGTGTTCCCGAAGAGCTCATCGACGTGTTGGGGCGACTTCGGGTCCGCGGTGAGGATACCGCGGTGACCTATGCCGATGACGGCGAAAAGTTCGGAATGTGGCCGGGGACACATCAGTGGGTATTTGTGGAAGGCTATCTGGAGCGGCTTTTTACTGCGCTCGAGCACAATGCCGAATGGATCCGGCTCAGCACCTTTAGTGAGTATCTACAAGCCATCCGGCCACCGGGCGCATGTACCTGCCGTCGGCCTCCTATGAAGAGATGATGGAGTGGGCCCTGCCGGCGCAGGCTTCTAAAGCTCTGCATGAGCGTCGTGCCGAACTGGAGCGGGAAGGCCGGCTTGCGGCCTTTCAACCGTTTTTACGCGGGGGATTCTGGGATGGATTCCTCATGAAGTATTCCGAGTCCAATCACATGCACAAACGCATGCTGGATGTGAGCGAACGGATCGCGACAATGCCGGCCGGCGGAACGGTTTCGGAAGCGCGGGATTTTTTGTGGCGAGCCCAGGGCAATGACGTCTACTGGCACGGCCTGTTCGGCGGACTCTATCTCGGCAATTTGCGGCATGAAACGTATCGCAACCTGATTGCCGCCGAAATCCGGATTGACACGGCTGCTCATAGCGGCGATTCGCGTGCAGGATGGGTGGATGTTCGCGTGGTAGACATAGACCGCGACGGTCATCAGGAAGTGCTCATTGCCACCCAGGCGTTGGGCCTCTGTGTGGCGCCGGCCTGTGGAGGAAGCCTGCTTGAACTGGATTATCGCCCTGCCCAATTCAATCTGCTGAATGTCCTTGCGCGGCAGCCCGAGCCCTATCATGGGAAGCTTGCCGAGGCTTCTCATGAGGTTGATGCCGGGGGCGGTCCGCCCAAGTCGATCCACGAACTTGTCAAGGTCAAAGAGCGCGGCTTGGATCAAAAACTGATTTATGACCGGCACCGCCGCAGCAGTTTCGTGGATCGATTTTTGGACCCCAGTACTCCTTGGGAAGCCTTGGACCGCATTGACGATGTGGAACTGGGTGATTTCGTGGGAGCACGGTATCAACTGGGAGAACACCGTGTCACGAATAGCATACTCACGTTGCCGCTGAAGTTTGCCGGCACGGTCCGTCGCAATGGTCAGGTAATCCCCATTTCGATTGAAAAGGTCTATCGGCTCTCTGGACGGGAGGAGAGGTTGACGGTCGTGTATAAGCTGAAAAGTCAGGGAGCCGAACCCTGTTCTTTGCGCTTCGGCATGGAGTTGAACATGACGCTGCTCGCCGGCAACGACCCCCAACGCTATTATGAATGGCCCGGCAGCAGCCACATCCGGCTGCATGAGCGCGGCGAGGTGGCACAGGCGGAATGGTTCGCCTTGGTCGATGAATGGCAGCGCTTTCGGGTGGCGATCCGGCTTGACCGCCGGGGCGATTTCTGGTTTGCGCCCATCGAGACCGTTTCCAATCAGAAGAGGGCTTCGAGCGGACCTATCAGGGCTCCTGCATTTTGGCATCATCCATAGTCCATCTTAAACCCGGCGTTCCCGTCAAACTCGAGGCACGTCTGGAGATCAGTGAATTGTAATCTCCTGTATCACCACTACCCTGAACAGGTTGAAGGATCTACATTTGTGGCTGAATTCAGACGTGATCCAGTAATCGGCCGATGGGTGATCCTCTCAACTGATCGGGTTCAGCGACCGAACGATTTCCAAAAATGTTATTCATTGCTGCCCGCCCTGCCGCTCTGTCCATTTTGTCCGGGCAATGAAGCTCAGACGCCTCCTGAAATTCTGGCCTACCGGACCCCGGGGACCTTGCCTGACAGTCCGGGGTGGAAGATACGAGTTGTCCCGAATAAATTTCCGGCCCTCCGGATTGAGGGCGATCTCGGCCGGGAAGGCGACGGTCTCTATGACCGCATGAACGGTGTCGGAGCCCACGAAGTGATTATTGAGACGCCGGACCACAAAGCAACGATCGACAGGTTGCCGCAGAAGCACCTCGAAGATTTATTGTGGGTGTACCGCGACCGTATTCTTGATTTACGGAAAGACCTGCGCCTCAGGTCCGTGCTGGTATTTAAAAATCATGGCCCTGCTGCGGGGGCGACCCTTGAGCATCCGCACTCGCAACTGATCGCGCTGCCGATTGTTCCGATCAATGTGCAGGCAGAAGTCGAAGGATGCCGCCAGCATTACCGGAATAAGGAGCGTTGCGTGTATTGCGACATCATCCGGCAGGAGAGTCGGGATCGTACGCGCGTAGTCGCAGAGAATGGGGACTTTCTCTGTGTCGTGCCTTTCGCGGCGCGCTTTCCTTTTGAGCTGTTGATACTTCCCAAGCGACATGGCTCTTGTTACGAGGACATCGAAAGGTTTGAGGTCGAAGGACTCGCCCGGCTCTTTGCCGATACGCTCGGAAGGATCGATCGGGTTCTGGGGATGCCGCCGTTCAACTTTCTCCTCCACACATCGCCCTTGCGCGAACCGACGGGGGACTTCTATCATTGGCATATCGAGATCATCCCGAAGCTCACTCAAGTCGCCGGCTTTGAATGGGGGGCCGGCTTCTATATCAATCCCGTCTTTCCGGAGGAGGCGGCAGGTTTCTTACGCGAGGCACAGATTTGAAAATTCTGTTCACCCGTCCTGTGAGGGAATTGAACATCGCCGGGCCGAAACGCGTGCAAGATTTATTGAAGGAACTGGATCTGATACCGGAAAGCGTCCTGGTTATTCGAGGGGACGACCTCGTG
>CAWBGA010000003.1:0-47567 GCA_963788195.1 Nitrospirota bacterium
CCCAGTTTTTCTCAGCGTTTAGCCGCATACACAGTGCAGCCTAAAAACGTCCACGTATTAAAGTCTTGTTCCGGGAAGGGTTCCTTGGACATTTCCAATCTAAAAATTGTGACCGTGGCCTCTGGCGGTGAAAACGTAAAATCGTAAGTGTGTTGTCCCTGCAAGGGCGTAAATATAGTGTGTTGTCCCTGCAAGGGCGTAAATATCTGGCGCCACTCACCCATAGAGGCCACCATTGGGCGATGTGGAGGGGGGAAGTTCCAATCCCAATCGAGAGTACAGGAGAAAGTATATGTATACGGGACCCGGTATTCATCAAAAAAGGTAATCTCGACTCGTGGATCCTGAACCCAGACGATTGGATTCGGGGGCACCTGTCTCATAGGATAGAATTTAAATTTTGCAGAATTTGAACTAACCGAGGTGGGGTCATTAAGTTCAAGGCTCACATATCGCCACCCCGGGTGGAGGCTTTCGGGAAGCCTCCCATCAAACTTCCCAACCACCTTGAGATTCGAAGTGGCCGCCTGGGAGGGTGAAGGTCCCGCTGTGACGGTCCCGCTGTGATGGCAGCCGCAGCCGCTGGCACGCGGGGCACGGGCGAAGTTGTCGCCTTGCTTTGGACGACGGCAGTCTGCACTTGCACGCGACCGAGCGCTGAAGCGATCGCTCGCGCACGCGTCCCGCTGAATGAGCCTGTCGCATCCAAGCCCTGCCCGCCGGGGAGCAGCAACACAAGATGGATTTCGTCTTCCTGGCCCTCTGCGGCGATCGCCAACGCTAGGGGCGACGCGACGGTTTCCTCATGCGTCGTCGCGATGGCCTGGATCTCTATGGCCGGCTGCGGGGGAGCGGCAACTAACCGGAGGTGCGTCTCCGCGGATTGCTCAACGCGGTACGTGCCGGCAGCCACTGTCAGGTCGCTGCCGTCCGGCGAAGTAAAATGCACCGCCCTGTCGAGCAGCACGGCAGGGGATTCGGGCGCCGCCCATCCCATGGCTGTGATGAGGAGACTACCGACGAGGCACGTAATGGTGGCGGATAGTGGTCTGATCATGGCTGTCCTTTCTCTGCGTCTGACTGCGATGGTCTACAGGAGCGCACTAAAGCACCGCATGCTTGGTCTGGGTAGGCTGCATTTTCAACCATGGGCTCGAGCAGGACCGTGGGGGAGAGAGGCTTTGCCCTTGGGCGGTACGTCAGCTGAAAGACAAAGGATCACCGCGCCGTCGCGCCTGCCGGCAGCACCTTATATCACAAAGGGGGGTATACTACTATCCCCTCAGATTCTCTATGCTAAGTTCAACGCCGTAGGGTGTAGGCGTCGCAGTCAATAGTGTGGTGCATCATCAGGGTATTCTGAATATCACTTCTTTGCTGGTGACGCCACCCTCTGCATCGCCCAGGGTTATTCTTACCTTGTGTTCACCCGACGGCAAGTTCGCGTCGGGGATTTTGATGCCGGTCGGGGAGGCGTAAGCGGTCAATCGATCGGTGATGTCGATACGGACCAGCTTTACGACGCTCACCTTTAATGTCGAAAGATCCACTGGCGCGCTGCGAGGGGTAAATCGAACCACTACTTCAGTGGGCACCGAGATAGTCTCGTGCTCGATAGGCTTGAGGAGTTCGATCATAGGGCCGGCGTCCGGAAGCTTTGGCCCAAGCCCACGCGACCGGATCAGCGGCTCGGCCTCGTCTGCTGTCGCCGCTTCCTCCGGGGTGATGAGCCACAGGCCGTCTGAGGCGCCGGCTGCCAGCGCTACCGAGCCAAGGGCCGTCAAGGTGATAAGACTAAAGGCTAGACAGGAAAGGTAAGACAGAAACGCGTCTCTCTTGCGCCTCGGGCACAGGCCGGGCCTAGGCTGCGATAACTCCTTGAGGTTTGCCAGATAACGCCTCATGGACATCTGTGACCGTCCCATCTCACCTCCGAAAAACCAACCCCACCCCCAGGTCCAAGATATGGTCTGCTTCCGGTGTAACTCCACAGACCCATACACGACAGTAGACTTTCCAGCACGCGAATCCTTGCTAGCAGCGCCTGGGGCTCGAGTTCTTTCTTGGCCTTCTCTTCTTCTGCCGTGCGTCGCTGAAGCTCTGCAAGAATCGCTGGATTCGATGTGACGGCACTACCCCCGATCGAAGGCCCAACCTTGTTTGCTTCTTGCTGGATCAGGGCGGCGTTGATTCGGCTGGAACTGGGAATTCTGGACTGCACATCTCGCGGCCTTGCGACGCTGAAGTACCCTATGGCATCGAACGCTTTTCCGCCGGGGAGCAGTAGCACGATATGTAGACTATCAGGATCGTCCGAGATCAGCAGAGCGACATGAGAGGAAACCTGTTCCTGGTGACTTGTCACCGCAGCCGGCAATGTGATCGTGTCCGTTCCCTTGCGCAGCTCGATGACCGATCGAGATTCCGACCCTGGTCCAATGGCGTAGGAATCTGGTGCAACCGCGATATCGGTTCCTTCGTCCGAGGTAAAATGTACCTCCCGATTTAACGTAATCGTCGGTGGATTCTGAACATTGAGATCGGCTGCCGAGGCAAAGGCAACCACGCCGAAACAAATACTGGGAAGCAACCAAAGCATTGTCCTCATGACGATCTCCTTTCGAGTCGTGCGTACAGGCTCACTCCGATCGATACCGCCGCTACGGACAGGCCGTCGTCAGTTTTGTGAACAGTACATCAATATTAATTCGATCGGTGCGATCATCGAGCACCACCGTTTGGCCCCCCTGTACAGGGACTTCCTTGGCCCATCCACGCGGGACCTGCCCGTGTCGATATCCACGATTCTTCAGGTCGGTGATATAGCGATTCCGCACGTACTTCGTACTGAACGCGCCGAGCCCGCTGAAGTAGTGGGCGACCAGGTGGGCTGGATCGAGGGCCATTTCCCCTGCGTATGTTGGGCCATCGTCGTGATCGTCCCAGCCCCAGGGAGGATGAGGCGAATCGGTAGAGCAGGTGACCGTGATGCCGGAGCCGCACCCGCCACCCCCGTCGCCCTTTATAGCTCCCCATCTCGCAAAGGTTTGTGCTTGGTTGCGCGCGAGGGGGGCTTCGTCAAGTTGGCGCTGCCATAACCCCCCCGGCGCAAAGAAGTCGATTAGCATGTAGTCCACATGCCGATCGTTTCCTGATGTCGGCACATCGGACCTGGTCCGTGAAGGAAAATAGATGACGCCGTCTTCGTTGGGTTTGCCGTGAAAATCAGACGTATAGGGGAAGGCTTTCAACCCATGCCCCTTCGCCTGCTGAACGGTGAGGGGATGCCACGCGCCATCGTACTGCTGCAGGGTCAACGTGCCGTCGATATTCTCGTGGCCGTTCCGGAGCGGGCTGCCTGCAGGGGTGTAGGAAAAGAAGTCTAAATGATACACCGTGATCATCCCTTCGAGTTTTCCATAAGGAGTTCCATCCCTTCGGACGATGGTGAGCAACCCCTCCATATCGTTCTCATGTTCTTGATCGGCGGAAGAGTCGGTCCAGTCCCTGGGATGGAAGAATCCATAGGCAATGAACCAGTGCGTGCAGGTTTCGACGACGGAATAGTATGCATAGGCGGCAAGCGGAAACTTCGTGAGATTTTCCCAGTTGTCGGTGGCGATCCAATTGTTGTCGTAATCGACTCGGGCGATGTAATCCGCGCGATAATTGGTACTGTCCGTATCTTGATAGTGAATCGGAGCGTACGCGTATGCGAGATCAAAGTCGCTTGGCCTCGTCCCGATCGGCGGCGTGCGGTGATCGCGGACGACAGGGCCCTGCTGGACGAAGGCAGCCTGCAACTGCACCATGGACACCGCTGCGGGGCTTCCTCCGCGCGGCCGTATGCCGCTGTACGTGCCTGCCGCATCCAGAGCTTTGCCTCCCGGCGCGAGTAGGACCACGTGATGTTCGTCTTCTCCGCTGGGAATGGAAAGCGCCACATGTGACTCAATGGACTGTTCATGCGGGAGTGCCATAGCCGCCACCGTCAGTGGCTGTCCTGAGGCGGCATCTACCGGTATCAAACGGAGCTTGACGTCTTCGATCGAGTCCACCTGATAGCGGCCCGGCGCGGCCAGCACATCCGCTCCATCGGGGGCGGAAAAATGGACCGCCTTCTCGATTGTTACCGTTGTGAGGCGCGATGGCGTGTCCTGCGTTGTTGCGCAGGCCCCTGCAAAGAAAAACATTGCGGCGCCCAGCGCGAGCATTTGTCCTCGAATCATGGCGTGCTCCTTTCGTCAATGCTCAGGATCTTCAACGAGCAATCTCCCGTGCAGGCTCTCAGCGCATGTGCTGGGTGCTGTATCTTTGGGGCGCTCCCACTCCTGATGATTGGATGCCGAGGTGATTGTCGTTGGTCCAGTAGAACAGGATATCCGAGCCGGGGTTCGCGTCGAAGCGCCCGATCGCCGCAAACGTCCCCGGACGCGCAGGGAGATCTGTCCAATTCCCACGCCCGTCATACGAGACACTCTTGCCGTAGGCGGTGGCAATATCGGCGCGGCCGTTCCCATTGAAATCCGCAATGATCAGGCCGGCCATGGTCTTGGTCAACGCCTCACGCAGCGGAAAGCCCGCCCAGCTTCCTGTGGCGCTCAACGAGACCATCCACTTGCCACTCACCACACCGACGACATCCATTTTCCGATCGCCGTTGAAGTCTCCAAACCCCAGATCTGCAGCCCGGTAGCCCGAATCCTGCGTGTGCGTGAACGCGCCGACCCCGCCATCGGCCACCCACCATCGCTGTCCATCGGCGTAAAACACATCGGCGCGTTGGTCACCAATGAAATCCCCGATGCGGAACTCACTCAGCGCCGGGTCGCTTTCGTTAATCTTTTCCCATGGAGAAGCCCCCGCCCAGGACACGAGCCAGTCACGTCCACGCTGGGTAAAGACATCAGTCCGCCCATCCGCATCGAAATCCCCGAACAGGAGACTACCGATCCCGTCTGGCTGGGCACTGAGGAAACGCCACTCGGCGTTGCCTGCCGGAGAGTAGTACCAAGCGGTGCCGGTGGCCAGGAACAGGTCATCTCTCCCGTCGCCGTCGAAATCGCCCACGCCAAGGCGGGTGGTGGGATTGAGAGCATTGAACTGGTTATTATCGTAAATGAGGAGTTTGTTTTTTGCCCCGCAGTCGCTACAGACAACCGCATCCTCAGGGCTCCGGAGCGACACGTTGTGATGAAACTCAACCCGGTAGCTGGGTTCGCCGCGCAAGTCAAAATTTTCATGTTTGTATTGCGTGCCCAGGAACGTGTTCCGGGCAATCTCGAAATACTGACCCGCACGCCCGCCAAATCCGTTGTCACCAGTCCCGTGCACATCGAAATCATGCGGTTTCCATCTAGCTATGACGAATTTTTCCTGTGTCGGTACGTCCCAGAGCACAAGGTTATTCCAGGCGAGGTAGCTCGTGCATCCTGATCCGTCTGCCATGATCGCGTGGCGGTTGGAAACAAACGTATTGCCCTCGATCAGTGGGAACCCGTTTCTGTGCGCCTGGACACCGTATCCCCCCTCCTGCCTTTGGTTATGGTGGATGAAATTGCGCGCGACGCGGGCGTTGTTCGGGCGGGAGCCTCTGGGATCCCGAAAGTCCCCGCAGACGTCCGGCTGGTCGGCTCCCCAGACGTCAACGGCTTGACCTGTCCAGTCCGAGATGTCGTTATGATCAATGATCGTACGAAGGTAAAGATTGTCGCGTATGAGAATGCCTCTGAAAGAAACCTGACTGATCTCGGTGCTTCGGCTTGGTCCTTTCACACGCAGACCTGTGATGCGCACATCATTGCCGGCGATTTCGAGCAGGGTTCCATTGGCGGACAGCTTCGCTGTCCTCAATTCTCCTCCGAAATTCGTGCCGCGGCGATTGCTGCGGATCGTGACACCTTCCGGGATCAACAGATACACATTCGGCAGATCGATCGAGGCGCTTGGATCCACTTCGATGACTGTGCCCGGGGGTGCCTCACTGACGGCACGGACAAAGTCTTTCTCCTGCGGCACGCGCACAAAGCCGCTCGTCGGTTTTCGGTTGCTCTTGTCGGTGGCGACAAACGTCCAGAACTCGGCGTCAGCGAGCTCGCGAGAACCCAGGATGAGGGGCGTCCTGTTCGCACCGCGGTTGCCCTGCACTTTGACGACGCGGGTGCGATCCGCCGCCAGGATGATGCTGTCGCCATCGAGCGCAAAAATCTGCCCCGGGGCTGGCCCCATGGGACCGGGCTCATCCTGCAACTGGAGTGGGCCATCAAACGTCGTATACATAGGACCCCGCACATCTCCTCCTTTTACGATCGGCGCCGTATCCCGAGCGAGTACAGCAGACCCCTTGACGCCGATGACCTTCGTGCCGGCACGCAGGATGACCTCGTGACGGTTGTTGACCTCCCGCACTTCGATTTGCTGCGCGATGGTGCCGTTGCACCCATAAATGAAGACCGGAGCGCCGCTCACCTGTGGCGGTGCGCCGAAATCCAGACATTTGCCACCATAACTGACCACGGAAAACGTGGGAGGGCCTATGAAGATTTGTGCACTGCCTAATTCAGGACCAAGCAGACCTGGTACGATCCGCTGTTGCTGCACCATGGCCGCCTGGATCTGCGTTGGCGGCACAGGAGCGAAACTGCCTCCCCGTGGCCGGACGGCGGTCAGCGAGCCAGCCGCATCCAGCCCCTTGCCCTCGGGGAGTAGCAGCACGAGGTGCAAAAGTGTCTGCTCGGCTTCGTCGGGCACGGCCAGCGCCACGGGAGCCGCGAGCGCTTCCCCATGGGTTGTCGCCATGGCCGCCACAATCAGCGGAGACGACGCGGCATCTACGGGCATCAAGCGGAGGGTGGCGCCTTCGATCGAGTCCACCTGATAACGGCCCGGCGCGGCGAGCACATCCGCGCCATCTGGCGCGGAAAAATGGACGGGCTTCTCAATCGTCACCGTCGTGAGGCGCGATGGTGTGTCCTGCGTTGTCGCGCAGGCCCCTGTCAGCGCAGTCGCCGTGACGAGTAATGCCAGACGAAGGAATGGCGCAATGCTCTTTTTCAGGGCTTCCAGCATTATCGCCCTGGCTGTGGAATGGGTGGAGTTTGCGTCGGCGGCGATTTGGGAGCACTCTCTAACGGGGCCTCCACCGGCGGCGGAAGGTTTTCCAATGGTATGGCCGGGAAGGGCATCCCGCGCGACCAGAGAGCGAAGGCATTGCGCAGATTCACCGTGGGGCCAATCGGCCGATCCAACAAATACACCTGAGGTCTTCCAGTCTCCCGTAGCAGGGTCCGGAGTTCTGCCGGATTCATCTTGTGGACGCCGGCTTGCGCCGCGGCGTGCGTAATGTGTTGTTGGATCCCCAGCAGGCATGCGACCGCGCCGGTCACGATAGCCGACGCGCTGGAAGTCCCACCGAAGTCATGGTGGTACCATTGGCCTGCGTCCCCTTCGGCTCCGGCCACCCGGATAGTGCCATAACCGGTCGTCCAGACCCGTTCGCCCCATGCGGCGACATCGAGACGGCTTCCAGAATTGCTAAAGCACGTGGGAAACTGACCGGCTTGCGCTCGCGCGCCGACCAGAATTGCTCCCGAATCTCGAAAGGTGCGGTTGAACCTCTGCCCATAGCGGGGGTCGTCCAGGTTCATTCCCCCATTGGCGGCGGCTTCGACGACATTGAGGTTGAAGGCCGTGGCAAACCGAATCGCATCGAACTCCGCTTGGTTGTATTCCACAGGAACAAGCTCGAATTGGTCGCAATTGCAGGAGGAGGGACACGGCTGGCCACTGGGCGGCCCTGAGACTTGAGCTTCGATGAGGATGACGTCAAATCGGCGAAGCTTGCTCATCGCCACAATAATGGCATCAGCTGTATTCGACTCTCCGTCCGGACGATACGTTGAAACGAACCCAAACTGTGCGTTGCGTGCGATCCCTGTCACCCCGTAGCCATTCCCACCTGCGCCCATCACTCCAAAGACGGCCGTGCCGTGATCTTGGGCTACAGCGGGGTTCGGATCGTTGTAGAAAGGCGGGGGCAGGTCTTCGTGAGACAGGCGCCACGCCTGCTCAATGTCAATGACGCGGACCCCCTGACCCTTGCCACCAAAGTATGGCCAGACATACGGGGCGTCAATGTCGATGAGGTACCCTTGGTTGGGCTGATAGTTCATGGTCGTCGGCGGGATATCGGCCAGCGCATTGACTGGAATCGGTGCGAGATACGCAATCTCCACCGAGGGCAGCGCGTTCAATTCATCGACGATGTCTTCGCCCTTTGCTGTCGGCTCGAGCGACAACCGGAAGTAATTGCCCAAGTCCGCCAGTTCGATGCCAGTTTGACGCTCGGCCTCAGCTCGCTCGGATCGAAGAAACTGATCGGGCCGCGAAAAGAGCGGCGCGACGGCCTGCACGGTGGGACGAGCGAGGATCTGATTAACTTTGCCGAGATCGGTTTGCACGACCGCGTCCGTCAAGTTCAGGTGCTGCATCCGTTTCTGCGATTCTGCATCCATGAGACTGGGAACCAGCGCCAAGGACGGCTTCGCGCTTCGTTGGAGGGGTTGGGCCACGCGTACCGCCGCCCCTTCCTTGAACTTCACCACCACACGGTTTCTGAGCAGGCCCTTGTAGTACACCGACCTGGCTGGTTTTTGGGGGAGTGGCCGGACCTTGAGGTTGGAGAGCGGGACCGTGACAATGTTCGACGGGGCCTGGCTAATGGCACCCGGGCTGGCCATGTTGGCGGCTCGTGTGGTGACGCCGCCGTGCGAGCCGCTGGCGTCCACGGTTTTGCCATCAGGCAGGAGCAGCACGACATGACGCTCATCCTCGCCCGGGCCGATGATGGAGACGGCCTTCGGTGCCGCTAGGGTCTCATGATGGGCCCCAACCTGCGCCGAGAGCATCAAGGATTGGTTGTCCCATTCTCTGATGAGCTTGAGCGGGGGAGTAGGAGAGACTTCAATCAGGTAGTTGCCAGGTTCAAGAATAACCGGCTTTCCCTCGGTGCTCTGCATGTGCACCTGATACCCAAGAATTACCGGCAGCCGCTCCGGCTCACCGAGGCCACGAGGTTGGACGAGCGGCGTGGCCGCAGCCTGTTCCGCCGCCTCGATTTCGCGTGCAGTTGTGCTGGCAGAACTCGGGAGATTCCGAGATGGTGCACACGCCAGCAGGGCCAATGTGCATAGGGAAACGAGTACTGGCCAGTTCGATTTCATGTCAGTCCTCCTTGCTCCTTACTCATCTCACTCTTGGCCGCGAGTTAAGGCTTCATGAGACGTACCACCGCGATGTTGCATCCTGTATGTCATGAACTGTGCGGACAGGTTTTTGAAATAAGCTACTGAGGGAGGAGAAAATGGGGATTGTCCCCATTTTCTCTCCATTCGACGAGCCTGACTTACGGGGTCTGACCCTTTTCTTTTTCCTTCGGTGTCGTCTCCTCTGGAGGGTCAAAGGGGCTCGGTTGTTCCACTGTCGGCTCTCCAGCTGACTCATCCTCCACGCCACGACTCAAGACGGCCAAGCCCCCGCCCCCGATCGTTCCTGTCGTAAAGGCTGTGCCGATTTGGCATGTGAACTCGCGGGAAGCGCCTGCAGGCAATGGGCCGGCAAACTGAGCCAGGTTACTCACGAAAGGAAGTGAAACCACCTGACTGACGCCGTTGGCCATGGTGGTCCTCATCGTGAAGCCGACAATCTGGGGCGGCCCAAATTTCGTGCTGGCCTGATTTTGATCGAGCTGGCAAATGATCCCTTGCGCTTGACCACCATCGCACACGGCCCCTTCCTCGACACCAGCGACGTTCAGCGGACCCCAATACGGCGTGTTCGGGTGGCTGCAGCCCATCACTATCTTGCCGCGCGCCCCGGTACCGCTCCAGCGAACGCGTGTGTTGCCGGCCAACGACGCGTCGTTCTTGCCCATCGTTTGAAGAATCCAATTGCGGAAGACGAATACATCCGTGAATACAGCTTCGCCCGACGGTGTCATGCAGTCCGAGACGGAACCTTGCGAGGCGACTCCGCGTACGATGGCTCGGCCGTTCTCGACCGTCACGAACCCTGAACCGCTGTCGCCGGGACAGAGCGAAGTGTTGCCGGCTGTGTTAGCAGGAACGAAAATCTTCGTGGGGGAGTCGATCGCAGAGATGGGCCCGCGGAAGATGGCAATCTGCCCTGGAGGCACCGGCGATTTGTCATGTCTGATGTACGATGCAACAGTTCCCACGAGGCCCGGGTTACGCGAAAATCTTGGCAATCCCACCGTCTGGAGAACGAAGTTGACAGAGAATGGCTGCGCCAGCTTGATCAGCGCGATGTCGTTGGCGTGATCCTGGCTGGGGGCATAGTTCGGGTGGATGAACACACCCCGGTTGTTTGCAGGCCCGGTATTAGGATCGGGAGGGCGCGTTTCTGTTTGCACGTTGCCGTTCGAATCAGTCCGGGTATAGGTGATCTTGCCGAATCCTATGTTCGGGGTGACGCAATGTGCGGCCGTCAGGACCCATTGCGGATCGATCGGCACGGCGCCGCAACCGTTCATCCGCACGACCCACGGGTATTTGTAGTCGGGCTCATTTGTCCCGCCGACCACAGGCAATGGCCCAGTGGGACCCGTAGCGGGGGCCGATGCCGGCGGCATCGGCTGCGCCAACGGGGGTAGAGGCTTTTGAGAAGGCGTGAAGGTCCCCGGCAGTTCCCGATGATCGCGAATGATCGCCCGTTCCTGGACGTCGCCTGACGGAGCGGTCGGCTGTGTGCCGGGCTCGTCCGCAGCAAGCGCCACAGGCGCGGCTAGCAGTGTCGATATCAAACTCAGCATCAATCCTTTCCTTGTTACAATACCCATGACCCTTCCTCCTTTTGAGTTTGAATCCATTGCCTTGTGCCTCGTCACTGCCGGCTCGATCGTGTCCTCACGCGCGCCATAAGGTCTTTGCCGATTGCGCTCGATGACATCGTCGTAGTCTGGTTTACCGCACTTCAGCGGCTATCTGGGGTCTGGCGCTCTTATTTCTGCTTCAGTGTGGTCTCCTCCGGTGGGTCAAAGGGGCTCGGTTGATTTACTGTCGGCTCACCAGCTGACTCATCCTCCACGCCACGGCTCAAGACGGCCGAGCCCCCCACGCCCCCGATCGTTCCTGGCGTGACAGGTGTGCCGATCTGGCATGTGAACTCGCGAGAAGCGCCTGCGGGTAGCGGACCGAAAAAGCTGGCGGTGTTGCCCGAAGAGGGAAGTGTTTGCACCGATGTACCATTGGCCGTTGTCGTCCTCATGGTGAGGCCGGAGAGCGTGGGCACCATCATCGGCCCCACGCTGCCCTGATTTTTCTCGAGGTTGCACATGACGGTCTGCGTCTGTCCGGGCTCACACACCGCCCCTTCCTCAACGCCGACCACGTTGAGCGGACCCCACAGCGTGCCGTAAGGGTTGATGCAACCGATACCCATCACGCCGCGCGCCGCGCGGCCGCTCCAGCGCACGCGTGTGTTGCCGGACAACACGGTGTCGTTTTTGCCCATCGTTTGAAGGATCCACCCTCGAAATGCGAAGACATCCGTGAACACGGCTTCACCGGATGGCGTTGTGCAGTTGTTGATCGAACCTTGCGAGGCGATGCCTCGCACCGTCGCGCGACCATTCTCCACGGTCACGAATCCTGATCCGCTGTCGCCCTTGCATAACGCGGCGTTGGCAGCCATGGCGGTGATGTACATTTTTGGCGCGTAGTCACCTGGAGGGATGGGGCCATGGAAGGTGGAGAGCTGCCCTGGAGGCAGCTGTGCCGTGTGATCGATTGACGCGAGAATTCCCACCCTGCCTGGGTTACGGAAATCTCTCGGCAATCCGACGGTCTGGATAAAGGGGTTGATCGTGAAGGGCTTCTCCAGCTTGATCAACGCGATGTCGTTGGCATAATCGCTGCTGGGAGCGTAGTTCGGATGGAGGTACACGCCGTCGCGCCTGGACCCAACAGGAGCAGGAGCGCGCGTTTCTGTGCTTACCTTGCCGGAGTACGGATCGGTCCGGCTATAGGTGAGCTTGCCAAACCCGATGTTAGGCGTGACGCAATGTGCGGCCGTCAGGACCCATTCTGGATCGATGAGTACCCCACCGCAGCCGCCCATCCTCACCACCCAGGGGTATTTGTAGTCGGGTTCAAGTATGCCGCCCACGACAGATGACGGCCCAGTGGGACCCGTAGCGGGGGCTGGTTTCGACGGCAGTGGGGTAAGAGGTGGAGGCTTTTGAGAAGGCGTGAAGGTCCCCAGTTCCCTCTGGTCGCGAATCACCGCACGTTCCTGAACTTCACTGGATTTCGTCTGCTCCTTGCTATCAGAAGCGGCTCCGGCACATCCGGCAAGACCCATGAGAAAAGAAACCGTGATAACCCGTGATATCGATCGATACTGACGCATGCCGCACCTCCTACTTCGGTCAATATGGGGTCAGACCTCTTACACCCGTCTACTTCCCTTTTTCCTCAGGCACCGTCGGCGATGGAGGCGTCGGCTCGGCCGGCTGTTCACCCTCGATGCCCCGCCGCCGGATTGTTCCGGTGGACGGCGCACGCATTCCCCCAGGCGTGGTCGGTGTCTGCTGCAGAACCGGCGCGTTCGGTCCTAGTGAGGGCCCGATCGTGGCCCTTGTCCCACCCGCTTTATCGCCTACACAACCCGTAGTATGTCCGGTGCTTGTAGTTCCGTCTGCGTTGGTGATGGTGCAGGCTTTCCCGTCATAGGCGCTACAGGCGACTCCAGCCGTGTTACTAATACCCTCGAGGATCTCACCAAATCCTGCAGGGTCTCTGCAGCCGCATGCGCATTTATTGTAAATTGGGTCCTTTTGTAGGGCCAAACTGACATCGGACGAGCCGAACAACACCGCGAGTCCGACCGTCAAGGCTAGGAACAGGATGCTGCTCCTAGGGGTTGTAATCCGGCTAATGGTGTTCATGGTTTTCTTTCCCCCTGTGTTGGTAATGCTAAAGAGGTCTTCACCGCCTTTGTAATGGAGTGCATTGACAACTCTGACTGCCGGGCGGGCACGATCCGGGGCAGACCGTCGACAACAACTGACAATCGGCCTGATTGTCACAAGAGCACTGCGTGATTGTCCACGGCACCTGATACCCGCACAGATTCTGAGGCAGTGGAGGCGGCGTGCCACGGAATAAGGGGGTGCACTGACAGCTCTGACTGCCGGCGGGACATGACCCAGGACAGAGCGTCGACAGGACCTGACAGTCGGTTGAATTGTCACATCGGCACTGCGTCCTCATGTGAGTGACCTCATGGCAGAGCTTCGCCGGCAGCCCTCCTCCGGGCTGGGTTCGTTGCGGCGTGACTTTCTTGTCTCCCTGCACCTTCCCCGACGCATCCTTCGTCAAGCCCCGTTCCTGAATGTCCCCAGTCTCTGCCGGTTGGTTTTTCTGTTCCTGTGCCGAAGAAGAGGGAGCCGCCGACTCGGTTGCGAATCCGATTGGGACGCCACACAAGAGCGTGACGATGAACAGAGAGAGCGTCGCGCGGAGGATGTGGGCTTGGCGGCAATTTGCTTGAATCATGACATCCGTTCTTTCCAATTCAGTTTCAACCCTTGCAGAACTCGATGCCTGGGAAACTCGGATTGCCGTTATTTCACGTTGCGTGCTCGCGCCACCAGCTCCTTGAGTCCGTTCAGATCGAGCACGCCCGGGTGTAGCTCCATGGCTGCGATGAATCCCGGCGTGCCGTTGATACCCAAGTCCCTCGCCAATGCTCGATTGCGCTCGATGACGGCGTCGTAGTCTGGGTTTGCCATATCGTCTTGGATTTTCGTTGCGTCGAGCCCCACTTCACCGGCTATCTTCAGAACTTTGGCAAGAGACAGATCCTCTTTTGACGCCAGCAGCGCTTCATGAAATGCCTGGTGCTTCCCCTGTGCTCGCGACGCTAACGCCGCCTTTGCCGCCGTTTCGGAGGCTTCACCGAGAATCGGCAAGTCCTTGTACACAATACGGACGCGCGGATCTTCTTTCTGGAGCTGTGTGACCGCAGCCGCCACTTGCTTACAGAACCCACAGCGGTAGTCGAAGAACTCAACAACTGTGACGTCGCCCTTCAGATTTCCGCTGACTGGGGAACTCGGATCGTTCAGCAGATCGGACTGGCGGGCAGCGATCGCGGCCTTCATACGCTCTTGTTCTGCCGCCTGGCGTTTGGCATCAAGCGCTTGGAGCGTCTGCTCAATCACCTCCGGGTGGGAACGGATGTACGACTCAATGGCTTTCTCCACCGCCTGTTGCCAGGCAGGATCGGCATAAGGCGGCTCCTCTGCGCCAGAAGCAGACGTGAAAAGGATGCCCACCAGCGCGGCAGCAATAAAAATGATTGTTCGAACCATGGCTACTGGCTCCTGTTACCTCGGCACAGCAAAACCGAAAAGATTCGTCTGTTCCGCCTGATTATTTTCCTATTTTGGTGCTTATTTCATCGTGCATTCGCAGTTCTTCGTGCACCCCGCAGGAACGGTACAGGCTTGTACCAGGCGCTTCATCCAAGCGCAGTCGGCGCTGTCATAACACTTACACTTGCGGGTTTCCACATTGCATCCGAACGACATAGTAGTAGCAGGAGCCATGGTTCCACCGAATTGCCCTCTCGGGAGCGCCCGTTCCTGTACGTCACCCGAAGAAGGTGGCGGCTGTGCCGGCTCACCAGGCTTCGCATCAACGACAAGGCTTCCTTGTTGGCCGACTTGCCTTTCAACATCCGCGATCACGACTTGAGGAGCGGCAGCCATTACCGCCAAAATGAACACCAAACCGAGGGCTCCAACCATTGGCAAAGATGAATATTTCATGGTCTTTCTCCTTTTCTGTTACCGACAGTACGAACTGATGAGATCCCTATTGCAAAGCTTTGCACTCAGCAGTGTCTATGTGTGTGTTGACAGGGGGGCCGTCGCAAACCATGGCGTTCATTTGCTCGCAGTCACCCTTCTTAGTCCGGTCGCAGTAACATGTCTTATTACTGAGAGTACAGTACCACCCTGTGATTCTGGGCTTTATAGCAGGAGCCATGGTTCCACCGAATTGCGCTCTTGGGAGCGCCCGTTCCTGTACATCGCCTGACGGAGCGGTCGGTTGTTTGCCGGGTTCGTCCGCAGCCATTACCGCAGGCGCGCCCGCCAGCATCCAGATCAATCCCAGCACTAATGCTCTTCCAAACACATGTGAGTTCATCGCGATACCTCCTTTTTGTCTTGCTCTTCCTACCACCTGCCTGACTTCAAGTCTTTCACTGCTCAGTAACCATGACAGTTCAGGTCCTGTTGGATTTCAGCGGTTGCCAGCCGGATATAATTCTCTGCTATAAAAGAATGGTGGAGCACCCATTTTCTGATCTTCGTATGTACCGTGTTCGGCCCATCCTGGAGCACGCTGCTTCCAATGCGGCGTCCTAACACTGAAAAGCGGAAATCGAACTGCTTCTGCAAGACGAGGTTCTTATTTCGAAACGTGACGTTAAACGCTGTCGCGCCATCGGGGTAGGCATAAATATCAATGGTGTAATGGCATGACCCCACATCTCCTCTGTCCTCCCACGCAAAAGAACTCGGGTAGAAATTCACACCGAAATCGGCGCGCCGTTCGACGCCCGGATACGTATACTTGAGTGTTCCGTTATATTGCACCCCTTCTTGCATGCAGGAAGTCCTCTTGAGGGGGATAAGTACCCGCTTGGTCTGCCCGGGACCAATTGAAACGGTGAACGGCTGGACATTCAAGCTGCGTGAAATAGATGCCGCGGATACCGAGACATTCAGCGCTTGTTGCTCGGCATTGATAAACGTCATGCTGGCGGGCACATCCACAAGCTGCCCGCATGGGGTGCCGTCATAAATCACCGTGATGTCGTTGTCGTCGATCATGCCGATAACCCCGAGCGCAACGCCTTCAAAGCGTCCTATGATCGGAACACCGGCAAACCACGTCTTGTCGCTGTCCACCTGCAGCGTCGTCGCATAGTTGCCGACCGGATTTCCTTCGTTCCCCAACAGGACGAAATGCGGCTCGAACACGATGTCATACTCGATCCTCTGGCCGGACTTCACATTGATCTGGAAGGGTGGGGTCGTCGATGAGTAGGTTTCATTGAGTACCGGAACCTGAAATAGTTTATTGGTGGCAGAGGCCTCAAAGGCTACTTTCCCGCTCAGCGCTCGCGCTCTCAGAATCCGAAAGGGCTTGCCATCCCGCGGGAAGGAAGCCGTGACGACGCTGTCTACTGGTGCAATCACACTGATCACTCCGATACGAGTCTGACCGTTATATACGCTGCCCAAATTTAGTTGGGCCGGGGAATAATCAGCCCGCGGAATCGTTCTAATCATGATATCTTTGATCGCCGGACTGAGCCCTACGCCTTTAGCCTTCAGCGCTGATATCCCGCCTGCCGATGCCAACTGTTCGCCGATCTTGGGGTTCAGAACTTCTGCCCATCGGTTGTCCGCGCTTGCGAGGCCGGGGTCGGTGAAACGACCTGAGCTCGAGTCCCCAGGCTGGCCCTTGAGAGTTGCATAGTTCTGCGCCAGTAACTCGGAAACTCTTGCTGGGCTTGCCAAGCCCGTAAGAATGTTCTTGTCTAGTCTCCCGGCCTGAACCTCTGTAATGATCTCGACGATCAAATCAGGATCGTTCATCCGAAGGTAATCCCACGTTACGCGACCGGCTGGCTTCAACTGCATGGTTTTGGAGACGGGCGCAGACGATGCGTCACCTGTTGGCGGCGGCTTCACAAAAATTCCGGCCAAAGCCGGGGGCACGCGGATAATCGTACCGGGCGGCAGCGGCGCGGCCTGCTGAGGCGGAGCCTGCTGAGGGGGAGCCTGCTGAGGGGGAGCCTGCGGCATCCTTTGCATCTGATTCACTGCATTTTGCACCTGCACGCGACTTAAAGCCGATCCGAGCGCACCGCGCTTGCGCGTACCACTGAATGAGCCGGTCGCATCGAACCCTTGTCCACCCGGCAGCAGCACCACGAGATGGACCTCGTCCTCCCGACCCTCTTCGAGCACGGACATCGCCACCGATGATGTCAGCGATTCGTCATGAATGATCGCGGTCGCCAGCACCTCGACCGGCGCTTGGGCTCCGCTCGGAAACAGCCGCAGCAAGGCGTCGCCGGCCTGTTCGACGCGATAGATTCCAGGTGGAAGCTGAATATCATTGCCAAGCACTGCAGTAAAATGCACCGCCCGGTCGAGGATGAGAGTGGCCGGCGGAGTTTGTGGCTCGACGGCGTAAGCGGCTATGGAAACCAGCACGAGCACTGCCGCGCCGGAACTCACACGATTTCGGAGACGCATACAATGCCTCCCGTTTTCCACTCCCTTGACTACTTCTTCCCGAAGAGACGACCGATGGCAGGCCCCCCACATGTTGGCGCCCACTATTTCACACACTCGATAGGCATATCGATGACCGACACCATCAGAATGATCTGCCTCATGGTTCGATCCTTTCTCTCATGATGGGTGTGCGAATGGCCACGCCGTCTGGTTACGGTTCCATCGCAGGATATCGGCTTTGAAAAGGGGACGTTCCGATTTTTGTCCGCTACTTTCGGCATCCGAAAAACGGAGTGGCTCCTTTTCTTCTGTGCGTCAGCAGATCAGCACCGTTGTTGCCCACTATTGTTCTGCTCGTTACTCTCCGGCACCTGATTTGCCGAATCCACTTGCAGAGAAGAAGACGGCGGTGACTGGATGCCGAAGGAGAACACCACTGCTTGAAACTGTCCGGGTTGGAGTCCCTGCACAGGAGCCGTTGAAGAGGCATATCTGGCCTGGCTCGGCCCGGCGGCAGCGGCGCCCTGATTGAAAACACCACCATGGAGAAAGTAAAGATAGCTGACGCCCAAATTGATTTCTTCAATCCGTAGGCAGGTGGGCACTAAATCGGGACGTGGTTGAGGTTCGGGTGGTTGCAAAACTAGTTTGTTAGCTCTCATGAAAACTCGCGCATCCAGAATTCCACGCGATTGCACGCCGCTCACCGAACCATGGGCCTCAAGCGCGTTGTTGCCAGGCAGCAGAAGAATCAGGTGATACACTTCAGATTCGAAGAGCATTCCCAAGGCAACTGGCTTCGGTGGGTTGGAGGTTGAACGCGTGGCTTGCGCGCTAATGAGGATAGGCGCAGCGCCTGTGGCCGGGACGAGCCGAAGTTGCGAGTCGGAATCCTGCTTGACCTCGTATGTTCCAGCTTGAACGACTACGTCGTTACCGTCCGATGTGGAGAAGTGCACGGGTTGATTGAGTTCTATCTTCGATGGATCCTTGGGCGACGTTTTTCGGTCCGCCTCTGTCGTACCAACAGTGCTGCAGGCCGACAGCACGAGCATCGCACTGACAAGAATTTCTGCTATCCTATTCATTTTGATCACCCTTCTCCTTCCCCAAGCGCCATTTCGCCTCCGGCTTTTAACATCCGAAAAGCGGAGTGGCCCCTTTTCTTCTGCCAAACTTCGAATTATCATATTCGGCCTTCAGTTCACGGAACGAGTTGCAATTTAATTCTCACCTCGCCCTGACCCGCATTACAGCCGGGAACTGATGGTCGGATCATGCGCAGCGCACCGGAATCATTGCTGAGGCACGCGTGCAGGACATTGGTGCCATCTAAATAGGAAGGCGGAGGCTGAGGAATTCCTCCGCTGGGCTGGTCACCGTTGTACGTCCCTCCGAACGGGAGGCTGCACGGAATGGGTAAATAGCGAGGGCCAACCGGAAACTTGGTGGGCTGACAGGGGGGGATACTCGGCGATATAGAAGCAGCGCCGAGTGCTGTCGCAAGTCTTCTAGAATCGAGCGATATGAGGTCGCCCCCACGTGGCCTTACGCCTGAAGCCGACCCGAGCGCATCAAGCCGCTTACCGTCCGGCATGAGCAGCACAAGGTGCCACAGATCACCGCGATCTTCCGGTATCAGAAGCGCAGTCGCTTCAGGAATGGTTTCGGTGTGGGTACCCGGCAATCCCTGCAGCAATATCGACGGTTGTCCCTCTTTCGTTAAAGCGAAATTGACGTCCAGTACCGACTCGATTGTGTAGGCGCCTGCTTGAACCACGGCATCTTCGCCTTTCGCAGTGATGAAATGCAGCGGCCGATCCAGCGTGATAGCAGCTGAAGGCGCGGTATCCTGTGTGCCGCCTCCCGGCTCTGCAGCAGGATTCTCACCGCTTGCGGTCTGCTGTTCTTTGGGGTCTTCCGCCGATTGCGGATCTTCCGGCGAGTCGATTCCTCGAAGGCGGAATTTGGGTTTTGGGTCCATCATGGGGTTTTGCGGCGTCGGGATAGACTTAAACACGTTTGAACGTATACTTTCTTGCCTGCTTGCCGTGAGTGGCTGGTTGTACCGGGTGTACTCCGCGTATAACCGATTCCTATCGTTTGCGGAAATTACGCTGCCTGTCCTTGGAAAGCTCTGTGTCATGAGATCGGGGAATGCCTGGGCCAAGTCGTCCGGGACATACGAGCCGCGTGGGCCGCAGCCCCCGGACTGCAGCCACGGGTCTCTGGTACACCGCGCCGTCCAGTACATGAAAATCTTCCCTCCCGGTGCCCGATCCGGGATGAACGGCTCGAATCCTGTGATGGTCATCGATTCGGACGAATTCGGACGATTCGGGTCGGTTTCAGAGGGTGTCCAGGTCCCTTCCCAAAGACCCGTCAACTGCGCACCTGGCCGGGCCGGGCTCGTGCACGTGCTCTGGAATCGGTATTTCGCCTGCCCTTTCGGATATGGGAGGAATTGCGGAAGACCCGCAAGCAGCGGCGGTTGGCAGTCTATAGTAATACGCTCTGGAGGTCCTGTCCCGATCACTAGCTCCGAGGGACAGTGAAATCCAAAGGTCCACACACATACTACGGTGCCTATGGCGTCAAACACATCTGCGTCCGTGCGCACGGGCGTTGCAAGGATCCCAACCAGAAGCACCAACACTACCACCAGTGCCATCCATTTGGGGGTGGATCGGCTTTGAGTTTCAGTTTTGCTGTGTTTCATATCCGTGGCAGCTTGCATGGCTTACCTCCTGAAGATGGTGGGATTCGCTGAATTCAGAACGGGCCACGCTTGAAACAGCGCATTTTGAGCTGTGGCAGCTGCCCAAACAACGTGGAATAGCTCGCAGCCAAGGGAGCCAACACCATTCCGTACCGGTTGGTCCTCGAGGCGTTTGGAGGCAGGCTCAGATTGATTTCACCGATTTTGCCGCCGACCATATACACGGCAAGCTCATATCCCCGTGGAAACACCAAATTATTATTGAACGCCGCACCGAAGAGATCGCGATAGCCGTTGGACATGATGTAAAGCTCCACATGGTAGCTGCAACTGCCCAACTCTCCTTTCTTTTGCCATGCGTAGGTCGGAGGAATGACTCGAACCGTAAACCCGGTCTTTCGTTCAGTGCCTTCATAGCCGACCTTCAAACCGAGATAGAACGTCTTGATAAACGGCTGGTCGCCGATGCAGTGCAGCTTGATAGGAAGCCCCACTTTCTGCGTCTGTCCGGGGCCAAGCGAGACCGTCACGGGGGTGAATGAGAATTGATCGGGAAAATTATCGGGCACGATTGTAACCTGATGAGGGCGCTGTTCGGCATTGCTGAGCGTGAGGGCCTGTGGAATCGTGTAGCCACACCGTGCGTCTGCAAACTGAGTGTTCACGATGTCGATCTCCGAGCTTTCCAGCGCGGGCAGAACGCCGATCCGGATGCCTTCAAAACGGCCGGACACCGGAACTGATGCAAACCAATTTTGCCCTATAACGTCGAGCGCGGTCTGGTGGTTCCCAACATAGGTCCCGCTGAACAGGTCAAAATGGGGAACAAACTCCACAGTCACCAAGACATCCTGTCCGGAACGGACGGGAATGGTGAAGGGCGGACTCGTCGCGAGGTCGGCGACTTGTGGTGTCACGACCTGACCGCTTATTGAGACAGCAGCGGTGGCCCTAAGGAAGATCCCTGTTGCTGCGCCGATTTTCACAATACGAAACGGTGTTTTTGGAGGGAGCGATGCCGTCACCGTGCCCGCTTTCGGCGCGGCGATCCGGACAGTTCTCCGTAGAGTTTGGCCATCGTAGAGGCTGCCCATAGCCAATTCTTGAGGCGCGAAATCAGTAATCCGCACGGTCCTTGCCATAGCCTCAAGGTTCGCCCCCGGTTGGCTTACGCCCACGATGGACGCCCAATCGACCTTGCTATACATCCGCGCGGCGCTTGCCGCAGCCGACGGTGTCGTGACTGTGCCCTGGGGCAGTCCCCTTTCGATGACGTTCGAACTCTCGAGACCTGATTGGGGATTCGGCTCCAGACCGCGTGTAGTTATTTGCTGCATGTCATATTTCGTTGTGAGGAGCGCTTTCAGATGATCCGGGCTGGCAAGCTCCTGAAGCATGTTCGGATTCATGCGTCCTGCCTGGACTTCTTGAATCATTCCAACGACTATCTCCGGGGCGTTCATTCTCAGGTATCCCCACGAGACCGGGCCGACGAAATCGCCGACGATATCGATCACGCCGGTGTCCTCGACGTCCACGGCCGGCCCGGCGAATCCGCCCCCCACGATGTCAGACGGGCGAGGGACGCGCACTATAGCCGCCGGTTGCTGCACATAGGCCGGAGGCGCGGGTTGGATTGCGGGCGGCGGCGGCATCACCCTCATCTGGCTGGCCGCACTCTGCACTTGCATCCGATTAAGGCTCGTCCCAATGGCCGCCCGCGAGCGCGTACCGCTATAGGAACCTATCGCATCGAGACCTCCACCCCCCGGCAGGAGCAGGACGAGATGCACCTGATCATCCTGCCCCTCTTCGAGCACGGGTAGCGCCACGGGCGACGCTAGAGGCTCCTCGTGTGTGATTGCGCTGGCCTGGATCTCGACCGGCGGCCGGTCTCCACTGGGGAGCAGGCGAAGTGAGGAGGCTCCCGGCCTGTTCCACGCCATAGCTATCCGCTAAAAGATGCACGTCGCTGCCGTCCGGCCTTGCAAAATGCACCGCCTGGTCCAGAGAGATGAATGGAGTCGATATTTCAATTGAATAGACAGTTGAGGCAAAACAAAGAGTCGCCAGTAGAACACCGAACCTTGAACGTGCCACGAGACGCATAGAGGGCCTCTTTCTCTCACTTTATTCGGTGCTCGCGACACGGCGAAATGCCTGCGCGCGTCTTGCTGGGAAAACCTGTCGCAGCGGTGCTGGAGGGGACCATTTAGCTCACTGGAGCTGTCCTGTCAATCGGGGATTATTTGGTCTTTTCTTTCATTGTCTTCCTGAGCTTTTCCAGTACGGCGCCATGCAGCTGCTCGTTGGAAAGAAGCTGGAGAGCAGTACCGCGCGTACGGACACCGCTGAACGATCCGACCGCTTCAAGTCCCTTGCCCCCGGGTAGGAGCAGCACAATGTGCGGAATATTCGTCTCGTCCGGTACGTAAACCGCGACCGGAGATGGAACCGTATCTCGATGGCTCGTTTTCACAGCCTGAACGAGCAACGTCTCTTTATTACGCCTGATCGGAACAAACCGCAGCCCGCTTTGCTCGTCTAATAAAATCCTGTATATCCCCGGCGTGACAATCGCATCGCTGCCATCCGGTGTATTGAAATACACGGTTTGATCAATGGTCACCGTTGCTAAATCTTCGGCAGTGAAGAGGTCAAACATGTCGGAGGCCATGGCTATCCACCCTTGTTGTGGATCAGCGCAAGGGTTCCCAATCAGAGCGCATGTGATGACGACTGTGAAGACTAGGCGATAGAGCATTTGCTTTAGCGTTGGAACGCCAGCCTCCGGCCCTCTCACTTCCAGTGACACATCTCTGTCACCCTGTATAAGCATCGTTTATGCCTGATCGTTGAGTTCCAGTAGTAATCAAGATCTCAGAGAATAGAAACCTATTGTTTGAAATGAAGTATCTATTCTCGTACAGCTCGTATCTCTTTGGTGTCATCCAAGAGGGGATTCGGGAGATTTTCTGTTCAATATGGGACGCTCATGCCTGCAAGCGCAGACATATGAGCATCTGCCGTCCGGGTATAGTGCTTGCTCTTGATCCTTCGGGACAGCAGGGTTAGAGTGAGATTCCTATGCCACTCATGCTGATCATGTTTCAAGGGTTTTTCCTGCTGGTTGTCGTCGGATGGATGCTCGCCGGAGACTCCCTCGCGGCATCGGCCGTCTCAACAGCTCAAGGGCCTACCGGACGTGCGCTCTTGATCGCCATCAACAAGTACCAAAACGTTCCACACCTGCGCGGCTCGCACAACGACATCGAGGCTATGCGGCAAATTCTCATGACGCGGTTCAGGTTTCCTGAAGACCGGATCCAGATTCTGAAAGACCAGCAGGCCACGCGCGCGGGAATTCTTGCCGCTTTCGAACGGCTAGTGGGGGAAGCAAGCCCGCAGGACATGGTCGTCGTGCATTTCGCCGGGCATGGCTCGCAGGTGCAGGATCTCAATGGGGACGAGGAAGACGGCTTAGATGAAACGATTATTCCGTACGACGGCCGCACCGACGGCGTTCCGGATATTCTTGATGATCAGCTGGACGAAATTTTCTCTCGCCTGAAGAGTCGCTCTGTGATGATCGTTCTGGATTCCTGCCATTCGGGAACGGCGACACGGGGTGTGCAGATCACAACGCGTTCGGTGCCGCAAGACACCCGTATTGGGCTGTACCCAAAGCCAGCCATTGGCACACGGGGTGTGGTTCCTCTTCATCTTACCGCCCGTTATGTGCTGATGACCGGCGCGGCTTCTCACCAGGCGGCCCTGGATGGTCCGATTGACGGGAAGTTCCATGGATTCTTCTCATATGCACTGTCCCGGAGTTTAGGATCGGCCCCCCAAGACGCCACACCACGGCAGGTATTCGATGGGGCGGAAAGAGAGTTGAAGCGAGTTCAGGCTCAACTTGGTCTTTCGTCCATGCCTGAGCCTCAACTCGAGGCGCCGCTCGAACGGATGAACCAGCCTCTGATCGCCCCGACCAGAGATCAAAGCGCGGCGAATCCAGTGCCACTGGTGCCACCCGGCGAGGTCCGCTTGCCATGGGTTGAACTGCATCCCACAGGCGCTGATCGTGGGCTCCTCGTAAATGGGATCGCATTGGGGGCGGCTCCTGGTTCCCTGTGGGCTGTATACCCTCCTGGAGAAACGGCCTTCATTCCAGGCCGTGGTCTGGCGATGGCGCGTGTGATCGAGTTGAGGGGTCCCGACGCGGTGGTCGTTGTTGAAGCGGCCGCTTCACCGCCTCTATCCGGATCGCGAGCCGTCGCGCTCGCGCCACCCACGCCTGGAGGAGTGCCGGTTCGATTCGTCAACATCCCGCCCGAACGCCGGGCGCGGTTGGAAGCTGCCTTGCGGCAACGTATCGGCGACCTGGCGATTGTGGGTGCAGGCGAGTTTGCTCGTTTTGTGGTGGAGGGAGAGGGCAACGTCGTGCGTGTGACCGGCGCTGACGGACGGGAAACCGTGGCATCTATTCCCATCAGTAATGACTCGCAATTAGCCGAGAGCCTTGCTGCGCTCTTCGTTCGCTCGCGGAACGCCAGCGAGTTAATGTCCTTGGATAACCCTTCCTCCCAAATACGCCTTTCCGTGCGTGTTGCCTCAGACAGTATGCGGACCCGCGGCACCGAAGAGTACAGCGCCACAAGAGGCATTCTGGTGGTCGCGGATACAACGGCTCCCCAGTACCGAATTCGCCGCGCATCGGAGCCTCGCATACCCGGCAATAGTCTTCAGTTGGAGATCCAGACTAATGCCGATTGTTTTCTCACGATTGTCGATGTGGACTCCGAGGGGGGTGTTAATCTGCTTTTCCCGAATGCGCATCAGAAATCGGCGTTCCATCCGCAAGGGCGGGTGCAAGGAGGCCGAACTATCCTGTTACCGGATACTTTGCAATCCGGTAATCAGGCAGGCTTCCACTGGGATTACTCACCGCCGGCGGGAATCGATACGATCCGGGTCTTCGCAAGCAGTGATCTGGCAACAGCGGAGATAATTCGCGGGTACATTCGCGCACCTCAGGTCGTGGCGATGAATCGAAGTACCAGCCCGACCGGCGGATCCGACGGGGGTTTCACAGCCGGAGGCTTGGGCAAATTGCGATACGATCTGGCACGACTCTCAACACGAGGACTGATCGTCGTTCCAGACGTGGAACTGATGAAGGCGCAGTCGTCCACCCAACCGACATCGAATGCGGCCGGCCAGCCCGCGGGCCAACCGGTCCAGGGACCATCCGGAGGCTCAGGAGGCCAAGGCCTGAGTGCTGCTCAACTTGTGGGATCAGGAGATTGGACCGCCGCATCGCTCACAGTCCGTGTTGATCAGTAAAAAATCACGTGGATTTCGCTATTCGTCAGATCGCCGGCTCACATGGCCCCTTGGCCTTAAGGGCGTGCCGCCGGCCGACTCGCGGCATTCATTGAAGTGCGCGGCAAAGAAATTAGGATTATAAGCTGATGCCTTCATTGCGCAATGCCGGGCGCGTGGCCGCGTTTACCGGCCATATGGTGGATGCGCCGGATCGTCCGGCGCCGCGTTTTCCCCCAAAGAAAGTGGAGGCGGTCCGGAAGGCAATCGCTGAGCAGCTTAGAAAACATAAAATCGGGTACGGGTTTAGCTCGGCGGCACGGGGTTCGGATCTCCTTTTTCTCGAGGAGATTGCAAAGATCGGCGGCTGCGCACGGGTATTTCTTCCCTTTCCTCGGGAGGCATTTAAAAAGACTTCCGTAGGCTACGGGTGGGATGATCGCTTCGAAAAAGCCATGAGTACTCATGAGGTCGTCGAGTTGGCGTCCGAAGTTCCCCCTGCAGACAAGCAACCTGAGGCATATGCCAATTGCAACCGGAAGATCTTTGAAGCGGCCCAGGCCAAGGCAAAACTGCTACATCAAAAGCCGGTGTTGATTGCTGTCTGGAACGGTAATCCAGGAGATGGCGCAGGTGGGACGGGGGATGCCGTCCGTGACTGGCAGAAGGCAGGGCATGAGGTGGGCATCATCGACATCTCGAAACTGTGATGTTCCCGGCAGTAGGACTGCCGCAGGGATATCAAACGGAGAAGGCAAGATGGAAAAGCACACAGACATTGTTGCCGCCACGAAACACTCGGAAATTGCCGAGGCTGAGCAAATTCTTCACGCGCAGACGGTGGACTATCAGACAGCCAAGGAGCTGGTGCTCAGGCTTAAAAAGAAGAAGCTTTTCGGATATGCGCGAAAAATACTTTCCCTTGCTCGCCAGAGGAATATCGATATTGATCAAAAGTCGAGTCTGTGGCTCGCGCAACAGCATGCGTTGTGCACCTACAAAGACGCCGATTTGCCGTCTGACGAGCGGCTCGATCGCGCTCTGGCAATCCTGGAGAGCTATCTTCAAACACACCAAGACAGTCTGACAAGCACAAGGAATCAGGAGACGCTCGGAATAGCAGGCGCCATTCACAAGCGGAAATGGGAGGTGAACAATCAAAAACACCACCTTGAGCGCTCCCTGGCCTACTATCGACGTGGCCATAAGGAAGGCCCGGCGCACGACTACGGCTATACCGGGATCAATGCGGCCTTCATTTTAGACCTCCTGGCTCACCAGGAAATCAAAGAGGCGGACAAGGCCGGCAGCATCTCAGAGATCGCCGCTGCCCGGCGCGAAGAAGCGGGCAAGATCCGGCGCACCCTCATCGACGTCCTGCCGTCCCTTCCGGAGCAAGCGGCCAATGCCTGGTTACTAAAAGAATGGTGGTTCCACGTAACGGTGGCGGAAGCGTATTTCGGTTGTGGTTTGTATCAAGAGGCGCGCGAGTGGTTGCGGAAAGCTCATGCCCTTCCCGACGTCGCTGACTGGGAACGGGAATCGACCGCATGGCAATTGACTGGCCTGGCCGACATGCACGATCAAGACGAGAAGATGCTTGGGGAGAAGAATGATTCCCGCGGCTACGCCGACAATCGAAGTGCAGCGTGGGACGTTCTGACGGAAATACTTGGGGACAACACCGAAGCTGTTCAACGATCATTCGACGGCAAAATAGGTCTCGCGCTTTCCGGCGGCGGGTTCCGCGCATCATTATTCCATATCGGCGTACTGGCGAAGCTTGCCGAGCGTGATGTGCTCCGCCGTATTGAGGTTTTATCCTGTGTCTCCGGAGGCTCTATCATCGGGGCCCATTATTACCTTGAAGTTCGAAAGCTGCTGAAGGAAAGACCGGACCGCGACATAACGCGCGAGGACTATATCGAAATTGTCAAGAGGATCGAGGAGGATTTTCTCAATGGGGTGCAGACGAATATCCGGACTCGGGTGGCGGCGGAATTCCAGACCAACGTAAAACTGATTTTCTCGAAACACTATTCGAGGACGCAGCGCGCCGGTGAGTTGTATGAAGAGAAGATATTCTCACAAGTTCAAGATGGCGAAGGGCATAAACCCCGATGGCTCAATGAACTTAAGATTGTGCCCAAGGATGAAGTTCCGGAGTTTGCCCCAAAGCTTCATAATTGGCGGCGGCACGCGAAAGTCCCTACCCTGATTTTGAATGCCACTGGTCTCAACACCGGACATAACTGGCAATTTACTGCTTCGTGGATGGGCGAGCCTCCTGCGGGTATCGACAGCAAAATCGACGGCAATGACCGCCTGCGCCGGCTGTATTACGAGGACGCTCCAGAAACGCCTGTGAATCATAGGCGGGTTCGTCTCGGGCATGCGGTGGCGGCCTCGGCCTGCGTGCCGGGTCTGTTTGAACCCCTCGTGTTGGCGGATCTTTATGATGACATGACGGCGCGGTTGGTTGACGGGGGTGTCCATGACAACCAGGGAATTTCGGGTTTGCTTGAGCAGGACTGTACCATGCTATTGGTCAGCGACGGCAGCGGGCAAATGGATACTAAAAGGGACCCGAGCGCCGGCCCTATCAGTGTTCCACTTCGTGCCAATGACATTCTGATGGCTCGAGTGCGCGAGGCCCAATATCATGAACTCGACGCCCGCAGGCGCTCCTCATTGCTGCGCGGATTGATGTACGTGCATCTCAAAGACGAGATTGAAGGCACGCGACTTGATTGGCGGGGGTGCAAGGAAGCGCGCGACCCGGACGAGGCAGTTGCGAAGGACAGCTCTATAACGAGCTATTTAGTTCCTAAGGATATACAGAAACTCCTTGCCGGGGTTCGGACGGATTTAGATTCTTTTTCGGATGCCGAGGCCTATGCCCTGATGATCAGCGGCTATGGAATGACCGCAAGAAGGTTTCCCGCCGAATTGCTGGAGGGTTCAGGCGGTAAGGATGATGAACCTACGAACTGGCAATTCAGGGCGATAGAAAAAGAGCTGAACGGGGCGACGGTTAAGGGGCGTGATCTGAAAAAACTACTCAAGGCAGCAAGCTACCGCGCATTCAAGATCTGGAAACTGAACCCTCGGCTCCGCACGCTGGCCAGGGCACTGGCGATTGGAGTCGTTGCGTTCTTAGGGTGGGTGTGCTGGAAGTGGTGGGAGACAAGTTTGCTGTCGGTATCTGTTGGCATGGTTGCGTCGGCCGTAGGGGTCGCAGTCGCCGGCCTTCTCTTCGGACCCACGATAATGAACTTGATCCGCTCCCGGAAAACACTTACTGAAGTGGGAGTCGGATGCGGCTTGAGCTTTGCAGGATTCCTTCTGGCTCAACTGCATTTGAGGGTCTTCGACAAAATGTACCTGAAATACGGCCGAGTAAGGGCACCCAAGAATGCGATGCCGCTGCAGCCACCACCGTCCGAGATCCCCGAGCTTGGCGCATCGGGCCAGCGTCATAAAAATCAAAGGGGCCAGGAATCAAGCGTCATCAAGTGACATGACGGGTGAAAGCCTCCTAAAAAACAGGGCCTGTTTGATGAGTCGTAAACAAAAAGCCATCATGCAAGGGATCACACGTTTTGCGGGAAGCTCCGCCGGAACGATTACGGCCGGCCGACGAATGGGGCAAGAATGGTCGGACCGAAGCCTGGCTTATCCATTCAGGGGAGCGACTCGAGGCAGCTGAGGCGGTGCAGCGGCGGCCGGACTTCAACAAGTTGCTCGGTGATCAGGACACGGACTACCTCGCCGCCTGCGGGCCAGGAGGAAGCGACCCGGGCTGAGCGCGAGGCGCAGGTGAAGCGGATAGCTGAGGAACAGGAAAGGGTTGCCGTAGAACAGAGAAAAACCGCTCGCCTGCAGCGGTGGAGCACACGACTGTTAGTCGCCATTGCCATAGTCGTCGTTGGCGCGGGAAGCTGGATTGTCATGCAGGCGCGAGAGGTTGGGCGCCAAACCTCGCTCGTACTGGCGACGGCGGCCCGGGACGCGAGCGATGCTGGTTTCCATGACCGAGCATTACGTTTCGCTGTGCTGGCCGCGAGAAGCAGTTGGTTCGCGCCGGCCGCAGTCGAGGCCGAGTCCCAACTTGCTCGTGCCGCGCGCTCGTCGACAATGGTGGCGCAGTTGAGCGGGCACACGGGCAGCGTAGAGTCCGCCGCGTTCAGCCCGGATGGGCAGCGTGTGGTGACAGCATCGTCTGACAAGACGGCGCGCGTGTGGGATGTTACAACGGGAAAAGAGCTTGCCCGGTTCCTGCAGCAAGACAGTGTGAGCTCCGCTGCCTTCAGCCCCGATGGACAGCGCGTGGGGACAGCTTCGTTCGATCAGACGGCGCGGGTGTGGGACGCGACAACGGGAAAGGAACTTCTGCAGCTCAAGGGGCATGGGGGCCCTGTAGTGTCCGTCGCCTTCAGCCCGGACGGGCAGCGCGTGGTGACAGCTTCCGAAGATGAGACGGCTCGGGTGTGGCACGCGGACGGGACGGGCAAGGAGGTGGTGCTGCAAGGGCATGAAGATAGAATCATGAGTGCGGCGTTTAGCCCGGACGGTCGGTCGGTGGTCACCGCTTCCGCGGATACGACGGCGCGGGTGTGGCGCGCAGACGGCACGGACTCGCCGGTGGTCCTGCAAGGGCATCAAAGTATAGTCACGAGCGCGGCGTTTAGCCCGGACGGGCGGTCGGTGGTCACCGCTTCCGTGGATACGACGGCGCGGGTGTGGCGCGCAGACGGGACGGGCTTGCCGGTGGTGCTGCAAGGGCATGAAGATAGAGTCACGAGTGCGGCGTTTAGCCCGGACGGGCAGCGCGTGGTGACGGCTTCCTGGGATACGACGGCGCGGGTGTGGCGCGCGGACGGGACGGGCTTGCCGGAGGTGCTGCGAGGCCATCAAGATAGAGTCACGAGTGCGGCGTTCAGCCCGGACGGGCAGCGCGTGGTGACGGCCTCCGAGGATAAGACCGTGCGCGTGTCGGATATGCATTGGCTGACCCAGTATAAGGGACGAGAACTCATTGAGGCTGTGTGTCAGCAGAACCTAGTCGGGGCGCGCATTTTGAACGAAAATGACGTCGCGGCTGTTCCCATCTTGAGTGGCCATCGGGGGGAAGACGTGTGCGCTCCGTCACCTTTTATTGCGCGTCTCATCTCTACAGTGCAGTCGAAAATGCAGGCACTCATCCCGTAGGAAGTGCCTAGCTCCTCGTAAGAATCAGGGCAGGTTTGATGAGTCGTAAGCAGCGGTCAAAATAGAGCGACAGCGCTGACAATGAGGAGAATCAACCATGGCCTATCCGTTTGAGAATCTGGTGTTTGAAGGGGGTGGTATCAAGGGCTTGGCGTTCTGCGGCGCGATTGCGATCTTGGAACAAAAAGGTATCATGCCTGGAATTACACGTTATGCGGGAAGCTCTGCCGGGGCGATTACCGCCGGCCTGCTTGCTTGCAACCATAACTCCGCTGAGATCCTCGACATTCTGGGCAAAAAAAACTTTAACGACTTTAAGGATGAAGACTTCGGCGCCATCCGCGATTCCAGGCGAGTGCTCAAACAATACGGGTTTTATGCCGGCAAAGAGTTCCACCGCTGGTATGGTGATCTGTTGAACCAAAAAACAGGCAATGGAGACATTACGTTTCAACAGATGAAAGAGAAATTCGGAAAAGAATTGATCATTACCGGCACGTGCCTCAACCGGCGAGAAACGGATTTCTACACAGTGAAACGCAACGCGGACATGCCGGTGCGCGATGCCGTTCGGATCTCGATGAGCCTGCCACTGTTTTTTGCGGCGGTCGAATGGAAGGGCGATATTCTGGTGGATGGCGGGGTGTTATTTAACTATCCCGTGTGGATCTTTGATGGCGCCTATCCAGGGGACCCGGCAGGCCGTGATGCTCCTGCCAATGCAAAGACACTGGGCCTGAAGCTCCAAACCGAGGACGAGGTGCAAGAGACGATATCGGGCGAGCACCGATCTCAAAAGATTTCGGATCTCAAGGATTTTGCGCTGGCGTTGGCCGATTGCCTCGGGACGCAAATCGAACGGCTTCATATCAAGCCGGAGGATTGGGAGAGAACGATTGCGATCAATACGAAGCATGTCAAGACGACTGCATTCGATATTCCAGATAGCGATAAGAAGATGCTGTACAAGGAGGGGTTGGCCGGCGCAGAAAAGTTCTTCGACTGGTACGACAAAGAGAAGCTCAAGGCATGAGAATTACGTCGGCGAAAACGCAGGCAGCAATGGCTGACGTCTGAATATCCGCCACAGCAGGATCGTGAGCGGAAGACCGAACACAAGATCGATCAAGCCCAAGATGAGATACGCCTGAGATTGTCCAAACACGTAAACAGCGGCGGTGAAAAATGCCACGCCCGCCCACCGGGCAAAGACCGCCAATCCGGCATTTATCCGATGGACGACGGGATCAATCGCCGCCGGGATATAGAATAAACTCAGCAGGATCAGTAAATTTGCCGCGAAACTCACCCAGATAGGGGTTAACGCCGGCTCTATCTTGAGTAATCCCAGAATGGTGTTCGGGCTAAACAAAGCGGGGACAGCGACGGCTATATTGACAGAGATGCCCACCCACATCGTCCTTCGAAACCATAAGATTGCTGTGGCAATGTGTTTGTCATTTGCCGGCATACGGTGATCCTACCTCACTCAGTTGGTCCTGCGTATTGCGGTTTTAGAACCGATCCAAGCTTTCTTGGTCACTTGTTAAAGGGTTTTCAGATACTCCAACAACGCTGTTTTATCCTCCTCTGGGAGGTTCGTGCCATAGGTATGGCCGGTATTCGCATTGCCTTTTTCGGTTGTCACATATAGAAACCCGGCTTGCTCGGTCTTCGGAACTGCGGAAGTAAATCCCACCTTCTCAAAGTCATACACGTCATTTCCTCTCCAGAATGCAGCTGGCCGGTTTCCAACGGTTTGTAAGAGATCATGCAAGGACGGCACGGAGCCGTTGTGAAGATACGGAGCCCGGGCCCAGAGTCCATCAAGCGGCACCGCGACATACCCCTCCGTCGCACGGAAGTTCTGGAACTTCCAGGAGGCTTTAATATATTTGTTATAGCGCTCAGCCGAGTTCTGCCGCCACATGGCTAAGCGATGCCCATCCGTCTGGATCTCGGACAGCGGAATGACAGTGCCGATCCGTGGGGAGCCAACCCCGTGACATGACGCGCACTGAGTCTGGAAGATTCGACTGCCTCTCTCGGCCAGCGCTCTGTTAATGGGCAATGGATACTTAGGCGCGGGAAGGTCGGAGATCCATGCTTCGAGGCGTGTCAGGTCCCCCAGTACAATCGACTTTTCCGTCGCTCCATCACCTATCGCAGAGCTCAACACGACTTCACGAAGGTTCGGGTTCATGCCGTCCCAATGCAGCGCTTGGTTGGCCCTTCCCCGTAGATTCCAAATTGATTGCATATCCGAATTGCCAATAGTCCCATCTTCCTCCATGTCAAGAATGCGATACTTCACCGGGTTAAATGGATCGATTCGGCCATGCCCTTGCCGCGGGTTTTTATTGAAAAAGTCGAATTGTTTCTTCTGCTCGAGCAAGGCTTTCTTGGTCTGAGGAATCAGCACGTACCGGTAGAGCAACTTCTCCGCGAATGACAAGGGGGCAAGAGCGTCAATCGCGGGCAAAAGAACATCGGCCGTGAAGCGGGGATCACTCGCGGCCTGAAAGAGGAAGGTTTGATACGATTGAATATCGACCTGATGACTTGGCGCACCCAGGAGAATTTCCGGACTGTCATCCGGACGTTTGCGCCATGTCGCCGTATGGCACAGCCCACAATTCACTCCTAATCGAGGAAAGCCGATCGTTTTTTTAGCGAAGCCGATGGGTGTCTCGCGCCCGGCTTCCCACACAAACCCAAATGAAGTGTAACCTCCCGTGGCTGGAAGCTGATCTGCGAAGACTCGCGGAAGGACCAGCCAGATCCAATACGGAATCCCTTCCTTCTGCTCGGTCCCGATCGATCCATACTTAAACTGCTCTTCGACGGCTTCGTAGTGGGTCTGGACCTCGCGAAACAGGTAAAACCACGCAACTCCTGCCAAACCCAGGAGCACCATCAATACGCCTCCCCAGAACCGAAGCTTTCGTTTCTTCCGGGCCTGCCGGATTTTTTCTTCCTGCGCTTCAACCGACATCGCAACCTCTGGCGTGGGCATGGTCATTTATAACGTTTTCAGATATTCGACGAGGGCGGTTTTGTCCGGTTCCGACAAGTCCGTACCATAATCATGGCCGGTATTATGATTTCCCTCAAGGGTCGTATCGAATGAAAAGAACTGTCTGACGCTGTCGCCTGATTGAGTGGCAAGAAATCCGACCTTCTCCTGATCGTATACATCGTTGCCTCGATAAAAGATTTTGGGTCTGTCCGCCGGCGGTTTGAGCAGATCCGCAATAGTCGGAACGGAGCCGTTATGAAGGTACGGTGCTCGTAGCCAAATTCCATCAAGCAGTGAATTGACGTAGCCGTTGGTCTTTCTGAAATTTTTAAAGCGCCATTCAAATCCTGCGCCGACCGTATTCATGTTGCTTGCCACGGCCGGCGAAAATGAATCCAGCCGTCCCCTGTCGGTTTGAATCAGCCCAATCGGCACAACCTTGCCAATATGGTCCCCTTTGGCGTCATGACACGCGGCACAACGGTCTTGGTAAATCCCTTTCCCCGCGGCCGCCAAAGTTTGGTCGACTTTAAACGGGTAGGGCGGGGGCGGGAGGGTCCATAACCAATTTTCTATCCGCTTCAAACGTTTCAGGTCGATCGTTTCGGGTGTCACACCTGCGCCGGTTGCGGCGCTCTTGTTTCGTTCTTCGACAGAGGCGTTATTCCCGTCCCAGTGAGAAGGCAGATTCTGTCTTGCCTGCTGGTTCCAGATAGAGGGCGGATCGGCCGTCCCTACCGGTTCCTTGCTCATCGCGCTTAACGGGTAGCGGAATACGAGGGTCTTATAAGGATTGAATGTGTCGACACGTCCAGGCCCCAAGCGGGGGCGGGGATGCTCGGGATCGTTCAAGAATGAGAGCAGCCCACCGCGAGTAATGATACCTTCGCGCGTTCGTGGAATCACGATATAGCGGTAGACCATCCTCTCGATAATGTTCAAATCCGCGCCCTGTCTTTTGATCGCAAGCATGATGTTATCGGCCGTGAACCGCGGATCATGGGCAGCGCTTGTGACGAATTCGTGATACAGCTGCAGATCCACGGTGTTCGGCGGCATGCCTAAATATATCCGCGGCTCACTCCCTGGGGTTTCACGCACCGTTCCCGTATGGCAAAGGGCGCAGTTCATGCCAAGCAATTCAATCACCCTTCGACGCTTTGAGAAGCCAATGGGAGTGTCTATGTATTGGCCGGTGCGGGGATCTTTTTCCATCACAAAGCCTAACGACTTGTACCCTCCCGGCAGTTTTTCTGGAAACATGGCCGGAAGCACGCGCCAAATCCAATACGGAAACCCATTCGCAGGATTGTCGCTTCCAATCGATCCATACTTGAAATGGTCTTCGATACTCGAGTAATCAACAGGTCGATTGGGGTGGAACTTAGACAAGAGCCAGATCCCGACGATCAGGAGCAGGCCTATGACGATGCCGACCCGGACGAGCTTCCGCCGGCGTATATACTGTTCGAGAGGTGTGGGCTGTTCCCGAGTCTCCACGGCTTCAACCTCTCGCCTTAGTCGCTACAGATGCAGCATCGTGAAATGACTGAGTTTCTTCAAACGGCTGGGGCTTAAATACCGTCAAAATCTCCTGCACCATTTTGTCGTAATCGCCGTCGTACCGGGAGACGTCGTAACAGCCGAGCGGGTTTTCTAACGCGTTCACCATGCACTTGTTGCAATACGTGCATGGTTTCTCTGGCTCTTTGCCTTGTTCAAAGAGTTTGACGAGATTGTTATTTGCGAGCAGCGGCCGAGCGATGCTCACGGCATCGCAGAGGCCCTTTCGCAGAACATCAGCGATGAAGGAGGCGGTTTGAAACCCGCCGGTGCATAGGACGGGAATGGCGACATTCTGCTTGATCGCCCCGGCATGTCGGGCATTCACTCCTTCGAACGCCTTGGCGTGGACGATGTCCTTGACTGTTCGATACCACGCCCATCGAAAGACCGGCTGCAACAGCTTGGATGAAAACATGCGATAGTTAAACCGTGTTCTGGCCCCTTCGGATAGCATCGTGTCATAGGTATCGCGAGCGGTCTCTATGGGGAACGTGCCCGCGGGATTTCGCGGATGCGGAAACATGCTTCCGGAAGACACGTGAATCGCATCGACACCGTTTTGCTCCAGCCATTTACAAATTTGGATCGTATCCGCCAGTGTGTTGCCGTTCCCTTCCCATGGATACAAGGCATTGTTGTGGTCCTCGGCACTGATTTTCACTTGCAAATGAAAATCTCGCCCGACGGTCCGGCGGATGGCTTCGACAATCTCAAGAAGGAAGCGTGCTCTGTTGGCTAAGCCGCCTCCATACTCATCTTTGCGGTCATTGATTGCGGAACTAAGGAATTGAGTGATGAGATAGCCATTGGCCGCGTGTAACTCGACGCCGTCTAGATCCGCCTCACGCGCACGCCTGGCCCCATCGGCAAAGAGTTGGATGGTTTGCTTGATCTCGTCTCGTGTCATAGCCTGGCAGACGATGCCGTGGAAGGCTTCCATTTTATTTGTTGCACTCAGCGCTTTCCTGTGGCGATTCTCGATGCCGCGAATATCCTGCTGCCGGCCGGAATGACTGAGCTGCATGATGAAGCGGCAGTCGTACTCATGCACTTTGTCGCCGACTTTGCGCCAAAAAGGAATACGGTCGTCGCAATCGATTGTGGCGTAATTCGGAACAATACGACCCCGGATGGCCACCGGAACAAAAGATGACAGAATAGCGCCGACCCCGCCTCGTGCGAACTTTTCTTCCCAATTGATCCGTGCTTGGTTGCCGGAACCGTCATAATTATCGAACCGTCCGGCGATGTTTGAGCGGAAGATGCGGTTCTTCACGGTGAGATTTCTGAATCGTAACGGTTCGAAGATGAGCTCATGTTTCATGGCTTCCCCTTTGAATGAAGCTCTATGACCAGCGCCGACATGGAGGCAAGGTGCAATTCATGTTCCTGCCGCCGTACATCATGCGCACATCCTTCTTGGGGCAGGGTCGTAGATAGACACTCGTGTTGGTGATTCGAAGCGTTGCGTAATATCACGAAATCGGCCGTTTGTCTGTTAGGGCATTTACCATGGGTATTTGCCGGGCAGACAAGAATGATGGAACGTGCTAGCAATAACCCGTGAATTGGGGTCAGAGTCGATTTATCGGGAACGTATCTCGGGGCCTTCTTCAACTATCGATAGTTGCGTCCGATAAATCAACTCTGACCCCGATGCCTTATCGAATCCCAAAATGGTCTGGCCGGCTAAGCCTGTATCCGCGAATGTCACCATCGTATCTTTTCCTATACAGCAATAATGTTCGGCTTGTCCGTCAAGCGCGAGTGAGTTTCCATCGAAAGCGGTAATCAACCATGACGTTCTTCTGGAGGGCTGGTGGTACGGGGTTTGCTGCGGTAACCGTATGGGGCGGAAGGAATGCAGGGGCACAACTCGGTAACGTATCGGCATCGGTCGAGGCTAAATGACAGCTGAGCCAATCAAGAGGAGAAGCATGAGAATGAATCGGGCAGCCATGTTGGGTCTTGCCTTAGCGTGCCTCAGCGTTGTTCTTCTTGTCTCGAGTCAAGAGACAGGTACTGCGACCGCCGCCGGCAACATGTCGCCGGTCAATGACGGAGCTGCTAACGTCAAGGCCTTTTCAGATAAAGGCTTTTGTTACGGCAAGAAAGACCTCACTGCTTCGGAGAGGGCGGGATGTGCAATCTGGTTTTATGCCACCGCGGGAAATTCCCGCTTCTTTACATACGTCTATCAGCAGCGGCTGGGCGTCCTGATTGATTGGTCTTGGGTACTGAACTCCGCGGATCGCGACAAACGATTTGCCCGCTGGGGGATGATCAATGATCCCGAATGTTGTAAGCCTGGAGATCCGAACTGCCCGGCGAAAAGCTACGACGAGACGTATGGGTTTGATTACTGCCCTGGCGATGAGAAGCTGCTGCAGTACGTAGGGAAGACGGGCTATCGCGATCCCGCGTGTGACTTTATCGATGCTCCCATTGCTGGGGGGAAGGACCAACGCCAAAATGCTTGCGACTTAGAGTTCGGCACTTCCACGGGCATGATGGGCATCAGGAAGTTTCCGAATCCCAGGTTCAATGCCGATCAATGGCGCAAGGTGAACGATGGTAAACTGGGCACCTGGGCAGGCTATAACAAAAAGGTCGAGATGAGGCCCGAAAGTCCCTACCCGGATACGCGCATGTTAGACGGCTCAATAGAACCGCCCTTCCTGATCGGTGTCTCCTGCGGATCATGTCACATCGCGTTTGATCCGCTCAAGCCGCCACGGGATCCCAAACACCCCGATCACGATAATATTTCGGGTACAGTCGGCAATCAATACTCCCGGTTCTCGCAGATCCTTGCCTCCGGCATGAAGCGAAAAGGCTTTGAGTGGCAGGTCTTCGGGCACGCACGGCCGGGGATTGTTGACACTTCCGCGCTGCCGAGCGATCAGCTCAATAACTCCGGAACCATCAATGCCCTGATCAATCTCGAACAACGGCCAAAAGACTTCGAGCACGAGATCGTCAAATGGCGAAAAGTCAAACAGTGTCCATTGGGTACCGATCAACGGTCCTGCTGGTGCGAGCCGGGCAAGGACGGAAAGTGCTGGGAGCGAAGCAGAAAAAAGGAGCCCGTAAATCAAATCCTCAAGGGTGGCGAGGACAGCATTGGCGCTCTGGAAGCGCTTCAGCGGGTGTACTTCAATATCGGGAGCTGTTCGGAAGAAGCGTGGGTGAACCACCTGATGGATATGCGGCAACTTGATCCAGCCCAGCGAGGCTACGGCCAAACTCCGTTCGATATCGGTCAAGCACGGCGGGACTGCGCGCAATTCCGTGCCATCGAGGATCGTCTTCAAGAGATCATGGATTTTCTGTTGACGGCGCGGCCAAGCGATTTATATGAGGCGCGGGGGCTGAAGACTCCCCTGGACTTGGTCGAGCAGCTGGAACAGGAATTCGGGAAGGATGCCGTCGGGCGGGGAAAACTAATTTTTGCTCAAAATTGCGCGCGCTGCCATTCCAGTCAAAAAAATCCTTCCTCAGCCACAGACTTTTATAAAAAAAAGAAAGACGCGAAGGGGGCGGACATCCGTGAGGATTGGCTCGGCAATGACGAAATGGTGCCGGTGTCGGAGGTGGGGACGAATCGGTCCCGAGCGCTGCATTCCAACCATATGAAGGGGCACATTTGGGATGAGTATGGATCGGAAACACTTCGCAGCAAGCCGGGGGACCCGAACATTAAGGAACCGTCGGACGGGGGACGGGGATACTATCGGAACATCTCCCTGCTCAGCGTGTGGGCGCACGCGCCGTTCATGCATAACAATGCCATAGGACCGGAAATTTACGGCGGGGCCGATGATGTCTTTTATAACTCGCCATATAAGCAGAAGGAGAACGGACAATTCGTCTCAATCCCGACGCCGCCGTCCCCCTGGGAATTCGATCCGAGCGTCGACGGACGCTATAAGCTGTTCAAGGCCTCGATGTACCAGCTCTTGAACCCACAACATCGGATTCCCAAGGTTCCTGCATTTGAAAATGAGGTCCAGATATACCTGGGACCCACACTGTTGTTGGAGAAAGACAAGCAGCTTCCTATCGACCTCATTCTGAAATTCCCGAAAGGAACCCCGTCCGCATATATTGGGAACTTTCGGTACAAGTCCTATCTCTATGACCTCTGGTCGGCAAAGCATCATCCAGAGGATCTCGACGCGAAATACAAAACGAATCCGGAGGTCGCACGCACAATCAGAACCATCGCCCAGAAGATGTCTGACGACCCAGGGCATGCAGTCGTCGCTTTCCAGGAAGGCGGACGTGAACTGTCACATGTCTACAGCAATAGCATGGCGATCGTGGAAAACGAAGGGCACAGGTTTGGCGAGGACTTGTCTCCCTCGGATAAAGATGCACTGATTGCGTTTCTGGCGACCCTCTAGGAAAAAAGGCACACTATGCATAACAGACAATTAGCCGCGGCGATGGGAATGGCGATGAGTCTTCTCCTGTTCGGGTGCTCCGGTCCGCCACCCGTAAGTTATTTTAAAACAGCCGAACCACAGAAACAGCCGGCGTACTCGAGCGAAGAGGCGTACCGTTCGAAGGTGGATTTCGCCCGCTTGGAGCATGAGCTGCCTCTCTCCCTTAACGATTTAAACCAAATTACGTTTCAAAATCTTCAGGCCGCCGACCAGGAACAACTCGATCAGATTTACGTCCGATTGACGGCGGGGCCGATTCCCGACGGGGTGTATAAGGGAGAGTTTTCATTTCCTCGAGGGGAGAGCGGGCATCGGAGAATCTCCGAGATTATCGGGCGAAATCTTAAAGGGGCAGTGGTAAACATAAAAATGGCGAAGCTTGAGCATCTGGGCGATGCGATGTGGAGAGGGAAGGTCTTTGATAAAAACCAGAAGATCGCGCGGTCCCGGGTCCACGATTTAACGGTTCTGAAGGAGCTCGCCGGGGAGGGTGTGGGTGAGGCTGATAAGACCACGGTCAGCGACCGGCAAAGGGGGCTCGCATTTCCGGCAAAGGTCTATTGTGGGCAGAGTTTGTTGGACGGGCGCCGGGAATCCATAGTTCTTGACTACGCCTTCTCGGATGATATTGAAGGATACCGCAAAAAGCCCGACGCGCTGGCCGGCCGGGATGGGTTCATGGTGAGAGATGAAATCCGCATGGTGAGGCCTGGTCTGTATCTTGGTCGCGCCTACATGGGCCGCATATTTGTCGCTAATTTTTTCCTGGTAAGCGAAGATCCACAGCAGGCTACAGGACGAGCCAAGGAAGACTGTTTTGTGGGTGCGCAACGGATGGCGGCTGACCGCCATGGATCGTAGACGCAGGCTATGCATAATCGTGCTCGCATGTGTTTTATGGAGTACCAGCGCTGCATCATGTGACGTGGCTAGTCGGGATGTACCCATTCCGTCGAAATACGGCATCTCCGAAGTGGAGCAGACCGACCGCGAAGGCCGGGCAAGCCCCCCAATACACACCTCCGTCGAGTCCTGGGTGGTGGATGCCAAAGATCCCGGACAAGATCTCCCGCCGGTGGGGCGATCCTTATTCGATTATGTAATCGCGAAATCCGACGGTACCGTCAGTTTACTATGACGTGCCCTTTCCCTTCTCCTCGTTGGTGCAACTCATTGCCGACAGTCTCGATCGTAAAGGCGGGGTGTCACACACTAAACGCGTGTTGATGCCGCTCAACCGATCTCTCCAACGACACGCTCCGAAACCTGAATTCTTCAAGTATCCACGGGCGGTCCTGGCAATAGATACCGAACCGACATTCTCGCCGGATTCGGCCGGTATGCTGCTCAAAGATCGGCTGTATGTCGGATACCAGGAAAAAGCCAATACTCTCGAGGTGATCAGCTACAACGAGGCGGCGGGGCGATTCGAATTTCAGGTGGTCAAGGATTATCGAGCCGGGGGTGGGCGTCAGGTCTTTTACGCGAACCGTACGTTGTGCACGTCCTGCCATCAAAACCATGGGCCGATATTTGCCCGACAACTGTGGGATGAAACAAATGCCAATTCAACGGTCGCCGCGTTACTCAAGGCGGAACAGCGTAACTTTTATGATTTTCCCATCCTCCAAGGCGTTGACGTTCCAAACGCGATCGATGCCGCTACGGACCGCGCCAACAAATTGTCCGCATTTCAGTTGCTCTGGCGGGAAGGTTGTAAGAGTCCGTATAACGTGGAATCCGTGGATTGCCGCGCTGCCGCGTTTCGCCTGACGTTACAGCACTTGCTGAGCGGCGCTCGTGGCTTGGATACCGGCGTTGCGCAATACCAGGGCCTGGTCTCTTCGCTTTCTAAACAGTGGTTGAAAAAATGGCCCAATGGGCTACTGATTCCCGACGCTGACATTCCCAACCGAAATCCGGTCCTCCATACCGCACAACTTCGAAACTATGCGGCGATGGGTGGCGGGCAGGTACGAAGCACTGCCGAACTGTCTGACCAGTCGGATATCCGGTCCATATTTGAGCCTTCCAACCCTCGGCCGCCTCTAGAGGTGTGGCGACTCTCGACAACTGGGGAAACATTAGCGAACCGATTGATTTCGGGCCTAGGCGCATTTCTCTCTGCCAATGATATTCGGCGACTCGATGACCATCTCTTTAGAAATGGCACGAAAGAATTGGTGTATGGAAGCAACTGTGAGTTGACACCTCGCACCGATGGGGGAGTTATAAATCGTCTGACATTTCACTGTGAGAGTGCGCAAGAAGTTTCCACAGGCAGAGTTTCACTTTCCGGCGTCGTGTACTTTCAACATGGCAAGCCCGTAAAAGGCGCGATAGAGCGTGTCACCTTTGATGACGGTGAGGAACTTGGAGATCTGGACATTGTGAGTGGCAAGCTGGAGGCGCGCGCTGATGATCTGGTCGCGACACTTGATATGCGACAAAAATATTCTGGCCTCCATGCGCGACGGGAAAACGGCAATGCGATCCGAAGCCTAAGTCTGTCCTGGAAGTCTTCGGGTCAGAAAAATGTTGCCGTGTTTTCAGGAAAGGTCAAGGCGACAGTAGTGGATGATTTTACCCCCGTCGCCCGAGCCATTGAGAAGATGGTGGATGAGACACTCTCAGGCCACTCAGATGTATTTACAGGAAAACCATTTCGCCGCGCCGCGATTATGAAGGCTCTGTTCGAGCAACTAGAGATGCCCAACCTGAGATGGTGCTGCGCGGACGTTCATGGGCTGCCGGAGCCTCAATTGGCGCCCGGTCTCGTGCCTGAAGAACCACCCTTTATGAAGCAGAAGGATCATATCCTCACATCGTTTGGAAAATACTGTGCGAAGTGCCACTTCGGGCTCGAAACATTTCCTCCCAATTTCCTGTATGGCGAGACCAAGCACGTCAAGGCCAATTTGAATCGGTGCGCTGAAAGGATCTTTTTTCGCCTTGAAATGTGGCGTCTGGCTTTAGACGTTCGGCCCGAACCTCCGATGCCTCCTGTCAGCACCTTGCGCAGGCTGAAGGTTGATCCTGAACAATGGCCTCAGCAGGATGATCTGCGCACCATGCGAGATTATGTCAGTGACGTCTTACGGTCTGAAACAGGAAGTGTCCCGAAGCTCGAAGATCTCAAAAATCGAGGGTACGACAACTTAAGAGATTGCCCCCCGGTAACACAAGTGCCACAGAATTAGGATCGCGCAAGTTTGCTAGCCACTCTCTCTCCCTGTGAGGCTTTTCGCCTGCGCCGCAATGCTTTCGAGTGTGGCCAGTGGATTGGCAAAAACTCATTGAGCATTTGAAGATGAAAAATAAGTAACCAGAAGCGCGGGTTTCTATTAAAGTAATGCAAATGCCACCTGAGGGCTATTTATGGGATGCCCAGTCCATTTGAAGAAAGTTAGATCCGGGTTGTTGTGCTTTCTCACTCTGTCTTCCGCAGTGGCGGGAGCGCAAGCTCAGGAAATATTGATTCAGTCCGAATCCTCAGGGCGCCTGCAGACTCAGACTCAGTCCCAAACTCCCTCGGGTAGTCGTCTGTCGGCCCGCAATCCGCTATCAGCCGCCGCTCGGAAAACTTTTCTGACGTATCGGTCCGCCCTGAGTGATCCAAAAGTTCGCGAGGCCAGTGAAGCCGAAATCAGGCGGCAATTGAGTGACGTTTCGCCGGTGGCGTTCGTGAAAGGCTACTGGATCACACCGATCGATATGTCGGGCGTGTACGCCAACGTCGCGGTTCAAACCGCTTTGCGGGCCAATTGGGCAGGGGCCAAAGATAGCCAGGAACTACAGAGCCAACTGCGTCCGCAGGGAGCTTTAGCCCTGATCTTCACGCCAAATGAATTAGCCGACCTATTGAAAATTCCGCGAACGGATCTGCTACTCATGTTTGGGCCGGAGGCGCTTCGCGGCAAGGCGCTGGATTCTTTTCTGCAGCCGCAACCTGAACGGGTCAAGGGCTTTGCCACCGGTTCCATGGTCGAGGTCACCCCTGAAGTGCGAGATTGGTGGCACAACCCTCAGGCTGAGAAGGCACATACAAGATGCAAGGACAAGACGGACACCGGCGACTGTGACGGAGATGGGATTCCGAATGGAAAAGATACGTGTCCCTTTGATCCTGCCTGCAGTGAACCAGAAGAGAGAAAAGAAGGTTTTGTCGGTTGTGTTCTCGCAACATGCGCAAAGAAAGGCTTTGAGACCTCCTTCAATAACGAACTGCTCTTGCTGATAGAGGAGATCGCGGCTGACATCCGGCAGGCTAATCAAATGGGCACGGTGCTTCCGCTGGGTCCGGGGGATACAAGCCACCCCAATATCAGCCTCGCGTTCCCCGAATGAATGTTCAAAGGGGTACCCTATGGGCGCAAAGTATCGTAGGCATCAGAGTCAGAAAGGGGCTGGGGTGGATTTTGTAGAGGAGGTATGGTAAGAGGGACGTAGCCGAGCAGCTGGGAAAGTATCACGTTTTCAAAAGGAAGGACCTTCTACGAAAGGGCGTCTATGGAGCTGACCCTCTTGTTAAACGCGACATACGAGCCGCTGCGTGTTCTCAATTGGCAAAAAGCCATCACCTTGATGTGGCAAGGCAAGGTCGAGGTCCTCGAAGTTTATGACCGGGAAGTTCACGGAGTCTCGGTCACGTTCAAGCTTCCTTCCGTGATCCGTCTCATTAAGATGATCAAGATTCGGGATGCACACCGTTCCGTCAAATTTTCCCGCATTAATATCTTTACCCGTGACGGCTATCACTGCCAGTATTGCCGGCGTAAGTTTCGGACGGAAGATCTTACGTTTGACCATGTCATCCCTATCGCCAAAGGTGGGAAAAAGACGTGGGAGAATATCGTGACCGCCTGTTGGGCCTGTAACAACAAAAAGAGCGGCCGGACGCCTGACGAGGCGCATATGCACTTGATGAAGAAGCCGGCCAAACCCCGGTGGAATCTCGTCGTCACCATTACGATCGGAATTCGCAACACGCCTGAAAGCTGGCGGGACTATCTGTACTGGAATATGGAGTTGGAGTCGGACATTCCAGGCTCGGGCTGAGGCTACTATAGCGCCGCTCAGGAGCAGGCGCTCTTCACTTTACTTTGTTCAGGACGATCTCGATGTTGTCGGCGCCGACCATAGTGGGATTCTTCGCGAATTCTCCTTCGATATCACCCGGCTGAGCCGGGCCTGCGCTACCGTCCTTGTCGAGCCGCGCGACGACCACCACCATTCCGCGTAACTCTGAGCCGGGCATCATGACGTCGGCATTCGTGATTTGAAAAGGCACCGGGAATTTCGGGCGCTCGATCTTGACGGCAGCCAAGGGCCGTGGTGCACCGCCGGGGCGTCGAATGATGACAAACAGCACGTCGTTGGGCTGAACCAGGGGTGCCAAGGCAGGGTCAATCGATACTGTGCCGGAAATCCCTTTGCCCGATTCGGCGGCGCCATGAAGCAGGCCCTTCCAGGCGGCGACACCGGCAAGCAGCAGGATGCCAAGAAAAATCAACGGCACTAGAGCCTTCTTGTTCGCTACTGCTGCCATGGTATTCATTATAACGATGCCGTCCGAAGGCAGTCCAATGTATTTACGTCTCAGGGAGGGTAGGATATGATCACGCCCGCGCCGCGATATCAGGGGGATCTTTCATGAAATGCGGATTTCAGATCAATCTCGATGTACAGGATCGCATCTGTCTGGTGATAGGAGGGGATGACGTCGCCGCCGAGAGGACGAATCGGCTTCTGGAGGCGGGCGCGAAGGTCACAATCATCAGTCCCGGCTTGACCGACGACTTAAAGAAGCTCGCGGCCTCAGGAAAAATCCTTCACCGGGGTCGAAACTTCCGAACATCTGATGTGGACGATGGCGTCTGGCTCATCATAAATACGCTCCGCGGCGATCAGACCCTGCTTCGAGACTTGCTCGCGCTGTCCAAGCAGAAAGGGTTTCTCCTGTCTTCGAGCGACGAGCCAGACTACTCCAACTTTACTATGCCGGCGCTCGTGGCTCGAGGACCACTGCGGATCGCCATCAGCACGAGCGGCGTGTCTCCGGCGCTTGCCAGCCGGCTGCGTCAGGATCTCGAGCCGTTGTTTGACGAACGCTTCGAGGTCTTCCTCGAGTGGCTCGATGTCTACCGTGCCCACCTTCACACCACGGAACCGAACGCCGAGAAACGACACGAGATCCTGCGCGAGGTGGTTGCGAAGGTCAAGCTGCAGGCGCGTATCGAATTTCCCAAGGTGGAGCGCAAGGAAGAAAAAGAACAGAAAGGAACATGAGGCTATGGTTCTGCTGGAATTCAGCATGTCGCCCCTCGGTAAAGGCGAAAGCGTCGGCAAATATGTGGCGCGGTCGTTGAAGATCGTCGACAAGAGCGGCGTGGATTATCGTCTCAATCCTATGGGGACTGTCCTCGAGGGTAAATGGGAAGATGTATTCAGCGTGGTCCAAGCGTGCTATGAGCGGATGCGACAGGATTGTAATCGAATTTCGTGTTCCATCAAGGTGGATTACCGCAAAGGTGCAAGCGGACGGCTGTCAGGGAAGGTGAAGAGTGTCGAGAAACGAATTGGGAGGAAGCTAAAGACCTAATGCATGATGTCGTGTCTCCCGAGCAAAGTCATCCTGAGCAACGCGAAGGATCTAGATTCTTCACTCCGTTCAGCGACTGTCTTGAATGTCAAGCATGCTGCACACACGTAGCAGCACGCCAAGGAGTTTGATGTTTCAACATTGCATTCAGAATCGTGAGCAGTTTTCGCATGCAGGCCGTGAGTGCCACTTTGGCGGGTTTGCCTGCGTCACGAAGGCGACGGTAGAAGGCCTGGATGACCGGATTGTACCGGGTGGCCACGAGCGCACACATGTACACCACGGCCCGTACGTGCGCGCGGCCTCCGCTCACACAAGGCCGCCCGCGCCAGAGCCCGCTCTCTTTGGTGAACGGCGCTACACCGACGAGGGCTGCGATCTGGCGACGATCCAGTTGTCCCAATTCCGGCAAACTCGCCAACAACGTCTGCGACACCACGGGACCCACCCCAGGCATGCTCTGCAGCAGATCGTCCTTCTCCCGCCAGATGGGACTTTGTTGGATGCTCTGCTGCAGATCGCTATCCACGCTGGCCAATTGCGCTTGCAGCCAGGCCACATGGGCATCGATGCTTTTGCGCACCCGTTTCGGCGCCCTCGTGCGGCGCTGCTTCTCGGCAATGAGCATCTCGAGCAGTTGCCGGCGCCGCGTCAGCAATGCGGCCAATTCCTGCGTGCTCGCCTCTGGCAAAGGGCGGGGCGTCGGCCGTACCCGCTCGGCAAACTCGGCCAGAATCCCGGCATCCAGCCGATCGGTCTTGGCCAACCGGCCCATGGCTTTGGCAAAGTCGCGCACCTGCCGTGGATTGACGACGACCACCGGGAGCCCTGCGGCGGCCAGCGCGCTCGCCAGACACATTTCCAAGCCGCCGGTGGCTTCGAGCACGACCAGCTGAGGCTGGCTCTGCTGCACGCGTTCCACCACCGCGGTGATGCCGCTGTCACTATGGACCATGCGACATTGTTCCCCCGTCGGCCGCACGGCCACATCCAGATGCCCTTGCGAAACATCGATCCCAATAAACACAGGGACAGCACTCATGGTGCACCTCCGAGAAGGCCCGGTCTTGCGCAATGCGGGCTTCGGTGGCCCAGGCGACTGTACGGGCTCCTTCTGGTAACGGGCGTGACGACCTGGCTGAGCGACGGTCTCAGAGGACCCAGGATGAGTCGGTCTATCACGCCCTGGTTGTTGATGCACCATAGGATCCATCAGTGAGGATCAAGATACAAGAATGACAAATTGCGTTCAGAATGACTACGTGCAGAATAATAAACTGCGTTCAGAATAATAAACGGCGATTAGAATGAGAACGCCGACAGAGCGACAAGTATTA
>CAWBGA010000004.1:0-149098 GCA_963788195.1 Nitrospirota bacterium
GATGCTGATAATGCTGCGTCAGTCCCCAGCGTTCATGAAGAATGATGACGGCCGGAAACGGCCCTCCTTTTTGAGGCCATGCCTGAAATCCCTTGATCCTGATCCCCTGAGTTCGCTTCGTGGGCGCGTAGGGGTCCACAGCCACGTCTAAGGGGTCGGGCATACCGATGCCACTCAAAAACTGCACATTGCCGGACCCGATATCTTGGCGTTCAAACTTGGTCGCCCGGTGGGGACATACGATTTCTTGGTGCTGGCGGTGTCAATATTAATGAAAGGCATGGCGCCTGTCCCGCCGATGACCTGCGGAAATTTCCCATCCCATTTCTCGATGGCGCGTCGAGTTGCAGGATGATTGGGCTGATCGTTTCTTTTTGAATGCGCTGGGACTCAGCCTCCGCGCGGGCGGTTACAACTTTTTGCTCGCCCTCAATCTTGATTCGCTCGAGGTCGCGTTGGGCCTTGAGTGCCAATTGCTCGGCCGTCTGTTTGGATTCAATCGCCTCCTTAAAGACATTGGAGAACTGAAAGTCCGTAATGTTCAGCTCATCCAATGAAATAAATGAAGTCATCAGGCGCTGATGCAATGCCGTCTTGATCTCATTTATTACCATTTCCCGGCTTGGTGATCAGTTCCTCCGCCGTAAATCTGGCCGTGACGCCTTTGACAATCTCCTGTACGGCCGGATCGATAATTCGTTTTTCATATTCCAGGCCGATCTCTTGAAAGATCTTATCCACCTTGTCAGGGAACAGGTGATAGTTCAGCACGATCTCCGTCGCAACCGTTTGAAGGTCCTTCGAGGCGGCGGTGGCGCGGGTGTCGGATTTGCGAATACGCACATCGATTTTGGTAATCTGCTCAAAGTACGGGATGACGAAGTGAAAACCAGGTGGAACGATCCGCAGCGTGCCGCGAACCTTATTATAGACTACCCCGCGTTCCCCGGCTCCGATCAGGGTGAAGGGCCAGAGATACCATAGGAAAAAGAGCGCTACAGCGACGATAAGAAATGGCCCCATCTTTTTCAATCCGGGCATTTCGCTTATGGGGTCAATTCTTTGTTTAACGCCATGTGGCCTCCCGTGAATAAGATTGTCGCCCCTTAGGCGCTGACGCCGCACGCTGCTTTCGGCTCAGATGATGCGTCACCGTGATCTCGACGAGCAGGGAGAACTTACTCACTGCTTCCCAGCATATCATCGATCAGAGGCCGGTTGCGGTCGTAGCAATTGGGGCCAACATGGTCAAAGACCGCGTCGTGGTCCGCCGCTACATTGCGGTCATCAACCAGTTTTTCGGAGATAACAATTTCGTAACAGGCGTAGCACGGCCTGGAAGGGGCCACGCATTAAGGAGATGGTACGCATCGTAGTTCTCTATGATGTGAAAACCTAGGCTTCCGCGACAATGTGCGTGTCGGTTTCTTCTACGCCATCGATGGTATGAATTTTTGTGATGACGACATCAGAGAGAGCCTTCTCATCGCCGACTTCCACAAAACTAAAGATATCCGGTTGACCGAAACAGGGATGCACCGACTGAACACCCGGGATTTTTTTAGAGGGATTTCACTACGTCCTTGGTTTTGCCCGCCTTGACCTTGATCAGGATGTACGCTTTCATCGCCATAAATCGCTCCCCCTTACTTACTACGATCGTCGGGTGGCGATCATAGCGAGATCAGGGATTGGTTTATCAAAGAGTGTAAGGCGTCATCTCAGGTGAAGGCATTACCCCTCGCTCCTTTTCATATAATGCATGAAGGTCCTGTCCATCCCCCCGAGGGCGCGTTTGGCGTGCCAGTACACCCTCGCCATGACCTCCAGTTCCGAGCGGCCGACGTTGAATTCAGTTAGTCCAGCCATCACTTCCGGAGCATGAGTGGGAGGGTGAGAGGCGGCGTAGCTCAGAGATGGCCTCCAGTGTCCGAGAGGTAAGGGCGTCTGGCGGAAGAGCCTCGCCTTGTACCTGTTCCCCCTTCTGAAGGGCTTCAGAAAACCATTGTCGCGTCGCTTGATGGGTAGTTTTTCGCAATGCCGCCTGGGTTTGGATGAGTGCGTGTACCAATGTCTGTGCGTCCGGAGAGGCCTCCGGGGGCAGTGCATGTGCCTGTTCGAAGACAGACCAGGAGCGCCATGACATGTCCGACAAGAGCTTGGCTGGAGTTAGACGCTGGGATAGCGTGGCTTGCCAGGAGAGAAGATCATCAAGACGGCTGAAGCCAATCCGAGGATTTTCACTTATATGGTCGACCCGTGCAGATCGTCTTGCAGTGCCGGTTTGCAGAGTCAACGGCCACTTCCTTCAAGTATATCTGGACCCATTGGTGAGCCGGATCGATTGTACCTCTTTCCCTATTGCAGTGTCACATCATGGATGCTGGCAAAGGTCAACAGCGTGGCGGTTGTGGGGTTGGATGCCCACGCAGTAGAAGTCGAAGTGGATCTTGCGGCGGGGCTGCCGATGTTTACCGTCGTGGGCCTTCCTGACCCTACTGTGCGGGAGAGCCGCGAGCGAGTGCGATCAGCGCTGCGTAATACCGGCCTCACATTTCCGCAGCGCAGGGTTACCGTCAATCTTGCGCCTGCCCACCTTCGCAAGGAAGGGGCCGGCTTTGATCTTCCCATTGCTCGGCATACTGGCTGCGGAAGGTCTGATTCCGATGGCGACGCTCCAACACTTTGTAGTGATCGGGGAATTGTCGCTGGAAGGTTTGGTGAAGCGGGTGCAGGGTGTGTTATCCATGGCCATGTTCTTCAAGGATCGGCCGATCAAAGGCTTTCTTGTACCGCGGGAGAATGGCGCGGAGGCAGCGATCGTCGGCGGCGTCACGATTTATCCCGTCGCCACAGTTCCGGAGGTTCTGGAGTTTCTCAACGGCAGGCAGGCGATTTCGCCGGCGGAACGATCACCGTTTGTGACTGATCCTGGAACGGTTGCGACATCCGATTTTGCTGAGGTCCGGGGTCAGCAGCATGCCAAACGCGCCCTGGAGGTGGCTGCCGCGGGCGGCCATAATGTCCTGCTCATGGGCCCGCCGGGATCGGGGAAAACCATGCTGGCGCAGCGACTTCCCGGCATTTTGCCGCCGATGTCGGAGCATGAGGATATCGAAAGCACGAGGATCCATAGTGTCGCAGGGATACTTGCTCATGATCAGCCTTTGTTAACGACGCGTCCATTTCGCGCCCCTCATCAATCGATCTCTGACGCCGGTCTTATCGGGGGCGGAACATCGCCCCGGCCCGGGGAAGTCTCACTGGCCCATAACGGAGTACTGTTCCTTGATAAATTCCCGAATTTCGGCGGAACGTACTGGAGAGCCTCCGGCAGCCGCTGGAAGACGGGACAATCTGCATTACGCGGTCGGCTGCTTCCCTTACCTATCCGGCCCGGATCATGCTCATTGCCGCAATGAATCCTTGTCCCTGCGGATTTCTCGGCGATGCGGTGCACCCTTGCACGTGCGGGCTGAGCCACATCCAGCAGTATCGAGGGAAAATCTCGGGCCCGCTCCTGGACCGTCTCGACCTTCATATCGATGTGCCTGCGGTCTCCTTGCGTGATTTAGCCACGGAGCAGCTAGGGGAAGAGTCTGCGGCGATTCGAAACCGCGTTCTCGCGGCTCGGAGGATTCAGACCCAGCGCTGTCAAGAAAGTCAGACGTACTGCAACGCGCAGCTTCGTCCGGGCCAGTTACGCAAATACTGCCCGCTGAACACATCAGCGCGAGCCTTGATTGAACACGCGGTGAGCCGTTGGGGTTTGTCGGCAAGATCGTACATGCGGATCGTCAAAATCTCCCGGACGATTGCGGATTTAGATGGACGCGATGAAATCGGAAATGCAGACGTGGCCGAGGCGATTCAGTATCGAAACCTGGATCGAAGGCATCGTTAAGTCGCCGGCTCCGCAGTCACGAACCGTCGCAAGACCCCCAACAAAGCTTTCACGACGGAGAGCGGGTTGAGTGAAATCTCCTAGTGCAGGTCCCTCCAATTATTTTCATTAATAGATCTCTTGCTAATCGTAATAGTCAGGTGTATCGTCGATCCGGAGCGACCGCTTCTGATGGATTCAGAGCCGTCTCTGGAAGTGAGAACCCGCCATGTTCAATATCAATAGACGCCGTTTCCCTCGGACCCCAGTTATGCTGGCTGCTGCTCTGGATCTCAACGGTACGGAATTAGAGGCTATGGCCCTTAGTATCAGTCAAGGGGGAGCTCTTATTGTTGCTGGCGTTGACTTCGACGTTGCTAAGAATCAAGCCATCCGGGTGAGGCTTCTTACCGATGCAGGCAGTATAGAGATCGATGCTCACTTACTGGGGGCTCGTGATCCGCGCCTCGCGAGGCGGGCCCCCCGGCGTTATGCGCATTTTGGATTTGCGATCCAATTCGATCCGCTGGATGCAATGATTGCGTCGGTATTTGAATCAATTCTCGATGGAGTACGGCTGGATGCTATCAATGTCTCCATGAGAATCTCTGGCATTGCCTCTCTTCAAGGGAACCCAATCATAAAAGGGAACATAGTGCCCGGCACTGACCGACGGATTGTGCCGCGGATGGATGTGAAGCTTCCGGTGCTTGTGCGGTCAGACTCGGGGCCGCTCGACGTACCCGAGTCGACACTGACGAATCTCAGCGCAACGGGGGCGTGTCTTGAGATCAGCGCAGAACGCAAGGCCTTCGGAGATCGGATGATGTTGCACATCGCCCTCCCACCGGTTTTGCAACAAAAGATTCCGGGGCAGGAACAGGACACTGCCTCCCTGACTGCAGAAACGGTCTGGACCGAGGCGGTCAAGGTCGCCGGTGAGGATACACAGGTTTCGACTCCTAGATTTCGTATCGGCGTAAGGCTTCTTTTCCGTGAGCGCAATAGCCAACCACGAATCGCCCGCCTTGTCGGTCAGTTGCTCATCGCAGCCGAGCGGTTCGACTTGCAAGTCGGCGGAATGATCACCACCGAAGCGGTGGAATGCCGAAACGAACTGGACCAGCGCATCGTCGGTTACTTGGATCGTCCCAAACATGCGCTGCCGGGATCCCCGGTCGCCATCATTGTTCCGGGGTATGGGGAGAGCAAGCAAGCATATGTCGCATTGGGCTACTACTTAGCTGACAATGGCTTTCATGTGTTGCGCTACGACCATTGTGATCATATCGGAGAGAGCGACGGCGACCCCATAAAAACCACCCTGACGGGGTTCAAGCGAGACCTTCAGGCCGTGCTGGCGTTCGTAAAAGACACAAGGCCCGACAGTCCGATTGCGGTCATTGCCAACGGATTGGCCGGGCGCGTCGCATTGAAAACCGCCGCAGCGGATCGCCGGATGGATCTCTTGGTCATTTTGACCGGTATTGTCGACCTGCAGTTAGCTTGCCTCTCTCTGCATCAAGAAGATTTGATCGTCACGTTTCTTCGCGGAGCCAGGAGAGGAGTTTCGAACCTTCTCGGGATGCGGATCGATGCCGATCACTTTTTGCAAGACGCTATCAAAGAAGGGTATGCAGACTTGCGGACGACGCTGCGAGACGCTCAGCAGATCCGGGGGCCGGTGATGTTTTTCGCAACCCACGAGGAACCGGGCGGATCAGTGTCGGCGGTGAATGAAGTGCGGGCGGTAATTGCCCGGCAGGCACTGTCGCAGGTCTTTCCAATTCCACAAACGCTACAGCAACTTCATGAAAACCCCCGCAAGGAATGGGCGATGTTTCGTCAGCTCGTCTCATGTTGCATGACGCATCTTTCCCCAACGGCGGCCACACGGGAGATGATAGAACCGGCGCAACTGGAAATCGGCCGCCAGAATCGGCTGGAGCGTCAACGGGCAAAGACCCACCGCCCCATTGAGAAATCTGGAAGTAAAGAGTTTTGGCACGCCTACTTGGACCATTTTCATTGCCTTGCGAATATTCCCGAATACTGGCATCTGCTGGATCAGATTTCCCGACTGCTGGGACCCATGGAGAAAGGGGCTACAATTCTCGATGCAGGATGCGGGCCGGGCAATCTCGGGATGTGCATGCTGTTGAAAGACTTCTACCGCCGGCGGGGATCGTCCGGCGCGGGTTTCGACGGCTTGCGCTATGTGGGCATAGAGGTGGACCAGAGCGTTTTAGCCCGGGCGGCGGTAAGTTTCTCAAATGTCGGCAATGACGCGCTTGTCATGGGAGGAGATCGAGAAGATTCCCCCGAAATGGGCACATCGCTCACGTGCGCCGACCTCAATCGTCCGCTGCCGTTCCGGGATCATCAATTTAGTCGAGTCGTTTGCAATCTGGTACTTGGATATTTAGAGGATCCGATGTCGAGTCTCCTAGAGTTAGTTCGGGTTCTCGCTCCGGGCGGATTAATCATTGTGACCAGCTTGAAACCGTACGCTGACCTCATTGAGATTTACAAAAACTTTATGCTCAGGACCGACCTTCCAGAGGAAATTGAGGAAGCCGAGCGCCTGCTTAACACGGCCTGCAAGATCAAACAGGCCGAGAGTGACGGGCTCTTTCGGTCTTTCCAACCTGATGAAATTGCGATGTTGATGATTATGAGCGGCGTATCAGAGCCACAAGTATCCTCGACGTTCGGAAATCAGGCGTATATTGTGGCGGCAAAAAAGCCACGTCATGATGAATATGATGAGGGCGTGCCCGAATATCTCACACAAGAATCCACCTTCGCGACCTCGATGCCCGCTGCAGGTATCCCTTGATGTAGCTCACTTCCCTTCCCGATTGTATGTTTACGTCCCGCCGCTAAGAAAGCGCTGGCGAAAGAATCCTGCGTGCCGAGAATGCATTATCCGGGCCTAAACTAAGTAAGGGGGTTGACTTAGGCCCTTTGGTCCGTTACAGTCATCATTCGCGATCGGCACCGACCAAGAGGGTTCCTATGAGGGATGTATCCCGTCGCAATATTGCGACTCCCGCCGACCTGCAACAAGTTTTCACCGAGGGTGAAGCTGCGAAGGCCAGTATCCTCATCGTCGAGGATGAAGCAGGCCCCCGGGAGGCTCTCAAAATGATCCTCCGACCATTTTTTAACCTATACTCTGTTGATAATACGGAGGTCGCCCTGCAAGTCCTTCAAGAGCAGAAGATTGATCTTGTGACCTTGGATTTGAAGCTGCCGCGCAGACAAGGGATGGATTTACTGCAAGAAATCAAGCGCGAGCATGAAAATATTGAGGTCATTATCATCACTGGATATGGGAGTCTTCAGTCCGCGATGGAGGGGATCCGCTACGGGGCCGCTGCCTACCTGCTCAAACCCTTCAATGTGACGGAACTTATTGAAGTTATTAATCAGACTCTGGACAAGAAGCATCGCTTCGACTGCCTGCGCAATGCCTTGCAAACGTGCGCCAAGATGTGGGGCCATGAAGTCGACGCGAAGACTGCTTGGAGGAATCTCTCGGATTTACTGGAGGCGAAGCATCCCGAACTCGTTCGCCACGCCAATAGGGTGAATTTCTACGCCTCGTTGGTCGCCGAGGAGCTGAATCTCTCCAAGGCTGATCGTGAATCCCTTGAAATAGGAGCATGTCTGCATGACATCGGCAAGGTTGGGTTGGACGAACAGCCTCCCAGCAAGGCCGAACCATCTGATCGTGACGATACGGAGAATATGAAACGGCACACGGATATTGGGATGCACATGACGGAGTCCCTAGCCTTGTCCGCCGATGTCGTGGCGATTATCCGTCATCACCACGAGTATTACGATGGCTCGGGCTATCCCGATGGGCTCAAGGGTGAGGACATTCCCTACCTTGCAAGAATCGTCTGCATTGCAAATGAATTTGATTGGTTCCTTACGAGACGCTCCGAGCAAGACCCAACCGTCCAGGAAGAGGCCAGGGCATACGTGCGGAGTCAAGCGGGGCGATGTTTTGATCCAAAGCTTGCAAAGGTGTTTGCCCAGGTCGTTAGATAGCTGGTCTGCATCGTACCGCCACCCAGTTCGGGTGACTTTGATAGGGACGGCTTGATGACACAGCAATGCCGTCACTTCTCTCTCAGTCGACTTTTCCTTTCTTGCAATAGATTGCACCCGACGTTGCACCCGCCCACCCCGGCGCTGCCATCGCACCCACCAACCCTGGAATCTGCCAAGACAGACTCCTTAGCCCCTGGACAGCGCCTTGGCCCGTGGCACCCGCCCACCCTGGAATCTGCCCGGACAGATTCCTTTGCCCTTGGGCACCCGCCCGCCCTGGAATCATTTCGACCCGTTGCATATGGAAGGCAACGGGTGCCCCGGACAGATTCCTTTGCCCCCAGCTCACTGCCTCCAAGTAGGGTCTTTTGATGCGAACCCCCACTACCGAGCAGGAACTGTTAAAGGAGATCACCGATCTACGCCAACAGATCACCGAGATGGAGAGGGCCCATAGTGAGCGGGGTCACGCGGAATCTGCCTGGCGCGCAGCTAAAGAGGAGTGGGAACAGTCCTTCAACGCCCTCACCGACGACGTCTGTATCTTAGATAAGACCGGCAAAATTTTGCGAGCCAACAAGGCCATGCGGGACCGGTTCAAGACGCTACATGACGACTTGGTAGGACTCGACTATCGCGTTGTCTACTATGAGACCGTCACGCCCAGCGTCTGTCCGCCTTGGGAGGCGGTGCTGTCGGGCGCGCTTTCGGTCATGGTCGAAACATGGTTGCCCAAGCTCGAAGGGTGGTTTCTGGTTTCCTGCTATCCCCTTTACGATGAGGCTGGGAATCAGTGGGGTGCCGCCTCCGTCGTCAAAGACGTGACGGAGCGTAAACGTGTCGAAGAGGTTCTCCGAGATGTAGCGCAGTGGGCGCCAGCAGGTGGTAGCGGCGCATTTTTCCGCTCCTTGGTCACATACCTCGCGCGAGCCCTCGATGTGGAATACGCGTTCCTTGCTCAATTTGCTGGAGAGAAAAGCGACGTCCTTCAGACACTGGCGATATCGGCCCACCATGAGATCATTGAGAATGAGGCCTTTCCAGTCGCGCAAACCGCATCCGGGAAGGCGGTGCAGGGGCAGCGCTGCTATTACCCGAGCGGTGTGCGGCAACAGTTTCCCAAAGATCCATTGTTGAGGAAGTGGCCGATTGACAGCTTCATCGGAAGTCCCCTGTTTAACTCTCTAGGGCAGGCGGTCGGTATCATTGCGGCGATGGATAGCAAGCCCTTGCGAAACATCAGGCTGACGGCGTCGATTTTAGGCGTCTTTGCGGTCCGGGCATCGGCGGAGCTCGGGCGAAAACGCATGGAGGACGCCTTACGGGACAGCGAAGAGCGTTACCGCACGATCGCTGAGAGCACCTATGACCTCATCTGCGAAACCAGCATCACCGGCTGTTTTCTATATCTCAGCCCCAATTTTAAGGACGTCTTGGGGTATAACCCTGCCGATTTGCTTGGACAGAGCATGTTTGACAGGATGCCTGCTGAAGATCGTCCCGCGGCAATGGTGGAATTTGAGAAGGGCATTCGGACTGAGCAGTCCGGCCAGGCCGTCTTCCGGTATCGCCATAGCAGCGGCGAATGGCGGTGGTTCGAAAGCACAGAAAAGGCCTTCAGTACCACGAACGGCGAAATCCGTGTGGTCGTTGTGGCCCGGGATATAACGGACCGAAAAAAGATGGAAGAAGAGCGGCTCCGGGCCAGCAAGTTGGAATCTATAGGGGTGTTGGCCGGCGGTATCGCGCATGACTTTAACAATCTCCTCACGGCAGTAGTCGGACATCTTTCCCTCGCCAAGATAGCCGTCAATCCGAATGACGACCTCTTTCAACGTCTCGATGATGCCGAAAAAGCGTCCTTGCGCGCGCGCGGTCTTACGCAGCAGCTTCTCACGTTCGCGAAAGGCGGCGCGCCGGTGAAGAAGACGGCGTCGATTGGCGAATTCCTGAGGGACACGGCTGGGTTCGTCATACGTGGCAGTAATGTACGATGCGAGTTCGCCATTGCGCCGGATCTTCCGCCGGTGGATATTGACGAGGGACAGATGAGCCAGGTGGTGAATAACCTTGTCATTAATGCCCAGCAGGCGATGCCATCCGGCGGAGTCATTCGTATTCGCGGCGAAGTGGTGACGATCGGTGCCGAGCCGACAAGCGTCCGCCTGCCGCTTAAGGATGGCAAGTATGTTCGGATTCTTTTTGAGGATCAGGGGGTAGGAATCTCACCGGACCATCTTTCTAAGATCTTTGATCCCTATTTCACGACCAAGAAGAAAGGCAGCGGGCTAGGGCTAGCTACGTCTTATTCGATTATTACCAATCACCAAGGACACATCTCCGTTGTCTCCGAGGTGGGAATCGGCACTACGTTTGCCATCTATTTGCCTGTCTCGGCTCGGGAAATCGTAAAACCTGCGATGGCCATGGATCGGCCTAGGCCCGGCAAGGGCAATGTTCTTATCATGGATGATGAAGAGGCCATCCGGGGTGTGATGGTTCGGATCCTGACAATGTCGGGTTATCAAACGGAAACCGCCAAGGACGGGGCTGAAGCCGTCGCTCTCTACAAACAAGGGAAGGATTCAGGACATCCTTTCGACGCGGTCATCATGGATCTGACAATTCCTGGAGGGATAGACGGCAAGGAGGCTATTAAGAGTCTGCTTCGGATCGATCCACACGTCAAAGCAATCGTTTCGAGTGGGTATGCCAACGATCCGGTGATGGCTGACTATCGTGACTATGGCTTTCGCGGAGTGGTCGTGAAACCCTTCAAGATGGTTGAACTCACCGAAGTCCTCCACCAAGTCATTACGGATTCCAACTCCTAAACTCACCTGCCTGACTGTCATATCGTCCCCTTGGGGGAGAGGGTAGAGAGGGTTGGCGGGATATCATGCCCGACCGCTCATCCCTGTCCTCTCCCCCTCTGGGGTCCATAGCACCCGCCATTACACCCGCCCACCTCCCGAGCTCGCCAAAACGAGCTCGTTCCTCCCGTGCCCCGGCGCTGCCATTGCACCCACCCAGCCCTGGACTCTGCCAGGACAGAATCCTTTGCCCCTGGACAGCGCCTTATCCACGGTTTACAGGTCTCGCCACGAGAGCATCCGGCTCCACAAGGAGAGGGCCGGCTTGATACCCAGCTGGCTCAGAACTCCTGAGCTCGATTGAATGAAACCGGTCACTCGACCGATCGAACCGGAATTACTGGACGTTCCAGCAGCGCCTGTTCCCTGGGCGCCGATCTGGACAGACATCTGTGAAGGCAGTCCGTAATCTAGAGCAATCGAGCGATTGACGATGATATCCGTCGGTCCCGAAGGCGTCGTGCCGATGACAGAGTCCTTGTAGGCCGTACCTGTTTGGTAATATAGAGCATACAGATTGCCAAGGCCGTTCGCGGTGCATACATCATCGGTGGGTATGAAGCTCGTGATGAAGACAGTTCCCCCCAGGACTCTCGCGCCGCTAAGGCTACGCTCACCGCTGGTAGGTAGCGTGGTGAACCAGCCATCCTTGGTGGCTATGGCGCCGATAAGGGAGGTGCCGGTGCTGCCTTGAAACTGCGTGACGCCGGTGGCGCCGGTTACTTGATTTCCGGAACAGACACTGCACACCACCACGGATGAGACATTCAGCAGGTTGTTCCTCTCAATTGTCTGATCGGTGCAGCCCCCGGTCATAATACAGTCTTTGACGCCGAAGGCATGTTGCATGTCCTTGGTGGTCTTATCGGAGTTAGAGAAAAATCTCCCAGTCCCGAAATAGACCCACAGATCATTCGCATCATCCACCGCTACGGCGGGGGTTGACAGGACCGGTCCCACATAGCAAGGGGACGCGTTTGCACATGTCGTTGGCTGTGGGGTGCTATAGGCAAAGGTGCTGATCAATTTCGTCGGCGCGCCTGACAGCCCCCAGGTGGTGGGATCAGGGTTCCCGCCGTTTGTGGTGAGGCGAAACATGGCCCCGCGCCACTGGGGGTTTGTCCCAGTGCAGGGGCTTGGCGACCCGCCGGTGCATGTGATCGTGCCGGCGTACACTGTGTCCACACGGTAATCCAACTGGTAATCCAGGGTCATGGCATTGCCCATGGAGGACCCCGGCTGCGCAGTTGAAAAGACCCGGACGTCATTAGAAGAGTTCGCCGTATCGGCGACGATGCACGGAGAGGCCAGCGAGCAGGTAGTGCCCCCCACCGTGCCTGACGTTTGATTCACCGAGGTATATGACGGCCCCTGTTTCAGATCCACCACAAACATCTGTGCTGTCTGGCTGCTGCTGCCTTCCAGATGTGTCGGGCCGGTGCCGAACACCACGTACCATTTCTCGTTGGCACTTGAAACCTTGGGATCGGCTGAGGGATTCACGCGCAGAACCGCTGGCGCAGTCGCCGTCAGGCCGAGGTCTTTGTCACTGAATGACCACAGCAGTACCGGATCCTTTTCGGGATTGGTGACGTCGAGAACGAAATAGGATGAGAGGAAGACCCGCGTATCACTGCCGCTTGTCTTATTGCCGGTATCTGTGGTGTTGCCGTTGTAGTTAAAATCGGCGTTCACCGTCCTCGGTCCGGATTTTCCCTGCGTGCAGTTTGTGCAGCTTCCGCCCAGCCGGAAGCCGCCGATCAGGATGGTCCCCCAGCCGCCTGGATGATCGGCATTGTTTGCAAAAATCCGGGCGTCCGTGATTTTCGGAGGCAGATCCACATAGTAAATGTGATCATAGGCTGGCATGGTCTGCCAACGTAGCTGCGGCAGCAGCTCCTGAGGGATAAAGCCCCAGAGCTCGGCGCCGAGTTTAGGATTGTTGGTGCGATAGTTATATTGAGGGGCGCTGGCATCACATGGGAGCTGCGCGCAAGGTGTAGAAGTCCCTGTTTGCATGGGCACCGTCGTGAAGCGGGCCTTTTCCTGAACGCCAACCGTCGAGATATCGTCTCCGATCGTGAAATAGCCGGCGTTAAATGCATGCAACATCCCGTCATTCGCGCCCGCGTAGGCGACATGGCGGCGATCCTTATACCGCTTGAAGAACGCGCTATACCCCGGATCGCCGTACAGGACGTCGAATCGCTCTTTGGGAGCCGCGACAACGACAGGTGTCGAGTTGATAATGTCGCCGAGTTTCCACACCTTGGTGACGGATGTGCCGGCATCGTCGTTAATGGTGAGCTGGCGATCGCGCAGCCCGCTCACCTGCATCCCGCGTACGAAATTGATGATGTTCGTCGCTTCGTTAAGAGCATTTGTCTTGTTCGTCGCGTTCGAGCTGTTACAGTTTATCGCGAGCGCACCGCCCAGATAGGGACACAAGTACCCGACGCGACCAGGGGCGAATTCGTTGTATTCTTCGACAGAGGGACCGAGTCCACCTCCGTTGCTGATATCCATCCAGGTCAGGATGCGCCGGCAGGTCACGCCACCCATATTGGCCGGGCAGGTGAGGCCGGGATCGGTCAGGGCGAGGCGCCGGCCGGCTTCCCAGATCGGTTGGATGTCGCGCAACGCGGTCGGGAACGGCAAGGGGGTCGTGGAGTCCGCAATGCCATCGCCGTCGTTGTCTTCATAGCGCTCGACGACGACGTCTCCTGTTCCAGTATCAACATGAAGCTTGATGATGCAGTCGTGCGAGAGGACGAGCTTGCCGTCCGGCGCCCCCGTACAGCCGGCTGCTGAGAAATCTTCGCGCAAGTTTCCGTACCAGTCGATGAAGAGGCCTTGTGTGTAGCCGGTCCATTTCACTTCTGTGGTGACGCCGCTTATGGTATTCAACCGGGTCGGAAAGAAATAGGCTTGATACATGGCGCCTTCCCCCGTGGCGGAGGAGGCGAGGACCGATGCCGAAGTTCCGGAAGACGATTTCTGCAACATGCTGGCCAGGGCGCTGAGGAGGTTGTCCTTGATGTCGTTGGCGCTCTTGGATTCAAAATAGGTGTCCGGGATTCCGTCCGGTGTCAGAAGTCCGCTGGAGTTATCCACTTTGTCCCATTCCGACTGAAGGTCGGGAAGAGTATTGGCGTTCGCGTCCTCAAAGCCTCCTTGCTTGGCAGCCTGCATCAAGAGCTCACGCCCGTTGATGTTCCCGAAGGCGAAGACAGGGTACACCGTGACATTCTGAAATCCCGGGAGGTCGTGTCCGGCCTCGGTGGTGCCGGTTCCCATGGGCACACTGGCTTGTCGTAAATCGGTCGTATGACCCCAATACGCAATATCATCCAGCGTGTGATTCACAGACCCGCCGGTACCGGTATAATCTGTCTTGTGCTTAAGCATGAGGACGGCCGGAGCGATCGGATTGGTGCTCGTGAAACATCCGGAAGCGCCCAGATATTGCGCGGCGCTCGGGTTGGATGCAGGAGCGCCCGCGTAGGTGCCTGCGCAGTGCGGTCCATGAGCCGCGTGGGCCAAGTCTTGAAGCGCCGGCGGAATATTGCTGTCCTCATTCGCCTCGCCGTCCGTCAGAAACATTATGAAGGTCTTGCAACACGGCACCTGCTTGGAAGGGCTGCGCCCAACCCGGTGCCGGCTTATTGGCAAAGAAATACGGGTCCCGCCCGCAGGCATTGGCTCTATACCATAAGAAGCTGGAAGGCAGGTCTCCCCTGCTGCCAACGTGACACTTTCTGCTGGACCTAACCCCCCGGCGGTCTGGCTGGCTTGGAAGGCCGGACCACAGTTCGCAAACGCGCACGGATAGAGGTAGCTCGCGCTCGTATAGGGCTGTGGCAACTGTGCGATATACCGGAGGCCGGTGTACAGGGTCTCGGCCAATGGTGTGCCAGTGGCCGGGAGGCTCTGCTCGACACCCGCGACCATCGCCGCTTTGTTGGAAGTATAAGTAGTGACAGTTGTCGAGTCGTACGGGACGGCCTGGCTGGAGCCGATCGGCACAAGTACCTTGCCGCCGTCGGACGAGGATCGGAACTCGAGCAACCCGAACCGTGCCTTGTCTCCCAGTTGCTGCAGGACGCCGGTGGGCTCGGTAGCCACAGCGAGATGGAGGAGAAATGCGCCATTCGCCGGGGTGGTCGGAGTTGAGGCGATCCCGCATGCCCCCGCGCCGGTGGTCGGTGGCGCGAGATTAGCTCCTGCCGACACAGAATCCGCCGCTCGGGAGTGTGCCCGTACCCCTCAGATGCAGGACCAGCGACGCCGAGGACACGAGACCTTGGATCGCGGTCGGCACGCGGCCATCGGCGCCATTCGTTCCGTTTCCTTTGGGGACCGGCGCCGTCGTCTCGTTGGCGCAACAGGCGCCCAAGACCCCATCCTCCCCTTTGATCGTGATCTGTAAAGGGTTGCCGCTCGGTGGGCATGAGGCGTCGGCCAAGCGGGCAACTGCGCATTGCGCGCCGATCAATGCTTGCTTGAGGGCGTCATGGCGCCGGAACGTCGCCCAATTAAGGAAATTGCCGTCCCAGTCCGCTGAGGCGCACAAGGTGTTGATCACAGCCTTCGTCGTCGTCTCCACAAATCGGTTGTTAGACCCGCTGTATTGATAGCACTTCGTTGTGTCAAAGAGGCCGGAAAACGTTACGGCCGCGATAAATGGCGCGCCGGCCGCGGTGCCGACAGGATAGATTTCCGTAGACGTGGGACAGGCGGTATAGGGCATTGTGGCGTTCGGCGTGCCGTCGCAGACGGCCCGGTATCCCATGCTGCCCGAGTTATCCAGCATCATAAGAACATTGGGTGTGACGGCCGATGCCACGAAGGGCGGCACGCCCGCGTAGTCGACATTAGTGTTAGCCGCCTGAATCGAGGCGGTCCCAATGATCATCCCCAGCAACAGCAAAACGATCAACGACGGCAGTAGCAACAGGCTGATACGTTTCATGCGAGACTCCTTGCTGAACCTCGTTCGGAAAGTAGTCATTGGCGTCATTCGGGAAAGGTAACGATCAGCTGCACGATTTGATCATGGCCCAAAATCGGCGCGGTCCAATACTGCACCCGATATTGGACATCGTTGCACTGTAGATCCTGGATCGATAACGGCGTGCCGAATCTGTCTTCTACCAGGGCGATCGGCGCGAGGCTGTACTCGGTGCGATCGATGAACAGCATGGTTCCCTGAGCCCTCGTTAGAATACCGGCCCTGGCGCCCGGCAATGTTGGATTAATGGCTGTCGCCGGCATAGGCGCGGAATCCTTGTGCGTACGAAGGCAATGTCGGCGTGGACAAGAGCAGCACGATTAGTCCCGGAAGAACGAATCTCATGGTTACACCTAGGGAGAGTCGTGGATAGTGGCTTATCACCATAATAGCACCACATTCGTGAGTCTTCGTAGATATATCTGAGGTCATGGCATCCTCCCCGTGACAGACGAGTATTCGTTTCACTGTCCTATCGGTTGCCAGAGCTGGGGAGTCAACGTGGGACTAGGCGGGGCGGCGTACGATAAAGATGTAAGGGCAATTACTCTAATTGGCTTCGCGCTGGATTCGAGGGCGATCGGCGAGAATCCACTGCCGGTCTTCATCAACGATAAGGCAGCCGGTGTGGCGAAAAGCGGAGATCGTCTGGGTGACTGTCTCTCTGGTGAGGCCGGTCAGATCGGCCATGTTTTGATGGGTGAGCCGCATCTTGATGCGGGTTCCAGCCGCGTGAACTGCTCCATGCTGATCTGCCAGCGAGAGCAGAACCCGGGCCACGCGTTGATAGGGAGTGCCGAACTGCACCCGCTTCATCTGGTCCAGGACATGATACAGCCGGCGGTGGGCAATCGTGAGCATGTCCAGGGCCAGTGTCTTGTGCGATTGAAGAATCTCGAGAAATGGTTGCCGGGGGAGCAAAAGGGCCCGGCATGGCTGCAAGGCAATAATCGTCGTCGGCTGGTAATGACCGTCGAGGAGCGCAAGTTCTCCGAACCATTGGCCAGGCTCGAGCAGCATAATGCCGATTTCTTTTCCTTCAGCATTTGTTAGCCCCATCTGGACGACGCCTTCGAGCAAAAAGAACAGAATATTGACCTGGTCATCCGGCCGACAGACGTATTCCCGTTTTTTGTAGGAGCGAAAGTAAGACGCTCGGGCAAGCGTGGTCAGGTTCTCTTCGGCAAGTCCATGAAAGAGGGGAATCGCACTGAGGGTTTCAAGGATGGATGCCGCTTTGGCCGGCTTCGGCGGCCCGACTCCCGTCCCTAAACTGGGAGTCTTCTGCTAACGCGTGTAAGGGGCCGGATTCCATGGTTCTCTATCGGTAGAAAAGGCAAGCTTCGTGAGGGTCTTGCGGAACCTCCCGCAGGGGCGCCTCGTTCAAAGAAGCGGTCCGCCGCGGTTTTCGTGCATTTTTGCGGGTCTATGGCGATGAGAAGCTAGCTTAGCGTCAGCGTGCGACGGCCCGGGCTTCCTTCAACTTCGTATCGACAAGATCTTGACCCCAACCGACTAATTTTCCGTTCTCAAGCAATATGGGGGTCAGCTGATCATCGCGGAGGTCGGAATCATGTCTCTTCAGTTCCTGGTAGTAGTATCGGAGATCACGTTCTTCATCGTCTGTATAGTAGTACAACACCTCGTACCGTTTGCCATCGACCTTGAGGTCAGACCGGCGATGCGGATTCTCAATCGTCTCGAACTCAAGGCAAATCCCTCCAGAGGAATGCACGCATCGGGAGACAGCATTCGTGCCCATCGTGGCGAAAACAACATCTTTTGTCATTCCCGGTTGGAGCATTCTTTAGACGATCCTGATTGGCCTTACGAAACGTCTCGGTATTTTCACGGCTGAGAGTTGCGCAACCAGGCAATGTCAACACGCCGATGAGAACAAGACTCGATAGCGAGAAGTATTTCATGCGTCAATCAGAGGGACTGTCTAAGTCTCGATCAGGCGACATCTCGGTTCTGAGGCTGTTGATTCCTCTTGCGCCGAGAAATAATGATGTGGTTGCCGCCCGTCATATAGCGAGTCAGTTCGACCGGAAACCAGCCTTCAAGATACTTTTTCCCGTCGCAGAAACGACATGGCTTGCCAGGGTGAGCCTCAGGGCAGGGGCAGGGCCATCGGATCAGGATGTCCATGAAATCAATTATATCATAAAACCTTAAGGAGACGCCAACGAAGTATGCGCTTCCGGTCGTAATGTCCAAAGAATTCTATGAGCCTTTTCGTGCCCAAGCTGAAACGTGCCACGGCCTCAGTTTCTGGGGCGACAGAGAGCTTTAGAGGGGGCGGTTTTATGCCGGTAAGCTACTGCTGGGGAGGGGTTATGCTTGGGAAAACATGGTTCATTGTCGCTGCGCTCCTGCTGAGCGCGACAACAGGGAGTGCGGAGTCACAACCGCAACTGACGCCCCTCGATGGGAGGCAAAAAGCTGCCATTATTGTGGCTGAAGCTATGAAGAACGCCTCGCTGCAAGCCGTGTTGGCGCAGCATGTTCATCCAAAGGCCAGCATTCTAACGTTAGAAATGCTGGATCCGGCAAGCCAAGAGGAATTTCTCAGCACAGGTGCTGATGGATCTCCAGGTCTCCTCACCGCAGATTTTAATGGAGACGGTCATCCCGATTACGCGGCCCTGCTCAGCTTTCCACAGAAAAAGAGCGTGGGCGAGTGGCTGGTGGTTTTATATAGGCAAACCCGGCAGGGGTTTTCAGCTTAGGCTTCTCGAAAAATATGACGGATTTCATGAGGACCTATATATTACAATGCAGCCCCCGCGCGAAATAAAGCCGTCCAAGTCCGGCCGGAAAGCTAAATTCACTATGCCCGGGATTGCGAGAATCCATCCTGAAAGACCGCTCACGTTATTTTACTGGGACAAAGGACGCTTTCAACGTCTGAAAGTGTCCGAGCTCCAGACCGTCGCCTCCAACCGCTAGTCGTCTCACTGATACAAATCTGCCACAGCAGCATTCGCCCGCCGGTAGGGCCGTCCTATGAATGCGCTCCTGACGCTCTGACGGATACAGCGCTCCACTACCACTGACAACCTTCTTTTATGCGAGAGTTTCATGCAGACGACATTGCGGGCAGGAGATCTGTCGGGAGATCCACTCGCATCTGACGTGCTTAGGAAGCCCCGTGGCCCGCTTGCTTGGAATATCTCACCTAGTAGAGTGAGCCCAGGGGAAAAGAAATCTGTCTTGGCAGATTTCAGGGTGGGTGGGTGCAAGGGAGAAAGGAGTTTGTCCACGGGCCAAGGACGCGTCTGGCGCGCCGGGGGTGGGCGGGTGAGATGGCGGGTGCAATAGGAGCGTCATCATGCAGAATGTCCGTCTAGGTCGATCAGGTCTTCGCATCAGTCGGCTGGCCCTCGGGTGCATGAATTTTGGACCGGAGACGTCTGAGAAAGACAGCTTCCGAATCATGGATCGCGCCTTGGAGCACGGGATTAACTTTTTCGATACCGCCAATGTGTACGGTTGGAAGATGGGCGAGGGTGTCACCGAGCAAATCATCGGACGCTGGTTCGCGCAGGGCGGTGGCCGCCGGGAGAAAGTGGTGCTCGCGACGAAGGTCTATGGCCGGATGGGGGAATGGCCCAATCAGTCACGCCTCTCGGCACTTCACATCCGACGCGCCTGCGAGGACAGCTTGCGCCGGCTTCGGACCGACTACATCGACGTATATCAAATGCATCACATCGATCGCGACACGCCATGGGACGAGATCTGGCAAGCGATGGAGCAATTACAGCGACAAGGCAAAGTGACTTACTGTGGGAGCAGCAATTTCGCCGGCTGGCACATCGTCCAGGCGCAGGAGAGCGCAAAGAGCCGGCACTTTATGGGTCTCGTGTCCGAGCAGAGCCTTTACAATTTACGTGAACGAATGATTGAGCTGGAAGTTATCCCCGCCTGTATAGCCTATGGGGTTGGAGTCATTCCCTACAGTCCGCTTGCGGGAGGATTATTGGGCGGAGTGCTGCAGCGCCCGACCAGCGGTCGCCGGGCATCCGAAGACCTTCAAAAACAGGTTGAGCAGCACCGGGTGGCATTACAGTCCTATGAATTACTGTGTAAGGAGATTGGCGAACAGCCCTCGAATGTGGCCCTGGCATGGCTGTTACGTCAGGAAGGGATTTCCTCTGTGATTATCGGCCCGCGTACAATGGAACAATTGGACAACTCCCTTCGCGCTCTCGAGATCACGCTGTCCACAGACACATTAAAACGGTTGGATACGATCTTCCCGGGACCCGGCGGCTCGGCCCCGGAAGCCTACGCCTGGTAGGACCGGATACAAAAGGTGAGGAAAAACTATCCCGGCGGCCTTAAATAATCATCAGGCCCGGGGGCAAAGAAATCTGTCTTGGCAGATTTCAGGGCTGGGCGGGTGTAAATGGGAGAAACGAGCTCGTCAGGGGCAAAGAAGTCTGTCTTCGCAGACTTCAGGCCGTGGGAAAGGGAGCGCGTCTCGGCGCGCTCGGGGTGGGAGGGTGTAATAGTGGGTGCAATGCGAGCTGGAGGAAGCTCCAGGCGGTCAAGACGGAGTCTGCCTGAGCACTCCAGCTGTCAGGTTTACAATAATCCGGTGGCTCTGTCGGGTTGAGCATGACGCCTGCTGTTCCAGTGCGATTTTCGCCGCGGGAGATTATTGAAGCCGAATCTGTTTTACTGTTCCAGCGGCGCTCGCGATCAGCGGGTTGAATAGAGCATAGCCGCCATGGTGTCGCAGTGCCCCGCCGCCAGCGGGCAGAACTAGGTTGAAGCCGACAAGAGTCTGTCTTGGCGACTCCAGCGGCGGGTCGGATGAATGGATCAGAGCCGGTGCAATGGGGACGAGCTGTCCAGCCGTGCAAGGGTTCGAGTACTCCAGGCCACGGGAGAAACGAGCTCGTCAGGGGCGAAGGAGTCTGTCCCGGCAGACTCCAGGGTGAGGCGGTCGGGTGTAGGGCGAGCTTGGCGGGTGTGATTGACGCTCCATAGTTGTCATGGGATACTTGACATCACAACGGAGGACTATGGTCACAGTACGGCTACTAGGAAATCTTGTCTCATCTACTGGAGAGCGCGAGCTGCTTTGGGAAGTAAGCGAGCCGACGCCACTTCGTCCGTTGCTCGAGCAGCATAAGGATGAGATCCCAGAGGTTCTGCAGCTCCTCGGACAAAAGGAACCGGAATGCATGCTGACCGTCGGAATCCGGATCGCCACGAATAATACGATCGTGAAAGACGGCGATCTCATAAAGGTAACGCCGCATAACAGCCAGCTTCATGCCGCGGATTTCCCCACTTGGCATGGGGGTACGACCTAACCGGCCCGGGACTTCTTCGCCTTCCGGCGTTCTTCTTGGTCGAGCTTTCGTTTTCGGATTCTAAGGCTGGTGGGTGTGACCTCGACGAGCTCGTCGGCACCGATGTATTCCAGCGCCAACTCGAGCGACATCTCTCGGGGTGGAGTCAACACGAGGGCATCATCTGAGCCGGACGCACGCATGTTGCTGAGGTGCTTGGCCTTGCAGATATTGACGTCCAGATCCTCATCTCGTGAATTTTGGCCGATAACCATACCCTGGTACACCTCGACCTGAGGGCCGATAAACAGGACACCACGTTCCTGGGCAATATTTAACCCATACGCATTACTGGTGCCGGTTTCATGCGCGACCAACGAGCCATGGGTGTTGAGTTGGATGGCCCGCGGTTCAACCTTTTCATAGCCTAGGAAGATATGATGAAGAACGACGGTGCCCTTCGTCTTACTGAGAAGATAGCTCTTGAGGCCGATGACTCCCCGCGTTGGAATGTGATACTCCAGATGCAGGTTATTATGAGCAGTCAGCTTCATGTGCCGCAGTTCGCCCCGGCGGGGCCCAACGGCTTCGATGACCGCCCCCTGATATTCGACGGGCACCTCAATCGTTAATTCTTCATAGGGCTCAAGCGTCACGCCATCTTCTTCGCGGAGGATGACCTTTGGCTGAGAGACCTGGAGCTCATACCCTTCGCGCCGCATCGTCTCGATGAATACAGCCAGGTGAAGCTCACCCCGGCCTGCGACCAAAAAGGACTCAGCGGAATCAGTTTCATCCACGCGAAGAGACACATTCGTCTCAAGCTCTTTATAGAGCCGGTCGCGCAGGTGACGCGAGGTCAGGTACTTGCCCTCTCGGCCGGCGAACGGGCTGTTATTGACGGAGAACGTTACCTCCACCGTGGGCTGATCGATGGCGACTGGGGGCAGCGCCACCGGATGCTCGGCGTCGGCCAGCGTCTCGCCTATGCCGATGTCGGCAAATCCCGCAACCGCCACGATCTCTCCCGCTTCGACCCTGTCGACCTCTTTTCGTTCTAATCCTTCAAAGATCAGAAGATCAGTGGCGCGACCTGGTATCTGGGTGCCATCAGTCTTAATTTGCATGAGGTTTTGGCGCTTGTCGATAGACCCCGACAACAGCTTCCCAATGCCCATTTTCCCTTTGTAGGAATCGTGTACCAGGGCCAGCACCAGCATCTGAAGAGGACGGTCGCGAAAGATGGGAGGCGCCGGGATCTTATCGAGGATCGTTTCGAGCAAGGGAGCGATATCAACGCCCGGTTTCTCGCTGTCGAGAGACGCGGTCCCGTTCAATGCCGATGTATAGACAATGGGGAAATCAAGTTGCACATCGGTCGCTCCCAAGTGCGCGAAAAGATCAAACGTGCGATTCACAACGTCTTCAATTTGCGCATCGTGGCGGTCGACCTTATTAATAACGACCACGGCCTTATGGCCTAGAGAAAGCGCTTTGCGCAGCACAAAGGTCGTCTGCGGCATCGGCCCTTCTTTCGCGTCCACCAGGAGGAGCACCCCATCAACCATCCGAAGCGTACGCTCGACCTCGCCACCGAAGTCGGCATGCCCTGGGGTATCCACAATATTAATCTTGACCCCATTGTACAAAACACTGGCGTTCTTAGCCTTGATAGTGATACCGCGCTCACGCTCCTGGTCCATCGAATCCAAAATGCGCTCACCCATGCCTGTGATGTTCCGATGAGCGCTGGTCTGGCGTAGAAGCGCGTCCACCAGAGTCGTCTTCCCATGGTCCACGTGCGCGATAATCGCGATGTTGCGGAGATCGGTCCGTCGCATCATCTAGCTTAGGTCTCTGGTCATAAAAAAAGCCGTCCGCCGGCGGCGAACGACCTGGCTCCTCAGAATAGCATAAAAATCATTGAGATAAAAGTCGCAGTGGTAGAAATCCTGAGCCCCACGCGCTTTTGCAAAAGACGAGTCGGGCTTGTTGTGATTGCCTCAGGGGCAGGGTATTATGAAAAGCTAGAATGCGCGTATTCCTCAAGACGCTCTTCATTACCACTGTCATTGTCGTCGGCCTAGGTGGGGGCGTGGTCGCGGGGACGGTATGGTACCTGCTCCGGGACCTTCCCCCGATCACAGGCCTGCACGAGTATCAACCCAGCCTGGTCACCCGTGTCTATTCCGCTGATAAACAAGTCATCGGACAGTTCTTCGTCGAGCGCCGGATTCTTGTTCCGCTTGCAAAGATCCCCCGCACACTGGTGAATGCAGTCATCGCCACCGAGGACTCCCGCTTCTTTGAACACCGAGGCGTTGATTTTGTGGGCATTGGCCGTGCGATGCTGACAAACATCCTCTCCGGAAGAATACGGCAGGGCGCGAGCACCATCACGCAACAGTTGGCGCGGTCGCTGTTTCTTTCTCCCAAACGTGATTTCGAGCGGAAAGTCCGGGAAGCCCTGCTCGCTCTCAAGATCGAACAACTGATTGGCAAAGAGCAGATTCTGGAGCTGTACCTGAACCAGATTTATTTTGGCCACGGTGCTTATGGCGTGCAGTCTGCCGCGCAGACGTATTTCAACAAGGACGTCGGGCAATTGACTTTGGGCGAGGCCGCTTTTCTTGCAGGGCTTCCCAAGGCGCCGTCGGACTATTCACCGTACAATCATTATCAGGCTGCCAAGCGACGCCAAAGTGTGGTTCTCAAGCGACTGGCCGATGAGGGGTTTATTACTCCTAAACAGGCCGAGGAGGCCGGCGCTGAGTCTTTGTCGTTTCGACCACTCTATCGTGATGATGTCGCGCCGTATTTTGTGGAGCGTGTCCGTCAGCGACTTGTTGCGGACTACGGCGAGACGATGGTGTACAAAGGTGGACTGCAAGTCTATACCACCCTGTCCCGACCGGCTCAGCTTGCTGCGACCGCCGCCCTTGAAGAAGGGCTGCGACAGCTCGATAAGCGACAGGGGTACCGGGGGCCGCTGCGTCGAGCGAACACTGCCGCCAACCAGAACGAGTTGACGATGAGTGCCATGGCGGTGGGACCCCTTCGCCAGGGAGAGGTGATTGAAGGTGTCGTCACCAAGATTGCCCGAGACGGCATCATCGTGACGGCGCAAGGAGTACCAGGGAAAATCCCGTTTGATGACTTCGCGTGGGCTCGACGTCAGGCTCGGGCAACAGACGCGGGCAAAGCCAAAGACACGACAAAGCTCTCTTGGAGAATTCGTTGTCGGCGACGTGATCGAAGTCAAAGTGAAAAAGGTCGGTACTCCTCTCGCACAGTTCAGTCTTGAGCAAACCCCGCAGGTCGAAGGCGCGTTGTTGTCGCTTGATCCTCGTACCGGAAGAATCGTCGCTATGGTAGGGGGTTACGATTTTAAGCGAAGCGAGTACAACCGTACAGTGCTCTCGCGGCGGCAGCCGGGGTCGGCTTTCAAGCCCATCATCTATGCGACTGCGGTCGAGAAAGGTTTTTCACCCGGTACCCCGCTGATCGACTCGGGCGTGGTATACAACGAAAACGATCCGGATATGATCTGGCGTCCGGAAAATTACGATCAAAAATTCTATGGTCAGATCTTGATGCGCGAGGCGCTGGCCCATTCGCGTAATGCGGCGACCGTTCGTCTGCTGGAGAAAATCGGTGTGCCGGCTGTCCTCGATCTCGCCAAGAAAGTCGGTATCACGTCTCCGCTTGCCCATGACCTTTCTCTTGCCCTTGGGTCGTCTGGTGTCACCGTGCAGGAATTGACGGCGGCCTACGGCATTTTTTTGAACCAGGGTCTTAGCCTGGAGCCGTACCTCATCGAATCCGTCGTGGATGCGAACGGGGAGTTCCTAGAGAATCATCTTCCGGAACCGCGGCAGGTTCTCTCAAAGGAGACTGCTTATCTCGTGACGAACATGATGGAGGACGTCATTCAACGAGGCACTGCGCAGGCGGCGCGAGGCATGGGTCGTCCGCTGGCAGGGAAGACAGGCACAACAAACGATTTTACAGATGCCTGGTTTGTTGGAGGGGCGCCGAATCTCGTGACCGGTGTGTGGGTCGGCTTTGATGACATCAGATCCCTGGGCGAAAAAGAAACCGGTTCGCAGACGGCATTGCCGATCTGGATGAACTACGTCAAAGTGGCGCTAGAACCCTTACCTGTCATACCATTTACCATTCCAGATGGAATTGTCTTCGCGAAGATAGATCCCGCTACCGGATTACTGGCGCCGGACGGTGCGAGTAGCGGCATGGTGGAGGTGTTCGTGAAGGGAACTGAACCGACTCAACACGCTGGCGAGAAGTCTTCCCCCTCCGACTTTTTTAACCTCGACAAGCTGTGACAAACTGGCTCGGAAAGTTAGCTTATGACGCGGCGTCTTTGTATTCTTCATGCCAGGCCATTTGAATCGCCTCGAGAATTTTTTCGTTTGATTTCTCCGCTTTGCCGACGAAATCGGGGATCTCGCTGACCCATTTGTGCAGGTCTGTGAAGCGCACGGTCAAGGGATCAACATCCGGATGGCGTTCCATTAATTGCAGGGCGATGTCTTCAGTATCGGTCCAGTTGAGCTCCATGTTTGTACCTTTCCTCTCTTGTCACGCTGAACCCTTCGCCTGTCATGCTGAGTGAAACGAAGCATCTAAGCTGTCCCGTTCAGGGTAAATCCGTGAACAACACGGAGTTTATCCTGAGCCTCGAATTGAGATCCTTCACTGGTTCAGGATGACAGCGAAGGACTCAGAATGACCATGCTTATGGGATCTGTGATAGCTTTTTGTCTTTCAGTGCTTCTTGCAGTGAGTGATTCATCAATCGCTCAGCCAATGGATATGACGTCTTGTTAAGCTCTTCGATCGCCTGCCGAATTTTTCGATGATCCCCCTCGGTCATGACCTGTTTCAAGGCGGCGACGGATTGGCGGATCGTCTCCAGCTCCGCCGGCGTGACTAAGCCTGGAGCTTCCGCCGCTCGGCCGAGAGCTTTCTCCGTAGCCCGAAGAATACTGTCCGCTTCATTGAGCGCTTCGATCCGCTGCCGTTCCTGAATGTCCTGCTTCGCAAAGACGTATGATTCGTGGATCATGCGCTCCACTTCCTGGTCCGCGAGACCGTAAGAGGGTTTCACCTCGATTGACTGGGCCTCGCCGGCGCGAACATCACGGGCGGTCACGTTGAGAATGCCGTTAGCATCGATCATGAACGTGACTTCGACGCGTGGGACACTGGCTGGAAGCGGAGGGATCTTCAACTGGAACCGCGCCAGACTGCGATTGTCCTTGGCGAGTTCCCGCTCGCCTTGCAGGATATGAATGTCCACGGAGGTCTGTCCATCCACGAATGTCGTGAACATCTCCTTGGCACTTGTCGGGATCGTCGTGTTACGGCGAATCAGGCTGCTCATGACACCGCCCATCGTTTCGATTCCCAGTGTGAGCGGGGTGACGTCCAGCAGGAGCATGTCCTGAATGCCCCCGGCCAAAATGCTTCCCTGAACCGCCGCGCCGAGGGCGACGACCTCATCCGGATTAAGCTCACAATGCGGGGATTTTCCGAAGAGTTCCTGCACCTTCTTACGAATAAATGGAATTCGCGTGGAGCCGCCAACCAGCACTACTTCGTCAATGTCCGCGGCAGAAAAACCTGCGTCGGCTAGAGCCCGGCGGGTCGGGTTCAAAGTCTCCTCCACCAGATCTTTGATAAGGGTCTCGAATTCGGCGCGAGTCAGGATCCGCTGGTAACTGCTCTTACCGTTCGGCAGGGGCACTTTGATGGAAGCCTCGTTCTCTGAAGACAGCCGACACTTCGCCTCTTCAGTGCGGACACGGACTTCCTGCGCGAGTTGGGGGTGGTCTTCGATACGGAGGCCATGCTGCGTCTTGATCTCGTTGAGTACGACTTCCATCAGACGTCTGTCGAAATCATCGCCTCCCAGGTGGGTATTGCCGTTTGTGGCCAGCACCTCAAAGATGCCGCCTTTGAGCTTCAGGATCGAGATATCAAAAGTGCCGCCGCCTAAATCGTAGACGGCAATGATGCCCTGTTTGCGTTTCTGAAGCCCGTAGGCGAGTGCCGCTGCAGTCGGTTCATTGACGATGCGCATGACCTCCAAACCGGCAATCTTACCGGCGTCCTTCGTGGCCTGACGCTGGCTGTCATTGAAGTAAGCCGGAACGGTAATGACCGCCTTGCGCACCTCTTCCCCAAAGAACCGCTCGGCGCGCATCTTAAGTTCCTTGAGAATCATGGCCGAGATTTCCGGCGGTGTGAGCACCTTGTCGCCGAGGTGGATTTGGATCACGCCCGCCTGCTTCCGTCAGTCGATAAGGAAAGTACTGAAGCTCGTCTTTCACGTCACTGAGCCCTTTCCCCATAAACCGCTTGACGGAATAGACGGTGCGTTCAGGGTGGCGCGTGAGCTGCTCCTTCGCGGCGTCACCGACCAGTAGTCCTTCGGGCGTATAGGCCACAATGGACGGGACGAGCGTGTGCCCATCTCCGTCCGTAATCACGGTCGGTGTCTTTATCCTTCATGTAGGTGATCAGCGAGTTCGTGGTACCTAAGTCAATGCCGACAATCCGTGCCATTATTTCAAAGCCTCCGCGATATTCCCGAGCATCGTGTTTAGATAATTTCGCTGGGACAGGATGTCACGCATCTGTTTGAGCACCCGCTCTCGTTCAGTCTTCTGGGGCTGATCGCCCGATGGCTTTTCCACGACATGGTCCCAGATGTGAAAGAGCTCCGCCAAACGCTGCTCCAATGCGCTCCGTTTGGCCTCCAAGGTGCCGCGTTCCGCTCTCAGGCGGGTGATGATTTCCTGAGTGGTTGTTCCGTGATCGGTCTTGACGCGTTGTAACTCCTCAAGCTGTTCCTGAATTTCAAGCAAGGTCTCGAAAAGATCAGTGGGAGGTTTGCCTGGAATCTCTTTTGCAGATCCGGCTTCCAACCGCAATAGATATTCCACACGCTCAATCGGATCCTTGAGGGTGTGATACGCTTGGTTGAGGGTCGCTGAGTTGGCGAGACTCACGGCCCGCTCCATTTCGGTCTTGCCCTCATAGAAATCAGGATGAAATGCGCGGCTCATTTCGTAATACTTAGTCTCAAGCTTGCCGGTATCGATATTTAATTTTCGGGGAAGGCTCAGGGCAGTGAAGTAATCGATGTCTTTGGAGAGCGGCTGGACCTTGACACACTGCTGGCAAAAGTACTCCCCTCCGATATCCGACTGGCAGTGCCAACACATGCTGCGGGCCATGGGAAGTTCTTTTTTCGCCGTTTCCATAGGATTCTCCAAATAAAGAGGCCCGGCTGGTGGCCGGGCCCATGCTGCTTAAGGACGCTGGCAGGGCCGGAGGCCCGGCAGACGGTTACGCCGAAAAAGACTCCCCGCAACCGCAGCTCTTCGTGGCGTTAGGATTACTAAACTTAAATTGGCCGCTCAACAAATCCTTGTGATAGTCGAGCTGCGTGCCCTGGAGGTAAATCGCGCTCTTCATGTCGACGATGACGCGGATATCTTCGACGTCATATACCTGGTCGTGGGGGCCGATCTCGGTATCAAAATTCACCGTATAGCTCAAACCTGAACAGCCGCCGCCCTTCACGCCCAGCCGCAACGCCGCTCCGTCGACACCTTGCACTTCCTGTAGGCGCTTTACCTCGCGAATGGCGTTCGGAGTCAATGTGACGATTGGCACAGTTGCTTCAGAGGTCGTTACTTCGGTCTTGTCCATTGCTGCCATCCTCCCAATGGCTGTTACTGGCCGGCTGTCACGGCCGTCGTCGGCACGGGGGCGGCCGTATCCGACTTTTTACGGTAGTCTTCCAATGCTGCTTTGATCGCATCCTCCGCCAACACCGAGCAGTGGATCTTGACCGGCGGCAGATTCAACTCCTGCACAATGTCGGTGTTTTTGATCTTGTATGCTTCTTCCACCGTCCGGCCTTTCAACCATTCCGTTGCCAGACTTGAACTCGCAATGGCGGAACCGCAGCCGAACGTTTTGAATTTCGCATCCACGATGACGTCATCCTGGACCTTGATCTGCAACTTCATCACGTCGCCGCATTCCGGAGCGCCCACTATCCCGGTACCGACCGATGTATCGTCCTTTGGCAGGCTGCCAAGGTTTCGCGGATTATTGTAGTGGTCAATCACCTTATCACTGTAAGCCATGTGTCTCCTCCTTCAGCCTAGGCCCTGATTAGTGAGCGGCCCATTGCACCGATTTTAAATCAATCCCTTCTTTTGCCATCTCATAGAGCGGGGACATTTCCCGCAGCCGCGTTACCGCTTCGATCATGCGCTTCGCGGTGTAATCAACTTCTTCATCCGTGTTAAACCGCCCCAGACCGAACCGTATCGAGGAGTGGGCTAAGTCCGAGCCGACACCGAGCGCGCGAAGTACGTAAGACGGCTCGAGGGTGGCCGAGGTGCACGCAGACCCGGATGACAAGGCGATCTCCTTCACTCCCATCAGCAGCGCTTCTCCTTCAACATAAGCAAAACTGATATTCAGATTGTTTGGAAGCCGCTCGGTCGGATGCCCGTTAAGGTAACACTCGTCCAGCTTCTCCATGATCCGCGTCTGAAGTCGATCGCGCATGGTCGCCATACGTTTGCTTTCAACCGCCATCTCCTGCTCACACAGTTCGGCGGCCTTGCCGAAGCCCACGATCGAGGGGACGGGGAGAGTTCCGGATCGCATCCCTCGTTCATGGCCTCCGCCATCGATCTGAGGAACGATACGCACGCGCGGGGCTTTTTTCCGAACATACAGCGCGCCCACGCCTTTCGGGCCATATATCTTATGCGCACTAAAGGACATGAGATCGACACCCAACTGGTTTACGTCCACCGGAATTTTGCCGACGCCTTGGGTTGCGTCACAATGGAATATGACGCCCTTTTCTTTGGCGATCTTGCCTATCTCCGCGATAGGGTTAATGGTCCCGATCTCATTGTTCGCCAGCATAATAGAGATCAAAATTGTTTTTGGAGTGATCGCGTTCCGGACATCCTGGGGGTTGACTCGCCCCTCTTTATCCACCGGCAAATAGGTAACCTCTATACCCCGCTTTTCTAAAGCCTTACACGTGTCCAGGATCGCGCGGTGCTCGGTCATCGACGTGATGACATGGTTACCCTTTTCCTTGTACATCTCTGTTGCGCCTTTCAGCGCCAGGTTGTCGGACTCGGTTGCCCCGCTCGTAAACACCAATTCCTTCGCATCGCACCCGATCAGTTTAGCAATCTGCTTACGAGCATTTTCGACGGCTTCTTCAGCCTCCCATCCCAACTGATGGTTACGACTCGCGGCGTTTCCGAATTTTTCGACAAAATAGGGCAACATTGCCTCGAGGACCCGGGGATCCATCGGGGTAGTGGAATGATTATCCATGAAGATCGGGAACTTCATCGTGAAACTCCTTTAGCCGTGTAGTGCCAGAGACTGGGCGCGCGTCGGTTGAATCGTGGTTCCGAAGGTCGTCATGTCCTCAATCGACATACTTTCAAGTAAAGAATAGATGCTATTCTGGATATTGCGCATAGGAGTGCGAATATTGCATCGCGCTAACTGGACGCAATGCGACTCCTCATTGTGGTAACATTCAGTAATGCCTACATGGCCTTCGATCGCTTGAATCACTGCGAGGACGGAGATGTCACAAGCCGGCCTTGCCAGGAGGTATCCTCCCTTCGGTCCGTTGTGACTGATCACAATTCCCTTTTTCCCCAATTTTTGGAGTACTTTTGCCAGCAATTCCAGTGGTATCCGGTATTCAACAGCAATTTCCTTTGTGTTGACCGCGTGAAGAGAATTCTTTGAGGCCATATACTGTACAGCTATCAAGGCATACTCGGTCTTTTTGGAGAGCTTTAACATCTCTTTATTCTACCGTATTCCCAATGTTCCGACTTATTTGGTCGCAGACTAATCATATCGGAGATCTTTCTGGTCGCACATACGGTATAACAGCCGCACAAATGGCTTGTCAAGACAAAAAAACAACTTATATATCAGTAGCTTAATAAGGATCTTACCAATTGCCAGCGATTCGCGTCCGCTTCGCCCCTAGTCCAACGGGATATCTCCACATCGGGGGAGTTCGGACTGCGCTGTTCAATTGGTTGTTTGCCCGGCACGAAGCCGGAGCCTTCATTTTAAGAATAGAGGACACCGACCGAGAGCGGTCAACGCCAGAAGCAATCAATGCCATTCTGGAGGGAATGAAATGGGTCGGCTTGGACTGGGACGAGGGGCCATTTTACCAGAGCGACCGACTGCCGTCATATCGACAACATGCCGACCGCTTGATTGCCGAGGGCAAGGCATACTACTGCTATTGCACCGAAGAAGAACTCGACGCCAGGCGCCGAGAAGCGCTCGCCCGAAAAGCCATTCCGAAGTACGATCGGCGCTGTTTGACCAGGACTGAACCGCCCCCGCCAGGCATAGCTCCAACGGTGCGCCTGATCACACCCCAGACCGGAGAAACGGTAGTTGAGGATTTGGTAAAAGGACGGGTCGTATTTGAGAACAGCCAGCTCGATGATCTTATTATCATGCGGTCGAACGGCATGCCCACCTACAATTTCGGCGTCGTGGTGGACGATGCCGTCATGGGCATCACGCACGTGATCCGCGGCGATGACCATCTCAACAACACGCCGCGACAGATTCTGCTGTATGAAGCTCTCGGGTATGAACCGCCTCGCTTCGGGCATCTCTCCATGATCCTTGGTATCGATAAAGTCAAACTGTCAAAGCGCCACGGCGCGACGTCGGTGTTGGAATATCAGGAGGCAGGGTACTTGCCAGAAGCCTTGGTCAATTATCTGGTCCGCCTGGGGTGGTCACATGGTGATCAGGAAATCTTCTCGCTCCAAGAGATGGTCGCCAAGTTCTCACTGGATCACATTAGTAAGTCCCCGGCCGCCTTCAACCCCGATAAGCTGCTATGGCTGAATGGCCAGTATATTCGGCAAACCGAACCGAAAAGACTTGCGAATCTTTTGATGCCTATCCTCGTGAAGCAGGGTCTGGTGAATAAAACAGCGGTGGTCGATCCTGACTGGCTGGAGCAACTAGTGACCGTGCTGCGTGGCCGATCAAAGACCCTCGTGGAAATGGCTGAGAAAGCGGCTCCGTTCCTAGCGGAGTCAGTGACGATACAACCTGAGGCCGAGAAGTTCCTTACGCCGGCGGCGAAGCTGCCGTTGGAGCGCTTGCATTCCGTCGTTGCGCAATCGTCCTTTGATCATGCCATGCTCGAACAAGGGTTTAAATCCGTCCTTGAGGAAATAGGGTGGAGCATGAATCAGCTTGCCCAGCCGGTGCGAGCCGCGCTCACCGGGGAGGTTAATAGCCCAGGGATATTCGATGTCATGCTGCTCTTGGGACGCGACCGTACACTGGCACGTTTGCGAAAGGCCATTGACTTGATAGGTTGAGACACGGATAATATTTTTCTACCACGCGGAGGGTTGGGGGATCGTCTAGTGGTAGGACGACAGACTCTGGATCTGTCTACCTAGGTTCGAATCCTAGTCCCCCAGCCAACCTGTTCTTGGCGAAGCCTTTTGAGAACTTTCTTTTTGTTCCCCGCAGCAACCTGCCTTTCCACTAGCTATTTACTTTCTGTTATTGCCCCGAAAGCGTGTTGGCCGACTTATGCATGTCTATTAGCCAGGGCCGATGAAGCAAGATATTACTGCTGAACCTTCACGGAATTGTCGCCGACACGGTCAGGAAAAGTCGGGGAGATCGACGTATCGTTTATTTCCATACGCACATACCAACCTTATATCGGTTGCGACCGCCATAATCGGAGGCGATAATTGATGTGATGAGAAACGCTCACTCGTGCAGTTCTTCCCATGGAGAACGCAACAAGACAGTATGGCACGATCTAAAAATTGGCTGAAGTAATGCATCCTCAACTCATAACCTGTCTCGGTAGTGTGGGTCTCCTGCTCAGGTTTGTCCTCGGGAAGTTTGGCCACAACCTACACCTTTACCACAATTGATTTTCCAGGCCCGAATACCATAAAAACGCTCGCTTGGGGCATCAATGACGCCGGCCAGATTTCAGGAGAGTTTGAGCAGGGCAACGCGGACCAATTCGTCTTTCGGTATACAGCTGGGCACTTTCACCCAATTCGATTTCGAGATAACTCGTGGCATCAATAATGCTGGTCAGATGCTGGTAGGATTTGCCGATGGTAGTTCAGGCGTTCTGAGTTCTGACGGCACCTTTATCCAGATCGATGCCCCGGGTGCTCGTGTCACAACTCTCGAGGGCATTAATAATGCTGGCCAGATTGTAGGAAACGCTGACGGTCGCGGATTTGTGTACTCTGGGGGCATCTTCACCCAGATCGCTGTCCCCGCTAGTCGCTTCACAAGCCCCAAAGGCATCAATGATGCCGGCCAAATTGTGGGGATGAGTGACTTCTCCCGTCACGGTTTCTTGTACTCTGCCGGCACCTTCACCCAAATCATTGTCCCAGGCAGTCGTTTCACAAGCCCTGAGGACATCAATGATGCCGGCGAGATTGTTGGACAATATGTGGATCTCATGTTTCGCAACCATGGGTTTCTCTACAACGGAGGCACCTTCACCCAAATCGATGTCCCGGGTAGTTTGGATTCAGGAATTTTGGGCATCAATAATGCCGGCCAGATTGTGGGAGCGTTTAGTAATCTCCCCGAAGACCTGGTCGGACATGCTTTTCTGGCGACGCCCATCCCTGAGCCCTCCACCTGGCTGCTGCTTGGCTCAGGGCTGGTAAGCCTAGTGATCTGGCGGCGATACGCGCATACCTGAAAACAATTTCTAGAGAGCAGTCACCAGGCCTTCACAACAGTCTTCTGTCTGACGCCTTACTAGCTTGCTTGTCTTCGTGCGGTAGTAACTTTAGACTCTCAGCATGTCTCAACGTCCTCGCACCGCGATCGAATACCGCCAAGTGATGTCCTACGCTACTGGCTAAATTGATTCCGCGTGAGGATCATGATCAATGGATGCTGACGTCGGACTCCGCGCTCGAAGGCGTATGGCCTGCGCTGGCTAATGCAGAACGGCAACGAGGGCAGTTGTACAACTGCTCCGGTTTAAGCAGTGAAACTAGTGTGTCAGGCAGCCATGCAGTGGCGTCAATCTGTTCATGTCTGGGCAATGCGGAACGGAGGCAAAATCCTTCACGTGAAGTCTTTCTCCCACACAGATTTGATTCTTGCCCTTGCCACTCCTAATGATTTTGCCCTATTTAAAGTGGACTTTGATGAGGGGCGTAACCTATAATTTGGGTACTGTTCTTGCGTCTTTTATTCTTCCTAGGGAAAACTTTCATGACAGCTAATGGTTCATCAGAGTTAGGTACCTCTCTGAAAGAGGGGCGAGCGTCGAATCCATCGGTGAGGTAGGCCTCTCGATTTTTTACCGTCAACGGAGCCTTTGAACTATTAATACAGAGGACGATTTTCGCGTCTGAATCATCCGCCTCGCCCATCTGAAGTAAATAAAAGGGGAGCGTCTATGCTGAAAGCCGTCCTGCTTGTGCTGCTGCGCAGCGCGATGCCCGCGTGGAGTGAAACTTACACCAAACAGGAGACGGACGGCGCCGGGCTTTTTGGGGGCTGACGGCCAAACCTGTGGATTTGCCGCAATCGGGTCACCAACTCGGCCGATGAAAGGAACGCTGATGACGAAAGTACTTCTGTGCGTGGGGGTGTGGCTAGTCAGTGCGACAGCGTGGGCCGCCCCCACCCTCACGGTCAACGGCAGCGCTGGTCCGATCACGGTGGGGGCGGGCAGCACGATCACCATCGTCGCCGCGAATCTGGCCGCCAACGACAGCAATATCGTGGCCCTGTTTGCCCCAGGCACGGCAAACAGCCAAAATTTGACCTGGGTTTATCTGACAGGGAATCAGACGTTGCGCAGCGGCCATATGACGGGAGTGACCACAACATTCACGCTTCCCCCCGCCCCTGGGACGTTTGAAGTGCGGGCGATGCATTGGGTCTCTGGGACCGGGTATGTGACCGATGCGACCAGCGGAACGGTGACGGTGCAAAGCGGTGGGGCTTCTCCCACCCTCACGGTCAACGGCAGCGCGGGTCCGATCACGGTGGGGGCGAGCAGCACGATTACCATCGTCGCCGCGAATCTGGCCGCTAATGACAGCAATATCGTGGCCCTGTTTGCCCCAGGCACGGCAAACAGCCAAAATTTGACCTGGGTTTATCTGACAGGCAATCAGATCTTGCGCAGCGGCCATATGACGGGAGTGACCACAACATTCACGCTTCCCCCCGCCCCTGGGACGTTTGAAGTGCGCGCCCTGCATTGGATCGTGGGAACCGGTTACGTCACGGACGCCACCAGCTCCCTGGTAACGGTATCGACGAGTCCAGGGTCTTCCCCGCCGCCTACGTCGACACCATGCGGGGTGAATCCGGAGAGCGCTCAGTCGGGAAACTGGTCTGATCCCGAGACCTGGGGGGGGTGCCTCCCAACCCCCACGGACCATGCCACGATTGCGGGGGGACATACGGTCATCGTGGACGGTACCGTAGCCGTCACCGAGGTGCTGGTCCACGGGCGACTCGCCGCCTGCCGCACCTGCAAGTCGCTGCTCGATGTAGGGTCTGTGATTGTCCTTGCAGGCGGGACTCTTGACTATGGCACGGCAACCAGCCCGATCCCTGCCGGGATCTCGGCGACGATTCTTTTACGGGATTTGCCGAATGCGACGTTTACGCATTTACATGGACAACCGGGGCTGCAACCCGTGCTGCACGCCCACGGCGGGGCAATTGAGATGCAGGGATCAGGGCCGGCGGTACCATGGATGCCGCTTAGCGGCGATGTTCCCGCAGGAGGGGTCACCCTCGATGTCAACGACGACTTGACGGGTTGGCGGGTGGGCGACACCGTGCTTGTCACCGGCACGGTGAAGCTGGAGTTGGATCGCGACCCCGTACAAAGCGAAGAGCGAGTGATTGCGAGCGTGGAGGGGCATCGCCTCACGCTGACCGTTCCATTAACCCATGCCCATGGGGGCGTGCAACCTTCGGCAGAATGTCGCACCTGCCGGCAAGCCGTGGTTGCAAATCTCACGCGCAACGTTCTGGTGACCAGCGCGTACCAGCTGGGGCGGCGCGGCCATGTCCATCTCGCGACGGATATCGAGAACAGTGCGACTGGGCAGCAGCCGACCGTCCATATCAGCGATGCCGCCTTTGTCAGCCTCGGGCGCCCCGAAGTGGGTAGCTATGGTGGCCCGCATCTACACATTCTGGGCGTGGCAAAGGACGCTCACGTGAGGCGGAGCGTCATCCGGGACTCCGCCAACGTGTGGGTCCGAGTGCATGGAACACATTTCGCCACTATAGCCGACAACATCGGCGTGTTCTCCGTGGGCAACGGGTTTTCCACCGAGGATGGCTCGGAAGCGTACAACGTGTTTCACCACAACCTGGCAGTCCTCGCGTACCCGGCGACCGTGATGACGAATCCCAACGATCCGTTTGACAAGGGCGAAGGGGCTGGATTTTGGGCCAATTCGCCCCGCAACATCTGGACCGGGAACGTGGCCGTGGAGAATATCTGGGGCTTTCAGATTCAACGCGGGGGCGAGGGCGAGCCGCACCCCGTGCCGACGGTCGACGCGCAGGGGATGCCCGTGGTCGTCGATATTCGCGCGGCCCCACTTCTGCGCTTCGACGGCAACACGGCAACGGGCCACACCGCGTCCGGGTTCGAGATGGCGGGCGGCCGCAGCCTGGAGGCGTCTGTAATTGACCACTTCACGGCGCTCGACAACAACAGCTTTAGCGTAGCGGTGTTCAGTTTCAACACCGTGTTCGACCACCTATACGCCGCGAATGGCGGCCATGGCGATGTCACAAAGGGCGACTTTCATGTCAACGATATAGGCATGTATCTTGGCCAACTCAACCTCACCGTCCGCAACTCCTACCTGTCCGCCCTCGAGATCGGCTATCAAAACATCGGCTATGTGCTTCTGGAGAACGTGAAACTAGATTTGCTGCTGCGCTCTGGGTTCGGTGCGGCAGAAACCATCATCAGTATTTCGGGTCCGACAGCGGCCACTGGGGGCATCCTCTATGATGTAGGCCTCACCGTGAACGGCGTGGTCCAACCAGGCACGACGGCTTCGCAGCAAGTCGTGCTGTGGGACTACGATGGGCCAGGCCACCATGTGATGTTGGGACAGGACCAAACCAGTGCGGCGGATACGCTGACGTATGCCACGAGCTCGCGATTTGGGCGGAGAACATCATTTGCCGGTAGTATGGACTCGACCTGGCAGGAGGCCCTGTTCACCGGACCGTATGGGCAAGGCCCTGAGTTTGCGTGGCCGTTGCGCATCGACGTAGGCAACCGCCCCCGAGGTGGCATCGGCCAGCCCAACCCCACAGATCTCATGGTTGGTGGAAAGCGATGGAGAGTGGATGTCTCCTATGTGCCCTCTCCCCCAGGGACGCGCTTGCCACGTTATGGCTTTACCGGGGCCTTCCCGGTCTTCACCCCTCCTATATTTCCTAACCCGACGCAAGACGCGACCGACGCGCATCTTCACGATGGGACGCTGCTCGGTAGCCATCGGACGGCTAGGGAATTGCGGTATACCGTGGACCTTCCCAACGGCGAGTACTGGGTGGATCTCGGCTGGCAGGAATCCTCAGGGGACGCGGGCTCCGTGAGTGCCGTGGCAGGACGAGTGATGGACGTCTCCGTGCAAGGCGTGCGACAGATCCAAGATTTGGACGTGTTTAGCATCGTGGGGGTGAACGCCCCGCTCTGGCGATCCTTCCCGGCCACGGTGACGAACGAGCGGCTGTGGGTCGACTTCAAGGGGCAGGCTGGAACCGGGCACATCGCCTCGGTGAATGCCATCGCCGTCTGTCCGAGGGCGATGGTGACGGCCGGCCGCTGTCCGTGATGTGAGCGTCTGCGTTTTTCGGAAGAACTCAATCGCCGTTTGGTTGATCCCACACAGTGTTTCCGAGAGGAAGGCAGGCTGCTAAAAACATTTTACGGGAAAAGGCAGAAGGACGATCAATGTCCTTCTCTTACGAGATTCTTGTTCCAGGCGGGGATTTCAACAACGATATCCGTGGTGCCGTTGGGCACGCATTGGCAGCCCAAGTCGGGATTGCAACGAGATGTCCGGCGCTTCGTCCAGTTGATCAAGTTCGTCATCAGTCGCTTCATTGCACGACTCCAGGCCCTCCTTGATCTTCACATGACAGGTTGAGCATGCGCACACCCCTCCACAGACGTGCTCAAGCTCCACGCCGGCGCCCATTGCAATGTCAAGGATGCTCCCGGGTTGGCCCGTGGGGCCGTAGGGAATTTGGGTCGGATCCACATCAATCACAATGGGGGAACCGTCACGGAGAATGGTGATCTTGTAAGGCTTCTTGGGAAGTTCGAGATCCGCGCGTTCAATATATGGATTCGTTCCACCCAAGGCAGTCAGACCTCGATGACTAGAGTAATTTATCTTTATAGCACCCGGGGCCATTCGGCGCAACCCGCATTCCGAGGCTCTGTGTCGGTTGACAAGCCGAGAGCCATTCGATATTGTGGCGTCGTCTTGCCGACTCGACCAGGTCCCATCGTCTAGCCTGGCCTAGGACAGTGCCCTCTCAAGGCATAAACACGGGTTCGAATCCCGTTGGGACCACCACTTCTCTTCATTGGCCAATTAGATTACCGCCTTCTTTTATTTTGTAAGTCCCTTTCCTAATTGTAATTTTGTGGCCACCAACCGTCTCCACATGGGTCGAATGCAAGCATGGTCTGTTCGACGGAAAAATGCCGTTGTTCCCGGATTGGGAAGAGCGGTGCTTTTACTCAAGACGCTGTCTAATGTCGGTTCGTGTCCTGTTGCAGATTGATGGGAGGTAGACATACCGTTGACACGCATGTCCTCCTATCATCGTTTCGCACACAAATTGAAATCCGGCGACCTCAAAAGCTCTTGAGGAGATCCTATTGTCCTGTTTGATATGAGCGAAGATCAACCTGAGCGGGGAATGGCGGTGAAGATACTGAATGCCTATCTTAATGGCCTGTGTTGCCAAATGGCGCCCTCGAAAAGTATTGCTCAACGACAGGCCAATTTCGCCGTATTGATTGAACCGGACCTGGCCGATAGGTACCCAAACAAGGTTTTTGTTTCGGCCTTCAATGATGAGAAGACAATTCTTCTTTGAGAACAAAACTTTGCTAAACCATTTTCTAAAGCCCCCTAGCGTCGTAGGATCCTGAAGAACACTGTTGCTTCGGATCGTCGGATCGCGCGCCCATTTGAAGAAAAGCAAGACATCACGCGGAGTGGCGCGTAGGGCTCTCAGTTCCATGGTTCCGCTATCTCTTGTCAGAATGCTAGGGGATGCTGCTGGTTGGCAGACCGTCATCGTTTTCAGCGCGGCGTCGTTGGCTCTCGTCTTGTCTGCCTCTTTGAAGATTAGCGATGCTCACGCTCCGTGATTCTTTGCACAGATAATGCCCCGACCCTTTGCCGATAGTCATAGAGCGCATGAAGGACGTCGCAAATAGTCTGCTTTTTCTCTGTGGCTAAGGCGGCCACTCTCTCGACACGGTTTCGTGTAGAAGAAGGCGATGTTAATTCTGCATCCCGCCTAAGGGCCATCTCATACGCAAGAAGCTCGCTTTCTTTCTGCTGCGGTATCCATCGCAATGAGCGGCTGGAGGGCAGCGAGATAGGTGAACACATCGATTCCGGCTTGTGCGGCCTCGCGGCTGATGTCGATATCAGGCGGCCATACTCCCCAGGGCCGTCCAAGCAAGTAGATTTTCTTAACTTCCTCCATGGGTAAATGCGTCTGGACGCCCAAAAACCGATAGAAGCCATGTACCGTCATTAATTCGAACAGTTCAATTTGATTCATACAGACCTCAGCGTAGGCTTTCCCAGATGTCGCGCGTAATTAGTATTTGCCCCCGTGATGGGCGTCTAATCGGACTAGACCTTCTCCGAATGATCGAGTGTCGGAGCAGCGGAGGCTAGGAAAGTGTCGCGCGAGGCAGAGTGTATGAGGCGCGCCGACTATTAGTCAGCCTGCTCTCTAAGTGTATTCATCGTACCATGTCCTGGAGAATAGAGTCTTTCTTTCTTTTCTGCCCGGGAACCTTAATATATCTCTATGAAATTGCGGCCTGTTTGCGGTGGGGACCAAATTAATGCACCTTTTCGGTTGATAAGGGTTCATGATAGCGCATGCAATTTAATTTCGAGAGTTGGTCTGCCTGGGAGCAGACAGGCCGGAAGGGCTGCACAGTCGGCGTTGCCGCATCCCAACTCGGCACCAGTCGTCAGGTAGTACTAAAACTTTTGAAGGCGGGCCGTCTTGATGAGATTAGAATCTACGAAGCCGGGAAGCATGTGGCCACCCTTGTCCGATGATAGAAAGCGGATCATGACGCTGACTCAGCCCCGCCCTTTATTTCTCTTTAAGGGTTTCCAATAAAAGATTAAGCTTCTCCGAATCGATCGGTTTCACCATGTAGCTGACGGCGCCCAGAGTAAAACTCTCGTCAAGATCCTGCTCAGCTTCTGAGTTTGTCAGGATTACTACGCGTACCCCGCTTCTTGCTTAGTTCTGGAGACAACTCTTCGAGCATCTCCAAGCCTCCTTTTTTGGGGAGGGCTAGGTCAAGCAGTATCAAACGTGGCGCAGGCGCATTTGTATAAGGTGCCTGACGCTGCAAAAAAGAGATGGCTTCCGCACCATCTTTAGCCACGCTCAAATTGTACGGGAGTTGAGAGTCCTTGAATACTTCCTTGACGAGTCGTACATCGCCCGGATTGTCCTCTACGAGGAGAACTTCAATTGGATCCTGACCGTTGTTATCCGCCATTGTGGATGCCCCCTGGATTTTTATCTGTCGCCGGCTCTTGCTTGTAAGCCCGTACCGTCGGGATGTCAATTGCACTCTTTTGTAGGGGCACTCGGGCAATGCAGCTAAATTACCGCTCTACAGACGCAACAATTGGACGAGAATTCCGGTGCGGGTACGTGGTCTTCGTTTTCTCCATAATATGCTTGATATGTTCCTTAACGGTTTGCTCGCGGACGCCGAGCGAATTCCCTATTTCCCTGTTGGTCCAGCCCTTAAGAAGCTGTTGGAGGACGGTCACTTCGCGCACAGTCAGATGGAACCGCTCCTTGCTCTGTTCTAGAATGCCATGCTTTCGGCGCCCCAGGACTTCTATGGTGAGGAGGATCTGTGCTTGTTGTGGATTCTCGTGATTCGGTAAACCAACCCCAGAGATTAGGATCGGCCGCGGGCAATTCGATACCACGTCTTTGACGCGGAATTGCTCCCAGTCTTTCGCATGGGTTCGTCGCCGCATCTGCGTTTTAACCTCGTTACACACAGCCACCACTCGTCCAGGCAGAATGTCCCTGTGCTCCGGTACGTCAAGCAGACTGATTTCCTTGCATAGTTCCCATGCTTCGCGATCCTGATAGACCAGTCTTCGGGATGAATTAAAAACCATGATCCCCGGACCCGCGCGTTTTTCAGCGATATGCCGGAGATCGATTGCATCGTTTTGGCGGTCATCGCTCAACGGCATTGCACGCCGTCTCGGTGTTCGGAGAAGCTCAATGGCCCGAGCCTCAATGCTTGGGCCCAAGCTTTCCGCCCGATCAGCCAGCATAGTAGTACTTACTTGTAATAAACTTGCGGATAAAAGCTGAAGTTATGAGCGGTGAGCCAAAGGCCATAATCACAAGAGCAAGACAATTACGAGTTTGTCTACTGAAAGCCCGGCGGGTAGGCTTGCGGGCGTAAGTTACATTACAATCGCAGGACTTGCACGAGAATGCCGGTTCGAGTCGTGGTCTTGGTTTTTTCCATGATATGTTTGATGTGTTCTTTGACAGTCTGTTCGGTGACTCCCAATTCGTTGGCGATTTCCTTATTGGTCCACCCTTTCAATAGGTTCTGAACAACGGCAACTTCTCGTTCAGTCAGATGAAATAACTCCTTGGCCTGTTCAGTGACCGCTTCCTGGCGTCGGCCAACCTCTTCCATGGTAATGAGAATCCTGGACTGTTGAATCCCGGTGCGGTCCGGTAGTCCGACGCCCCGAAGCAGTACAGGCCGCTTGGGATCACCGATGATTCGTTTGACGCGAAAATGCTCCCAGTCCTTGGCTTCAGTGCGAATCTGAAGGGTTTTCATGATCTCAGAGCACAGTTCGGCCACGGCCGGAGGCAATACTCCGTTCGCCGTTTTCCCGTTCTGTGCCTTATTGATTTGTGCACAGAGCTCCCACGTACGGCGGTCACGATACAGTAACTGCATAGAAGAGCTTAAGAGAAGAATGCCGGGCCCGGCACGCTTCTCAGCTATACTCTCGACGTGGTTGTCAGAGGAGGATTCATTAAGCGCCGGCGACTTCCTAGCCCTCATGTTCCCCTCCCGCGTGACGCGCACAAATAAGCATAAATTTCCTGAAACATAAAATTCAAGTGGAATTATTAAGGATCTAAACGTACCAACATTAAGCTAGTCACAGGGGGAGGTCAACCCCGCCTTCCGTACTGGCTGGTATACAGGATCGGTATTGTTGTAATGGGCACTTTCTTATAGTTTCCCCACGTTACGCGCTTCGTGTTCCCTGGCATTGCTCCCTAGGCTGTTTGATGGAATTTTCACTTATCGAAGGAAGCCAGTTTGTCAACAATGAGATCGCCTCTTGTTGATGGGCTCGGATCTCCCGCCGGGTTCGGCGTAAACACTTTTCAAGGCAGGAGAGAAGGCAATGATCCCATCACTTTATAGGGGACATCATATGAAGATGCTTGCTATCTGTTCAGTCGTCGTGCTGTCCATTGCGTTGGCCGCTTGTCCAGGCTTCGCTCAGAGCGGCAACACAGTCAAGAAACCCCGTGCCACCGAGGCTGCAGTTGAGCACTCCAGTACCTGCTGCCCCTCAGGCGACGGATAAATCTTCACTCGTAGAGAAGTCCTCGCTCATCGTGACCCGGGATTACATTATCGGTCCGGAAGATATGCTTGAGGTTACGGTTTGGCGAAATCAGGATCTCTCCAGGCTTGTGCAGGTGCGACCCGATGGAAGAATTTCTCTCCCTCTGATCGGTGACGTCACAGCCGTAGGTAAAACACCCACTCAACTGACTACAGAGATATCCATGAAGTTGAAAGAGTACAAAGAAAATCCTTCTGTGGCAATCGTTGTGAAAGAGGTTCTTAGCTATGCGATTTACGTGATGGGAGAGGTGGGACGACAGGGAAAGTATCCGTTGAAAACGAAGACGACGCTTCTACAGGGGATCACGATTGCCGGAGGGTTCACCCCCATCGCCGCTCGAAACAGGCTTGTCGTGTTCCGCTTCAATGACAATGGCGCCGCTGGCAGCGAGAGATTAAAGGCAAGTTATGATGACATTGTCCTGCGTGACGGCAGCCAGCAAAACATCGAGTTAAAACCGGGCGACACCATCGTGGTGCCATCCGAAACGATGGTGCTTCTGCCATGATGATTTTCAACAACACAGGCTTTCGCTAAGCCGCCCTCGGCTCTCTGGCTTGTTAGTCACGCTGATGGTTCTGGTTGGCAGTATCGGGTGTCAGAAAACATTGCCCGCAAGAGAACCGATAGAGAGCCGAACGGTCACGACTGAATTTCTATTGGGTCCGGAAGACGTCTTGGAAGTAGTGGTCTGGCGAAACCAAGATCTTTCGCGTGTGGTCGTTGTTAGACCCGACGGGATGATTTCCATGCCTATCATTGGAGACGTTCAGGCGGCCGGTCTGACGCCCGATCAACTGGCGGAGCGGATCACAAAGCGTTTAAAGGACTTTAAGGAAAACCCCAGCGTTTCGGTAAGCGTTAAAGAGGTGAACAGCTATACCGTCTTCTTGCTTGGAGAAGTCGCTAAACCAGGGAAGTACCAGCTCAAGTCGTATACGACGATTCTTCAAGCCATCTCCATGGCGGGCGGGTTCACCCCGTTTGCCGCGAAAAACAAACTTCAAGTTGTCCGACACATCACGAATGGGGATGGCGCCTGGCATGAGGTCCGGTTGTCAATGCCCTACGACGATATCCTCAGTGGCCGAGGGGATCCCGAGTATTTCATGCTCAAGGCTGGCGACACGATAGTTATCCCTTAAAAAATGGTTTGTTGCACCCGCGCAGCGGCGGAACGAAAGGAAAGATGAATCCATCGTTACCTTTGACGGTCTCTGATTATTGGCATATTGCCACAAAGCGAAAGTGGATCATCATTGGATCCATCCTGACGGCACTCGGCATCGCCGGTCTTCTGTGCCTGTTTCTACCCAAGAGCTATCGTTCTAATACGTTGATTCTCGTGGAGACTCAAAAGATTCCAGAGGATTACGTCAAAGCCATAGTCGGCGGCACAATCGAAGAACGGCTCATCATGATTAAACAGCAGGTGATGAGCAGGACGCTCCTCAGTCGGGTCGTGGATCAGTTCAAGCTATATGGGGATGACGTCCATAGTCAGGGCTTTGAGGACGTCATCGACAACATGCGTAGTAATATCAAAGTCGATACGGTTGGTACCGGCCGTGGTGGCGGCAGGATCGAGGCGTTTTCAATCTCCTACAGCAATCACGATCCTATGGTGGCAATGAAGGTGACATCGAAGCTCGCATCCCAATTCATTGACCAGAACCTGCGCGTAAGGGAACAGTTTGTCGAAGGCGCGTCGGAATTTTTGGAACAGGAGTTGGCCAAGTCGAAAGCCGGTCTGGAAGCATTAGAACAAAAAATCAGCGACTATAAACAAAAGCACATAGGGGAGCTGCCTCAACAAATGGAGGCGAATTTACACGCTCTGGATCGAATTCAGAATGAGCTGATTCAGTACGAATGAATCTATCGAAACGGTTACGGACCGCATCGGGCTCATCGAGAAGGCCATCCGGGATTATGAGACTACGGGCGCGACAACCGCGGGCTTAGGCGGAGGTGCTGACCCACTCGTTGGGAGGTTGCGGGAGCTGGAGCGGACCTTGTCGTCTCTCTCAGGGTACAAAGAGAACTATCCCGATGTGATCCAGACCAAACAGGAGATCGCGCAGGTGAAGGCGCAGCTTCTCGAGAAACATCGCATGTCCGGCCAGGATATTGACGAAGAAACTGTGAAGTCTTTCGACGGCTATCTCAATGGCCTGCTGCGGCAGCGCGACGACGCGCGAATAGAACTCGCGAGCGCTTAAGGATCGCCTGGTGCGCCTAAACGCCGCTATGCACAAATATGAATCCCGTGTGGAGCGCGCGCCAACGCTCGAGCAGGAACTTATGATCCTGATCCGCGATTATGACAACGGCCAGAGGAGTTACCAGTCGCTCTTGGACAAGAAAATAAACGCGAATGTGGCCGAGAATCTGGAGAAGCGCCAAAAGGGCGAACAGTTCCGGATCATTGACCCTGCGAACCTTCCGGCAAAAGCCGGAAAAGCCCGATCCCATGCGCATCATGCTGATGGGCCTGGCCATGGGTTGTGGTGTCGGATTCGGCGGTGCTTTTGTCCTCGAGCAGATGAAGCTCGCCTTTCGCAGGCCCGAAGATGCCGAGCTATTGCTTGGGATCCCTCTCCTCGCCGCGATCCCACACTTTCAGACCGCGTATGGCGGAACAAGCACCGCGCTGCCGGCGCCGTCGAACAACCATGAGGCCGATCTCGATTCGCCCAGTAACGCAGGAAATGGCACTGGTCAATGGAAAAAAGGGACGATTATGGCGATGGGCAGGACCGAAGAATGGCAACGGTAGGGAGTCGCTGCCGCCCGAGTTCAACCTCGTGAGCAAATGGAGACCGACGTCGCTGGTCGCCGAGCAATTTCGTGTTGCCGCCACTCGCTTGACACTCATGTCCGAGGAAGGAAAGAACCCGGTGATCGTTATCAGTAGCGCAGTCAAAGGCGAAGGGAAATCCGCGTCCGCTGTGAACCTGGCATATACCCTGGCCCGGGACCTCGGCAAGACTACACTGTTGATCGATTGTGATTTGAAGAGCCCTTCACTACATGCGTACCTAGGCGCAGAACTCGAGCCCGGACTCGCGGAGGTCTTGCGTGGGACGCATACGTCTCGAAGATAGTATTCATCCCCTGGAGAAGTGGCCCTTATGGCTGATGCCGGCAGGCAATCAGGAGAATGGGCCGGTTGAGCTCTCAAAGGTGCATCAGCTCGCAAAGATTCTTACCGAATTACGCCGACGTTTTGACTACATTATTTTGGATGCCCCGCCCATCTTGCCGCTCGCCGATATGAATGTCCTCGCAAGAATGGCAGACGTCCTGGTGCTTGTGATCAGGGCGGAAACAACAGAGCGTGAGGTGGTGCAAAAGGCCCTCAACTCATTGAAGCCCACCATTCAGGCGGGGATACTCCTGACTGGGGTATGGACGAAGGGCATTCCCTATTACATGGTGGAAGCGCCATAAGCGGCTTCGGTTCACGAGCCGAGCGCACTCCTTCGCGGATAACAGCATGCAGATGGGTGTGGGAATCAAGACGGCCCTCGACTAAACCATTGGACTTCGACGCCATGGCACGCGCCTGTTGATTTTGGGTACGGGCGAGTTTGCCAAAGAACTGGCTCAGGTTTTGATCGCCAAACGCAAGCCTGGCTATAAAGTCATCGGCTTTCTGGATCGAGATCCGAAACGGGTCAGGCGAACCGCTGGTCAATCCCGGCATTATTGGCGCATATGATGACCTGTTCGAGATCGTCGAACGCCACAGCATTACCAAAATCGCCGTGTGTCTTGGATGATCGGCGCGGGGAGATGCCTGTTGAGACGTTGCTGGATTTTAAGGCGATTGGCATTGAGGTCGTCGAGGGACACGCTCTGTACGAACAAGAAACGGGAAGAATGTCGATCGATCTGGTGAAGCCCAGCGCCTTGATTTTTTCGGCGGGGTTCCGCAGGCGAGCGATGGTGATGGGACTTAAGCGCACTGATGGACTGCCTCATTGCGCTTCTGGGCCTGCTCGTTTTGGGGCCACTGGTTGGTGTGGTCGCGCTTTTGCTCAAATTCGACTCGCCTGGTCCGGTGTTCTATAAGCAGACTCGCATTGGGCGAATGGGGGTGCCGTTCACGCTTTGGAAGATTCGTTCGATGCACACGGCCGCGGAGGAAAGTGGTGTTCAATGGGCCGCGCAGGATGACCCGCGGATCACGCGGCTTGGCCGCTGGCTTCGGAGATGGAGGATGGATGAGCTCCCGCAGCTCATCAATGTGCTCAAGGGAGAAATGAGCCTGGTCGGACCGCGGCCGGAACGCCCCGCGTTTGTTAAAAAGCTTCGAGGGGCGATTCCTTATTATGACTTGCGGCACACACTCAGGCCGGGAATTACGGGATGGGCGCAGATCAAGTTTCGATATGGCGCCTCTATCCAGGATGCACACGTGAAGCTGCAGTATGATCTGTACTACCTCAAGAATCTGTCGTTGGCATTGGACTTTCGAATTCTTTTGACGGACGATACGAGTTGTGCTCTTGGGTGCAGGAGCGCGCTAGAATCTCGCGTAATATTTAATCCTGATGTGGATGGGGATGACGTGACTGCCGAGTTGTTGCTGAGTTTTCATGTCGAGGAGCATTTTCATGCCGTCGCGTTCGATTCTCCTATGCGCCGCCGCCACTGGGACCAATGTGAAAGCCGGGTTGAAAAGAACGTCGCCAAGCTTCTGGATATATTGGCAGAGCACGGTGTCACGGCGACATTTTTTGTCTTGGGGTGGATAGCGGAGCGACATCGCGGCCTTGTACGACTTATCGCCAGGGAAGGGCATGAAATTGCCTCCCATGGTTATGCCCACGAGATTGTGACCGCCCAGACGACGAACCAATTTCGGGAAGACATTAAAAAAACTAAGCAGATCTTAGAGGATCTTACCGGGCAGCCGGTCTTAGGGTATCGAGCGCCTGGATGTTCTCTTACATCTGAAACATACTGGGCGCTGCCTATCATTGTGGATGAGGGGTACACGTACGATTCGAGTCTATGTCGCCTGCCTAAGGAAAGTGTACGGTATGCACAATGTTCACGGTTGGATTTCAGCAGTGGATCGCTGTGGGAGATACCTCTTTACTCTCTCAAGATTGCGGGGGTCGCACTGCCCGCTGATGGTTTTTCAATGAGGCTCCTTCGTTACCCCATGCTCAAGAGGGCGCTTAAAAGTGCCAAAGCCAACTATGAATCCGTACGTGCAGCTGCGCGCGTGGGAGTTCGATCCCGGCCAACCACGAATGAAAGGCCATTCGCTGGCGCTTTTTAAACAGTACTATAATCTCAATAAAGCTGAAGATCGACTGAGGCGATTGCTTAGCGATTTTCAGTTTGTTCCTCTACGCGATGCAATAAGCTTTGAGGAAGTCACCAACTCGACAAGCCTGGCTATCTCCCCGGCCACGCCCTCCCGGATTGAAATTAACACCATACCTTAATTAAAGGCTCCGCGAGTTTAGTGGCAGGGGACGGTTGATTTGAGGTGCAGGATGGGCTCTCTGAATGCTTTAACGTTTGATGTCGAAGATTACTATCACGTTTCTGCATTTCGGTCACGTGCGCCTATAGCGGCTTGGGGTCAGTATGAGAGCCGAGTCGAACAGAATACGAACAAGTTACTCGAGATTCTCTGCACGGCCGGCGTCCGCGCCACATTTTTTGTTCTCGGATGGGTCGCTGAGCGTCACCCGCGTATGGTCAAGGCAATCCATCAGGCCGGTCATGAAGTATCATGCCATAGCTATACGCACGACATGCTCACTGAACTAAATCCAGAAAAATTTCGTGAAGACATACGGCGATCCAAGGGCATCCTGGAAGACCTCATTGGAACCAGGATCCTAGGTTATCGCGCCCCAAGTTTCACGATCGTAAAAGACACAATGTGGGCTCTTCCGATATTGGTAGAAGAGGGTTTTTACTATGACTCCAGCATCTTTCCGATCCGGCATGACCGGTATGGCATGCGTGACGCGGATCCATTGTGTCATCGCTTGTGTACCAACGCGGGTTTTCTCTGGGAAGTTCCTCCTACGACGGTGAAAATAGGACCGGTGCGATTACCCATAGCCGGAGGGGGCTATTTTCGGTTTTTCCCATATAGAATTCTTCGTCGATTATTACGACACGTAGAGCGCCAAGGTGTGCCCTTGGTTATGTATCTGCATCCTTGGGAGCTCGATCCGGACCAACCGCGCATTTCGGCTTCGCGGCTCGCGCGGTTTCGCCATTACAACAATCTTGATAAGACAGAGAAACGTTTGATTCAGCTTCTTCAGGACTTTCGTTTTGGTCCTATCTGCGAGGCGATCGAGGCGATTGCCAAATTGGTGAAACCTGATCCTTTGGGGATTGAAAGGTGCGGAAATGCATTGGTACGCAGTTAGCGTTAAACCTCATCATGAGACGCAGGCGCAGTGCAGCCTGGAGCGGCTCAAGGTGGAAATCTTTTGCCCTCAGATCAAGCGTATGAGGGTCATACGCCGAAAACATCAAACCACCGTCAATCCTCTATTTCCCGGCTATTTGTTCGCCAGATTTAATTTTCAAAAGGATCATCGGGCCGTCTCCTATGCTAGAGGCGTGCGAAAGATCGTGGAATTTGGCGCAACTCCGTCTGCCGTTGATGAGGAGATTATTGCGGCGATTAAAGGCAGAGTTGAGGACGGGTATGTGACGGTCCCCGCTGCCTGCTTCAGCCCTGGGCAAACCGTTCGTATTATCGACGGTCCTCTCCAAGGCCTGCAGGCGATTTTCGAGCGGGAGATGAGCGACCACGAGAGGGTCGTCTTACTACTTAGAGCTCTGTCATATCAGGCGCGTGTCATTGTCGATAGTCAATACGTTGTGAATCTATAAGACGGATCCGAGCCGTCCGGCTTGTCCATGTCAATGGATGAGCTGTTCTGTACATAGCTGGTCGGGCAGCAAAAAATCAGCCGGGGCAGACCCTACTTGCACCGGAATGGCGGTAGCCTGTGTTAGAGACCCTGACAGACATTTCCTCGATCAGGCCCGCATGCTCACTGGGGGTAGAAGTTCTCCTTGCTGATGACCTTACAGCCTGGGATGCGTATGTCAGAGGCCACCACTGCGCATTTACTTATCACCAGAGCGGATGGAAAGCCGTCGTTGAACAAAGCTTTGGGCATCGGACTCGATATCTCCAAGCCGTTGATAAGAAGCGTATTGTCGGGATCTTACCGCTTGTGGTGATGAAAAGTTTGCTCTTCGGTCGATTTGTCGTCTCTTTGCCGTACTTCAACTATGCGGGCATTCTCGCCGATGATCAAAATTCTGCACAAGCGCTCCTTGACGCCGCGTGCCGTCTCGCAAAAGATGAGACGGCGACTTACCTCGAGCTCCGGCACGGCGTGCCTCATGGTATTGGACTGATTCCGAAACGCCACAAAGTCACGATGCTCCTCGGGCTAAAATCAGGTGTCGAAACTCAGTGGCAGGCGTTTGACTCCAAGCTGCGCAATCAGGTGCGAAAAGCCGAAAAGTCCGGGTTAACGATCCAAACGGGAGGCGAAGAACTCCTAGACAGCTTTTATCGAATTTTTGCACGCAATATGCGGGACCTCGGGACTCCCGTGTATGGGAAGGAATTTTTTCAGGCCATCCTGATGAACTTTCCAGCCTCCACAAGAATCTTTCTTTGCCGCCTCAGAGAGCTACCAGTGGCCGCCGGACTCATCGTGACCTTTAAGGATACTGTCGAAATGCCCTGGGCCGCATCGCTGCGGGAGCACAGGCACCTTTGCGGGAACATGCTTGTGTACTGGGAAGCCATCAAATTTTCCATCGCGCAGGGTTCTCGAACATTTGATTTCGGCCGCAGCACTCCTGGCGGTGGAACTTTCAAGTTCAAGGAACAGTGGGGAGCTCGCCAGGTTCCTCTCACCTGGGAGTATTGGACAGTGAATCCGGGGCAATTGCCAGAGATTAGCCCTAGCAATCCGAAGTATCAGTGGCCGATTCAGATCTGGAAGCGGCTGCCGCTGCAGGTTGCGAATCGAGTCGGCCCATTGATTGCGCGCGCGATCCCCTGACCCGCCCGAAGCAAATCGACGAATGAAACCCGAAAGATTAGAAGAGCGAAACAGCGACCAAGGGATGGTGGACTAATGGATCAAGCGGTAGTGACACCCAGCCATGTAACCCCGGCGCCGGCACTGGTGGGATCTCCTTTGCCTTCCATTGTGATCGAGGCGCGCAGGAGTCTATGGGACCTGAATCTTAAAGAAATCTGGCACTACCGAGAGCTTTTATACTTCTTGGTGTGGCGCGATGTGAAAGTTCGTTATAAACAGACCTCCATTGGCGTTACGTGGGCGGTACTCCAGCCACTGCTCACGATGATGATCTTCACGCTGGTCTTCAGCTACCTTGCAAAAATCCCGTCGGACGGCGTTCCATATCCTATTTTTGCTTACGCCGCTCTGCTGCCATGGACGTATTTCTCCCATGCCATCGGGCGATGTGCCTCGAGCGTCATAGGAGATGCCGGTCTAATTACAAAGGTGTATTTCCCGCGTTTGATCATCCCGTTGGCCGCTGTCATCCCTGCACTCTTCGATTTCTGTTGGTCGCTGTTAATCCTCTGCGGCATGATGGTGTGGTACGGAATAGCACCGACGTGGGGTCTATTGGCGGCGCCCGCATTTCTCTTCCTGGCACTCCTGACGGCATTGGGCGTAGGGTTGTGGCTTTCAGCGTTGAATGTGCGATACCGCGACGTTAACCATGTCGTGCCATTCGTAATTCAAATTTGGATGTTCGCATCGCCGATCGTCTACCCAGTAAGCCTGGTCCCAGAGAAGTGGCGATTACTTTATAGCCTGAATCCTATGGTAGGAGTCATCGAAGGGTTCCGCTGGGGCGTACTCGGCAAGGCCTTTCCCGATCCTATGGTTCTTGGGATCAGCAGTTTTATGGTTCTTGCCGTGCTTGCGGGTGGTCTTGTCTTTTTTAAGCGTATGGAAAAAACCTTCGCGGACGACATTTGATGAGTAACCTTTCGATTCGGGTCCACAATCTGTCGAAACAGTATGCGATTGGAACGGCGAAAAACCGCCATGACACCTTGCGTGACCAGTTGATGGAGCGTCTGACAGGAATCTTTCAGCGCAATGGCAAATCACGAAATAGGGATCATAGCATCTGGGCTTTGCAAGACGTCTCATTTGAAGTTAAACAAGGCGAAGTTCTCGGCATTATCGGACGCAACGGCGCGGGTAAAAGCACGTTGCTTAAGATTCTTTCACGTGTTACCGAGCCGACAACAGGACGGGCAGAAGTGTACGGTCGAATCGCTTCACTCTTGGAGGTAGGTACCGGCTTTCATGCAGAACTAACCGGGCGGGAAAATATTTTCCTCAATGGAGCGATCCTAGGCATGAAGAAGCGGGAAATCGAAGGTAAGTTCGACGAGATCGTGGCCTTTGCTGAAATCGAGAAGTTTCTAGATACTCCTGTGAAGCGATATTCGAGTGGCATGTACGTCCGTCTTGCCTTCGCGGTCGCCGCTCATCTGGAGCCGGAAATTCTCATCGTGGATGAAGTGCTTGCGGTCGGTGACGCGGCGTTCCAGAAAAAATGTCTTGGACAGATGGAGCACGTCGCTAACACCGGGCGGACTGTCATATTTGTCAGCCACAATCTCGGAGCCCTGCTCCAGCTATGCCCCCAGTCAATCTTGTTGAATGAGGGTCGGATCGTGGCTGCCGGGTCGTCGAAAGAGGTGTCTGACAGGTATTTGTCGATCGTGTTTTCGCCCGATCAGGCCAAGCAACCCAGGGCATCCGTGGAGAGGAAGCCGGACGATCGACTACGGTTTACGGATACCTATCTTCGGAACCCATTGGGTCACGTCACCACGACACCGGTTGCCGGGGATCCGATCGACATTATCCTGGAGTTCGAAAGCTTTGAAGATCTCTCTCATGTCCGGTTTATGCTGACGCTCTTTAACCAGCAGATGGTCGCGGTCACGCACTGTAATGTCGGTGCATATGGACAGTCATTACATGTCTCTCAGGGCAAGGGCCACGTGAATTGCCATATCCCGAGACTGCCCCTGCCGATCGGGTCCTATAAAATTGCCGTTGCCGCAGCAGACGATCGAGGGACCCTAGACCTAGTCCCGTCGGCCTGCTTCTTCAATGTCGAATCGAGCCACTTTTTCCCGTCGGCCTTCGTAACGCCAATCGAGTACTCGGCCGCTCTCGTCGACCACTCCTGGAAATTGCACGAACAACTCTGAAGATCTGGGAGTAATCGCCGGAGAGGCGAGGAGAACCCGCGGTGGCAAATATTCTTATCGTCGTCGATCCTGACCCGGATCGCCGTTCACAATTCATCAGGGCGGTTATGCCGCTGTTGCCCATTGTTCCCGGGCTGCGGACCGCGGCCTGTGCCAGCGGCGATTTTTGTGCGGTGTGGGCGGCGTCGATGCGAGCACCTATCAGCGTGGTAGATGACAACGACGGTGCTGCCGTCCTATGGGGAGATGCGATTTTGGGACCGGGCCCGGAAAGAGCCCAAGCGCATGAGCTGAGGCGGGTCTGGGATAATTGTGCGGAGGAGCTCCCAGCTCCTTTCGATGGATTCCATGCCGGTGTTGTGTACCGGCCTGAGGCTGGTGTCACGGTGGGCGCTGACCTCCTCGGCATCTTCCCCATTTATTACTATGCGGCCGACACGGTGCTCCTCGTGGGGTCAAGCCCCGAGCTGTTCCGATATCATCCCTCTTTTCTGATGAAATTTAATCCTGCCGCTCTCGTAGGGATGCTGCTCCTGATGCACCCGCTGGGGGGCGACACTCTCTTTCAAGGTGTCCGGCGTCTTGCCGCCGGCCATCTGCTTTCTTGGCGACCTGGCGAGCCTCCAAAAGAGGCCAGGCAATACCAGGTTCCGGTATCAGAGCGGTATTTCGATCTTCCTTTCTCAGCACAGGTGCAAATTCTCGATGATACGTTGGATGAGGCTGTAGCCCGGCACGCCCCTGCAGGTAAGGAATACGGCCTGATGCTCTCAGGCGGGCGGGACTCTCGAATGTTAGGTGGTTATCTCAAACGCAGGCATACCGAGGTCGAGGCTCTCACCCTTGGAAACTCTCCCTTTGAGTATGATCTGGAAATTGCCCGGTCAGTGGCTGGGATCTTAGGCTTTGAACACCATTCTGGAACGGTTCTACAGGACCAGTATCCGCACTATGCGGAACTGCATGCCCGCTGGACCCACGGCTTGTGTGGATTCAACCAGATCATGTTTTGGGGTGTCCATTCGCATCTGAGGGAGCTGCCCCCTTATGTGGTGATGGGCTATGTTATGGATGCAATCCTGGGAGGCACCCACATTGACTGGGCCTATAGCCCCTCGGCCAAAGCCATGTCTTTCGAGGCGTTTTTCGGCGAGATCAACCGTTCTGGTTTCCATCCTGATATTCTGCAGAAAGTTCTCCGACCCGAAATCTTCACCGGGATGATTGAAGAGGCGCTCGCTCGCATTCGTTCTACTTTTGACGGCTATGCTAGTCTGGAATCACAGCGTGCCTGGTGCTTCGACCTCTATCACCGGCAGCGGTTTTTTATCGGCAGTCTCATATGGCAAGCTTCGTTTGGCGCATGGCCAATCCTTCCGGCTGTTGACCAAGAGGTGCTTGCGGTTGTCGGCGGCATGCCGGCATCCACGATCGCGGAACGCCGAGCGCAAGATGAACTCCTGCTCAGTCGGTTCCCGGATCTGGCCGCGCTTCCCCTGGAGACGAGCCCATCCCATCCTGATCCCCTTCAGCCGAGATTTCGTTGGCGGCTCCGGCGCTGTCTAGAGGATCGATTGCCGCTCATTCGGCGATTACAACAATTCCGTGACTCTCGAAAGGGAGAACGTAACTTCTATTACGGTTTGTGGAACGTCAATGGACCGGGGTGGTCAAATGTGCGGCGACTGGCCGATAGTAACCGTGATCGGGTTCTAGAATTCTTCCAAAAAGATTTCTTCGAGACACTTCTGCCGGCGCCGCATGTCCCTCTACACTTCGAAGAGCCAATCATGGGGGCGTCAGGAGTAAAATCACTGCTTGGGTTTTTATTGTGGTCAAGGGACCACCTATGAGCCGGCACGGCGTTAGGATCTGCATATGCCCATTACGGTAAACATTCAGAAACCTCTTTCTGAAAAAGGAGATGTCGCCTCGGCCCAAATTCAGATCGGTCAAAAGGATTACAAGGATTATGATGTGTGGTATCGGGCTACGAATAGCCCAGTGTCCGATGGGGCCGATACGTTTTTGGCGGCCATGCTGATGCCGGCGATGAAAGTAGGCGGACCCTTAAAAATCGATGGAAGAATATCTGCTCGTCTGCTGAGGACGATTCCTACCATTCAAGATATTCTTACCAGTTGGTGTCCTGAGCTACAAAGAGTGACAGTTGAATCGGGTGTGAGGCAAGCTCATGAGATCAGGAATGAGCGAGGAGTGGCATGCTTTTTTTCAGGAGGCGTCGATTCCTTTTATACGTATTTCAAAAACCGGGACGACATTACACACGTGATCTTCGTCCACGGCTTTGATTTTTCATTACAAGATGAGGTGTTGCGCAATACCATCGTGACATCCATGCGGAGGGCAGCCGCCGAACTCGGTAAGCCGTTGGTAGAAGTCGAGACAAACTTCCGGGCATGCACTGATTCTTATGCCGACTGGGGATTGTATTTTGGCAGCGCGTTGGCAAGCGTCGTGCTTCTCCTTGCCCCACAATTCAAAAAAATCTACATACCCTCTTCACATTCATATTCGCATCTTCATCCTTGGGGTTCACATCCCCTACTTGACCCTTTATGGAGTACGGACGAAATAGAAATTGTGCATGATGGATGCGAAAGCGGAAGAGCGAATAAGGTTGCGTACATTGCCCAATCGGATATTGCGTTAAGCTGCCTTCGGGTGTGTTGGGAGAACCGGGAAGGAGCTTATAACTGCGGCCGATGCGAGAAATGTCTGAGGACAATGATCAGCTTGCGGGCCGCACACGCGCTTGACCGTTGCCCGACTTTCCAGGCCCCGCTTGATTTGGATTCAGTGGCGCGGCTAAATGGCGCAGATGTGAATGACAAAATCTTTCTGGAAGAAAATCTGCACGCCGTCAAAGCTGCGGGCCATGATCCTCAACTGGTTCAGGCTCTTCGCGACGCCTTAGATCGACGATATCACAGAGGAAGGCGGGAGCGGTTTCATCAGGTTGTCGACATCGTTGTAGACACGTTGTATCCCAAGAGAATACGAGGAGTATGGCGCCGGGGTCTCGGCTAAACGTGGTTTCACTAAGAATTAAGGGCAAGATGAAACTCCTCCTCGAGCACCACTCAAACGCAAACCTTGGCGATACCGCCATGATCGAGGGAACGGTCCAAAGACTGACCGAAGTGTTACCAAACTGGGAGATACACGTGCCTGACCGCCCCGGTCTACGGACCACACTGTGGAGTCTGCCCGGCGTGCACCGCATCAGTGATTTTTCGGTGATGCCTATGGGGCACAATCGCATAGCGCAGACGCGGTTTTTATGGCGATTCCATGGGGTTTGGAACAATTTCGTTTTTAAGGTTGCCTTGCGCTCGGTGGGAAGGTTTCATCGGGTCGGAATACTTCCCTTGCATGATGGAGGCCGGAAGCAAGACGCAGTCAAAAGTCTTGAAAATTTCTGTCAACAGTTCGACGCCTTACATATTGTGGGGCAGAGTGGCCTGGTAGAAGTGTTCTCCGATTGTTTGTTTCAACAATGCTGCTTGATTCTCGCTTTTGCTGAGCAGCACAAACCCGTGATCATGACGGGTCAGCAATTGGGACCGCTCCCCTCAGCAATCTACCGAAAGTTAGTGTTGCGTGTGTTAAGAAGAGTGGATTTTGTCGGCTTGCGAGAGCCGACAGAATCCGTCTCCATCTGTCAGGAGGCACAGTTGCCACCACAACGCTTTGAAGTCATGGGAGACGACTCGTTCGGAATGCCGCCCGCGCCGGATGAGCACGTTGTTTTTCTATTAAACCAATATGGATTGAAAGAACATGCCTTCCTTGCGGTGAATGTCCGATTCGCATCCTATACCGAGGAGCATCGGAGTCATCTACAAAAAATTGCCGCAATCATTGTAAAAGTTTCGAGAAATATCGGAATGCCGATTGTGATTGTGCCGATTTCTCTCAACGAAATGGACTCGGACATTCGTGCCGGAAAAGAGTTGCGTGAAGCTCTAGGCGCCCGAGATGCACGGATCATTGATAATGAGGATCTTACCTCTGCGCTTATTAAGGGTGTGCTCGGGAAAGCATTCGGCGCGGTCTGCGTCTCCTATCATGCGTGCACATTCGCATTAAGTCAGAGCGTCCCTGCCATTTGCATGTACGACGGAACCTACTATGGGCAGAAGGCGCGTGGGATTTGCGCATATTGGGGAGATAATCGCCTCGGCATTGATCTCAAAGAGGTCAATGTTGGTTTAGCGGCGAACCAAATTCTCGATGTGTTGAATGATGAGGCGCTGCGGAAGAAACTGAAAACACTTTCCCACAAGGTTATCGCACAATGGCAAAGGATCTTTGATCGTCGGGTCCGGGACATTTTCGGCAATGTCGCCTGACCATGAGCCGTATGCGTCGGTTCGAGCATAAATGAATGCCAGTGGTTTCAAATACAAGCCCAGAATGTTAGGAACAGCAAGGCTAGCACAATGGATACGCAATCGGATTGTCGGAAAACCTGTCATCCTCCTATATCATCGCATTGCTTCGGTCACTCCGGATCCTTGGGACTTATGCGTGACTCCCGAGCACTTTGCCGAGCAGCTTTCGGTTTTGAAAAATAAGATGCAGGTACTACCGCTGCAGCAACTTATGCATGCACCTCGAAGGGGAGTGTCAAGACCATTAGTCAGTGTGACTTTCGATGATGGATATAGCGATAATCTCTACAATGCTAAACCATTGCTTGAAAAATTTGGCGTCCCCGCGACGGTGTTTGCTGTCAGCGGCCAGCTCACGGACACACGTGAATTTTGGTGGGATGAACTCGAGAAGATTCTGCTGCGTCCAGGGAAGGTTCCGCCAATACTTCAGCTAACTCTTGGCGGCAAAGCTTACGAGTGGCAGTTAGGAGAGGCCGAGAATTGCGCTCAGTCATCTTCCGAGCATTTACATTGGAAGGCCTCGGGCAAAGAAGATCCGACGAAGCGTCACGGTTTGTATCGCGCCCTATATCCGTTGCTCCAACGGCTCCTACCCGATGAACGACGGAAAGTAATGGACGCGCTGCTTGAATGGTCGGACGCTCCTGTGGAGGCGAGGGCCTCCCACCGTTCGCTGACATCGGACGAGCTTCAAAGTCTTGGTAAAGATGGTCTTGTGGAGATTGGTGCTCACACGGTGACCCACCCGGTGCTTTCCGCACTACCGGTCCCACTACAACGGCAGGAGATCGCACAAAGCAAAGTCGACTTAGAGGAGGTGCTGGGACGACCTATAACTTCTTTTGCCTATCCCCACGGCGGTCGGTCCCATTACACCCTGGAGACAGTTGATGTTGTGAAGCAAACTGGATTCGGTTGCGCGTGCTCAGCGTTCGGAGGTTTCGTGCAACGAGACACTGACTGGTTACAAGTACCGCGCTACGCGGTCCCGGATCTCGGCGGAGAGGGGTTCGCCCAATGGCTGCACACGCTTTCTTAGAGACGGATTCTTTGGCGTCGGCACAAAGGATGAATCGCGCAGAAGAGATCCCTTCCGTATCAGTGATTATTCCCTGCTACAACCACGCGCGGTTTTTAGGAGAAGCCGTTGAAAGTGTTTCTCACCAGACATACCGGCATTTTGAGATTATCGTCGTAGATGATGGCTCAACAGACGAGAGCGCTCAGATCGCCGCTCAGTATGACGGCCTTCGTTATGTCCGGCAAATGAACCAGGGGCTTGCCGCAGCGCGCAATACCGGGCTTCGGGAGAGCAAGGGTGAATATCTAGTATTTCTCGATGCCGATGATCGGCTCCGCCCGGAAGCTTTGGAGATAGGGGTCCACTACCTAAAAACTCATCCGGAATGTGGCTTCGTGTTTGGGCGCTTCATCAATATCGCCGCCGATGGTTCACCGATTGGTGATTCGCCGGCACCCTGGTGGCCGGACGACGAGCCCTATGCGACCTTGCTGCGCCGCAACTCTATAGCCATGCACGCCACGGTGATGTATAGCCGCGATGCGATTGAGTCTTCCGGAGGCTTCAATCCTTCGCTCAAGGCCTGCGAGGACTATGATCTCTATCTTCGACTTGTTCGGCGATATCCAGTCAAGTGTCACGATACTGTCGTGGCGGAGTACCGGCGGCACGCCACAAGCATGTCACAAGACCACGCGCTTATGTTGCGATCTGCCGTGAGTGTTCTCAGAGCACAACGAATATATCTGGGGAAACATCAGGCATACAGCGAAGCCTACAAGGCTGGCACAGGGTTCTGGCAAATGCTCTACGGGGAACCATTGGCAGAGGAAGTGATAGGCCGACTGAAAGCCCGCCAATGGAAGCAGGTTGCCCACGGGTTCATTGTGCTCCTGAGGTACTATCCGAAAGGCTTTATGCTATGCGTGTCTCGCGGGGTTCGGAAAACTGTCAAGAGCCTATCCGAGCGGACACGGATGTTAATCCGCTCTGCACGTGGTGGGGGGGATAAGGCTCGGCGGCGTGTCCCCTCCGTGGGTAACGTCCGTTTCGGGAGCTTACGTCGTGTGACCCCCATCAGCCGGGCGTGGGGTTTCGATCGCGGGTGTCCGGTCGATCGCTATTACATTGAACAGTTTCTTTCCCTTCATCGTGAAAACATACGAGGCCGGGTCTTAGAGATAGGTGACGATAGTTACACACGGGCATATGGCGGCAATCGTGTTATGCAATCCGATGTCCTGCACGTAACAGCCGATAATCCTAAGGCAACATTCGTAGGTGATCTGGTGAATGCTGACCACATCCCCTCCGATGCTTTCGATTGCGTCATTCTCACCCAAACCCTGCATCTGATTTACGATATGCGCGATGCCGTTCGAACGTTGCATCGCATCCTGAAGCCCGAAGGCGTGCTGCTTGCGACAGTCCCTGGGATCACGCAAATCTGCCACGCGGATCGTTGGAGTGAATCCTGGTACTGGAGCCTCACAACTCTGTCCGCGCGAAAATTGTTCGAGGAGGTCTTTCAAGGCCCGAGCGTCACGGTAGACTCATACGGGAATGTGCTCGCTGCGACCGCTTTTCTGCAGGGGTTGTCCGAGCAAGAGCTTCGACCAGAGGAGCTTGATTTTAGGGACATGGACTATCAGTTGATCGTGACGATTAAGGCAATGAAAACACTCGCGTTGCGGACTACATCTCATGAGTGACACCGCGGTCAAAGTCGAAAACCTCTCCAAGCAATACAAGATTGGGGTGGCCAAGCACCGCCATGACAGCATACGCGATCATTTGCGAGACACTGTTACTTCCCTGTTTCATCGGAACGGAAAAGCGAAGGCGGACGAAGGTATCCTATGGGCCTTGAGGGATGTGTCGTTCGAAATCAAGCAAGGCGAGGTCGTAGGAATCATCGGTCGGAACGGTGCCGGCAAAAGCACCTTGTTGAAGATTCTTTCGCGGATCACGGAGCCAACAAATGGAAGAGCAAAGGTGTATGGCCGCCTCGCGAGCCTGCTCGAAGTTGGTACAGGATTTCATGCCGAACTGACCGGCCGGGAAAACATTTACCTCAACGGAGCCATACTCGGAATGAAAAAAGCAGAGATCGATCGCAAGTTGGATGAGATCATTGCTTTCGCGGAAATCGATAAATTTCTGGAGACGCCAGTCAAGCGGTACTCGAGCGGCATGTACGTGAGACTGGCGTTTGCGGTCGCGGCCCACTTGGAACCGGAGATTCTGATTATCGATGAAGTGCTGGCCGTCGGCGATGCTGCATTTCAGAAGAGGTGCCTCGGCAAGATCGGGAGCGTGGCAAAGGAAGGCCGCACGGTCGTATTGGTCAGCCATAACATGCCATCTGTCCAGGCAATGTGTCACCGGGTGCTGTTGATGCAAAACGGTAAGCTGAAAACGAGTGGTGATGCCAATGCGGTAATTTCATCCTATCTGGCTGACGGCGTCTCTCCCGACTTAGCTGAGATCGATCTGAGCAACCACCCGGGTCGTTGTTATTCACGTGAACCTGCATTACGAAAAGCATGGGTTCTAAATAGTGACGGTGTGAAGAGTAATTCCGTCATGATGGGAAAAAGTCTGACAGTGTGCTTTGAGTTCAAGTGCGACCGGCCGATCAAAACCCCGGGCTATGGTCTTGGAATCGAAGACGAACAAGGTTACCGCATTTTCTCGCTGAATAACTATATGCTTCCTAACGGCGTGAACACATTTGTATCCTTAAAAGCGGGGGTGGCATCTCTTTGCATAGACAATCTTCCGCTATTGCCTGGTGCATACTTTCTAACACTGTCATTGGTAGAAGACCAACGTGAGTGGATAGATTGTGTGGAGCGCGCACTCGTGATTCATGTGGAACCTTCTGATGTTTATGGCTCTGGCAAAATACCGGATCAGACTCAAGGTGTTATTTATGTTCAAGGCCAAATCCGTGTTCTCACGGGGCATGATATGAGTGGCATCAGCGCGACGCCCCATGGTGTAACTCATTGATGCGTGGAGAAATGAGACGATGAATCAGGGACAGTCAACAGACTTTCGCGGCTGGGAGTATGCTCGTGCCGGTGATTATCATCGGAACTTGGACCCAAACTGGTCGTACACGCCCACATATCTTCGGAAGATGGCATTTGTAAGGGCGTTTGTGACGTCCTTGGCAAGATCGACACAATTCATTGACATCGCTTGTGGCGAAGGAGTTTTAGTTGAAGACTTTCGCAATGAAGGGTGGAGCATCGAAGGGCTTGATCTCAACTACGAGAGCGAATATGTCCGCCGGGGTGATATTCGCACGATGCCCTATGGCGACGGCAGCTTTGACGTCGGATTATTTTTAGATGCGTTTGAGCACTTAGCCTTTGCGGATCAACCCAAAGCACTGGCCGAAATCAGGCGAATTCTTCGGCCTGGCGGTACCCTCGTAATGTCCGCCCCGAATCTTGCACATCTAAATTCACGTGTTCGAATGCTATTAAAGGGGGGACTAGACCGTACAGACATTGAAATTAATCATGTGGGTGAGCGCCCAATCTGGGAATATGAAGCATTGCTGAAACAGGCTGGATTCAGGGTGGCACGAAAGATAGGTGTGACTTTAACAGTACCGTATATCTACCGTGGCCTCATTTGCAAACATGCCGCAAAACTGCGATGGCTTCACGATGCATTAGAGCCGGTTGCCAACGCCTTTCCGTCTTTGGCGATGGTGACAATCTTTATATGCACGAATGGAAGCGACGTGTCTTCACCTGCTGCCGAAGCTGAGAAGCAACGCTCCTGTTGTCCTTTATGACTACAACTCAATGGCAATAGTGGAATCTAACGTGGAGACTCGTCCTTTTGTGTCGGTCATTGTACCGACATATAACCGTCCAGACTATTTGGAAGATGCTCTTCGTTCAATCATTGCTCAGGATTATCCGGCTGACTGTTTTGAAATCATCGTGGTAGACAATGGCTCGACGGATGACACACTCGACCGGATATCGCGACTGGCTCAGGAAACAGCCGGGCGACACAACCTAAAATACGTGCGAGAGCAGCGCCGCGGCTTAGTCTTCTGTAGGCACACGGGAGCTAAGCATGCAAACGCAAAAATACTATTGTTCACCGATGATGATGCTGTGTTCGATCGCAACTGGATTGCTGCCATAGTCGAATTATATCGCACGCATCCAGACGTTGGAGCCGTTGGCACGAAGATCGCAGTTCAATGGGACCGTGAACCACCAGCTTGGGTCCGCCAATATGAGCACGTATTGGCCAAACTAAACTACGGGGAACGGTCCATCGTGAAGGTGGGACTTGAAATTTATGGACCGAGCTTTTCAATACGAAGAGATCATCTTTTGAAGGTCCGTGGGTTTAACCCTGGTCAGAATGGAAAGTATATCGCTGGCGATTCTGAAACTGGCCTTTGCCGGAAGCTCGCAAATGCCGGGGTCTCAGTCGGATGGACTCCTTCTGCCACTGTCTGGCATCGGCAGCGCGTGGAAGTCAATGGCAAGTGGAAAGACATCATCCGGAGATACCAGAATTATGGAATCTCAGAGGCCTATCAAGCATCATTTTATGGCTGGTCCACGCGTCGAGTTCTCGGCGATGTTCGGGAGAGGACGTACAACTTTCTTCGACAGTTATATTGGTCTCTTCGCAAACGAGATGCTGTGGCTCTGTCCAGGACGGTTCCCTTCGAATGGGCCTTTTATGTTTATTACTTGAAATATCTATGGCTTTATCGATTTGGACGAGTAACACGTCAAATGGTAAAAAATTTGGACTGGGAATTTACCGAAACCTACCATGCGCCGCCGCTCCAACTCAATATGCGCCGCGCGGATGGAAGCGTCGGAGACATAGACGTGAAGGAAATTAAGGCGGGCAACCCCGCTCAACAGGCGGAGCGGGAAGCGCCGTTCATAACCCTCATCATTCCTACGCTCAATCGCTGTGAAAGTCTGAAGAATGCTATTGCCTCGGCACTACAACAGACCTGGCCCGCTGATCGATATGAAATACTTGTCGTAGATAATGGATGCGTTGACGGAACACGCGAGCACGTCGAAGGACTGGCAAAGAATAGTAAAACATTTATCTCCGTGATTGACGAACCGCGGCTGGGTCTACACCATGCGCGTCATGCGGGAGTGAGGGCGGCAAGAGGAGAGATTCTTATTTTCACCGATGATGACGCGACCTTTGCGCCTGATTGGATTGGCGCGTATGCGGAGGCGTTTGCACGAAACCCTGAGATGCTCGCCGCGGGGGGGCCGGTACGACCGGTGTGGGAAGCACCGCCGCCACAATGGTTGCTGGATTACATGGGCGACGCTAAGATCTTTGGCATTCTGAGCCTAATGGAGCCATATCAGGAATTTCGGTTGGACCGAAAAGGGTTTTTCTTCGGCGTGAACATGGTGATCCGACGGTCGGTTTTCGACTGGACGGGCTTTCACCCGGAACTATTCGGCAGTCGGACGCTTGGTGATGGTGAGACGGGGTTGAACCGCGATATCCTGCGAAATGGCGGTCTGATAGGCTATGTTCCAGATGCGCTCGTTTATCATCATATCCCTCCTAGCCGAATGACCATCAATCATATTCGAAGATGGGCCTGGCATTTCGGTGGAGCGCAGATGTATGAGCGGTGGTGGTGCAAGAAGAGATCCCATGCGGCTTTGGCCAGAGAAGGAATCACCATTGCCAGACAATATTGGCGACAATGGATCGCGGCTCGTCTTGTCCGCGGTCGCCGTGATCCATCGGCTATTGAGAAGCAGTTTCAGGCGAGTCTCGGATGGTGCAAACTGAACTATATCTGGTGGATGCTCACGGATTCACAAGTTCAGACGCTGCTGGATGAAAGCGATCTGCGGCTATGAAACAACTGGTCCGTGCCGTCTTTCAGCGTGTCGGGCTTGAACTCAAGCGGATCCCGGCGCCAGTTCAAGATCCGAAAATGGCATATCTGCGCGGAGGACGAATTCCGTGGAGTCTGGGATACAACGAAGCCAAGGAGCGATTTATTGCGCAAGTCTTAGCGGACCCGCAAGTGCTTCAACTTTTTGTGACTGAGCGCCAATTGCCAAGGGAATATGGCATCGGCCTCGATGAACGCTGTGTCGAATATCCTTGGCTGATGGCCTACCTCCAATCGGACCCCGAGATCGTCTTAGACGCCGGGTCTGCCCTCAACCATGCCTATATGCTTGAGCATCCGGTCTTTGAGAAGAAGAAACTGCATATTTTGACGTTGGCGCCGGAAGTAAGCTGCTTTTGGAAAAAAGGGATCTCCTATCTGTTTGAGGACTTACGTCGTATACCCGTCAAAGACGCCTATTATGACACCATTGTGTGTCTCTCCACACTCGAACATGTGGGCTTCGATAACACGACATATACACATGATGAGGCACATCGCGAGCAGCGCCCCACTGACTTCATTGCGGCTATGCAAGAATTATCCCGTGTCCTCAAACCAGGAGGGCGGTTGTTTCTCACGGTGCCGTTTGGTTCTTACCGCAACTTCGGCAGCTTCCAGCAATTTGACCGACAACTGCTTTCGCAGGCGATCGCAGCTTTTGGCGAGGCAAGTACCGTCAGAGAGAGTTTCTATCGCTATACGGTTCAAGGGTGGATGGTAGCGGCGGCGGCGGAATGTGTGGAATGCGAATATGTCGAGTGGGTCGCTAAGGTATGGTCAGGCGCCCCATGGCCGACGCCACTGCCCTGCGATCCGGACTTTGCGGCCGCAGCGCGAGCGGTTGCCTGTGTTGAGCTGACAAAGCCGTAGTAACCCTGCTTGAGGAGTCCATGGATCGCCTGGTTAATTAAAAGCGAATCGGTGACGGTGCCAAATAATAACGCAAGTGGAATAAACGAACCGACTGCGGATTCCCGTATGGAAGTACGGGAGCAGATTCTCTGGAACAATCAGCCCCTTGCCTATATTTTCCGGAAAGAAATCAATCCGGAGAAGACAACTTTCCTGACTCCGCGCGAACTGAATCTGCAATTAGGCCTGGTGGTATATCCGGCAGGGGGCAGCGTGACGCCTCATGTGCACCTTCCTGTGGAGCGCACGATCGTTGGGACCTCCGAAGTCCTTGTCGTAAAGAAGGGCCGTTGTGAGATCGACATCTATAATGACGAACGGCAGTTGGTGTTGACCCGGGAACTGCGTGAGGGGGATGTTGTGCTGACTGTTGGCGGAGGACATGGCTTTCGAATGCTCGAAGACACGGTATTGATGGAAGTGAAGCAGGGGCCGTACCTGGAGTCGGGCGATAAGGTGCGATTTTGAAGGGAACTACGGAATGATGGAAATTCCTGTCAACGAGCCGGATTTATCGGGAAACGAACAGAAGTATGTGTTGGATGCGGTCAAGTCTGGGTGGGTTGCGCAAGGCAAATACGTCGGCGAGTTTGAACGCGGCTTTGCAAAGTTTATCGGGACTAAGCATGCCATTACAACCACCAGCGGAACCGCCGCTCTGCAACTGGCGACCACGTGTCTGGACCTGCGACCAGGCGACGAGGTTATCGTCCCCTCTCTGACAATTGCTTCGACTGTCTTCTCCGTGTGCTATGTCGGCGCGACCCCCGTATTGGTTGATTGCGACCCCACCACCTATACGCTCGATCCGAATGAGGTCGAACGCAAGATCACCCCGAAAACCCGGGCTATTCTGCCGGTCCATCTGTACGGCCATCCGGCGGACATGCAGCCGATACTGGATCTCGCGCGCCGCCATAGTTTGTTCGTGATCGAAGATGCGGCCGAAGCTCATGGAGCCCAATACCGCGGGCGATCGGCGGGAAGCATGGGAATCGTGAACTGCTTCAGCTTTTATTCGAACAAGATTATCACCACAGGCGAAGGCGGAATGGTCACCACGGATGATGACCGTTTGGCGAAGCGCGTGACGCGGCTAAAAGATCTCGCGCATTCTGAAGAGCGCCGGTTTCTCCATACCGAGATTGCGTATGTTCTGCGGATGACGAACATGCAGGCGGCGCTAGGCGTGGCTCAGTTGGAGCGTGTGGAGCAGTTCATCGCCAGAAAACGGTGGATGGCGGCGGAGTATCAACAAGCTCTGGCCGGGATTGAAGGGCTTCACGTTCCGGTGGAAATGCCCTGGGCGAAGAGCGTGTACTGGATGTACGCGATCCGTATCACACCGGACTTCGGCTGTAGCCGCGATGAGCTGATGCGGCGGCTTCAAGCCCGAGGCGTCGCGACGCGCACATTCTTTATTCCAATGCATCAACAACCTGTGTTCTTAAACATGGGTCTGTTCCGTGACGATCACTATCCGGTCGCCGAACGCCTGAGCAATGAGGGCCTCTACTTGCCCTCGGGTCTCACTATTACAAAAGATCAAATTGATCGGGTTGCCGGCAGTATTCGGGAAATCCAGCGGGAGGTCAGGACCGGGTCGATCAGCGAACAACCTAGCGCCGGTGCAATGCGCCAAGGCGTGCCGTTATGAACACAGTATTTGAGGATTACGCCAAGTATTACGACATTTATTATGCTGGAAAAGACTACGACCGGGAGTGCGACTTTATTGAAGCAGGATTCGCACGATTTGGACAGAAGCCGCGGACGGTGCTGGATTTGGCTTGCGGGACTGGAAATCACGGCCTCCGGCTGGCCGAGCGAGGCTATGAGGTCTGCGGTGTGGATTTTTCTGAATCGATGCTCTCGCGATACCGGACCAAGGCTGAAGCTCAAGGGCTAAGCGTCGAGCTGCACCAGCAGGATTTACGCACATTGGATCTTGGGCGGAAGTTCGATGCGGTAATCTGCATGTTTGATGCGATCGACTACTTGCCGGACAACAACGAGCTGGCCGCGGCTTTGCAGCGGATCTGTGCGCATCTCCGCCCGGACGGCGTGTTCCTGTTTGACTTTTGGCATGGCGTGCCGATTCTGCGAGGTCACGATCCGGTACGAGTCCGCGAGTTTCCACTTGACGGCGGCCGTCTGCTCCGAATCTCCACGACCGTGCTGGATATCCCCGGGCAAATCGCAAAAGTGCAGTTTCGGATTCTGGCATTTGAAGGCGATCGCGTTCTGTCGGACTTCACCGAGGTTCATACAATGCGGTATTTTTTGTCGCAGGAAATGAGGTTTATCCTCGGGGCGACGGGCTGGAAAGTCTGTCATCTCTGCCCGGCCTTCGACCTTGATGGAATCGTGGACGGCGACTCTTGGCATCTGGTCGGGATCGCGACTCCCATGGGCATGAACGGCGCTTTGCCTGTGTATCGAGGCTGAGATGGACACGACGCGGAAAAAAGCCCTCATTACAGGGATTACTGGGCAGGACGGTTCCTACTTGGCCGAATTTCTGTTGGCAAGAGGCTATGAGGTGCATGGTGTGATTCGTCGCGCGTCCACCTTTAACACGGGCCGCATCGACCACCTCTATCAAGACCCGCATATCAATGGGGTGCGTCTATTTCTACATTTCGGCGACGTCGCTGATTCGACGAGCCTCATCAAGCTGCTGTATCGAATACAGCCGCAGGAGATCTATCACTTAGGCGCGCAAAGCCATGTCCGGGTGAGTTTTGACATTCCGGAATACACAGGTGACGTGACCGGGTTAGGCACGATCCGGATTCTGGAGGCGATTCGGGAGACCGGCGTGCAAGCCAAGTTTTATCAGGCCAGCAGCTCGGAGATGTTCGGCAAGGTCCAGGAAGTCCCGCAACGGGAAACAACCCCCTTTTACCCGCGGAGTCCCTATGGAGCGGCTAAAGCGTATGCCTACTGGGTGACGGTCAACTACCGCGAGAGCTACGGGATGTTCGCTTGCAACGGCATCCTTTTTAATCACGAGAGCCCCCGGCGCGGAGAGACTTTTGTGACCCGCAAAATCAGCCGGGCGGTAGCACATATCAAAGCGGGCTTACAGCAAAAGTTGTTTCTGGGTAACCTCGACGCCAAGCGTGATTGGGGCTACGCGAAAGAATATGTAGAAAGCATGTGGCTCATGCTTCAACACAATACCCCGGACGACTATGTGATCGCGACAGGCGAAACGTATTCGGTGCGCGAGTTTTTAGACGAAGCCTTCTCGTATGTCGGCCTTGATTGGCGTGACTATGTGGAAATTGATCCGTGGTACTATCGGCCAGCCGAGGTGGAGCTGCTCGTTGGTGATGCCAGCAAGGCCAAAAGGGTGTTAAATTGGTCACCGAAAATGCCTTTCAAGGAACTGGTGAGGCTGATGGTGGACGCTGACATGGCGAAGCTCACGGACAATGCTACCGCGTCGAAGCTTTAGAAGAGCCGTGGGCAATACTTAGAACTGGTGGGTGATCCAATGAATCTCGACGTTATTCGGGAGAGAAAGAGCGACATAGTTAGGCGCTTTGGAGCATGGACAGCGCATAACATTCACCTCGTCGATGACATCTATACAATGGAACAGCGCGTTGTGGGTGATGAGCGTCAATTGAGACGAGTCATCCAGGTCATCGCGGATATGAGCACTAAGCCGCTGCATGCGCTTCACGTGCTAGATCTCGGATGTTTGGAGGCGCTGTATGCCGTCGAACTGGCCCGTCGTGGAGCACAGGTGCTGGGTATAGAAGGCCGAGAGGCCAACCTTGCGAAAGGCGTGTTTGTAAAAGCGGTCCTCTCGCTCAAGAATCTGACACTGGTGAAGGACGACGTGCGGAACCTGAGCCGTGAGAAGCACGGCTCATTCGACGTCGTGTTGTGCTCGGGCATTCTGTACCACCTGGATGTTCCCGATGTGTTCACCTTTATGGAAAAAATAGCGGAGGTATGCGAAAGGCTTGCGATCATTGATACCCATGTCTGCAGCGAAGTTTCTGAGACAGTGACATATGCATTAAGGACTTATTCAGGCAAGCGATGCCGAGAGCACCAAGCTGAGGAGTCTCTCGCCGACCGGCTCGCGAAGCCATGGGCCTCGCTCGATAATCAAGAGAGCTTCACCTTGACACGCCCGTCGCTGTACAACTTACTCGCCCATGTCGGGTTTACCTCCGTGTATGAATGCCATTATCCGCGGGAGATGTCCAAGTACGAGCTTGAGCGAGTCATGCTTGTGGCGATCAAAGGTCAACGCGAAGGTCTAGTATCAGCGCCTCTGTTGAACAGCTTGCCTGATGAGGATTGGCCGGAAAGACCGGCACGTGAGCAGACGTCTGGCATGGACGGCATCGTGCCCCGATGGGGGATGTTACTGCCGAAGTCAGTAAAGGTAGTTCTCAAGAGGTTGTTGTCACGACAATAGTCAGCTTTTCGGAATAGCCTGACCAGCCCATAACGAACCGCCGCGAGTATGTGGATGAGGAGAAAAAGCATCCAGTGAAGGTACTGATGATCACCGTGTTTCCGCCGATGAAGGCTCCGGAGGCGGATCACGCGCTACATCTCTGTGAACACTTAGCTGATTATGGGGTGGAGATGCATGTGATTGCGCAGAAGGGGTGTGTCATCCCGTCGCATCCTCGCATCACCGTCTATCCCATCATGCGGAAATGGTCGTGGTCAGAGTTGCCCAATTTGGTTTGGTTCACCAAGCGCTGTGCTCCTGATGCGGTCATTCTTATCTACATCGGTTGGATTTACCTTGAGCACCCAATGCTCACCTTCGCGCCGACCATTTTGAAGACCTTTCAACGTGGTGTGCCCTTCGTTACATTATTTGAGGATGCATACGGCTCTTGTGCGGCAAGGACTTCTCTCCTCTCACGGGCGATTCGGAAGGCGATGGCGCGCTGGTTTGGCCCACGCGACGTGGATTATGAGTTCGGCACCTTGTTGCGAGACAGCAACCGGCTCATCGTGGTCAGCGATCGTACCCGGACTGCACTGGCGGAACATTTCTACGAAGTAAACAGTAAAAGTATAACGATTCCCTGTCCGCCAATTATACGTATCATCTCGGGGGATGATGGAAAAGCTCGACGACTGAAGCGGGCTGCTCTGGGTCTGAAGGACGACGAGTTTTGCATTGCTTATTTTGGTCATATTTATGGAGGAAAGGGTGTGGAGACGCTGTTAAAGGCGTTTCAACTGTTGAATGCTCAACGAAGGCCGGTGAGGCTGATTTTGATCGGTGGGCATCTCGGTCGTCCCCTCTATTTTCAACAGATCCAGGCCATGAGCAAAAAACTCTGTATTGAAGACAAGGTGATGTGGACTGGAGAGTTTGACTGGGATACTGAAGAAGCGTCGCGGTGTCTTCGTGCCGCTGATATTGCCGTTCTGCCGTTTGATAACGGCGTATGTATTCACAACAGTTCCTTTGCAGTTGCTGCGGCGCATGACCTGCCGATTATCACCACGCAGGGACCTGGTCTAGAACCTATGTTTGTGCATATGTCAAATGTCTTCCTGTGCTCACCTAAAGACCCTGAGGCCTTGGCCCAAGCGGTGGAAACCTTAATAGCGAGGCCAGAGTTGCGCGCGCGGCTAAGCGTAGGAGCCCGTGAGTTCACCCGAAACTGGTATTCATGGGACAATGCCATCGAACGCACAGTTGAAGTGCTGAAAGGTGACCCGCAACCCTCACTAGTCTCGGTCGTGATTCCCTGCTACAACTATGCTCAGTTTTTGCGGGACGCAGTCGAAAGTGTATTAGTGCAGACCTGGCCGCGTTTTGAAGTTATTGTGGTGGATGACGGCTCCACCGACAATACGGCATCAGTGGCTTCGCAATATCCGTCCGTTCGATACATACGCCAATCGAACCAGGGGCTGTCCGCGGCCCGCAATACCGGTCTCCGCCATAGCACAGGCGAGTTCGTGGTGTTTCTTGATGCAGATGATCGTCTCCGACCCACTGCCTTGGAAGTAGGCTTACGATTTATGAAGATGCATCCGGAATGCGCGTTCGTCGCGGGGCGATGTCAGCATATAACAGCCGACGGATCACGATCTGACTCCTTTAGTCCAGTATTTAGCGGTTTAAAAGACTACTATCCTGCGTTACTGCGAACGAACTTCATTTTGAATCCAGCTTCCGTTCTGTATAGACGTACAGTGTTTGAGTCGTTGGGCCCTTTCGAGTCATCTGTGAATGCTGCGGCAGATTATGATCTCTATCTTCGCATTGCGCGGCAACATCGCATTTTTTGCCATGAAGAAGTGATTGTGGAGTACCGCCGGCACTCTACGAACATGTCGTCCGACGTCGCCCTAATGTTTAAAACGCTTCTTACCGTGCTTTATTCTCAGCGATGCTATGCCATGGAAAACCCCGAATATTACGAGGTTTATAGGGATAGAATTCAAAGCTTTCGAAGTGAGGTCGGTGGCTTATTAACCGAGCAGGTACTGAACGACATTAAGAGAGGAAGGCTCTCGAGACGCCTTTTGTACGAGCTGCTGGTCCTCTTGCGATGGTATCCGGCAGGGTTCGCCATAGGTGGAATTCGGATTTTCCGGAAAATCCGGAAAGAGATATACAAAAAGGTTCCGACGAATCGCTAACGTGGGTTGCCGGTTTTGTTAGACACAGCAGGTTTCTGGGCGAGCTCGTAAATCCCACGTCGAAACATCTTCGCGAGCAGATCCGAGCCTCGTAACATACGAAATACGATACCTGAGGGCAGCAGTGAGACGAGCGCCGAAAGAACCTTCCGTTGCCATTTGCTCTTCAGCTTCTCCGGGCAGGCAGTCAGCTCCAGCAGGTGCCGGTCGCGAGCGGAGACGAACCCAGCTTCCCTTAGTTGGCGGCGCACAGATGGCAGAGTCGTGTAGACGATTGATGTGAGCAGGAAGTCAGGAGACCGTCCCCGCAATCTCAAATAAAGGGCACCAAGTGTTTTGGGTAATAGGGGGAGCCAGACTACATCATAATGGGGCTCCCAAAACGCCAAATAGTTCTCACAACTGAGATAAAAGTACCCGCGGGGGCGCAGCACCCGGAACACCTCCCGAATCACCTGAGCGGGGTGCTGAACGTGCTCGAGGACCTGCAGGCTCACGACGAGATCTATAGAATTGTTTGCGAACGGTAAAAATTCTCCGACTCCCGATACGGTTGCGCCTCCGCCTACGCTTGCAAGCCGCTCAGCGACTATCGCACGCCAACTGCGGCCAGGTTCCAACGCCACTACTTGCGCGCCGTGCAATGCCAGTTCACTCGACACCGCGCCCAAGCCTGCTCCTAGATCGAGGACGCGGCGGCCTTTAATAGAAATTTTTGTCTCAGCGAGATAGTTGACCATGCTGCGACCGATTCCGCGATTCAGTTCGAGTTCGGTAAGCTGTTGGACAGCCGTTGGTGTACGGCCAAGAACCTCCCGAAGATAGTACCCCATGAACACAGCGATGCGTTCATCTAAGGCCTGACCTTCAGCGACTTGAGGCTGGCTGTCGTAGGCGTGCTGGTTTCGTCTCATAGCATCCTCTGGCGCAAGTAATGCCTTGGCGCTCTTAATTGGGTTTTAGTTTTCAAAATTGGCGGGAGCTGGTGCAGGCTCTTGATTAGTCCAAGAATGCTGTTTTGTCAAGCCACGCTTATATACAACACGGGCAAGACGCCAATGTCCCGACACCCTGGACACCTCGTTGATCGTAGAAGTCATACACCTTTGTCTGTTCATAAATAAGCCATGAAAATTTTGATCGTAAGTAATATGTATCCGCCGCATTATCACAGCGGGAATGTCGTGCGGTGCGCTCAAGTGACCGAGGCATTACATCGCTCCGGTCATGACGTGCGTGTGCTCACAAGTACGTACGGATTGCCGTTGGACACATTCGGATGCCAGCAAGGTTACAGCGAAGTCAGGAATGGCGTTCCAGTCCTTCGCTTGCTCAATCAATACGCATGGCAACCACAACCCGGTTACCGTCCATGGAATCTGTTTCAAGCCAGACGGGAACTTTCGGATGCCCGGCAGTTTCTTAAAATCGTGGCAAGGTTTCAGCCGGATATTGTTAATTGGTGGGGATTACTAGGGCTTAGCATGGCGCTTCTTCCACTGCCTCATATGGTCGGTATTCCCGACGCCCTCTGGATTGAACATCCGTGGTTGATTGACCTCTGCGGTCCGACGGGAGAAAAGGCTTCGGCGTTCTGGGCAACTTTTTGGGATGGAAATTGGGGTCCGCAACCCTTGCGTCCGTTGTTTCGATGGGCGGGCCGAAAATGGGAGCGCCGTATTAACTGTGAAGGGATTCCCACTCGCACGATTTCCTATCGGACTCGTCATATATGTTTTGTCAGTAAGTATCTGCAGCAACTGCATCATGATGCCGGGTTTAAGTTCGAGTCAGAGGAGGTCATTTATGGTGGTGTTCCGGTGGATGACTTCTATGCGCCGCTGCGGCCCGCAGGCAATCATTCGCTCCCGCTAAGAATTCTGTGGGGAGGACAGGTGACCGAAGATCGAGGATTGCATACGGTCATCGAAGCAATAGGCCACATCTCGGCCGATATTAGGCCTCGTCTTACACTCACCGTCGCGGGCGATGGCGACCGGAATTACCTTTCCCGGGTGAACACCCGCGTCGCAGAGTTAGGACTCACAGAACAAGTATCCTTTCTCGGCTTGGTTCGGCACGAGGACATGCCTTCCGTGTATAAAGCGCACGATGTCTTGGTATTTGCGAGCACACGGCCCGAGGGATTGCCGCTGACGATGGTTGAGGCAATGCTTGCGGGATGTGCGGTTTTGACGACGGGCAGCGGCGGCGCAACGGAGGTCGCTGCTTTAGCAGATCTGCCGCTGTTTCCCGGAGAGGATTCGTGGACATTAAGCCATCTCCTCCGCGAACTGACAACGAACCGAGCTCTCGTGCGTCAAATTGCGTGCAAGGGGCAGGAAGCGGCCATAAGGGAATTTAGTTTTGCAGGCATGATGGAGCAGTTTGATCAGACTCTGCAGAGAATTGTGTCAGCGGATAAGCAAATGTTGAAGACAATCTTCTCAAGCGGCGGCAAAGAAGGTTGTCTTCGGTAGGATTGACTCGAATAGCCTGTTCTGATTTTTAGGTGGCGAAACGCGGTGCTAAATTGGCGCTTAGGAAGCAATCCTCCCGGATTGGCATGAATGTTTTAATTGTTGTTCCATGGGACCAGGAATTCGGCGGAGTTGCTTCTGTCGTAGGTAACCTTGCGGTGCTGCTGGAGAAACAGGGACACCGCATTTACTTTCTTAATCCTGCCATAGAGGACGGGCTGCGAAGGAAAATCACCAAATGGAGGTTTCCAGGATACGAGCTGAATCTGAGATTACCCTTCGATGGATGTAAGCCCGTCAAGTCAATCGCCGCCTTTGCATATTATTTTACTCAAACGCTTCGATCGCTCACCTTGTTGCTGAGAAGTAACAACATCGACCTTGTTAACATCCATTACCCCGGCGAGCATTATGTGTATTTTGCGCTGCTTCGAAGACTGCTACAGTTCAAGTTAGTGGTATCTGTTCATGGGGCTGATCTGTTGCCTGACGGTAAGCCGAAGAGGCGTTATTCATGGGCGATCCGGTTGTTGATGAATTCGGCAGATCTTTTGGTAGCCCCCTCCGCGAGTACCTTAGAAGGGGTCCTCTCAAAATTTCCTCGTCTCCGAGAGAAGGCTCTTTGCATCCATAACGGCGTCAATATGAGTGAATTTGAGTCGAGCGGCCAAGCAGAGAAACATGGCGACAACTATATTTTGTGTGTGGCTTCCCATCATTCATATAAGGCAATAGACGTGTTGATCAAGGCTTTCCAAAGTGTGAGGGCCAGAGGTATAAAGGTCGAGCTTCGCCTTGCAGGGGATGGGCCCCTTAGAGCGGAACTTGAAGAATTGGCGCGCCGGTTGGGTGTGAGCGCGCATATCAAATTTCTCGGTTGGCAAAATAGAGAACAGGTAACGCAACTACTTCAAGGATGCTCATTGTTCGTGCTGCCGTCACGGTCTGAGCCCTTTGGCATTGTCCTCCTAGAGGCATTGACATGCCGAAAGCCGATAGTTGCCACAGATGTTGACGGCATTCCTGAAGTCATCCAGAATGGCGTGACAGGAAGGTTAGTGGAATCAGAGAATCCTGGCGCGTTGAGCGAGGCCATTTTGGAAATGCTCAACAATAGACCACTCGCAGAAAGAATGGCCAATGCCGGCTATGAATCGGTGAAGCAGCATTTTCAATGGGAAACAGCCGTTGAGAAGTATGAGACAGCGTTTTTGGGATTGCTCGCATAATGTCGCTTCAGGAAACAGAACCGCTCATGCGTGAACTGCAGAGAAAGGACGTGCATGAGGAGTTGCCGGTGAAGATCATGTGCGTAGTAGGGGCGCGTCCGAATTTCATCAAGGCGGCCCCTGTTGTCGAGGCGCTGCGTAAGTGGCCGGGCCTTCAAGTGATACTGATTCATACCGGCCAGCACCACGATCAGGAGATGTCCAGAGTCTTCTTTGAAGAACTCGGACTTCCAAAGCCTGATGTAGATCTTCAGGTCGGATCGGGTTCTCACGGGGAGCAGACGGGCTTGATAATGATTCGGTTCGAGGCTGTGCTACTGCAGGAGCGTCCGAACCTGGTGATTGTATTCGGTGATGTAAACTCAACGGTCGCAGCATCGCTCTGTGCCGCCAAATTAGGAATCAAAGTGGCGCACGTTGAGGCAGGGCTCCGAAGCTTTGACCGCTCAATGCCGGAGGAGTTAAACAGAATTGTGACCGATCATTTATCTGATTACCTGTTTGTGACGGAGAGCAGCGGACGACGAGAATCTTATGCGTGAGGGGCTTTCCGAGGACAAAATTTTCTTTGTCGGCAATGTCATGGTGGATACCCTTCTGAAGCACCGGGAGCGCGCGCGGGGATGCGGGATCCGAGAAAAGCTGGGGCTGGCGATCAAGTCCTATAGTATTCTCACGCTCCATCGGCCATCAAATGTGGACGATCCCAAAACCCTTGCAGGGATTCTCGAGACGCTGCATGAAGTCGCTAAAGAATTACCTGTAGTATTCCCGTGTCATCCGCGCACACGTCAACAACTTGATAAGTCGAGATACAAGCGGATGCAGGGAATGACGCAAAAGGCCCACGGCCTTATGATTATCGAACCTCTCGGATATATGGAATTTCTCTCGCTGATGAGCGAAGCGCGGCTGGTCTTGACCGACTCAGGAGGCATTCAGGAAGAAACGACGGTCTTGGGAGTCCCTTGCCTGACGCTTAGAGACAATACGGAGCGACCGGTGACGATCGACCAAGGCACGAATGTTCTGGTCGGCACTAGCGCCCATCGAATTCTGACTGCGGTCTCCAAGGTTCTAAGCGGCGCCTTCCCAAAGGGGCAGATCCCTGAACTCTGGGACGGAAAGGCGGCCCAGCGGATTGCGGAGATTCTGAAAACCAAGATGGCAAGTCCCACACAGTACGAGCAGTCTTTAGGATCACAATCTTCTTTGATGGCAAAAAACCGCTAGAGTCAATCGACCCTGGATCTCTCCTTCCCCTGACATAACGATCCCATCCGGGACAACGGGTACCTTATGTGTGGAATTGCTGGAATCTTTTACTACGATCACGACCAGACAGCCGATAAGGCCGTGCTTGCGGCTATGGCCCGAGCTATGACGCATCGAGGCCCGGACGATGAAGGCCTGTACATCGATGGCCACGTCGGTTTGGCCCACCGTAGGTTGAGTATTATTGATCTGGCGGCAGGTCACCAGCCGATGTCGAATGAGGACGGGACTGTATGGATCGTCTTCAATGGCGAGATCTATAACTACAGAGAACTCAGAGAGGAACTTATTGCTAAAGGGCGCACGTTTAGGACGAACAGCGACACCGAAGTCATCATTCGCATGTACGAGGACGCAGACGAGCAGTCTATTCAGAGGCTGTCAGGTATGTTCGCGTTTGCGATATGGGATAAACGCAAACAGACGCTCCTCCTTGCACGCGACCGCTTGGGCATAAAGCCTCTCTACTTTGTGAATGGTCATGGCTTCCTGGCCTTCAGCTCGGAAATTCGCGCCCTCCTCGAAATTAAAAGCATCGAACCCCGGTTAAATCTGGAAGCGCTGCATAATTATCTGACCTTTCGATACAACATCGCTCCGGAGACCATGTTCCAAGACATTGAGAAGCTCTCGCCGGCCCACATCCTGGTAGCGCGAGCCGGTCGCGTGCAGCGCCGTCAGTATTGGGACATCGATTACTCCAAGAAACTCGTGGGATCAGAGGAGGAGATCGTTGATGAATTTCGCCAACGGCTTACCGCCAGCACGAAGAGCCATCTGATGAGCGAAGTTCCTCTGGGGATTCTGTTGAGCGGCGGGCTCGATTCAACGGCTATTACAGGACTTGTTTCGGGGCTGACCGGTGCACGGGTAAAGACCTTCTCGATCGGATTTGAGGGAAACGGGCAGGATGATTATGACGAACGTTCCTATGCGCGTCTGGCCGCCCAATATTTTGATACCGATCATTACGAGGTTGGTATTACGCAAAGGGGGTTTGTGGACGGGCTCGGCGAATACGTCTGGCATATGGAAGAGCCCATGGCCGATCCTGCCTCAATCCCGCTCTATTACGTCTCAAAGCTGGCGAAAGAGCATGTCACGGTGATCTTGTCTGGCGAAGGCGGCGATGAGTTACTCGCAGGATATACTTTTTGGTTACCCTTCAAGGGTTACGACCGAGCGCAACGGATAAGGAAAATTCCGCAAGTGCTGCGCCGATATGTGCTGGAATCCTTGAACCAGCTGATTTTCAGATCTATCCGAGCAAAGAGATATTTGGACCTGGCGGAGCTGCCGTCGAGCCATTATCCGTTCTTCTTTCCGGTCTATATGGGCAACGTGTTTTCCGAGGAAGCAAAGCGTGAACTGTACAGCCAACAGCTGAGATCGGCACAGCAATTTACAGCTTCTGTAGAAAAGGTGATCGAGAGCTATAAGAAGACCACATCCTTTGAGTTCCTGGACCAGATGCTCTACGTCTATACCAAACAGTGGCTGCCGGATGACTTACTCCTCAAGGCAGACAAGATGACGATGGCCCATTCGCTTGAGTTGCGAGTTCCTTTTTTAGATCATTCACTAGTCGAGTTTGTCGCGTCAGCTCCGGTGAGTATGAAGATGAGAAACATCGGCGGGCAGTTTATTACCAAGTATATGTTCAGGAAGGCATTTGAAGGCAGGGTTCCTAACGAGATCTTGAATCGGAAAAAGGTAGGATTTCCGGTCCCGCTCAATGCCTTATTCAAAGGTGAACTGCGCACTTTGGCAGAAGATGTGTTCACCTCCCAATCGTTTCGCGACACCGGATTATTCGATGTCCGCAAGATCATGGAGATGTTAAGGCAGCACGCTTCCGGGGTGGATATGAGTGCGAAATTATGGTCCTTGCTTGTGTTCGCCATGTGGCAGGAACGTTTCAAGGTCACCAGCGCTCAGGGGTGATGGACACGCGCGTCTCCCCATGAAGAATATACTCGTTGTTTCCTATCACTTCGCCCCTAGCCCGGCAGCCGGTGGGATACGCCCATCGAAACTTGTCCGCTATTTTCCGGAATTCGGGTGGAATCCCACGGTGCTCACTGTCGATACTAAAAATGCGCATGAGATGCCCGCAGTGGCATCTGAGATATATAAAGCCGTCGAATGGCCACATCCCCTGAAGGCATACGAGCAATTAAAGCTAAAACGGAGTGCGCGACGGAATGAGGCGGATGCCCTCATCCTCAAATGGACTGTTTCGTACGATGTAGCCAACCAATCACCGGGCGCCAGGGGACTGGGTGGGTTGAAACGGTGGCTCATGTCTTTTTTATGGTTTCCCGATCGAGAAATAGGATGGCTCATTCCTGCAATGATTCGCGGGCTTCATCTAATCAGAAAGAAAAGAATCGACTACATACTGACGACGGGTCCGCCGTTCACGTGCCATCTCATTGGGCTTGTATTGAAGCGCCTCACAGGCGTGCGATGGGTGGCCGATTTTCGGGATCCGTGGTCGCTCACGCAGAGAGGGGCCATCGTTCGAAATAACATAACGGACTTGGTGGAATCTCGCATGATCCGATCGGTTATGAAACACGCTGACCACGTGGTGTCGGTTACGATGCCCATGACGGAACTTGCGCTAAAAGAACACCGCGATTTGGCTGCAGACAAGTTTCTGACCTTGTCGAACGGATTTGATGCGCTGGATTTTTCACGCACCGGCGGTGCCCGTTCGACCGCGGGTCCCATTGTGTTTGCCTATTTCGGTACCTTCTATCATGGGAGAACGCCCAAGCCCTTTCTTTGCGCTCTACGCTCGCTTGTTGACGAGCGCGCGCTCAGGCCGGAAGACATTCAGGTGAAATTTGTCGGCCACGTCGCAATCGCCGAAGGCCAAGAGGTTCGCGAAATAATCAGGGGGCTTGGCTTGGAAAAGTTTGTGGAGGTGCTGCCGGCGGTCTCAAGAGCGGAAGCGTTGCGGCAATCGTTGGAGGCACACGTGTTGCTTGTCTTGGACGAACGGCACCCGCTTCAGATCCCGATAAAATTCTACGAGGCCATTGCGTCAGGCGCGGTCGTGTTCAATATCGGAAGCAAGGGCGCCGTAGCCGAAGTACTTGCCAAGACGGGGAGAGGTCTTGCCGTCGACTATAAAAACCCCGATGAAATCAAATCCGGAATCCTGGAGTGTCTCAGGCGCGAGCGATGGGGACAGATGTGGAGTAAGCCGGATCCGTGGAACGACGCAGCGATTCAGGACTGGAATTTTCGGAACCTCACGGGTCGATTCGTGAGCTATCTCGAGCGGGTATAGCAGATTCCTTACCCGGTGTTTGAATTCTGACACCGCAATGAGCTGACGGTAAGACGACTGACCTTGGGAGAATCCATTTCGATGCTGAGTACGGCAACGGATATCAAGACGCCGGTACCGAAAAGAGTCTGGAGGGTCTTGCCTCCTGTAGGGGGAACCATTCCGCTTAGAGTCGTCTTCGATGCCCTGCTCGGCAGCGTCACTGCTAAGGAGCCGGCACGGCCGACTTTGGCCGAGCTCTTGGTCAAACGCACCGACGTCCCGCATTGGATATTCACCAACTCCGGCCGGTCGGCAATTAGCGTTGTGTTGATGACGCTAAAAGAGTTGCATCCGGACCGGGATGAGGTCGTGATTCCCGCTTATACGTCTTACTCGGTTGCTGCTGCGGTCGTTCGAGCGGGATTGCGTGTGCAGTTGTGTGATGTGGAGCTCGCGACCTTAGGCATGTGCCCGAAAGCCCTGGAGCGACTGTTTACACCCAAAACGCTCTGTGTGATTCCTCATCATTTGTACGGTGTGCCGTGTCAGATTAAGGCCATATGTGAGATAGCGCGTGAATATGGAATCCCAATCGTTGAAGACGCGGCCCAGGCGATGGGATGCTCCTATATGGAGGCTCCATTGGGGTCCTTTGGTGAAGCAAACATCTTCAGCCTAAGCCGGGGGAAAAGTCTTCCCGCCGCGGGCGGGGGGTTAATCGGCACCCGTGATGAGATGTTCACCGAAGGGTGTCGGCGGATACTGCGGCGTGCGGGGGCGCCAAGAGAAACGGCCCGGAATGTCGGCGTAGGGTCAGCTATCGAGGCAGCCCTGAGGGGAATGTTTATGCGTCCCTCACTCTACTGGGTTCCTGCGTCGCTTCCCTTTCTGGGATTAGGCCAATCAACCTATGATCCGAATTTTGAGATTCGCCCGATGTCCAAATTCCAGGAGCAATTGGCAGCAAGGCTGCTTCCCGCTCTGGACCGCCTTGTGGCTATCCGTCAGAGAAATGCGGCACGACTGCGCAGGGCCCTCGGTGATGTGCCGGGTCTGTCCATCATCTCACCCGCCATCGATCAAGAAAAAAATGTTTGCCTCCGCTTGCCGATCCTTGTGGAGGATTCGGTACGACGAAACCAGCTGTTGGAGGAGCTGGAACGGCAAGGACTGGGGGCGACGTGCGGGTACCCGTCGCCTTTATCCGATCTTTCAGAGCTACGATCGAAACTCACAGGATCGGCAGTGCAGTTTCCCGTTGCTCGGCAAATCAGCCAACAGCTTATTACGTTGCCAACTCATCCCGATGTTACTGAATGCGATATGGACCGAATGGTTGAGGTACTTCGCCGATGTATCCAGACGCGACTCTAAAGCGCACCATTCCGATGTTGGAAAAACCCGCCCCCTTCCGATGGGGCCTGGGATTTCTGCTTTTATTCACCCTGGTGGTCGTCGGCAGAATCCACGAAATCTTTCCCGCAGTGGCTTCACTGCGAGTCGGTTTAATAACAGGCGGACTTGCGGCACTTGCCTGGATACTCGCCCCGGGCTCCTTCCAGGAGAAGGTGCCGACGAGGCTTCGCCCGGTGCGCTATTTGCTCATCCTGACGGCTCTCGCCGTATGCACCATTCCAATAGGCGTTTATCCGCGGCAGAGCTTCGATTTTCTTACGGACAAATATTCAAAAATCGTACTCATGTTTCTGCTCGTGATCTACTGGTGTCGGTCCATCCAAGACGTGCGGCGGATGATGTGGGTGTGCTGTCTCGGGGCTGTTGCCCTCGTCGTGGCCGGTATGCTGACGGGCCAGCTGAACAGTGACCAACTCGTCAGTGACCAACTCGTCAGCGGTGACAAACTCGTCGCCGACCGTTTTTCCGCGGGTTCGAAATCATACGATCCCAACGACCTGGCATTACTGCTGATCATGCTGCTTCCGTTCCTGTTCTATTTGTTTTCTACCTCTCGTGGGGTGCTATCTATTGTTGTGTTGGGGTTCGCGATGGTGTGTCTCTACGGCATCGTACTGACCCAGTCACGCGCTGGTCTTCTCACCTTGCTTTCCGTTGGTGCGCTGACAATGTGGCGGAGCACTTTGAGTGGAAAGAGCAAAGTCATGATCGTTCTCATTGCAGCGCTTGTGTTCGGCGTGTTGGCAGGAAGTACCTACTGGGAACGAATGGGAACAATTTGGAATCCCCGAGACGAAGTTGACTCGACGGCAGCCGGACGAACCGATGTCTGGAAAACAGGCCTCATCATCATGGCGACTCACCCATTAGGGGTAGGTATCAGCGGTTTTGAAACCGCGGAAGGCTTATCCCACGGAGGGTTCGGTAAGTGGAGTGCCGCGCATAACTCCTTTCTGCAGATCGGGGTCGAATTGGGCGTGCCGGGCCTGATTGTATTCTTGTTATGGATTACGCACACGATTAAAGCCCTCAGGCGCATCCAGAAAAGGCCGCCAATGCCCGTCACGGCCTTGAAAATACAGAAGGAGCCCGGTCGAGCTTTAAATCCTCTCGCTCCGCTGGCTGCAGCCCTGGAAATTAGCTTATGCGGATTCGTTGTGGGTGGCTTTTTTCTCTCCGCCGCCTACGGTGGGCTGTTGTATGTTCTTCTCGCGTTGAGCCTAGCCTGTAGCCGCCTTGCCGCAGACCCCGAGCTGTCCCAACCTGAACAAGTCCCGAAGTTGTGGAAAGCCTTTCCGCAGAGGAAACCATTGCTGGGTGAGGGAGGGGGAATCAACAAGTGATCAGGATATGTTAGAGCTGCGCGAACTCCCCTCACGAAAGGAGGCGGAATGGGACAGCATTGTTTTCGCTTCTCCCAGAGGTCTGCTGTTTCACTTGATCGACTGGCTTGAGATCGTTCGGCAAAGCCAACGCCTTCAGTTGCGTCGCCTCGGCATTTTTGACGGCAGTGAACTGATCGGCATCTTCCCTCTGTTTCTCAAGTGCTTTGGTCCATTGACGGTGGCGGGATCTCCGTTTGTGGTTGAAGACACGCACTACCTAGGGCCTGTGGTGGCGGATGAATGCGTTCCCGAGGTCATGAGGCTCTTTGCAGAGTACATGCAGGCCCAGCGGATAAACTACGCCCGCATTATTTTTCACCACGACTTCGCAAGAGAATCCTTTGCGTCCTTAGGTTACGAGTGTGTTGATAACCTCTCGCACGTGGTGGATCTGAAGCATGACCAGGACACTCTCTGGAAACGGGTGAAACCTCCTTGCCAACGACAGATCCGCAAGGCGGCTCGTGCAGGAGTCACGACGGAAGTGATCCGGGACGGACGGTACCTCGAATCTTATTATGGTCTCGTTCTGAGTCTCTATGCCCAGCAAAAAAGGACGCCACCCAGTCCGGTCGAGTTCTTCCATGCTATTTGGGCGCGGTTTGGGACGAAGGGTGATCTGGTATGGGTCGTGGCGAAGCACGAGGGAACTCTCGCGGCCGGCGCGCTTCTCGCCTTATGGCGCGGGTCCGTGTTCTATCTTGACGGGGCCTCTGATAAATCCAAAGTCGGCTTAGGCGTCAATAACGCCTTGCATTGGGCCGCGATCCAGTGGGCTAAATCCGAAGGGTATTCCGTTTACGATTTTACAGGATCAAATGTGCCGCGGTTTTTTCAATTCAAGAGCAGCTTCGGCGGCGACCTGACCAGATATCTGACCCTTGAGCTCGCACGACCGGGGTATCTACGTCTGGCACGTCGTCACTATGCCACATACAAAAGCCTGGTGCAGCGGGTAAAACATCTGCGACAAGGAATAAAACGTGGTTAGTTTTGGACGGGAACAGGCGCTGCTTGAACCCAGCGGTCTTCGACGATGGACGTTACGCCTAATCGGCAACCCCCATGCAGGCGCGCGCTTGCGTCTGCGCTCGCTGCTCCAGGCTATTCAGTATCTGGAGGCAGAGCATGGGCTGAAGATGGCAAGGGCACAAATCTTGGACGCGGGTTCCGGGAAGGCCGAGTACAGTTTCTTCATGGCACACCGTTATCCTTTGGCCCGCGTCACGGGGCAAGAACTCGAGGCAGCAAAAGTCAGTCGCGCGAATGCCACAGCCCGAGCTCTGGGTCTGCAAACGCTACGTTTTAGAGAAGGAGACTTGCTCTCCCTCTCGACGCTCGAAGAGTTCGATTTGGTTATTTGCTTGGACGTGCTCGAGCACATTCAGGACGATCAGGCTGCAATCGAAGCGCTTTACCATGCTTTGAAACCAAGGGGGTTTCTCATCCTTCACGTTCCAAACCTCATCCGGCCCCATTTCCACATTGAGGAACCGGGTCATGTCCGGGATGGGTATGACAATGAACAGATGAGGCTGAACCTCAAGCGTGCCGGCTTTGAAGTGCTCCAGATTCGCAACCCCATCGGGCCCTGTGGGCGCTGGGCGGATGATCTATGCGAAGTACTGACCGATCGTCCGATTCTGCGAGGTCTTGGAATCCCCCTCTATGCCGCCCTTGTATGGATGGACCGCTTCGGAAGCCGGACTCGACAGTCCTCCTCGAATGCCGGGCTTCTGGCAATCGCACAGAAACTCGACAGAGTCCCACCGCAGCGTGACTAAGACACCGCAAGACCCTTTTCTCCGAAGCAAAGGGAATTTTGGTCTAGATAGTCGGCTCGTGCGCACGAGTACTTTGCAACGTTGAATATGTTAGCGCTTCTCAGAGGGTCGGGGTTCAAATTCAAAAGAGCGTTGAGTCAACGTGGCTTTTGGGGAACTCTCAGACGGGGCACAGCCTATCTTGTTTGGGAGTACACCGTTGAACGTCGCCGTCGCAGATACCGGGAAGCAGAGATGGCGGAATTTGACCGTAGATTTGCCGTGAACACCTCCGGCAAGGTTGATCTGCAGGATCTGAACATTAACAGCCCGAATCTGAGTTATGGTGTGTCCTATGAGTCTACGCCCCCGGAGATATTCAAGCGCATGGTCGACAGTCTTCCGATAAAACACGAGGAGTTTAGCTTTGTGGATGTTGGTTCCGGCAAGGGAAAGGTGCTTTTAATGGCATCGGAACTTCCGTTCAAGAAGATTATTGGCATTGAATTCTCGTCTGAGCTACATCGAATCGCCCAACAGAACGTGTCCGCTTATCAAAGTCCAAATCAAAGGTGTAAGACTTTTGAATGTATATGTGTCGATGCGTCAGAGTGCCCAATCCCATCAGACCCACTTGTTTTCTTTTTTTACCATCCCTTTGATGACAAGGTTATGAGGAGAGTATTAACAAACATTGAAAGTTCTTTAAAAGATCATCCGAGAAGGATGTTTATTCTTTATTACAACCCCGTGTGTGATTATCTGCTTGATAGCACGACACTCTGGAAGAAGATCAAAGCTACGGTCAACTACGCCATCTATATGACGGGAGATGCATGAAGATGAAACGAGGCGAATCATGAGTTGGAGAGCTACGACCGTACGCCTTACCTGTCGGGTATCCGGGCATTCGCGCTATCGCTTCGACCAACACTTGCAAGCGAATGAAGGGCTCACGCCGGAGGCGATCGAACAGATACAGCTGGATAAGCTCAAGGCGCTCGTGGGCCACGCCTATGCGACGGTGCCTTACTATCGGGAGCTGTTTGACCAACAAAAAATCAGGCCTGAGGACATTCGGAGCCTGAAGGATTACTCCGCCCTTCCTATATTGACGAAGGCCATGGTTCGCAGCCATGGCATTGACCCATTCCGCTCGACAAGCTTTCTGCCTTCCCAATTAGTAGAGGTGGCAACCAGTGGCTCGACAGGGGAGCCGTTTCGCTTTCTGAGACAACGTGAATACGAGGAGTGGCGCATGGCGGGTTGGTGGCGTGCCTGGCGCTGGGGTGGCTGGACTGCAGGCGATAAGATAGCCTGGTTTTGGCGGGAGTATTGGCCTCAGAATAAGATAAAGCAATTGGAGAAGCGGCTAAACTGGTGGCTAACGGGGAGACACTGGTTCAATGTTTTAGACATGTCTGAAACCACCATGGATCGGTGGATTGACGAATTTCGACGGTTTAAACCAAGCTTTGTTCACGCATATCCCTCCGCAATTATGCGTTTTTCAAGTCACCTGGATGCCAGGGGGATTATTCTGGACGGAGTAAAGGCCGTATTTACGAGCGGTGAAATGCTGCTGCCAAATCAGAGAAACCTCATTCAACGGACTTTCCAGGCGGAGGTCCACAACATGTATGGGAGCAGTGAAGTCTACCCCATTGCCGCGGAATGCCGGCAGGGGGCGTTCCACCTCAGCACCGATCTGATTGTGCCGGAGCTTGAAGAGGACCCGCAAGGAAGTGGTCTTAAACGGATCATTGCGACACCCCTTCTGGCCTATGGTATGCCGTTCTTGCGGTACGAAGTCGGTGATTTGGCGTCGGCGATTACTCGCGATTGTTCCTGCGGTCTTCCTTTCCCTGTACTGAAAGGCCTGATTGGGCGTGCGGCCGATCTCTTCCCCTTACCGAACGGCCGTATGGTTCATGGACAGGTCCTTATTGCCTATCTCAACGCAGTACGCGGTGTGGAGAGGTTTCAGTTTAGGCAGAGGCAATTGGGTTTATTGAATCTCAACATCATCAAGGGCGCTGGATTTAGCTCGCAAGCAATTGAGACCGTCCAAAAGCAAATACAACAGGATCTCAACGTACGCGTTGAGATTGGCTATGTCACGGACATTCCACTCACAAGTCAGGGCAAATTTCGGTATGCGGTGTCTGAGCTGGACAATTGAAGTGAATTACACTCGGCAGGCAAGACATACGCTCAAGTGGTTGCTGTGTGAGGTGCTGAACCTATTGGGCGTCATTGCTCTTCTAGAGGCAACACGAAAAGACGGCATACGAATTCTTGTGTATCACCGGGTGGGCTCTCATCGTGTTGACGATGGAATGACGGTCTCGCAGATAGTGTTTGATGCTCAGCTCCGGTACCTCGGAAAGCATTACACAGTAGTCCCGTTGGATGAGGTCGCTGCCATACTCAAAGAAGAACGTCCGATCCGAAGCGGACTCATCGCCCTCACGCTAGATGACGGTTACCGTGACAATTACACGCGGGCTTGGCCGATTCTTGCCCGATACAGTATGCCGGCCACTATTTTTGTCACGGTGGGCCCGCTGGACGGAGAAGGCTCCCTTTGGACAGAAGAGATTCAGGAGGCTCTGTGGGCATCATCGGGTCAGGCCTTGGACCTTCACTCTATGGGCTGGGGGTCATGGCCCTTGAAAACCGATGCGGAGAGACTGACCTGCCTTCACGCAGTCAAGCAGCGGCTCAAAGTCTTGCCGGATGCCGAGCGACAAAGAACGCTGCGGGAAATTATTCAAAGGTTGGGTTCCCGGGGGCAGACAGCTGTTCAGGAGCGGATGCTGACGTGGGATATGATGCGGGAGATGTCGAAAAGGGGCATTACCATTGGGGCGCACACCGTGTCTCATAAAATTTTGACGCAGATCGCGCCTCAAGAGGTTGACTGGGAGATCAGAGAGTCTAAGCATCGGATTGAACAGCAATTGGGAGAACCGGTCCGGCACTTCGCATATCCCAATGGGACTTCCTCTGACTGGAATGCCGACATTCAGAAAATGGTGAAACAGACGGGGTTTGAGACAGCGTGCACCACTGTCCGCGGGACCAATTCAGCCGGGCATGATCTTTATGCCTTGCGCCGCCTCGACATTACCGATGCGGGCTGTACAGACGCCCGAGGTCGGTTCTCTCCGGCCATGTTCGCCGCGCAATTGGCAGGCCTTTTTGGTCGTTGGGAGAAGTAGGCGTTGTCACTCTTTGTGGACATAGTCAAGAGCATGGACCAGGTAGAACGCTTACGGGGGCAATGGGACAGTCTGCTCGAGCGCGTACCCCAGGCTCCGATCTTCCTGACGCCTGAATGGATGCTCGGCTGGTGGGAGATCTATGGCGCAGGCGCGGCGTTGTTTCTCATAGCGGTGCATCACGAAGATCGTCTCATCGGACTGCTTCCGTGCTATATCAGCGGCCCGGCACTTCGGAAGTCCGATCCGTTCCCCCATCAATTGCGCCTCCTGGGTTCCACGGCTGTCTGTTCTGACCATCTTGATGGCCTAGCGGAGCCGGGCATGGAGGGGCCGGTCACGGCTGCATGGCAACAAGCAATCAAGGAACATCAGAGTGCCTGGGAGTCCGTGGAGTTCGCGGATCTGGATCAGGAAGGCTTGCTGTATCAAGCCATCAAGCGAGAGCCGAAGGCCTGGGGACAGGGCCTTTCCTGGTCGGAGCGGTCGGGAGATATCTGTCCGTATATCACGCTTCCTGGCTCATGGACGGAATATCTTTCAAGCCTGAGCCCGAAGACACGGCGGGAGATTCGTCATGATCGCCGGGCCCTGGACAAAGTAGGCAGCGTGACTGTCCGTGCAGTGACGGAACCCGACGAAGTCGAAGCGGCGATGGCTGTCTTCATAGGCCTGCATCAGTTGAGACGTGAACACCTAGGGGATCAAGGCAGCTTTGCCGACGCAGCCTACGAACGCTTTCATCTCATCGTGAGCCGTGGGATGGCCGAGCGAGGCAGGTTGCGTCTGTGGTTCCTGAATGTGGACGGGAATCCCGCCGCCGCGCGCTATCAGTTTGCCTATCGCGGTCGAGTCCATGATTACCTTCCGGGCCATGACCCCAAATGGCACAAGTTCAGCGTTGGACTTGTTCTGCTGAGTCATTGTGTTGAATACGCAATTCTGAATAAGGACCAGCAAATAGATCTTTTGCGAGGCGCTGAGGGATATAAATTGCGATGGGCCGCATATTCCCGCCAGCAAGTCACTCTGACCGCCACGCGACCGATGACCCGGGCCCGCATGGCCGTCAAATCAGCGCAGGCCTCGCGTCATGTTCGGAGCGTTGCCAAGCAGATTCTCCCGGCCCCCCTCACGCAGAAGATCAGAAAGCTCATGCATACAGCCTCTGGAGTCAAGGGACGTTCAATGGAAAGAAAATACGTTCCATTCTTTCCGTCGACATCTTTTAGGCACCTGTGGGGGTCGACGTGGACAAAGCGCAAGCCATTTCCATTGGAGGAAGCCCGCACCGCTTACTATTATTTTGCTCGGAACGGGATTTGGCACGCCATTGATTTGCTGGACCTTACCCCAGACGATGAAGTGTTGATGCCGGCTTATAACAATGGGATGGACGTGGCACCTTTTCAACTCAGACGGATCCCGCTTCGCTTTGTGCATGTCGATCGACAAATGATGCTGGATATAAAGGACCTGAAAGCAAAGATCACTTCACGGACTCGAATGATTTATGTCATTCACTACCTAGGCTTCGCCCAGCCTATGGACGAAATCAAGGAACTGTGTCGAAAACATGATCTGCTTCTATTTGAGGATTGCGCGTTGGCCTTCGGGAGCTCGTATAACGGGCAGCCGCTGGGTTCCTTTGGGGATGCGGCGATCTTTTGCTTGGCTAAGTTCCTGCCGGTACCCAATGGCGGCGCATTGATCCTAAACAATCCCACCTTGAGAATGCCTCCTCCGACGATACCACCCTCCAGCTACTCTGTGACGAGCCAATTGTCGACAAAGATGTTGGATCACTTTGAGGCGCACGGTGGGCCATGGGCCGGGAACGCGCGGCATCTTATTACCCGCACGGCGCAACGATTCGTACGTCAGGCGAAGCTCGAGCGTGTGGATTCCGGAGTGATGCAGTTCTTGCCGGATAAAGTGGATTGGGGAATCGCTTCCGTCTCCAAGAGAATTTTGGAGCGTGTGGACTATGATGGCGTGTATCACAAACGACGGGAGAATTACCTTACTCTGTTGGACAGCGTGAGAGGAATCCCTGGGGTCACGCCGCTCCAACCATCCTTGCCGGATGGCGTTTCTCCGCTATTTCTACCCGTCTTGGTAGAGGATAACCAAAAAGTCTGCAACGCTCTTATCCAACGGGGGGTCTGCGCTGGTGGGTTTTGGAATTGGGCACCGCCGGGCGTACCGACCGAGGAGTTTCCTGACACTGTTTTTCTGCGTAAGCATGTGTTGGAGTTGCAAGTGCACCAGGACCTGGGAGTTGAACATCTTCAGGCCACGGCCAATCACCTCCGTGCAGTCATGGCGGACGTTGTATGAGCTTCCGGCTGGTATCGAATCCTACCAGGCAGTCGTGGAATGCCTTTGTCGTGTCACAGGCCGGGGCGGGTATCTGCCAGTCCTACGAATGGGGACAAATCAAACGGGCTCAAGGATGGGAGCCCCATTACATTGCAGTTGCCGATGACACCTCCTGGGTCGGGGCGACTCTCGTATTGTCCAAAAATCTTCCCGGTGGCGCCGGGGCATTATTGTATTCCCCCAACGGTCCCCTATCAAATGCCGATTGGAATCGCGTGTTGCCCGTAATGCTAGAAGGTGTCAGCAAAATCGCGCAGAAAATTAGAGCCGTATTTTGGAGGATTGAACCGAGACTTCCGGTGAGGGATGAAAAAACGGACTCTGTGTTGGCGCAAATCGGATTTGTCTCCGTTCCTCAAGAGTGGTCATATTGGAACAGGCCGAAGTACGACATGCACTTGGAACTGCCGACAAAGGAAGATGAGCTGCTTAAAGGCTATGGAAAGAAGGATCGGTACAATATTCGTACGGCACTTAAGAAAGTGCGAATCTCCGCCAACACCGACGACAAGTCCCTGGAATCTTTTTACCAGCTACTGACAGGGACTGCGAAAAAGAAGCGAATTCTCATCCAAGATCTGGCGTATTTCCGACGATGCCGAGATATTTTGGCCGAAGCTGGGATGATGCAAATTTTTGTCGCAGAATGTGGTGGACAGCCGGTGGCAGCCGGCATTTCGACACGGTTTGGCCAGACTGCGATGCTCTTTCATATGAGTAATAATTACTCGGTTCCAAATGCCGGTGCGGCCGTTCAGTGGGAAATGGTGCGTTGGGCGATTGCACAGGGATGTCGCCTGTATGATTTTGCCGGTAGCGCAACTAATTTCCCTCCAAAAGAGACCGACAAAGGTTACGGGGTGTACCAATTCAAGCGAAGTTTCGGAGCGGAGATTGTCGCATGGTACGGGTACGCCGACTATATCTACAGGCCGGTTCTCTATGGCGTCTTTCGGACGATAGAGAGGAGCCTGCCCTATGGAGAAAGGCTGTTTCTGGACTGGCCCAAGGGCCTTCTCTTCCGATTACGCCATCGCAAAAGCATCGCCAAGGACCACGACGCATCCTGAGGGATGAGACGGACCATCATAAATAATGGAGATTCTCTTCCTGACAGGCAACCTCCCTTATCCACCGACCGACGGGTGGAAAATCCGAGTCTTTTCCCTGATCCGTCATCTGTCGCGCCGTCATCGAGTATCACTGGTTTCATTCATGCGAACCACGGAGGATCCGAAGGCCGTTGAAGCCTTGCGAACCTACTGTGCCGATCTGTGGGTGATCCCCAGAGATCCGCGATATTCACCGTGGAAGTTGTTTCTCGGCATGGTCGGCCAAACGGCATTTCCACTGCTTAACTATAGGGACCGACAGATGGAGGATCTCCTCAGGGAGGTCCTTCAAAAGCGCGCCTTTGACATCGTACAGGTCGAGAGCTTGGCTATGGCTCAATACTGCTCAGCAGCCTCATTTTCCACCGTCCTGGACTTGCACAATATTGAATCGCTGTTGATCAAGCGCTACGCACTGCAAGAAACAAATCTGCTGAAGCGCGGTTATGCAGAAATCATGTGGAGAAAGGTCGCCGCGTATGAACGGGCGACCTGTAAGAGGTTCACTCACTGCCTGACCTGTTCGGAAGAGGATCAACGTTTGGTACAAGCGTTTGCAGGAGTTGAACGTGTCACCGTCATCCCCAACGGTGTGGATCTTCAAGCCTATACCCCTGACGGGACACCGCCGAAACCTTTTAACCGCCTGGTGTTCGTCGGTCGAATGGATTATCACGCCAATGTGGACGGGGTCCGGTGGTTCTGTCGGGAAATCCTTCCCCACATACGCACGCAGAAACCGGATGTCGTGTTTCAGATCGTGGGCGGGTACCCGACGAACGATGTGAAGCGATTGGCTCGCCCTGGAGAGATAGAAGTGACTGGATTTGTCCAAGATGTGCGGCCCTACCTCAAAGAAGCGACAGCCGTGGTCGTCCCCCTGAGGATTGGTGGCGGAACACGGTTCAAAATCCTCGAATCGCTCGCGATGGGTAAGGCCGTCATCAGCACGACTCTAGGAGCGGAGGGGATAGCTGCTATCGACGGGCGGGAAATTCTGTTGGCGGATCATCCAACGCAGTTTGCCGACAGAGTCATTGATGTCCTAGGGAACCCTGAATTGCAACAGTCTTTACACAATGCAGGCCGCGAATTGGTGGAGGCTCGCTATAGCTGGGCAAGCATTGGCAACTGTCTCGAACAAGTGTACGAAAGTTATTGTAGATGAGTCACGTCGCTGTCCGCCTTAAGGCGCGGCCTTCAGGCAGCACGTGTCCGAGAAGGTCGGGCCACCGTGGTGGCATTCCTATGGTTGCCACATGATGTTCATGCATCTCCCCTGAAGCCATCTCCTATTTAATGAGGACACGGTCATAGCGATCCGTTCTCTTTATAGAGCCGACGGCGCGCAACATTGTGACGATGTGGAGGGCGGACTCAATCGAATGACGATTCGCCGATTTGAGAATTTGGTACTGCATTCGGGGTTTCGCCTCCTCTGGCTCAGGTGCGTGCCCATAAGGGGCACGTCGCTGTTGGGAGGAAACGATGGGGACGTGAATTCTTCATCTCCTTCGTGAAGGCACAATTGGTTAAGGTGTAAAGCCGCACTGAAGATGTTTCTACAAGACGAAACCAAAACCGAAGCGGGAAACGTGAGGGTCTTGGCCTTAGTCGCCGCCGGGGAGGTGAGTGGCCCGACGCGTGGATTGTTCCAGTTGATCGAGTTGAGCAAAGACGCCGGCGTTCAGTTCGTTATCGGCATGTTTCTGGTACCCGGCTGGACTACCACTGCGTCCATCGAGCAAGGCAAACGGCGTGGTTTTCAGGTGGAAATGCTCTCTCAACGTGGACGGTATGATCCGAGGCTCATATCTCAGGCTTGGAACCTGGTCAAGAAGTATGGCGTCGAGGTGCTGCAATCTCATGGTTACAAGCCGGCCTTGCTTGCGTGGTGCCTCAAATGCATTGCACGCATACCCTGGATCGCTTTCGCGCATGGATATACAAGCGAAAACCGTCGTATGGCTTTGTATAATCGGCTGGATGTGTGGCTACTGCGACATGCCGATCGTGTAGTTGTAGTTTCAGAAGCGACCGGCCGCACCCTTGTGCAAGCCGGTGTTCCAGAAAAAATTATCCGCGTCATCCACAATGCGATAGATCCCTATAATCACGAAGTGTCGGAAGACGGGTCAGAACTTCGCCAAGTCTGTCACGCAGGCCCTGCCGATTTACTTATTGGTGTGATTGGCCGCATGAGCGCGGAGAAAGGCCAGGAAGTGTTTCTGCAGGCTTTCACGATGGTGTTGAAGGTTTTACCGAGGGCCAGAGCGGTGTTGGTCGGTGCGGGTCAGGACATGGCGGCCTTGGAGGAACTGGTTCGCACCAACGGATTAGAAGAGCAGGTCACTTTTACCGGCTATCAGAGGAACACCGCCGCCGTCTACGCCGCCTTGGACCTTGTAGTGATTCCCTCGTTCAGCGAGGGGTTGCCGAATGTCCTTCTTGAGGCCATGGTCCATCGAAAGCCTGTCGTGGCGACAAACGTGGGCGGCATCCCGGAAGTAATGCAAGATGGGCTCTCGAAATTCTTGGTTCCTCCGGGCGATCCACAAGCAATGGCGGACGCGATCCTCGAAGTCCTTCGCGACTCCACGCTACGAAAGGAATTAGGAGAAGCAGGGGAAAGACGTGCTCGTGAAGCCTTTTCGCCGTCGCGGCGTGCGGCACAGGTAGTCGAACTCTACAAAGAGGTTCGGAGACTCTGATGCGTATCGTGACCGTGATCTTTGTGATGTCTAGCCTGGCCCTGCTGCATACGTACGTCTTCTATCCCTTCGTTCTGCAACTAATGAGAAAAAAGCAGCATGGCGAACTGCGGGGCCGTTCGGACTTGAATGGCGGGGCTTTGCCTGGAGCGTCGCAGAGTCCGCCGATTGTTTCGGTCATCATTCCCTTCCACAATGAGGAGCGGTGGGTAGCGCGTAAGCTTGACAATCTTCTCTCATGTGATTATCCGGCGAACCGTCTCCAGGTGATCGCGGTCTCGGACGGATCGCGAGATATGACGACAAACATTTTGGAACGTTACAAAGATCGGATCCAGGTCATAGCGTATCAGCCTCGCCGTGGTAAGCCTACCGCCTTAAACCTCGGTGTGGCACACGCACAAGGAGAGATTCTTATCTTCACCGACGCGAATGTCATGCTTGAGCCGAAAGCGATTCGGGCGATGGTCGCACGATATGAGGATCCGACTGTAGGCGCAGTCTCCGGCAAGATTGCGCTACAGCCTGACGGCGCCGGCGAACCGCTGGGTGAAGGCATCTACATGCGCTATGAGCAGTGGCTCTACTCTCTCGAGAGTGAAATCCAAACAATGATCGTGGGCGATGGTGCGTTTTTTTCAGTGCGCAGGGAGTTGTTCACGCCACTTCCGTCTGACACCATTACAGATGACTTTGCACTAGCGCTCCAAGTGGTTGGCAAAGGCAGACGGCTGATTTACGAGCCGGCGGCATGCGGGGTGGAGGTGGTGATACCGAGTGTCAGCGCAGAGTTTGGGCGTAAGGTGCGGATGGTTGCCGGTGGGTATCAGGCTCTGGGACGCTTGCACTACCTGTTGAATCCGTACCGGTTTCCGTTGGTCGCGTTCCAACTTATTTCCCATAAGCTCCTGCGTTGGTGGGCACCGTTTTTCTTAGTGCCCGTATTCGTAGGCGCGGCTCTCAGGGCCGGAGATCATCCTCTTTTCGCCGGGGCCTTGGCCGTGCAGTGTGTCTTTTATGGTCTCGCGGGAGCGGGCTGGAGTAGCGCCCGGCTGAGGCAACTCAGGGTCGTGTATCTGCCCTATTATTTTTGCGCGACGAACGTGGCGGCGGTTCAAGGGCTCTGGCGCTTCCTCCACAGGCGCCAAGCCATTACCTGGGAAAGGGTCGGCCGATGACCGCAAGATCTGGAAATCGGGAGGTACAAACACAATCGGCCAATTGCACTCGAGGTGCTCGCGTCCGTGTATTGTCGAATATACCATCATTCGGCTCAGTCAATAGCGAATACATTGACAACAACTACCTGGGATCCTACGGAAACGGGCTGAACAGACTAGTCAAGCTCTTTTGGGCAGGGATCCGTTCATATAGGTATGATGTCATTTTCTTGAACTGCGCCCACATGGAAACACTGATGTTGGGCTTTCTCAAATACTTTCTGCCGTTCAACCGAAGCCAGATCGTTACGGCCGACCTTATACTCCGGATACCGACCACGTGGCGGCAACGATGGCTCGTGTTCGTAAAACGTCTCGCCCTTAAACGTGTTCGCGTTTTCATTCTCTACCATCGGGATTTCAGCGGCTACAGCCAGCTGTATGGAATTGACAAGGACAGAGTTATGTACGTTCCATTTAAAATTAATGCGCTCGAGCTCATCAAGAAGCAGACTCCCGTTGAAGGTGAATATATTTTTTCTGGCGGTGTCTCGCTCAGAGACTGGAACACCTTGTTGCTCGCTGTGCAAGGATTGGAAATACCCCTGATCATTCTAACGCCTAGCGCTGAGAAAGACACGGCGCGAGTCTTCACAAAAGAGGTTCATGACAAGGTATGTATCGTTCATGATGATGGGAGTCTGGTGTCCTGGATTCGTTATATGGCAGGATGTAAGTTTGTCGTTCTGCCGATCTCATCCGACTCCATTGCCGCGTCTGGCATTAGTACGTATCTGATGGCTATGGCATTGAAAAAATGCGTCGTCATCACTGAAGGACCGGCCACAAAGGGAATTCTTAACCGAGCGAACAGCATGATCGTTCCGCCGGGTGACCCTGTCGCACTTCGGAAGGCGATTCAGCGCGTGAGCACAAATCCACAACTCCGGCAAGAGCTGGCAGAAGCAGGGTACGAGTACGCGATGAGCTTAGGTGACACGACACGATTATACGGGGATTTCATTTCATCCATTCTCAAGATTACGCGTGACCATAACGTGGTGGGAACAAAATGTCTTACGGAGTAACGGTTCTAAAAAGTTGGAGTGAAGTAGGCAGCGCGATTCATGCACTGGCAGAGCTCGGCCACCGTCCTCATCACAATGCAGTGAAGAGCTGGGATCTTTGGCTTATCAGAGAAATGGTGAAAGACCTCAACCGAGACGAGTTAGTTGTTGACCTTGGCGCGGCTGTGCTCGGCGGCGTGAGACTACTGCACGAAATGGGGTTCCGCAAGATAATCGGATACGACTTCGGATTCTCCATCTTTGACCGCATGCTCCAGGTGCGCGATTGGTTGGGCCACATGATACGCGTGCGTCATCCGGCCGGGTTGCCTTACCGGCTCCATCAACGGGATCTGCTGAGGACTCGTCTGCCAAGCGGCGGCGTCGGGGCTGTTGTCTGCCTTTCTGTTGTAGAGCATGGCGTAGATCTAGATCGATTTTTCGCGGAGGTGGCGCGTCTCCTGAAGCCAGGGGGGCGGCTTTATATATCGACCGATTACTGGGAACCAAAGATTGACACCAATGGGCGCAAGATGTTCGGCCAACCATGGACAATCTTTTGTGCTAACGAAATACAATCCATGATCGAGTGTGGGAGGAAGTACGGTCTGATTGTCGAACCCGGGAAACCTGAAAATCTACAATGTCACGAGGCCGTCGTACATGATGGCCGTCACGCCTACACCTTTGCAGCCGTTTGGTTTAGTAAGAAGGAGGAATAATCTCTGCAGGCGCTGTTGAAAGCACACGATCATCGAATCGTCAGCCGGGTGTACCTGACTGATACGACATCCTTCTCAAGCGCAGAGACTGTTTTGGACTTTCGTATGGTTAGTCACATTGCGAATAGTCTCTGTTCTGTTGTGAAACCAGGTGGGCTTAAGGCGTGAGCGCAACAGTGCTTCAAAGACAGCTCGCCGGAGTAGCTAGAGAACGTGCGGAACCGATCAAGCTGGCGCATGCCGTCTATGCCCTTTGTATGGGAGGGTCAGAAGCGCTGGCGAGGCAGATCACCGGCAAGCTCAATGGGAACGGCCTGTACCGATGTTCGATCTATGCCGTCGACCACGGGGGGCCGATGGCGGAGATTCTAACTGCCGAGGGCATTCCGTATCATGTCTTTTCACGAAGCGGTAAGCTGGACTTAGGCTTGATCGGAAAGTTGACCGCTAGACTGAGAAAAGAACGGGTTCAGATCGTCCATACTCACCACCTGAACCAGTTGTTGTACGCCGGCATTGCAGGGCGCCTGGCGGGAGCCAGGGTGATTCATACAGAACACGAATTCTACTTGTTGAGCCGGCGCCGGGCACGACGTCTACTGCGCGTGCTGTCAAAGGTGGCGGACCGCGTCACGGCTGTCGCTGAGCCCGTCACTGAATTTTTGCGAACCGAAGTCGGGATTCCCCCCTCGAAGCTCACGACTATCCCGAATGGAGTCGATATCGGCCGCTTCCAATCGGCACGCCGGATCGACCGTTCTGTTTGGGGATGGAGTAACGAAGATGTTGTCATTGGATGTGTAGCAAGGTTGGAACCGGAAAAGGGGCATGCCGTTTTATTTGACGCCTTTCAGTCGGTCCATGCCAAGTACCCGCGCGCCCGTCTGTTGCTCGTGGGAGACGGTAGCGAAGGGGATCAATTGATGGCCAAGGCCCGAGGGCTTGGACTGCACGGGGCAATCCAATTCCTTGGAATCCGGCACGATATTCCTGAGGTATTGGCAACGTGCGATGTCATCACGTTGCCGTCGTCTCGGGAAGGATTGCCGATGGTCCTGTTAGAGGCTATGGCAGCCCGAAAGCCGGTCGTAGCGACGAGGGTCGGTAGCGTGCCCGACGTTGTGACCGATGGCGAGTCAGGCTTCTTGCTATCAAGTGGCGATACCCATGCATTAGCCGGTGCCCTCTGCGTCTTGGTCCAGGACTCCAATAAACGAAACGTTCTCGCCGACGAAGGGTACAAGATTGTAGAAAGGCGGTTTAATTTCGCGCGAACATTGCAGATGTATCAGGAAGTATATGCCAGGGTACTTTAAAGGGGTTGAAACCATGTGGTCATTCACAGATTATCGATGGAGTTCTCGCGGCCGGCGTTACGTTATTATGCCCCTGCTCCGCCTTCCCTTTCTTGCATAGGTAAGAAAGGGTGAAAGTGAACTTTGTTTACCATTGTGATTGATTTATAAATCGACGTTGTGCGGCATTGCGGGCATGTTATCCCTCACAGGTCGTCCCCTCGAGCGGCATGAGCTTGTCCGGTCCATGTGTGACCGGTTGATTCACCGCGGTCCCGACGAGGAAGGCTATTATCTCAATCCATCCCGGACCCTTTGCCTGGGGCACCGACGTCTCCGTATCATCGATCTAGCAACTGGACGACAACCTATCGCCAATGAGGACGGCTCCGTGACCGTCACCTTTAACGGCGAAATCTACGGATTTCAACCGATACGCGAATCTCTGCAATCACGGGGGCATCACTTTCAGACGCACACCGATACGGAAGTTATTGTCCATTTGTATGAGGAACAGGGTATCGACTGTTTGGCAGAGCTGAAAGGCATGTTCGCGTTCGCTCTATGGGACGAACGAGGCGAGACGCTCTATTTAGCGCGCGATCGGATGGGCAAAAAGCCCCTCTACTATACGATGCAACAAGGGATCTTGTTCTTTGCTTCGGAGCTTCATGCACTCCTGGCGGTGCCTGGTCTGTCCCGCGAGATTGATGATGTCGCGCTTGATCAATATCTGACCCTTGGCTATGTCCCAGCTCCCCGGACCATCTATCAGCACATCAAGAAGCTTGTAGCTGGAGAATACGTCAGAGTCCATTCCGGGAATCTCCAGCAGACGCAATATTGGGAACTTCACAGTATGGTGCAAGGCACTCATTCCGACAAGTTCCGCCCTGAGGAGGCCATGGAGGAACTGGTGCGCCGGTTCAGGGACGCCACGGCACTCCGCATGATCAGCGATGTCCCGCTTGGCTGTTTTTTGAGCGGCGGCGTGGACTCCAGTACCGTCCTGGCTTTCATGGCAGAACTGTCACCTCGCCCTGTCCAGACGTTTTCGATCGGTTTCCCCGAAGAGAGTTATAGCGAGCTCAAGTACGCCCGAATGATGGCGGAGCACTTTGGCACGGATCATCATGAATACGTGCTCATGCCCGATGGGGCGAGCATTTTGGATGAATTGGTGCGGCATGTTGGGGAGCCTCTGGCGGATTCGTCCGCATTGCCGACATGGTACTTGGCGCAACTGACGAAAAAGTCGGTCACGGTCGCTTTAACGGGCGATGGGGGCGATGAACTATTCGGAGGGTACCGCTGGTATCAGACGGTACGTGCTCTGGAGGCTCTCGCGCATGTTCCGCAGTGGCTGGTGCGTATGGGAACGCATCTTGAAAACAGTTCACTGCCATGGCTTGGTCCGGTAGGCAAAGCCGCAGCTTTGCTGGAGGCCTCTGGCGGAGTACGCCATGCAACATTGCGTCAGGTAATAAGTCCCAAGGTCAAAGGCGCTCTCTATTCAGACGCCTTTGTTTCCCGAACACGTAATAGGGCGCTGGAATGGTTGGGTAGCAGATATGATCAGATCCAAGCCGACGATCCGCTGAATCACGCCATGGCGGCAGATCTTGTCACCTACTTAGCCGAGGACCTCCTTGTAAAGGTCGATCGCACTTCTATGGCTCATGCTCTGGAATGCCGGTCCCCTTTTTTAGATACCGACCTGGTGGAGTGGGTGTTCAGCCTGCCCTCCGCGGTTAAGCTGTCGTCCCGCGGGAGTAAATGGTTACTGCGTGAAGCAGTCCACGATCGTTTTCCGCAAGGGTTTCTTGATCGTCGGAAGCAAGCCTTCGATGTGCCGTTAGAAAAATGGTTCCGAAACGATCTTCGCACACTTGTGAAGGACCGCGTGCTGCATGGCCCGCTGGCAGCGCTTGACGTCTTTGATGCGTCGGGTTTGAAGCAGGTGATAGAAGAACATTTTACGGGACAGGCTAACTACGAGAACATCGTCTGGTCGCTGCTGGTGCTTGCGACCTGGCTGGAAGGTGCAACATCATGACAAAGATAGTCGCTGCTATACTTGTTTGTCTGTCATCGACGGCCGTTGCCTGCGCGCAGACACCAACGGATTTCAAGGCCACATGGAAGACCAACATGCTGTCCTATGGCGAGCGTTACTGCCAGTCCAACGATCCGCAATATGATCCGATTCGGGTCTACTACCAGATCGCTGCGTACACCGGGGACCCCAAGTGGGAACGGTGTGCAGAGGCACAGGTTAAGACCTATAGGGATGGTTATCTCATTCCCAACAATTATGGCATACCGGGATACTGGGTTTACCCGCATGGTCTCTACATGCACTACCAGAGGACCCATGACGAGAAATCGAAGAACGCCCTGTTAGGGCTGGCGCAAAAGCCGGCATTTGGCTACGCCCCGCTGGAGTGGACAGCAGATTCGGGCTTGAGCCGGGAGGTAGCCTATAATCTTCAAGCCAAGCTGCTGGCCGTAGAATTTGGATATAAGGACGAGAAACGCATCAAGGAATTAGTAGACCAGGCGCTCGGCCATTACGACCAGTGGTTTGTCAGCAAAACGGCACCCTTCCTACAGCCCTTCATGGCAGCCCTCACCGCTGAAGCGCTGATTATGTGGTACGACAAGACGAAGGACCCGCGAGTGCTACCGGCCTTGAAGACAGGTGCGGATTGGATGTGGGAGCACGTATGGTTGCCAAAACAGGGCGCATTCATACTTATTACTACCGATGACAAGGCCGTTGCTCCCGATCTGAATCTTTTGATCGCGCCACTCTACGGATGGGTTTATAAAATGACTGGAGATCCGAAGTATCGCACCATAGGGGATCAGATCTTCGAGAATGGAATCACCCGAGGTTATCTGGAAACACAGAAACACTTTAATCAAAATTATCGTTGGAGCTTTAACTATTTGATTTGGCGGGAGGCTGCCGCCAAATGAAGGCTTTATCTTGGAGCATTATTCCTCGGTGGTAGATTACACGGCCATGGCCGCCCCTAGCATACAGGCGCCGGAGACAACGTTATTGGAGCTCTCCATCGTGATGCCTTGCCTTAATGAGGCGGAAACCCTCGCAACATGTATTGAAAAAGCACGGACTTCTCTGCGAAACCTTCAGATCGTCGGGGAAATCATTATTGCCGATAATGGAAGCACCGATGGTTCTCAAGAAATTGCGGCTCGCATGGGCGCCCGCATTGTCCATGTGGAGGCCAAAGGGTACGGCAATGCTCTGATGGAGGGGATCGCGGCTGCGCGCGGCAAGTACATAATCATGGGAGACGCCGACGACAGCTACGATTTTGCTGACCTGGAGCCTTTTATCGAGAAATTACGAGAAGGGTATGACCTTGTAATGGGGAATCGGTTCGCAGGCGGTATCAAGCCGCGCGCGATGCCGCCTTTGCACAAATATTTTGGAAACCCTGTGTTGACCGGGATCGCGCGGGTCATGTTCTGGCACCCTCCATGCGGCGATTTTCATTGCGGCCTGCGCGGATTCAATAAAGCCTCAGTGCTGCGAATGGACCTGCGGACCACAGGGATGGAGTTCGCGAGCGAGATGATCGTCAAAGCCGTCCTCCAGAAGATGCGCATCACCGAAGTGCCCACGGTGCTCTCACCAGATGGTCGTACCCGGCCTCCGCACTTGCGTAGTTGGCGAGATGGGTGGCGGCACCTTCGATTTTTGCTGCTGTACAGTCCGCGCTGGCTTTTTCTGTATCCTGGCCTGTTGTTGATGATCGTGGGCGGCCTTGTCGGAGGGTGGCTATTGGTAGGTCCGAAAGTGATCGGGCGGACAACTCTGGATGTGCATACATTGTTGTATGCCGCCTTGGCGATCGTGGTTGGTTTTCAGGCAATCGTCTTCGCGGTCTTCACCAAAATATTTGCAGTAAACGAGAGATTGCTCCCTGAAGACCCGCGCATGACCAGAATGTTTCACTATATCACTCTTGAAGTGGGATTAATCATAGGAAGTGTGCTGCTTCTGTTTGGTTTTGCCGGCTCACTGTACGCATTCGGTTATTGGAGCACCCAGTCTTTCGGCCCGCTGGATCCTTCCAAGAGCTTGCGAATCGTCATTCCGGCCGTCACCGCAATTACTCTGGGCTTTCAGATAATTTTCTCGAGTTTTTTCCTGAGCGTATTAGGCATGAAACGGCGGTAAGGACAAACCATGGAATTTGACCGGTACGCGGAGGATTATGATTTAGCTCTTGCTCAGGGAATTTCCATCTCTGGGGAAGATAAGGACTATTTCGCCCGCGGCCGCATCGGTTGGTTGTCTCGGTGTCTGAAGGATCGGCAAGAGCGGCCTCAATCCATTATGGATTTTGGCTGTGGCACAGGGTCTTCTACGGTTTGTTTTCTCGAACTCCTGGGTGCCGCGTCGGTCATTGGCGTGGACACCTCGGAAAAGTCGCTCGAAGTGGCCAAACGGACGCACGGCTCCGAGCACGCGCAGTTCTTCTCACGCGATCATTACGCGCCGAACGAAGAAATCGATTTGGCCTTTTGTAATGGCGTCTTTCATCATATCCCTGTTGTGGACCGCGGGACGGCCCTTGCCTATATCCATCGCTCATTACGTCCCGGCGGACTTTTCGCCTTGTGGGAGAACAATCCTTGGAACCCAGGCACCCGCTACGTCATGAGCCGATGTCCATTTGATGACGACGCCATTACTCTGACCGCTTCCGAAACGCGACGCCTCTTACGAAGCGCGAAGTTTGAGATCCTGCGCACGGATTTCCTGTTCATCTTTCCCCGGATGCTGTCTTGGTGTCGGGGCATCGAGCCGCTGCTTTCGCGTCTGGCGCTCGGGGCGCAATACCAGGTCCTTTGCCGAAAACGATGAAATGAGTGTGATGCACTGTAGGGCTATGGCATGAATCCGGATATCTCGGCACGAGGCTTATCGAACGGTTCAGTTACCGTCGGAAAGACTTGGTTGGTATTATCGAAAACAAGTCGGATACGAATCTATCTCCTGATCCTCCTACTTGCCAGTACCATCGGCTATGGTATGTCCGAATCCGTCGGGTACGGGGATGCCCCTTATTATGCTCTACAGATCGAGCAGGGCATCCTGATCGAACCCGGCCATTTGTTATGGAGACCGTTGGGAGCAGCGCTTTACGCGGTGATTCATCAGATTGGGTACACCGGTGACGCGCTGTGGGTGCTCCAAGGGATCAGCCTCGTGGCGAGCGTCGCTTCCGTGGCGGCGATGTTCTACTTTCTTTTACAATGGTGTGCGCCCGCAACGGCGTTCTTCGGAGCGGCGTTGTTCGCATTTTCCAACGGCTTCTGGTACTACGGCATCTCTGGCTGCTCGTATTCCCTCAGCGTCTTCTTCACGATCATGGCGGTCATCTTTGCCGCTCCTGCGAAGGACACGATAAGACCGTCTCCGAAGCGCACCCTGCTTTCTGGGCTGATGGGGGGAATGGCCGCTCTGGCCTGGCTCCCCCAAGGCCTAAACATGCCCGCCCTCCTGGCGGCAAACATCCTGCTTCAGGTGCCCCTACGTGAGTTTCGAATCAAGCGTGCCGTCATGGTGGGAATGCTCTTTCTCGCCGCCTATGCGGGAACGGTGTGGCTGCCACTGGTGGGAGCGTACTTGGCGCTTCCTCTCTTAGGGGCATATCACTACTATGGGGATGGCTTGGAAAACGTGAATTTCGTGGGCTGGCTCATCAGCGCGAGCCATAATATTCATAATGATCTCGGCCTCGCGCAAGGTTTTCGCGTCATCAATGGATGGGCACAGTCGATAGTGAATCTAAATGATTTGGGGTCACAAGTCCGACTCTGGCTCATCGAGGGTAAAGGTTCTCTGGGTTCGTCGGTGGCTGCAGGGTTATTAAAGTTAAGCTTCTTCTATTTTGTTGTCATGGCCGCCCTCTGGTTGATCTTGAAAAATAGTCGGCGGGGGCTTCTTGGAGACCGGAAAACGGCCATCCTGGTTGTGGGGTTTGGTTCTCTATTGGCAAACTTCGCGTTCAGCTTAGGTTGGGAAGCCACGGCTCTCGAGCGGTATTTGCCGTCAACCCCTTTTTTGATTCTCGCCTTGTGCATCGCCTGGGATACGTCGAAGCTGAGCCAGCGACCAGCATACGGAATCCTTGCGGCGTTGATCATCCCTCTGGTGATAACCGTGAATTGGCTGGGGACTTTTGCCCCAGTGCAAGGAGCCGATTCCTATAGACACCAGTGGTTGACGGCAGTCCATCGGCACATGACTCAGTCTGATTTGCTTATCATTTTAGGATCCAAGCACCTTGCCGATCCGCATAATCGTGCGATGCCTCGTATACTGCATATCTCTCTACAAACCACGCTGACATCAGACCCCGCAACATGGAAGGGGCTTACTCAGGACTGGATTCGCCAGACCCTGCAAGGTGGAGGTCGTGTTCTGATCGGCGAGTCTGTTCTTGGACTGGATCCGATGCCGCGTGGTGGTTGGAGCTTCAAAGAGCACCCTGTCCCGAGCCCAAAAGATTTGGATGATTTCTTTGGGCCGTTAAAGGGGCAATTCGTTTTCTCGGCCGGCGGTGAGCGGGTGTGGCTCATGAAGTCGGACGGGGCCGAAAAGCCGTAGACGCAGTTTCTGCATCCGGCCTCTTGATTTCCACGGCATCTATCAAGTAAGCCGGTCTTCTGGTGCTGGTCTGAAATTCCGATTTTGTGCTCGTCGCCCTAGCCCCCTGATTCCGCTCGGGCTGACAGTGTTCGGGTTCACTCGTCTACGACTGCGAGACATACGATATATTATTCAGGGAATAGCCAAACTTGAATTCTCAAAGAAACATACAAACAGGCGGACTAGTGGGAATTCTTAAGTCATTTAGAAGTTATGGAATCCGCTACGCGGTGGTTGGGACTTCAGGGACAATTATTTATATCTGTCTCCTTACGCTCTTCGTGGACGGATTTAATGCGGATCCGGTGATGAGTTCCGCTCTCTCAGCGATACCGTCGGTGATCGCCACCTACTTGGCGAATTACTTTTGGACGTTCCAATCTTCAAATGATCATCTGGTGACACTTTTTCGTTTTGCAGTGACCTCATTTGTGGGCTTGCTGTTGAATATATCTATTATGCATCTCTGCGTGGATATTCTAGGACTGTGGTATCTCTATGGCGCCTTTATTAACATTGTGGCGGTTGCCTTAACCAGCTTTCTACTTCATGTCAATTGGTCGTTCCGGCTTGTTGAAGGATAGACCGCTGTGGAAAAGAAACAAGGGTTTTCAGTCTCACTTAGGAGTCAGTGAGTGAGTATATCAGTTAGCTGATCCATTACTGATCCGTAACGTAGCGTATAGCATACGTTCCTATGTGATGCTGAGAAACCCAGAGCCGTCCGCCGGACGCGGTTGGCCGACCTTGTTAACGAAGCGTTTGGGCATATCGACCACTAGTTTATCCCGATGTCCTTCCGCAATCCCGCCAACTTCTATCCCGCACCGGGCCAATATTACATCCACTCCTTCATCGTATGACTGACTGTGGATCTCCTCTCAAAACCTTCTTTCATGGCCCATCCAGAGGGGTATTCCTAGGTAGGTCATTCTAGTATAAATGGCCGCCGAACCATTGCGACGAATCCCTACCCCGGGACTGGACGTTTTCTGCACTGATTGTCACCAATCCGGTGCCTGTATGTAAATTTGATTAGCCCGTGGCAGCAAAGACAAAAACATCATGTTTTGATATCATATCAATCATTAGCGAGGCCTTGTGGAACAACTTTTGAAGAAAATTAACGATCGCACGGCCCACGTGGCGGTGATCGGATTGGGGTATGTCGGGCTGCCTCTTGCTGTTGAATTTGCCAAGGCCGGTTTTCGAGTGATCGGGATTGACCTTGATGCCGGAAAGGTGGGGCAACTCAAGCGGGGAGAAAGCTATGTTAAAGATGTGCCTTCGGAAGATGTCCGCCAGATTGTGGACGACGGCCGGTTCCTTGTGACCACAGCGTTCTCGTTCTTAGCGGAAGCGGATGCCTGCTGCATCTGTGTTCCCACACCGCTCGGCAAGACCAAGGATCCTGACGTTTCCTTTATACTGGACGCGGCCCGGGCGGTAAAATCAGGCTTGCGACGGAATCAACTGGTCGTCCTGGAAAGCACGACCTATCCAGGCACGACACGCGAGTTATTGCTGCCAATGTTCGAGGAGGATGGTTTCAAGGTCGGCACCGACTTTTCCCTGGCCTTCTCACCGGAGCGGATTGATCCCGGCAATCCAACATATCACCTAAAGAATACGCCGCGTGTGGTAGGGGGCATCACACCGACGTGCACCCAAATGGCGGTCGCGCTTTACAGCCAAATCGTGGAGCGAGTCATACCGGTGTCCTCGGTGGAAGCGGCTGAGCTGACTAAGCTGCTGGAGAACACTTTCCGGATCGTGAACATTGGGCTGGTAAATGAGATGGCGATCATGTGCGATCGTCTAGGCATCAATGTGTGGGAAGTCGTAGAAGCTGCCGCGACCAAGCCCTATGGGTTCATCTCGTTTTCTCCAGGTCCTGGACTGGGCGGCCACTGTATCCCTGTCGATCCTCATTATTTATCATGGAAGCTGCGAACCCTGAATTATCGGGCGCGTTTTATCGAGCTGGCAGGGGAAATCAACGCGGAAATGCCTGAATACGTTGTACGCAAGATTGCAGACGCCTTGAACCGAGCAAAAAAAAGTGTTAATGGCTCCTCTGTCCTGGTGCTGGGTGTGGCGTACAAGCGGGACATTGACGATGTGCGCGAGTCCCCGGCATTGGACATCATCAAAGTGTTGCGGAACCAAGGGGCGGAGGTCACCTGGCATGATCCCCATGTCCAGGAACTTAAAGGGCTGGAAAGTCTGGCCCATGCTTCGGAAGTTACCACCGAGCTCCTCTCCCAAGCAGATTGTGTAGTGATCACGACCGATCATTCTGTGTATGATTGGGACGCCATCGTGAAGAATGCGAAACTTATTGTAGACAGCCGAAACGCAACGCGTGCGGTCGATTCAGGACGTCATAAGATTGTGATGCTATGAATTCCGTGCCGCCGATAATGAAAAGTCGGCCGTGAAGGAAAAGATGCGGGGATATTCTGGCATCGAAAGGCGCGCGAAGCTCGCTCTGCTTCACCTAGAAGACGAATATTGGCGTGAACCGAGATAAGGGACGAGTGAATGGGAGAGCTGATTATACCTTATTCTAGATCAACGGTGTGGGCCCGGCAATTCATGAAAGTGGTCGTTGGGCAGGCGAGATCGTGTAGCGATACGCAGGGTGACCACTCGATGACAGGAGGGATTCGATGAAAAGCAAAGCGTCATTACTACGTCAGCTTTTCGCCCGGCCGGGCATTATTAGGCTAATCGGAGCCCACAATGCGTTGGGCGCCCAACTGGCTGAACGTGCGGGGTTCGATGGCGTCTGGTCCAGTGGGCTTGAGATATCAGCCTCCCATGGCGTGCCTGATGCCGACATTCTGACGATGTCTGAATATCTGGGTGCGGCGGCCTCCATGGCCGACTCCGTTGAGATCCCCATTGTGGCAGATTGTGATACGGGGTATGGCAATTCGAACAACGTCATCCAGATGATGCGCAAATTCGAGGCCTCGGGGATTGCCGCAGTCTGCATCGAGGATAAGCTCTTTCCAAAGGTGAACAGCTTTGTCCCGGGGCGTCAGGAACTCGCGCCGATCGCGGAATTCGTTGGAAAAATCATGGCGGCAAAAAACGCGCAACGTAATGCAGACACCATGCTCATCGCCCGGGTCGAGGCGCTGATCGCTGGACTCGGGCAGACCGAGGCCCAAAAGCGCGCGCGTGCCTATGCGGAGGCGGGTGCCGATGCGATTCTCATTCACCATAACTCTAGCTCCCCCCAACCGATTATTGATTTCGCACGGGCTTGGGACCTCGCAGTGCCTCTGGTCGTGGTGCCGACCATGTATTACACCATTACCGCCCAAGAGTTGAATGACCTGGGTATTAAAATGGTGATCTATGCCAACCAGGGCCTGCGTGCCGCCATTAATGCCATGCTTGATGTCTATGGAGAGATCCTTCACACGCAATCGACCGCGTCCGTCGAGAAGCGGCTTGCCTCGATGAAGCTGGTGTTTGAGCTGCAGGGCATGCCGCAACTGAAACGCAACGAAGACATGTATCTACGATCGAATGAACCGCCGACGCGAGCCATCATCCCCGCGGCGGGTGATCATCTGGATGAGTACTCCATGAAAGATATCGCCGCCGATATCCCCATGGCCATGCTCGACGTGAACGGCAAGCCTCTGCTGCAGCGTCAGCGGGAAGTGCTGAACCTTTCGGGAGTCCGGGAACTGATCGCCGTCGGTGGCTACCGTCGCGAGAAAATCACCGTGGACGGAATCAAACTATTCGAAAATCCGCGGTGGGAATCGACTGGAGAGTTAACTTCCATCCTTGCAGGGGATACGGATGCGGACTACCAAGGCAGAACCCTTATTTCCTATTCGGACATCCTTTTCGATAAGGACGCCGTCAATAGGCTTCTGGGCTGCGACGATGACGATATTGTCTTACTCGTCGACAGCACCGCTGACTCGAAGACGCAGGATCGCTTGCAGGCAATGAATCGCGGGATAGATCTTGTGCTGCTGGCGGATGCGGTCGATCCTCCAACACGTCGCGTCTTAAAGGGAGACGCTCGGAGTCGAGTAGTGAAGATCGGAAAGAATATTCCACGATCCGAGGCCCACGGCGAGTTTACCGGCCTTGCCCTATTCTCCGCAAAAGGCTGGAAACTCTTTCGTAGGTTTTATGATACTGCGCAGGCCCTGCCTCGGGGCACGCGGTTTCATGAAGCTGCGACATTGGAAACGGCGTCGCTGACGGACATGGTTCAAGAGCTGATCGATCAAGGGCATCCCGTATCGTGTGTCCAGGTCTCATCCGGGTGGATGGAAATCCATTCGTTCGAGGATTACAAACTGGCATGTAGGCTCGTGTCACAGTGAGGGGGAGGGAGCGGATGTCTCAAGAGGCGGGGCACTCCATCGCGGGAATAGATAGTGCCATTGAGAACCTGGACTTTGACGCGATCTCCAGAACGTATCAGGAGCAGAACGAGTTTCTCCTGCTCGAACGGTTCTTATCTCCTGAAGCGGTCGCGCCACTGGTCGTCGAAGCGGAGCAAATGCGACCAGCAATCAACCGAAACTATATCCCGAAACATAAGAAGGGTGGCAGCGTCAGCCGGTTTGTCCTGGCCAAGAACGCGCCGGCAACGGTTTCCCTTTATCAGGACCCGGCATTCGTTGAGTTTTTGAGCCGCCTGGCAGGCGCGCGCCTGCTTCCGTGCCCCCCGGAAGATCCCCATGCATGCGCCCTGTACTTCTACACCGAACCCGGGGATCATATCGGCTTTCACTACGATACGTCTTATTACAAGGGGGCGAGATATACCGTGCTTTTGGGTTTGGTGGAGCAGTCAACCAGCCGGCTAGTCTGCCAGTTGTATAAAAATGATCCGGCTCGCGAAACACAAGAGCTCAGTGTCGCGACGAACCCCGGGACCATGGTGTTCTTTAATGGAGATAAACTGTATCACTCGGTCACGCCCCTTGGAGCAGGCGAGGAACGTATTGTCTTGACGATGCAATATGTGACTAACCAAGCCATGGGGCCGCTGAAGCGCTTTGTATCAAACATGAAAGATGCTGTGGCGTATTTCGGATTTCGCTCGCTGATTCGCACAAGGGGTTAAGCTGACACAGCATGAACGTAGTGATCCTAGCAGCAGGCGTGGGAAATCGGTTGCGTCCATTCACAGCCGAGCACCCCAAATGCCTTCTCACCTTCGGCGGCAAAAGCCTTCTGCAGCGGCATCTCGAGATGCTGGATCGGATCGGGGTTGGGAAGATCACGATTGTTGTCGGCCACTTGCGAGATCAGGTCGAGGCCGAAGTGAAGCAGGTGAACTTACAGCGGCAGATCGAACTGGTCTACAACCCTCAATATAGGCTCGGAAGCGGTCTTTCGCTTCTGCAAGCAGAGAACGGTTTGGGAAGCGCCCCGGCCATCATCATGGATGCGGATCTCTTACTGTGCCACGAGATGGTCAAGAGTCTTTTTGCCAGTTCCGCACCAAACTGCTTACTTGCCGATGAGCGGCTCATTGATACAGGAGAAGAAGTGAAAGTCCTGGTCCGCTCCGATGGAACCGTCTGCGAACTGGGAAAACAGATACATCGAGGCGGGTCCGTTGTGGGCGAGAGTGTCGGTCTCTACAAGTTTTCCCCAGAGGCTGGCCAAACCCTGGTGGGGAGGTTAAAGCCGGAAGTCGCGGAGAATCCCCGCGTCGAGTACGAAGCGATTATTGACAGTGTTCTTGATCGGATTCAGATGCACTATGTCCCCGTAGGGCAGCTTCCCTGGATCGAGATTGACTTTCCCAATGATGTCGAACGAGCGCGGAAGGAAATATGGCCGCTCATTACGAATCGCGAGTTGGTTGCGTAATGAATTAGAATCCTGTTAGTCCGATCTCGGCTTTAGCCAGTTCTTCAGCTGGTGGACCATACGAAAGTGGATGGTGCCCCACCGAGGACTGATTGATTCTAATCTCTGGGAAGGCAATAGTTCTAAGGGCTTTCCGTATTTCAGATGCAGGTGGAGTCATTAGGGTATTCAGGCCTGTCGAGAACTAGGCGCAACTTTCCGTTCATTTCCAGCACCGCCGCATCATAGAAGCAGAAGGGGGAATTCTTGTACACAAGTCTGGCCACGCGTGTATCGCGCCCTCACCTAAACAAGAGTGATAATTCCTCTGGCAATCCTTGCTCTCCTGGTCCTTGGGCTGTATCACAAAATCCTCGTACGGCTTGTTGAGCATTGGTATATTGATCCCGATTATTCACACGGTTTTTTAGTGCCTTTGCTGGCGCTCTATTTTGTATGGGAGCGTCGCCAGCAGCTGTTCTTGTTACCCGTCACTCCACAAAAAGCCGGCATCGCGCTGTTAGCGCTGGGTTTGTTCATGCTCGTAGTTGGGTCGGCTGGGGCAGAGCTCTATCTTCAGCGAACTTCTCTCATCGTGGTGATCGCGGGCTTGGTCCTCTTATTATTGGGCAGGCCCTATTTGCGCGCGCTCGCTTTTCCGATCGCCTTCCTGCTGTTTATGGTTCCACTTCCGGCCATTGTGGTAAATGCCGTCGCGTTCCCACTTCAGTTATTTGCTGCAAAAACCGCGGCCTTTTGCCTGTTTAATTTCGGCATTCCCGTTCTGCGGGAAGGCAACGTTATCGCTTTGGCCGGCACAACCCTTGAAGTGGCTGAGGCGTGCAGCGGGATTCGCTCACTCCAGGCGCTGCTGGCGTTGGGCACTGTCTACGCGTACTTCACGCAATCGTCTATGTGGAAGCGCTGGACTCTCGTGCTCCTGTCTATTCCTATCGCCATTGTCGCGAATGCTTTTCGAGTCACCGGCACCGGGGTCCTTGCGCATTACTGGGGTCCCCAAGCCGCCGAAGGGTTTTATCACACGTTCTCTGGCTGGCTGATCTTCCTTGTGGCCTTTGTGCTCCTCTTGGCTTGCGGATGGCTTCTCTCGCGCGTCGGGCTTCCGCAGAGGTTTCACATCCCTAAACCGCCGAGCATTCGTGACGAGGCCCCCGTGAGATCACACCCCGTGCCTGTTGTGGATCATTACCCTGATCCCGGTGGCAACGGTCATGCGCCGGTCGTACTTCCCACGGGCAATGGCAGTTCTGCTGTTCATGAGCCTGAACAACCCCCGAAGCCGGTCGGCTGAGAGCAGGAGAGACCTATGGGCCGCATCAAGAAGCATTGGGCATTGGTCATGGCTGTCGCGATGTTGCTCAGCACGTGGGGCTCTTTGCAAATGCTATCGCGTGGCGAATCCCCCGTGTTTAAAAAACCGTTTGCCGAGTTTCCCCTGACCCTCGCTGATCGATGGAGTGGCAAGGAATTGGGCATGGATAAGAGCGTGCTGGAGGTGTTGAACCTGACGGATTATATGATGCGTGTGTACGTGCCGTTCAGTGCGAACGCGTCCCGACCGCCGGCTGGAATGCCGGTTTATCTATACGTCGGGTACTATCAGAGCCAGCGCACGGGCGCGACGTATCACTCACCAAAGAACTGCCTGCCTGGGGCGGGTTGGCAGTTCGTCCAAGCAGAGCAAACTTCGGTTCCAGTCCCGGGGGGAAAATCCGTCACCGTGAACCAGGTTTTGATTGAAAAAGGATTGGACAAGCAGGTCATTCTCTATTGGTATCAGGATCGGGGCCGGGTGGTGGCCAATGAATACTGGGCGAAAGCCTATTTGATCTGGGATGCCATGACCAAGCATAGGACTGATGGAGCCTTGGTTCGAATATCATTGCCGGTCACAAAGAGTACTGAAGAGGCCTATCAGGAGGGTTTTGCCTTCATGCGGGACGTCTGGCCGTCGCTTCAGGAGTATTTGCCGGACGGAGCAGATACCCTGACCAAGGCATCGTAGGAGCCTCCTTGGATTCGATAGGCTTGTGGATGGTGCTCCCCGCTTTTGTGGCATCGGCTGCGGCGCTCGGGCTCGCAGCCTTCCTGCTGGTTAAAAACCGTGCTAGTTCCTTCCATCGCAGCGTGGCAGCCGTCGTGGCAGCTGCCGGAGTGATCCAACTCGCGAACGCCTTGGGCGTGTCAGACCTGACTTATACACGGGAGTGGCGACGCCTGGGGTTGGTGTGTGAGCTTCTTTTTCCCGCCACCCTCCAGTATGTCGGGCTCGTCTTTCTCGAGGCGAAGACAGGCGGTGCAGAGTCAGGCGTTCGATGGCGTGCGCATGCCGTGACTGCCTTAGCGGTCGTCCTTGCGATGTCGGCCCTCTTTAGACTTATCGATATTCCCGCGATGACGGAGGACGGAGCTGTGGCAACGGCACCCGGCTCACTGGGTCGCGTCGCCTACGTGTTTATTGTGCTCTCACTAACCTTGGGCCTGGCCCAGCTCGAATATATTCTGCGAGTGTCCCGTGATCCGATACGGTATCAGATCAAGTACGTCCTGATCGGGTTGGGCGGCCTCGCCGGTTACGAGATTTACCAGGCGAGTCAACTCATCATGTTGCCGCTCTGGAATTTGAACTTTGTACTCGTTGGCGGCATGGCCAGCTTGATTTCGCTGGGGCTCCTGTCATTCGGTTTCGGGCGGCTACGCCTGCGTCATGTGCGCGCGAAGATCTATATCTCTCCTCAAGTCCTCTACGGCTCCGTTACGTTTCTCGTTATTGGAATCTATCTTCTTGTGGTGGGAGTCATCGGGGAAGTTATCCGTCATACCGGGGAGCCCTTAAGCGTCGGCCTAAGCGTGGTCGTGGTCTTTGCCGCAATCCTTGGGTTGGTCGTGGTTCTATTCTCTCGAGCGGCTCGCGCGGCCCTGCGTCAATTCATTGCACGGCATTTCTATCGTTCCAAGTACGACTACCGGGCCAAGTGGCTTGAGGTGACACAGGCGTTCGCGCACTGTGTATCCGGTGAGGAGATTCTTGACCGACTCCTCGAGATACTGGCTCGCACCTTTGGCGCATCCCGGCTTTCGATTTGGATTCTATATGCGGCAGACGGCCAATACCATCGGGTCCGGTCGGTGAACACCGAACCGGCGCCCAGTCCGTTGGACGAGATCCATCCTCTTGTATTGAAGCTCATGCAGAGCGACGAGCCGGTCGAAGTCGACGCATCGGATGCAGGTGAGGATCAAAGAGCCGCCGCCGCGGAATCATCCAACCCCGCCGACGCGTTTCTTTGCGTGCCGATTCGATCCGAAAGGCAACTCCTGGGTTTTATTACCTTGAGCCGACAGAAGGGGGCCCGGTACGGCCAGGATGACTTCGATCTCCTGCGGGCCATCGCGCATCATACCGGGATGCTTCTGTATCTTGCCAATGTGGCGGAAGAGCGGCGCGCGGCGGGAGAATTGGAGGCGCTGCACCGGTTCTCCGCATTTTGCCTTCATGACCTGAAGAATTTGGCTCAAAAGCTGTCCTTGGTTGTGCAGAATGCTCAGGTTCATGGGCAAGAACCCGCCTTCCAGCAATCGGTCATGCGCACAGTCTCAGGCACCGTACAAAAGATGACCGGACTTATTACAAAACTGTCAGCACGGTCGGCTCCCACCGGCGTTCCCGAGTCCGTTGATGTTCCCAATCTTATAGCCGAGACCTCGGCTCAATGAATGGCGATCTCAGGGTCGTCGTTAACTCCACTGGTAGGGCGGCGGCCGTGCGAATCGTAAGGGATCAGTTGCAACAAGTGCTGTTGAATTTGGTGCTGAACGCCCAGCAGGGGGACGGGGAGCCTCGCCACACGGAGGACCGGAATATTTGCATCGATACCGACGAACAAGGCGGGACCGTTATCATTACAGTCACGGACCAGGGCCCGGGAATACCCCCTGAGAAGCTGCAGACACTCTTCCAGCCTTTTCACAGCACTAAATCCAGCGGCTTGGGCCTTGGGCTCTACCAGTGCAAACGGATCATTGAGGAACACGGTGGGTCGATCCGCGTGCAAAGCGAGGTTGGCCGAGGCACCGAAGTGCGGATCGAACTGCCTGCAGCGACTCGCAGATTTCCATAACGAGGTGCTTCATCGCTATCCGCCCTCCTAATGGGGTATCCTCTTTGAGTAGTAAAAATCCTTACAATGGCGGCTCTCTGCGAAAAGAAAAGGGCCATTGATTCTATGAGCGACAAGTCTCCTTTATTGCTTGTTGAGGATGATCCGGACATCTCTGAGCAGATGAGATGGGCGCTCGGGGATAAACATCATATTCATGAGGCCAAGGACCGCCGCACTGCCGTGGCAATCATGCGCCGAGAACAACCCCCGCTAGTCCTTCTGGATCTGGGGCTTCCCCCGGCGGCGGATGACGCCACTGAAGGCCTTGCCACCTTGCAGGAGATCCTTCAATTCGCCCCTACGACCAAAGTCATTGTGGCGACCGGCAATTCTGATCGAGCCAATGCCTTGGCCGCTGTCCGCAGCGGCGCTTATGACTTTGTTCAGAAGCCGGTGCCGCTGGATGTTCTGAAGATCATTCTGGAGCGCGCGGTCTATCTCCACCGGCTGGAACAAGAGAACCGGGCGCTTCAGGAACAAACGGGTCTCGGAGAATTTAGCGAAATCATCGGGGTGAGTCCGCCGATGCAGCGGATCTTCGAGATGATTCGACGGGTCGCCGGTTCTGATGTCCCGGTCTTGATCACCGGGGACAGCGGGACCGGCAAGGAACTTGTGGCTCGAGCGATTCATCAGCGAAGTGGGCGGAAGAACGGCGCCTTTATCGCTATTAATTGCGGTGCGATTCCCGAAAATCTACTGGAGAGTGAGCTTTTTGGGCATGAAAAAGGCGCATTTACCGGCGCCCACCGACAGATGAAGGGTAAGCTTGAGTACGCGAATGGCGGCACGCTGCTACTCGATGAAATCGGAGAAATGCCGCTATCTTTACAGGTCAAGTTGCTGCGCTTTCTACAGGACGGCAGGCTCGAACGCGTCGGGGGACGGGAGTCGATTTCTGTGGATACGCGGATCCTGGCGGCCACCAATATGAACCTTAAAGAGGCCATCGAGCGCCGCCTGTTCCGGGAAGATCTGTTTTACCGGTTGAGCGTCATTGAGATAGTGGTGCCCTCGTTACAGGAACGGGGAGAGGATGTCGTATTACTTGCTCAGGCCTTCCTATTGCGATACCGGGAACTCTTTAACAGCCGGGTGAGCGGGCTTTCAGAAGAGGCTCGCGCGTCTATTTCTGGTCACGCGTGGCCGGGAAATGTCAGGGAGCTTGAAAATAGGATGAAGCGCGCCGTTCTCATGACCAAGGGACTGATGATTCAACCTTCCGACCTGGAATTAGCATGGGATGGCACGTCCAAACCCTTGGTGACTTTGAAAGAGGCTACTTCGAAACTCGAACGAGATCTGATCCAGCGGGCGCTTGTTTATCAGAATTGGAACATTTGTAGAGCTGCCGAAGACTTGGGGATCTCCCGCCAGACATTGCATGAATCTATTCGAAAGCATGGCTTAGAGAAGCCCCGACCCCCTGCGCAAGCTCAGCGTAGCTAATAGTACGGGCGTAGTACGGGCGTACGCTGTAGCAGAAATACCCTCCAGAGTGTGGGCTTTAACGCACACGAGCCTAGGCTATACCATTAGTTGAATGCCCACAAATCACAGTCAAATCCTTTAAATACCCTGAATACGAAGTGGCCCATGATTTGCTACCCCTATGGGGGCCGTGAAACGTCCCTTGATAGGATCAAAGAGACATTAGGGAGGCATCTTAGAGGGCATGGATACAGTATGTACGCGCAGCAGGGGACGAGGGCCCAGTTACACTCCGATCTACGACGGAGCCGTACCAACGGGGTCCTTGGACAGTTATTCCTTCCAGAAATTACGTTCTCTGCCTGTTGCACTTCCGCCGGCGGTAAAAATGGCTACGACCGACGCGGAAAAGCGGAGAATTTACGCGCTTCGGTACACGGCTTACATCAAGGAGATGCACGGTGAGAAGCGACATCCCGAGGCGGACAACAGGAGCCAGGAATTTCGCGACGGCTGGGATGATACAGCCTACCACTTCTATCTCGAACAGGATGGGGTGATAGGCGCATGCTCGCGCGTGAATCTTCGGCGGGATGGCCCCTTGGAATGCGAAGAGGAATTGGGCATTGAATGGTTCAAGCCCTCGTTTCCTGCCCACATCGGCCTGACCTCAAGACTAGTCATTCGTCCAAATTTTCGACGTGGAAATTTGCTAAAGCAATTGACCTGCGCCGTGTATCAATTCAAATTGGAACAGGGCATTCATTACAGCTTCCTCGATTGCCATCCCCAACTACTGCCATTGTATTCTCGCTTGGGCTATCGCCTGTATAGCCCCGGCTTTAACCACGAAAAATACACCTATGTTATTCCAATGGTCCTAGTCATCAATGATATATACCACCTTGATCGGGTCAAGTCTCCCTTTGCCGCGGTGGCCCGTCGCCTTGGCTATTCTTCATCGAGGCCTATCGCTGTGGCGTGGAATGGCCCTCAGCCGTGCACGATAGAAGATACCACGGTCATGCATGCAAACAATATCACTGTCGATTCGGGTCTCTCTAATAGTCACCACCCTGCGTTGGATGCAGACCTCTTCGAGGGCTTGACGTCCGAAGAAGTTACGACCCTCGTTTCACTGGGGCATATCATCTCATGTCGGGCTGGGGATAGCGTGTTGAACCCTGGCGATCCGGGGCGCGAGATTTTCGTGATCCTCCACGGAACTTTTCAAGTGCAGCGTCGGACTATCGGCGCCACCATTGTCGAAGTCAAAGTTCTCAAAATCCTGTCGGCGGGTGAAACTTTCGGTGAGATACGGTTTTTAAAAAATGAGCTTCGGCATGCATCCGTCAAAGCCCGAGAGGATTCGACGCTGTTGATTCTCAATGCCAAGGCTCTTGATCGCCTTATAACGACAGACCCTAAGATCGCGGCGAAGGTCTTTCGCAACATTGCTAAAATCATTGCCGAGCGGATGTGCGACGGCGTCAGATTTTTTCGGATGCCGAAAGCGCGCCGTTCAGAAGCCGTGGTGAACGGTTGTGAGCTCTAACGCCAGAGAAGGCTTAATTTCTCGCAGAACCGCGCCGTGCGGCTTGTTCCCCCCGCCCGTAGACCGCTTTAAAGCCATCTCAACACCTATCGAAGCCGAAACCCGTGTAGGGTGGACGGGTCGGCATGGGCTTTCAGGCCTAGAGAGCGGAAACGACGAACTTCGTTTTTGCAGGCGTGCTCATTGCCCGTAGGTTTGCGCCGGCTCTGATGTGCCACTAGGGTAAGCCTTGGCCAGCCCAACTTTTGTTCAGGGCGACTAGCGAGTCCCAGTTAGAAAGGTAGCCTGTGGTACTAATCGTGAGGTTCTAATAAAAGCGCGAGGTCCGCAAGTGGCTCACCACCTGGGACCTCGCTAAGAAATATGAGAGATCAGCTTATCCGCGCCGGCGTTGCCGCCACAGGCCCAAGCCGACCAACCCTGAGCCGAGTAAGAGAAGACTCGCGGGTTCAGGGATAACGTTGGCCTGGTGAATTTCAAAGTTGGTTGTGATTACGCTGTCTTGTCCCTCTGGTGTGGTTAGTCCTTGGCACCCAGGCCCAACGCCTGCGGCAGCGCAGGCGGCCGGCGACAACGTACCCAGGCCGGCGACATTGACTGTTACTTGGTAGAGGAGGCCGTCGGGACCAGGGACGGTCGATATCAGCTGTGCAGGGTCAAGAAGGACAAAAATGTCATTACAGGGAGTCGGGCTGGTAGCCACTGCGCAGGGTGTCGCATTCAGAGTCTCGGTAAATGTAATGTGAAAAGGAATAATGGGGAGGGTCCCTGGAGGAGCAGCAGGACCGCCGGTGGCGGCTAAGGTCGCCTGAAGATCCAGCGTTGCACTGGTCAGCGCCCCAGGCGCAAACCCGGTAATCGGACGGTTTTCATGGGTGAGAGTGATGCCAGGGACACCGGATGTGCTTGTGAGCAACGGAGCCCCGGTCCCACCAAAACGAGCAATAGAGGCGACTGGCTCGGTTATGACGAATGCACTCTGACCGGATCCAGTAGAAACCCCCCATGACAGTCTGGTCGGCTCACCCAATAGTGACCCTGGGAGTGAAGGGGTGACAGTCCCCGGGGCGAAAGCGCTAAATCCTGCTTGAACGTTGTAGTCCCATGAGGCGATAACTGCCGATGCGTTTGGCACGCACATGAACGAGGCAAGCAACGCAAATGCCCCAGTCGCCATGATTTTCTTCAACATTGTGTAACAACTCCTTTTCATGATGTGGGCTCCTTGTTGACGTACAATGAAGCATGATATATGCCAATCTCTAAGCCTCTGAATTCACAATATAAATAAACCACCCCGCAAACTTCACTGAGAAAAGTGTCGAGTTTTCCGTCAGTGCGCCTGGGGCTAATCCCCTAATCTAATTCATGCAACTATTTGATTTATAAGTGAATTATTAAATAATTGCATTGGGTGGTAACAACTCTTTGGGGTCAAATTTTCGGACTGTTCTTGGAGACTTTTCTAATAATCCAGGGTTGTTCTGGGTTAACCCTATACTTGGATGCCTGGACTCTTTACCACCAGATCCATTCGCGCGTAATCAACACATGAACCCCGAGGAGCAGGTTTGTGACGGCGTGGGCGATGATCGATGGCCAAAGCGCTCGTGTGTGATACACAAGCAGCGTGTACGCCACGCCAGCGACCATTCCGGCGAGCCATAGATTGTGCTCAAGGCCAAACAGCACGGTAGTAGCCAAGAACGAAAGCATTGAGAAACTGCCGAGTGGAACAGTGTCGAACCGGGGGGAGATGAGGTATCGAATCAGAAAGGATCGCCAAAAGAGTTCCTCCATGAGTGGTACGATGATAGTCGCTCCCAACAGACGGACAGTTGCCAGTACCGGCCCCCAGCCGTCACCCGCGAGAAAGGGGTTATAGCCACTGGGTTGCCCTTGCGTAGCCCAAGGCCAGTCCATTCTGACCCACAGCAGATACACCACCACGCCGGTTGCCAGAGCAAGCACCAGATTCCAAGACGTCAGGCCCTTGAAGCCTTTTAACTCGTCGTAGCAGCGCCAGTAATACACGAGTATCGCCAGAACGGCCGAAGCCTTGAGGGGGTAAAGCCAGAGATCTGATCCAGTTGCCAGTGAAGCCATGGCGGGCACGTGGGGCGAAATCCAGACGATCAACTCGGCGATGGCGAGGAAACAGAGATAGACCGCGAATGGCAGGATGCGGGGCAGCGCTTTCGATCCTTGCAGAGCGAGGATCTGAGAACTGCTCACTGCTGGGACAGAACCTTTCGGGCCTCGTCGGCTCCTGGATAGTTCGGATTAAGCTTCAGGGAAGCGGCAAGGATCTTTTTCGCCGCATCCGGATTTCCGTTTTTATGTTGTACCATGCCGTAGTGATACTGCACCACCGGATCAGACGGCATCTTCTCGGCTGCTTCCTTCAACAACGAGGTGGCCTTCAGATACACATTTTTTTGATAGTAAATCCAGCCCAAGGTATCGGCGATATGTGGATCATCGGAGTTTTGCTCTCGCGCAGTCTGCGCCAGAGAAAGAGCCACGTCGATATTGCCGCCCTGCTCCATCAGCATCCAGGCCAGATTGTTGGCGGCGGGAGCGAACTTGGGATTGAGCGCGAGGACCTGTTCGTATTGAGCCTTCGCCTTGTCGTTTTGGTTCTGCTGCTGGTAGATCAGCCCCAACAACATATGCGCTTGGAGGACCTTCGGATTCTTGGCGATGGCGGCTTCATACTCCTTAATGGCTTGGTCCAGCTTCCCTGTAGCTTGATATAGCCTTGCGAGGTTTATGTAGGAGACCGGAATCGTATCGTTCAAGGCAATTGCCTTCTTGAACTCCTCTTCCGCTTTGTCGGGTTCCTTGCCCACAAAATACAGACCCCCAAGAACATTATGGATCATCGGATTCTTCGGAGACAGTTCAAGTTGTCGAAGGGCGCGATCACGCGCTTCCGCCGGCTTATGTTGGCCAAGTTTGATTTCGACAATTTGGGTCAGCGGCTCAATCGCATTCGGATTAACTTTCAGAGCCTCTTCGAAGTATGCCAACGCACCGGCCTCATTTTTTTCCATGCGGGCAAGGAGTCCGAGTCGATAGCGGCTCACCGCATCTTGGGGCAAGGTCTTGGCAATGGTCTCAAAGACTTGCTTGGATTTTGCGGGCTCGCCCCGGCGCGCATAAATGTCACCCAACAAGAGCGCGGCCTTCACATTCCGAGGATTGAGCCGAATGGCGGCCTGGGCATGTTCAAGCGCCAAGTCCAGTGAGCCTTCTAGAAAGTGCACGGCGGCGAGCGCCGTGCGGCTGTCCGCGAACCCCGGGGCCAGCTTGACGGCCTCGGTCAGTTCCTGGCGGGCCCGGCCAAGATCGTTCTTATCGGCAAACGCGAGGCCGAGAAAATGATGTGCGGCCCCCCATTGAGGCTCATCTTTCAGGATTACTTGCAGGGATTGGATGGCATCGTCCAGCTTTCCGCGGGCCAACAGCAGTCGTGCATCGTAAAAGCGGCCGGACCTGTCTTTCCCGTTCTTCTCAAGCACCTTCTGCACCAGTTGGCTGGCCTCATCAAGTTTTCCCGTATCGAGATAATGCTCAATCAGTCGGTCCCGGGCTAAAGTTGAATCTGGGTTGAGAGATACAGCCTTCTGGAAACTTGCCCGCGCTTTGTCTATCTGACCTAGAAAGGTATATAGCTGCCCGAGGTAAAGGTGCGGTACCTCGTCCTTGGGTTTTGCTTCGGCCAGCCGTAGAAAGACGCCTTCTGCCTGGTCCCATTTTTGAGTAAGTTCGTAGAATCCGGCGAGTTTGACGTGTAGGGCGGTATTTTCAGGACTGATCTCCAACGCTCGCTTGTATTCCGCCTCAGCCTCGTCGTTTTTCCCCGCCATGAGCCGAAGGTCTCCCAAGGCGAGATGCGCGTCGAGGGAGCGGGGGTCTACGGTCAAAGCTTTCCGGATCGTCGCTTCCGCCGCGCTCATGTCTTTTTTCCGCGCGTAAACGAGTGCCAAGTCAAGATAGATTCGGATATTGTTGGGATTTGCCTCGATTGCCTTCTTCAGGTCGCGGATCCCCTCTTCATACTCTTTCTCATTGATATGGCTCTTGCCACGAAGCACCAGTCCTTCACTGTCTTGAGGGGTTGACGTCAACACGACATCCACATGTTCACGGGCTTTGCCAGGTTGTTTCGCCAATAGGTAGAGCTCGGCCAGCTTCAGTTGCGCGTCTCGATTGCTTGGATCTATCTCTACAACCTTCGTCAACTCCGCAAAGGCCGACTGCCAGTCAGTGAGCGTGTTGAGCTTGAGATAGGTAAGGGCCAGGCGGTAGTGGCCTTCGGCGCCCTTGGGGTCGAGTTGAATGACATTCTTAAATTCGATAACGGCTTCGGGATATTTTGCCTTGTCGTAGTAGGAAAGACCCCGCTCCAGGTGTTTCGCCTTTTGGGCCTCGGGAGAAGCTTGGCTACACGCGGTGAGGTACAGCACACAAAGAACGAAAACCCCGATGGCGTTACGGGCGCGCATAGGTTCCTCCAAAGACAAGGCAAAGGGACCGATGGGATGTTGGGAACAGCAACTGTACCAGTCATTCCCCCATAAGGGCTATCCTACGGAAGTACAATCAAAGGATTAAGTGTTATCCATGACAACCAGATTAGCATTTCCCCTTAATACTCCTCGGGGGGAGGTTTACAGGATGTGGAAGGTACTATTGCGCCCGGCCAGGCTTCCTACACAACTTCCCGAATTTTATTTTCGATGACCGTTTTGATGAGGTCCCAGCGGTCCTTCTGGCCGCGGGCCATTGACTCCATGAAATGCCAGACCTGCTGAGTCGTGATCTTTCCCGGCAAGGGCGGCTCATTCGGATCCACCACGGCTTCAACTACGGCCGGCCCTGGGTGCGCAAACGCCTCCCGCAGGACGTCATGCACCTCCGCCGGATCTTGCACGGTATAGCCCGCTGCTCCACAGGCCCGCGCGAATGCGGCGAAGTCAATCGGTTGTAATTGCACGCCGTATTGCGGATTGCCTTCAAAAGCTATTTGCTCCCATTTGATCATCCCTAGCACGTTATTCTTAAGAATGATTACTTTCACCGGCAAGTTATACTTCACGACCGTCGCGAGTTCCCCCATGAGCATTGTGAAGCCTCCGTCGCCAGCGAAGCAGACTACCTGGCGACCTGGATGAGCCACCGACGCGCCGATGGCGTACGGCAACCCGTTCCCCATGGAGGCGAGTGTTCCTGACGCCGAGAATTGCATGTTGCCTTTAATCTGAATGTGTCGCGCTGCCCACGTCGTAACAGTGCCGGTATCACAGCAGATGATCGCATCATCGGCCAGAAAGTCATTTAGCTGTCGTGCGACCACCTGTGGCTTGAGCGGCATGTCGGTGCGCGTGCCACGCTCCTCCATGAGGTGATTCCATTTTTTCATGCGCTCCTGTGCCGTATACAAAAAACTGCGCTCCGTTTTGGTCTCAATTAAGGGGAGTAGGGCTCTAAGGACATCCCAACAATGCCCGACAAGACCGACCTCAACCGGGTAGCGAAGCCCGATACGGGCAGGCTCAATGTCGATCTGCACGGCGCGGGCGTGTCCAGGTTTCGGATAGAATTCAAGATATGGAAAGCTGCTGCCGCAGATCACCAGAGTATCGCATTCTTCCAGCGCTTCTTGAGATGGGGCAGTCCCCAACAGGCCGATGCCGCCCGTGGTATATGGATTATCATCCGGCACGACGGCTTTCCCAAGGAGAGGCTTAATAATCGGCGCCCCGGCCTTTTCCGCCAGTTGCAGGATTTCTTCCCGTGCAGTAAGAGCACCGCGGCCGGCGAGGATGGCGACCTTTGATCCACTGTTGATAATACGAGCCGCTTCCTCGAGCGATCGTTGAGGAGGCAACGGCAAGGCGTCATGATACACGTCGGCGCTGTGCCTGGCGATATTGGTTGGAGAGGCATGGCTATCGGCCTGCGACCATCCTTGGATATCTTTGGGGATCGTAATGTGCGCGACCGTTCTCCCGGAAAGCGCTGTCTTAATAGCTGCGTCCACGACATTATTCACATGCGCCGGGCCCATGATGCGCTGACTGTAGGCGGCCACGTCCATACACAGCCTGTCGAGGTCGACATCCTGCTGGTAATGGGTCCCGATCAAGTCATGGAAGGTATGGCCCGTGATGGCAAGGACGTGTTGTCCATCAAGCTTCGCGTCGTACAGACCGTTTAGCAAATGGATACCGCCCGGACCCGATGTCGCCAGACAAACCCCTAATCTACGCGTGTACTTCGCATAGCCGCATGCGGCAAAAGCCGCGGCCTCCTCATGCCTGACCTGAATCAGTCGTATCCGGTCTTTACGGGTTCTCAGTGATTCGTAGATTTCATTGATGCCATCGCCCGGGAGGCCAAATATGACCTCAACCCCCCAGCGGATGAGCCGCTCGACGAGCAGATCTGCCACTGTTTCTGACATAAAGCGAACTCCTTGTCGCGTCAGTAAATCCTTCGGATCGCCTTAGAGACCGTAGCATAAAATAGGTATAGGCTCTCAAGAGAAAGCCCTTGAAGAGCATACCCAATACCGGACATTTTCAATGTGGAGTCGCGGTTTTTGTATGTTGCGAAAATCTCCCAGTGCGATAGCCTATACATATGGGTGGACGTCTGGGTATGCAGAAAAAAACCTAACAAAGGAGGTTCCGAAATGAGGAGCCCAGTAGGACGAATAGGAGTCCTGGCTTTAGGAATACTGCTCGTTTCGGCCACGGTTCCCGGCGCAGCAGAGCGGCAGTCCGGCCTTCAGCCTGAGACTCCAAAGGAACAGCAAGATCAGCAACGTAAGCTTCAGCAGCAGAATCTAGAAGAGAAGCAACGACTTCAAGGGCAGTCCGGTCAAGGGCGAGACGCCGATGTTCCATACACGGAAAACCAACCCATCGGCGGGCAAAAACAAGGCGGCCCGTCCGATTTCCCTCAACCCGCATTTCCGTGGGTCAAAGGCGAATTGATGCAGATCGAAGGTGACTACTATGTCATCAGGGACGCTGAAGGAAAGGACATTCGGGTCCATGTGGACAAAGGGACAAAGATGGAAGACGCCGTGAAGGTCGGCGACTTCATCGAGGCCAAGCGGACCTTGCAGGGACATGCCGTGTCGATTCGGCAGGCGTCGAGCGCCCCGCAGAGTTCACCTTCAAGCGCGAGCTCCGGAACCGGGCGGGATAAGCCGGTCAAAGATGAACAAGTGACGTTGGGTGGGGCCAAGCAAGCCATTCGTGGTGAAGTGCTCAAGGTCGATGGGCAGACCTATGTGGTGAAGGACGCCCACGGAAATGAGGTTCGGCTTGCGGTCAATCAGAATACACGTATGTTCTGCGGGGCGCAGACTGGTTCGAGCCTATTACCTGCACCGTCCGCAACTGATAAGCCCGAGGGCAAAGGGCAGCCCCAAGACCTGGCCCGGACGGCCGAGCAACAAGGTTCCGAAGTGGGCCCGGGCACTAAACCCCAGGCCCGTGATTCACAGGCCTCTGCGCAATGCCAGTTCAAACCAGGCGAGATGATCGAAGCTGAGGTGTCCGACATGGGTGCTGCGACGTTTATCAAACAGGCTGGTCGGGCCCAGCCGGGTCAACCTTTACCCTAGGAGAGGAGGATCTCCAAAGCGAAAGGGGAGTCATTAATGGAACGACATCCCCAAGCTCCTTGGATCTAGTCGAAAGGAGGAGCCCATGAGAAGACAGACAATAACTTGGGTAATGGCGATCTTGATCCTCGGATGTGTCGGCATCATGCCGGTCTATGCAGCTGACCAGCCTACCGGCAGTTCAAAGGGTTCAAAGGCTCTCGACATACCCGGAAATATTCCACAAACCGGGGATGAGATTCTGGCAAAAAAAGATGCGGAGTTGCTGCGAGGCAAGTTAGTGAAAGTAGCCGACGAACTTTACACCCTCGAAACGTCGCCCGGTAGGCAAGTCAACATTCGGACGGGCAAAACCACCAAATTTGATGCCAACTATAAGGGCATTGAGGGTGATTGGGTAGAGATACTAGTGACTCCTGACCAGCATATTGTGACGCTTAAACGGTCGAGCCCGGCCTATACCGTTGAAGGAAATGTGCTTAAGGTGGAGAAAGACTTCTTTGTGGTCAAGGATCCGGCGGGGAAGGAGATCCGACTCAATACCGGATCGGGCACAAAGATCCAAGGAAATTACAAGGTCGGGGACCTGATTAGAGCTGAATTTACACCCGATGGACAGGCCCTGTCGATCAAGCCAGCCAAACCTCCGGTCGGTCCGGAAGGTGCGTAAAAGGAGGCATGGAAATGAACAGGCAAGCATTATTCATGACGCTGGCCGTGTTGACGAGCTTCGCAGGGGGCTGTGCCACTCAAACCGAGCAGACGGCTTCTTCGGAGTCGTCCGGATTGCGCTCCGAGAGGCAGCAGGAGCTGCGAGAAAGCGAGCAACGTCTTCAGCGGCAGAATCTTGAAGAGCGAAGACGACTTGAGGGTTCCAGCACCAAGCAACACAGTTCGACGGAAATTCCACCCTATAGCGAAAATCAACCGATCGGCGGTCAGCAACAGGCCGGCGCAGCGGATTTCCCACAACCCGCCTTCCCTTTCGTGAAGGGCGAGCTAGTCCAAATTGAGGGTGAATATTATGTCTTGCGGGACGCCGAAGGGAAAAATGTCCGGGTGCACGTGGATAAGCGCACACAGATGGATGAAAAACTTCGCATAGGGGATACGGTGGAGGTGCAACGAACCTTGCCGGGGCACGCCATCTTTATGCGGCGCGCCTCAGAGCCCATGGCGTCTGGAGGGTCGAGCGCGAGTTCTGGCATTGGGTCCGGATCCGGTGATCGTCTGGTGAAGGATTCCCAGGTTACCTTGGGCGGTGCGAAACAAGTGGTACGCGGAGAAGTTCTGCAGATCGATGGAGACAACTACTTGGTTCGGGACGGTCATGGCAATGAAGTCCGCCTTGCCGTGAACCAGAACACCCGCATATCCTGCGGTGGTGACATGGGGCTCTCGTCTTTACCGGCGCCTTCAGCGAGCGATAAACCGGGTACCAGTGGACAGCCTCAGGATCTTTCTCGCACTGCCGAACAGCAAGGGTCAGAGGTGGGCCCGGGGACCCGCCCTGGAAGCGACACACGCGCGGCTGGACAATGCTTCAAGCCGGGAGAGTTGATCGAGGCTGAGATCTCAGATATGGGGGTCGCAACATTTGTCAAGCAAGCAGGGCGTCGTCAACCCGGTCAGGCGCTGCCATAATGCGTCTCATGATTTGGGGAATAACCGACATGCCAAAGGAGGAGAATATGAGAATCCAAATGGGCCGCAGTCTATTGGCGATATTCTCCGCGTTTATGATCGCTATGCCGCTCTATGCGGCCGATAGGCCTTCGACCGAAGGTAGCAAGGTGCCGGGAGTCACTCCTCAAACGGGGGGCGAGGAACTATCGAAGAAGGATGCTGAGGTGGTGCGAGGCAAAATATTGAAAGTGGGCGACGGGTTATACATGATTGAGACTTCGCCCGGTACGCAAGTAACCATTCGAACCGGCACCAGCACTAAGTTTGAAAGCGGCTATAAGGGCGGGGAAGGGGACTGGGTTGAGGCGCTCGTCAGCCCTGACATGCATCTTGAAACACTCAAAAAGTCCATTCCTGCGTATACGACTGAGGGTCACGTCCTTACAGTCGACAAAGAGTTTTTTGTGGTGAAGAACTCGGCCGGTAAAGAAATCCGGCTAAACATTGGAGGGGACACAGCAATTCAAGGTAATTACAAGGTAGGCGATCGAATTAAAGCCGAATTCACCCCGGAGGGGAAGACATTGTCGATAAAGCCGGCCAAGCCTCCGGTCGGTCCTCCAGGTGCTTGAAGCCGGGTGAGATTATTGACCTAGGTGATATGGGGATGCGGTAAGCGTCGCGAGAACAAGTCGGTTGATGATCGTTGTGCGGGGGCCAGGTCCGGGCCATTACGGATCTGGCCCGGTCGGTTCCGCGGGTGTAGAGGAGCAGACGGAACCGGCCCAGGAGAGGCTGCGCGAGGGGCGAGAACGATGCAGTCTATGAGAAAGGGGACATTATGAGAAGACTCTTAGCGATCGTCGCGGCGCTGGGTTTGTTACTGGCGACAGCCGTTGTGATCGCGGCAGAAGCTACAACATCTGCGGAGAAACTTCCGGCGCCGCCACGGACCCCCGAAACCGGCATCGATCCAGGCATTCAGGTGCATCCAGGCCCGACTCCTGACCCGCATACTGCGGTTCCTCCAAAAAATAACCCCGATCCGGAGATGGCCAAAGATCCGAACGTGATCCCTGATGGTCCTCCGAACGCAGGACGTCTTCCAGCACCGGCCAATGTGGATCCCAATGCGCCGCCTAATACTCAGCCGAAGCAGCGGCCGGACTCACAGAAGCAGTAACAGTTAGCTGTTTAGTCACTTCCGGGAAACGCAATGGTACTTAGTAAGGCGTTTTCCGCTTGGCGTGAGTCGAGTCGGGTATGCTGTACCACGATAGGGACATCTGACTCGATCACGCATGCATAATCTGTATCAACAGGGATGGGCTCAGGGTCGCGGAGATCATTGAAGCGTTGATGTTTTGTGCGTCTGGCTCCCACGGTGACGCGATAGGGACCGACCGGCTCGCGGTCCGCGTAGAAGATGGTGATTTCGATATGCGCCTCTTGATCCGAAGTGTTGAGAACGCACACGGTTTCATGGCTCGTAAATTGTGGCTCGGGCCCATGACTCCAGCCCGGAATATAGCCCTCCGCAATGGCCCAGCGCTTGCGACCGATCGGTTTTGGCATAGCTGATCCTCATACGCTGACAGCTTGAAGGGTAGCGCACGCGCGAGGTCACTCCAACGCTACCTTCGTAGGGCTCAGAGCGCTGCTTTTGAAAGGTCCGGTGCCTGATGCGCACACCCCAGGGCCATAGGGGAGACGGTGGCTAATGAAGCGTCCTCGTTAGAGTGGTTTAAGTTACAAAAGGGGAAGTTATGAAGATGGCGCGGGAGATAGATACTCGGTAAATTCGAAGAGCCACAAACAGGAGGTCGGAGATGAAAATAAAATTGCCTATGTACATCATAGTGGGGTTGCTGACAATCGTCGGCGTCAGCGCGATCCTCGCCGCCGAGAAGGTCGGGCCCTCTGCGCCTGGAAGTGCCGCCGGCGGAGGGTTCGGAGGTGCGGATGAAACCATCCAGGCGGAGATCCTGAGGATCGAAGGAGATAAATACATAGTTCGGGACGGGGCCGGAAATAGGGTCAGCTTCCGCGTAAATGAACAGACGAAGATGGAGGTGAGCCCTCAGGTGGGAGACAGGATCGAGGCCATCTTGACGGAGGGAGGACAGGCCAAGCTGATCAAAAAAGCCGCGGGTGCTGGTCCGAGTAAATAGCGGCACAAACCTATCCTATGAACGTATTCTTCCGAGTGGAACACAGGTCAGGTCAGCCCATAGGGGCAAGATTTCGCGATTTACAATAGCGCCTCTTTTTGGTGTTCTGTTTGTGGGAAAGTACCGATGTCGCCGCTAATAGTCGTTTGATCGTACGGTAAGGATGAAGCTGAGACGAAACAAGGTTCATGGTTGCCGACCCATTACAAGAAACTAAAGAACGAGATTGTTCAGCTCCGGCTGTCCCAGACACGGTTCCCGAAGCCGCGGCTAAGTCTGCCGGTCTGCGCTATGTCGGCGATGGCATGCCGGGTATCCGCCGAAAACGGATTGGGAAAGCGTTCACGTATTTCTGTGCGGACGGGAAGCCGCTTCGCGACCCGGATGAAATTCGACGCATCAAGTCCCTCGTCATTCCCCCGGCTTGGACCGATGTCTGGATCTGCCCGATTGCGAACGGTCACATTCAGGCGACCGCTCGGGATATGAAAGGACGAAAGCAGTATCGATATCATCCACGCTGGAGAATGATTCGGGACGAGACAAAATACGACAGACTGATCGCGTTCGGCCAGGTCTTGCCGAGGATTCGTCGCCGGGCGGAGGAAGATCTGGCAATGCCGGGCTTGTCGCGCGAAAAAATATTGGCTACAGTCGTCTGTCTGCTCGAAATGACCCTGATCCGGGTCGGGAATGAGGAATACGCCCGACATAACGACTCTTTCGGGTTGACGACCATGCGCGACCGTCATGTGGATGTGAGCGGATCCACCCTTCGGTTCGAGTATCGGGGCAAAAGCGGGGTGCAGCACAGTGTGGATATCAAAGATCGCCGCATGGCCCGGATTGTCAAACGCAGCCAGGATCTTCCCGGAGAAGAATTGTTTCAGTACCTAGATGAAAACGGTGAGCGCCACAGCATTGAATCGTCGGACGTGAACAATTATTTGCGCGAAATCACGGGCGAAGACTTCACGGCCAAAGATTTTCGCACCTGGGCGGGCACCGTGTTGGCGGCCAAGGCGCTTCAGGAATTCGAATGTTGTGATTCGAAAGCTCAGGCGAAGCGCAACATTGTCCGAGCGATCGAATCCGTGGCAAAGCGCCTCGGAAACACAAAGGCGGTGTGCAAAAAGTGCTATGTTCACCCCGCGCTGCTCCACGCGTATCTCGACGGTTCTCTCGGACACCATTCGTCAGCCGATCAACAAGGAGATGACTGAACCGCTCAGCGGGTTAAGCCCCGAAGAGGCGGCCGTACTGTCATTCCTGCAGTACCGGATGAAGAGTGACGCTGATACAAGGAATGAAAAAGGCAGCCCCCTAGGAAAGCCGCGCAGGAGTACTCTTCGCGTCTTGCTCAAGCAGTCAGTCAGTTCCATCCGGAAAACACGGTCGAGGAAAGCTGCAAGCGGCGAGGTAGGTATTTAAGACACGATGTGCTTAAGGATCGAACAATGAAAGGCCCGCGGATAGGCGGTTGGCACCCTGGCCTGGGCGCAGAGGTCTGCCCTGAAGGAGTCCGCTTTCGCGTATGGGCTCCCAAGCATAAACAGGTAGAGGTCGTGCTTGAGAATTTGAACGGGCTCATCGTGCCACTTACACCAGAATCCTCCGGCTATTTTTCCGGCGTCGTCGCTCAGGCCACCCCAGGTGCCCTGTACCGATACCGTTTGGCTGGCGAAAATAGTTATCCCGACCCATGTTCACGCTTTCAGCCTGAGGGTCCTCATGGGCCCTCCATGGTTGTAGACTCCGAAGCGTACACGTGGGGGGACGACGGGTGGCTCGGGGTCGAGATGTCTGGTCAGGTGATCTATGAGCTGCATGTCGGCGCCTTTACTCCGGAAGGGACCTTTGATGCAGCAGCCCGTGAGCTGGATGAACTGAAACGGCTCGGTGTGACCCTTATCGAATTGATGCCCGTTGTGGAATTTCCCGGGCGGAGAAACTGGGGGTATGACGGTGTCGACCTGTATGCGCCGGCGCACGAATACGGCGACGCGGAAGCACTCAAACGCTACGTGGACACGGCGCATGCCGTTGGGCTCGGTGTGATTCTCGATGTCGTGTACAACCACTTAGGTCCCGACGGAAATTATTTCGGGGCCTACAGCGACGCGTATTTTACCGACCGTTATAAAACCGACTGGGGCGAGGCTATCAACTTTGATGGACCAGACTCCAAAGAGGTGCGAGAGTTTTTCGTTCGCAATGCTTGCTACTGGATCAGCGAATTTCATTTGGATGGCCTCCGCCTGGATGCGACGCAGAATATTTATGATTCTGGTCCTTTGCACGTCTTGGCCGAGCTGTCCCAGCGGGCGCGCGAAACCGCGGCTCCCAAGAAGATCGTTCTCATTGCTGAGAATGAGCCCCAGGACATCCGCTGCGTCTTGCCCGTTGACAAAGGTGGGTACGGCCTCGATGCGATGTGGAACGATGACTTTCACCATACTGCCTTCGTCGCCCTGACGGGTCGGCGGGAAGCGTACTACACCGATTATTACGGGTCCCCTCAAGAATTGATTTCCTCCGTGAAGCGAGGGTTCCTGTATCAGGGACAGCGCTATAAGTGGCAAAATCAGCCGCGCGGCACGCCGGTCACCACCCAGCCCGCGAGCGCGTTCGTCTTTTTTTTGGAAAATCACGATCAGGTGGCGAACAGCCTCCGCGGAGATCGGTTGCATGCCATCACGAGCCCCGGGCGGTATCGCACAATGACCGCGCTCATGCTTTTGGCCCCCGAGACCCCCATGCTGTTCATGGGGCAGGAGTTTGGGGCTTCATCGCCGTTTCTGTTTTTCACTGATCACGGCAAGCTCGCGGACACCGTGTATCAGGGCCGCAAGAAGTTTCTGGCGCAGTTTCCAAGCCATGGTTCCCCCGAGGCACAAGAACAAATTCCCCATCCTAACCAGGCGTCGACGTTTGAAATCTCGAAACTGCACTTCTCAGAGCGCAAGACCCACTCCGGCAGTTATCTATTGCACCAGGACCTGTTGCGGATCCGGCGGGAAGATCCCGTCTTCGTCGTCCAAGCCCGTGAACGAGTCGACGGCGCGACAATCGGTCAAGACGCGTTGGTCCTTCGATTCTTTGGGCAGGACGGCGACGATCGACTCTTGTTGGTCAACCTCGGGGTGGATCGCGAATACGATCCGGCGCCTGAACCATTGCTTGCGCCACCGCAAGACCGGTACTGGCTTGGAACCTGGTCTAGCGATGCGGCGCGATACGGTGGACCCGGGGTTGTCAATCCCTGCCAGGAGAACGGCTGGCGGCTATCGGGAGAAAGTGCCGTGCTTTTCAAGGCCGTTTCGACGCCGCCCGGCGTTGAGGATCACTTTTCCGCATGACCGGATCGCCTCCGACACTTGTTCTTCCATGGAAAGCCGAAGAAGACATCGGCTATCTCGTATCGAGAGAATGGCTCGTCACCAACGGCCTCGGCGGGTATGCCTCGGGCACGCTCTTGGGAATCTCCACTCGTCGATATCATGGACTGTTCATTCCGAATCTTCCCGCCCCCCGCGGCCGCACCATGGTGATCCCGCGAGTCGATGAGGAGGTCTCGTGTGGCGCGCGCACGGTCCTACTTGGTGGCGCCGGGTTTGCAGATGGACGGATTGAGGGGGCGGGGCATCTCTATCTTCGCGAGTTTCGTCTCGAGTCCCTCGTTCCAACCTGGACTTTCGAGATAAATCACCATGTATTGGAAAAGCGAATCGTGATGCCGCACACGCTCAATACCGCGTATATTGAGTATCGCCTAGTCAGCGGCGGTCCGATACATATGACCCTCCGGCCCTTTGTGACGTTTCGCATGCATGACGGGCCCCTCGGCGTCCCTCCGGACCATCCCTTCACTCTTACAGCGACGCGAGGGCGCTTGGAAGTGCATCCTTTTGAAGGAGCGCCACCAGTGAGACTCTGCGTGCGCCCCCAAAAGGGAGTCTTTGTTGTTCAAGAGCAGATCAGTCCTAACGTGTATTACCGCGTTGAACGGGAACGCGGCTACGATCACTTGGAGGATCTGGTCAGCCCTGGATATTTTTCAGTGGACCTAGCGGTCGGCGAATCGCTGTCTTTAGTCGTCAGCACGGAGGGATGGGAGTTACTGGACCCTTCGGCCGACCGAATTCTGGAAGCGGAACAGGCTCGCCTGGACAAGGTCCTCGCTGCCGCCCCCAAAGAGGCCCAATCGGGGCCCCCAGCGCACCTTGTTCTCGCTGCGGATCAGTTCCTGATCCTGCCTGGGAGCCGGCCTGAGGAGAATGTGCTGGCGAGCATTTCCGGAGAAGAGATCCGCACGATCATCGCCGGGTACCACTGGTTCACCGATTGGGGACGGGACACGATGATCAGCCTGGAAGGCCTCACGCTCTGTACGGGTCGGCCACGGGAAGCGAGAGCAATCCTACGGACGTTTGCTCACTATGTGAAGGACGGCTTGCTCCCGAACCAGTTTCCGGAGGGCCAGCGCACGGCCATCTACAACACTGCCGACGCAACCTTATGGTACTTCCACGCGCTCGACCGGTATTACGGACACACGGGGGATCGGGAAACCTTGCAGCTGCTTTTTCCGGTGCTCAAGTCCGTGATCGAGCACCATTTGAAAGGCACTCATTTTGGCATCGGCGTGGATGCGGCAGATGGGTTGCTGAAAGCCGGTGCTGAAGGCTACGCGTTGACCTGGATGGACGCCAAGGTTGAGGGATGGGTTGTGACGCCGCGCCGCGGCAAGCCTGTGGAAATCCAGGCTCTATGGTACAACGCCCTGCGTTTGATGTCGCTCTGGGCCGAGGAATTGAGAGAGAACCCTGACGAATACAAAGCTATCGCTGACACTACAGAGCGAAGCTTCAACGCGAGATTTTGGTATGAAGCGGGAGGTTATCTCTATGACGTGATCGATGGCGATCAGGGGGATGACACGAGTCTCAGACCCAATCAGATTTTCTCAATCTCGTTACGGTTTCCAGTTTTGTCGCGGTCCTTGTGGCAGCCTGTCCTCGACGTCGTCGCCGCCAAACTGTTAACGCCGGTCGGTTTGCGAACCCTGGACCCGAGCCATCGGGATTACAAGCCGAAGTATTTCGGTGACCTACGTGACAGAGACGCGGCGTATCATCAAGGGACGGTGTGGGGCTGGCTGATCGGACACTTCGTAGATGCCTGGCTGAAGATCTATCCAGACAAAGAGCGGGCCCGGGGAATGTTGTGGGGGTTACAGGAGGAATTGCGGGATGCGGGCATCGGCACCATCAGCGAGATATTCGACGCCGAACCGCGATACACGCCCAGAGGCTGTATTGCGCAGGCGTGGAGCGTCGCCGAAGTTCTAAGGGCCTTCCTCGTCACTCAGAATGGACATCCCGGCGCACCCGTTTCCTTCTTGTAGCTCAGGACGGATGGTGGAGTTGCCGCCCTATGGCTGAAAAGAGCCAGGCCAAAGATATTCCCTACATGAAAAGCCTCCCTGCGGCAGGGTTGGCAGGCGATCATAAGGTCTTGAAAATTATCAGATTCGATATGCGAGGCACATTACTGATAAAAGGCTGTTAGCAGACCAGCTGCGATTGCAACGCGTCTCTTGAGGAGAGCCTGTACATTCCTTTATCACAGTGTTTACTCGATTAAATGACCATTTCGGGCTGATGTAGCCGATGAAGTGCAGAGTCGTACGCCGAAGGGACACAGTTTATGAATGCGGCTGGCAGCAAACGCGCGAGCCGGTGGTATGACACTTGCTGTATTGAGAGTTGCTGGAGGTGCTAAACACACATGACTGATGAAAACCAAGGTCCAGTATATTTAGCCGAAGCTTTGGAGACAATACTGGGGCCCTGCCACGACAAGTACTTGGTTGCGGCTGCAGCGTATCTTTACCCCAGGACAATCCAGAACATCGTTACCCGCCGCCCGATTGCGCAAGCGACTTTGGAGAAGGTGCAAAGAGCCTTTAAGCGCGGAGAGTTGTCTCCGAAGCCCATTCCTCCAATGGAGTCCAGGGGACTTGCGGAGCAGTTACATCGGTTTCTGCTTTCAATGGGAGGAACCGTCTATGCCGCCGCCCAGTTGAGGGTCGATCCCCTTGTGATCGCCAAAGTCATCTATGGACGACAGGTGAACAATCGTTTTCGTGCGCTGGTCCAAAGACGCCTTGAAAAGCGTCTGCCAATTCTCATGGCAACGCCAATTGCAACGAGGAACACGGCGCCCGAAGAATTCGCCGAAGACAGCCTGGCTCAGTGTAGGCAGGCCTATGAATTGTACAAGAGCCAGGGTACATTAGAAGCCGTTGGGCAACAACTCAAGCTGAGCCGTGAACGGGTTCGTCAACTGATTAATCGAGGTATCGCGTATGGGGTCATCCCCGCCGAACCTCACTACACTCAAGCGGCACGCCCATTTCCCTTTGCCTCCAGAGAAGAATTTCTCGCCGCCTATCAGCAGACTCCAAGCATGCGCCGTCTTGTCCGAAATTTGCGCGTCTCCAAAGAGCGGCTGAAGCGATTCTGCCAAGCAAACGCTGTGTTGCAGCAAGACCTCGCCGATATCCGCAGGTCGTCGATGCGGCATGCCCCCTCTGCATGCCAGCGGCCCATCGCGGCAAAAAGTCCAATCCCGATGGCTTCCTAACCTTCGATACAGTACCCCTCCTGAGCGGTAGTGTCACGATCACTGGCCTCCTGAGGCGCCCCCTACTGGCCCGGTCAACTTCTGGGACCGCATAATTCTCGTCGTGCCTGATCCAGTTCCACAGGGCGTCATGAAAAACGCCAGGTTGGCGGCCCGTTTAGGAACCCGGAGCGCATTTGAGGATGTAAGCCTACGAATGTAGGGTATTCTTAATTCGCAGGTGGCTGTATATAGGTGATCTCATTTAGGTGTACACAATGGTCTGGCGAGACGGAGGCCCCAAATATGGCCGGTGTGATCTCTTTGACGCTAAATAAACCCGAAAAGAAGCGGTCGGCAGACGATCTGCAGAACGGCGCGCAAAGTAGTGACCCCAGGAAGTCTCTCATGGATTCGTCCTTGAACGACTTCACTCAAAGCATTGTAGGGAGGCGGTTGGGTCCTGGAATTTTGATTCTTACCTCCTCGACGCAACTCCTATATAAAGATCGCCGGGCCTGGGAATTATGCGCGGAAATGAGCAATCGTGCGGGCGGCACGGCTAGTACGGCCCTTCCGACGCAGGTTGTGGAACTCTGCGATGAGGTAGCCAAACTCCTCCAGATTTGGACCGATGCGAAAGACTGGGAGCAGATTCGCATCAAACGGGTCATCGGTAACCCCGATCGACCTATCTTATTGTGCGGGCTAGGGATTCCCGACAGGCACGGCCTTCAACAATCCAGAATCCTTATTACCCTGGAGGAGATAGGCCGTCGCCGAGGAGCCGTCATTGAACAGGTCAAGGATATCTTTCACTTGACCGAGCGGGAAGTCACCGTCGTCCAGAATCTTCTGAAGGGGTGGACGAACAAGGAAATCGCACATGAGCTCGGAGTCACGGAGCAGACGGTAAAAGAGCACATCAAGCACATTATGGCCAAAACGAAGACCACCACGCGCACCGGCATTCTTGTGCAGGTACTACGTCTATGAGAGCTAGCCAGACGCTCTAAATTCCTGTCGCGACATTTCCCTTTGCCGCCCCTGTAATTTGTCTATTGTCGGTGCCACCTGTTTGCTGCTAATTGCTCTCACGCGCGTGCTTTACTAAAACTAAAACGCGGTGGATAACTTGGCTAAGATCAGGAGGGAAATGCATGTCTAGTGTGATTTCGGTCAGCACCCGTAAGAATGATCGAGGACGCTTGGAAGGCACTGATGATTTCGAGACACAGGACGATCAAACGTCTGCCGCCTACACGGAGAGCATCGCGGAGAGGCGAACCGGCCCGGGAATACTTCTTTTAAGCACGTCGGGCCACTTGCTGTATAAAGACCGGCGAGTTTGGGAGCTCTGCACCGCGCTGGACAAGAGTGGTGATACAACGCTGAAGGCGTTGCCACTTCCGATTCAGGAAGTCTATGCGGAGATCAACAAGCTGTTACTGGTGCGGACCGATGCAAAAGATTGGGAGCAGTTTCGTATAAAACGGATATTCGAGACATCAGGACGCCGATTGCTCCTGTCCGGTTTGGGCTTGCCGGATCGGCACGGCCTGCAGCAGTCTAGAGTTCTGATCACCGTGGAAGAGATAGGCCGTCGTCCCAGACCCGCTGTCGAATATCTCAAAGACGTCTTTCGTCTTACTGACCGCGAGATCATGGTCGTTCACGATCTTCTCAAAGGCTGGACCAATAAAGAAATTGCGACTGACTTGGGCGTGACCGAGCAAACGATTAAGGAGCATATTAAGCACATCATGGCAAAGACGAAAACGACGACGCGCACCGGAATCCTTGTGCAGGTCATACGTTTCTAGTCATTCGCTTCTAATGTGCGCGCCCGCTGGAGTCGCGCACCACTGTGGATTGGTGTAACGGCCAAGCGAGAACTGTGGGGATGGCACTCGCGGTAAGGTCGAAGCGGCCAGTCAAGCCGCACGCATTTTGATGAACTTCGTAGAAAGGATGGGCATGGAGGGAACACTCTGGATTGCTGATTCTCTGGGTGTGTCGATTTCGATGCTGGCCGTGATAACAGTGGTAGTATTAGGTAATATGGCACCCCTAGGAATGATTATCGCTCTCTCGCGTCCGCGGGCATCCAGCGGAACTTGACGCGACCGGCGACACGTACAGCGTGAAAGTGGGAAACAGGAGTTAACTGTCGACGGCGCAGGCGCTAAAGCGAGGGAGGAGACATCACCAATGGAGCAGCAGAAGATCTTCGTGGGCTTTGAAGCCGCTTGCGATCAAGTCATTCAGCTTCTTCATCACGGGGCGACCCTTACGGAGTCGCAACAGCTTCAGATCAAACACACCATAGAGGTCCTTCGATTGACGTATGAAGATTGGGCGAAAATTATCCGGGTTGAGAAGTCATCCGAGCCCGTGCAGATGCCGTCCGAACCCGTCTAACGCCGCCACTGGCCAATTTGACGAACTCTTCTGTAAACCCTGCGTAAGGTACAAGCCGCGCTTGGCCTTGTGAAGTGGCGTTTATTCGAGGACCTCTGGCTGCGTTCGCGCGTACCGCATCTGCGTCTCGCGGTATTGACGAAGGGAGTGCGTGCGCAGGTCTTCTTCTAAGAGATCACGAATGATGGCCTGAGCGGCTGTCGCGCCTTGCCCGGCTGAGATGATCATCTGGCAGTTTGCGGGTGTGACGCATCCAGCGGCGTACATGCCGTGCACGCTAGTGCGCATGTTTTCATCAACCTCGATCTCCCCTTGCCCATTTAGCTTGGCGCCGACGGAACGCGCCAGCTGACTGTGGGAAATATCACCTCTCGTCGCAAACAAATAATCGATGGCTATTCGCCGGTCATTCTTGAATCCCACCGAGCGTATCGCGCCGTCTTTGTGTTCGACTTCGATCACAGATTCCTCGTAAACGGGAATTCGGTATTCCTCAATCCAGTCGGCATGGACTTTGTCCCACATTATTTGTTGACCATTGGTGAGAATGACGACAGTAGGTGAGTAGAACAACATGGCGAGGGCATAATCTACGGCCTCGTTATTACGGCCAACGATTCCAATGCGCCCGCCTTGAACGCGGTAGCCGTCGCAATCCTTACAGAAAAATAAGCTGCGACCGAGACATGCCCGTACTTCAGGGATTTCAGGAGGCATGTGGGTAAGCCCCGTTGCCAAGAGCAGGCGACGAGTCTGGTAGGGGCCATGGTGCCCCTGAAGGGTGAATCCTTGAGGGTCGTGTTCCACGGCGGCAATTTCATCGTGTGCGAATTCAGTCCCGTAGCGTTCGGCCTGCTGCCGACCGCGCCGCAGTAAATCCTCCCCAGAAATACCCTCTGGAAAGCCCAGGTAATTCTGAACGTCCGGTTCCCACACGGCCATCGAATGGCCGGATTCGAGTACAAGCGTCCGGCGTTTGCTCCGGCCAAGATACACGGCTGCAGACAATCCCGCCAATCCTCCGCCAACCACAATAACTTCCCATGCTACATAGATAGGTGTCGCAGCCTCTTGATTCATCGTCAGTTCGTTCCAGAGTGATCGATGCGCGTTGATTGGAGACCGTCTGTAGCGGCACGCCAGGTGACTATGGCCATGTAGGTTCCGAGCAAGATATTGACGATGGAACGTGAACGGGCACCGAGACTTACCGTGTCGGAACCGGCACCAGTCGATGCCTGTGCATGAGAAAAGGACGCGTCCCTCGTGAAAAGAGGCTGCGTTGGCAGCCTCGGGCCACGGGAAAGGGGTTGGGCTTTGGCCAACCCGGGGTGGGCTGGGTGCAATGGCGGGTGCGATATCGTCCGGGAAAGGGCGGGGGTCCCGGGAAAAGAGGCTGTCTTGGCAGCCCCGGGCTGGGAGGGTGAGATGACAGAGGCTTTCTCGGCAAGCCTCCCTTCCTCAATCTGTTTATGAGAACCATGTCTCCTGGCGTACACGTTCGTAAACTCGGCACCCAGCAGCAGAATTTGAGTGGAATAGTACACCCAGACAAGAATCACGACGAGCGAACCGGCGGCGCCGTAGGTGGATGCAAAATTTGCCTTGCCGATGTAGATTCCGATTAGAAACTTTCCGAAAGTGAAAAGGAACGCCGTTACGGCCGCTCCCATCCAGACATCGTTCCATGCCACCGGTACATCCGGGAGGATTTTGTACATCATGGCGAACAGCAGCGTAATCACGCCAAAGGAGATCACGAAACTGATCAAGTGCAGGACCGACTCGGGCAAGGGCAACAAGGTTTCAGCATAGCTACCGAGGGCGGCAAGGCCAGCACTCAGCACCAGCGAAACGAGCAGCAAGAATCCCATCCCCAAGACCATCATCAAAGAGAGAAAGCGGGCTCTCACCAGGTCGAGCAGTCCGCTATCGGGTCTGGCCGGTGCTTTCCAGATGGTATTTAACGCCGCTTGGAGCTCCGCAAATACACCGGAGGCGCCGGCCAGCAGCGTGACAATCCCGATAATCGTTGCAAGGATACCCGTTGATGGTTTGCTGGCATTTTGAATCATGCCTTGGATGGCCTGCGCTGCGGTTTCCCCGACCAGCCCCTGAATTTGACTGACGATAGCCCCCTCGGCGGCCTCGCGCCCAAAGGCGAACGCCGCCACGGCAATTATGACGAGCAGCAGAGGAGCAATGGAGACCACGGTGTAATACGCCATGGCCGCGCCCAAGCGGGGCACATTGTCCTGATTCCATTCGGCGAAGGTTTGTTTGACTACGTTCAGGCTTGCCTTCCAGTTCATAGCAGCTAGGGACCTCCATTTTTCAAGAAACGTTGCATGGCGCTCTACATCTATGGAAGGGTGCGACTGTTGCCAGAGGATATCCGCGAGAATCGAAAGTCGTGGCCCTCGCGACCCCTGGGGGATGACGCGCGTCCCGATGCGAGTGTACCACCAGGTCCCCTTGGCCTCCCTGCCATCGTCGGAGAGACGCAGCGCAAAGCTGCCTTCACGGTCATTGCCCTCTTGATACCACATGCCTTCCCATTGCCTTCCCGAAACCGAGGTCGTGATGATGCGACCATTTTGCCAGGAGTAGGTACCATTGCCCTTTTCGTCGAGTACAAGCCGCTGCGCCGCGCCCTCTTCTTGAAACTCCCACTCGCCACTCAGATCAAGTGTGTCCATGCGCTGGAGTCGGGACGGGTTCCGGCGCTCGCACCTCGGCGCAGGCTAGCAACAATGCCGTGCTAAACATCACGATCAGGCAAATTGACAGTCTCATAACACTTTTGCTTTCCTCCATGTTCATCCGGCTTACGCTTCGCCAGAGCAAGGTGTGTTGCGTATATTCCGATACACCTCCGTTTCCGATTATCGCGTGGGCCTTATCTGTTGCTGCATGCTCTCCATCTCATGGCAGAATCACGAAACAGGTGTCCACCTCTACAAAAGCATGATAAAAACCACATGTCAGGGGATAACCGCTCCCTGAATATTTTTGTATAATGACGGTTACGGTGCCGGGATAGGCTGTGCAGTGCAGGGTCGAAACAGAACGGATGGGCGTCAGATAAGGAGCAAAGTCGTATGGCGATGAGAATGTGGCCGGGGCGTTCGTACCCGCTGGGCGCCACGTGGGATGGTGAAGGGGTCAACTTCGCGCTGTTTTCGGAAAACGCGACGGGGGTCGAGCTGTGTCTATTTGATGAGGCCCGCCAGGAAAAGGCCACGCACCGCATTCGTATCGAAGAGCGAACTGACCAGGTGTGGCATGTGTATCTGCCTGAAGTGCGTCCCGGCCAATTGTATGGCTATCGGGTCGAGGGTCCATATGAGCCGGAAGCCGGCCACCGATTCAATCCGGCGAAGCTGTTAATTGATCCGTATGCCAAGGCGATATCCGGACGGATTGAATGGTCTGAGGCAATGTTTGGCTACCGTATGGGCGATCCCTTGGAGGATCTCTCCAAAGATGACCGTGATAACGCCGCCAGCGTGCCCAAATCCGTGGTGATCGAGCAGGCGTTTACCTGGGGCGAAGACCGATTACTAAGAACGCGGTGGGATAAAACCCTGATCTATGAGCTTCACGTAAAAGGATTCACCTTCCGCCACCCCGACATTCCGGATAACTTGCGGGGGACATACGCGGGGTTGGCAACCCCCGCGGCGATCGACTATTTGCGGTCACTCGGCGTCACCGCGGTGGAATTGTTGCCGGTTCATTATTTCGTTCGCGACCCACATCTGCTGGAGCGCGGGCTCACCAATTATTGGGGCTATAACAGTATCGGGTTCTTCGCACCGGATAATGGATACGGAATCTCCACAGAACGCGGGCAGCACGTCAATGAGTTCAAGACGATGGTGAAGACGCTCCACAGCGCGGGGATCGAGGTCATCCTCGATGTCGTGTACAACCATACCGGAGAAGGCAACCAGCTGGGGCCGACGCTGTCCTTGCGCGGCATCGATAATGCGGCCTACTACCGCCTCGGAGGCGACAATTACCGCCACTACATGGACTACACGGGCACAGGCAACACCCTGAACGTGAGGCACCCGCGGACGCTGCAGCTGATCATGGACAGCTTGCGTTATTGGGTCACCGACATGCACGTTGACGGATTTCGATTCGATCTCGCGTCGACTCTCGCGCGCGAGCTTCACAGCGTGGATCGCTTGAGCGCCTTCTTCGATACTATCCAACAGGATCCTGTCCTGTCGAAAGTGAAGCTGATCGCTGAGCCCTGGGATCTCGGCGAGGGCGGCTATCAGGTGGGGAATTTTCCGGTTGGCTGGGCCGAGTGGAACGGGAAGTACCGTGACACGGTCCGACGCTATTGGCGGGGGGACGGAGGCCAGGTTGCGGAAGTGGCCTATCGGCTGACGGGCAGCAGCGATCTGTACGAGCCGGGAGGGCGCCGGCCGCATGCGAGCATCAATTTCGTCACCGCGCACGACGGGTTTCCGCTGAACGATCTTGTCTCCTACGACCAAAAGCACAACGAGGCGAATGGCGAGGAGAACCGCGATGGGTGTGATGACAACTTCAGTTGGAATTGCGGCGTAGAAGGGCCGACCGACGACCCTGCAATCAACGAGCTGCGCGAGCGGCAGAAACGCAACATGCTGGCGACGATGTTGCTCTCACAAGGCGTTCCCATGATCTGCGGCGGAGATGAGATCGGCCGCACTCAGCGGGGGAACAACAATGCCTATTGCCAAGACAATGAGCTGACATGGTTTGATTGGAAATTTACCCGGCAGACACAAGCCTTGCTCAGCTTTACGCAAAACCTGATCGCACTCCGGCGCGATCATGCGGTGTTCCGGCGACGCCGGTTTTTCCAGGGCAGTCGCATCCAAGGGTCGGCGGTCAAGGACATTGCCTGGTTCAGCCCGGACGGCAAGGAGATGACGGAAGAAGAATGGGCCAAGGGGTTCGTACGGTGCTTTGGTATGCGCTTAGCCGGTGACGCCATTGAGGAGACGGACGGAAAGGGCCACCCGATTTTCGATGACACCTTTCTCGTACTGATGAATGCGCATCATGAGCCGTTGGACTTCGTTCTCCCGGCTCATAAGCGAGGCGTACGCTGGGAAAGCATGGTGGACACCGCGGGCGGCAGCGGCAAGATCCCCAAAGGGGGAGCCATCTTTAAGGGCGGACAGCCCTATCCGTTGGAAGCTCGAGCGTTGGCTGTTCTTCGATTACTCGAGAGGGTGAAGAAGACGCCGCCTGAGGTCGGTTAATATCAATAGGTCTCATGAGATGTTAGAAGAAATCGGGCGCCGTCGGTGACCGGCGGCTGTTCCTAGTCATGCGCTACCTTGCGTTTGCGTGTGATTATGATGGCACCCTGGCTTCAGACGGCCGCGTGTCCGAATCGACCTTGGAGGCGCTTCGGCGCCTGCGTGCCTCCGGCCGAAAGCTCCTGCTCGTCACCGGTCGCGAGCTGGAGGAACTCATCTCGGTCTTCCCTGAACTGGATCTATGTGAGTGGGTCGTGGCCGAAAACGGCGCACTGCTGTACCACCCGAGCACGCGTAGGGAAAAGCCGTTGGGTGATCCGCCGCCGGCAGAGTTCCTTCGCGAGCTGAAAACACGGGGCGTGCCGATTTCTGTTGGACGCGTGATCGTGGCGACGTGGGAGCCCCACGAAACGACTGTATTGGGGGTCATCCGTGACCTTGGCCTCGAGCGCCAGGTGATTTTCAATAAGGGCGCCGTCATGGTACTGCCCTCAGGCGTCAACAAGGCGACCGGGCTTACCGCGGCGCTTGAGGAACTGGAACTCACGCCCCACAATGTGGTGGGGATCGGTGACGCAGAAAACGATCACGCATTTCTGCGTCTCTGTGAGTGTGCGGTAGCGGTCGCCAACGCTTTGCCCATGGTAAAGCAACAGGCCGACGTGGTCACAATCGGGGATCATGGCGACGGAGTCGCCGAAATTGTGGAAGCATTGGTGGAGCGAGACCTGGAGCAGGCGGCTCCGCGCCTGACCCGCCATCATATTCTCCTGGGTACCCAGGAGAATGGTGCGGCGGTGACAATTCCGCCGTATGGTTTGAACATTCTGCTGGCAGGAACCTCGGGCGGTGGAAAATCCACGCTCGCGACAGGACTCCTCGAGCGCCTAGTGGAACACCGCTACCAGTTCTGCGTGATCGATCCAGAAGGGGACTATCAGTCGTTCCGTCCCGCTATCGTCAGTTGGCGATACGCGCCACGCCCCCAATGTCGATGAAGTCCTTCAGCTGCTGAAGAATCCAACGACTAACGTTGTCGTGAATCTGGTCGGACTTCCGCTGAATGACCGGCCTGCTCTCTTCATGGCGTTGCTCCCGCGCTTGCAGGAACTTCGGACGCGAACGGGGCGACCCCACTGGCTGTTGGTGGATGAAGCGCATCATCTTTTGCCCAGCGATTTGACAGCTGCGGCGTTCACTCTCCCTCAGAACCTGACGCAGGTGTTTTTCATCACGGTGCATCCCAATCAGGTTGCACTGTCGGCGCTCAGCTCCGTGGACGCCGTGATTGCGGTCGGTGATGATCCCGAGACGACGCTGCGCGAGGCCGGCACCCTGCTCGGTCGGCAACCCGTAAATACTTCCTCTGGGCCGGTTCGTTTGGAAAATGGCGAAGCGCTGTTCTGGCCTTGGAGGGACGCGGTCTCACCTATACGGTTAAGCATCGCTCCTTGCCATATGGAGCGTTCGCGGCATCAGCGCAAATATGCCGAGGGAGACCTTGGAGCCGAGCGCAGCTTTTATTTTAAGGGACCACAGCAAAAGCTCAATCTACGGGCTCAGAACCTGCTGGTGTTCATACAGATGGCTGAAGGCGTGGATGATGAAACTTGGACCTATCATTTGCACCGACAGGAATACTCGCAATGGTTCCGGGATGCCATCAAAGGATGAGGTACTGGCCGGGATTGCGGCCGAAATAGAGAAGCGCCATGATCTGTCCGCCCTGGAAAGTCGCGCACTGATCGCAGAGGCAGTGGCGAAATATTACACGCTCCCCGCCTCCACGCCCACCGGCTGCTACTAGGCGAAGATAGCGCCCCAGTCCGGAGGGTAACCGCAAAACAGTAGCACCAAAGGCTACTAAAGTATGCTCGCTCGCGAAGGGTCTATCCAGTAAGCTCCGCCTATTCCAAGCCAATTACCGCGAGACTAGGCCTGAGATGCTTCAACCTGATGTCATCGTGGTAGGCGCCTCTGCCGGAGGAGTCGAAGCCCTGAGCCGACTTGTGCGTGGGCTGCCCCGAGGTCTGCCGGCGGCCATGGCCGTCGTCCTTCATACCTCACCTACAGGGCCCAGCTTATTACCGAACATTCTTTCCCGTGCAGGTCCAATGCCGGCGTCCGCCGCCAAGGACGGTGAGGAATTCCTATCAGGGCACGTGTACGTCTCCTCGCCGGATCATCATCTGTTGGTGAAGCCGAATCGCACACTTCGCGTCGTCCGAGGACCTCAGGAAAACCGACACCGCCCGGCGATTGATCCCCTGTTTAGGAGCGCCGCGCAGGCCTTTGAATCCCGAGTCATCGGTGTGCTGCTGTCCGGCACACTCGATGATGGCACCGCCGGCCTGTATGCGATCAAGGATAGCGGGGGTATCACGATCGTGCAGGACCCTGAAGAAGCCATTGCACCCGGGATGCCGCGAAATGCCCTCAAACATGTCCAAATCGACTACTGCCTTCCCACTCAAGAGATCGCATCGCTGTTGATTCAGCTGACCTCCACATCCATCGCATTAGAAAGACCCATGCCGCGTTCCACCCTCGCGATGGCGAAGGAAGTGAAGATCGCGGAATTTGCCATGGCAGAAATCAACAGTGAAGACAAACCAGGTAGCCCGTCAGTGTTTACTTGCCCTGATTGCAGCGGGACTTTGTTTGAAATTTCGGAGGGTGACGTGTCGCGGTATCGTTGTCGGGTCGGTCATGCGTATTCGCCTGAAAATGTGCTCAAGGCGCAGGGAGTAGCGTTGGAGCGAGCCTTATGGACCGCGCTGAGGATGCTTGAAGAACGAATCGCCTTCCTTCGATTGATGTCATCAAATGCGGAGTCGTCTCAAAATCTACCGGTCGCTCGGGATTTTGACGTGCGAAAGAAGGAGCTTGAAGAACAGGCGGGCGCAATCAGAACGATACTGATGAAGGCAGACTATCAGGCATGACGCCGATCTTCTCCAATATTGAGTGGGAGAAAATGTTCGTACCGGACACACCGCTGCTTGAGATCTTTTTCCGCGGTAGCGATCATGTACCTGTCGATCTACTTTCTTCTTCGATTCGTGCTGAAGCGTCAGGCGGGCTCGCTCGGCATCGCCGATGTGTTGGTGTTGGTGCTCATTGCAGATGCGGCGCAGAATGCGATGGCCGATGACTATCATTCTCTCACAGATGGGCTGCTCCTCGTCTCGACCATCGTGTTCTGGAGCTATACGCTCGATTGGTTGGGATATCGTTTCCCCCGCCTCGAGCGCATTTTTCATGCGGGCCCGTTGAAAATCGTCAAGGACGGTCGTTTGATGCGCGAGCAGATGAAAAAGGAGCTCATCAGTGAGGACGAGTTGATGAGTCAACTACGCCAGCATGGAATCTCCGACGTCAAAAAGGTCAAGGAGGCCTGTATAGAAAGTGATGGCCATATCAGCGTCGTCAAACAGGGTGCAGAACTAGATGCGACGCGCGTAATGAAAGGAGGAAAATAATGGCAAGCCGTGCCAGTTTTGCGAAGCATCCGATTCATCCCATGCTGGTGCCGTTCCCGATCGCCCTTTGGATTTTCTCATTGGTCAGCGACATCATCTATGGTCTCGGATGGGGAGGCCCTATTTGGAGCGACATGGCGTTTTACACGATGGCCGGGGGCATCGTTGGTGGCTTGGCCGCGGCAGTGCCGGGGCTTATTGACTACCTCTCGTTGTCGGAGCCGGTCCCGACCAGGATCGCGCGAACCCATATGATCGTAAACCTTGTGATTGTCGCGATGTTTTGTGTGAATCTCTGGATGAGGATGACCGCTTCACCGGGCGCTGGATTCCCGGTCGCCCTTTCAGTCCTCGGCGTGATGCTGCTTGGGCTGTCCGGGTGGCTGGGCGGGGAGCTGGTCTATATCCATGGCGTGGGCGTCGAGTCTCCTTCAAAAAGTGCCGGCGATCAGAGCAAGACGATTCCAAGGAGCGTGAAGGTGATCCCCGCATGCGATACTCGCATCGGAACGTCGGGATGGCACTACAAACACTGGCGCGGCCCCTTCTATCCGGAGGGTTTACCGTCGTCCGGCATGCTTGAATTCTATCTCGATCATTTTGATACCGTCGAGATCAATAATTCGTTTTATCGACTGCCGTTGGCCAGCACGTTTGAAAACTGGCGGCGCCTGGCGCCGCCGGAATTCTGCTTTGCCGTCAAGGCGAGCCGCTACCTGACCCATATGAAGAAGTTGAAGGACCCAACCGCGGCGCTCGAGCGATTTTTTCCCCTCGTCGAGCTTCTTGGTGAGACGCTGGGGCCGATTCTTTTTCAACTTCCTCCGCATTGGAAGTGCGATACGGGACGTCTGGCCGAATTCCTGGCGGCGCTTCCGGACCGATATCGATACAGTTTTGAGTTGCGGGACCCTAGCTGGCATGTTCCGCGAGGTGTACGAACTGCTCGCGCGCCATAATGCCGCGTTTTGTATTTATGAGCTGGCCGGATTTCGTTCCCCGGTTCGCCTTACCGCCGACTTCACGTACGTGAGGCTCCATGGGCCTACGAATAAGGCCTACCAAGGAAGTTACGAGGTCGCCGCGCTCAGGATGTGGAGCGATCGAATCCGCAAATGGCAGTCAGACCTCAGGGCCATATATATCTATTTCGACAACGATCAATCCGGATATGCGGT